>NZ_FONX01000003.1:0-277859 GCF_900113035.1 Paracidovorax wautersii | reverse complement strand
TTGTCCGTTTCAACCCACGCGCCCGCACGGGGCGCGACCCGCGCACGCTGCTGGCCGGGTTGGGCTGCCCGAACGTTTCAACCCACGCGCCCGCACGGGGCGCGACCCACTGCCGCGGGATCGTTGCGCCAGACAGGATCGTTTCAACCCACGCGCCCGCACGGGGCGCGACCGGTGCAGGGGCGAAGGCCGCTGGCTCTCCAACCAAGTTTCAACCCACGCGCCCGCACGGGGCGCGACCGTATGCGCCGGCCGCCGTGCTGACGCATCCCGGTCGGTTTCAACCCACGCGCCCGCACGGGGCGCGACCCGCGTCTTTATAACTGCCCGCGTTCATTCGCTAAATCCCCGCTTTTCAGCGAACCGGAGCGACCTTGCCTCTGCTTTCGGCGAAGGCCGGCGCTGTCGATCGAGATTCTTCGGGAAATCAAGGAGTTACCGCTCTGCGAACCGCGCCTGGAAGGCGGCAGTCGCTTCCGGTTCGCAGGCGCTGGGGATAGGTTGTCAGAGAACCAGCGGGCCGTTGAGGTCCAGCACCGGCTTGGCGCCGACGTGCTCGACTTTGCTTTGCCAGTGCTGGCCCAAATAGTAGAAGCGCAGGCTGTCCTGGCTGGGGTCGATGATCTGGGTCAGGCGGGCTTTCAGCGCGACCCACTGGGCAGTATCCACCTCGATCTCGAAGACGGAGAACTGTACGCGCTGGCCGAAGTCCAGGCAGGCCTTGGCGATCTGGCGCAGGCGGCGGGCACCGGCTTTGTCTTGCGATCGGACGTCGTAGCTCACCAGGACCATCATGGCGCGTCGCTTTCCTTCTTCTTGCTACTTCCAGAGGAACGGTGGGTAGGCGTCCAGGTCGCCGCGCAGATGGCGAGCGAGCAGTTGGGCCTGGATGAACGGGAACAGGCCGATGGGCGCTTTTTCTTCCAGGAACACGTGCCGCAGCTCTTCGCGCTTGCGCTCCTGGTACGCGGTGAGGACGGTCTTGCGGGATTCCTCGCGCAGCAGCACGGCGCCGTTGTCCAGGGTCTGGAAATCGCGTTCGCCGATCTGCCTCAGGTTGATGAGCGACAGGGCCAGGCGGTCGGCCATCAGGGGGCGGAATTCTTCCAGCAGGTCCAGCGCCAGGCTGGGCCGGCCGGGGCGGTCGCGGTGCAGAAAACCCACAGCGGGGTCCAGCCCCACGCTTTCCAGCGCGGAGCGGCAGTCGTGCGTGACCAGGGTGTACAGAAACGATAGCAGTGCGTTGACGGCATCGAGTGGCGGCCTGCGGCTGCGGCCGGTGAAGCGCATGGCGGGCTCCTGCGCGCGCACCAGATGGTCGAAGACGCCGAAGTACGCCTGAGCCGCTTCGCCTTCGTAGCCGCGCAGCAGATCCACGGACTGCTCGGGCGACAGCTGGCGCGCGATGCGTTCCAGCCGGGTGTGGGCGTGCTGCAGCGCGGCTTCGTTCTCGGCCTCCAGCTTGCCGCCGTGATCGCGCAGCGCCCGGCCCAGCACGGCGCGCTGGTTGTGCAGCTTGCCCTGCAGCAGGTTGCAGACGATGGCAGAGCACCGGGCCGGGTCGTCGCTGGCACGGTACTGCTGCCGGCGCAGCAGCACGTTGCCGGAGACAGGGCCTTCCACGCGGGCCAGGAACTTGCCGTTCGGCGTGAGAAAGCAGGTGGTGATGCCTTGCTCCGCGCAGTAGCCCAGCAGCGGCGGCGACACCAGCACCCTGCCGAAGCACACCAGGCTTTCCAGCATGTGGACGGGCAGACGGGCGCGCACCTGCTGCTCGACCTCCATGACGATATTGGCGCCGTCCTTGTGCAGCCAGGCGCCCTCGGTGGTGACGTAGAGCGTGTTCAGTTGCCGTCGCATGTGCCGCGCTCCTCGCCGCCTTCATGGTTGCCGTTGTCGTTGCGATCGCTCTTGAGCTGCCGCGCCAGCCAGGCATTGACGCCGGTGCGGCGCTGCAGCAGCCGGGGCTGGCATAGATCGATGAGCGAGCAGGCGTCGCAGCGCCGGGCGCTGTATTCGGCCGTCGGGGTGATGCCGGCATCCAGCATGGCCCGGGTGGCGGCGATGGTGTCCAGCGTCAGGCGGCGCAGTTCGGCGTCGAACACCACGTCGGTGCGGCGGCGGGTGGCGCCGTAGAAGAGTGCGCCTTGCGGCACGGGCTGGTCCAGCATGTCTTCCAGGCAGAGGGCCTGGCTGCACAGCTGCACCTCGTCCGCCCGGTGGGCCTTGGGCCGGCCGCGCTTGTATTCGACCGGGAAGGCTTGTTCACCGTCGGGCCCATCATGCAGCTCCACCACGTCGGCAATGCCGCCGAGGCGCAGGCCGGCATGTGCCAGGGGCAGCGCCGTGATGGTGCGCACGCCGCGGCGGCGTTCGCCGCGCGGCTTGTCGGCCTGTTCGTGCAGTACCCGGCCCTCGGCCGTGTGACGGCTTTCGGCCCACTGCTGCTCCACATGGATGAGCGCGCATTGGCGCGGGCAGTAGAGGTAGTGCTGCAGGGCCGAAAGGGGCAGATAGTCCTCGTCCCCATCCATGGCGTCTGCTCCGGTTCCTGGCGGCCTTGGGGTCAGAGGCGTTCGCGGACCGACACGCCCGCAGGAATGGCGGCATGGTCGATGCTGACGCGGTAGTCCGCGAAACGGCGCGGTGCGGCGGCGTCCGCTTCGGGCTGCGAGCGCTCGACCTTCACGGCATCGAACAGCACATGCGCGGGCGCGTTGCCCATGGCGCTTTCGTGCTCGAAGACGATGAGCTTGCGCGCTGCCATCTCGCCGCGTGCGGCGGAGCGGTCGTGCTCGAACATGTTGAGGAGCGCGTTCCAGAAGAGATCCAGGTCCGCCGGCGAGAAGCCCGTGCGCTCGGCCAGCTTGGCCGAGATGAAGCCGTGGGCACGGTAGAGGCCATAGGGAATGATGTGCTTGCGGCCCATGGTGCGGTTGTCGCCGCTCTGGGCTTCGGCCTCTTTCTCGGTGGTGACGGCCATGCGGGTGATGGAGATCTCCAGCGGCACCACCGGGTCGATGGAGGTGGCGAAGGCCATCTGCACGGGGCCACGCACCTGGCCGGCGTTCACGCCCGTGGTCATCACGGCGCCGAAGGTGCGCACGTCGAAGAAGTTGGCGCACATCCAGGCGGTGATCTCGCGGGCCTTGGCTTCGTCCTTGGGCAGCTTCTTGAACTGCTCCTTGGCATCGGGCGGAATGCCGAGCGCTTCCCACGCCTTCTGGTGCTGCTGGTTGAGCACGGCCTTTTCCTGCATGTAGATCGCATGGCCGGGCGTGTCTTCCTTGTCCAGGCTCACGAAGTTGCGGATCTTGCGCTTGAGGCACACATCGGTCACCAGCCCGCGGTTGGTTTCCGGGTCCAGGCGTGGCAGGTTGCCGGCGTCCGGGTCGCCGTTGGGGTTGCCGTTGGTGATGTCGAACAGATAGACGAATTCGTAGCGGTGGGCGATGGCGGTCATGCGGAGGCTCCCTCGGTGGTGTCTGCGTTGGAATCGGTGGCGGTGCTGTCTTCGCCCTTCATGAAGCGGTTTTGGGACTGGTGGTAGTAGCCGATGGCGAAGCGGCCCTGGTCCTCGATGCGCAGGCTGCGGGGGAACTGCTCCGGCAGGCCATCGACGATCTCGCGGATGTCTTTTTCCAGGTTCACGGCCAGGCCGGGCTTGTCCTTGCGCAGCTTGCCCAGGTGGTTCTGGGTGTTGCGCAGCAGCACGGGGAAGACTGATGCGGGAGTGGCCGATGCGGCGCCGTAGTAGCGGTCGCGGATGGTGGCGTTGACCTGGCCGCCCAGGGCGCTGCGCTGCACCGCCTCCAGCACCGCGAAGAGGCGGCCCAGCCGGTAGCCCGGGTTGGTGGATTGCTTGTCGAGACTCACGGGAACCTCCTCTGTGACGTTGTTTGTTGCGGTAGCTTCGGCAAGCCGCCCGGAGCGTGCCAATACAGCCTTGCAGATCGCTACGCGTACCTCCGACAGGTCGCCGTCGGCGCGCATACGCATCAGCGTGTTGGCCAGTAGGCTTCCGGGGTAGCGGTGGCCTTGCAGGATGGATCGCATCAGTTCTCCGGCCAATTGCGGCGGCACGTCTTCGGCTTTGGCGCGGCCGTCTCGTGACGGGGCGGTGGCCAGCACCAGACGCCACAGCGATGGCATGACCTTCCAGCGTGCAGGTTGAAGACTCAAGTCGCGCGCATGCCAGGCCACGTTTTGCGCCAAGGCTCCCAGCGTGTTCGCCGTCCAGAATCGGATGGAGAGGCGCGATGCGTTGGGCGCGAGGCCAAGTACGTAGATGCGTGTGGTCTCGCTGAGGCGTGGGTCTATTTCGCGCAGCGGCCGGCCTAGGACGAGCTTTTCAAGTGCGAGGCGCAGCGCGCCGGACTCCTGCGCGTCCGTCGGGGCTTCGTCCCATTCCCAGGTGGCGGTCAATAAGGATTCAGCGGCCTGCGCTTCATCTTCGCTGGCGGCCTCGGCCCAGAACACCACGGTGGCATCGCCCATCTGAAGCCGCTGGCGATTGTTATCGCCTCGGCGCAGCAGATGGTTGAGTACAGTGGTGTATGCGAAAGCGGCTTGAACGGAGATAGGAGCATTTGCACCTGTGTTGTTCTCTTTCTTTGCGGACAAAGCCTTGAGGTTGGATCCTCGGTAAGACAGATAAGCATCGTCGTTGAACGACGCTATGGACGCACCATTTGTCTGAGATCCGAGAACGCCCTTAATTGACGCATGCAAGCGTGCAAGTGTGGCCCGTTCCCCAGTCACCAAACATGTTCCAAGCAAGGCGTCTTCTTCCTGTGAGGCAAGAAGTGTCGCTCGCACCTTCTGCGCAGCCGGGCGTTCGTGCAGATAGGCTTTCTCGCCATCCAGCCGGAAGACCACATTGGTATCCAGCATCTCTTCCGTGAACGGCGCAGCGGCGAAGCGCTCGGGGCTCCAACTCGACAGGAAGGCGAGGAATGCCTTGAGCCCTGCGTCGTCAGTGCCCGCCAGGCTTTGCTGGTGCAGCGCCTTGAAGGCTTCGTGCTCCTTGTCCGCGCGTTTGCTGGTGGCGCTGGCGCCCAGCACGTAGCTGGTCTTGTCCCAGAGAAAGTTCGACTTGATGCCCACCGTGCGCTTTTCCGGCTGCGGCACGTTCATCAGGCGCGGCAGGGGCTTCTTGCCCGAGGTGTCGCGGATGTCGTTCACATCCACCACGCGGCCATCGGGCGCCAGCAGGATTTCGTAGCTGATCTTCTCGGGGCTGTAGCCGAAGGGCGAGAGACCCTCCTCACCGCGGGCCAGCAGGCGCTGGTAGTAGGTGGCCAGGGCCTGCAGGATCATGATTTCACCTCCTCGCTGTGCCAGGGCGGCACCTCGATCACGCCGCCCACCATCTGCGCCCGGAAGAAGCGGGGCGCCATGCCGCGGTCGAAATCGATGTCGTGCAGCGTCCAGCCCAGATCGCGTGGCTCCAGCAGGCTTTCATGCGGAGACGGTATCGGGTCGCCTTCTTCCAGCAGCGCAAAGCTGGCCGGGAACTCCCGCACGCCCATGCACGGCTGCTGAAAGCACTGCCCCTTGCGGGCACGGCGATTGAAGATATCCAGATGCTTGCCCACCGAATCGTCGGGCCCGGCCTTGGCCGTCAGCTCGAAGTGCGCTTCGATCACATAGGCCACATCGCGCAGGATGGTCGCGGCGCGCTGCTGGCGGTCTTCATCAACGTAGTTCGCCAGGCCGGCCGGCGTGCCAGCCTTCATGGCCTTGGCGACGCTGGCGGGGGAGAGCTTGCCCCCCACTTCGTTGCGCCGGATGGACTCGAAGCGGATGGGCTTGAGCACGTGAATGCGGTCGATGGACCAGCGGATGGCGGGCTTCCAGTGGATCGCATCCAGGATGCCGCGGGCGGCGGAAGGGGTGATGGCGTCGTAACTCACACGCTCCACCTTCATCTCGGGCCGGGTGAAGCAGGCGCGGTCACCCCATATCTTCAATTTCACTCCATAGGCCATAGCCTCTCCCTATTGTGGAAGGTGATCATCCGCTGGCTTTCCTACGCCAGTCTTACCAATTCAAGCGTTCGCTGTGAATGAACGTGGGGTTGTCCCAGTGCAGTCCGAACCGTGGGTGGTAGAGATCCATGTGCGTCAACACCATGAATTGGTCCCCCCACTTTCCCGGTGCCACCGGCTCTATGGCCCGGGCCTGGTACAGCGCATCGAACCCTTGCCGTGGCAACTGCACCAGATACGGCTGCAGCTTGCGTGCCAGTCCCACGCTGCCTTCGGCGAACCGCAGCTGCTCCAGCGCATCCCTGGCTTCGTCGTCATACGGCACGACCACCGGCATCTGCACGCTGTCGATCATGCGGAACTTCGTCGCCAGGGTCTCCATCGGCAGGCTTTCGGGCCGGCTGGCCTCGAGCAGGCCCATGAGGTCCGGCGCGTCGAGTTCCTTGCTGCCCTTTTGCCAGTACAGCTGGGCGAAGTAGCGGGTGATGGCGTCGGGCGAGAGCGGGGCGTGGGAGCACTGGCGTAGCACCTCGCGGGCGGTCTGTGCGTATTGCTTCAGTTCGGGCGGCGGCGCCCAGTCTTCGTTGGCATTGGCGAACACCAGCACCTCGCTGGCGTCGGGACTCCTGCGGCCTTCGCGGTTGCAGCGGCCGGCGGCCTGGGCGATGGAGTCCAGACCGGCTTCGGCGCGCAGCACGGCGGGGAAATCGACATCGACGCCGGCTTCGATCAGGCTGGTGCTGACGACACGGCAGGGCTGGCCCGCCTTGAGCATCTGCCGGATCTCGTTCAGCACTTCGCTGCGGTGCTTCGCGCACATCAGCGTGGTCAGGTGCCGCGCGCCGGGCAGGTCGGCCATGGCTTCATACAAGGCCCGGGCATGGCGGCGGTTGTTGACGATGCACAGCACCTGCTCGCGCTCGCGCATGTGCCCGGCCAGGGCCGCGTCGTCCAGCGTGCCGATGTGGCGCACGCGCACCCGTTCCAGCTGCTGGAACAGCCGAGTGGGTTCGGGCGCCAGTTCGCGCACGCCCGTCAGTCCGCCATCGAATGCGGGGGCCTCCAGCGCCGGCTGGGTGGCGGTGCAGAGCACCACGCTCGCGCGGTAGTTGCGTGCCAGCTCGTCGATGGTGGCGACGCAGGGCTTGAGCAGCTTGAGCGGCATGGTCTGCGCCTCGTCCAGCACGACGACGCTGCCCGCGATGTTGTGCAGCTTGCGGCACTGCGAGGGCCGTGCGGCGAAGAGGCTTTCGAAGAACTGCACGGCCGTGGTGACGATGATGGGCGCGTCCCAGTTCTCCATGGCCAGGCGCAGCTTCTGGGCCGATTGGTATTTCTCCGGGTCGTCGCGGGGCGGCTGGCGTTCGGTGAAGGCGCTGTGGTGCTCCAGCACGGCGGCATCGCCCAGCGGGCCCAGGGCCTTGCGGAACACGGCAGCGTTCTGCTCGACGATGCTGGTGAACGGGATCACGAAGATCACGCGCCGCAGCCCGTGGCGGATGGCGTGGTCCAGCGCAAAGGCGAGCGAAGCCAGGGTCTTGCCGCCGCCCGTGGGCACCGTCAGCGAAAAGAGGCCCGGCCGGTGCTCGGCGCCCTGGCGAACCTGGCGCAGGATGTCGGCGCGCAGCCGGTTCACGTCGCTATCGGCCTTGAATTGGCCCAGGTAGTGGTCGAGCTGCTCGCGCAAGGCCGTCAGTGGCGGATGGGCCGGGCCGGCGTTGCGATGGTCCGGGTCGCCCTGGGACTGGAGGTAGAAGCGCTCGGTATCGATGAAGTCTGCATCCACCAGGCAGGAAAACAGCATGCGCGACAGAAACGCCAGCTGGAAGGGCTGCCGGTCTTTGGCCTCTTGCAGGTTCTTGCCATACAGCTGGAAACCTGCGGGTGCCCCCAGCTTGGCGGGCAGGGTGATGTCTTTTTCCCAGGCCGTATCCAGCGGTGGCAGGTCTGTGCCAGCCAGCCGGTCCGCGAGTGCCGTGCGTTCGCCTTCACCTTCTCCGTTGGCCAGGCCCGCGTGGTGCCCCGCGATGCCGTAGGCCAGCACGCGGCCCATGGTGCCCAGGCGTTCTTGGGCGATGCGGGCGCCCCAGGTGGAATGGTCCACGCGCACGGGGCTGCCGCGCAGCCGTGCCTGGAAGGCCTCGGTGTATTTGCCCAGATCGTGCAGCCAGCCCATCGCCTGGGCCAGTTCCCTGGCATGGAACGCGGCGGCGGATTCGCCGGCCATGCGGCCCACGGCGTGCAGGTGATCGGGCAGCGTCTGCCAGCGGCTCTCTGGCTGGCCTTGGACCGAATGCGCGTAGAAATCCGCTGGGCTGGACGTGCCGGCGGATGCCGGGGCCCGTATTGCCTCGGGCGTGTCGTCGTCTTCTTCTGTCAACGCTATTCCCTCCCCCATTGGTTCACAGACAGAGGCCGCGCTCTGCTCCCAGGCGTGTAGGGGGGCGCGTCGCGTTGCATTGTGGACAAGGGGCCGGGGCGTGTCACTGGAGGCCGGCACCGAGGAGGGAATTCCCTGACCGAGATCAAGCAGCGATAGGGCTTCTGCGGAGCGCGAGGCCCCGCGCCCCCTGCGATTGTGTGTCCGATCGCAACCCTAAGCCTTGTCTAAGTCTCCTTTCGCACACTCCCTGCCATGCAACAACCCACCGAAAGGTCTGCCATGAATTCCATCCTCTCCACTCCTCGCCGCCTGACGCTGGCGCTGGTCGCGGCCGGTGCCATTGGCGCCACCGGTGCCGGGCTGGTCACCAACATGCGGCCGGGGCATGCCGAGCAGCCGCCCGCGCAGGTCACGGCTGCCGTGCCCACGGCGCCGATCAGCGGCGGCGGCGTGGCCATGCCCGATTTCGCCCAGATCACCGCGCGCAACGGTGCTGCGGTGGTGAACATCAGCGTGGTGGGCACCACCAAGACGTCCGACGAGGGGGATGACGGCGACGATGCCAGCGCCGCCTCTGCGCAGCAGCGCGGCATGCAGGGCATGGACCCGGACGACCCCTTCTTCCAGTTCTTCAAGCGCTTCGGCTTCCCCGGCGCGGGTGCCGGCGGCGGCATGCCGCAGCAGCGCAACGTGCCCATGCGCGGCGAGGGCTCGGGCTTCATCGTCAGCCCCGACGGCGTGATCCTGACCAACGCCCACGTGGTCAAGGGCGCCAGCAGCGTGACGGTGAAGCTGACCGACCGCCGCGAGTTCCGCGCCAAGGTGCTGGGCTCCGATCCCAAGACCGACATCGCCGTGCTGAAGATCAACGCCAAGGATCTGCCGGTGGTGCAGCTGGGCAGCACCAAGAACCTGGCCGTGGGCGAATGGGTGCTGGCCATCGGCTCGCCCTTCGGCTTCGAGAACAGCGTGACCGCCGGCGTGGTGAGCGCCAAGGGCCGTGCGCTGCCCGACGACAGCTTCGTGCCCTTCATCCAGACCGACGTGGCGGTGAACCCGGGCAACTCCGGCGGCCCGCTCTTCAATACGCGCGGCCAGGTCGTGGGCATCAACTCGCAGATCTACAGCCGCTCGGGCGGCTACCAGGGCGTGTCGTTCGCCATTCCGATCGAGGTGGCCGAGCGGGTGAAGGACCAGATCATGGCGACCGGCAAGGCCAGCCATGCGCGGCTGGGCGTGTCGGTGCAGGAGGTGAACCAGGCCTTCGCCGATTCGTTCCAGCTGCCCAAGCCCGAAGGCGCGCTGGTGGCGGGCGTGGAGCCCGGCGGGCCGGCCGACAAGGCGGGGCTGAAGTCGGGCGACGTGATCCTCAGCATCAACGGCCAGCCGATCGTGGCGTCGGGCGACCTGCCGGCCTTCGTGGGCCAGGCCGCGCCGGGCACCAAGGCGACGATGGAAATCTGGCGCCGTGGCAAGCAGGAAGAGCTGGTCGCCACGCTGGGTGACGTGAACGACAAGAAGGCATCGCAGGTGGCCGACGCCAGCCAGGCCGTGGGCAAGGGCCAGCTGGGCCTGGCGCTGCGCCCGCTGCAGCCGCAGGAGCGGCGCGATTCCGGCATCGAGACCGGCCTGGTGATCGAGCAGGTGCGGGGCCCGGCGGCGCTGGCCGGCGTGGAGCCGGGCGACGTGCTGCTGGCCATCAACGGCACGCCGGCCAAGAGCCTGGACCAGGTGCGCGAAGCCGTGGCCAAGTCGGGCAAGTCGGTGGCGCTGCTGATCGAGCGCGACGGCAACCGCATCTTCGTGCCCGTGCAGCTGGGTTGATTCAGCCAGAGGCGTAGGGCAGCAGGGCAGGGCGGCGCGCTGCGGGGTCGTGTCCCCGCAGGGCCGTGGGCTGCCGCTATGCTTGGCGGTATGCCGCCGCCCATCCCACGCCCTGCCGTCTCGCGCTGCCCCGCACGCCGCCGTGCCGGCGCCCTGACCGGCGCGGCGGCGGCTTTCGTGTCCTGCATCCCCTCGGAGTTGCCGCATGCGCCTGCTGCTGGTTGAAGACGACACCATGATCGGCGAGGCCGTGCACGACCTGCTGCGCGCCGAGCATTACGCGGTGGACTGGGCCCGCGATGGCGCCATGGCCGATTCCGCCCTGCGCACCCAGGCCTACGACCTGGTGCTGCTGGACCTGGGCCTGCCGCGCCGCGACGGCCTGGCCGTGCTGCGCGACCTGCGCGCCCGCAAGGACCGCACGCCGGTGCTGATCGCCACCGCCCGCGACGCCGTGTCCGAGCGCGTGCAGGGCCTGGACGCCGGCGCCGACGACTACCTGCTCAAGCCCTACGACATGGACGAGCTGCTGGCCCGCATCCGCGCGCTCACCCGCCGCGCCGCGGGGCGTGCCGAGCCGGCCTACGAACACCAGGGCGTGGTCATCCACCCCGCGACCCGCGAAGTCACCGTGGGCGGCCAGCCCGTGGTGCTGTCGGCCCGCGAATGGGCCGTGCTGGAAGCGCTGCTGGCCCGCCCGGGCGCCGTGCTCTCGCGCCAGCAGCTCGAAGAAAAGCTCTACGGCTGGAACGACGAGATCAGCAGCAACGCGGTGGAGGTCTATATCCACGGCCTGCGCAAGAAGCTGGGCGCCGAGCTGGTGCTGAACGTGCGCGGCGTGGGCTACATGGTGCCCAAGGCATGACGGCGGATTCCGCCGAACGCTCCAAGCCGTCGTCCTCTGGCGGCACCGCCCCGCGCGCATCGTCGCCGTCGTCTTCTTCGTCGTCGCTGCGCGCGCGGCTGCTGTGGTTTCTGCTCGCGGCCATCGCCCTCGCGGCGCTGGCGCAGATCGGCCTGGCCTACCGCGCCGCGCTGGACGAGGCCGACGTGCTGTTCGACTACCACATGCAGCAGACCGTCCAGGCGCTGCGGCCGGGCCTGCCCTCCCTGCCTTCGGGCGCCGCGCAGCTGCTGCCCGGCGAGCGGGAGAACCATGAATTCGTGGTGCAGGTGTGGTCTTCGAGCGGGCTGCGCGTCTATGAATCCGCCATCGGCGCCGCGCTGCCGCAACGGGCCGTGCTGGGCTTTTCCAACGTGGCGGCCAACGGCACCACCTACCGCGTGCTGTCGGTGCAGACGCAGACCCAGGTCATCCAGGTGGCGCAAGACATGGCCGCGCGCCGCTCCATGGCGCGCACGCTGGCGCTGCGCACGGCCGCGCCCATCGCGCTGCTGGCGCCGCTGCTGGCGCTGGCCGTGTGGTGGGCCGTCAGCGGATCGCTGGCGCCGGTCGAGCGCGTGCGCCGCCAGGTGGCACGCCGGCAGGCGGACGATCTCTCTCCCGTCGATGGCGATGCGCTGCCCGCCGAGGTGCGCCCGCTGGTCGATGAGCTGAACCTGCTTCTGGGCCGCGTGCAGCGCGCCTTCGAGGCGCAGCAGCATTTCGTGGCCGATGCGGCGCACGAACTGCGCTCCCCCCTGGCCGCGCTCAAGCTGCAGGTGCAGGGCCTGCAGCGCGCGCCCGACGAAGCCACGCGCGAGCGCGCCGTGGGCCGGCTGGCCGCCGGCATCGACCGCGCGACCGCCCTGGTCGAGCAGCTGCTGGCCCTGGCCCGGCAGGAAGCCAAGCTGACCGCCGGAGCCCCGCCCATCCCGGTGCCGCTCGCCGATCTGGCCCGCCAGGCCGTGGTAGACGCGGCGCTGCACGCTCAGTCCAGCGGCATCGACCTGGGGCTGGGCCGCGCCGATGCCGGCACCGTGCCCGGCCATGTGGACGCGCTGCGCATCCTGCTGCGCAACCTGATCGACAACGCCATCAAATACACGCCCGCCGGCGGCACGGTGGACGTGAGCGTGTCGCGGGCCGAGGGCGGCGACGCCCTGGTGCTGGCCGTGGAAGACAGCGGCCCCGGCATCGCCCCCGAAGACCGCGCGCAGGTGCTGGGGCGCTTCCATCGCGCCACGCAGGCCGATGCGCAGGGCCGGCCCATCGCCGGCAGCGGGCTGGGCCTTTCCATCGTGCAGACCATCGCGCGCATGCACGGCGCGGCGGTGGATCTGGGCAGCTCCGCCCGCCTGGGCGGCCTGAGCGTCAGCGTGCGCCTGCCCCTGCAGCCGGCCGCAGCGGAACGCGCGGGGGGCGGCGCATGATCCGCGTGGCGGTGCTCTCGGGCCTGAGCCATGCGGTCTTCGTGGCCGTGGGGCTGCTGATCTACGTGATGGCCACGCGCATCGGGCACCAGCGGCGCCACCCCGCGGCGGCCATGGGCTGGGTGCTGGCCATCATCGCGTTCCCGTATTTCGCCGTGCCGCTCTTCCTGCTGTTCGGCACGCGCAAGTTCGCCCGGCCCGTGCGCCGTGCGCGCGCCCCCGCCGACGCTCCGCTGCCCCCGGGCGGCCCCGCCTGGGCCCTGGAGCTGCTGGCCTGCATGGAGCTGGCACCCTCGGCGCGCAACGGCGGCGTCGAACTGCACCCCGACGGCGCCGCCGCGCTGCGCGGCCTGATGCACACCATCGAAAGCGCGGAGCGCAGCCTGGACGTCTGCACCTTCGTCTTCGGCAACGACGAGGTCGGCGAGCGTGTGGCCCAGGGCCTGCTGCGCGCCGTGCAGCGCGGCGTGGCCGTGCGCCTGCTGGTCGATGCCGTGGGCAGCCTGCACATGCCGCACCGCCTGCTGCGCGCCCTCCGGCGCGGCGGCGTGCAGGTGCAGCGCTTCATGCCCGTGCTGCACAACCCGTTGCGCGGCCGCACCAACCTGCGCAACCACCGCAAGCTGGCGGTGTCCGATGGCGCGCGGCTCTGGAGCGGCGGGCGCAACCTGGCCGTCGAATACTTTCTGGACCGCCCCGGCGAGCCGGCCTGGGTGGACCTGAGCTACGAAGCGCAGGGCCCGCTCGCCGCGCAGGCCGCGCTGCAGTTCGCCGCCGACTGGCAGGCCGCCAGCGGCCGCGCCGCGCGCACCGTGCTGCCCCGCACGCCGGTGGCAGAGCCCCAGGCCGGCCCCCTGGCCCAGTGGCTGCCCAGCGGCCCCGACCATGCCGACGACACCGTGCACGCCCTGCTGCTGGCCGGGGCCTACCACGCACGCCAGCGCATCGTGGCCTTCACGCCGTACTTCGTGCCCGACGACGCGCTGCTCGACGCCTGGTGCCTGGCCTGCCGGCGCGGCGTGCAGGTGACCCTGCTGGTGCCCGCCCGCTCCAACCACCGCCTGGCCGACTGGGCCCGCGAGCGTGCCCTGCGCGAACTGGTGGCCGCCGGCGCGCAGGTCTGGCTGGCGCCGCACATGGTGCATGCCAAGGCGGTGCTGATCGACGACGACCTGGCGATGTGCGGGTCGCTCAACCTGGATGCGCGCAGCCTGTTCCTCAACTACGAGGCGATGACGGCGTTCTATTCGCCGGCCGAGGTGCGGTGGCTGTCGGACTGGTGCGCGGCGGAGATCGGCCGGGCGCAGCGGTATCGGGCGCGCAGGCCGTCCTGGGCGAGGGATGTGGCGGAGGGGGTGGTGAGGGCTGTGGGGTTTCAGTTGTAGGGCTCTATTGCCGGGGGGGCTGGCAGGCTGATTGGCGTTCAGGGCTGATTGGGCTCTGCGGAGCGTTTGCTTTCCGGGGCCGGGTCTCGCCCCGGCGGGCGAGGTACTTTTCTTTGCTTCGCCAAAGAAAAGTACCCAAAAGAAAGGCGACCCTACTGTGCGTGTCCCTCCGCTGCGCTACGGGCAACCTGCGATGCTCGGTCGGCGGGTGCTGCCGCAGAACTCACTGCGCGCTGGCGCGCTCCGTTCAAACATGCTGCGGCAAGTCAGAGCACGAAGTGCGTGTGTCCTGCGGCACACGCACGCACCCGCCGCCCTGCGCTTCTCGGCACGCACAGAAGGGTTGGGGGAAACAGCCGGGCCATTGCTGCGCTCGGCCCTCGCACTGGGAAAGCCCAGCGCAGCGCGAAGCGCGCGCGTGCCAGGCCGAGCGAAGCAATGGCCGGTGTGCGGTTCCCCACCCCTGCTGGCTGCGCCTGCGGCGGGGCGCTTGCGGGGTGCGCATGCGCGCCTGTGCGCGCATGCCTCGTGCTCTGACTCGCCGCGGATGTCCGAACGGAGCGCGCAGCGCGCAGTGAGTTCTGCGGCGGCACCCCGCAAGCGCCCCGACGCAGGTTTGCCCCGTAGCGCCAGCGTAGGGGTCGCAGACTGGGGGTCGCCTTTTCTTTGCTTACTTTCTTTTGGCGAAGCAAAAGAAAGTGAGTGCGCCGCCGGGCGCACATCCCGGTCCCGGGAAGCAAAGCCGAATCGCAAGCTCCATTCGTCCTCGGTCAGAACAGGAAAAAACCCCGCTCCCATATCGATAGCTGTCCCCGCAATCCCCCCAAGCGCGAGCAGGCGAATCGAGCAAAAAAAGCGCCCCGGAATATCCGGAGCGCCGTGTATCACCAGCGAGGTAGCCAGCTCAGACCCGCAGCGCCTCCCGCAGCCTCTCCCCCGCATAGGCCTGCGCCTCCCGCGCCTTCTCCAGCACCGCCGCTGCCCCGAAGAACTCATGCGCCACCCCCTCGTAGTCGCGCCGCTCCACCGCCACCCCCGCTTTCTGCAGCGCGTCTTCCAGCTTGGCGCCATCGCCCCGCAGCGGATCGATGCGGGCATTGATGATCGTCACCGGCGCGAGGCCTGCCAGGTCGGCGTCGATCAGGCTCAGGCGCGGGTCGGCCAGATCGTCTTCGGAGCGCACCAGGTGGTCCACGAACCACTTCACCATCGCGCGGTTGAGCGGCTTGGCGATGGCGTTCTCGATGTACGACTCGGTGTTCAGGCTGGTCTGCGCAACGGGATAGACGCTCAGCACGTGGCGCGGCGCGGGCAGGCCGGCATCGCGGGCGGCGATGGCCGTGGCGACGGCCAGGTTGCCGCCTGCGCTTTCGCCGGCCAGCGCCAGGCGCTGCGGGTCGCCGCCCAGGGTGTCGGCATGGGTGGTCAGCCAGCGGTAGGCGGCCAGCGCGTCGTCCCAGGCGGCGGGAAAGCGGTGTTCCGGCGCCTGGCGGTAGTCCACCGAGACCACGATGGCATGCGCCTGCCGGGCGAGGCCCCGAGCGCCTCCGTCATAGACCTTGCGGTCGGCGATGACCCAGCCGCCGCCGTGGAAGTAGAGCACCACCGGCAGCGCGCCCACGGTGCCGCCTTCGGGCACATAGGCCGTGGCGGGCAGCGGGCCGGCGGCGCCGTCCACGGTGATCTCGCGGGTGGTCACGCCGGGCACCAGCTGGGCAGGGTCGGTCGGGCGGCCCTGTTCGCGCAGCAGGTGGTTCACGGCGTCGGCCACCGTGGGCTGACGGCGGGCCTCGGCCACTTCCAGCTTCTCGATGGCCTTGGGCTGAAGCGCTTCGTGCGCCTTGTAGAGCGCCTGCTGGTCGTCGTCCGCGCGCACGGCGGCGATCGCGTTGGAGACGGCGTTGAGGATGGGGTTGGGCTGGCCGTGGCCGTTGTCTTGGTCGCTGCTCATGGGAAAGAGTCCTTTGCTGGGGAAGGCCTGTGGCCGGTACGAGGAAGAGGGACGAGAGGAGAGGAAAGAAAGAAAGAAAAAAACGGAGCGCCGCAGGGGCTGTGGGCACTGTAGGCAGCGGGCCGCAGCCGGGTTGTCGGACGGCTGCCAGGGGCCGCGTGGTCGCGTGCTGCTTTGCCCGTGGGCGGGCAGGGGGCGGGGCTGTGGGTGGGCAGAGCCCTTGGCCGGCCCTCCTAGAACGTGTTCACGATCTCGCAGGGGATCGCGTTGGAGCGCAATCGGGATGAGTGGATGCCTCGGATGCGCCGCATGGGCTCATGCCCATGCAAGCAGCCGGGGCGTCCAATCGCCCGATTTCGCTCCAACCCGAAGGGCAGCGGTGTGGGCGGGCGGTCTGCGGCGTTGCGGCGCTTGTGGATAGCCCGAGCTATCCACTGCGCACCGCGCCTTGCATCCCATCCCGCCCACACCGCTGCGCGACCCCTGGGAGATCGGGAACACGTTCTTAACCAGGGTTTACGGATTGGTGACGAAAGTCACTCTCATTCCTGATATCGCCGCCTAGAATTTTTGGCGTCCTTGGCGATGCGGTGCTCCCGCCCGTGCGGCAGCCCGGCATGCGCGCACCGCGGCCTCTTTTTTCATGCGTCCCGCTTCCTGAAAGCACCCAGAAAGGCTCGTCAACCCATGCATCGGTTTCAACGCGCTTGCTCGGCCTTCGCGGCCCTTGCGGCTTTGCTGGTCTGCACCGCCGCAGCGGCAGCAGCAGACGTTCCGGGCTCCAAGGACCACCCGCTGCTCACCCGCTTCAAGGGTGCGGTCATCACGCACTACCAGACGCGCGACTTCGATGAAGCCGTCATGCCGATCAAGCCGATCGCGGAGCCCGACAAGGTGGCGGCCACCGATCTGGCCACCGCCGAGGGCAAGATCACCCGCATCGACTATTCGGTGCCGGGCAACAAGACGGCGCTGGAGGTGATGCGCAATTACGAGCAGGCGCTGGCCGCCGCCGGTTTCCAGACCCTCTTCCAGTGCGGGGGCGATCGCTGCGGCCGCGGCATGGGCGGCTATCTCGCCAACAGCGAGAAGGTGCTCCCTTTGGGGTTCAACGCCAGCTTCGACCCGAAGAACCGCTACCTGGCCGCGCGCCGCAGCAACGCGCAGGGCGATGTCAGCGTGCTGCTTTGGGTGGCCGAAGACGGCGCCAACGAGCGGACCCTGGTCTTCGAGCAGGTGGTGGAGGCCAGGCCCATGGCCACCGGCCAGGTGAGCGTGCTGACCGCCGCCGACCTGAAGAAGGGCATCGACAGCACCGGCAGCGTGGCGATCTACGGCATCCAGTTCGACACGGCCAAGGCCGACATCAAGCCGGAATCCCGCCCGTCGCTGGACGAGATGGCGAAGCTGCTCGCCGCGAACCCGGCCATGCGCGTCTATATCGTGGGCCACACGGACAACGTGGGCCAGCTCGCAGGCAATCTCGATCTCTCGCAGCGGCGTGCCGAGGCGGTGGCCAAGGCGCTGGCGGGCATGAAGATCGACCCGCAGCGCATGGTGGCCAAGGGCGTGGCTTCGCTCGCGCCGGTGGCCGCCAACACCAACGATGCCGGCCGGGCCCGCAACCGGCGCGTGGAACTGGTGCTTCAATAGCTCCATGCCCTGGCTCGGTGGGCGGCCCTCGTGCCTCCCGCCCGTGCGCCGATGTGCCGCATGTAGCCGGCCCGTTGGCCGCTCCATCGCCTGCCATGACCGACACCCTCCGCTCCCCGCTCCGAAGGACCATCTGCATCCTGGTGGTGGATGACCACGAGCTGATCCGGCTCGGCGTGCGTGCGTTGCTGCAGTCGCAGGCGCTGCCGGCGGGCGTGGCGGTGGATCTGCTGGAGGCCAGCAGCCTGGCCGAGGCGCTGGCGATGTACGAATGCCGCCGGCAGGCGGTCGATCTGGTGCTGCTGGATCTGGCGCTGCCCGATGCGCAGGGGCTGTCCGGCGTCGCGCAGTGGCTGGCGCGCTATCCGGCGGCACGCATCGCGGTGATCACCGGGTTATGCCCCGCACCGCTCACGCAGCAAGGCCTGCAGCGCTCCGCCCTCGACATGGGCGCCGTGGCCTTCCTGCCCAAGGCGGCCTGCCTGGATGAGCTGGTGGGCCTGCTGGAGCAGACCTGCCGCTGGCACGGCGAAGGGGGGCCGGCCCGTGCGCCGCTGCGGCCTGCGGGCATGGGCGGCAACGGCGGCAGGGCCGCCTTCGCTCCCGGCGGATCGGGCCATCCGGCGCTGCGCACGCTGCCCGCGCGCCATGTCCACGTCCTGCAACTGGTGCTGGAAGGCAAGACCAACCGCGAGATCGCGCAGGCCATCCACCTGAGCGAGGGCACGGTGAAGAACTACGTTTCCACCCTGCTGCTGCGCTTCGGCGTGCGTTCGCGTGCGCAGCTGATCACGGCGTTGCGATGACGATGGCTGCGAACCAGGCGGGCATCACGAACGGCACGGGCGAACACGCTCCGGCGAGCCTGGAGCAGCGCGTGCTGCGCGAGCAGGTGGCGACCGCCTATGCCGGCCACACCATGGCCGTCAGCGCACACCTGGCCTTCGCGGCGGCGCTGACGCTGTTCAGCTGGCCGCGCGTCGATCCTGGCCTGCATCCGGCCATCGTGGCCTGGTTCGTCGTGTTGTGCGCGGCCGACCTGAACGCTTTGTTGTCCGGCCGCTGGACGCCCGAGGTGCCCATCGAGGACACGGCCCGCTGGGCCCGCAGGTACACCGTGCTGGTGACGCTCCCCAGCCTGGCGACGGCCCCGGCGGGCTTTCTGCTCATGGCGATCCATTCCGACGCCATCACCACGGTCGTCACCGTGGTGATGATGGGCAGCTGGACGCGCGCGGTGCAGGCGCGCTGGGCCATCAAGCCGGCCATGTTCGGCTACGGCATTCCGATGATGTCCGGGCTGATCCTGGCGCTGGCGATCGAGGGCGGGCTGGTGCACTGGCTGCTCGCGGCCTTCATCACGGTCAACCTGGTGCTCACGCTGCGCGCCGGCGTGCAGCAGAACCAGCGGCTGACCGAATCGCTGCGGCTGCGTTTCGAGAACGAGGCGCTGGCCGCGAGCCTGCAGGAGCAGATCGCCATCAGCGAGCGCGCCAGCGCCGAGAAGACCCGCTTCCTAGCCGCTGCCAGCCACGACCTGCGCCAGCCCATGCATGCCGTGGCGCTGTTCGGCGCCGCGCTGCAGGGCGCGCTGGCCGGCCACCCGGCGCGCGACAACGTGGACCGCATGATGCGCTCCGTCGAGGCGCTCGGCGCCTCGCTGGACACCATGCTCGACATCTCCCGGCTGGATGCTGGCGTGGTGGGCGTGGAGGAGCGGCCGGTGGAGCTGTCGGGGCTGTTCACTGCGCTGCACCAGACCTTCGCCGGCATGGCGGAGGAAAAGGGCCTGCAGCTGCGCCTGCGCTCGCGCGGGCTCTGGGTGCGCAGCGACATGCAGCTGCTCTACCGCATGCTGCTGAACCTGATCGACAACGGCCTCAAATACACGCAGCAGGGCGGGGTGAGCGTCGTCGCGCGGCAGGTGGGCCAGTCGGTGCAGATCGACGTGACCGACACCGGCATCGGCATCGCCACCGAGCAGTGCGGTCGGATCTTCGAGGAGTTCTACCAGGTTGATAACCCGGGGCGCGACCGGGCGCGGGGCCTGGGCATCGGGCTGTCGATCGTGCAGCGGCTGGCGCAGCTGCTCAGGCACCCCGTGAGCCTGCGCTCGCGGCCCGGGCGGGGGACGCGGCTGCGCGTGCACCTGCCGGTGGCCGAGCCGGTGGACTTGCCCGTGGGCGCAGCACCGGCGCAGGCGCAGGACGATGCGGACTGCACGCACGATCTGCAGCACCCGCTGCGGCAAGCCGCGCTGGCGCTGCCCGGCCGGGTGCTGCTGATCGACGACGAAGCCGACATCCGCGCCGCCATGACCGAGCTGCTGGGCAGCTACGGCATCGAGGCCGTGGCGGTGCCGGGGGAGGCCGAGGCGGCCGAGTGGCTGGCGGGCGGCGCGCCCGGCCGCCCGTTCGTGGTGCTGATGTGCGACTACCGCCTGGCCGACGGTGCCGACGGCCTGGAGGCCGGGCAGCGCCTGTGCGAGCGCTTCCTTACGCCGCAGTCGCTGCTGCTCATCACCGGGGAGACTTCGCCCGAGCGCCTGCTGAGCGCGCGGGCTTCGGGCGTGCCCATCCTGTTCAAGCCGGTGGTTCCGGCGGCGCTGCTGCGCGCCGTCCTGCAGGTCGCGCAGGGCGATGGGGCCGCGCACGGCGGCGCGGCTTTCGGCGATGTCTCGGCCTACTCTTACTGCATGAACCAGCCGTGGCTCACCACCAGCGACTGACCCGTCAGCGCATTGGTCGGGAAGCCCGCGAACATCAGCGCGGCCAGCGCCACGTCGTTGGTGGTGGTGAATTCGCCGTCCACCGTTTCCTTGAGCATCACGTTCTTCACCACTTCCTCTTCGGTGATGCCCAGCGTCTTGGCCTGCTCGGGGATCTGCTTTTCCACCAGCGGCGTGCGCACGAAGCCGGGGCAGATCACGTTGGCGCGCACGCCGTGGGCCGCGCCTTCCTTGGCCACCGTCTTGCACAGGCCGATCAGGCCGTGCTTGGCCGTGACGTAGGGGGCCTTGAGCTTGGAGGCTTCCTTGGAGTGCACCGAGCCCATGTAGATCACGCTGCCGCCGCGGCCCTGCGCGTACATGTGCTTGAGGCAGGCGCGGGTGGTGAGGAAGGCGCCGTCCAGGTGGATGGCCAGCATCTTCTTCCAGTCGGCGAAGCTGAATTCCTCGACCGGGTGCACGATCTGGATGCCGGCGTTGCTCACCAGGATGTCGATGCCGCCGAAAGCCTTGGCGGCTTCCTCGACGGCGGCATCCACCTGGGCTTCATCCGTCACATCGACGGCCACGCCGATGGCCTGGGCGCCCGTGGACTTCAGCTCCTCGGCCGTAGCCGTGGCGGCATCCTTGTTCAGGTCGGCGATCACGACCTTGGCGCCTTCCTTGGCGAAGACGGTGGCGATTTCCTTGCCGATGCCGCTGGCCGAGCCGGTGATGAAAGCGACCTTGTCCTTGAGTTGCATGAAGTTCTCCTCGGTTGATGAATGAATGGATGACTGGGTGGATGGAAGGGGGGAGAAAGCGGGGGCCGGCGGCGCTCAGGCGAGATAGTCGTGCTCCACAGTGCCCAGCGCCAGCGTCATGTCGGCGATGTAGTGCACGGCGGACTCCACTTTGAGCACCGGCAGGTCGGCCACGGGCGCCAGCGCATGCGGGTGCAGCTCCAGCGAGGCGGGAGCCGTCCAGGCGCCGTGCAGGTTCACATCGACCATGTGGTAGCGCACCAGCTCGCAGATGCGCGGCGTGCCATCGACGTGGGGAATGATCTTGAGCAGGAAGTTCGGCTGCGCGATGCCGGCCAGCACCGGGCCGGCATCGAGCTGACGGTGCTTGAAGCCCATGGTGGCGCTGGCCACGCGCACGCGGCCGTAGTCCAGCGTGCCGACGATCACGTCGGTCTCGTAGTTGAAGGCCGGCTGGGCCAGCTTCTTCGGGAAGCCCCAGAGCTCGCGCCCGCCGGCGATCGGCGGGTGGTCGTTGAGGTACATCGAATGCACGTAGGCGCCTTGCTCCACGCCGCGCACGGTGCGCAGCTGCACGGGGATCACCTGGCCCGACTCGGTGTAGTCGCCGAAGCCGGTGGAGTCGGGCATGCGGATGAATTCGTACTTCACCACCGGCTCGGTCACTTCGAGCGGCTCGGGCACCACGGCGCGCAGCGCATCCATGTCGGTGCGGTAGGTGATGACCATGAACTCGCGCCGCATGAAGCGGTAGGGCCCGGGCGGAAAGGCCGGGCTGGTCAGCGGCATCGCGAAAGCCTGGCTGCGAACGTCTTCGATCTTCATGGCTGCATTCCTCTGGAGTGGTTGGAAACAGTGTGGAGCCCGGCACTTAGACCGGACTTAAAAGAAAAGGACGGCCTGCAGCGCGCCGCGTCGCGCCGTATGGCTGGGCTTCAGCGCCTGCCGGAGGCCGTGGCCGAGTCCGGTGTGAGATCCAGCTTCGGCCGGCGCACGGACGCGGCGGGGCCGTCGTCCGACAGGTCGAAGGTGGTGACGCCATGGTGCGTCTGGCGCTCCAGCCAGTCGGGATGCGAGAGCGTGTGGCGCATGTCGCGCATGCCGGCCTCCCAGTGGTCGAGCACGGTGGCACGCGAGAACTCGTAGTCCTTGGAGTCCAGCTCGTAGGGCCGGTTGCGGTAGATGAGGTGGACGATCTCGATGGGCTCGTGCCGCAGCTGCGCGCACAGCGCCTTCACGCTCGGGTCGCTGCGCAGCTCCTCGGGCAGCTTGGCCATCAGGTCCGACATGGCCTGCTGCAGGTTGACGTTGGCCGACAGCGCATCGGTATTGAGCCGGGTGCGGCTGGAATACATGATGTCCTTCTGCCGCTGCGCCACCTCCGACATCGTGCGCGGCACGGCGCCCCGGGCGCTGAAGAGATCGACCTGCAGCACCTGCAGCGGCCGCGTGCGCGGGTGCATGTCCAGCACGTACTGCAGGGGCGTGTTCGAGACCACGCCGCCGTCCCAGTAGTCCTCGCCGTCGATGTGGATGGCCGGAAAGCCCGGCGGCAGCGCGCCGCTGGCCATGATGTGCTCGGCGCGCAGGGGCTGCTGCTGGCTGTCGAAGTACACGGAGTTGCCGGTGCGCACGTTGACCGCGCCCACGCTCAGGCGCGTCTCGCCGTGGTTGATGCGGTCGAAGTCGATCAGCCGCTCCAGCGTGTTCTTGAGCGGGCTGGTGTCGTAGTAGCTGGTGACGGGGGCGTTGCCGCCCAGCAGCGCCAGCGCCGGTTCGCAGCGCGGCTGGAAGAAGCCGGGAATGCCGAACAGCACGGCCGTGGCCGCGCTCCACTGGTTGAGCGCCGTGCGGTCGCCGAACGGGCCGGGGGGCGTCTGCTGCCCCCAGCCGGAAGACACCTGGTTCCAGAACTCGCGCATCCGCGCGACGCGGTGCTCGGGCGCATTGCCCACGATGAGGGCCGCATTGATGGCGCCGATGGAGACGCCCGCCACCCAGTCGATCGTCGCGGAGGTCTCGGCCAGGGCCTCGTACACGCCCGCCTGGTAGGCACCGAGCGCGCCCCCGCCTTGCAGGACCAGGGCCCGGTCGGCAGGGCCCGACGTGGGGCCGTGCCCGGAGCCGGTGCGGGCAGAAGTGGAGCGGGAAGGGGGTGTCGAAGTGGTGGCGCGCATACCCCATTGTGGAGGGGCGGCCGCAGAAGGTTCCGCAGCGTGGCAAGCGAAAGCGCAGGAATGCGGCTTTGTCTTACAGCGCAGGCCGCTACGCGCAGTGCATGGACGCCACAAGGCAGTGGTCCCCTCAGCAGGAATCGAACCTGCATCTAGCGCTTAGGAGGCACTCGTTCTATCCATTGAACTATGAGGAGACAGCCCATCATTGTAGAACGCCCTCCGGCCCTCTCACGGGCTGGGGCGGGTACGGCTGCAGGGCGAATGGTTTGCTATTGATTTAATAGCTGAACGCGCAGATCCTGCCTGCGCCAGAGGCTGAATCGGGCCTGAAACCCTGCCGGCGGCGCCGGCAGGGTTCGGCCGGGCTCAGTTGTAGCGCAGCGTGTAGATCAGATCCACCGCGCTCTGCGCGCCGGTCTGGCCGCGCAGGGTGAGGCGCCGCGACAGGTCGTAGAAGATGTAGAGCGTGCCCAGGGCGCCCGAGAGGCTGCGCTCGTAGGTCACGTACAGGTCCTTTGACAGGCGCTTGCCGAAGGTGAGCGCCGCGCCGCTGGCGTCGTCGCCGCTGCCGGGGCCGCGGAAGCCGATCTCGTCCAGGCCCAGGCGCCGGGCGAAGTTGCCCGAGCCGCCGTCGCCGTTGCCGCTGAGCAGCGCGAGCGCGGCCTGTTGCAGCAGCGCGGCTTCGGCGCCGCCGGCGGCGCTGCTGCGGCCCAGCACGACCCAGGAGAGCTTTTCGGCGTCGGGCAGGTCGGGGTCGGAGTAGAGGCGCACGCGCGGCATCTTGGCCGTGCCGCTGACCTGCACGCCGGCCCGCACGCTGATGTTCGGGCGGATGGCCAGCACGTCCAGCGCGGGGTTGTCGTAGGGGCCGTTGAAGCGCAGCAGGCCGGTTTCCACGTCCAGCGACTGGCCCCAGGCGCGGTAGCGGCCCTGGACGGTGCGGATCTCGCCGGTCACGCGCGGCGGCGCGCCCGCCGTGCTGGAGCTGCGGATGTCCAGATCGCCCGCCAGACGCGTGGTGATGCCGTAGCCCTGCAGCGCGAAGTCGTTGCCCAGATCAAGGCTGATGGCGATGTCGGGCGGGCGGGAGGCCTCGACCCGGGCCTCGGCCTGGGCGGCCTTCTGGGCCTGCGCCATGGCTTCGCGGTCCTTCGCGGCCGAGCGCACCACCACGTCGGAGCCCAGCGTGGGCGCGCCGGCCTCTGGCAGGATGATGGTGGCCCGGTCGGTGGTGAGCTTGCCGCGCAGCGTGAGCTGGCCGTTCTGCAGCCGCGTCTGCACGTTGCCCGAGATGCTGACCTGCCGGTCGGCACGCACCAGCACCTGCAGGGCGCGCGCCTCGGCGTTGAAGTCCATGGCAATGCCGGAGCCGCCCGCCGCGCCGCCCTGCGCGCCGGCCCACGAGACGGTGCCCGTGCCCGTCAGCGTGCCGCCGCTTTTCGGCGCCGGCGTGAGGTTGCCGCTGAAGCCGGGGATGCGGGCATTGCTGCCCTGGCCGCCGTTCACGCGGAATTCGGTGATCTCCAGCCGGTCGCCGCGCAGCACGGCGCGCAGCCGGCCATCCTGTAGATCGACGCCGTCGAGCAGCGAGCGCACGGCCATCTGGTCGGCGCCCAGCGTGCCGTTCCAGCGCGGCGCGGTGCGCGTGCCCGACAGGGTGGCATCGGCCTGCAGCGTGCCCTTGACGCGCCAGCCCGGCGGCGCCAGGGCCGACCACACGCCCACGTCGGGCAGCTGGGCCTTGATGGTGGCGGCCAGCGGCGCATCGGCCGGCCAGAGCCAGCCGCCGTCCGCGCCGCGGGCCAGCCGCGTGCTGCCGTCGGCCTGCAGCCGGCCGGCGCGTTCGCTGTCCCACAGCACGCGGGCGCGCACGGCATCGCCTTCGGCGTCGATGCGGACTTCGGCCTGGCGGATGCCGGCCAGCGTGCCCGAGCCGTCGCCCATCTGCGCGGCCCCGGTGCCGGTGCCCTGGCCGCTGCTGCGCACCACGATGGTGGCGGGCACGCTGCCGGTGTCGCCGGCCAGGATGCGCAGGTCGCCGCTGGCGCGGCGCACGGTGGCGCTGGCGCGCAGGGTGTCGCCCAGGTCGATGTTCCAGTCGCCGCCCAGCACGAGGTTGCTGGACAGGCCCAGGCGCTGCAGCCAGGGGCCGTCGTTGCCCGCGAAGGCATCGGCCCAGGCGGTGGGCAGGCCCTGCAGTTCGCCCTGCGTGCGCAGCTGCATGCCGCCCTTGGGGGTCTGCGCGAAGCGCACGGGCTGCCAGTTCAGGCGGGCCGTGCCGGGCAGCGGGCCGGTCACGCTGGCGCCGCCGGCCGAGGTTTCGATCTGCAGCGTGGGTTTCTGCCGCGCGGTGACCGAGAGCGGCTGCGCGAGCTGCAGCGTCCAGGGGCCGGGCTGCTTGTCGATGGAGGCCACCACGCGCAGCTCGCTGATCTGGGCGCGCCAGTTGCCCGGCGCGCCGGAGTGGCCGCCGCCGGCGCGCAGGCGCAGCGTGGCGCGCTGCTCGCCCTGGCGCAGGTGGCCGTCCCAGGCCAGCGTGAACTGCTGGAGCGACCCCGACAGGTTGGCCTGCACATCGGTCAGCTGCAGGGACTGCGGGCCGGTGTTGGTGCCGGGCCGTGGCGGCAGGTCGGCCTTCAGGCGCGGGGTGTCGAGCTGGGCCTGCAGCGTGAAGCCGCTGCCGCCTGCGCCGCCTTCGGGAGCGGCACCGCCCAGCAGGCCGGCGGCGTGCAGCTGCCGCTGCAGCGTCTGCCAGCCGCCGTTCCAGCGGGTGGCCAGGGTGGCGTTGCCTTCCAGCAGGGCGCCCTGCAGCGCGCCTGCGCCGCCGGGCAGGGTCTCGATCCAGCGCTGCAGGCGCAGGGCATCGGCCACTTTCAGGTCCATCGTGCCGGCGCCGGAGCGCGGTGCCATCTGGCCGTTGGCCTGCAGGCTGGCGCCGGGCACGGTGGCCTGCAGCTGGCCGCGGCCGGAGAGGCCGGCGGTGTCGATCTGCACCTGCCGGGCGCTGACCTGGGCCTGCAGCCCGTCGAGCTGCAGGCGTGCCAGATCCAGCCGGCCGTCGCGCCAGCTGCCTTCGGCGGCCAGGCGGTCGATGCGCAGCGGGGCGGTGCCGGCGGCCTTGCCCCCGGTGCGCGCTGCAGCGGCGACGGTGCTGCGCACATCCGCCGTGAAGCGGATGAGGCCGTCGTCGCCGCCGCGGGCGGTGGCGGTGCCGGAGAGCGGCGCGCGGTCCAGCGTGCTGTAGATGGCGTCGGGGCGCAGGTCGCGCAGCTGCAGGCGGCCCTGCAGGGCGCGGGTGGCGGGGGTGTAGGCACCCTCGGCTTCCAGCCGGCCCTGGTTTTCGCCCACGGTGATGGCGGCCTGGGGCACGGTCCACTGCGTGCCGTCGAAGGCGGCGCGGGCGTCGATGGCGCTGGCCGGCAGGCGCTGGCGGTCCCAGGGGCCGGGCAGGGCGTTCTTCAGCTGCGCGGAGATATTCCAGCCGGTGGCGGCCGGGGACGCCGGGGCGGCGGCGCTGGCCGCGGCGGAAGCCGTGGGGGTGGCGGCTTTGGGCTCGGCGCGCACCTCGCCGCTCAGGCGGGTGACGGGGGCCTGCGGCCATATCGCGGCCAGGTCCAGCGCGCGCAGGGCGGCCTGGGCCTGCAGCAGCGGCTGCGGCGCCCAGGGGGCGATCTGGGCCTGCACGTCGGCCTGCATGGGCTCTGCGGGCGGCACGGGCGCTGCCGGAGTGGCGGCGGCCTTGCGTGAAGAGCGGTCCTTGCGGCGGGCCGGGTCGGCGGCCTGAGCTACGGCGGCCGATGCGGGGGCGGGGGCGGAGGCCGTGGCCGTTGCCGATGGGGCGGCATCGCCATCGCCGAGCGAGGAGCGCAGCTGCGCGGCCACCTGCAGGCGCGCGGCCTCGGTGGCCAGGGTGCCCTGCACCGTGGCATGGGCCGTGGCTTCCAGCTCGGCGCCGCCGCCGGGCGGGGTGGTGCGGACCTTGCCGTCCAGCTGCACGTCGAGCGGCATGGGCGCCTGCGCGCCCAGCGTGGCGCGGCCGAAGTAGCTGCCCTGGGCGATGTCGATGTTCTCGATCACCAACTGGTGGCGGCTGCCGTCGTAGTCGTAGCGGCCGGCCAGCTGGCCGATGGTGAGGGGGTTGGATGCGGGCGGCGCCCAGACCAGCTGGTCGATGCGGAAGGGCAGGTCCACCTGCACCGGCAGCGGCAGGCTCTGCAGCGGCTGCAGGGGCTCGGCGGATTTTTCGGTGGCCTTCGGGATGATCTGCACGCGGGCCGCATGCACTTCGCCCAGCTGCACCCGGCGGTCGAGCACCAGCGGCGCCAGGCGCCAGCCGATGCGCGCGTCATCGACCTCCACGGCCATGCCCGGGCTGCTCCAGCGCAGCCAGCCGATGCGGCCTCCGCCGCGCAGCGAGCCGGTGACGTCGCGGCTTTCCAGCGTCTGGCCGGCGGGCAGGTAGCGCGCGGCGCGGTTCAGGGCGGCGGCGAGCGAGGTGTCGTTGCCGGCCCACCACCAGGCGGCGCCCAGCAGGGCGGCCAGCAGCGCGAACAGGGCGGCGATGATCCAGCCGGCGATGCGCCAGCCGCGGCGCTGGGGCGGCGGGGGCTTGGGTGCCACGGCGGCAGCGTAGGGGTTGGGTGTCTGGTGTGTGGCCATGCGGGGTTCGGCGCGCACGCCTTGTCCGGGAAAGAGGAAAGATTAGAAACTGAAGCCCAGCCGCAGGTGCAGCCGCACCTCCTGCGTCTTCACGCCATAGGCCACGTCGGCTTGCAGCGGCCCCACGGGGCTGCGCCAGCGCAGGCCCGCGCCCACGCCCACGCGGGGCTGCATGTCGCCCACGTGGTCGGCCACGGCGCCGGCGTCGATGAAGACGGCGCTCTCGAAGTCGGTGCGGTTGCCGCGCAGCTCGATGGGGCGCTGCCATTCGACGCTGCCCACGGTCATGTAGCGGCCGCCGTAGAGCGTGTCGTTGTCGGTGCGCGCACCGATCTTGCGGTAGCCGTAGCCGCGCACGGTGGTGTCGCCGCCGGTCAGGAACAGCTGGGTGACGGGGATGTTGGCGCCTTCGCGGGCCAGCACGGCGCCGCCTTCGGCCCGCAGCGACAGCCGGCTGCCGCGCTTGATGCCTTCGCCCATGTCCACCGTGCCCAGCGGCACGAAGCCCTGCCAGCGCAGCAGAGCGCGCACGAAGGGGTCGCGCTCGGGCCGCAGCGTGGTGCCCACGCCCAGCTCGGCGCCCAGGCCCCAGCCGCGCGTGGGGGCGGTGTTGTTGTTGAAGTAGCGGCCCGTCCAGCCGTAGTTGGCGCTGACCGCCGAACTGGAGGGCGGGGCGCTCTCGCCCTGGCTCTTGGCGATGTCGTACTGCAGGAAGTAGCTGCGGTCGATGCGGTCGGTGCTCTTGGTGCGGCCGCCGCGCACGCGGCCGCTGTTGACCTCGTAGCTGCCCGTGGTCTCGCGCTGCACCTGCGCGCCGGTGAACCAGCGCCAGCCGGATTCTTCCGGCAGCGCCGTCCATTCGGTGGAGGCGAGCTTGTTCTTGCGGTCCACCGACAGCTTGCTGACGGCGCGCCAGCCCAGCCAGGGCATGCGGTTGTGGACGTGGTCCAGGCTCAGGCGCGGGCCGCTGTCGGTGGAGACGCCCACGCCGAAGACGACCTTCTGCAGCGGCGCCTCGCGCACCTGGGCGACCACCGGTGCGGCCTGCGGGTCGGAGCCGTCGGTGTCGAGCGAGAGGAACACCGCGTCGTAGTAGCCGCTGCTGGCCAGGCGCTGCTGGGCGTCGAGCAGCGCCGATTCGCTGTAGTCGGAGCCCTCGGGCAGGCGGGCGATGCGGCGTGCGCCATCGGGGTCGTAGCGCTCGCTGCCCGAGACGCGCATCGGGCCGAAGCGGTAGGCCGGCCCGGGGGCGTAGGTGACGGAGAGCTTGGCCTCGTTCTTGTCGGCGTCGATCTCGGCGCGGCTCGAATCGATGCGCGCGGTGGGGTAGCGCCGCGTCTGCAGCTGGCGCAGGCCCTGCGACTTGGCGCCGTCCCAGGCCTCCTGCGTGAAGGGCTGGCCGGGCGGCAGCGACCAGCTGTTCTGGATGCTCGCGCGCCGGTTGGCGAAGCGGGGCGCATCGGCGCCCGGGCCGGTGAAGCCGATGTCAGCGCTCTGCACCACGGTGCGCGGGCCCGGGTCCACCGTCACGGTGATGGTGCGCGGAGGCTCATCGGACGCGGCGCTTTCGCGCATCTCGATGGTGATGTTGGGGCTGAAATAGCCCATGGTGCCCAGCAGGTCGCGAGCGTTGGTGTCGGCCGCGCCCAGCAGGCGCGAGAGTTCGCTCGCCTGCAGGCCCGGCAGCTTGCGGTAACGCTGCAGTTCCATGTAGCGCGTGAGGTATTCGGCGATGTCCTTGGGCGCCTGCACCTTGAGCGTGAAGGCATCGGGCGCGTTGGCGTCGCCCAGGGTCTGCGTTGCGTTCGCGTCGCCGTCGGCATCGTCCTTCTTGCTGCCCGGCAGCAGGCTGCAGCCCTGCAGCGCCAGCACCCCGCAGATCAACAGCAGCGAGGGCCAGCGGCGGGCGGGTCGGGGCAGTCGGAATGCGGTGGGGAGATGTGCTTTCAAGAAACGGGGCCCGAAGAGTGGTGGCGCATAGTGTCAGCTTAACGTGCTGCGCCGCGCCCTCAGGCTTCCAGCCCGTTCGTAGGACTATTTTGACAATAGGCGCATGGACTCCTCCAGGCCCTTGAGGGTCAGCGGGAACATGCGCTGGCCGAGGATCTGCTGGATGATGGCGATGCTCTGGCGGTACTGCCACACGCCCTGGGGCTCGGGGTTGATCCAGGCATGGCGCGGGAAGGCGTGCAGCAGGCGCGTGAGCCATTCGGCGCCGGCTTCCTCGTTGTTGTATTCCACGCTGCCGCCGGGCTGCAGGATCTCGTAGGGGCTCATGGTCGCGTCGCCCACGAAGACGAGCTTGTAGTCCTTGTTGTACTTGCGGATGATGTCCCAGGTCGGGAACTTCTCGGCGAAGCGGCGGCGGTTGTTCTTCCACATGAAGTCATAGACGCAGTTGTGGAAGTAATAGAACTCCAGGTGCTTGAACTCGCTCTTGACGGCGGAAAAGAGCTCTTCCACGCGCTGCACGTGCTCGTCCATGGTGCCGCCCACGTCCATGAGCAGCAGCAGCTTCACGTTGTTGTGGCGCTCCGGGATCATCTTGATGTCCAGGTAGCCCGCGTTGGCGGCCGTGCTGCGGATGGTGTCGTCCAGGTCCAGCTCCAGCGCGTTGCCTTCGCGCGCGAAGCGGCGCAGTCGGCGCAGCGCCATCTTGATGTTGCGCGTGCCCAGCTCCTGCGTGTCGTCGTAGTCGCGGTAGGCGCGCTGGTCCCAGACCTTGACCGCGCTCTTGTTCTTGCCGGCACCGCCGATGCGCACGCCCTGCGGGTTGTAGCCGCCGTGGCCGAAGGGGCTGGTGCCGCCGGTGCCGATCCACTTGCTGCCGCCCTCGTGGCGTTCCTGCTGCTCTTCGAGGCGCTTCTTCAGCGTCTCCATCAGCTCGTCCCAGTCCATCTTCTCGATGGCGGCCTTCTGCTCGGGCGTGAGCTCGCGCTCCAGCACCTGGCGCAGCCAGTCGGCCGGGATCTCCTTGCGGAAGTCGGCCACCATCTCCACGCCCTTGAAGTAGGCGCCGAAGGCCCGGTCGAACTTGTCGAAGTGCTTCTCGTCCTTGACGAGCACGGTGCGGGCCAGATGGTAGAAGTCGTCGAGGCTCCAGCCGTCTTCCGAGCGGGGGCCGACCACGCCGGCCTGCAGGGCTTCGAGCAGCGTCAGGTACTCCTTCACCGAAACGGGCAGCGCGGCGGCGCGCAGCGTGTAGAAGAAGTCGATCAGCATGCCCGGTGCTTCCTGGTGTTCAAGGGTCTGGATGGCCGCTTGCGCGCGTCAGGCCTGGGCGTGGCGCTGCAAAAGATAGAGCAGCTGGGCGCGGGCCTCGGGCCATTCGCCGCTGCGCATGCTGTACATCACGGTGTCGCGGATGGTGCCGTCGCGCCGCAGCGCGTGGCCGCGCAGCACGCCGTCCTTCCTGGCGCCCAGCCGCTCGATGGCGCGCTGCGAAGCGAAGTTGAAGTTGTCGGTGCGCCAGCCCACGACGTGGCAGCCCAGCGTGTCGAAGGCATGCGCCATCAGGAGCAGCTTGGCCGTGGTGTTGACGTGCGTGCGCTGCACGCTCTTCGCATACCAGGTCCAGCCGATCTCCAGCCGCTTGAGGGCCGGCACGATGTCGTGGTAGCTGCTGGTGCCCAGCACGCGGCCGGAGGCATCGTCCAGCACCGCGAAGGCGAAGCGGTGCCCATCGGCACGGCCCTGCAGTGCCGTTTCGATATAGGCGCGCGTGTTCTCGGGCTCGGGCACCGAGGTGATGCGCAGGTTCCAGAGCGCGCCGTCGGCGGCGGCTGCGGCCAGGCCGGCCTCATGCGCGAGGGCCAGCGGTTCCAGGCGCACGCCGCGCTCGCGCAGCGTGACGGGTTCGACGAAGGCGGCTGCTGCCATGGGCTCTCTCCCCAGCGGCTGTCAGCGGTTGCGCTGGTTCATGAAGACCAGCTTCTCGAAGAGGCTCACGTCCTGCTCGTTCTTGAGCAGCGCGCCCACCAGCGGCGGCACGGCGACCTTCTGGTCGGCGCTCTGCAGCGCGGCCAGCGGGATGTCTTCGGCCACCAGCAGCTTGAGCCAGTCGATCAGCTCGCTGGTGGAGGGCTTCTTCTTCAGGCCGGGCAGGGCGCGCACGTCGTAGAAGGTCTTCATCGCGACGGCCAGCAGTTCGCCCTTGAGCGTGGGGAAGTGCACGGCCACGATCTGGCGCATGGTGTCCGCGTCGGGGAACTTGATGTAGTGGAAGAAGCAGCGGCGCAGGAAGGCGTCGGGCAGTTCCTTCTCGTTGTTGGAGGTGATGAACACCAGCGGCCGGTGCTTGGCGCGGATGAGTTCGCGCGTCTCGTAGCAGTAGAACTCCATGCGGTCGATCTCGCGCAGCAGATCGTTCGGGAATTCGATGTCGGCCTTGTCGATCTCGTCGATCAAGAGGGCCACCGGCTGATCGGCGGTGAAGGCCTGCCAGAGCACGCCCTGCACGATGTAGTTGCGGATGTCCTTCACGCGCTCGCTGCTGTCGGCATCGCCCAGCTGGCTGTCGCGCAGGCGGCTCACCGCGTCGTATTCGTAGAGGCCTTGCTGCGCCTTGGTGGTGGACTTCACGTGCCACTGCAAGAGCGGCAGGCCCAGCTCGCGGGCGACCTCTTCGGCCAGCATGGTCTTGCCGGTGCCGGGCTCTCCCTTGACCAGCAGCGGACGCTGCAGCGTGATGGCGGCATTGACCGCCAGTTTCAGGTCTTGGGTGGCGACGTAACTCTCGGAACCTTGGAATTTCATGGGCCGTGAATAGGGTAATCGTTGATAAAGGGGGCCGGGGGCCCCCTCCTATAATTTCTGCTCATTAGAGAGACAACCACCCACGGAATTGTGCGCGCAAAATGAACAAGACACGGAACACGGTATTCGGCTTGGTTGTCGCGTGTGCGACGGGTGTGGCGCTGGCCGAGGCCGTCAAGGGCGACGCGCAGGCCGGCAGCAAGAAGGTGGCCATGTGCATCGGCTGCCACGGCATCCCGGGCTACCAGGCGAGCTTTCCCGAGGTCTACAAGGTGCCCATGATCGCCGGCCAGGGCGAGCGCTACATCGCCTCCGCGCTGGAGGCCTACAGAAAGGGTGACCGCCGCCATCCCACCATGCGCGGCATCGCCGATTCGCTCTCCGACCAGGACATCGCCGACGTGTCGGCCTACTACGCCGCGCAGGGCGCAGGCCATGCCGCGCCGCCGCCCAAGCCCGGCCGCGAGCCCAGCGCCCAGGTGGCGGCACTGCTGCAAAAGGGCGCCTGCGTGTCCTGCCACGGCGCCAATTTCGCCCAGCCCATCGACCCGTCCTATCCCAAGATCGCCGGCCAGCATGCCGACTATCTCTACGTCGCGCTCAAGGCGTACAAGACCGAGAAGAACCCCAAGGTGGGCCGCTCCAACGCCATCATGGCCGGCGTCGCCAAGCAGTTCACGAATGCCGAGCTGAAGGCCATGGCGGGCTACATCGGTTCGCTGGATGGCGACCTCCAGGTGGTGCAGCAGCCGCGCTTTCGCTGAAGAAAGCCAGGGCTTCGCGCCTGCCGCGCTGCGCACCCACAGGGCCCGGATCTTCCGGGCCTTTTTCTTTTTTTCTTTCTTTATTTCTTCGTTGCCCGGCTGCCGTGCGGCCGGCTCAGGCGTGCATGTCGCCCGTGCCGTCTTCGCCGGGCTGCCGGCCGATGGTGCGCGACGCGAGGTTGAGCGTATCCAGCGGCACCGGCCGGCCCAGCCAGTAGCCCTGGGCGGAGTCGCAGCCCATGCCGCGCAGGAACTCGGCCTGCGATTCGGTTTCCACGCCTTCGGCCACCACCGGCACGCCCAGGCCGCGGGCGAGGCTGAGCACCGACGCGACGATGGCCGCGTCCTGCGGCGACTGCAGCAGCGTGCGCACGAAGCGCTGGTCGATCTTGAGGCAGTCGAGCGGCAGGTCGTTCAGATAGGCCAGCGACGAGTAGCCGGTGCCGAAATCGTCGATGGCGATCTTCACGCCCATGGCGCGGATGGCGGCCAGGCGCGCGCGCGTGCCCACGTCGCCATCGCCGATGCGCAGCGATTCGGTCAGCTCCAGCGTGAGCTGGCCGGCCGGCAGCCCGCTGGAGCGCAGCACCTGCTTGAGCCGGGCGGTGAAGTCCGACTGGATGAGCTGGCGTGCCGACACGTTCACGTGCAGGTTGAAGTCGGGCGGCAGCGTGCCGAGACGATCGGCGATCGCCCGCGTGGCATGGCGCAGCACCCATTCGCCCAGCGGCAGGATCAGGCCGGACTCTTCGGCCAGCGGAATGAACAGGTTGGGCGGCACCAGGCCGCGCGTGGGATGGTTCCAGCGCACCAGCGCCTCGGCGCCGGTCACGCGGCCGGTGGGCAGGTCGATGAGCGGCTGGTAATGCACCACGAGCTGTTCGCGGTCCAGGCCCTGGCGCAGCTCGGTCAGCAGGCGGGAGTGTTCGAGCGAGCGCTCCATCATCGGCGCCTCGAACACCACGCACTGGTTGCGGCCGCCGCGCTTGGCCTCGCCCAGGGCGATGCTGGCGCGGCGCAGCCATTCCGACAGGTCGCCGCTGTGCAGCGGCCCGGCCACCACGCCGGCCGATGCGCTGATCTGCAGCTCGTCGTCGCCGGCCGTGAACGGCATGGCGAAGAGATTGAGCACGGCCTTGCCGATGGCCTGTTCCGACAGGCCTTCCACGCCCAGGTGCAGCACGGCGAATTCGTCGCCGGCTGTGCGCGCGATCAGGAGCGGCTCGGGCAGGCGGTTGCGCAGGCGGTCGGCCACCGCCTTCAGCAGGCGGTCGGCGGTACTGAAGCCCACGCTGTCGTTGAGCGCGCGGAAGGCGTCCAGCCCGAGCAGGGTGAGGGCCACGGTGCGCTCGCCATGCCAGTCGGCCCGCTCCAGCAGGCCGCGGCGGGTCAGCAGGCCGGTGAGCTGGTCGGTCAGCAGCTGGTCGCGCAACTGGCCGAAGGACTGCTGCAGCTGCGAGGCCATGCGGTTGAAGGCCTGCGAGAGGGTGGCGGTCTCCCGCAGCCAGTCCCGCTCGACGGGCACGGCCGACCAGTCGCCCTGCGCCAGCCGGTTCGCCGCCTCGGCCGTCTGCAGGATGGGGCGGGACACCCGCTGCACGGCCCAGAGCGCTGCCAGCAGGGCCAGCACGGCGCCCAGCACGGCGGCTGCCGTGCGGTAGCGCAGCCGGGTGCGCGTGTCGCCCAGCAGGTCGGATTCGGGCAGCAGCACGACCATGCGCCAGTCGAGCCCGGGAGCGCCGGTGAAGCGGCTGACGCGGCCGAAATACACCGCGCCGTTCTGCTGGATGCTGAAGCTGGCGTCGCCGCGCGTGGCGGCGGCCAGGTGCGATGCCGCGGCCTGGATCAGCGGGTTGGCGCTGCTCGCCGCGGCCCGCCGTGCGCGCGGCGCAAGCGGCGATGAGCCGGTGCGCTCGCCCATGACGGCCTCCGGCTCGCTCTGCGCGACCAGCAGGCCGTCGGGCTCGGTGATGAAGATGATGCCGTTGCCGCGCAGCGGCTCGTCGCGCAGGAACTGGTGCAGCGCGTCCAGCCGGATGTCGGCACCGACCACGCCCACCGTCTCGCCGCGCACCACCACGGGCGTGGTGGCGGACAGGATCACGTCGCCCTGCTTGCTGACGGTGGTGTACACCGGCGACCAGACGGAGCGGCCGGCCTGCGCGGCGGCCACGTACCAGGGCCTGCGGGTGGGGTCGAACCCTTCGATGGAGCGGGACAGCTCCCGGGTGTCGGCGCCCCGGTAGATGTTCAGGTGGCCGCCGGTGCTGCGGTCCTGCACGATGAGCTGCAGGCCTTGCGTGCGGCGTGCCGCGACGTAGCAGCCGTCCCGGCTGCCGAAGCCCATCAGGCCGATCTGGGCGTATTCCTCATAGCGCCGCGAGACGGCATCGAGCAGGTAGCCCGCGATGTGGCGCATGTCGCCCGGGCGGTAGAGGTCTTCGCGCGCGATGGCGTCGGCCATGGTGCGCTGCGCCTGGAAGGGCGCGTCGAGATAGCTGGACAGGCGGCTGTTCGCCGTGGAGGTGATGGCGCTGAGCAGCCGCACGCTCTCCTGGTCGATCAAGGCCTGCACCTGCTGGTGCTGGCTGACCGCCATCAGCCCGACGGTGCAGGCGAACAGCAATGCCATCGGCAGGGCGATGGCCAGGCGCAGCGATGGCTGCCAGCGGCGGGGTGGCATCAGCGCGTCACGCCGGCTGCAGGGCGAGTGGGTGACCCGGCAGTGGGTGGGGAGTCCGGTGGAGTCATCTTTTTGGCCTGCAGCGCTTTTGCAATGGCGCTATTGTGCTATGAAATGATGAGCAACCTGGACGGGGCCCTGGCCGCTGCGGTCAATCGCGCGTGGCGCGCCGCTGGACGCAGGCGACGTACGCATCGCCGTCGGGCGGGCGGCCGGAGCGCTGGCTCTCCCACAGCATCTGGCCCAGGCATTCCATGGCGGCGTGATGGGCGTCCTGCAGCGAATCCAGCCGGGCTGCCAGCAGCTCGACCGCCTGGCGGATGCCGCGGGGCTGGTCGATGCTGCATTGCTCGCTGATGGACAGGTGCATGGACAGGTGCAAGAAGGGATTGGTGCGGTCCGGCGTCTCGTCGTAGTTGCGGGCCAGGGCGGCATCGACGTCGGCCAGCTCGGCGTGGTACTCCGGGTGTTCCGCGATCCACAGGCTGGCGAGTGTCTCGATCGCTTCCATGGGCTGGCCGGCCCGGTCCTTGGCGTACACGCTGCAGAAAAAGCGCCGTACGTCGGCTTGGGAGGGATTGAACATGGCCGTCAGCGTAGCATGGGCTGCGCCCCGGACCGGCCGCGCGTGAGCCGGTTCGGGGCGAGATCCCGGCCGGGATCAGAAGGTTTCCCAGTCGTCCTCGTCGTGCTTCTTGCTGGCGGTGGCCGTGGGTGCGGGCTTGGGGGCTGCGGGAGCCAGCGCAGGGCGCGGCTGGGGCGGTGCGGCCGGGGCGGCGGCGGCAGGCGCCGGCGCGTGGGTGGCCGAGGCCGATGCCCCCTTGCCGGCCGATGCGGGCGCGGACGTCAGGCGCGCTGCGGCCAGCTTGGCGGATTTCGCGGGCGCCGGTGCAGCAACTGCTGCCGTGCTGCCGGCCGAATGCCTGGCCGCTGGGGCGGGCGACGGGGCGGCGAAGTGGCTGCCGCTGCCCTGGGCCAGCTGGAACACGGCCACGGCCTGGACCAGCTGATCGGCCTGCGTGCGCAGGCCCGAGGCGGCGGCGGCGCTCTCTTCGACGAGCGCGGCGTTCTGCTGGGTGGCCTGGTCCATCTGCACGATGGCTTCGCCCACCTGTCCCACGCCTTCGCTCTGCTCGCGGCTGGCGGCGCTGATTTCGCCGACGATGGAGGTCACCCGGCGGATCGAGGCCACCACTTCCTGCATGGTGTGGCCGGCCTGGTCCACCAGGGCCGTGCCCTGGTCCACGCGCTCCACGCTGGTGCTGATGAGGTTCTTGATTTCCTTGGCGGCGTCGGCCGAGCGGCCGGCCAGGCTGCGCACCTCGCTGGCCACCACGGCGAAGCCTCGGCCCTGCTCGCCGGCACGGGCGGCTTCCACGGCGGCATTGAGCGCCAGGATGTTGGTCTGGAAGGCGATGCCGTCGATCACCGAGATGATGTCGCTGATCTTGCGCGAGCTCTCGTTGATGCCCTTCATGGTGTCCACCACTTGGTTCACCACGTCGCCGCCCTTGACGGCCACGTCGCTGGCCTCCTGTGCCAGCTGGCTGGCCTGGCGGGCGTTGTCGGCGTTCTGGCGCACGGTGCCGCCCAGCTGCTCCATCGAGGCCGCGGTCTCTTCCAGGGCCGATGCCTGCTGCTCGGTGCGCCGGCTCAGGTCGTCGTTGCCCTGGGCGATCTCGGCGCTGGCGGTGGCCACGCTCTCGGCATTGCCGCGCACGATGCGCACGGTGTTCACCAGGTTGTCCTGCATGCGCTGCAGGGCCTTGAGCAGGGCGCCGGTTTCGTCGCGCGCGTCGGTGTGGATCGGCACGCTCAGGTTGCCGTCGGCCACGCGGTCGGCGGCATCGACCGCGTCCTGGATCGGCGCGGTGATGGAGCGGGTGATGACGAGGGCGCAGCCCACGGCCATCAGCGCGGCGATGACGGATGCGACCAGCACCATGGTGCGGGCCTGCAGGTAGGCCTCGTGCGCGGCGGCGCCGCCGTCGCGCATGTTCTTTTCCTGCAGATCGACCATCTTCTTCAGGGTGGCGAGGTAGGCCCCTTGCGTGGCGTAGCGCGCGCTGAACAGCAGTTGCTGCGCTTCGATGTTCTTGTTCTGCAGGCCCAGGTCGGCCACGTCCTTGCTGAAGGCGATGTAGGCCGCGCTCTGGGTCTTGATCTCCTGGATCAGCGTGCGCTCTTCGGCCGTTTCGGCCAGCCGGTCCAGCGTGGCGATGTAGTCGGCCGTCTGTGCGATGGACTTGTCCAGCACGGCCTTGTTCGGCGCCATCTGCGAGTCGTCGGTCAGGATGATGATGTTGCGCACGACGCGGGAGATGTCCAGCGTCACGTAGGACAGTTGCTGGCTGGCGTTGGCCTTGGGGTAGAGCTCGTTGATGAGGCCCTGCGAGACGTGGTCCTGCTGGTTCAGCCGCACCAGGTTCAGCGCGGTGACCAGGGCCATGAGAACAAGCACGAGGGCGAAGCCCAGCCCGAGGCGAAGGCCCAGTTTGAGGTTTTTCATAGGAGAGTCGCTAGTGGCTTCAGGTGTCGGGGAATGGGGATGGATGCGATTGTGACCAGTTGTCAGCAGGCGTGCCTTGACCATCGCGTGCCCGTCGCATCGCCGCATCAGCCGCCCAGTGTCGGTATTTCATGATATTCCGCCTGGTGGATTTCTCATCGCCGCCGCGTGCCCAGCAGGCGTGAGACGGTTTCGGCCGCCTTGAGCAGCGGGGGCAGCAACTGGGTCTGCATCATCTCCGCGCTGGTGCGGTTGGCCTGGCCGCTGATGTTGAGCGCCGCCACCGTTTCGCCGGCGCGGTTGCGCAGCGGAGCGGCGATGGAGATCAGGCCTTCCTCCAGCTCCTGGTTGATGAGGCACCAGCCCTGGGTGCGCGCCTGGCGCACGGCGGCCAGCAGGTCCTTGTCGCTGGTGAGCGTGTGGGGGGTGAGGGCCCGGCGCGGCAGTCCGTCCAGCAGGGCCTGCACCTGGTCGTCGCTCTGGCCGGCCAGCAGCATGCGGCCCATGGAGGTCCAGAAGGCCGGCAGGCGCGAGCCCACGCCCAGGTTGGTGCTCATGATCTTGTGGGTGTGCACGCGCAGCACATAGACGATGTCGCGCCCGTCCAGCACGGCGGCCGAACACGATTCGTGCAACTGGTCCACCAGCGCTTCCATGGTGGGTTCGGCCAGGTCCCAGATGGGCATGGACGAGAGGTAGGCGAAGCCCAGGTCGAGGATGCGCGGCGTGAGGCGAAACAGCCGGCCGTCGCTTTCCACGTAGCCCAGCGTCTGCAGCGTCAGCAGGATGCGGCGGGCGCCGGCGCGCGTGAGGCCGGAGGCGGCGGCCACCTCGCTCAGCGTCTGCTGGGGCGCGGCAGCGCTGAACGAGCGGATCACTTCCAGCCCGCGCGCGAATGACTGCACATAGCTGTCGCCCGGCCTAGGGTTATCACTAGTCGAAGAGGGGGTGTCATCCATGGGGATCGGTCCTAGAATTCATTATACGAACAAATGTTCGATATACGAACAAATTGCCCGGCCTGTATCGGCAGCCGGGCGGATTGTCCCCCTCACGTCTTCACCCCCCTCTCCAACGACATGATCAACAAGATTGCGGATTCCGTCGCACAGGCCCTGGCCGGCATCCAGGACGGCGCCACGGTGCTGATCGGCGGCTTCGGCACGGCGGGCATTCCGGGCGAGCTGATCGACGGCCTGATCGAGCAGGGCGCGCGCGAGCTCACGGTGGTCAACAACAACGCCGGCAACGGCGAGACGGGCCTGGCCGCGCTGCTCAAGGCCGGCCGCGTGCGCAAGATCATCTGCAGCTTTCCGCGCCAGGCGGACAGCCAGGTGTTCGACGGCCTCTACCGCGCCGGCCAGCTCGAGCTGGAACTGGTGCCCCAGGGCAACCTGGCCGAGCGCCTGCGCGCCGCCGGGGCCGGCATCGGCGCCTTCTTCTGCCCCACGGCCTACGGCACCGAGCTGGCCAAGGGCAAGGAAACCCGCGAGATCGGCGGCAAGCAGTACGTGCTGGAGTACCCCATCCACGGCGACGTGGCCCTCGTCAAGGCCGAGCGCGGCGACCGCTGGGGCAACCTGACCTACCGCATGTCGGCGCGCAACTTCGGCCCGGTGATGGCCACCGCCGCTAGGCAGACCATCGCCACGGTGCACGAGATCGTGGAACTGGGCGGGCTGGACCCCGAAGCCATCGTCACCCCCGGCATCTTCGTGAGCCAGATCGTGCGCATCGAGCGCACGGCCACGCAGGCAGCGGGCTTCAAGAAATCGGCATGAAATCGGCCTTGAGCGCAGAAGGAACCAGCGTGAGCAGCTATCAAAAGCGTAGTAAGGATGAACTCGCCCGCCGCGTGGCGCAGGACATCCACGAAGGGGCGTACGTCAACCTGGGCATCGGCCAGCCGACCCTGGTCGCCAACCACATCCCGGCCGACCGCGAGGTCATCCTGCACAGCGAGAACGGCATCCTCGGCATGGGCCCGGCGCCGGCGGCAGGGCTGGAGGACTACGACCTCACCAACGCCGGCAAGCAGCCCGTCACCCTGCTGCCGGGCGGCGCCTATTTCCACCATGCCGACAGCTTCGCCATGATGCGCGGCGGCCACCTGGACATCTGCGTGCTGGGCGCCTTCCAGGTCAGCGCCACGGGCGACTTGGCCAACTGGAGCACGGGCGAGCCTGGCGCCATTCCCGCCGTGGGCGGGGCCATGGACCTGGCCATCGGCGCCAAGCAGACCTGGGTGATGATGGATCTGCTGACCAAGCAGGGCCAGTCCAAGGTGGTTGCGCAATGCAGCTACCCGCTCACCGGCATCGGCTGCGTCAAGCGCATCTACACCGACCTCGCCACGCTGGCCTGCACGCCCGGCGGGCTGGCGCTGATCGACGCCGTGCCCGGCCTGGAGCACGCCGAACTCGAACGCCTGGTGGGCCTGCCCATCCGCCGCGCCTGAACCCCTCAAGGAGACACCACACCATGACCTCTTCGCAAGCCTTCATCTGCGACGCCATCCGCACGCCCTTCGGCCGCTACGGCGGCGCGCTCTCCAGCGTGCGCACCGACGACCTGGGCGCCATCCCGCTCAAGGCGCTGATGGCGCGTAACCCGAACGTGGACTGGGCCGCGGTGGCCGACGTGCTCTACGGCTGCGCCAACCAGGCCGGCGAGGACAACCGCAACGTGGCGCGCATGAGCGCGCTGCTGGCCGGCCTGCCGCTGGAAGTGCCCGGCGCCACCATCAACCGCCTGTGCGGCTCCGGCCTGGATGCGGTGGGCACGGCGGCGCGCGCCATCAAGGCGGGCGAGGCCGGCCTGATGATCGCGGGCGGAGTGGAGAGCATGAGCCGCGCGCCCTTCGTCATGCCCAAGGCCGAAACCGCCTTCAGCCGCAGCAACGCGGTCTATGACACCACCATCGGCTGGCGCTTCGTCAACAAGCTGATGAAGGCGCAGTACGGCGTCGATTCCATGCCCGAGACGGCCGAGAACGTGGCCGATGACTACAAGATCGAGCGCGAGGCGCAGGACCGCATGGCCCTGGCCAGCCAGCTCAAGGCCGTGGCCGCCCAGCAGGCCGGCCACCTGGCCCGCGAGATCACCGCCGTGACCATCCCGCAGAAGAAGGGCGATGCCATCGTGGTGGACCAGGACGAGCACCCGCGCGCCACCAGCCTGGAGGCGCTCGCCCGCCTCAAGGGCGTGGTGCGCGAAGGCGGCACCGTGACGGCCGGCAACGCCAGCGGCGTGAACGACGGCGCCTGCGCGCTGCTGCTGGCCGATGAAGCCTCGGCCGCCAGGCACGGCCTCACGCCGAAGGCCCGCGTGGTCGGCATGGCCACGGCCGGCGTGGCGCCGCGCGTGATGGGCATCGGCCCCGCGCCCGCCACCCAGAAGGTGCTGGCGCAGACTGGCATCACGCTGGAACAGCTCGACGTGATCGAACTCAACGAAGCCTTCGCCGCCCAGGGCCTGGCCGTGCTGCGCATGCTCGGCCTGCAAGACGACGACGAGCGCGTGAACGCCTGGGGCGGCGCCATCGCCCTGGGCCACCCGCTGGGCGCCAGCGGCGCGCGCCTGGCCACCACGGCCGTCAACCGGCTGCATGCCACGGGCGGGCGCTACGCGCTCTGCACGATGTGCATCGGCGTGGGGCAGGGCATCGCCGTGATCCTGGAACGCGTGTGAGCGGGGGCGCAGGCATGTCCATGAACGAAGTGCTGAAGACCGCTGCGGGCAGCTTCCGCGTGCGGGTGCAAGGGCCCGCCGACGCGCCGGCCCTGGTGCTCTCCAACTCCCTGGGCACCACGCTGGAGATGTGGGACGCGCAGGCCGAACGTTTCGCCCGCACCCACCGCGTGGTGCGCTACGACACGCGCGGCCACGGCGCCAGCGTGGCCTCGCCCGGCCCCTACACCTTCGACCAGCTGGGCGGCGACGTGGTCGCGCTGCTCGACGCGCTGGGCATCGCAAAAGCCAGCTTCTGCGGCATCTCGATGGGGGGCTTCACGGGCCTGTGGCTGGGCGTGAACGCGCCGCAGCGGCTCGATCGCCTGGTGGTCGCCAACAGCGCAGCCAAAATCGGCACGGCCGATGGCTGGACCACCCGCGCCGCCATGGTGCGCGAGAAGGGCGCGGCCGGCATGGCCGAGCTGGCGGCCTCGTCGCCCGCGCGCTGGTTCACCGAAGCCTTCACCGCCGCCCAGCCCGGCGTGGTGCGCCGCGCGCAGGGCTGGATCGCCGGCACCCCGCCCGAAGGCTATGCCGCCTGCTGCGAAGCGCTGGCCCGGGCCGACCTGCGCTCGGCCATCGACGCCATCGCCGTGCCCACGCTGCTGATCGCCGGCATGGCCGACCCGGTCACCACGGTGGCCGACGCGCAGGCCATGCAGGCCGCCATCGCGGGCGCGCAGCTGGCCGAAGTGCCGGCCTCGCACCTCTCGAACCTGGAAGCGCCCGAGGCCTTCGAGGCCGCGCTGGCCGCCTTCCTGCCGACGGCCTAGCCCTGTAGGCACTGCCGCCATGGAAGCCTCCCCGCTCACCAACCCCCGCTGGAAGCAGCGCCCGCCCGGCTCCAACTGGGGCGACTTCGGGCCCGACGACCAGCTGGGCCGCCTGAACCTGCTCACGCCCGAGAAGGTGCGGCAGGGCGTGGCCGAGGTGCGCGAAGGCCTGAGCTTCGCGCTCAGCCTGCCGCTGGACTACCCCGGCGGCAGCGCGCTCAACCCCAACCGCCATCCGCCCGTGCTGCGGCCCACGCTGCGCAAGGGGCTGGTCAACTTCAACTGCCTGATGGCCGAGCTGGAGCCGGGCCGCACCGACGTGATGTCCGACGACCTGGCCATCCTCTACCTGCAGTACTCCACGCAGTGGGACAGCCTGGCGCATGCGGGCTCGATGTTCGATGCCAACGGCGACGGCCTGCCCGAGGCGCTCTACTACAACGGCTACGCGGCCGGCCGCCACATCGTCGGCCCGCAGGACGTGCGCGACACCGGCGTGCCGGGTGCGTCCGGTGCGTCCGGTGCATCCGGTGCATCCGGTGCGCCCGGCGCTGCCTCTGCCAGCACTTCGGCCGCCCACGCCCTGGGCATCGAAGGCATGGCCCGCACCGGCGTGCAGGGCCGGGGCGTGATGATCGACCTGCGCGCCCACCTGGGCGACGCGCGCACGCTGGTCGGCTACGACACGCTGATGCGCGTGCTGGAAGCCGACGGCGTGGCGGTGGAGCGCGGCGACATCGTCTGCCTGCACACCGGCTTCGCCGACGTGGTGCTGGGCATGCGCCGGCATCCAGATCCGGCCGTGCTGCAAGGCGCTTGCGCGGTGCTCGACGGGCGCGACGAGAAGCTGCTGCAGTGGATCACCGACAGCCAGCTCGCCGCCCTCGCCGCAGACAACTACGCCGTCGAAGGCCTGCCCGCGCGCCCGGGCCCGGCCTGCTGCGCGGCGCTGCCGCTGCACGAGCACTGCCTGTTCAAGCTGGGCGTGCACCTGGGCGAGCTCTGGCACCTCACGCCGCTGGCCCGCTGGCTGCGCGGGCACGGCCGCCACCGCTTCCTGCTGACCGCGCCGCCGCTGAACCTGCCCGGCGCCGTGGGCTCGCCCGTGACGCCCGTCGCCACGGTCTGAGCCCTCTCCATGCGCCTGCTGCTGCGTAGGCCGGCCCGCTGCGCCCCGGCCTCGGCCTTTGCCTTTCTGTCTTCCTGAAGGACCCGACATGCCTTTCATCATCGAAACCTTCGACAAGCCCGGCCACCAGCAGGTGCGCCAGGCCCACCGCGCCGCGCACCTGGAGTTCCTCGACCAGCACAAGGCCCTGCTGCTGGCCTGCGGCGCCAAGCTGGACGACGACGGCCGGGACCTGGGCGGCGGCCTCTACGTGGTGGCGCTGGATTCGCGCGAGGAGGCGCTGCGCTTCATCGAGTCCGACCCGTTCCATGCGGCCGGCCTGTTCGAGCGGGTCACGCTCACCCGCTGGCGCAAGGCCTATGTGGACGGGCAGTGCTACCTGTAGCGCGCTCTGCCGGCGTTCCCTGTTTTCCTGAAAGACTCCCATGAGCTCCTCCATTTCCGTGCGCGAACGCGTCCTCATCACCGGCGGCGGCGCCGGCATCGGCGCGGCGACGGCCGAGCGCTGCCGCGCCGACGGCTACGAGCCGGTCATCATCGACCGCAGCGTCGATCACGTGCCGGGCGGCATCCAGGCCGATCTGTCCAACCCTGCGGAGACGGCGCGTGCGCTGCAGCAGGCGCTGGCCGGCGGCCCCATCACGCGGCTGGTCAACAACGTGGGCATCGTGGTGCCCGCCGAGGCGGCCGAGCAGACGCTGGAGCAGTTCGACCTGGCCGTGGCGCTGAACCTGCGCTGCAGCCTGCAGTGCATGCAGGCGCTGCTGCCGGGCATGCAGGCCGCCGGCTTCGGCCGCATCGTGAACATGTCTTCGCGCGCCGCCCTGGGCAAGGAGCTGCGCACCGCGTATTCGGCCACCAAGGCCGGCCTGATCGGCATGACGCGGGTGTGGGCGCTGGAGCTGGGCCGCCACGGCATCACGGCCAACGCCATCGGCCCCGGGCCCATCCGCACCGAGCTCTTCGACCGCGCCAACCCGCCCGATGCGCCGCGCACGCAGGCCATCATCGACGCGGTGCCCGTCAAGCGCGTGGGCACGCCCGACGACGTGGCGCATGCCGTGTCTTATCTGCTCGATGCGCGCAGCGGCTTCGTCACCGGCCAGGTGCTCTACGTCTGCGGCGGCATGACCGTAGGCGTCGCTGGCGTCTGACGGCCACCGTTTTCCTCTCCGCTCACTTTCTCTCAAACGCACAACATCAAAGAGACAAAACCCATGTCAAAGATCACCGCCTTCTTCACCGAACTGATGCGGCGCTACCTGCCCGATCCGTTCGTCTTCGCGATCCTGCTCACGCTGCTGACCATGGCCCTGGCCTTCGGCGTGGAGAGCCGCCCCATCGCCGCCGTGGTGCAGGACTGGGGCAAGGGCTTCTGGAGCCTGCTGGCCTTCACCACGCAGATGGCGGTGATCCTGGTGATGGGCTACGTGCTGGCCACCGCGCCCATCGTGGACCGCTTTCTCGACCGCATCGCGGCGCGCGTGCACACGCCGCACCAGGCCATCATCGTCGCAACAATAGTGGGCGGCGTGGGCAGCTACCTCAACTGGGGCTTCGGCCTGGTGATCGGCGGCATCATGGCGCGCAAGCTGGCGCTGAAGGTGAAGGGCGTGCACTACCCGCTCATCATCGCCTCGGCCTATACCGGCTTCACCATGTACAGCCTGGGCTTCTCGGCGACGATCCCGGTGCTCATCTCCACCAAGGGCCACGCGTTCGAGGGCAGCATGGGCCTGATCCCGCTCACGCAGACCATCTTCTCCGCGCCCATCCTGCTCACCAGCCTGGCCGTGCTGGTCACGCTGCCGCTGCTCAATGCCGCCATGCACCCCAAGCGCGGCGAGACCGTGATCGAGCTGGACCCGGCCACCGTGGCGGATGCCAAGCCCGCCGCCAGCGCCGAAGGCCTGCTGGGCGACGAGAAGACGCTGGCGTACCGCCTGAACCACAGCCGCGTGCTGAGCCTGCTGATCGGCCTGTGCGGCATGGCCTATGTGGCGATGCACTTCATCAAGGGCGGCAACCTCGACCTGAACATGATCAACTTCTTCATCCTGTTCCTCGGCGTGCTGCTGCTGGGCACGCCGATGAAGTACGTGGAGAAGGTCAACGAGGGCGTGAAGACCATCGGCGGGATCATCCTGCAGTTCCCCTTCTACGCCGGCATCATGGCCATCATGCACGGCTCGGGCCTGGTGGAATCCATCGCCCACGTGTTCGTGAACATCTCCACGGCGGCCACGCTGCCGCTCTGGGGCTTCGTCAGTTCCTTCGTCATCAATTTCTTCGCGCCCTCGGGCGGCGGCCACTGGGTGCTGCAGGGCCCGTTCATGATCGACGCGGCCCGCACGCTGGGCGCATCGCAGGCGCAGACCGCCATGTCGGTGATGCTGGGCAACGGCTGGAACGATCTGGTCCAGCCCTTCTGGATCCTGCCCGCGCTGGCGCTGTCCAAGCTCAAGCTCAAGGACATCATGGGCTACACCGTGGTCTCCATGCTGCTGGTGGGCGCCATCTACGCGGCCACCATGCTGATCTGGCCGCATCTCTGAGTTTTCCCCGGGGCGGCGCGGCCGCCCGACTTTCCATCAACCTTCGAAGGAGATTCCCATGCTGTTCATGGTTCAGATGATCGTGCAGATCCCGTCCACCCTGGCGCCCGAAGTGGCCGACGAGATCAAGCGCAGGGAAAAGGAATATTCGCAGCAGCTGCAGCGCGAAGGCAAGTGGCGCCACCTGTGGCGCGTGGTGGGCGAATACGCCAACGTCAGCATCTTCGACGTGGCGAGCAACGACGAGCTGCACACCCTGCTGAGCGGCCTGCCGCTCTTTCCCTACATGCAGATCAAGGTGACTCCGCTGGCCAACCACCCGTCGTCCATCGTGCAGGAATGAGCTTGCGGGCCACGTGCCCGCCGCCGCCTGCACCGCCATCCCCATAGAAGAAAGAAGAGATAGAGGAAACAAGCCATGACCCTTTGCCACTCCCCGATCCCGCGCCGCGGGCTGATCGCCGCCGCAGCCGCTGCAGCCGCCTGCGCGCTCCTGCCCGGCCTGGCCGCGGCGCAAGGCGCGTTCCCGAGCAAGACCATCACCATCATCGTGCCCTTCGCGGCCGGCGGCACCACCGACATCCTGGCGCGCGTCGTCGCCCAGGGCATGGGCGCGGAGCTGGGCCAGCCGGTGGTGGTGGACAACCGCGCCGGCGCGGGCGGCAACATCGGCGGCCAGCTGGCCGCGCGGGCGCCGGCCGACGGCTACACGCTCTTCATGGGCACGGTGGGCACGCACGCCATCAACGCGGCGCTCTACAAGAAGATGCCCTTCGATCCGATCAAGGACTTCGCGCCGCTCACGCGCGTGGCCAACGTGCCCAACCTGCTGGTTGCCAACCCGGCCCAGCCGTTCAAGACGGTGCAGGAGCTGATCGCCTATGCCAAGGCCAATCCGGGCAGGATCAACTTCGGCTCCTCGGGCAGCGGCAGCTCCATCCACCTCTCGGGCGAACTCTTCAAGAGCATGGCCAAGGTGGACATGCAGCACGTGCCCTACAAGGGCAGCGCGCCGGCCGTGACGGACCTGCTGGGCAACCAGATCGCCATCATGTTCGACAACATGCCCTCGGCCATCCAGCACGTGCGCTCGGGCAAACTGCGCGCCATCGCCGTGACCACGGCCAAGCGCTCGCCCGAACTGCCCGACGTGCCGACCATCGCCGAAGCCGGCGTGCCCGGCTACGAGGCCACCTCGTGGTTCGGCATGTTTGCGCCGGCCGGCACGCCCGCGCCGGTGGTCGCCAAGCTCAACGCCACCATCGTCAAGGTGCTGGCCCAGCCGGACATCAGGAAGAAGCTCGCCGAGCAGGGCGCCGAAGCCGCCGGCGAGACGCCCGACCAGTTCGCCGCCTTCATCCAGAAGGAGAGCGTGAAGTGGGGCAAGGTAGTGAAGGAATCCGGCGCCAGCGTGGACTGATCGACTGCGGGCGCGGACTTGCCTTCATCCGTAGAGGGGCCGCGGGGTCTGCTGGACGAAGGCAGGTGCTACGAGTGCGCCGTTCTTCGCCGCGACTACCTCGGCCATCATCGAGAGCGCGATCTCGGCCGGCGTCCTGCTGCCGATGAAAAGGCCGGCGGGGCCATGCAGGCGATCCATCTCGGTGTCGCTCAGGCCGAAGTGCTGCTGCAGCCGCTCGCGCCGCCGCGCGCTGTTGTTGCGTGATCCGATGGCGCCGACATAGAAGGCCCGTGAGCGCAAGGCCTCGATCAGGGCCAGGTCGTCCAGCTTCGGGTCGTGGCTCAGCGCCAGCACGGCCGTGCTGGCGTCTTCCCGCAGGGCCAGCACTATGTCGTCGGGCATCTCGCGCGTGAAGGCGATGCGCCCCTGCGCCCAGGCGGGCGCCCGCTCCAGGCGCGGATCGCTCAGCACGATGTCGAAACCGACGCTCAGTGCGATCTGGCACACGTAGAACGCCGTATCGCCCGCGCCGATGACGACCAGGCGGGCGGCCGGGGCGAAGCATGCCACGAAGCGCTCGGTATCCAGCTGCGGCGCCGCGCCGTGCGGCACTTCGCGCAGCAGCGCATTGCCGGTGGCCAGATGCAGCGTGCGCTCCACGTAACGCCGCTGCGCGCAGGCGTCCAGCAACTCGGGGAGCCGGCTGTGGGGCTGCAGGGGTTCCATCACCAGTTCCATGGTGCCGCCGCAGGGCAGGCCGAAGCGGTGGGCCTCATCCGCCGAGATGCCGTAGCGAAGCACTTCGGGCACGGCCGCAGTCCAAAACGATGGCGACGGCGCCTGCGCGGCCTGCTGCACGCGGCGGATCAGGTCGTCCTCGATGCAGCCGCCCGAGACCGAACCCACCACCTCACCGTGAGCGTTCAGGGTCATGAGCGAGCCCGGCGGCCGGGGCGACGAGCCCCAGGTGCGCGCCACGCTCACCAGCCAGGCGGGAATGCCGGCCTGCAGCCAGCTGTTCGCTGTGCGCAGCACCAGGCTGTCGAGGTCCGTGGCCTCCACCGTCAGCCTTCGAGCACGGCGCGCACGGCATCCGGGGTGAACGGGGCCTGGTAGAAGCGCTGGCCCGTAGCGTCGAAAAGCGCGTTGGCCAGCGCGGCCGGGCCCGGCACCGAGGCGGATTCGCCGGCACCCATGGGCGGTTCGTCCTGTCGGGGCATGAGCACCACCTCGATAGGCGGCACGTCGCGAAAGCCGATGATGGGGTAGCCGCCCCACTCGCGGCTTGCGACGCCCTGGGCATCGAAGGCCACGCGTTCCATCAGGCTGCGGCTCAAGGTCTGGATGACGTTGCCGTGGATCTGGTGGCGCACGCCGTCGGGGTTGACCACCATGCCCGTGTCCTGGCCCACCACCACGCGCCGCACGGCGATGCGGCCGCTGGCGGGGTTGACCTCGATGTCTATGACCCAGGCGGCCCAGGCCGCGCCGAAGCCGGGAAAGCGGCTGTGGACGTAGCGCGCATAGGCCACGCCACGCCCGCGCAGCAGGCCGTCTGCGCCGGGCACTCCTCTGGTGCCCGGGCCGCCGCACTGCCAGCCCGCATGGCGGGCCGTGGCTTCGACTAGTTCGATGGCGCGCCGGTCGTCGAGGTGGCGGAGCCGGTAGTCCACGGGATCGGCGCCGGTGGCATGGGCCAGTTCGTCGATCATGCAGTCGTGGGCGAAGGAGTTGGGCAGGGCCGACACGCCGCGCAGCCAGGAGGAGCGCACCAGCGGCGCCATGTCGTGGCAGGCGATGCGCCGGCTGGCGTAGCGGTAGGGCGGCACGGCCGTGCGGTCGCCCATCTCCAGCGTGCGCGGCTGGCCCGGCACACGGCCAGTGAGCAGCAGTGCCAGCATGGGCGCATCGTTGGAGGGGTAGCGCACGGCGAAGTCGTAGGCCTGCAGGCTGCCATCGCGGCCGATGGCGGCGCGCACGTCCATGAGCTGGCCCGTGCCTTTGGGCTCCCACTGGTGCTCCTGCTCGCGCGTGAGCTGCACGCGCACGGGTGCGCCCACGGCCATGGAGAGCAGGGCGGCGTCGGCGCAGACGTCGTCGGCGCAGTTGCGGCCGTAGCAGCCCGCGGCCTCCAGGCGCACGACCTCGATGCGGTCCTCGCCCAGCTGCAGCAGCCGGTCCAGGTCGGTGCGCAGCATATGCGGGTTCTGCGTGCCGGCCCACACTGTGAGCCGGCCCTGCTGGAAGTCGGCCACCGCGCAGGACGGGCCGATGGAGGCATGCATCTGGTAGGGCCAGACGTAGCTGCGTTCCAGCACGGCGGCGGTCTCCAGCCCCTTGAAGGCCGCATCCACGTCGCCTTCGTCCACCAGCGCCCGGCGCTGCGCCGGGTTCGCGCGGATGGCGCCGGCCAGGTCGCTCAGGTCGGGGGCGGGTGGCACCGGGCGCCACTGCACGCGCAGCGCGCGCATGGCTGCGATGGCCTGCTCCTCGCGGTCGGCGACCACGCCGACGAAGTCGCCCTCGGCGACCACTTGCACATTGCCCGGCAGGTGGACGACCGAGGCATGGTCCACCGCGACGAGGCAGCGGCCGATGAAGCCGCCGCCGTCGCGGCCCGGGTGCGGCGGGCGCACGACGCGGCCATGGCGCATGCCTGGCACGCGCACGTCGTGCACGAAGCTCAGCTCCCCGGTGGCCTTGGCGGGGATGTCCACGCGCGCAGCGCCGCGGCCTACCAGCCGGTAGTCGCTGGCGGGCTTGAGCTTGACTGCCTGCTCGGGCGCTGCAAGCGGCAGGTGCAGTTGCTGGTCCTGCAGCAACTGCCCGTAATGGAGCGTACGCGCATCGCCTTCATCGGCGAAGCGCACCAGGCCGTCGCGGGCCTGCAGCTGGTCGGCGGCGACGCCCCAGTGCGCGGCGGCCAGCGCCAGCAGCTGTTCGCGCGCCTGGGCGGCGGCGCGGCGCAGCGGCACGGCGGAAATCTGGATGCTGGCGCTGGCGATGGTCGGCCCCTGGTTGGGCGACGCGGACGTGTGGCCCAGCACCATGTCCAACTGGTCCAGCGGCACTTCGAGCTCTTCGGCCACGATCTGTGCCAGGGACGTGCGGATGCCCGTGCCCAGGTCCACATGGCCGTTGAAGGCCAGGGCGCGCCAGCCCTGCGGCGCATCGGCGTCGGCCAGCACGGCCACGAAGATTTCTGGCGCGGCGGGCACGTAATTGGTGGCCGAGCCCGGCTGCCCCGGTGCGGGTGGTGGAGGCGCTACCGGCTGGCGCAGCACGAGCAGGGCGTCGGTGCGATCGAGCAGCTGCGCGTGCAGGGCTTGGGGCTGGGGAAGGTTCATGGGGTGGCGGTCTTCGCTGGCACGCGATCGGGCATGCCAGGGGCTTGTTCAGCGTTTTTCCAGCGCGTCGGTGTCGGCCAGGGCCTGGTCGAGGGGCATCACGGCCGCGTACTTCTGCGCCATGTCGAACAGGTTGGCCTCGTGCGGACCCAGGGCGCGGTCGCCGCAGCAGTCTGCCACCACCAGAGGACGGAAGCCGGACTGCATGGCATCGACCACGCTGGCGCGCACGCAGCCGCTGGTCACGCAGCCTGCCACCACCAGCGTCTGCACGCCGCGCTGGGCCAGCCAGGGTGCGAGCATGGTGCCGAAGAAGGCCGAGGGCGTGCTCTTGCGCACAACGTACTCGCCGGGCGCGGGGGCCAGCTCCGGCACGATGGCGCTGGCCGGGCTGTCCTCCTTCAGCGTCAGCATGCCGGGCACCTTCAGGCAGAAGATGTTGCTGTCCGCGTCGTCGTCCGAGAACACGATGCGGCTGTGCGCCACCGGCCAGCCGCGTTCGCGCGCGTGGGCCAGCAGGCCGCGCGTGCGGGCGATCGCTCCGGGTATGTTGCCGCCGCCGAACACCGCCGGGTCGGCAAAGCCGTTGACGAAGTCGATGATGAGCAGGCCGAAGGGCGCCTTGAGCGGCAGCGGCGTGCCGAAGCCCTGGCGGGCGTAGGCGGAGATGTCGCCCTGCACGCCTGCGGCGGGGATGTCCTGGGCGCTGGTGATGGGGTTCGTCATGCGATGTCCTTGCCTTGCTGGGATCTTCTGGCGGCACGCGCCAGTCCTTGTTCGTCCTGCACTACGCCGTCGATCACCACGGGCGTGCCGTCCAGCGCCACGGTGCAGTGGCGCATGGGTATGTCGATATGGCAGGCCGTGGTGCGGCTGCCGCCGGCTTCGTTGTTGGGGCCCATGGACCAGAGGAAGTTGCCTTCGAAGGCGCGGGCGTCCATGCCGATGTGGGTTTCCTTGTTGTAGTGGCCCAGCATGGACCAGTGGGCGCGGGGCTGCAGGCCCCAGCCGACGTGGGAGACGGCGTAGGCCTCCGGGTCTTCGTAGGCGGCCATGTATTCCTTGAGGATCTCGGCCTGCAGGCCGCCGCTGATGCGCGTGACGTAGCCCTGGTCGATCGTGAGTTCGATGGGTTCGGTCACATAGTCCTTCATGGGCAGCAGGATGTCGCCGCGGTCCAGCACCACGCGGCCGTTGCTCTGGCCTTCGTCGGGCCAGGTCAGCACGAAGCCGCTGGGCCAGTGGTCCCAGCGGCCGGGCTGGTCCACGAAGCCGTATTCGCAGATGGCGGGGAACTCGCCCAGCCGGCAGCGCAGATCGGTGCCGGCCACCGAGGTGATGCGCATCTGCTTGGCGGCCTCGATGCGCTTCGACGCGGCCTGCACGCGCGCGCGGTCACCCTCGGTGGGCACGAGGCGGCAGAGCACCTCGGGCGGCTCCACGGCCAGCAGAATCTTGGTGCCGGTCTGCAGGATCTCGTGCTGCTCTGGCGAGAAGAGCAGGGTCATGAGGTCCAGCACCAGGTCGCTGGCCTTGAGCGCGGCGATGGCGGCTGGGTTGCCTGTCAGCGGCGTCGTTCCCAGGTAGGCGAGCGAATCGCGACTGAGCGACTTTTCGGCGTTGACGGGCGGCAGGTCCAGCCGGTTGACGCGTGCCCCCATGTCGCTGGCGGCGGCGATGGCGCAGCGCAGCGTCTGCGGGTGCGTGTCTGCGCCGGTGAGCACGGTGACGGTTTGCCCAGCTTCGAGCCGGGACAGCATGAGCACCTGTTTCCAGGCTTGGATCAGATCGGTATCGCTGACGGACATGTGCGTCTCCTTGGTGTCGCGATGAAGGTATGAGAGAGGTCAAGCAAGAGGCGATCCGGGCCGGATCGCCGTCAGTCCACCCGCGACCCCAGGAAGTCGCCCAGCGCGGCGTAGAAGCCGGCCTCGTTGTCCCAGGGGATCATGTGGCCGGCTTGTGGCACGCGCACGTGCTGTGTTTGGGGCGCCAAGCCCTGCCACTCGGCCACGTCTTCGGCGCGCACAACGTCGCCGCGCTCGGCGGTGACGAGCCGCATGGGCTGCGCGATCCGGGGCAGGTCGGCGTGGATGTCGTCGCGGCCGAAGTCCTCGAAGCTCTGCACGATCGCAGGCTCATAGCAGGTGTGCAGCCACTGGGCGCGCAGCTGGCGCTGCTCATCGGTCCAGGTGGGGCAGAAGGCGCGCATGGCCTCGGCATCCATGCCCTGCGTGGCCTGGCGGATGGAATCCACGTACCAGGGCAGGGCGGCCGGGTAGGAGCGGCGGCCGGGGCCGGATACGGGCGGATCGACAAGCACCAGGCGCGTGAGTCCGTCCGGCTGGCTGCGTGCAGCACGTACGGCGATGCGCGCGCCCATGGAGTGGCCTACCAATGCCCAGCGCTGCAGGCCCAGGGCCTCAGCGAGCGCGGCCACGTCGGCAGCCTGAGCGTCGAGGCCGTAATCCAGGCCCGGGCCGGACGATGAGAGGCCGCGCCCGCGCACGTCCAGCACATAGGTGTCGAACTCGCGGCCCAGGTGCTCGGCGACGAAGCCCCAGGTCACTGCCGGGCTGGTGATGCCCGGGATCAGGATGACGGCGTCGCGCCCTGCGCGCTGGCCCTGGGCGCCGCCGTAGCGCAGGTAGTGTTGGCGGATGCCGTTGGCGTGCACATGGCCGCCGTAGAGGAGGGTGCTGGTGTCTTGGCTCATGCGGATGCTCCTCAGACCTTGGCGGCGTTGTCGTAGGGGTAGGCGCCCGACAGCAGCGCGCCTGCGCCCGGTACCACCGGGTCCAGGCCCAGTGACTTGAGGATGGCGTAGGTGGTGGCGATGGAGGCCGTGAGCACGGGCTTGCCGGTCGCTGCCTCTACCTGGGCCACCGCCGGCAGCGAGGGCATCTGCACGCAGGCCGAGAGCACGATCACGTCGGCGTCGGCGTAGTTCATGCCGGCGACGATGCCGGGCAGCTTGGCGGGATCGTGTCGGCCGACCTCGAGGTTGTCGGGTATCTCCAGCGCGCGCCAGTCCACGATCTCGAAGCCCTCGGCGGCGATGTAGTCCATGACCAGCTGGGTCAGCGGAATCATGTAGGGCGCCACCAGAGCGATCTTCTTCGCACCCATGACCTTCAGTGCTTCGACCAGCGCGCCCGCGCTGGTGATCACGGGGGCAGTGGCGCCGTTGCTTTCGGTGCGCTCGGTCAGGCGCTTTTGCGACACGCGGTGATAGCCGCGGCCCATGGCCATGATGGCCACGAGGCAGGCGTAGCCCAGCACATCCACGCGCGCGTCGCTCAGTTCCAGCGCGCAGCGGTCGCTCTCTGCATCCATGGCTGCGAGCTCTTCCTTCTGGACCTTCTTCATGCGCATGCGGCTGGAGTGGAAGGTGAAGCGGTCCTGCGGACGCAGCGTGGAATGGGCCTGCAGCATGGCCGGCACTTCGGTCTCCATCGTGGTGTTCGAGCTGGGGACGATCTGGCCTATGCGGAATGTCTGAGTCATGGCTTTGCCTTGTTCGCGGGATGCGCGCGTTGATAAAGATCAGATGGGTGTATACGCTCTATTTTTGCAAAAGTCGTGCCGTCTGGCAAACGCTGTTTTCTTAGGGGTTTGCACTCATTTTGTGCGTGAAACGCACCAAAAAAAGCGCGATGAGATTTATTCTTCTGCTTTGTGGTGCGCTTGATTTGAATCAATCAATAGGGTGCACACGCTTAAATAAGTGGTGTTTTTCATGGCATGGATAGTGCTTTGACCCTGGCAGGAGCCAGCTGCAGCGACGGCCATCCGTCCGACTTTCAACATTCCCGCAAGGAGAGAAAACGTGTCCCAATCCCCTCGTATCGCCGTCGTCGGCGCCGGCCTCGGCGGCGCTGCTGCCGCCAAACTGCTGCTGCAGGAAGGATTCAATGTCCGTGTCTACGAGCAGGCTCCCAGCTTCTCGCGCCTGGGTGCCGGCATCCACGTCGGGCCCAACGTGATGAAGATCCTGCGACGCATCGGCATCGAGGACGCGCTGAACGAACAGGGCTCGCACCCCGACTACTGGTACAGCCGTCATTGGCAGACCGGCGATGTGCTGGCCCAGATTCCGCTGGGTGACTACGCTGTCAAGGAATACGGCGCCAGCTACCTGACCGTGCACCGTGGCGACTTCCACGCGCTGCTGATCGATGCGCTGCCAGGCAGCGTGATGGCCTACGGCAAGTTCCTCACACAGGTGGAGGACCGTGGCGATGTGGTGGTCATGCACTTCGCTGACGGCACGACGGAAGAGGCCGACATCGTCATCGGCGCCGACGGCGTGAACTCCCGCATCCGCGAAGAACTGCTCGGCCCCGAACTGCCCAAATACGCGGGCTACCTGGCCCACCGCGCCGTGTTTCCGACGCCTGAGATCAAGGCCGGCATGCTGCCCTTCGACGCGTGCGTGAAGTGGTGGAGCGATGACCGCCACATGATGACCTACTTCGTCACTGGCAAGGCGGACGAGCTCTACTACGTGACCGGTGTGCCCGTCGAGAAGTGGGACCTCAACGACCGCTGGCTGCCCAGCAGCAAGGACGAGATGCGCGAAGCCTTCGCGGGCTGGCATCCCACGGTGCAGGCGCTGATCGATGCCACCGTCGAAGTGACCAAGTGGTCGCTGCTGGAACGCGATCCGCTGCCGCTCTGGAGCCGTGGCCGCATGGTGCTGCTGGGCGATGCCTGCCATCCCATGAAGCCGCACATGGCGCAGGGCGCGGCCATGGCCATCGAGGACGGCGCCATGCTGGCACGCTGCCTCAAGGAGGTCGGTGCGCACAACCACGAACTCGCCTTCGCTCTGTACGAAGCCAACCGCGCCGAGCGTGCCAGCAAGGTTCAGCGCATCTCGCACGACAACACCTGGCTGCGCACGAACGAAGATCCGTCCTGGTGCTTCGGCTACGACGTGTTCAACGTGCCCTTGGTGGAACCCAAGGTCGCGGCCACCGCCTGAGCCCCCCGATCTCCCATCCCGCAGCCGAACGTCCCTCATGAAAAGCCCTGTTCCCGTCAGATCCAGCAGCACCGCGGCCATTCCTGCAGGTATCCGTTTGCGGGTGAACGGGCGCGAGTGCGAAGTGCCAGCTGCGCCTGGCACCGCGCTCCTGCATGTGCTGCGCAATGATCTGGAACTGAACGGGCCGAAGTACGGTTGCGGCCTGGGCGAGTGCGGCGCCTGCACCGTGTTGATCGACGGCGTGGCAGCGCGCTCTTGCGTGATTCCCGTGCAGGCGGCTGTCGGCCGCGATGTGAGCACGCTCGAGGGGCTCGGTTCGCGCCGCAGCCCCGGCCCCACGCAGCAGGCCTTCATCGACTGCCAGGCCGCCCAGTGCGGCTACTGCCTCAACGGCATGGTCATGACCGTCGAAGCCCTGCTGCGCCGCAACCCCCAGCCCACCGAGCAGGAGCTGCGCAACGAGCTGCATCACAACCTTTGCCGCTGCGGCACGCATGTGGAGATCGTGCAGGCCGCGCTGCGTGCGGTGCAGCTGCGTGCAGGCCGCTCCAGCCTGTCCGTGCCCCCTGAAGCGCAGGAGGCCCGGCCGTGAACCTGCAGGCCCCTTCCGTCGCCATGCCCTCGTCCGCTGACGCAGTGGCACTGCCTGCAGAGCTGCTGCATGGTCTGGCCGTCCGGCCGCCGCAGATGGGCTGGGACGGGCTGCGGTACCAGGGTACCCAACTGATCGGTGCGCGGCTGGACGAGGCACGCGCCATGTCCGGTGTGGTCGCCGCGGTGCAGTACAGGAATTTCCTCGGCGTGGTCGCCATGTCACCCGTCCACGCGCGCCAGGCGGCCGCCGGCCTCGCGCCCCACTGGCACGGCGCCGATGCCGGAACGCCGTGGTGCGATGGCCGCGTCCGCGCAGCCGGTGGCGAGGCTTTCGTCTGGCGAGCTCCCCAGGCCGATCGGCCGGCAGGCGCGCAGGCCATCGCGTGGTACCTAGATGGCCGCACCAGCCTGTGGCTGCCCCGCTGCGCCCCTGACGTGCAGGCCATGGTGGTCGGCGAGATCGCCGAGCTGTTGCAGTGCTCCTTGCGGTCCGTACAGGTGCTGCAGCTGGAAGGGCACGCGTCGCACTCGCTTGCGTTGATGGACGCGGCCGCCGATGCGGCGCTGCTGTCCCAGGCCGTGGGCCGGCCCGTCAGCGTGGCGTGCGACGTGTGCATCGAAGCGCCGGCGCTGGCATTGCAGCCCATGGCAGTGCCTGCTGCTGCCGCTGACGGTACCGCTTTGCGGCCGACCGATGCCGAGACAACGGCAGTGGCGCCACCTGCCTTGGCCTTCGCGTCCGAACGGCCCTGGGCCGTGCGTCCCAGCTGCGCGCGGCTGTTGGCTCAGCCTGCACGGGCCCGCGCCGCGGGCCGCGCCACGGTGCTGGGCGCAGGCTCTGTGCAGTCGGGCCCGGCCGCCACCGGCCTCACACAGGCCGGTGTGGACGAACTCAACGCGGCCCAGGTTTTCGCCCATGAAAGCCTGTGGCATGAACAGGCGCTGGAACTGGGGCGGGATCCGCTGGACTGGCGCCTGCGCCATCTGCCCGAGGGGCCTGCGCGTGAGCTGGCTGCGCGTGTGGCCCAGGAGGCCGCGTGGCCCGATGCCGCCCTGGGCACCGATGGTCGCCTGCGTGGCCGCGGCTTTGCCACTGCCCAACTGCAGACCCTCGATGCCGAGGGCCGGGACCGCACGGCCTGGAGCGCCTGGGTGGCCGAGGTGGCCGTGCATCCGCAGACCGGCGAGATCGAGGTCACCCGCGTGGTCGCGGGTCACGACAGCCAGCATCTGCAGGCCGCGCAGGGCGCAGGCCTGCACACGCAAGTCGTGCAGCAGGATGCGCAATGGCTGGCCGGCGCGCGCCGGCTGCTGGGCGTACCTGCGGCTTTCGACGCATGGGGCAGCTCTGCCGGCGCTGCCGAGGCACCGGCCGCGCGCGGCCAACTGCTGGCCGGCAATGCGGGCGAAGCGGCCCTGATCCGCCATGGTCAGCTGGACTTGAATGGTGTCGCCACTTTGCCTGCTGCCGCCGCCATTGCCAATGCCATCCGTCATGCGACGGGCGTGCGCCTGCGCGAAGTGCCCTTCCAGCCCGAGCAATTGCGCCTGGCGCTGGCCGGCGAGGCGGGCTCTGGCAACCGAGCCCTGGCCCGACCAGCACTGCGCCGCGGCTTGGGCTGGCTGGCGGCCGGCATCACCACCATCGCGGGCTTGGGAGCCATGGTGTGGCCGCTGAAGCCGGCCTTGCCGCTGACCGCCGGGCCCGATGTGTCGCTCTATTCGCCGCAGGCCCTGGAGCGCGGGCGCCTCGTCGCCGCGGCCGGGGACTGCGTCGTGTGCCACACCGCGCCCGGCGGTGCGGCGAACGCAGGAGGGCTGGGCCTGGAGACGCCATTCGGCATCATCTACTCGACCAACATCACGCCCGACACGGAAACCGGCATCGGCCGCTGGTCGTACGCGGCCTTCGAGCGCGCCATGCGCCAGGGCATCCACCAGGATGGGCGCCAGCTCTACCCGGCCTTTCCGTACACGGCCTTCGCCAAGCTCAGCGACGGCGATCTGCAGGCGCTGTACGGCTACCTGATGTCCCAGCCCGCTGTGAAGGCCCGGGCACCCGAGACGAAGCTCGCCTTCCCGTACAACCTGCGTCCGGCCATGGCCGGCTGGAACCTGCTGTTTCATGACGCCACGCCGTTCAAGGCGGATCCTGCCCGCAGCCCCGAATGGAACCGGGGCGCCTATCTGGTGGAGGGGGCGGGCCACTGCGCGGCCTGCCACTCGCCGCGCAACGCGCTGGGTGCCGAGAAGAGCGGCATCCACTACCTGGAGGGCGGAGAGGCTGAGGGCTGGAGCGCCCCAGGACTCAACCAGCTGGCTGGAGGCAAGCTGCCCTGGAACCGCGAAGAGCTGTACCAGTACCTGCGCACCGGCTTCTCCGCACGCCACGGCGTGGCCGCAGGGCCCATGGCCCCCGTGATCCACGGCCTGGCCGAGCTGCCCGATGCCGATGTGCGTGCCATGGCTACCTACCTGATGGAATTGCCGGGCCAGGCCCGGCAGGCCGCAGCCGCGCCGATGGCAGTCGCCGCGCCGGTGCTTGCGCCGCATCCACCTCCCACCGGGACCCTGGATCGACACGTCAACGGCGAACGCATCTACCAGAACGCCTGCGCGGTTTGCCATGAGGCAGGCAGCGGCCCGACCCTCTTCGGTGTCAAGCCGCTGCTGGGGCTCAACACCAACCTGCATGCCGCGACGCCAGACAACCTGGTCCAGGTCATCCTGAACGGCATACAGACACCCGCCGACGATGCCCTGGGCTACATGCCGGGCTTCAGGGACAGCCTGGACGACCGGCAGATCGCCGATCTGCTCGGCTATCTGCGCACGAGATTTGCACCGGAGGAAAAAGCGTGGCCAGACGATACGACAACCACTATTAGACGGCTGCGTGCCGCGGCGCATGCGGCGCCGTGAGCCGGGCGGGCCCGGCGGCGTCCGGGCAGCGGCGAGGCGCAGCACCGGCCTGCGCCTGACAGCGATCTGACGCCGGAACCGGCTGGGTGCCACCGCGGCGCCCCGGCGCCGGACGGCCATAGCGAATAAGCGGTTTTCTTGAACGACCCTTCCCCAAGGGCCGACGGGACCGCTTGCGCCAGAGGTTTTCAGGCAGGGCATGCCAGCGCGCCTTGCCGGAACGAGGAATCAACGGGTAGGCGATGAACAACCAAGGAGTTTCCATGTCATCTTCATTTGTTTCGGTGGAAAAAGGCATCCAAACAGCGGGTGTCGGCCGGTTTCAGTACCGGCTCTTCGTGATCTTCGGACTGGTCTGGCTGGCCGATGCCATGCAGGTGCTGTCCATCGGCTTCAGTGCGCCGTCCATTGCCAAGACCTTCGGCAAGACGGTGCCCGAGGCGCTGCAGACCGGCACTTTCTTCTTCATCGGCATGCTGATCGGTGCCTTCGTCTTCGGCCGCCTGGCCGACCGCATCGGCCGCCGGCCTGTGCTGATGATGGCTGTGGTGATTGATGCCTGCGCCGGCGTGGCGTCGGCCTTCGCGCCCGAGTTCGCCTGGCTGCTGGTGCTGCGCTTCATCACCGGCATCGGCGTGGGCGGCACGCTGCCGGTGGACTACACCATGATGGCCGAGTTCCTGCCCAGCGACCGCCGCGGCCGCTGGCTGGTGCTGCTGGAATCGTTCTGGGCCGTCGGCACCATCTTCCTGGCCATCCTGGCCCTGGTGGCCGTGTCCTGGGGCAATGACGCCTGGCGCGTGATCTTCTTCGTGACCGGCATCCCGGCGCTGATCGGCGTGGTGCTGCGTTTCTACATTCCCGAATCGCCGATGTACCTGAATCGCAACGGCAACTCCGACCAGGCGCGCCAGGTGCTCGAACGTGTGGCGAAGGTCAACGGCAACTCCGCACAGATCCCGCCGCTGCAGCCCGAGAAGCAGGAGCGCAAGTCGCTGCTCTCGCTCTTCTCTGCCGAGCTGCGCCGCCGCAGCCTGGCGCTGTTCCTGGCCTGGGCGCTGATCTCCATCGCCTACTACGGCGTCTTCGTCTATCTGCCTGTCAAGCTCGGCAGCGAGGGCTTCGCCTTCATGCGCGGCCAGGTCTTCCTGGTAGTGCTGGCGCTGGTGCAGCTGCCCGGCTTCGCGCTTTCGGCCTATGGCGTGGAGCGCTGGGGCCGCAAGCCCACGCTGATCGGCTTCCTGCTGCTCAGCGCCGTCGGCTGCATGCTCTACAGCCTGGGCTCGTCGCAGGTGGTGGTCGTCGGCTCCACGCTGCTCATGAGCTTCTCGCTGCTGGGCACCTGGGGCGCGCTCTACGCCTTCACGCCCGAGGTCTATCCCACCGACCTGCGCGCCAGCGGCATGGGCATGGCGGGTGCCGTGGCGCGCTTTGGCGGCCTGTTCGCGCCGGCCATCATTGCGCCCATCATGGCCACGCATTTCACGCTGGCGCTGGCCGTACTGTCCGCGATGCTGGTGGGCGGCGCGCTCTCCATCTGGGCCGTGGACGTGGAATCGCGCAACCGCGCGCTCGACTGATCAAGCCCTGCATGCTGCGCCAGCGGGTCTTTCTTCAAACAAAGGCGGGTGCGAGCCCGCCAGATCCATGAGGATGCCATCATGAAAGCTATCTCTCGCCGCCAACTGATCGGCCAGCTAGCCGCGCTCGGCTTCGGGTCGCAGCTGCTGGCGGCACAGGCGCAGGGCCTGAAGCCCGACGACCGCTCGGCCCTGATCGTGGTCGATGTCCAGAACTGCTTTGTCGATGGCGGAACCCTGCCCGTCGGGGGCGGCGCGGAGGTGGTGCCGGTAATCAACAGGATCAGCCTGGCCTTCGCCAACATCGTGCTGACGCAGGACTGGCATACGAGCCACCATGCCTCCTTCGCGAGCAGCCATCCCGGCAAGCGGCCCTTCGAGACCATCCAGCTGTCCTACGGCACCCAGGTGCTGTGGCCCGACCACTGCATCCAGGGCACGGCCGATGCCGATCTGCGCAAGGACCTGAAGCTTCCCACGGCCCAGGTCATCGTGCGCAAGGGTTTCCAGCAGGACATCGATAGCTATTCTGCCTTCGAGGAGGCCGATCACAAGACCCGCACTGGCCTGGCGGGCTACCTGAAGGACCGCGGCATCGACACCGTCTATGTCACTGGGCTGGCCACGGACTTCTGCGTCGCCTGGACGGCGCTGGATGCCCGCAAGCTGGGCTTCAATGTGTATGTCATTGAGGACGCCACCCGCGCCATCGACCTCAACGGTTCATTGGCCAAGGCCTGGGAGGCAATGGAGAAGGCGGGCGTGCGACGCATCCAGTCCACCGACCTGGCCGTCTGATACGCCATGGTGGGCCGGGCTGCGTAGAGCTTCGCCATGGGCGCTACCTACAATGGCTGCATGCCAAACAAGACCGATAGCCAGGAAGAGGGTTATGTGTTCTCCGAACAGGTAGGGCACTTGCTTCGCCGCGTCTATCAGCGGCATACGGCGCTGTTCCAGGAGTACATCCCGGACTCCCAACTGACGGCAGCGCAGTTCGTGGTGCTGTGCTCGCTGCACGACCAGGGCAGCAGCTCCCTCGCAGAGGTGGTCAAGGCGACGGTTATCGATCAGGCCACCATCCGGGGCGTGGTCGATCGGCTCAAGCAGCGCGGCCTTATCAGCGTGGACCACGACCGTGTGGATCGGCGCAAAGTGGTGATCGAGCTGACCAGCGAGGGGCGCCATCTCGTGCGCAAGATGCAGCCGTTCGCCCGCAAGATCACCCAGAGCACCTACGGTCGGCTCAACCCTGCCGAGCGCCTGGCGCTCGATTTCCTGCTGCGCAAGATGCTGGAGAGCGACGAGGGCGAATGAGCGGGCCCGCGCGGTGAATGGTCACCACATGCGCCGCAGCGCGTTGTCGCGGCGCACGAAGGCGTGCCAGAGCGCTGCTGCGATGTGCAGGCCGATCACCCAGTAGAAGGCCGTGCCCAGCCATTCGTGGGCCTCTTCCAGAATGCCGGACCATTCCTTGTTCACCCATTCGATGGGCCAGGGAATGACGGCGTCGGTGAAGGGCAGGGCGATGCCGCGCCCGCCCAGCAGGCGGCAGGCCATGCCCAGCAGGGGCTGCGCGATGAGAAAGCCATAGAGCAGCGCGTGGCCGATGTGGGAGCCGATGCGCAGCGGCGCGGAGAGCGGCGGCGCGATGGGTGGCTGCGGCGAGCGCCAGCGCGCCAGCAGGCGCGGCACCACCAGCAGCAGCACCAGCATGCCCAGCAGGAAGTGCGACTCGACCATCAGCAGGCGCGGCGCGCTATTGCGCTCGAAGACGCTGCGCAGGTTGATGGTGGCGTAGGCCAGCGCGACGAGCGCGAACATGGTCCAGTGCAGCGCGCGCAGCGTGGCCGAGTATTTGTTGTTGGAGTGGGCAGGCATCGGGGGAGCTCCTGTAGCGGTGCGGCGGGCAGGGGTGAGTGCCGGGGGGAGTGCCCGCCGCTGGAGCACGCGAGTTTGCCATTTCTCGCGCGCCACCTCTTTGCGCTGCGTCAGGCGATGGCGTCGCCGGGTCAGAAGAAGTACGTCAGGCCCAGGCTGAAGTTGCGCGGCATGGAGGGCGAGACCACGTTGGCGTTGATCGCGCCGTCGTAGTAGGCCCGGTCGAACACGTTCTTGACGCCGGCCGTGATGCGGTAGTTGGGGCCGGTGTAGCCCACCGAGAGATCCACCACGGTGTAGGCGGGCAGGTTGAAGGGGTAGCTGGTGAGCTGCTCGCTCACGTAGCGCCCGCCCGCGCCCAGCGTGACCTGGGGCATCTGCGGCAGCTTGTAGGTGGCCCAGAGCGCCAGCGTGTGGCGCGGCGTGGGCAGCGCCGGCCGGCCCACCAGGGTGCTGTCGGTGTCCCGCGTGACCTTGGCGTCGATGTAGGTGTAGGAGCCCGTGAGCTTCAGGTTGCGCTGCAGGTCGGCGCCCACTTCCAGCTCCAGCCCGCGCGAGCGCTGCTCGCCGGTGGCGATCTTGAAGCCGGTGTTGACGGGGTCGCTCACCGTCACGTTGCGGCGGCGCAGGTCGAAGAGCGCGAGCGAGCCGGTCACGCCGTGGTCGGGCGCCTCGTACTTCAGGCCGGTTTCCCACTGCTTGCCGGTTTCCGGCGCGAAGGGCGTGCCGCCCGCCGTGGTGCCGGCCACGGGCAGGAAGGATTCGCCGTAGCTCACGTAGGCCGCCCAGCCGGGCCTGAATTCATGCACCAGGCCGGCCGAGAGCGTGGTGGCGGTGTCCTTCTGTACCGTGCGCTGCTGCGCGACGTGGTCGTCGATCCGGTTCCTGGACCAGTCGCGGCGCAGGCCGACCAGCGCCGTCCATTGCGGGGCGAACTTGATCTGGTCCTGCGCGTAGAGGCCCGCCACGGTGAGCCGCTCCGGCGCATCGTTGGAGTAGCCCGTGGGGCAGGTGGCCGTCATGCCATAGACCGGGTTGAACAGGTCCAGCGCGCCGATGCGGCAGCTGCGGCGGCCCAGCCAGGTCTTGCCGGTGCGCGCGTCCAGGCCTGTGACCAGCCGGTGCTGCACGCCCAGCGCGGCGAACTGGGCCAGCAGCGAGGTGTCGGTGGCCAGCATGTCGTCGTCCATGTACTGGCGCGTGGCGGTGCGGTTCTGCAGGCGCTGGTTGGGCTGCAGCGCGCCGTTGGCGACCAGGTTGCCGGCGCCGCTCTCGGTTTCGTAGCGCACGTTCTGGCGCAGCGTGAGCGCGGGCGAGAAGCGGTGCTCCAGCGCGTAGCCCAGCGATTTGGTCTCGATGTCGTAGCCGCCGAAGCTCGGGTCGCCCGTGAAGAGCGTGGTCCGCACCGGGCCGTTGCGGTTGGGCAGCAAGGTGCCGTAGGGCGTCACGCCCTGCTGGCGCAGCCAGTTGCTCTGGCTGTAGGTGGCGAACAGCACCAGGTCGGTCTGCGGGCCCAGGTCCAGCGACAGCGACGGCGCGATCCAGCGGTCGCGGCGATAGACGAAGTCGGTCGGATCGTCGCTGTTGGAGACCTGCGCGTTGATGCGGAACGCGGCCTTGCCCGACTCGTTCAGCGGGCGGTTCAGGTCGGCCTGCAGCGTGCGCAGGCCGTAGCTGCCCACTTCCACGCCCACTTCGCTCAAGGCGTCGCGCTTGGGCCGCTTGCTGATGGCGTTGACGATGCCGCCGGGCTGCACCTGGCCGTAGAGCACCGAGGCGGCGCCCTTGAGCACTTCGAAGCGCTCGTAGCCGTAGGGGTTCAGGCGCGTCCACATGCCGGCGCTCTGCACCAGGCCGTCGATGAGGATGGATTCGGTGGAGCGAAAGCCCCGGATGTTGACGTCGTCGAAGCCGCGCCGGCCGTAGTTGACCGGGCTCACGCCCGCCACGGTCTGCAGCGCCTGCTGCAGGTTGGTGATCTGGCGCGACTCCATCTGTTCGCGCGTGACCACGCTGATCGACTGCGGCGTCTCCAGCCGGCGCATCGGCGCCTTGCCGGCGGTCTGGGCCTCGGTGGGGGCGAAGCCCACGTCCTTCTCGGTGCTGGCGTTGATGCGCACTTCCTGCAGCTGCGGCGCGGCGGCGCCGGGTTCGGGCGGCTGCTGTGCCAGCGCGGCCTGCGCCAGGCACAGGGCCAGCGGGCTCAGCGCCCAGCGGGTGGTGCCGGGGCGGCGGCGGGTGGATCGAACGGGGGCGAAAGAAGGGGAGGAGAGGGTGGCGGACATGGATGGATGCGTGCGATGGAAACGGGAGCGCCATCCGCTCCCGCCACCGCACGCAGCCAGCATGCGGCTACGTGGACGGACGTGGCACGGTGTGAATTCTATTGAGAATTGTTTGCATTACTTTTAATTTCTTCCTCGTTCGCCTTTTCCTGCGCGGCGCGGGCCTTGGCCTCGGCACGTTCCTTGACCATCTGTTCGAGCAATTGCTGCCGCCCCTGGCGCGCCACGGCGATGAATTTCTCGCGGTTCTTGTGGTGCGGATACATGAGGTTGGCCAGGTCGGTGTTGTGGGTGCGGAAGCGGTCGGCCACGTGCAGCGCCTCCTGCGCGGGCATGCCCATCAGCTCCAGCACCGTGCGCGCGGTCTTCAGGCTGGACTCGAACAGCTCGCGCTCGACATGCTCCACGCCCAGGTCGCGCAGCGCGTTCCAGTGCGCCAGGTTGCGCGCCCGCGCCACGACGGTGAGCTGCGGAAAATGCGAGCGCGCCAGCGCGGCGATCTTGACCGACTGCTCGACGTCGTCCACCGCCACCACCAGGATGCGCGCCTGCGCGGCGCCGGCGATGCGCAGCAGCTCCAGCCGCGTGGCGTCGCCGTAGAAGACGCGGTAGCCGAAGGTGTGGGCCACTTCCAGCATCTCCACGCTGTGGTCCAGCACGGTGGTGGCGATGTCCTGCGTGAGCATGGTGCGGGCCACGATCTGCCCGTAGCGGCCGAAGCCCGCGATGATGACCGGCGCCTGCTGCGGCTCGGAGATCTCGGCCTCGGCCGGCACCTCGATCTTGAGCGTGGCGTAGCGGCGCAGCAGCACCCGGTCCATCAGCACCAGCAGGAGCGGCGACAGCAGCATGGACAGCGCCACCGCGCCGATCAGCAGCGAGGCCGTCTCGGACGGCAGCGCGCCCGCCGTGGCGGCGGCCTGGAAGACGACGAAGGCGAACTCGCCGCCCTGCGCCAGCAGCAGCGTGAACACCGGCCGCTCCTGGTAGGGCGTGCCGGTGACGCGCGCCAGCGTGTAGATCACCACGGCCTTGATGGCCAGGAAGCCCACCAGCACCAGCGCCATCAGCCCGGGTGAGCGCATCAGCACGCCGAAGTCGATCGACATGCCCACGGCCATGAAGAAGAGGCCCAGCAGCAGGCCCTTGAAGGGCTCGATGTCGGCCTCCAGTTCGCGCCGGTATTCGCTCTCGGCCAGCAGCACGCCGGCGAGGAAGGCGCCCAGCGCCATCGACAGGCCCACCAGCACCATCAGGTAGGCGATGCCCACCACCAGCAGCAGCGACGCGGCGGTGAAGATCTCGGGCGTGTTGCTGCGCGCGATCCAGCGCAGCAGCGGCCGCAGCGCCAGCCGCCCGCCCAGCACGATGCCGGCCACCACGCCGACGATCTTGGCGGCCTCCAGCGCCATGTCGGCGGGCGAATGGTGCGCGGCCGCCGCGCCCCCGCCGGCCCCGAGCGCGGCCGCGCCCAGCAGCGGCAGCAGCGCCAGGATGGGGATGGCCGCCACGTCCTGGAAGAGCAGGATGGAGAACGCCTTCTGCCCGCTGTTCGTGCGCATCAGGTTGCGCTCGGCCAGTGTCTGCAGCGCGATGGCGGTGGACGAGAGCGCCAGCCCCAGCGCCGCCACCAGCGCGGTGATCCACGGCACGCCACAGGCCCAGGCCGCCAGCCAGAGCAGGGCCGCGCAGGCCAGCACCTGGGCCGTGCCCAGCCCGAAGATGGGCCGGCGCATGCTCCAGAGCCGGCTGGGCTGCAGTTCCAGTCCGACCAGGAACAGCATCAGCACCACGCCGAATTCGGCGAAGTGCAGGATGTCCTGCACGTTGCTGACCGCGCCCAGCCCCCAGGGGCCGATGGCGATGCCCGCGGCCAGGTAGCCGATGATGGCGCCCAGGCCCAGCGCGCGGGCGATGGGCACGGCGACCACGGCGGCGGCCAGGTAGAGGAATCCGTAGGTGAGCCAGGTAGGGGCGTGTTGCATGGGGCGGTGAAGTGGCTGCGAACGGGGGAGGGTACGGCACCGCGTGGAGGCGGTGCTGCGGCCGGCGGGCTGATTTGCTATGCAATATGTAGCGGCATGCGTATGCGGAACAAGCGCTACCGCCTTATTCTGCATGCAATCCGCGGCGAGGTGCGGGCGGGGCCTCTTCTAGAATCGGCCTCCCGGCTGCGCACCGGCTCGGCCGGCGCGCATGGCTGCCGTGCGGGCCGCTCCGCCCCCTTCCTTTTTCTCATCTTCCTCTTTTCTCCCATGGACCTGCATACCTGGATGGCCTTCCTCGCCGCGTCGTGCCTGATCGCCATCTCGCCGGGCTCCGGCGCCGTGCTGGCGATGAGCCATGGCCTCTCGTTCGGCGTGCGCAAGGCCAGCGCCACCATCGCCGGCCTGCAGCTGGGGCTGGTGCTGATCCTGGTGGTCGCCGGCGCGGGCGTGGGTTCGCTGCTGATCGCCTCCGAGATGGCCTTCAGCGTGGTCAAGGTGCTGGGCGCCTGCTATCTGATCTACCTGGGCTTCAACCAGTGGCGTTCCGCCGGCGCCGCTGCGCTGCAGGAAGACGCGCAGGCCACCCCGGCCGCCGCCGGCCCCTGGCAGCGCCGGGTGCTGACCGGCTTCCTCACCAACGCCACCAACCCCAAGGGCATCATCTTCATGGTGGCCGTGCTGCCGCAGTTCATGACCGACGCCCGCCCGCTCTGGACGCAGCTGCTGGTGATGGCCGCCACCACCGTCTCGGTCGATCTGGTCGTCATGCACGGCTATGCCGCCAGCGCCAGCGCGCTGCGCCGGCTCATGCGCAGCCCGCGCGCGGCCCGCACGCAGAACCGGGTGTTCGGCGGCCTGCTGATGGCCGTGGGGGCGGGGCTGTTCTTCGTCAAGCGCGGCGCGCAGCACGGCTGAAACGCCGGGTGCTATCTTTTGGGTAGCGTTATGCGCAGGTGGCAGGCGGGCCGGGGCGCGATTGGCCTCGGTAGCGGCGGCTTGCCCTCCAGCCCGCGCTACCATCGCCACTGCAACCCGCTTTCCAGCGCCGACAACCTGCCGAGGAGTCCTGCATGCCAGTGGTCGTAGTCGCCAATCCCAAGGGTGGCGTGGGCAAATCCACGCTGTCCACCAACATCGCCGGCTATTTCGCCAGCCAGGGCCACAGCGTGGTGCTGGGCGACCTGGACCGCCAGCGCTCGGCCCATCTGTGGCTGGGCCAGCGGCCGCCGCAGGCACGGCCCATCGGCGTCTGGGACCTGGCCTCCGACCTCATCACCCGCCCGCCGAGCGGCGCCACGCATGCGGTGCTCGACACCCCTGCCGGCCTGCACGGCTGGCGCCTGAAGGACGTGCTCAAGCAGGCAGACAAGGTCATCGTGCCGCTGCAGCCCAGCGTGTTCGACATCTTCGCCACGCGCGAATTCCTCGACGACCTGGCCAGCAGCCGGCACGCCGGCCGCGTGCAGATCGGCCTCGTCGGCATGCGGGTGGATGCGCGCACCGTGGCCGCCGAGCGGCTGCAGGAATTCGTGCAGGGCCTGGACCTGCCCGTGCTGGGCTACGTGCGCGACACGCAGAACTACATCCACCTGGCGGCGCAGGGGCTGACGCTCTTCGACGTGGCCCCGGGCCGCGTGGCGCGCGACCTGGAGCAGTGGCAGCCGCTGTGCGAGTGGCTGGACGCAGCCTGAACCTTGCCCTGGCATCGGGCAGGGCGGCCGGGCGGTTGTCGCCCGCCCGACAGCCCCATGCAGCGCCCCGGCGCTAGAGTGGCCGCATGAAGACCTTCCAAAGCTATGCCGAACTCGCGGCCTGCGTGGGCCAGGAAGTGGCCGTGACCGACTGGATCACCGTCACCCAGGAGCAGATCGACCTCTTCGCCCGCGCCACCGGCGACCACCAGTGGATCCACGTGGACCCGGAGCGCGCCGCCAAGGGCCCCTTCGGCACGACCATCGCCCACGGCTTTCTCACGCTGTCGCTGCTGCCGCGCTTCTTCGACGAGGCCTTCACCATCGTCGGCGCGCAGATGGGCGTGAACTACGGCCTCAACCGCGTGCGCTTCACGGCCCCCGTGCCGGCCGGCAGCCGGGTGCGGGCGCGGCTCACGCTGCAGGCCCTGGAACCCGCCGAGCCCGGCGGCGTGCAGATGACCTGGCTGGCCACGCTGGAGCGCGAAGGCGGCGACAAGCCGGTGTGCATCGCCGAATCGCTGACGCGCAGCTACGGCGCTGCGCCGTAGCCGCTGCACGTTCAACTCCTCCGGGCTATCTCCGCGATCTCGCCGGCAGAGGCTCAGAGCACGATGTGCGCGCGCCGGACGATGGGCGCGGCGAGCGACAGCGAGCGGCGCCAGATGGCCAGCGCCTGCTCGGGCGTGCTCAGTACGGGCTCCAGCCCCAGCGCCACCATGCGGGCCTGCACTTGCGCATCCGCGACGATGCCGCGCAGGGCTTGCGCCAGAGAGGCGATCGCCGCGGCGGGCGTGCCGGCAGGCGCGAACACCGCGAACCAGCCGGCGTTGCCCATGTCCCGGACCCCCAGTTCCCCGAAAGTGGGCACCGCCGGCATGGTGGGCAGGCGCCGCTCCCCGGTGATCGCCAGCGGCCGCACGGCCCCTGAGGCCACCATGCCCTCGACGGCAGCGATGGTGAGGAACACCGCATCCACCTGGCCGCCCAGCAGATCGGTGAGGGCCGGGGCGGAGCCCTTGTACGGGACGTGCAGCAGTTGCACGCCGGCCGACTCCGCCAGCGTCTCGCCCATCACGTGGGCCGAGGAGCCGGGGCCGAAGCTGCCGTAGCTGAGCGTCTTCCCCCTGGCCTCGCGCAGGAAGGAGGGCAGGTCCTGAACGGAACTGGCGGCGCGCACGGCGAGCACCAGCGGCGCGTTGGCCACCACGCTGACGATGGAGAAGCTGTCCTGCATCGACTTGCCCGGCGCCACCGGCTGCCTGGAGGCCAGCGGCGCGATGACGTGGGTGGAATTGCTGCCGAACATCAGCGTGTGGCCGTCCGCAGGCTGCTGCAGCACGCTGCGCGCGGCGATCAGGCCGTTCGCGCCCGGACGGTTGTCGATCACCACCGGCGTGCCCAGCGGGGCCTGCAGCCTCTGCGCGATCAGCCGCGCCAAGGTGTCGGTGCCGCCGCCGGCGGCGAAAGGCACGACGAGGCTCACGGGGCGCTCCGCCCAGGCGGCGGCCCGTGCGGGCCCCGCAGCCCCCAGGGCGAGGGCCGACAGCAGGCCGAGTGCCTCGCGGCGGGAGATCCGGTTCGTTTCAATAGGCATGGGTCTTCCTGTCCGTCAATCCAGCGACACGTTGGCCTGGCGCGCCACGCGCCGCCAGGTCGATAGTTCCGCCTGCAGCTTGCGGGTGAACTGCGGACCGTCCGCCGCGCTCACGGCGACGCCACGCCCTTCCAGCCGGGCCTGCAGATCGGGCGCGCGCAGCACCTTGTCCAGGGCCGAGGCCAGGGTCTTGACGATGTCCGCAGGCGTGCCCGCCGGGGTGAACACGCCCATCCAGCCTTCGGTGACCAGGCCGTCGTAGCCCAGCTCCTGCAGGGTGGGCACGTCCGGCAGCAGGGGCAGGCGCCGGGGCGAAGGCGTGGCCAGGGCGCGCAGCTTGCCGGCACGGATCTGCGGCAGCACCACGGCGGCCGTGTCGAAGGCGAAATCCATGTCGCCCGCCAGCAGCGAGGCCATGGCCTGCTGGCTGCCCTGGAAGGGCACGTGCGTGGCCTGGATGCCTGCCGCACGCAGGAACAGTTCGCCGATCAGGTGGTTGGTGGAGCCGATGCCGAAGGAGGCGTAATTGAGCGCGCCAGGCCGTGCCTTGGCCGCGGCGACGAGTTCGGGCAGGCTGCGGTTGGCCGAGGCGGCCGGAGCGACCAGGGCGAAGGCGACGCGGCCGACCTCCGCGACCGGCACGAAGTCGCGCAGCAGCTCGTAGGGCGCCGTCTTGCGGGTCGCCGGATTGACCAGCAGTTCGGCGCCGGTGCCGAAGAGCAGGGTGTAGCCGTCCGGCCGGGCACGGGCCACCGACTGCGCGCCGATCACGCCCCCCGCGCCCGCGCGGTTCTCGACCACGACGGCCTGGCCCAGTTCGGCGGCCAGCTTCTCCGCGACCAGTCGGGCCGCGCCGTCGGTGCCGCCACCGGGCGGGAAGGCCACCACGAGGCGGATGCTTGTGTCGGGGTAGGCTCCGGCCAGAACGATGGCGGGGAGCATGGCCAGGCCTGCGAGCAGCAGGCGCCGAAGGGCGATCATGGTCGTGGCCGGCTGGTGGTTCAGCGCGCTGGCGCCGATCGCTCGCCCTGCGCCGCCGCCGCGGCCTCGGCGGCGCAGACGCTGGCGCGTGCGCCGCAACGCGCCAGATACGCTTCGAGATGCGGCCAGCCGCCGGTGTCGATGGCATGGGCCCGCGTCCACATCGCGATCGTGTAGCAGTGCGCGTCGGCGATGGTGAAGGTGTCCCCCGTCAGGAAGTCGCGGCCTTGCAGCCGGCTGTCCAGCCAGCTCAGCCGGGCGTGGAGGTAGCTGCGCGCGATCGCCTTGTATTCGGGCGGCGTGACGGCCTTGAAGAGCGGCATGAAGCCGCCCTTGTGCAGGTCGGCCGCGATGAAGCTCATCCACTCCAGCACGCGGTAGCGCGGCAGTCCGGCGGCAGGCAGCAGCGTGTTGCCCGGGCACTGGTCGGCCAGGTACTGGGTGATCACGCAGCCTTCGCTCAAATGCTGGCCATCGGGCAGCTCCAGCGTGGGCACGGTGCCCTTGGCGTTGACGCGCAGATAGTCGGAACCGTCCTGGAGCCGCTTCGTCTTCATATCGACCCATTCCAGCTGGAGCGGCTGGCCGAGCTCGCGCGCGACGATGTCCACCGCGAGGGAGCAGCCACGTACTTCGTGATAAAGCTTCATGATTCGGCCGCCTCTCAATCGCTTTTAAATTGCTTTATTTATGCTATTCGATAAATTTGCAAATTAAAAGAGAGATTCCACTGGGGCGCAGAAGAGCCCAGCCGGTGGGCTGAGGCTTTCGTGGCTTCGGGGAGCTGAGCGTGAAAAGGGGAGGCTTCGCCTGCCTGCGAGCAGGCGTGCGCCTGCAGGGCGCGTGCCATTGCGGCGTGGATGCCGCAAGCGCTGCTGTCTGTCTTGCGCTGCTCAGCCGCCGCCTTCAGCGGCGGAGGGCTGGAGAAAGCTGTTCTGCCGCCACGCCTCGAACACCGTCACCGCCACCGCGTTCGACAGGTTCAGGCTGCGCTGGCCCGGCACCATGGGCAGGCGCAGGCGCTGCGCGGGCGGGAAGGTCTCGCGCAGCTCGGGCGGCAGGCCGCGCGTCTCGGCGCCGAACACCAGCCAGTCGCCGGGCCGAAAGCCGGTGTCGTACACCGACTGCGAGCCGTGCGTGGTCATGGCGAACATGCGCGAGGCGTCGGGCTGCTCGTCGCGCAGCAGCGCCGTCCAGCCGGCGTGGCGGCGCACGTCGGCGTACTCGTGGTAATCCAGCCCGGCGCGGCGCATCAGGCGGTCCTCCATCGAGAAACCCAGCGGCTCCACCAGATGCAGCGTGCAGCCGGTGTTCGCCGCCAGGCGGATGACGTTGCCGGTGTTGGGCGGGATTTCGGGTTCGACCAGGACGATATGGAACATGCCGCCATTGTCCTGCGGGATGCGGCTGTCTGTCTGCCTGCCTTCCTGCCGATCGCCTGCGGGGCGCGCCGGGCGTCAGGCCGTGCGCGCCAGCACCAGCGCCGTGATGCGCGCGGCGCCGGCTTCGCGCAGCACCGCTGCCGCGGTCTGCAGCGTGGCGCCTGTGGTCATCACGTCGTCCACCAGCAGCACGCGGCGGCCGGCGATCTGCGCTGCGGCCAGCGGCTCCAGCGCGAAGGCGCCGCGCAGGTTGCGCAGGCGCTGGGCGCGGGTCAGGCTGCTCTGGGTTTCGGTGGCGCGCAGGCGCAGCAGCCAGTCGCCCCGGGTGCGGCGCGCATCCAGCTGCCGCGCCAGCAGCAGCGACTGGTTGAAGCCGCGCTCCCGCAGGCGCTCGTCAGAGAGGGGGATGGGCAGCAGCCAGTCGGCCGCGGCCAGTGACTCGGGCACGCCCGGTGCCGCCCGCATCCGCTCGGCCAGCGGCGCGGCCCAGCCCGGATCGCCCTGGAACTTGAATTCGGCCAGCAGGTCGGCCCAGGGATAGCCGTAGTCCACGGCGGCCAGGCACGCATCGATCGGCGGCGGGTGGCGCAGGCAGTGCCCGCACTGCGCAACGCCCTGCGGCACGGGCACGGCGCAGGTGCGGCAGCGTGCCACCAACGGCGTGAAGCGCTCCACGCAGGCGCCGCAGATGCGCTCGGCCGGCCAGGCGTGGCAGACCGCGCACTGGCTGGGCACGCGCTGCGCCAGCGCAGCGGCCAGCCGCTGGCGCCAGGTGGTGGATATCCCTTGGGGCTGCGTCGCAGGCATGGGCTCAATATACTCGCGGCCCTTGTCCGCCACGCTTCGTGGCCGTGCCATTCCTGCCCGTCCGTCCACGCATGTCCCACTCCCTGCCGCCCACCATCGACCCGGTCGCCGCCGCCCGCTGGCATGCCGCCGCCCCGGCGTCCTCCCCATGGCTGCACGAGGAGATCGCGCGGCGCATGGACGACCGCCTGCAGTGGATCCGCCAGGCGCCCGCCGCCTGGTGCGACTGGGACCCTTTGCGCGGCGGGCTGCAGGGCCACGAGCGCGTGCGCCAGCGCTACCCCCAGGCGCAGCGCCACATCGCCGAGACCTCCTCGCCCGCCGCCCAGGCGCGCGCGCAGGCGCATTTCGCGCCGCCCTGGTGGAACCCGTCCCGCTGGACGGGCGGGGCGCCGCGCTTCGGCGTTCCGGCGGATGGCGGCGTGCAGCTGCTCTGGTCCAACATGGCGCTGCACATGGCGGCGGACCCGCAGGCGCTGATCGCCCGCTGGCACCGCGCTCTGGCGGTGGACGGCTACCTGATGTTCTCCTGCCTGGGCCCGGACACGGTGCGCGAGCTGCACGGCGTCTATGCCGCGCTGGGCTGGCCGCCCGCGGGCCACGCCATGACCGACATGCACGACTGGGGCGACATGCTGGTGCAGACCGGCTTCGCCGAGCCGGTGATGGACATGGAGCGGGTCACGCTGACCTTCGCCACCCCGCAGCGGCTGCTGCAGGAGCTGCGCGAGCTGGGCTGCAACCTGCATCCGCAGCGCTTCGCCGGCCTGCGCGGCCGCGCCTGGCGCCATCGGCTGGAGCAGGCCCTGGCCGACCAGCTCGGCCGCACCAGCGCCGACGGCCAGCTGGCGCTGACGTTCGAGATCATCTACGGCCACGCCTTCAAGCCGGCGCCGCGCATGCGCGTGAGCGAGAGCAGCGCCGTGTCGCTGCAGGACATGCGCGCCATGCTGCACAGCGGCCGGGGGCCGTCGCAGGGCTGATCCGCCGGCAGGGCCATGCGTGCAGGCCCCGGCATTTCGGTAGGGCGGGCTACAATTTCGGTCTTTGTGCGCCCAACGCCCGCCAACGTGCGCGCAGCGGGCCTGGGCCGGATCGGACTGGCGGACGGGGCTGTGGTGGCCCGCCGTTGGTTCATGCCTTCGGCCTGTAGCGCCCGCAGGGCCTGTCGGGCGCTTGGCCGAAACGGCTTTTTCCCCTCTGCCCGGCGGTGCCGCGCCCCGGTGCTTTCCCTTCGCGTCGCCGCTGTGCCAATGCCCCGGGCTATTGCGTATTGCATTCACCCGCTGGCGTGGGCATGCTTGCCCGTGGATGGAGACAAGCCGGGCCGATGGGCCGCCAGGCCGTGTCGGTGGCGCTGCCCGGTGGCGCGCATCGGCCGTCTGGCAAGAGATTTTTGCAGGGCCTTGCCGGCCGCCTGACCCCACGCAGGCGCCGCGAGGGACGGGTCCCCCAAATCGAGGCAGGAAGTTAAGTGAGAACTATGAAGAGCATTTCCAACACGCTGGCTTCTTTGCTGCTGTGGTCCGGGGCCTGGGTGGGCACTGCCGCCCATGCGGTGCAGGACCTGCCCGGCGGCCCGGCCGTGCGCCAGCTGAACCTGGCGCCGCCCGTCACCCGCATCGCGCAGGAGCAGCATTACCTGCACTGGATGATGCTCATCATCTGCACGGTGATCTTCGTGGGCGTGTTCGCGGTGATGTTCTATTCCATCTGGAAGCACCGCAAGTCGCGCGGCGCCAAGCCCGCGAACTTCCATGAATCCGTGGCCGTCGAGGTCGCCTGGACGGTCGTGCCCTTCATCATCGTGATCCTGATGGCGCTGCCCGCCACCAAAGTGCTGGTGGCTCAGAAGGACACCACCAACGCCGACCTGACCATCAAGGTCACCGGCTACCAGTGGAAGTGGGGCTACGACTACCTGAGCGGTGAGGGCGAGGGCCTGGCCTACATCTCCACGCTCGACGTGGGCCAGCGCCAGATGTCCGACAGCGGCAACCTCACCAATGCCCCGGCCGACTACCTGCTGCGGGTGGACAACCCGCTGGTGGTGCCGGTGGGCCGCAAGGTGCGCGTCATCACCACCGCCAACGACGTGATCCATTCCTTCGCCGTGCCGGCCTTCGGCATCAAGCAGGACGCCATCCCCGGCTTCGTGCGCGACACCTGGTTCCGCGCCGAGCAGGTGGGCGACTACTACGGCCAGTGCGCCGAGCTCTGCGGCAAGGAACACGCCTACATGCCGATCCACGTCAAGGTCGTCTCCGCCGAGGACTACACCCAGTGGGTGGCCGCCGAGAAGAAGAAGGCCGCCGCCAAGGCCGACGACCCGAACAAGGTCTGGACGCTGGAGGCCATGCTGCCGCGCGGCGAGAAGGTATACACCGCCAACTGCGCGGCCTGCCACCAGCCCAACGGCAAGGGCGCAGGCCCGATCAAGCCGCTCGACGGCTCCGCCATCGTCAAGGACGAAGACCACGCCAAGCAGATCCAGATCCTGCTCAAGGGCGCAGCCGGCGGCGCCATGCCGTCCTGGGCGCAGCTGAGCGACACCGACCTCGCGGCCGTCGCCACCTACACCAAGAACGCCTGGTCCAACAAGACGGGCCAGCTGGTACAGCCTTCCGAAGTCCTGGCCCAGCGCGGCAAGTGAAGCCCGGCAGCCGCCCCCACGCATTGAGGAATCCAAGATGAGCGCAGTTCTCGACAACCACGGGCATGCCGCCGGCCACCACGACGACCACGCCCACCACCACGGCCCCACGGGCTGGCGGCGCTGGGTGTTCGCCACCAACCACAAGGACATCGGCACGCTCTACCTGCTGTTCTCGTTCACCATGCTGATGATCGGCGGCATGCTGGCGCTGCTGATCCGCGCCGAGCTGTTCCAGCCGGGCCTGCAGATCGTGAACCCCGAGCTCTTCAACCAGCTCACCACCATGCACGGGCTCATCATGGTGTTCGGCGCCATCATGCCGGCCTTCGTGGGCTTCGCGAACTGGATGATCCCGCTGCAGATCGGCGCATCGGACATGGCTTTCGCACGCATGAACAACTTCAGCTTCTGGCTGATGATTCCGGCCGCGCTCATGCTGGTCAGCTCGTTCTTCATGCCCGGCGGCGCGCCCGCCGCGGGCTGGACGCTCTACGCGCCGCTCACGCTGCAGATGGGCCCGTCGATGGACGCCGGCATCTTCGCCATGCACATCCTGGGCGCCTCGTCCATCATGGGCTCGATCAACATCATCGTGACCATACTGAATATGCGCGCGCCGGGCATGACGCTCATGAAGATGCCCATGTTCTGCTGGACCTGGCTCATCACCGCCTACCTGCTGATCGCCGTGATGCCCGTGCTGGCCGGCGCCATCACCATGACGCTGACCGACCGCCACTTCGGCACCAGCTTCTTCAACCCCGCCGGCGGCGGCGACCCGGTGATGTACCAGCACATCTTCTGGTTCTTCGGCCATCCCGAGGTCTACATCATGATCCTGCCGGCCTTCGGCATCATCAGCCAGATCGTGCCGGCCTTCAGCCGCAAGAAGCTCTTCGGCTACGCCTCCATGGTGTATGCCACCTCGTCCATCGCCATCCTGTCGTTCATCGTGTGGGCCCACCACATGTTCACCACGGGCATGCCGGTCACGGGCCAGCTGTTCTTCATGTACGCCACCATGCTGATCTCGGTGCCCACGGCCGTGAAGATCTTCAACTGGATCGCCACCATGTGGCGCGGCTCCATGACCTTCGAGACGCCCATGCTGTTCGCCGTGGGCTTCATCTTCGTGTTCACCATGGGCGGCTTCACCGGCCTCATCCTCTCGATGGCGCCGATCGACATCCAGCTGCAGGACACCTACTACGTCGTGGCCCACTTCCACTACGTGCTGGTGGCCGGCTCGCTGTTCTCCATGTTCGCGGCCTACTACTACTGGGCGCCGAAGTGGACGGGCGTGATGTATTCGGAACGCCGCGGCCAGATCCACTTCTGGGGCTCGCTCATCACCTTCAACATCACCTTCTTCCCGATGCACTTCCTGGGCCTGGCCGGCATGCCGCGCCGCTATGCCGACTACCCCATGCAGTTCGCCGACTTCAACATGGTGGCCTCCATCGGCGCCTTCGGCTTCGGGCTGATGCAGGTGTATTTCTTCCTCGCCGTCGTGCTGCCCGCCATGCGCGGCAAGGGCGAGCCCGCGCCCCAGCGCCCCTGGGAAGCCGCCGAGGGGCTGGAGTGGGAAGTGCCTTCGCCGGCCCCCTTCCACACCTTCGAGACGCCGCCGAAGCTCGACGCTTCCGCCACCCGCGTGATCGGCTGACGCCGCAGCAAAGCGAGGCACATGATGGCGACACCCGAGCAGAAGAAAGCCAACCTGCGCATGGCCCTGGTCCTCTTGTCCATCGCCATCGCCTTCTTCGTCGGCTTCATGGCCAAGATGCTCTGGCTGCACTGAGCGCCCTGCCATGAGCCTGCGCCGCGAAAACTTCAAGATGGTGGGCAAGCTGGCCGTGATCTCGGCCGGCATGTTCGCCTTCGGCTATGTGCTCATCCCCATCTACAAGCACATCTGCGAGGTGACGGGCATCAACATCCTGTCGCTGTCCGAGCGCCAGGTGCCCGGCAACGGCACGGCCGGCCGTGACGTGAAACTGCCCGCCAACACCCAGGTGGACCTGAGCCGCACCATCACCGTCGAATTCGACGCCAACGCGCGCGGCCCGTGGGACTTCAAGCCCGCCCAGCGCTCGGTCAAGGTCCATCCGGGCGAGCTGACGACGGTGATGTACGAATTCCAGAACGTGCAGAACCGCCGCATGGCGGCCCAGGCCATTCCCAGCTATGCGCCGCGCCAGGCCGCCGCGCATTTCAACAAGCTCGAATGCTTCTGCTTCAACCAGTACACGCTCGAGCCGGGCGAGAAGAAGCAGTGGCCGGTGGCCTTCGTCATCGACCCCAAGCTCTCCAGGGACGTGACCACGATCACCCTGTCCTACACCTTCTTCGAAGTGGGCGGCAAGACGCCGCCCGCGCCCCAGACGACCGCTGCCGCGCCCGCGCAGCTGCCCCAGGCGGGCTCATGAAACAGGACGGCGCCACCCCTTCGCCCCCCGCCGCACCGGTGCGCAAGGGCTCGCTGCTGCGCACCGTGCGTGCCGTGGCCTGGTCCTTCCTGGGCGTGCGCAAGGGGGCCGAATACCGGCAGGACCTGGAGAAGATCCAGCCGCTGCACATCATCGTGATCGGCCTGGTGGCGGCCTTCCTCTTCGTGGCGCTGCTGATGGTGGCCGTGAACTGGGTCGTGCACGCCTGAGGGCCCGGACCGAACGACCGAACGACGACACAAAAATACCGAGACTGAGGAGCTGAGACATGAGCGCATCCACCCCCGGCACCACGCCCTACTACTACGTGCCCGCCGAATCGCGCCACCCGGTGATGGCGGCGGCGGGCCTCTTCTTCGTGATCCTGGGCGCGGGCCAGTGGATCAACGGCCACGACTGGGGCAAGTATTCGCTCGCCCTCGGGCTGGCCTGGTGGCTGTTCGTGCTCTACCAGTGGTTCAGCGACGCGGTGCGCGAGAGCGAGGGCGGGCTCTACGGCCACAAGATCGACCTCTCGTACCGCTGGAGCATGAGCTGGTTCATCTTTTCCGAGGTGATGTTCTTCGGTGCCTTCTTCACGGCCCTGTGGTGGGCGCGAGCGCATTCCGTGCCGGCGCTGGGCAGCCTGGACAACGCGCTGCTCTGGCCCGACTTCAAGGCCGTCTGGCCCAGCATGGCGACCGGCGCCACGGCATCGCCGGCGGAGATCGTCGAGCCCTTCCAGACCGTGGGCCCGTTCTGGCTGCCCACCATCAACACGGCGCTGCTGCTGACCTCGGGCGTGACGCTCACCATCGCCCACCATGCGCTGCGCGAAAGCCACCGCTCGCGCGCCGTCGGCTTCATGTGGGCCACGGTGGTGCTGGGCTTCGTGTTCCTCTGCGTGCAGGGCTACGAGTACTACCACCTCTACAACGACCTGAACCTCAAGCTCAGCTCGGGCGTGTTCGGCTCCACCTTCTTCATGCTCACGGGCTTCCATGGCTTCCACGTGTTCATCGGCATGCTGATGCTGCTGTTCATCACGCTGCGGCTGCAAAAGGGCCACTTCACGCCCGAGCGCCATTTCGGTTTCGAGGGCGCGGCCTGGTACTGGCACTTCGTGGACGTGGTGTGGCTGGGCCTCTACGTGCTGGTCTATTGGTTCTAACCGGCTCACGTGGCCGTGCCAAAAGAAAAAGCGCCCGAGGGCGCTTTTTCTTTGGTGGCGAGGTCCCGGGCTACTTGCCGGCCGGCAGGCCCGTGGGCTGGATGTAGCCCAGCTTCCAGGCGGCGAGCAAACCGAGGAAGAGCACAATCGACAAGGCCACGCGCAGCGCGAGGGCCCGCGCCATGTAGCCGCTGCGGGCCCGGTTGTCGCGGCCGTTGCGCATCATGAAGAAGAGGGCCGAGCCCAGGCTGGCCAGAATGCCCAGAAAAGCCAGCACCACTATGTATCGCATGCGAGGCATTATCCCGTGAACACCCTTCCGCGTCCCCGGCGCGCCGCCCTGGGGCTGCGCTTCTGGTGCATCGCCGCCGCTGCGCTCGCGGCCGTGCTGCTGACGGCATCGCTGGGCCGCTGGCAGCTGCAGCGGGCCGCGCAGAAGGAGGCCCTGCAGGCCGCCATGGACCAGCGCGCGGCGCTGCCTGCCCTGGATGCCGCCCAGCTCGCAGCGGCCCTGGGTGCCGGGGGCGCGCAGGCCGGGTCCGCCGATGCGCTCCTGCACCGCCAGGCGCGGCTGCGGGGCCAGTGGCTGCCGCAGGCCACCGTCTTTCTCGACAACCGTCAGATGCAGGGCCGCCCGGGCTTCTTCGTGGTCACGCCCCTCAGGCTGGCAACCCGGCCCGAGGTGGTGGTCGCCGTGCAGCGCGGCTGGGTGCCGCGCGATTTCCAGGACCGCACCCGGCTGCCCGAGGTGCCCACGCCAGTGGGCGAAGTGGAGGTGGCGGGCCGGATCGCCGCGCCGCCTTCGCGCCTCTACGAGCCCGGCGGAACCGCCGCGCCGGAGGGGTCTTCCCGCATCCGGCAAAATCTCGACCTCGCCGCCTATGGTGCCGAGCACGGCCTGGCGCTGGCGCCCCTGTCGCTGCTGCAGACCGGCAGCGACGATGCCGGCCCGCAGGGGCTGCGGCGCGACTGGCCCGCCATCGACAGCGGCGTCGCCAAACACTACGGCTACGCATTCCAATGGTTCGGGCTCTGCGGCCTGGTGGTACTCCTCTATGTCTGGTTCCAAATCGTCCGACGCTTCCTTCGCCCACGCGGCGAGCCTGCCGCCTCCGCCTGAAGCGGCGGACGGCGCGCACCCGCTCGGACTCACCATCCACAGCCTGCCCGGCACCGGCGCGGCGCTGGACGATGCCCAGCGCTCGCGCGCCGGCCGCTGGAAGATGCTGGCCGTCATGCTGGTCTGCGCGGCGCCGGTGATCGCCTCGTACCTCACCTACTACGTGCTGCGCCCCGAGGGCCGGCGCAACTTCGGCGAACTCATCGCCCAGCAGCCGCCGCTGCCCGCGCAGCTGCCCGTGACCACGCTGGACGGCAAGGCCGGCACGCTGGGCCAGCTGACCGGCCAGTGGCTGCTGGTGAGCGTGGCGCCCGGCGCCTGCGGCGACGACTGCCGCAACCACCTCTACCTGCAGCGCCAGCTGCGCGAGAGCCTGGGCAAGGAAAAGGACCGGCTCGACTGGGTCTGGCTGGTGTCCGACGCCGCCCCCGTGCCGGCCGACATCGCCCCCGGCCTGCAGACCGCCACCGTGCTGCGCGCCGATGCGGCCGCGATTGCGCAGTGGCTGCAGCCCGCGCCGGGCCAGGCGCTGGCCGACCATCTCTACCTCGTCGATCCGCTGGGCCACTGGATGATGCGCTTTCCCGCCGGGCTGGACCGCGCCGGCGCCGCCAAGGCCAAGCGCGACCTCGATCGCCTGCTGCGCGCCTCGTCCTCCTGGGACCAGCCCGGCCGTCCGCAGACCGACCTGCCGGCGCCCACCGCCGCCCAACCATGAACGACGTGCAACAACCGCTCTACGACCTGGCGCCGCTGCTGCGCCTCATGCTGCTGGGGGCGCTCATCGCCCTGGGGCCGCTGGCCTGGGTGTGGCTGCGCAACCGCCGCAGCTCGCCGCTGCGCCGGGTGCAGGCGCTCACCGTGCTCACGCTGTTCCTGACCTTCGACCTGGTGATGTTCGGCGCCTTCACCCGGCTCACCGATTCCGGCCTGGGCTGCCCCGACTGGCCCGGCTGCTACGGCAACGCCAGCCCGGTGGGCGCGCATGCCGAAATCTCGGCCGCGCAGCAGGCCATGCCGACCGGCCCCGTGACCCACGGCAAGGCCTGGGTGGAGATGATCCACCGCTACCTCGCCACCAGCGTGGGCGTGCTCATCATCGTGCTCACGGTGATCGCCTGGCGCCAGTGGCGGCGTGCGCGCCGCAGCGGCGGCGATGGTGAGGGTGGCGGCAGCGTGGCCGCGCCCGGGCCGGCGCTCAGTCCCTGGTGGCCCACCGCCACCCTGGTCTGGGTCTGCCTGCAGGGTGCGTTCGGCGCGCTCACCGTCACCATGAAGCTGTTTCCGGCCATCGTCACGCTGCACCTCATCGGCGGCATCGTGCTGCTGGCCCTGCTGTGCGTGCAGGCCGTGCGGCAGACCCAGGCCGCGCTGGGTACGGCCCGCCTGCCGATCGGCTCCGGCCTGCGCTGGCTGCTGGCGGGCACGACGGCGCTGCTCGCGCTGCAGGTCGTGCTCGGCGGCTGGGTCAGCACCAACTACGCGGTGCTGGCCTGCACTACCTTTCCCACCTGCCACGGCAGCTGGTGGCCCGACATGGCCTTCGCCGAGGGCTTCGAGATCTGGCGCCCGCTGGGCATGCTGCAGGATGGCAGCAACATCAGCTTCGCCGGGCTCACGGCCATCCACTACGTCCACCGGCTGGCGGCCTATGTGGTGCTGGCGGCGCTGGCGCTGCTGGTCTGGCGGCTGCGCCGGGCCCGGGCGCTGCCGTCGCAGGCCCGCTGGCTGGCCGGCCTGGCGCTGATGCAGTTCGCCACGGGCCTGTCCAACGTGGTGCTCGACTGGCCCCTGGTGGCCGCCGTGCTGCACACCGGCGGCGCCGCCGCGCTGGTGGTGGTGCTGACCTGGGCGCTCACGTCCAGCCGCGCCGCCCTGCCGGGCGAGGTGGCCGACAACGCCTCCCTTTTCCCTCCGGCGGACCCCGTTCCGCCATCGACATCGACCCCGGCGCCCTCGCATGGCGCTACGAGAATTTCCGCATGAGTGCCGCTCCCGCCCCCGCGCCCCATTCCCCGGCGCCGCCCTTGTCCCTGCCTTCGCGCTGGTCGCAGTTCTATGCGCTGACCAAGCCGCGCGTGGTGCAGCTGATCGTCTTCTGCGCCTTCATCGGCATGGTGCTGGCCGTGCCCGGCCTGCCCGATGCGGCCCAGTGGGGGCGCATGGCCGTGGCCTCGGCCGGCATCTGGCTGGTGGCCGGTGCGGCCGCGGCCTTCAACTGCATCGTGGAGCAGGGCATCGACTCGCGCATGAAGCGCACGGCCTGGCGGCCGACGGCCAAGGGCGAGCTGTCCAACCTGCAGACGCTGCTGTTCTCGGCGGCGCTCTGCGCGGCGGGCTCGGCGCTGCTCTACGTGTGGATCAACCCGCTGACCATGTGGCTCACCTTCGCCACCTTCGTGGGCTATGCGGTGGTCTATACCGTGATCCTCAAGCCGCTGACGCCGCAGAACATCGTGATCGGCGGCGCCTCCGGCGCCATGCCGCCGGTGCTGGGCTGGGCGGCCATGACGGGCGACGTGGGCCCGGAGGCGCTGATCCTCTTTCTCATCATCTTCCTCTGGACGCCGCCGCACTTCTGGGCGCTGGCGCTCTACCGGGTGGAGGACTACCGCCGCTCCGGCCTGCCCATGCTGCCCGTGACGCACGGGAACGAATTCACCCGTTTGCAGGTCTTCCTCTACACGCTGATCCTGTTCGCCGGCTGCCTGATGCCCTTCGTCTATGGCATGAGCTCGTGGATCTACCTGGCCGCGGCCGTGGTGCTGAGCCTGGGCTTTTGCGGCTATGCCTTCGCCCTCTGGCGCAACTACTCCGACGAACTGGCGCGCAAGACCTTCCGTTTTTCCCTGATCCACCTGAGCCTGCTCTTCGCGGCCCTGCTGGTGGACCACTACGTACTCTGACCGATCCATGTTGAACCAACGACGCAATGCTCTCCGATTGATAGCTGCAGGCGCCCTTTCCACCGGCGCTGCGGGCCTTCTGGCCGCCTGCTCCAAGAAAGAGAAGGTGAGCGAGTTCAAGGGCGTGGACATCACCGGCGCCGAATACGCCCGCGACTTCAATCTGCCCGACCAGAACGGCCAGATGCGCAGCCTGAAGGACTTCGCCGGCAAGGTGGTTGTGGTGTTCTTCGGCTACACGCAGTGCCCCGACGTCTGCCCCACCTCCATGGTCGAGCTGGCCGAGGTCAAGCGCGCCCTGGGCTCGGACAGCAACCGCATGCAGGGCATCTTCATCACCGTCGATCCCGAGCGCGACACGCCCGAGGTGCTGCGCGCCTATATGGCCAACTTCGATCCGGGCTTCCTCGCGCTGCGCGGATCGCCCGAGCAGCTCGCGGCCGTGGCCAAGGACTTCAAGGTCTATTACAAGAAGGTGGACGGCCAGACGCCCACCAGCTACACGATGGACCATTCGGCCGGCAGCTACGTGTACGACCCGCAGGGCCACCTGCGCGTCTACAACCGCTACGGCAGCGGCACGCAGGCGCTGCTGCACGACGTGCAGGTGCTGCTCAAGGAGCCGGCGCCCGCTGCGAGCTGAAAAGAAGCCGCCTGCGCAGGCGCTCAGGCGGCGCGCACGGCGGCCGGCTCGCGCCGGGCAGGCGATGCCGGCGTGGCCCGGGGCGTGAGCGGCCGAAAGGCCGGCAGCCGGGCGGGTGCTGCACCCGCCGCATGGGGCGCGAGCGAAGGTAGCGGCAGCGCTGCCGGGACCACATTGGCGGCCGTCGCCACCGGCCCTGCCGTTTCCAACGCCGCTGGCCGCTCTGGTGGTGACGCGGCCCCGGCGGCGGGCACGCCCTCGGCCAGTCCGGCCAGCGTATCCCGCACGATCTCGCAATGCCATCGGTCGTGGCGCACCAGGCCGTTCAGCCTGGTCAGCTGCGTGATGCTGCGGGCCACCGTCTCGCGCGTGGTCGCCAGCAGGGCCGCCAGCACCGCATGGCTGGGCAGCCGCACCCGGGTGCTGCGCTGCGCATCGGCCAGCAGCAGCAGCGCGCCCGCCAGCTGGCCCGTGGCGCCACGCACCCGCAGGATGCGCGCCCAGTCGGCCAGCAAGGCATAGGCCCGCAGCTGCTCACGCGCCAGGTCGAGCAGGGCGGTGCCGCTCAGCAGCTCGCTGCGCGCCAGCGTTGCCACGTCGATCTCGCACACCCGGCCGGGCAGCACGGCCACGCAGGACAGGTCCGCCGGCTGCTCCAGCAGGCCGGGCGTGCCCAGCGTCTGCCCGCAGCCCGCGAGCCCGATGGGCCGATCCACGCCGTCGCCCGCGCTGCGCTGCAGCAGCACGGTGCCCACCTTCACGATCTGCACGAAGGCCTGCTCCGCGCCCTGGCGCTGCAGCACCTCGCCGCGCTGCACGCGCCGTTCGCGGATGTACGGCTCCCAGGCGGCGCGCAAGGCTTTCTCCTGGCGGCCCAGCAGGCAGTGCGGCCGGCTGGCGCAGTCGGCGCAGGCCTTGTGGTCCAGTGCGCGCGGGTTCATGCGCCGGCCCGCCCAGGGATTAGGGATGAAAAGTGCCGTGGGCGCTTGTTCTGATTGGGTTGATAGCTATTGAAATAATAGCGATCGCCGTGGTGGATGGCGGGCATGGAGGATTCCTTCATGCCGTCTCAGGTGTAGGCCAGATCCGTGTGCCGGCTGCTGATCAGCTGGCCCGCCGACAGCGACATCAGCAGCAGCGCGATGCGCTCGTGCATGATCAGCGTGTGGTAGTTGCCCGTGGCCACCATCTGCCGGCGCAGGGTGTCGCGCACGGCGGGCACGCCGGTCATGTCGATCAGCACATCGACGGGCGAGCCGTCGGGCTGCAGCAGCGTCATGAAGTCCGCGGTGACCGGCACGCCGTGCTCCCGTGCCAGCGCAATGCCGGGCATGGACAGGTCCAGGTCGGCCACGCCGACGATCTGCACGAATGGCGCGCTCAGCAACTGGCGCAGCAGCGGCGTTCCGGTCTGTCCGGCGCCGATGATTGCGATGCGGAACCCTGGCATGGCGAACTCTCCCCGTGGTCGAAAGCCTCAGTCTGCCGGCGACCGTGCCGCAGGGGCATGACCTGGATCAAAGGCTGGTGATCGGGCCCGCCAGGGCTGGCGCCATGGCTACTCCTGCCGGATGCCGCGCTCGCGGATCACGCGGCCCAGCACGGCCGTGTCGGCGTCGATGCGGTTGGCCAGCCCTTCGGGCGAGGAGCCCACCGTCTGCCAGCCCTGCTGGAACAGCTTGGCGCGCACGTCGGGCGTGCGGGCGATGTTCGCCAGCGTGGCCGCGAGCCGTGCGCGCACCGGCGCCGGCATGCTGGCGGGGGCTGCGAAGGCGTTCCAGATCTCCAGGTTGAAGTCCTTCACGCCCACCTCGGCCATGCTGGGCACGCCCGGCGCCAGCGAGCTGCGCCCGCTGGAGGTCACGCCGATCAGGCGCAGCTTGCCGGCGCGTTCCTGCGCCAGCGCCAGCGCGGGCGGCAGCAGCGCCATCTGCAGCTGGCCGCCCAGCATGGCGGTGGCCACCTGCGGGTAGCCGGGGTAGGGCACATGCACCGGGGCGATGCCGGCGCGGGCCTTGAGCAGTTCGGTGCCCAGGTGGCCCACCGTGCCCACGCCGGGCGTACCGTAGCTCCAGCGGTCGCCGGCGCGGCGGGCGGCCTCCAGGAAGGCGCGGCCATCGGCGCCGGCGGGCACGTCGGGCTGGCTCACCGGGGCGGTCAGCACCAGCGGCGATACGCCGATCAGGCTGAGCGGCGCCAGATCCTTGTGCGGGTCGTAGGGCACATGGGAATTGATGAGCCGGGCGATGGTCAGGTTGCCGTTGATGAAAAGGCCGATGGTGTGGCCATCGGTCGCCTTCGCCACCGCATCGGCGCCGATGTTGCCGCCTGCGCCCACCTTGTTCTCCACGATGACCGGCTGGCCCAGGGCCTGGGAGAGCGGATCGGCGAAGGTGCGCGCCGTGAGGTCGGGCGAGGAGCCGGGCGGAAAGCCCACGATGATGCGCAGCGGCCGGGAAGGCCAGCCCGGGGTGGCAGGAACGGCGCTGGCGGCAGGCGTGGCGGCGGCCTTGGCAGCGCCGGCTGGCTGCGCCAGGGCGCTGGTGCCGAAAAGGGCCAGGGGCAGGGCGGTGCTGGCCAGGCTGGCGGCCAGCCAGGTACGGCGGGAAAGCTTCATGGGGTGGTATCTCCTGCAGGACGCGGCGGGCTGCATCCCGTGGGAATGCAGGCCAGGCGGCCATGAAAAAAGCGCGCAGGCCGGTCAGGGGCTGCGCGCTGGATTATGGGGTGGCCCCGTGACGGGGCCGGGGCCTCGCGGCTCAGGCGTATTCGGCCAGGGCCTTCTTCATCTTCTTCATGGCGGCCACCTCGATCTGGCGGATGCGCTCGGCGCTCACGCCATAGACGGCCGCCAGTTCGTGCAGCGTCATGCCGCCCGAGCCGTCGTCGTTCACCTTGAGCCAGCGCTCTTCCACGATGCGGCGGCTGCGGTCGTCCAGGCCTTCCAAGGCGGAGGCGATGCCGTCGGTCGCCATCACGTCGCGCTGGCGGCTCTCGATCATGGCGGTGGGCTCGTGAGCGCCATCGGCCAGGTAGGCGATGGGGCCGAAGGCCTGCTCGCCGTCATCGGAGGGGGCCGGGTCCAGCAGCACGTCGCCGCCCGACAGCCGGGTCTCCATCTCGATGACTTCCTCGCGCTTGACGTTGAGCTGCGCGGCGACGGCGTCGATCTCCTTGTCGGAGAGGGTCTCGCGGTGGGTCGCTGCGTCCTGCGCGGCGGCATCGGCCTTGAAGCCCTGCTTCATCGACCGCAGATTGAAGAACAGCTTGCGCTGGCTCTTGGTGGTGGCCACCTTCACCATGCGCCAGTTCTTCAGCACGTATTCGTGGATCTCGGCCTTGATCCAGTGCATGGCATAGCTCACCAGGCGCACGTTCTGATCGGGGTCGAAACGCTTGACGGCCTTCATCAGGCCCACATTGCCTTCCTGGATCAGGTCGCCGTGCGGCAGGCCGTAGCCCAGGTACTGGCGGGCGATGGAAACGACCAGGCGCAGGTGAGACATCACCAGGCGGCCGGCGGCCTCCACGTCGTTGTTGTCCTTGAGTTGGCGAGCGTAGGTGCGTTCCTCGTCAGCCGTCAGCATCGGCAGGCGGTTGACCGCCGAGATGTAAGCGTCGAGGTTGCCCAGCGGGGGGATGAGGGCCCACGGACTGGCCGGCGCCAGAGCGTTCGCAGCGGTTCCAGACTGAAGCGTCATTCCAGAAATCCTTTCTTCCATGGGTTTCACTTTAGCAGTCTGTTGGAGAGAGTGCTAAAGCGAAAGTTCCTCACCCTGCGTAGGACAGGGCTGTCTGCGATGCCGGCGGCATCTTTCCAGATCCTCAGGCGGCGGTGAGCAGCCCCTGGCCGCGCGACGGGGCCTTCGCCGCTGGAGGCGTGTACTGCAGGGCGCGGTCGGAGCCCAGGCTGAACGTGGACACGCCGCGCACCAGATCTTCCGCCTGCTTCTTCAGGCTGCCGGCGGCGGCGGCCATTTCCTCGACCAGCGCGGCGTTCTGCTGCGTCGCCTGATCCATCTGCGTGATGGACTGGCCGACCTGGCCCACGCCGGTGGCCTGTTCCACGCTGGCGGCGCTGATCTCGCCCATGATGTCCGTCACGCGCTGGATGGCGCCCACGATTTCCGCCATGGTGCTGCCGGCCTGGTCCACCAGGGCCGAGCCCTGTTCCACGCGCTCGACGCTGGTGCCGATCAGGTCCTTGATCTCCTTGGCGGCATCGGCCGAGCGGCCGGCGAGGCTGCGCACTTCCGATGCGACCACGGCGAAGCCCCGGCCCTGCTCGCCCGCGCGGGCGGCTTCCACGGCGGCGTTCAGCGCCAGGATGTTGGTCTGGAAGGCGATGCCGTCGATCACCGAGATGATGTCGCTGATCTTGCGCGAGCTCTCGTTGATGCCCTTCATGGTCGTGACGACTTGGTCCACCACCTGGCCGCCCTGCACCGCGACCATGGCGGCGTTCTTGGCCAGCTGGTTGGCCTGGCGGGCGCTGTCGGCGTTCTGCTGGACGGTCGAGCCCAGCTGTTCCATCGAGGCGGAGGTCTGTTCCAGCGCGCTCGCCTGGCTTTCCGTGCGGCCGCTCAGGTCCTGGTTGCCCTGGGAGATTTCGGCGCTGGCGGTGGCCACGGCTTCGGCGTTGTGGCGCACGTTGCCCACCGTCACGCGCAGGTTCTCGCGCATGTCTTCCAGGGCCTGCAGCATCTGCGCGAGCTCATCCTTGCCCGATGCGGCCGTGGCCTGGCTCAGGTCACCCTGGGACATGCGCTCGGCGGCCTCGGCGCACACGCGGGCGCGGCGCGAGAGGTTGCCGGCCAGCATCACGGCGACCACCGCGCTCAGGCCCACCATGATGGCGAGGCCGGCCACCAGCTCGATGCGGCCCCGCTGATAGGTGGCGGTGGCTAGCTGGGCGGCCGTCTCGCTGCCCTTGTTGTTGATGGTGATCAGGTCGTCCAGCGCCTTGTTGGCGGCGCGGAAGGCCACGCCGGCCGGGCCCACGAAGATGGCGCGCACCGCGTCGATGTTGTTGGCACGGGCGTAGTTGAGCTGCTCGGGCAGGGTGGAGCCGTAGTTGATGACCTGGTTGCGTACCTCCTGATAGAGGGCACGCTCCTCGGGACTCACGAACAGGGGCTCGGCGGCGTTGACCGATGCGGTGAGCGCCACGCTGGCGTCTTCCACCACCTTGATGGCCTGGGGCATGGGCGAATTCGGGCCCGTGAGGATCAGGCCCAGGCGGCCGATGCGCAGCGCCGACAGGTTGCGGCTGATGGCGCCTGCGGCGGCCACGCTGGGCAGGGACTTCCGGGAGATCTCTGCCGAGCGGGCGTTCATGCTGGAGAGATTGGCGATGCCCAGCAGGCTGACGATGCAGGCGACGACCAGCACCAGTGCAAAGCCGGCCAGCAATTTGGTGCGTATCGCCCAGTTATTCAAGTTCATCTTCTCTTGCTTTCAAATTCAGAATCGGGGAGCGGTCCGGTGGGGAGGGGTGCGTGGACAAGCAGCTCATGCCTTGTTCATGCGATGTTAGAAATGTAATCTAACGTAATAATTCGTACCGCGTTGTAGTCCGACATCCCTTCATGGCGATCGCGGCGCTGCGGACTGCATTGCGGCCTGGCGTGGCGCTGCGCCCCCAGAAAGCCGAAGGGGCGCCGAAGCGCCCCTTTTTTTTCTGTGGGCCTTGCCCGGTCGTGGTGCCGGGCGCGCCTCCGTGCTTTCAGGACAGCAAGGCCTGCGCGAACTCGCGGGCGTCGAAGGTTTCCAGGTCTTCGAGCTTTTCGCCCACGCCGATGAAATAGACCGGAATGGGCCGTTCCTGCGCGATGGCGGCCAGCACGCCCCCCTTGGCCGTGCCGTCCAGCTTGGTGACGATCAGGCCGGTGAGCTGCAGCGCATCGTCGAAGGCGCGCACCTGGGCCAGCGCGTTCTGGCCGGTGTTGCCGTCGATGACCAGCAGCACCTCGTGCGGCGCGGTGGCGTCGGCCTTGGTGACCACGCGGCGGATCTTCTGCAGCTCCTGCATCAGGTGCAGCTGGGTGGGCAGGCGGCCGGCCGTGTCTACCAGCACCACGTCCTTGCCGCGCGCCTTGCCGGCGGTGACGGCGTCGAAGCTCACGGCGGCGGGGTCGCCCCCTTCCTGGCTCACGATCTCGACCGTGTTGCGGTCGGCCCAGACGCCCAGCTGCTCACGCGCCGCGGCACGGAAGGTGTCGGCGGCGGCCAGCAGCACCGCCGCGCCTTCGTTGGCCAGGTGCTTGGTCAGCTTGCCGATGGAGGTGGTCTTGCCCGCCCCGTTCACGCCCGCCACCATGATCACGGTGGGCGTGTATTCGCCGATGACCAGCGACTTCTCCAGCGGCCGCAGCAGGTCCGCCAGCGCGTCGGCCAGCAGCGCCTTGACGGCGGCGGGCTCGGTGGTCTTGGTTTCCTTCACGCGCCGCTTGAGGTCGTCCAGCAGGTGCTGCGTGGCCTTGACGCCGGTGTCGGCCATCAGCAGGGCCTCTTCGAGCTCTTCGTAGAGCGCATCGTTGATCTGCGTGCCCGTGAAGACGGTGGCGATGCTGCTGCCCGTCTTGCGCAGGCCGGTCTTGAGGCGGTCCAGCCAGCCCTTGCGTTCGGGGGCTGGTGCCGGCGCCGGTGCCGCAACGGGTGCTGGTGAAGGCGCTGGTGCCGGTGCCGGCGTGGGCGCGGCGACCGCCACGGGAGCGGGGGCCGGGGGCACGAACGCCGGTGCGGGCGGCGTGGCCGGCCGCACGGGTGCGGCAGGGGCGGGAGCGGACGCCGGGACTGGAGCCGGAGCTGCGGGTTTCGGTGCCGGAGCCGCCACAGGTGCAGGTGCCGGCACGGGGCTCGCGACCGGCGGGGGCACATAGGCGGCAGGCGGCGGCGCGAAGCTCACCGGCGCCGGCGCAGGCTGCACGGCCGGCGTGACGGCAACGGGAGCCGGCGCGACGGGTTCTGGCGCGATGGCCGGCGCAACCGGCGCAGGCGGCAGCGCCGCCCCCGCTCCGGGCGCAGCGGCTTCGCCGGCGGGAGGCGCGGCGTCGCTGGCCGAGGGCTTGGCGGCGAAGGGATTGCGCAGCCATCCGAGTCCCTTGGACAGGGCCGATTCCGGTGCCGGGTCGGCAGCGGGCGCGGCAGGCGCCGCATCTGTGGGGGAGGGCGGCGCGGGCGTGGCGGCGCCCTCGTTGGGTGTGGGGGGCTTTTTCTTGAAAAAACTGAACATTGGCGGGTTCTTAGAATCGCAGCCATTCTATGAAACGCGCTATCACCCTCCTGGGCCTGTTGGCCTGCGTGCATGCCTGGGCCCAGCCCGCGGCCGCACCGGCTTCCCCCGTGCCCTCCACCACGGCCTCTTCCACCCCGCAGCCCCCGGCTGCCGCCGGCCCCGTGGCGCGTGAATTCACGCTCGGCAACGGCATGCACCTCATCGTGCGGCCCGACCGGCGGGCGCCCACGGCCGTCCACATGGTGTGGGTCCGCGTGGGCTCCATCGACGAGGTCGATGGCACTTCGGGCGTGGCGCACGCGCTCGAGCACATGATGTTCAAGGGCTCCAAGGCGGTGAAGCCTGGCGAGTTCTCGCGCCGCGTGGCCGCGCTGGGCGGGCAGGAGAACGCGTTCACCAGCCGCGACTACACGGGCTACTACCAGCAGATTCCCGCCAGCCGCCTGGCCGACGTGATGAAGCTGGAGTCCGACCGCTTCGCCAACAACCAGTGGCCGGACGACGAGTTCAAGCGCGAGATCGAGGTCATCAAGGAAGAGCGCCGCATGCGCACCGACGACCAGCCGCGCGCCGCGCTGATGGAGCAGCTCAATGCCGCCACCTTCGTCGCCTCGCCCTACCACCGCCCGGTGATCGGCTGGATGGGCGATCTCGATTCCATGACCCCGGACGACGTGCGCGCCTTCCACCGCCAGTGGTATGTGCCGGCCAACGCCGTGGTGGTGGTCGCGGGCGACGTGGACCCGGAGCGCGTGCGCGCCCTGGCCGAGCAGACCTACGGCCGCATTCCGGCCCGCGCCGTGCCCGTGCGCAAGCCGCGCCCCGAGCCCGAGCAGCGCGGCATCCGCCGCATCAGCTTCAAGGCGCCGGCCGAGCAGGCCTACGTGGCGCTGGCCTTCCGCGTGCCCAGCCTCCAGCGCATAGACGGCATGACCGCGCAGGACCGCGACGCGCTGGCGCTGATGGCGCTGTCGGGCGTGCTCAGCGGCTACGACGGCGCCCGCCTGGAGCGCGCCCTGCGCCAGGGCGAGGGCCGCGTGGCCGACCAGGCCGGCAGCGGCGCGTCCGTGGTGGGCCGTGGCCCCAGCCTGTTCTTCCTGACGGGCGTGCCCTCGGCCGGCAAGACGGCCGCGCAGGTCGAAGCGGGCCTGCGCGCCGAGGTCGCCCGCATCGCCCGCGAAGGCGTGAGCGAGGCCGAACTGAACCGCGTGAAGACGCAGTGGGCTGCCTCCACCATCTACGAGCGCGATTCGCTGCAGAGCCAGGCCAGCGACCTGGGCAGCAACTGGGTGCAGGGCCTGCCGCTGGACGCCGACATGCGCCTGCTGGAGCTGCTGCGCGGCGTGACCCCGGCCGAGGTGCAGTCGGTGGCGGCGCGCTACTTCGGCGACGACCAGCTCACCGTCGGCACCCTGGTGCCCCAGCCCATCGACCCGGCCGCCAAGCGCGCGCCGGCCCTGCCTGCCGATGCCGCTGGCCGTCTGCACTGACCCCCGATCGCTCTGCCCATGTTCTCCAATACTCTCAAAAAGATAGCTGCCCGCGCACTGTTCGTCAGCGCAGGCGCCATCTGCTATGCCCATTCCGCCTGGGCGATCCTGCCCATCCAGCACTGGACCGAGCCCAGCGGCGCCGGCGTGTGGCTGGTCGAAAGCCCCGGCATTCCCATGGTCGATGTACAGGTCGATTTCGACGCTGGCAGCCGGCGCGACCCGGCCGCGCAGGCGGGCCTGGCCCGTGCGGCGGCCGTCATGGCCTCCCGCGGCGTGGCGGCAGGTCCTGACGGCTCGCCCGCGCTCGACGAGAACGCGCTGGGCGAAGCCTGGGCCGATCTGGGCGCCGGCTTCGACGCCAGCGCCGACCGCGACGCATTCAGCTATTCACTGCGCTCGCTGACCGATCCCGCGCTGCTGGACCGCGCCGTCCGCCTGGCGGCCCGGCAGATGGGCCACCCGAGCTACCCCGCCGACATCTGGCAGCGCGAGCGCACCAGCTGGGACGCGGCCATCAAGGAAGCCGAAACCCGCCCCGGCACCGTCGCCGCGCAGACCTTCGCCGCCGACGTGTTCGGCAGCCATCCCTACGGCCAGCGCGCCACGGCCGAGACGCTGGCGCGCATCGGCGTGGCCGATCTGCAGGCCTTCCACCAGCGCTACCTGCAGGCCTGCCGCGCCCGCGTGGCCATCGTCGGCGCCGTGAGCCGCGCGCAGGCGCAGGCCCTGGTGCAGACGCTGCTGTCGCAGCTGCCCCAGCCGCCGCAGGGCCAGGGCTGCGCCGCGCTGCCGCCCGTGCCGGCGGTGCAGCCGCTCGCCAAGGCGGTGGAGCAGAACATTCCCTTCGCCTCGGCCCAGGCCCATGTGCTGATCGGCCAGCCCGGCATCGTGCGCAAGGACCCGGACTTCCTCGCCCTGCTGGTGGGCAACCACATCCTGGGCGGCGGCGGCTTCACCTCGCGGCTGACCAACGAGGTGCGCGAGAAGCGGGGCTTGAGCTATAGCGTGGGCAGCGGCTTTTCGCCCGGCCTCAACGCGGGCGCCTTCGTCATCGGCCTGCAGACCCGGCCCGACCAGGCGGTGCAGGCGGTGCAGGTGTCGCAGGAGGTGCTCAAGCGCTTCGTCGAGCAGGGCCCGACCGAGGCCGAACTGCGCGCCGCCAAGGACAACCTGATCGGCGGCTTCGCGCTGCGCATCGACAGCAACCGCAAGCTGCTGGGCAACGTGGTCAACATCGCCACCAATGGCCTGCCGCTCGACTACCTGGAGCACTGGACCGACCGCGTGGCCGCGCTCACGGTGGCCGACATCCGCGCCGCCTTCCAGCGCAAGCTGCAGCCGGACCGCATGGTGACCGTGGTGGTGGGCGGCGCGGCCGCCCCTGCCGCACAGGCCGCGGCGGCTCCTGCGCCCGCGCCTGCCGCTTCCGCGCCGGGAGCCCGCCCTTGAACGCCCCGCGCCGCAACGCCGCCGCCAAGCCTGCCAAGGCCGCCGCAGCCCCCGCCGCCCGCAAATCCCCCGCTGCCCGAGCCGGCGGCGGTGCGGGCGAGATCCGCATCATCGGCGGCCTCTGGAAGCGCACCCGCCTGCCCGTGGCCGACCGGCCCGGCCTGCGCCCCACGCCCGACCGCGTGCGCGAGACGCTCTTCAACTGGCTGGGCCAGGACCTGACCGGCTGGCGCTGCATCGACGCCTTCGCCGGCACCGGCGCGCTGGGGCTGGAGGCCGCCTCGCGCGGCGCCGCCCAGGTCGTGCTGGTCGAGCAGGACCCGGGCCTGGCCGCGCAGCTCGAAACCCTGCGCGAGCGCCTGGGCGCCCAGGCCGTGCGCGTGCAGCGCGGCGACGGCGTGGCGGCCCTACGCGCCCTCGCGCCCGGCAGCCAGCATCTGGTGCTGATCGACCCGCCCTTCGCAGGCGAGCTGTTCGCCCCGGCGCTGGCCGCCGCCGCCCGCGCCCTGGCGCCCGACGGCTTCATCTACCTGGAGGCGCCCGCCGCCTGCGCGGCCGAGGCGATCGCGCCGCTGGGGCTGGAACTGCACCGCCACCTGAAGGCCGGCGCCGTCCACGCGCATCTGCTGCGGGCGGTGCCTGGCGGAATCGCGGTCGCGGCTGCCGATTGATCTGCTATTAAATAAATAGCTGAAAGCCCAGGTGGATCAAGCGCTGCAGCCAGTTTTTGCTTGAAATTCCATGGCCTGCGGGCCGGGCGGGCGGCACTGCATAATCCGCCCACCCATCAGCCCCACACCCCACCGCCATGGCCCAGAACGTCCTCGCCGTCTATCCCGGAACCTTCGACCCCATCACCCTGGGCCACGAAGACGTGGTGCGCCGCGCCACGCAGCTCTTCGGCCGCGTGATCGTCGCCGTGGCGGCGGGGCACCACAAGAAGACGCTGTTCAGCCTGGACGAGCGCATCGCCATGGTGCGCGAGGCCGTCGCCGCCTATCCGCAGGTGCAGGTGGAGAGCTTTTCGGGCCTGTTGCGCGACTTCGTCGTCGAGCGCGGCGGCAAGGCCATGGTGCGCGGCCTGCGCGCGGTGACCGACTTCGACTACGAATTCCAGCTCGCCGGCATGAACCGCAGCCTCATGCCCGAGGTCGAGACCGTGTTCCTCACGCCCAGCGACCGTTTCCAGTTCATCAGCAGCACCTTCGTGCGCGAGATCGCCTCGCTGGGCGGCGAGGTGGACAAGTTCGTTTCGCCGCCCGTGCTCGCCCGGCTCAAGGCCAAGGTCGGCCGCGCCGATTGACGGATGGAGGGATCGAGCCCTCTGCGCCACGCGGCCTGAGAAAAAAAGGCCCTGCGCCAAGGGAAATATCCGGATGACAGGCGCCCGTCATCTCAACGGGCTCGGGACTTGCTAGGATGGCTTCATATGTCCATCCACGCCGCACTCCACCACGTCACCCACTACGCCTACGACCGGCCGATCGGCCTGGGTCCGCAGATCGTGCGATTGCGCCCGGCGCCGCATTGCCGCAGCCACGTGGTCTCGTATTCGCTGAAAGTGGAGCCCGCCAACCACTTCATCAACTGGCAGCAGGACCCGTTCGCCAACTACCAAGCGCGGCTGGTGTTCCCCGAAAAGACCACCGAGTTCAAGGTCACGGTGGACCTGGTGGTGGAGATGTCGGTCTACAACCCGTTCGACTTCTTCCTGGAGCCGCACGCCGAGAACTTCCCCTTCCGCTACAGCGAATCCCAGGCGCAGGAACTCGCCCCCTATCTGGTCACCGATCCGGTCACGCCGCTGCTGCAGAGCTACCTCGACAGGATCGACCTCACCGAGCGCCGCACCATCGACTTCCTGGTCGCCATCAACCAGCAGGTGGCCAGCGACATCCAATACCTCATCCGCCTGGAGCCCGGCGTGCAGACGCCCGAGGAAACGCTGGAAAAAGCCAGCGGCTCCTGCCGCGATTCCGCCTGGCTGCTGGTGCAGATGCTGCGCCACGTGGGGCTGGCGGCGCGCTTCGTGTCGGGCTACCTGATCCAGCTCACCCCTGACGTCAAGTCGCTCGACGGCCCCAGCGGCACCGACCACGACTTCACCGATCTGCACGCCTGGTGCGAGGTCTATCTGCCCGGCGCCGGCTGGATCGGCCTGGACGCCACCAGCGGCCTGATGGCCGGCGAAGGCCACATCCCGCTGGCCTGCACGCCGCAGCCCTCCAGCGCCGCGCCCATCGAGGGGCTGGTGGACGAGGCCGAGGTCGAATTCCGCCACGACATGCGCGTCACGCGCATCCACGAATCTCCGCGCGTCACCAAGCCCTATTCCGAGGAGCAGTGGCAGGACGTGCTGGCCCTGGGCGAGGCGGTGGACGCCGAACTCGTGGCCGGCGACGTGCGCCTGACCATGGGCGGTGAGCCCACCTTCGTCGCCGTGGCCGACCGCGACGCGCCCGAATGGAACACCGACGCCCTCGGCCCCACCAAGCGCGGCTACGCCACCGAACTGGTCCACAAGCTGCGTGCCGAATACGGCCACGGCGGCTTCCTGCACTTCGGCCAGGGCAAGTGGTACCCGGGCGAGCAACTGCCGCGCTGGGCCCTGTCGATCTGCTGGCGCGCCGACGGCCAGCCCGCCTGGAGCAACCCGGCGCTCTTCGCCGACGAGCGCACGCCCCAGCACTACACCAGCGAAGACGCGCGCCGCTTCATCCACCACCTCACCGGCAAGCTGGGCCTGACCGGCCGGCACATCCAGCCGGGCTATGAAGACACTTGGTACTACCTCTGGCGCGAACGCCGCCTGCCGGTCAACGTCGATCCCTTCGACGCCCGGCTCGACGACGAGCTCGAACGCGCCCGCCTGCGCCGCGTCTTCGCGCAGAAGCTCGACAGCGTGGTCGGCTACGTGCTGCCGCTGGAGCCGGCCGAAGGCGTGCCGCAGCTCTCCGGCACGGCCTGGAAGACCGGCCCCTGGTTCTTCCGCGACGAGCGCATGTACCTCATCCCGGGCGACTCGCCCATGGGCTACCGCCTGCCGCTCGATTCCCTGCCCTGGGTGAGCGAGGGCGACTACCCCTACCTGGTGCCGGCCGACCCCTCCGTCGCCGCCCAGAACCTGCCCGCCGCCAACGTCCTGCGCGCCCGCTATGCGCCCGGCGCCCCCGCACCGCAGACCGCCGTGAACGCCCCGCGCGAAGCCCGCCGCGTGATGCAGATGCGCGCAGACGGCACGGACGCATCCGCCGCGTTGAACCTGCAGGGCGATGCCCAGCAGGAGCCCGCCGACTTCGTGAAGGCGCCGGCCCGCTTCGAATCCGCCCAGGGCCACACCCGCACCGCGCTCTGCGTGGAAGCGCGCGACCCGCGCCGCGCCAACGGCCCCAAGGCCGAGACGGTGGGCGAAGCCAGCAGCGTGCTCTACGTCTTCATGCCGCCGCTGGCGCGCCTGGAGGACTACCTCGACCTGCTCACCGCCGTGGAGGCCACGGCCGAAGAGCTCGGCGTGCAGATCGTGCTCGAAGGCTATCCGCCGCCGCGCGACCCGCGCCTGAAGCTGCTGCAGGTCACGCCCGATCCCGGCGTGATCGAGGTCAACATCCACCCCGCCCACCACTGGGGCGAGCTGGTGCAGCACACCGAATTCCTCTACCAGGCCGCCTTCGAGACGCGCCTGTCGGCCGAGAAGTTCATGACCGACGGCCGCCACACGGGCACCGGCGGCGGCAACCACTTCGTGATGGGCGGCGCCACGCCGGCCGATTCGCCCTTCCTGCGCAAGCCCGAGCTGCTGGCCAGCCTGATCCTCTACTGGCACAACCACCCGTCCCTGAGCTACCTCTTCAGCGGCATGTTCATCGGCCCGACCAGCCAGGCGCCGCGCGTCGATGAAGCCCGCAACGACCAGCTCTACGAGCTGGAGATCGCCCTGCGCGAGATCGAGAAGAACCGCGCCGTCTATGGCCAGGACATGCCGCCCTGGCTGGTGGACCGCACGCTGCGCAACATCCTGATCGACGTGACGGGCAACACCCATCGCAGCGAGTTCTGCATCGACAAGATGTATTCGCCCGACAGCAGCACCGGCCGCCTGGGCCTGCTGGAGCTGCGCGCCTTCGAGATGCCGCCCCATGCCCGCATGAGCGTGGTGCAGCAGCTGCTGCTGCGCGCGCTCATCGCCCGCTTCTGGAAGGCACCCTACAAGGCGCCCGCCGCCCGCTGGGGCACCGAGCTGCACGACCGCTGGCTGCTGCCCACCTTCGTGCGGCAGGACTTGCACGACGTGCTGGCCGACATGCGCGAGGCCGGCTACGCCTTCGACGATGCCTGGTTCGCGCCGCATTTCGAGTTCCGCTTCCCGCTGGTCGGCCAGGTGCAGTCGCGCGGCGTCGAGCTGACCCTGCGCAACGCGCTCGAACCCTGGCACGTGATGGGCGAAGAGGGCGTCATCGGCGGCACCATGCGCTACGTCGATTCCTCGCTCGAACGCATCGAGATCTCGGTCACCGGCTTCAACGAGAGCCGCTACGTCGTCACCGTCAACGGCCAGCCGCTGCCGCTGCAGCCCACCGGCACGGCGGGCGAATACGTGGCCGGCGTGCGCTACAAGGCCTGGAACCCGCCCAGCGCGCTGCACCCGACCATCGGCGTGCATGCGCCGCTCACCTTCGATATCGTGGACACTTGGTCGCAGCGCTCGCTGGGCGGCTGCCAGTACCACGTGGCGCATCCGGGCGGGCGCAACTACGTCACCTTCCCGGTGAACGCATACGAGGCCGAAAGCCGCCGCCTGTCGCGCTTCTTCCGCATGGGCCACACGCCCGGCCCTCTGGCCGTGCCGCCCGCCACCATCGAACTGCCCGGCAGCCGCGAGTTTCCGTTCACGCTCGACCTGCGCCGCGCCATGCGGCCTTGAGCGAGCACGCAGGGCGGCCCGCGCCGCCGGATGAGGCGCGGGCCGGCGTGCCGCTAGGCGGCACCGAGGGCGGCGGCGGGGTGCCCACGACCGCGGGATTGGATTTACCCGACAATCCCGAGGCTGTGGAACACCCCAACGAATCCCTTTTCAAGCCCGAGTCGCCGGAAACCCCGGCCGATCTGGCCGCGGCCCTGGCGCCGCCCGCGCTGCCCGGCCATTACGACGAGCTGCGCGGCATGGGCGTGCCGGTGGCAGAAGACGCGGCCGATGCCGCCACGGCTGCGGCGGGCACGGTAGCGCCCGCCGGCCCCGCCGCGGCTGCGCGTGCCGCAGCAGGCGCGCCCCTCACCTCGGACTGGGCCGAATTCTTCGGCCACCTGGGCCAGGACGGCTTCGCCGACCTGGACCGCCGCACGCTCAGCCTGCGCCGCCAGGTGCGCGACAACGGCATCACCTACAACGTCTATGCCGACACCCACGGGCCGCAGCGCCCCTGGGCGGTGGACCTCTTTCCGCTGATCCTCACGCCGCACTGCTGGAGCCGCATCGAAGCCGGCGTGCTGCAGCGCACGCAGCTGCTCGAACGCATCATGGCCGACGTCTATGGCCCGCAGCAGCTGCTGGCCGAAGGCCTGCTGCCCAGCGCGCTGGTGCACGGCCACCCCGGCTACCTGCGGCCCATGCACGGCGTGGCGCCGGTGGGCGGCACGCACCTGCACATCGCGGCGTTCGACATGGCGCGTGATGCGCAGGGCGACTGGTGGGTGGTGTCGCAGCGCACCCAGGCGCCCTCGGGCCTGGGCTATCTGCTGGAAAACCGCCTGCTCGTCTCGCGCCTCTTTCCCGATGCCTTCGGCCAGATGCCGGTGCAGCACCTGGCCGCCACCTACCGCGCGCTGCTCGACAGCCTGCGCCAGCGCACCACCGCCGGCGCCGACGCGCGCATCGTGCTGCTCACGCCCGGGCCCTACAACGAAACCTATTTCGAGCACGCCTACCTGGCGCGCTACCTGGGCCTCACGCTGGTGGAGGGCAGCGACCTCACGGTGCGCGGCGAGCATCTCTATCTGAAGACCCTGCACGGCCTGCAGCCGGTCCACGGCATCCTCAAGCGGCTGGACGACGAGTTCCTCGATCCGCTGGAGCTGCGCAGCGACTCGCGCCTGGGCGTGCCCGGGCTGCTGCAGGCCATCCGCGCCGGCAATGTGCTGGTGGCGAACGCGCCGGGTTCTGCCTTCCTCGAATCGACCGCGCTGCTGGGCTTTCTGCCGGCGCTCTCGCGCCACGTGCTGGGCGAGGAGCTGGTGCTGCCGTCGCTGCCGACCTGGTGGTGCGGGGAGGACGCGGCCCGCCAGGCGGTGCTGCCGGAGCTGGCGCAGAGCGTGATCCGCCCCACCTGGCCCGCCGCCGCGGTGGCCGGCGAAACGGCCATGCCCGTGCTCTGCCACAGCCTCTCTTCCGCTGAACTGGCCGCCTGGCGCGAGCGCATCCTGCGCGAAGGCGATGCCTATACCGTGCAGGCCTACCAGCCGCTCTCGCAGATGCCCACCTGGCGCAACGCCACCGGCGGGCGCAACATCGCGCCGCGCTCGGTCATGCTGCGCGTCTTCGCCGTGTCCGACGGGCCGGGCGCCTGGCGCGTGCTGCCGGGCGGGCTGGCGCGCATCGCCACCGGCACGCACGAGATGACCTCCATGCAGCGCGGCGGCAGCAGTGCCGACGTGTGGGCGCTGACCTCCGGCGCGGTGGACACCACCACGCTGCTGCCCGCCGCCCAGGCCGCCCCGGCGGTGACCCACCGCAGCCGCCAGGTCACCAGCCGCTCGGCCGAGAACCTGTTCTGGCTGGGCCGCTATACCGAGCGGGCCGAGAACACCATCCGCCTGGCACGGCTGGCGCTGCAGAGCCTCAACGGCGAAGACCAGTCCTCCCAGCCGCTGCTGGCCTGGATCAGCTCGCTGGCGCAGCGCCAGGGCCTGATGCTGCCGCAGGTGCCCGGCGCGCCCCGGGGCCGGCGCGTGTTCGAGCGCGCGCTGATCGCCGGCCTGGCTGACACCACGCGCGCCACCAGCGTGGGCTACAACCTGCGCGGCATCCGGAGCGCGGCGGCAGCCGTGCGCGACCGGCTCTCGCAGGAGCAATGGAACCTCATCGTGCGCGCCGAGGCCGACTTCTTCCAGCAGTGCCCCACGGGCGCGCACGAAGGCGACTTCTCCGCGCCCGAATCGCTGCGCGTGCTGGAGGTGCTCAGCGGCCACATGGCCGCCATGACCGGCGCGCAGACCGACCGCATGATGCGCGACGATGGCTGGCGGCTGCTGTCCATCGGCCGCAACCTGGAGCGCCTGGGCTTCCTCTCCGACGCGCTCGCGCGCGGCTTCGAGACCGGCGCCGTGACCGACGAGGGCGGCTTCGAGGCCATCGTCGCCCTGTTCGACAGCACCATCACCTTCCGCGCCCAATACCAGCTGCGCCACGACGTGCCCGCCCTGGTGGACCTGCTGGTGCTGGACCAGGACAACCCGCGCTCGCTGGCCTGGGTGGCACAGACCCTGCGCGGGCGGCTGCGCAAGCTGCACCGCGGCGCGCAGCACAACGCCGGCCCGGGGCTGGCCGATGGCGAATCGGAACTCACGCTGTTCGACCCGGCCGAGCTGCCGCTGGAAGCGCTCTGCGAACAGGACGAGGCGGGCCGCTATCCGGCGCTCGCCGAGACGCTGGCGCGCTGCACGAGCGAATCGTGGCGCCTGTCCGACCAGCTGGGCGCGCGCTATTTCACCCACTCGGGCGAGCTGCGCCAGAGCCTGGGCACCTGAGCGATCAATCGCCCACCCCTTTCACCCGGAAAGACCTGCCCGATGCTGCTGCGCGTCATCCACGAAACGGTGTACGAATACGCTCCGTCCGTCAGCAATGCCCAGCACATGGCCCATCTGCGGCCGCTCGACGCGCCGGGCCAGCGGTTGCTGGAGCACCATTTGCGCATCGATCCGCCGCCCGCGCAATGCCTGGAGCGCACCGACGTCTTCGGCAACACGCGCGCCTTCTTCAGCCTGCCTTTCGCGCATGAATCGCTGCGGGTGCGCGCCGAAAGCCTGGTGGAGACGAGCACGCCTTTGCCGGCCGGCCCAGGCGAAGGTGCCGGCGACGCGCTGGAGATGGAAGAGAGCGTTGACGCTCACGATCTGGCCTCGGTATTGCCGCCCAGCCCGGCCTGGGAAGCGGTGCGCGACCTGCTGCGCTACCGCCGGGGCGCGGCCTACGAGCCGGCCGCCGAATTCGCCTTCGCCTCCCCGCACATCCCCCGCCATGCCGACTTCGTGGCCTATGCCGAGCCCAGCTTCACGCCGGGCCGGCCGCTGCTGGAAGCGGCGTGGGATCTGATGTCGCGCATCCATGCCGATTTCACCTACGCCCCGGCCGAGACCGATGTCGGCACGCCGGCGCTGGAGGCGCTCTCCATGCGCCGGGGCGTCTGCCAGGACTTCGCCCACATCATGATCGCCTGCCTGCGCGGGCTGGGGCTGGCGGCGCGCTACGTCAGCGGCTACCTGCTGACCCAGCCGCCCCCAGGCCAGCCGCGCCTGGTGGGCAGCGATGCCTCGCATGCCTGGGTGGCGGTGTGGGTGCCGGGCGAGGGCGATGGCCTTGGCGGCGATGGTGCGCAGTCCGGCGGCACCTGGCACGACCTGGACCCGACCAACGACCGCGCGCCGGGCGAGGACTACGTCACCCTGGCCGTGGGGCGCGACTATGCCGACGTGTCGCCGCTGCGCGGCGTGATCCATGGAGGCGCCCGGCACATCCTGCGCGTAGCGGTGACGGTGGCCCCGGCCGACGAGGTGCTGGTGGAACCACCGCAGCCCGATCCAGACCAATAGACAGCCCAATCGGCCCGCAGCGCGCATTCAGCTTGCGCCTGATGCTATGGTTTTTGATGGGTGCCTCGCCGGGGCTCGATGGGTTGTCCCCGCCTTGCCCCGGAGGCTCCTCCACTCATGCCGGCGCTGTTTCGGCCGTCTGTACGGGCGGGGGCGCCATGCCGGCGCCATCCACCGGCGCTGCGACGGGCGCTGCATCCGGCGCGTTCGCCATGTCGCTCACCGACTGCTCCACGGCCACCGGAGTCAGCTGGCCATGCACCAGCGCGTGCACGAAGCGCAGCTTTTCCTTGACGCCCGTACCCAGTGCGAACGGGTAGGCGTCGAGCTGGCCGAGGCTGCGGTTCAGGCTGTTGAGCAGCAGCGTGAGCGGCACCCAGGCGGTCAGCATCGCGTCGAAGTCGGGCGCGGGCGGGCCGAAGGGGTTCACCATCGCGTAGCGCGGCTCGCTCTGCGGGTTGGGAATGGAGACCTCGGTGCGGTAGCTCTGCGCGGTTTCCAGCAGGTCCACCATGTGCAGGTAATGCGCCCAGGTCTCCGCCCAGTCTTCCCAGGGGTGCGAGGTCGCGTAGTCGCTCACGTAGTCGTTCTGCCAGCCGGTGTGCGGCACGCTGGCGTAGTGGGCCTTGAGCGCCTCGCCGTAGTCGGCGCGCTCGTCGCCGAACACGGCGCGGAAGGCGTCCGCATGGCCGTCGCGCAGCACCAGCACGTCCCAGTAGTAGTGGCCGGATTCATGGCGCAGATGGCCGAGCAGGGTGCGGTAGGGCTCGCCCAGGTCGAGCCGCCGGCGCGCGCGCTCGTCGTCGTCGGCCTCCGCCACGTTCAGCGTGATCACGCCGTCGGCATGGCCCGTGAGCACCTTGGCCTCCGGCGTGTCGGCCTTGAATTCATAAACAGGGCCGCTTTCGCCCTCCACGTGGGCGATGCCCATCTGCGCCAGCGTGTAGTAGAGGCGCCGCTTGGCGTTCTCGATGGCCGTCCAGCGGCGCACGTTGTTGGCGTCCGACAGGTCGGGCAGCACGCGCGTCTGCTGGCACGAGACGCACAGGTGCGGCGTGTCGGCCGCCTGTGCGCCGTCGCTGCCGGCCTCCTGGGGAATGGCGAAGTTGCAGGCGTTGTGCGCCTCGCGGTTGGCGCACAGCACATAGTGCGGCGGCGCTTCGGCGGGGGTGGGCGGCTCGGCCACCGCGTTGCCGGCCTCGTTGCCCAGGTCGGTGGCGGAATCCGTCGAGGAGGGCGAGCTGCCCAGCAGTTCCCAGGTGCCGGCCGCATCGGCGACCGGCTGCAGGGCCACCATGTCCAGACGTTGCGGGTCGAAGGCGAGGGTGGCGCCGCAGCCCAGGCATTCCGTGCTGTCGAAGAACACCAGGGAGCCGCAGTGGGTGCAATGAAAGATTCGCATGATGAAAGGCCTGAGCGTTGGGGGAATGGGGTGCGATGCGGTTGGAGAGCCGGTTGAAGAAGGCTGCTGGCGATGGGAGCGGGTGCGGCAGGCGCCATGAAAAAGGCCACGGGTTTTCATAGGAAAAACCGTGGCCCTTGGAAGCCGCTCAGCACGTCGGCCGGTGCCAGTCAGGGGTTGAGCCTGCCTGTGGTGCGCCCGGCGGCAGTGCGCTCAGCGGTTCCGAGCGTCTGCGCTTGGAAAGCCGCTCAGGGGCGAACGACGATGCTGTTGCGCACGTCACGCACATGCTTGGTGTTGCGTGCGATGGCTTCGGCCTGGTTCTTTTCGGCTTGCGACTTGGCGAAGCCCGACAGCTGCACCGTGCCGTTCAGCGTTTCGACGCTGATGGCGGTGGCGGAAACGGTCTTGTCTTCAGCCATCTTGGCCTTCACGGCGGTGGTGATGCCGGCGTCGTCCACGTAGGAGCCGACGGTTTGCTGGTCGCGGGCCACGGAGCAGCCAGCGGAGATGATGGTGGCGCCAGCCAGTGCTGCGAAGGCGAGTGCACGTGCGTATTTCATGATTGTTTCCTTTTCTGATCTATCGTTGGTCATAACACGGGTGCTGGGAGGCTTCAGCTCATCGACCTATTGCACCCTCCGTGGTCGATGGACTGTGGGTGCGGATGGCGCAGCCGCTGATCAGCGGTGCAGCCAGTCCTTCAATTCGTCGGCATGTTCTTCTTCGTCCGCCAGGATGCCTTCCAGCATGCGGCGGGTGGTCGGGTCCTTGTCGCCGATGAGCGAGATCATCTGGCGGTAGGCCTCGACGGCGATGCGTTCGGCCACCAGGTTGGCGCGGACCATGGCCTTCAGGTCGGACGATTCGTCGTACTGGGCATGGCTGCGTTCCAGCAGGCGGTCGGGCGCGAAGTCGGGTTCGCCACCCAGCTGCACGATGCGCTGGGCGATCAGGTCGGCGTGGGCCGATTCCTCGTTGGCGTGGACCAGGAATTCCGCCGCGATCGCGGGAGATTCCAGGCCGTCGGCCGTGAAATAGTGGCGCTTGTAGCGCAGCACGCACACCAGCTCGGTCGCCAGCGCATCGTTCAGCAGCTTGACGATGGCGTCGCGGTGCGGGCCGTAGGCCGGCGTCACGGCGCCTTCGTCCAGGTCCGCCGTGGCGGCCTGGTGCAGGGCCGCTTCGTCCAGCACCAGTTGGCTATCGGCATCGTTGTGAGCCGGGCTCTTCATCGTCGTCGTGTTTTTCATGGGGCGCTCGTTGGAATCGTGGGGGAAGCGTGGCGGTGGCCTGGCCGGCTCGCCGCTCAGTAGTCGCCGCGGCGGCGGCTGTCGCCCCGGGTCAGGAACAGCAGCGTGGCGAAGGCGGCGCCGGCAGCGGCGGCGATCAGCATGGACTTGCCGGGCTGGTCGCTCACGTAGCGTGTCGTGGCATCGGCGGCTTGGTTGAACTGGCGGCGGGCGCGTTCGCTGGCGTCGGCGCAGTAGGTGATGCTGCGGTTGGCCAGTTCCTGGGCGCGGGCGGCCAGATCGTCGATGGTGGGGTTCACGGCGCTCTTGAGGCCTTCCACGCCAGCTTCGGCCTTGTCCAGCGACGTGTTCGCTGCGCGGCGGGTGGCCTGCACGGCGTCCTTGGCCGAGTCCAGCACGTCTTCGGCGACGGAGTGTGCGGTGTCAGCGGCTTTTTGGGTGGCGGATTGCAAAGTCATGGGGAAACCTTTCAGTGGAAGATGTTCGGGAGCCGTGCGGTGAGCACTGAGCCAGCCGCCTCAGCGGCGCTTCATCAGGCCCATCACGAAGGTCACGATGGCCATGGCAACGAACACGAAGAAGAGGATCTTGGCGATGCCGACGGCACCTGCGGCGATGCCGCCGAAGCCAAAGAGTGCGGCCACCAGGGCGATGACCAGAAAAACGACTGCGTAGTGCAACATAAGCATCTCCTGAAGACCGGATGCCGGGGGCGCCGGTGATTGAACTAAGAGCACCGAAGGGCTCGGGTGCATGTGTCCAATGTATTCAGGAGGCCGCGCACTAGATGCCGGTGTCCTGCGCGCAGGGATGTAGGACTGCACCCCCGCCCTGGTGGGGTGTGGCACCGTTCACAGGGCCCCGGCCGTGCCCATGCGCTTGCGGCCCGCCCCTGGGCCGGAAGTGGAGTCAGGCGTAGGGCAGGACGGCGGAAACCAGCGTGCCCTCGCCGGGCTGAGAGGTGATCGTCAGCCGCCCGCCGGCCGCTTCCACGCGGTGGCGCATGCCCATCAGACCGTGCGAGCTGGCATTGATGGCGGTGGCGTCGAACCCGGTGCCGTCGTCGCGGATCTGCACCGAGACATGCGTGGGGTAGTTGTGCACGGCGACCAGCGCCTTGCTCGCACCCGCGTACTTGCCGATGTTGGTCAGCGATTCCTGCACCATGCGATAGACGGTCAGCTGCACCTGATCGGGCAGATCGACCGTTTCGAGGTTCACGTCCACCACGATGCCGCTGCGCTCGGCGAACTCCCGGGTCAGGATTTCCAGCGACGTGGTCAGGCCCAGGTTGAAGAGCGACGAGGGGCGCAGGTCTTCGATGATGCGGCGCTTGAGGGCGATGCCGCTGTTGAGCGTCTCGGTGAGGTGGCGCAGCCGTTCGGCGATCTCGGGCACCTGCACGTCCACCCGCGACTTCAGCCGCGCCACGTCCAGCTTGGCGGCGGTGAGCAGCGCGCCCAGCTCGTCGTGCAGCTCGCGCGCCAGGTGGCCGCGCTCGTCCTCGCGCACCTGCTGCAAATGGTTGGCCAGCTCGGTCAGCGACGCGGTGCGCTCGCGCACGAGCTGTTCGAGCCGGTCCCGTTCGCGCGCCAGGATCTCCTGCTCGCGCTGGTTCACGGATTGCAGCGTGATCGCCTGGTGCAGGTACATGTAGAACGCCAGCAGGCCGATGGCCGCGAAGGTGGCGATGCCGATGCGCGAGAGCAGCAGCGAATGCAGGATGGCCTGGGTGCTGTGCTCCGTCTGCGCCGTGCTGTGCTCGATGAGCCGGGCCGCCACGGTGCGGATGGCGTCCATGTTCTCCTTGCCGACATCGGTGGAGAGGACGAACTTCCAGGCGTCGTTGTTGTTCTGGCGCCGCAGCAGCAGGCTCAGCTCCATCTCCGACATCTTGCGGGCGATCTGCCGCGACATCAGTGCCAGATCGCTCAGCTCTTCAGGCGAGTTGACGAAGATGTTGCGCAGCTCGTCCAGGTTGCCGCTGATGGTGGTGACGGCCTTCTGGTAGGGCTCCAGGTAGCGGTCGTCACCCGTGAGCAGGTAGCCGCGCAGGCCGGTTTCCGCATCCAGCATGTTCTGCATCAGGCGATCGAGCGCGGCGCGGGTGGCATGGGTGCGCGAGAGCGCGCTCACGGCGTCGCGCGAGCGTGAATAGCCGACCTCGTTGATGCCCACCAGCACAGACACCGCCAGCAATGCCAGGGGCAGGCTGATGGCCATCTTGCGGAAATTGGGCCAGCGCATATATAGGTTTCTCCGGACGGCAGGCAGGTGTTTTCTGGATAATGTCAAATACAGTCAGCTTGTCGCTCGTCGGATCTTGCAACGCAGATATGCTTTGGGTTCGACGGCTACCAGCGGCCGAACGATACCGCGTAAAGAGCGACCTTCAGAAAGAAAGCTTAATGATCAAGATCGGGATTGTTGATGACCATGCGATTGTCCGCTCAGGGCTGCGGCAATTTCTGTCCGAGCATGTGGACCTTCGGGTTGTCGGCGAAGCGTCCAATGGCCGTGAAGCCATCGACCTCGTGCGTGCCGAAGAAATCGATGTGCTGCTGATGGACCTGTCCATGCCCGGCCAGAGCGGCCTGGATGCCCTGGCCATGTTGCGTGCCAAGGCGCCCGACATGGGCATTCTGATCCTCAGCGGCTACCCCGAGGAGCACTACGCCATCAACCTGATCCGTCAGGGTGCGAGCGGCTACCTCAACAAGGAATGCGACCCCAAGGAGATCGTCGAAGCCATTCGCACGATCTCGCTGGGCCGGCGCTACCTCACGCCCGCCGTGGCTGATCTGCTGGCGCAGCAGCTCAACCGCAAGGACGATGCCCCGCCGCACGAGCAGCTGTCCGAGCGCGAGTTCCAGGTGTTCCTGAAGCTCGCCAAGGGCGAAACGGCTGGCGACATCGCCAAGTCGCTGTCGCTGAGCGTGAAGACGGTCAGCACCTACCGCACGCGGCTCATGGAAAAAATGGCCCTGTCGTCCAACAGCGACCTGACCTATTACGCCCTGAAGAACAAGCTCATCGATTGATCTTTTCCGATCGGCTATCGGCCTGCTCCAGGGCAGGTCGATAGCCTGGGTTTTTCAGCGTTCGGGTCAGAAACGCAAAAAATAAAGCCGGTATTTCTACCGGCTTTATTTTTTCCAATTCGATAAATGCCGCTTTTCACGGCAATGCAAGAAAATGTATCCGGGCCTCAGCCCGCCATCATGCTCGCATTGCCTGCGCTGGAACTGTGCTGAATGCAGTAATCCACCAGTGCATCGATTTCATTGGATTTGTCGAAAACCGCATCGACACCGAGTTGCGCGCAGCGCATGCGCACATCGGGCGTTGCGTAATTGCTCAGAACGACCATTTTCTGGCCGGCAGTGCGATTCCTGCAGGCGGCCAGCACGCCCAGGCCGCTGCCCTGGCGAAGAAACAGATCGACGATGGCCAGATCCCACTGGGCGGGGTGCGATGTGAGCCAGTCCTTGCCGTCGTCTTCGGTCTCGGCGATGCCGACGGCCTCCACCTGGGCCAGCTCCTCCAGCGTACCAATCAAATTCTCGCGAATCGTGGCGTTGTCTTCGACGATGTAAGTACGCAGTTTCACTGGGGATTCCTGTCCAGGTCGCTAAGGTGATATGACCAAGACTTGAATGTAAGCTCAGGACACAATTCATTTTGCCAGCAGCGGCAAGCTTAGGAGGTAGGAACAATCCTACCTACGCCTCAGGCGCTAGGCCGGCGCGTTGCAGGCGGCATCCGGCCCGCACACGGGGCAGCCCGGGTCGCGCGCCGTGCGCATGCGCGTCCATTCCATGGACCGGCCGTCCAGCATCAGCAGGCTGCCGGCCAGCGTGGTGCCGGTGCCGGCCAGGAGCTTGATCGCCTCGGCCGCCTGCACGCTGCCCACGATGCCGACCATGGGCGCGAGGACGCCCATCGTGGAGCATTGCACTTCCTCGAACTGGGCATGCGGGGAGAAGAGGCAGGCGTAGCAGGGCGTGTCGGCGCGGCGTGGATCGATCACGGTCACCTGCCCATCCAGGCGGATGGCGGCGCCCGCCACCAGGGGCTTGCGGTGCGCGACGCAGGCGGCATTGACGGCCTGGCGCGTCGCATAGTTGTCGCTGCAGTCCAGCACCACGTCGGCCTCCTGCACCAGGGCGGCGAGCCGCTGCGCATCGACCCGCTCGCGCAGGGCCCGTACGCGCACGTCGGGGTTGATGGCGTGCAGCGCGATGGCGGCGGACTCCACCTTCGCCATGCCGATCCGGTCGGTGGTGTGGGCGATCTGGCGCTGCAGATTGGTCAGGTCCACGGTGTCGTCATCCACCAGCGTCAGCGTGCCAACGCCGGCCGATGCCAGGAACAGGGCGGCCGGCGAGCCCAGGCCGCCGGCACCGATGATCAGCGCATGCGAGGCCAGCAGCCGCTCCTGGCCTTCGATGCCGATCTCGTCGAGCATGATGTGGCGCGAATAGCGCAGAAGCTGGTCGTCGGTCATGGCGGCGGGTGTGTGTTGAGCGAATGTTGCGGCGCAGAAAAGAAGAAAGGCCGGTCGCCTCGAAAGGCCCGGCCTTGGGCGGTCAGCGAGCGGGCCCCTGGGGGCCTCCGCTGCCTGCTCAGTTGTCCTTCTTCTCTTCCTTGCGCTCGGTCTGCGTCTTGCTGGCCAGCACGGTCTTGCCCTTGAGCTGGTTCAGCGCCTGCTGCAGCTGGAAGTCGGTGGCCGAGCCGAATTCGGGGATCTTGGGCTCGGTGATGTGCTTCTTGGCGTCTTCTTCGAGGCGCTTGCGGGCTTCTTCACGGGCCTGCTCGCGCGCCACGTCCTTGACCTCTGCGCCCTGGCCGCTGGCCAGATGCTTTTCGAGGTCGGCTTCACGCATGCGCAGCGCGGCGAAGAGGTCGCCCTCGGCCGTTTCGTCCACCATCACGTCGGGCACGATGCCCTTGGCCTGGATGGATTTGCCGCTGGGGGTGTAGTAGCGGGCCGTGGTCAGCTTGATGCCGGTGTCGGGGCCGAGCGGACGCACGGTCTGCACGGAGCCCTTGCCGAAGGTCTGGCTGCCCATGACGACGGCGCGATGGTTGTCCTGCAGGGCGCCGGCCACGATCTCGCTGGCCGATGCCGAGCCTTCGTTGACCAGCACCACCAAAGGCACGGTCTTGAGGGCCGCAGGCAGGCGCTTGAGCGGGTCGCCGCTGCCGCGACGCTGGTAGTACTCGGGAGCAGCCTTGAAGACGGCCTTGCTTTCGGGCAGCTGGCCGTTGGTCGAAACCACGGTCACGTTCTCGGGCAGGAAGGCGGAAGACACGGCCACGGCGGCGTCGAGCAGGCCGCCCGGGTCGTTGCGCAGGTCGAGCACCAGGCCCTTGAGGTTGGGGTCCTGCTTGTAGATCTCGTCGATCTTGCGCACGAAGTCATCGACCGTGCGTTCCTGGAACTGCGACAGGCGCACCCAGGCGTAGCCGGGCTCGATGACCTTGCCCTTGACGGACTGGGTCTTGATCTCTTCGCGCGTGATGGTCACGGGGAAGCTGCGGCTTTCGTCCTTGCGCAGGATGGTCAGCGTGACCTGTGTGTTGGGCTCGCCGCGCATCTTCTTGACGGCATCGCTCAGGGCCATGCCCTTGACGGCCGTGTCGTCGATCTTGGTGATCAGGTCGTTGGTCTTGATGCCGGCGCGGAAGGCAGGGGAGCCCTCGATGGGCGAGACGACCTTGATGAGGCCGTCTTCCTGCGTGATCTCGATGCCCACGCCGACGAAGCGGCCCGAGGTGCCTTCGCGGAATTCCTTGAAGGACTTCTTGTCGAAATACTGCGAATGCGGGTCGAGGCTGGACACCATGCCGGAGATGGCGTCGGTGATGAGCTTCTTGTCATCGACCGGATCGACGTAGTCCGTCTTGATGAGGCCGAATACGGCGGACAGCTGCTGGATCTCTTCCAGCGGCAACGGCGTCATGGCGCCGCGCGCCACGGTTTGCAGCGACACCGTGGTGAGTGCGCCTGCAACGACGCCCACCGCAATCCAGCCCGTAATCTTCAATTTATGGCCCATACAACACCTTTACCGCTTCAATATACACACCTTGGAAGGCCCGCGCTCCGCGCAGTTCCCTGCGGGGCGCGCGGGGCCTGTGCCCGGGCGCAGCTTTACCCAGGCTTTACCCGCTCAATGGCTCACGCCTTGCCTTGCGATGCCACGGCCGCGGCGGCCTTGGCGGCCGCTTCGGCGTCGCCCAGGTAGTAGTGGCGCTGCGGGCGCAGATCGTCGTCCAGCTCATAGACCAGCGGAATGCCGTTGGGAATGTTCAGGCCGACGATGTCGTCGTCCGAAATGTTGTCCAGGTACTTGACCAGCGCGCGGATCGAGTTGCCGTGCGCGGCCACGACCACGCGGCGGCCCGAGCGGATGGCCGGTGCCATGGTCTCGTTCCAGAAGGGCATCACGCGGGCGACCGTGTCCTTGAGGCATTCGGTGAGCGGGATCTGCTCGGGCGCGAGGCCTGCATAGCGGATGTCGCCGCGTTCGCTGCGCGGGTCGGTAGCTTCGAGCGCCGGCGGCGGCGTGTCGTAGCTGCGGCGCCAGACGAGCACCTGCGCATCGCCGTACTGCTTGGCCATGTCGCCCTTGTTCAGGCCCTGCAGCGCGCCGTAGTGGCGCTCGTTCAGGCGCCAGCTGTGCTGCACGGGCAGCCAGGTGCGGTCCATCTCGTCGAGCGCGTGCCACAGCGTGCGCGTGGCGCGCTTGAGCATGCTGGTGTAGGCCTGGTCGAATTCATAGCCCTCGGCCTTGAGCAGGCGGCCTGCGTTCTTGGCCTGCTCGATGCCGGTGGGGGTCAGGTCCACATCGGTCCAGCCGGTGAAACGGTTTTCCAGATTCCAGGTGGATTCTCCGTGGCGTATCAGGACGAGCTTGTGCATGTTTCCCTCAAGGAGTCGGGTTCAAAACCTGGCATTCTAGAATTGCCGGCTTTGCATCCCCTGAGGACCGACGTGAATTTCATCATCGACAACTGGTATCTGTTCTTCATCGCGCTGGCTTCGGGCGGCATGCTGCTGGCGCCGCTGGTGCGCGAGGCCACGGGCGGAACGCTCACCCCGGCCAACGCGGTGCTGCTCATCAACCGCGAAAAAGGGGTCGTGATCGACGTGAGCGAGCCCGAGGAATTCGCGGCCGGCCATGTGGTCGGCGCCAAGAACGTGCCCCTGGCCCAGCTGGAGGAGCGCCTGCCGCTGGTGGTCAAGAACAAGGCCCTGCCGGTGGTGCTGGTGTGCGCCAAGGGCGCGCGGGCGCAGCGCGCCGTGGGCGTGGCCCAGAAGCTGGGCTACGACAAGGCCCAGGCCCTGGCCGGTGGCATGAAGGCCTGGCGCGATGCCTCGATGCCGGTTGAAAAAGCCTGAGCCGTCGCCAGCTGCCCCTGACACGCCCGCTTTTTGCCGTTTTCCCCGCATTCCAGAAAGGTCGCCATGCAAGCCGTGAAGATGTACACCACCGCCGTCTGCCCCTATTGCATTCGCGCCAAGCAGATCCTGAAGTCCAAGGGCGTCGAGCAGATCGAGGAGATCCGCGTGGACATGGACCCCGCCGCGCGCGCCCACATGATGGAGATCACCGGCCGCCGCACGGTGCCGCAGATCTTCATCGGCGACACGCATGTGGGCGGCCATGACGACCTCGTCGCGCTCGACGGGCGCGGCGGCCTGATGCCTCTGCTGAACCCCGCTTGAGCGCCCGTGGGCAGGCTCCCGGGGCTGCATAATGCGGCCCGATGGCCCGCTGTGGGAGTCCCTTCCGCAGCGGGCTTTGTCGTGTCGGACCGGCCCGGGCCGGTACCCGGCACGGTGCGATGCATTCATTGATTGATTCACTCACCGATTGTTTGAAAGAACCCCGAACATCATGGCCAACGAAGAAGCAACCCCCGTGTTCCAGATCCAGCGCGTCTATCTGAAGGACGCCTCCCTGGAGCAGCCGAACTCCCCCGCCATCCTGCTGGAACAGCAGCAGCCCAGCGTGGACATCCAGCTCGGCGTGGAAGCCACCCCCGTGGCCGAAGGCATCTTCGAAGTGGCCGTCACGGCCACCGTGCAGACCAAGATCCAGGACAAGACGGTGTTCCTGGTCGAAGCCAAGCAGGCCGGCATCTTCGAGATCCGCAACCTGCCCGAAGACCAGATGGGCCCGATCATGGGCATCGCCTGCCCGCAGATCGTCTATCCCTACCTGCGCGGCAACGTGGCCGACCTGATCACCCGCGCCGGCTTCCCGCCCGTGCACCTGGCCGAAATCAACTTCCAGGCCATGTACGAGCAGCAGCAGGCCCAGGCCGCTGGCGAGCCGTCTTCCATCCTCACGCAGTGAGATGCGGCTGGCGCTGCAGCCTGAACGGCCTGCAGCGCTTGCCCCACAAGCGCTGACAGCTATGAAAATAGTAGTGCTTGGCGCAGGCGCCTGGGGTACGGCGATGGCGCTCTGCGCCGCCTCGCACCCGGCCGGGCATGCCGTGACGCTCTGGGCGCGCGATGCGTCCCAGGCCGAGGCCATGGCGGCCTCGCGGCAGAACGCCCGCTACCTGCCGGGCATCGATTTCTCTCCTTCCCTGCAAGTGGTGTCCGGCGACGTGCTGGACGCCGCGCACGCGGCCGACCTGGTGATCGTCGCCACGCCCATGGCGGCGCTGCGCGGCACGCTGGCGCGGCTGCAGTCGCTCGCCGTTCCGGTCGCCTGGCTCTGCAAGGGCTTCGAGGCGCCGGCCGACGGCCTGCCCGGCGCTGCCGGGCTGATGGGCCACGAGGTCTGCGCGCAGACGGCCCCCGGCCTGCGCACCGGCGTGCTCAGCGGCCCGAGCTTCGCGCAGGAAGTCGCCCGCGCCCAGCCCACCGCGCTGGTGGCCGCGAGTGCCCATGCCGACGTGCGCGAGCTGCTGGTGCAGGCCTTCCACTGCCCGAGCCTGCGCGTGTATGCCAACGACGATGTCGTGGGCGTGGAGGTGGGCGGGGCGGTGAAGAACGTGCTCGCCATCGCCACCGGCCTGTGCGATGGGCTGCAGCTAGGGCTGAACGCCCGCGCCGCGCTCGTCACCCGCGGGCTGGCCGAGATGACGCGGCTGGGCCTGGCCCTGGGCGCGCGCACCGACACCTTCATGGGCCTGTCGGGCCTGGGCGATCTGGTGCTGACGGCCACGGGCGACCTTTCGCGCAACCGCCGCGTGGGCCTGCTGCTGGCCGAAGGCCGCACGCTGGCGGAGGCGATCGCCTCGCTGGGCCATGTGGCCGAAGGCGTCTATACGGCCCGCACCGTGGCGCTGCGGGCGGCGGCGCTGGGCGTGGACATGCCCATCACCCGCGCCGTCGTCGATCTGCTGGACGCAAAAATGCGGCCTGCCGAAGCGGTGGCCGCATTGATGGGGCGGGATCCCGCCGCGGAATTGCTGCTGCGCTGAGCCAGGCGGCCTGCGCGGCGGTGTTCTCAGAGCACGCCGAAGAGCATCAGCACGAGCACGAGGGAGAGGGGAACGCCGAGAAGCCAGAGGATGATGGGCATGAGTCACTCCTGAACGAAGAGGTTGTTGAAGGGATGACTCAAAGGTATCTGGCACCCACCCCGCCCACTGTGCGACGCCCGGCGCATGTCCTGTAGTCCGCAGCGCCGGTGGCCGTAGGCCCCGGGCCGGCGGCTGGCCCCCTGCTTTTCAGAATTCCAGGTTGTCGATCAGCCGCGTGCCGCCCAGGCGCGCCGCGGCCAGGGCCACCAGCGGGCCGCTGCGTGCGGCGCCGTCCTGCGGCGGGTGCAGGTCGTGGCGCTGGCGCACCGTGAGGTAGTCGGGCGCCCAGCCGGCGGCCTCCAGGGCCTGCAGGGCCTGGGCTTCCAGCGTGGCGAGCGGCGCGCCCGCGTCGCCGCGCACCGCGTCGGCCAGGGCGCGCAGCGCCTGCGACAGTTGCACGGCGCGCTGGCGCTCGTCGGCGCTCAGGTAGCCGTTGCGCGAACTCAGCGCCAGGCCGTCGGCGGCGCGGGCCGTGTCGCCCGCCACCACCTCGATGGGCAGGGCGAACTGCTGCACCATGCGGCGCACCACCATCAGCTGCTGGTAGTCCTTCTTGCCGAACACGGCCGTGCCGCCGCCCGCGCCGCTGGCGAAGAAGACGGCCGAGAAGAGCTTCATCACCACCGTGCAGACACCCGTGAAGAAGCCGGGCCGGAACTGCCCTTCCAGCAGATCGGCCAGGGCCGGGTCGGGCTGCACCTTGAAGGTCTGCGGCTCGGGGTAGAGATCGGCCTCGCGCGGGGCGAAGAGCACGTCGCAGCCGGCGGCGGTGAGCTGGGCGCAGTCGCTCTCCCAGGTGCGGGGATAGCTGTCGAAGTCTTCGTGCGGCAGGAACTGCAGCCGGTTCACGAAGATGCTGGCGACGGCCACGTCGCCCAGCGGCTTGGCCTGCCGCACCAGCGCGATGTGGCCGTCATGCAGGTTGCCCATGGTGGGCACGAAGGCGGGGCGGCCGCGCCCGGCCAGGGCGGCGCGCAGGTCGGCGATGGTGTGGGTGACGATCATGGGCATGGCGGAATGAAGGAGGGCAGGGGCTTAGAACGTGTTTACGATCTCGCAGGGGATCGCGTTGGAGCGCAATCGGGATGAGTGGATGCCTCGGATGCGCCGCATGGGCTCTCAGCCCATGCAAGCAGCCGGGGCGTCAAAACGCGTTGCCATGGCCCGATTTCGCTCCAACCCGAAGGGCAGCTACGTCGGCGGGCGGTCTGCGGCGTTGCGGCGCTTGTGGATAGCGGGGCTATCCACTGCGCACCGCGCCTTGCATCCCATCCCGCCGACGTAGCTGCGCGACCCCTGGGAGATCGTAAACACGTTCTTACCAGGCGTGCAGGGCGTCGTCGGGAAAGCGCCCCTCTTTGACGGCCTGCACATAGGCTTCGATGGCGCCGCGCACGCTGCCGGCCTTGGCCATGAAGTCGTGCGCGAACTTGGGGTTCTTGCCCAGGTTCACGCCCAGCATGTCGTGCAGCACCAGGACCTGGCCGGCCGTGCCGCTGCCCGCGCCGATGCCGATGGTGTGGCAGCGCGGCAGGGCGTCGGTCACCTCGCGGGCCAGGGCGGCGGGCACCATCTCCAGCACCAGCATGGCGGCGCCGGCGTCCTGCAGTTCGCCGGCGTGGCTGCGCAGCGTGCGCGCGGCCTCGTCGCTGCGGCCCTGCACGCGGTAGCCGCCCAGGGCGTGCACGGTCTGCGGCGTGAGGCCCAGGTGCGCGCAGACGGGCACGCCGCGCTCGACCAGGAAGCGCACGGTGGGCGCCGTCCAGCCGCCGCCTTCGAGCTTGACCATGTGCGCGCCTGCCTGCATCAGCGCGCAGGCGCTGCGCATGGCTTGCTCGGGGCCTTCGGCGTAGCTGCCGTAGGGCAGGTCGGCGATCAGCCAGGCCGTGCCCTGCACCCGGTGCAGGCCGCGTGCCACGCTGGCCGTGTGGTAGGCCATGGTGTCCAGCGACACGCCCACCGTGCTGGGCAGGCCCTGGCAGACCATGCCCAGCGAATCGCCCACCAGCAGGCATTCCACGCCGGCCGCATCGGCCACGGCGGCGAAGGTGGCGTCGTAGGCCGTGAGCATGGTGATCCTCTCGCCCGCCTCGCGCATCTGCGCCAGGCGCGGCAGGCTCACGGGGCGGCGCTGCGGCAGCGGCGATGCGGGGGGCAGGGTGCCGTAGGGCGTGGCGGCGGGGGCGGGTGTCGGCGATGGCGTGGTCATGCGGGCAATCCTCGTGGCGCGAATGAGCCGCGAGTCTATGCGAGCGCAGCGGGGCGCCCGCTGGGGGAGCGCCCGCGGGCTCTCAGGCTTGTGCGGCCAGGGCCGTGCCGGGCTCGCCGGCCCGGTGCAGGCGGTGCTTGCCGGCCTGCTTGCCGCGGTACATGGCCCGGTCGGCCTGGGCGATGAGGTCTCCGGCCTGGATGCCGTCCAGCGGCGCCAGCGCATAGCCGATGGAGAGACCCACATGCAGCCCGTGCCGGCGCAGCGCGAACGGCGCGCGGAAGGCCTGCAGCGTGGCGCTGCCCAGCGCCTGCGCCTGCTCGGGCCGCTGCAGGCCGGAGGCCAGCACGATGAATTCGTCGCCCCCCAGGCGGGCGACCTGGCGGGATGGCCCCGCCACATCGCGCAGCCGCTGGGCGACGGCCACCAGCAGCTCGTCGCCCACGTCGTGGCCATAGCGGTCGTTCACGGGCTTGAAGCCGTCCAGGTCCAGCAGATAGACGGCCACCAGCCGGTCCGGCGCGCATTGCGCCAGCGCGGCCTGCAGTTCCAGCTGCATGCTGCGCCGGTTGAGCAGGCCGGTGAGGGCGTCGGTATGGGCCAGCGAGCGCATGGTGTCGCGCTCGACCAGCGCGGCGTGCGCGGCCAGCCGCAGGGCCGCGGACCTGAGCCCGAGCACGCGCAGGAAGATCAGCATGTCCAGCGTGGCGCCGATCTGGAACGAATGCAGCGTCCAGAAATTGACGGGCAGCAGGCCCTGGGCCACGCCGGCGAAGATGCCGGCCGACAGGCCATAGACCGCCCACCCCACCAGCAGCACGCCGCCGAGCGGATCGCCCTGCCGCATGCGGCGAAAGGCCCTCGGCATGCTGGCCGCCGAGGGCACCAGGCCGAAGACGCTCATGATGGCGGTGGCCGTCTGCACGCTGAGCAGCTCCAGCACATGGGCCACGGCCGCCACCGCCATCAGCGCCGCGCCCGCCCGCATGCCGCGCGCGTACCGGCTCCGCGGCGCATCGGAGGCCAGGGCGTGGCTGAGGAACAGGAACGAGCCGACCAGCGCGACGAAGCCGGAGAGGATGGCGAAATGGCGCTCCGGCCAGATCTGGCCCGGCCACAGGAATTGCGCCCCGACGCCGAAGAACTGCAGCGAAAACCCCGCGCTGCCCAGCGCCAGCAGGGCGTAGTAGGCGAACAGCTTTTCGCGCTGCCCTCGCCATTGCACCAGGCTGTAGAGGATCAGGCACAGGGCCAGGCCGTTGAGCAGGCCCTGCAGCAGCTGCTCGCGCTGGCTCGCGCGCGAGCGCTCCGGCAGCTCGCTGACAGACAGGGGCAGGATCATCGGGCCGGGCGTGTGCACGCGGATCAGCAGGTCGTAGCGCTGGCCGCCGGCCAGGTCCAGCTGCATTTCGGGGGTGCGGCTGGCCAGGGATTGCCGGGTCGCCGGGCGCAGATAGCCCCGGGCGGCATGCTGCAGGACCTGGCCGTCGCGCACGAGGTAGAAGTCCACCTCCTGCATCGCCCCGTAGCCCAGCGCCGCCACCCACGGGTCCTGGGGCGGCGGGTCCACGGCGAGGGGCAGGCGCAGCCACACGGTTTCCTTGCGCAGGCCCAGCGTGCCGTCGGGGGCGGCCGGCGGCGCGAAATCGCCGCGGTGGTTCCATACGTCCTGCACCGTCATGGCATGCGTGGCATCGGCCAGCAGGGTCACCGCCGGCCAGACGTTCTGCACGCCCGCGCCGGGCTGCAGCCGCAGCGCTGCGGGGTCCGCCTGCGCAGGGCTGCAAAGGGCGGCCAGCCACCACGCAGCCAGCAGCCACCAGGCCGTTGCCCGGTGCCGGGCGATGCCGTGCAGGCCGTTCATGCGCGACCTGGGCGCAGGCGGTCCGCCGCAGCGGGTGGGCGGGGCAGGGCGGGCCTTGGCGTGGAGGGCGGAGCAGGGGGGCGGTTCGTCACGGCGCGCCAGTGTAGGAGATCACGCAGCCACCGGCGCCTCCTGGGCTTCCCTGAGATCGTGAACACGTTCTTGGCCGCCTGGGTTGCCGGTATGCTCGCGGCCCATGACGAATCTGTTTCAGCCTGCATCCGGCATGCCCGGCGATGCGGAGGATCTGCACGACGTGGTGCGCGCCGACGTGGCCCGCGCCCTGGAGGAAGACGTGGGCGCGGGCGACCTGACCGCCGCGCTGATCGACCCGGCCCGGCGCGTGCGCGCCCGCGTGCTGGCCCGCGAAGAGGCCGTGATCTGCGGCGCGCCCTGGGCGGAGGCCGCGCTGCGGGCGCTGGACCCGGGCGTGCGGCTGACCTGGCACGTGGCGGAAGGCGAGCGCTGCACGGCCGACCAGGTGGTGCTGGAGATCGAAGGCCAGGCGCGCGCGCTGCTGAGCGCCGAGCGCACGGCGCTCAACTTCCTGCAGCTGCTCTCGGCCGTGGCGACCAAGACGCGCCGCTACGTCGATGCCGTGGTCGGCACGCGCGCGCACATCGTCGATACGCGCAAGACCCTGCCCGGCCTGCGGCTGGCGCAGAAATACGCCGTGCGCGTGGGCGGCGGCACCAACCACCGCATCGGCCTGCACGACGCCGTGCTCATCAAGGAAAACCACATCGCCGCGGCCGGCGGCGTGACCGCCGTGCTGCGGGCCGCCCAGGCCGCCGCCGCGCAGGCGCGATTCATCGAGATCGAATGCGAGACGCTGGAGCAGCTGGACGAAGCTCTCGCCGCCGGCGCCCGCATGGTGCTGCTGGACAACATGCCGCTGGCCATGCTGCACGAGGCCGTGCGCCTCAATGCCGCCCACCAGGCCGGCCCGGCCATCCTGGAAATCTCCGGCGGCGTGACGCTGGAGGGCCTGCGCGCGCTGGCCGAGACGGGCGTGGACCGCATCTCCATCGGCACCCTGACCAAGGACGTGAAGGCCACCGATTTCTCCATGCGGATGCAGGATATCGCCTGAACCCGCCGAACTGCGGCGCACTTTCCGTCTCTACCACGAGGCCGCCACACCCCGGCCCGCCACCCCTGCCATGACCATCGCCGACCTCGCCCTCAAGCCCGTGGAATACGAACAGCCCGCCGATGCCGGCGGCGGCGCGTGCTCCACACGCCATGCCTGGGCCCGCGTGCCCGCCGAGCCGGCACCCGCCGAGCGCGCCGCGCTGAAAGACCGCATCCGCACCCTGCTGCGCGAGAAGAACGCCGTCATGGTGTCGCACTACTACGTCCACCCCGACCTGCAGGACTTGGCCGAGGAGACCGGCGGCCTGGTGAGCGACTCGCTGGAGATGGCGCGCTTCGGGCGCGACCATGCGGCGCAGACGCTGGTCGTCTCCGGCGTGCGCTTCATGGGCGAGACGGCCAAGATCCTCTCGCCCGAGAAGACCGTGCTCATGCCCGACCCGGACGCCACCTGCTCGCTCGACCTGGGCTGCCCCGCCGACGCCTTCAGCGCCTTCTGCGACCAGCACCCGGACCGCACCGTGGTCGTCTATGCCAACACCAGCGCCGCCGTGAAGGCGCGCGCCGACTGGCTGGTCACCTCCAGCTGCGCGCTGGAGATCGTCGCGGCCCTCAAGGCCGCGGGCCACAAGATCCTCTGGGCGCCCGACCGCCACCTGGGCGGCTACATCCAGCAGCAGACCGGCGCCGACATGCTGTTCTGGAACGGCGCCTGCATCGTGCATGACGAATTCAAGGCGCAGGAGCTGCTCGACCTGAAACGCCGGCACCCGGGCGCCAAGGTGCTGGTGCACCCCGAGAGCCCGGCCGACGTGGTGGCCCTGGCCGATGCCGTGGGCTCCACCAGCGCCATCCTCAAGGCCGCCCGCGAGCTGGACGCGAGCGAATTCATCGTCGCGACCGACAACGGCATGCTGCACAAGCTGCGCACGCTCAATCCGGGCAAGACCTTCCACGAAGCGCCCACCGCCGGCAACAGCGCCACCTGCAAGAGCTGCGCGCACTGCCCCTGGATGGCCATGAACGGCCTGGCCGACGTGGCCCGCGTGCTGGAAACCGGCGCCAATGCCGTCGAGGTGGACCCGGCCCTGATCCCGCGCGCGCGCCAGCCCATCGACCGCATGCTCGCCTTCACCGCCGCGCTCAAGAGCGGCCAGCCGGCCGGCGCGCTGGTGCCGCATCTGGGCGCCGCCTGACCGTTTGCTATTAAAAATATAGCTGCCTGCCCTGATGAATCCTGCGCTAGAGCCTGATTTCTCCCCCATCGCCCTGATCGATTTCGCCGACCCGCGCGCGCAGCACCTGCCGCGCCACAGCGCGCTGGCCGCGGCCGGCCGCCTGCGCCACGCCTTCGGCGCGCCGCGCCGGGTGCTGGCCGCCCGCACGCTGGCCGAGGTGCCCGCCGTGCTGCGCGAGGTGGATGCCGCCGCCCGCGCCGGCGCCTGGTGCGTGGGCGGCCTGCGCTACGAAGCCGCCGCCGCCTTCGACGCCGCGCTGCGCACCCATGCGCCGCAGGACGGCCAGGCGCTGGCCTGGTTCGCCGTGTTCGACGCGCCCGCGCCCTGGCCGGCCGAGGCGCCGCCCGTGGCGCACGAGCCCACGGTGGACTGGCATGGCGTGCCGGAGCGCGCGGCCTTCGAGGCGGCGCTGGCCGCCATCCACCAAGGCATCGCGGCGGGCGAGTACTACCAGGTCAACCACACCGCCCGGCTGAAGGGCCGCGTGCAGGCCGCGCCGGGCGCCGATGCCGCCGCCACCGCGCAGGCCTTCTTCGCCGCGCTGCAGCGCGCCCAGCCCGGCGGCTACGCGCTCAGCCTGGACATGGGCGCGGAGCAGGTGCTGTCGGTCTCGCCCGAGCTGTTCTTCGACTGGCAGGACGGGGGCGACGGCCAGGACGGCGGCACGCTGCTGGCCCGGCCCATGAAGGGCACGGCCCCGCGCGGCGCCACGCCCGAGGAAGACGCCGCCCGGGCCGCCGCCCTGCGCGCCAGCCCCAAGGAGCGGGCCGAGAACGTGATGATCGTGGACCTGCTGCGCAACGACCTCTCGCGCATCGCCACGCCGCACAGCGTGCGCGTGCCGGCGCTCTTCGCCACCCAGGCGCTGCCGGCCGTGTGGCAGATGACGTCCGACGTGCAGGGCCATACGCCGGCCGGCACCACGCTGGACCGGGTCTTCGCGGCGCTCTTTCCCTGCGGCTCCATCACCGGCGCGCCCAAGGTGCGCGCCATGCAGGCCATCCACGCGCTGGAAGACGGCCCGCGCGGCTGGTACTGCGGGGCCCTAGGCGTGGTGCGCCCTCGCGCCGGCGGCGGGCTGGCCGCCACCTTCAACGTGCCGATCCGCACCGTGGAGCTGCGCGGTCATGAAGCCCGCTGCGGCATCGGCAGCGGCATCACCCACGATGCGCAGGCCGAGCCCGAATGGCAGGAGTGGCAGCACAAGCGCGCCTTCCTCGTGCGCGCGAGCGAGCCCTTCGACATCCTCGAAACCCTGGCCCTGGTGGACGGCACCTTCCGCCACCGCGCCGACCATCTGGCGCGCATGGCCGCATCGGCCGCGCACTTCAACGTGCCGTGGGACGAGGCCCGCGTGGCCGCCTGCCTGCAGGCCCTGGCCGAGGCCCACCCGCAGGGGGCCTGGCGCGCGCGCCTGCTGCTGCGTGCCGACGGCATGCCGCGTGCCGAAGCCTTCGCGCTGGCGCCTGCCGCCACCGGCCCGGTGCGGCTGGCGCTGGCCGGCCGGCCGCTGCTGCAAGCGCATGGCGAATTCGTGCGCCACAAGACCACGCGCCGCGCCCACTACGCGGCCTTCGCGCCCGCGCCGGGCTCGGGCGTGTTCGATACCGTGCTCCACAACGCGGCGGGCGAAATCACCGAAGGCACCTTCGGCAACATCGCCGCGCAGCTGGACGACGGCCGCTGGATCACGCCGCCGCTCGCCTCGGGCCTGCTGCCCGGCGTGGGCCGTGCCGTGGCCCTGCGCGAAGGGCGGGTGGCCGAGGCCGTGCTGCGCCTGCAAGACCTGCCGCGCGTGCGCGCCTGGGCCTTCGTCAACAGCCTGCGGGGCTGGCTGCCGGCGGAGCTGGCCGCAGCACCTGCCGCTCCGCCTGCCGGTCCATGAACGCCTCCAGCGCACTCAGCACCGGCGCATAGCGCGCCGCATCGCCTTCGACGAACGCGAGCGCCGCGCAGGTGGCTTCCAGGGTCGATAGCTGGTGCGGAGCATGCGCGCGGCGGATGCGGCCGTAGCGGGCCGCGGGCAGATCCGGCGGCAGCGGCAGGCGCGGCAGGGCCTGCAGCAGCGGGTTGGCATAGAGCATCTTGCGGCTCTTGCGCCAGGTGCCGTCCAGCACCACCAGCCGCAGCGCGGCGGCATCGCCCGCCAGCCAGTGCGCGGGCAGCGGCGGCGGCGCGGCCAGCGGCAGGGCCGGGTCAGGCGGGGAGGGCGGGTAGAGCAGCACCGCCTGCGGCGCCGCTCCTGCCGGCGCGGTGGCGCCGGGCCAGCGGGCGGTGAGCCAGGCCTGCAGCGCGGCCGGCTCGAAGGTTTCGCCCACTTCCATGCGGCTGCGGGGCAGGCACAGGTGGAGCAGTCGCGCCGTGCCCTTGGCGTGGCCGGCCTCCAGCGGGTGCTGCAGGATCAGCACCTCGGCCCGGTGCGCCGCCGGCGCCGCGAGCGCGCAGAAGCAGGCGCTCGCCGGGCGCAGGCAGCCGGTGCAGCGCGGGCGCCGGGCGGCGGTCAGCGGCTCTCGAACCAGTTCTTCCACTGCGGCACGGCGGTGGCGAAGGTGCCCCGGTGGGTGGTCTTGCCGGTCGAGACGGCCTCGACGGCGGGGTTGCCCGCGCCCAGGGCCTGCGCATAGGTCTGCGCCATGCGGCCCACGCCGACGGTGATGGCCTCGTCGGTTTCGCCGTAGTAGTTGCGCACGGGCGACTTGATCACCCAGCGGTAGGACTGCGTGCCGGCGATGAGCTTGCCGAAGGCCGACTGCGCGAAGAACTGCGGGTCGAAGTATTCGGCCTTGATCAGCTTGTGCAGGTCGGTCGGGATCTGGCTGGGGTCGGTCAGCGTGCGGTCATAGGCCTTCTTGGCGGCTTCGTAGTAGGGCTCGTTGAACAGCGAGCGCGCCAGGCCGGGCACGCCGTAGTAGTTCTCGTACGAGAACGCCGAGAGGATGAAGATGCTGTTGAGCCAGACCGCGTCATAGGGGCGCGGGAAGCTCAGGAAACCCTGCATGGCGATGCCCAGGTCCAGCGGCGCGCTGGCCGTGGCGGCGCCGTTCACGGTGATGCCCGACTGCTCCAGCTTCTCCAGCAGGGCCATGGTCACGAAGCCGCCCTGCGACCAGCCGGCCAGGTAGAGCTTGCCCTGCTTGCGGCCCAGGTCGGCCATCACGCTCTGCGCGGCGGTGAGGAAGTCGAAGCAGGCCTGCTGGTGGCTGGCCTTGACCAGGTAGCCCTCGGGTTCGGTGGAGATGCCCATGCCGAAATAGTCGGCGCCCACCAGCGCATAGCCCTGGCCTGCGAACTGGGCGATCATGAGCTGCGTCTCGGTCGAGTTCTCGGGAAAGCCCGGCACTTCCTTGCGTCCATAGACCGTGCCGTGCTGGTAGGAGACCACGGGCAGCGTGGTGGGCTGGGGCGTGTCGGGCAGCGCGACCAGGCCGGAGGCCTCGATCGGCAGGTTGCCCTTTTCCGGCACCACCGAGCGGTAGGTGACGCGGTAGAGGTTCACGCCCGTGCGCGCCGGGGTGTAGGCCACGGTGATGCCGGCGAACTGCGGCATGGTCTGCGTCTGGATGGCGTTGAGCTTGGCGGCGTCCCAGTGGCCGATCCATTCGTAGCTCGTGGCACCGGCCAGGGTCTTGGGGCCCTGGGGCTGCGCCTGCTTCGTCGCCGGCATCGTGGCCTGGGCCTGCGCGTGGACAAGAGGGGCGGCGCAGGCCATGCATGCTGCGGCCAGCAGCGTCGTCAGGAATCTGGACACGAGAGGTTCTCCCAAGAAACGGCGGAGCGGCCCGGGCCTTGAGGGGCGGGCCGCCCGAGGATGGCGATCGCGCGGCGCGGCCCCATCGCATCGGCCCGCTGCCACGCACTTTTTTTCTGCAGCGGGCGGGCGTCTTGCGCGCCCTGCGTTCCGCTGTGTCTTCTCTGTCGGGTGTAAGAACGTGTTGACGATCCCCTGCGAGATCGTCAACACGTTCTAAGACGTCAGCAGCCTAACTCAGGCGATGGGCTGGGGGCAAACGCCATAGCGTGCGTGCGGCGAATGCGCGACAGGCCGGGAACGTGCGGTCGCGCCGTCAGGCCGCTGATCCGGTCAGAGCCGTTCCTTGGAGTACGAGGGGCGGTCCATGTCCACGATCTCGGCGCTCAGCTGCACCAGCACGCCCTCGGGCCGGGGCGCGAGGCGGCGCAGCACGTCGGCGATGCGGGTGGTCAGCTCCTTCTTGGCCTCGGGGCTGCGGCCCGACAGCAGGCGCAGCTGGGCGTGGATGAAGGCGCGGTTCGCGGGGGCGGTGCCGATCTCGAAGCGGCTCACGCGCACCAGGCGGGTCTTGAGGTCGGCCTCTTCCGGGATCTGCGGATGCGAGGCGACGGCGGCGTTCACGGCCTGCAGGACCTCGGCTTCCGGGAAGCCGGCGAGGTTGTCGGTGTATTCGATGGTCAGGTGCGGCATGGCGTCGTCGGCTCCAGGAAGGGGTGTCGGTCGGTCAATGGAAAGAGAAAGGGTGGCGCGTCACAGATCGAGCACGCAGCCGTCGCCCAGCGCATCGCGCCAGACGCGCACGCGGCTGGGCGCGGGCTGCATGTCGGCGAGATCCCGGGCGATGAAGACGCACAGGTTCTCCAGCGTGGCCGGGCCCAGGCCGGGTACTTCGTCGAGCAGGTGGTGGTCGAGCTGCTCGCGCAGGCGGTCGCAGCGCGCGCGCAGATGGCCCAGGTCGATCACCATGCCGCTGTCGGGATGGCGCGGGCCGGTGACCGAGATCTCGGCATGGTAGGTGTGGCCGTGGATGCGGCGGCTGCCTTCGGCCTCGATCTCGCGCTGCAGCGTGTGGGCGGCGTCGAAGAAGAAGCGTTGGTGGACGGTGAACTGCATGGTGCGAAAAACCAGGGAACAAAGATAGGAGTCGAGTGAAAGCGGCGCAAGGAGGCCAGCGAAGCGGTTCTGGCTAGGCGCCGCATCGCAGGCAGTAGCAACGCTACGACACGATGCGGCAACGACGCCGGAAGGGCTCCTTGCGCTGCTCCGCTAGCGGATGCCGGTGAGCTTGTGGGTCTGCAAACTCAGGCGCCACGCCGGGCGCTGCATGCAGGCCTCGATGCACAGCGCCGTGTTGGCGGCCTGGTCGGGCCCGTCCATGGGCTGCAGGAAGCGGTGGGTGAAGCGCGTCTGCGCCTCCAGCGCGGCCAGGTCGAACCCGGGCTGCGGCCAGACGAGCTTGAGCTCCTGCCCTTGGCGCTGCACCCAGTCGGCGCCGGCCTTGGGGCTGATGCACAGCCAGTCGATGCCGGCGGGCGCGGCCACGGTGCCGTTGCTCTCCACGGCGATGCGGAAGCGCCGCGCGTGCAGCGCATCGACCAGCGCGGCATCGACCTGCAGCAGCGGCTCGCCGCCGGTCAGCACCACCAGGCGGTGCTGCTCGTCGTGGGCGGGCCATTGCGCGGCGATCAGGTCGGCCAGCGCGTCGGCGGTGGCGAACTTGCCGCCCAGCGTGCCGTCGGTGCCGACGAAGTCGGTGTCGCAGAAGCGGCAGATGGCGCTGGCGCGGTCTTCCTCGCGGCCGCTCCAGAGGTTGCAGCCGGCGAAGCGGCAGAACACGGCGGGCGTGCCGGCCTGGCCGCCTTCGCCCTGCAGGGTGTAGAAGATTTCCTTGACGCTGTAGGTCATGCGAAGGCTTTCGGTGCGTGGGTCTGGCGCGTGGGCGAGAGTTCGGCCAGCGCGGCGATGAGGCGGGCCACATCGGCTTCGGTGTGCGCGGCCGAGAGGGCGATGCGCAGCCGCGCCGTGCCTTCGGGCACGGTGGGCGGGCGGATGGCGGGCACCCAGATGCCGCGCGCGCGCAGGCCTTCCATGACGGCCAGGGCCTCGGCGTTGGGGCCGATGAGCAGCGGCTGGATGGCGGTGCGCGAGGCGCCCAGCTGCCAGTGCGTGCCCTGCAGCACGGGCGCGAGGCCATCGCGCAGCTGCGCGATGCGGCCCTGCAGCTGGGTGCGCAGGGCGCTGCCGCGCTCGATCTGGTCCAGCGCGGCCTGCATGGCGCGGGCCAGCAGGGCGGGCGCGGCGGTGGCGAAGATGTAGCTGCGCGTCTTCTGCAGCAGCCATTCGATGAGTGCATCGCTGCCCGCGACGAAGCCGCCGGCCCCGCCTGCGGCCTTGCCCAGCGAGGCCATGTAGAGCACGCGCGGCGAGGCGTTGCGGCCGGCCAGGCCCGCTTCGGCCAGCACGCCGCGCCCCTGCGGGCCCAGCACGCCGAAGCCGTGCGAATCGTCGAGCAGCAGCAGCGCGTCGTGCGCTTCGCAGAGCGCCAGCAATGCGGGAATGTCGGCCACGTCGCCATCCATGCTGAACACCGAGTCGGTGACGACCAGCTTGCGCCGCGCGGTGCTGGCGGCCAGCAGGCGGCCCAGCGCGGGCAGGTCGGCGTGCGCGTAGCGGTGGATGGATGCGCGCGAGAGCCGGGCGCCGTCGATCAGGCAGGCATGGTTGAGCGCATCGGAAAAGAGCGCGTCGCCCTCGCCGATCAGCGCCGGCACGATGCCGGTGTTGGTGGCATAGCCGGAATAGAAATAGAGCGCGCGCGGCAGCTGCACGAAGTGGGCGAGGTCGGCTTCGAGCGCCGCGTTGGCCACGCTGTGCCCGCTCACCAGCGGCGAGGCGCCCGAGCCCACGCCGTATTCGCGCACGCCGTCGCAGGCGGCCAGCGACACGGCCGTGTGGCTGGCCAGGCCCAGGTAGTCGTTGCTGCAGAAGGCCAGCATGGGCTGGCCGTCCACTTCCAGGTGCGCGCCCTGCAGCGGGCGCACGGCGCGGCGGTGGCGGCGCAGGTGGGCGGCGTCCAGCGCGGCGATGCGCGCGGGGAACTCGTCCAGCCAGGAGGCGGTGGCGGCAGCGGTGGGCGGTGTCTTCGGGGTCATGTCCATTCGGGGGGCAGGTGGTAGCAGGCGGCCAGGGCGCGGGCGTCGGGGCTGGCATGGTGGGGCAGCTCGGCCAGCAGCGGGGCGCGCAGGTGCTGGCGCAGCCAGGCGATGTTGTCTTCGGGCGCCAGCATGCGCGGATCGACGCGGTTGGCGATCCAGCCGGCCAGCGTGAGGCCGCGCGCGCGGATGGCCTCGGCCGTCAGCGCCGCATGGTTGAGGCAGCCCAGCCGCAGGCCCACCACCAGCACCACGGGCAGGCCCAGGGCCTGGGCCAGGTCGGCGCCGGTGGCGGTGTCGGAGAGCGGCACGTGCCAGCCGCCCGCGCCCTCGACCACCACGGCATCGGCTCGCCCGGCCAGCTGCCGGTGGGCGCGCACGATCGTGCCGATGTCGATGGGGGCGCCGGCACGCTGCGCCGCGATGTGCGGCGAGAGCGGGTCGGGCAGCAGCACGGGGTTGTCCAGCTCGGGTGGCACGGCCAGGGTCGATGCGGCGCGCAGGGCCACCGCGTCTTCGTTGGTCAGCACGCCGTCGATGATCTCGGCCCCGGCCGCGACGGGCTTCATGCCCACCACGCGGGCATGGTGGCGCGCCAGCGCGTGCAGCAGCGCGGCGCTGGCCAGGCTCTTGCCCACGCCCGTGTCGGTGCCGGTGATGAAGCAGCCCCAGCTCATGGCAGGGCTCCTTCGCGGTGCTGGCCGATGCCGTGTGCTTCCTCGGCCAGCGTGGCCTCCAGCGCGGCCAGGGCCTGGGTGGCCAGGTGCTGCACTTCGGCCTCGTCCAGCACATAGGGCGGCATGGCGTAGAGCGTATTGCCGATGGGCCGCAGCACCAGGCCGCGGGCCATGGCGTGGCGGTGGTAGCGGCGGGCGAAGTCGGGCAGGGTGGTGTCCACGTCCCAGGCCCAGATCATGCCCAGCCGGCGTGCGTGGCGCACGCGCGGGTGGGCCGAAAGCGGCGCGCAGGCGGCGTCGATGGCGGCGGCGAGCTGCCGGTTGGCGGCCAGCGCGTCGGTGCTCTCGAACAGCTCCAGCGTGGCCAGCGCGGCGCGGCAGGCCAGCGGGTTGCCGGTGTAGGAGTGCGAGTGCAGGAAGCCCCGGGCTACGTCGTCGGCGTAGAAGGCGGCATAGACCGCATCGGTGGTCAGCACGGCCGACAGCGGCAGCGTGCCGCCCGTGAGGCCCTTGGAGAGGCAGATGAAATCCGGCCGGATGCCGGCCTGCTGGTGCGCGAACATCGTGCCGGTGCGGCCGAAGCCCACGGCGATCTCGTCGGCCACCAGGTGGACTTCGTAGCGGTCGCACAGGGCGCGGGCCAGGCGCAGGTATTCGGCATCGTGCATGGCCATGCCGGCGGCGCACTGCACCAGCGGCTCCAGGATCAGCGCGGCGGTGCTGGCGTGGTGCTCGGCCAGCCAGTCGCCCAGGGCGGCAGCGGCGCGGCGGGCGGCGTCCAGCGCGCTTTCGCCGGGACGGGCGCCGCGCGCATCGGGGCTGGGCACCACGTCGCCCAGGCGCACCAGCGGCGCGTAGGCCTCGCGGAAGAGGGGAATGTCGGTGACGGCCAGCGCGCCCACGGTCTCGCCGTGGTAGCCGCCGGCCAGGCCGATGAAGCGGCATTTCCCGGGCCGGCCCTGGTTGCGCCAGTAGTGGGCGCTCATCTTGAGGGCGATCTCGGTGGCGGCTGCGCCGTCGCTGCCGTAGAAGGCATGGCCCAGGCCGGTGAGGGCGGCCAGGCGCTCGGACAGTTCCACCACCGGCGCGTGGGTGAAGCCGGCCAGCATCACGTGGTCGAGCCGCGCCAGCTGGTCGGCCAGCGCCGCCTGGATGTGCGGGTGGCCGTGGCCGAACAGGTTGACCCACCAGGAGCTGATGCCGTCCAGGTAGCGGCGCCCGTCGGTGCCGTGCAGCCAGGGGCCTTGTGCCCGGGCGATGGCCACGGGCGGCTCGGCCTCGTGGCGCTTCATCTGGGTGCAGGGGTGCCAGACGCTGGCGAGGCTGCGGGCGGCAAGGGTGTCGGCCATGGGGGTGTGGGTGGTGGTTGTCAAAGCGGCTGCGTGGGCACGTGGTGGCGCAGCTCGGTCTGGCGGTTCTGCGCATCGACGAACACCAGCTGCGGCTGGTGCGTGGCGACCTGGTCTTCATGCACCTGCGCGAAGGCCGCGATGATGAGCAGGTCGCCCACGCTGGCGCGGCGCGCTGCCGAGCCGTTGACCGAGATCATGCCGCTGCCGCGCTGACCCTTGATGGCGTAGGTGATGAAGCGCTCGCCGTTGTTGATGTTCCAGATGTGGACCTGCTCGTTCTCGGCGATGTTGGCAGCGTCCAGCAGGTCTTCGTCGATGGCGCAGGAGCCTTCGTAGTGCAGCTCGCAGTGCGTGGCGGCGACGCGGTGGATCTTGGACTTGAGCAGGGTGCGGAACATGCGTGGGCCTCGATGGAAATAAGGAAGTGGTGGGGCGGCGGGCGGGGCGCTTTGCGTCAGCGCGCGCCGGGCACGAGGATGGTGGGCGCGGCCGGCGCGGCGCGCTCGGGCCAGTCGCGGCTGAAGTGCAGGCCGCGGCTTTCGTGGCGCATCTGGGCCGAGCGCACGATGAGTTCGGCCACCTGCACCAGGTTGCGCAGCTCCAGCAGGTCGCGCGAGACGTGGAAGTTCGCGTAGAACTCGGCGATCTCGGCCTGCAGCAACGCGATGCGGTGCGCGGCGCGCTCCAGCCGCTTGTCGGTGCGCACGATGCCCACGTAGTTCCACATGAAGTGGCGCAGCTCGCTCCAGTTGTGCGAGATGACCACGCACTCGTCGGCATCGGTCACGCGGCTGTCGTCCCAGGCGGGCAGCGTGGGCAAAGGTTGGGGCGTGGCCGCGGCGATGTGCTGCGCGGCGGCGCGGGCGAACACCATGCATTCGACCAGCGAGTTGCTGGCCAGCCGGTTGGCGCCGTGCAGGCCGGTGCAGGCGGTCTCGCCGATGGCGTAGAGGCCGGGCAGGTCGGTGCGGCCGGCCAGGTCGGTCAGCACGCCGCCGCAGGTGTAGTGCGCGGCGGGCACCACGGGGATGGGTTCGCGCGTGATGTCGATGCCCAGCTCGGCGCAGCGCGCCAGGATGTTGGGGAAGTGCTCCTGCAGGAAGGCCGGGCTCTGGTGCGAGATGTCCAGGTGCACGCAGTCCAGTCCGTGGGTCTTCATCTCGAAGTCGATGGCGCGGGCCACGATGTCGCGCGGGGCCAGCTCGGCGCGCTCGTCGTGCCGGGGCATGAAGCGGGCGCCCCCGGCGCTCGGGGGCAGCTTCAGCTGGCCGCCCTCGCCGCGCACCGCCTCGCTGATGAGGAAGGACTTGGCATGCGGGTGGTAGAGGCAGGTGGGGTGGAACTGGATGAACTCCAGGTTCGCCACGCGGCAGCCGGCGCGCCAGGCGGCGGCGATGCCGTCGCCCGTGGCGGTGTCGGGGTTGGTGGTGTAGAGGTACACCTTGCCCGCGCCGCCCGTCGCCAGGATGGTGTGCGGCGCGCGGAAGGTGTGGACTTCGTCCGTCGCCTCGTCAAGCACGTAGGCGCCCAGGCAGCGTTCGCCGCCGCTGGCCTTCAAGCCCAGCTTGCCGGCGCTGATGACGTCCACCAGCGTGTGCTGCTCGAAGAGCGTGATGCCGGGCGTGGCGCGCACCTGTTCGATCAGCGTGCGCTGCACGGCCGCGCCCGTGGCGTCGGCCGCATGCACGATGCGGCGCGCGCCGTGGCCGCCTTCGCGCGTGAGGTGCAGGGCGCCGCCGGCCTCCTCCAGCGAGAACGGCACGCCCAGCTGCTGCAGCCAGCGGATGGCGTCGGGCGCGTTCTCCACCACGAAGCGCGTGGCCGCCAGATCGCACAGGCCCGCGCCCGCCACCAGCGTGTCCTGCACATGGTCGTCCACGCTGTCGCCCTCGGCCAGCACGGCGGCGATGCCGCCCTGTGCCCAGCCGCTGGCGCCGTCCTGCAGCTGGCGCTTGGTGACCACCGCCACGCGGTGCGTGGGCGCCAGGTGCAGCGCGGCGCTGAGGCCGGCCAGGCCGCTGCCGATGATGAGAACGTCGAAGTCGTGTGAATGCATGGGTGCTTTCCGGAGACTGAGAAGCGGGCGCCGCCCGGTGCCGGGGCCGCCGTGGGGCGGGCCCGGCCAGGCCGCTGGCGGCGCGCGTCCCTCTCTCTTGCTCTTGCTTCAGGTGAGAGGGACGGCGCCGCGCGCGGCTCAGGGGCTGTTATGCCGGTACATAGGCGAGGCGGACGTAGATGGGCGCGAAGGCCTCGGCCTGGGTGATCTCGATCAGCGTTTCCTTGGCCAGCTCCAGCAGCGCGATGAAGGTCACCACCAGCACGGTGCTGCCCTGGGCGGGATCGAAGATGTCCTCGAACTCGATGAAGCGCTGGCCTTGCAGCCGCTTGAGCACGTGGCTCATGTATTCGCGCACCGAGAGTTCCTCGCGCGTGATGCGGTGGTGCTGCACCAGCCGGGCGCGCTTGATGATGTCGCGCCAGGCCTCCTGCAGATCGACCACGTGGACCTCGGGAAAGCGCGGCGCGAGGCTCTGCTCGATATAGACCTGCGCCTTGAGGAAGTCGCGCCCGTACTGCGGCAGCTGGCCCAGCTGCATGGCGGCGAGCTTCATCTGCTCGTATTCGAGCAGGCGGCGCACCAGCTCGGCGCGCGGGTCCTCGGGCTCGGCGCCGTCTTCCTGCTTCTTGGGCGGCAGCAGCATGCGCGACTTGATCTCGATCAGCATGGCCGCCATCAGCAGGTATTCGGCCGCCAGCTCCAGGTTGCGGTTGCGGATCTCGTCCACGTAGGCGAGGTACTGCCGCGTCACGCCCACCATGGGGATGTCGAGGATGTTGAAGTTCTGCTTGCGGATCAGGTAGAGCAGCAGGTCCAGCGGCCCCTCGAAGGCCTCCAGGAACACCTCCAGCGCATCGGGCGGGATGTAGAGGTCCTGCGGCAGCGCGAAGAGCGGCTCGCCGTAGAGCCGGGCCAGCGCCACCTGATCGACCACCTCGGGCATGCCGCGGCCCTCGCCCGCGGAGGGCAGGGCGGCCTCGCCAGCGTCGTGGCGGGAAGGGGGGGCTGCGCTGCTGGCTGCCATGGTGCTATGGTTTGAATAGCGGCTTGCGCCCTTGTGGCAAGGGCTGGCAGCCTGTGGGTTGCTTCAGTTTCAGGATCGTGTCTGGTACACGTAGGGCTGCTGCGCCACCTGGGCGGCGTCGTACTCTTCCCAGGCGCGGTGGTCCACCTGCTTGTCCCAGAGCAGGGCGCGGCCTTCGCGCTGCTGCACGTCCAGCTCGGGCTTGTCGGCCTTGAGCTTGTTGATGAACTGGGTGGCTTCGGACTGATAGTCGGGGCGGCGGAAGAAGGACATGGCGGCGTGCAGAGGATGTGTGGGGTCAGCGGTGGGAGCGCGCGATTTTAGGGCAACGCTGAACAAGCCTCCTCGCGGGGGCTGGGGGCGGCAGCGCCTCGGGGCAAGTCCCCCAGGCCCTCGGCACCGTCCGGGCGCGCTAGAGTGCGGCCTGGATTGACGAAAAAGGAAGACGACGCATGGACTTGCAAGGCTGGAAGCTCGCCGCCCTGGTGGCGGCCGTATTGGTGCTGCTGGGCGCACTGGCGGGCTGCGACCTGCAGCGCCTGAGCGAGCTGCAGGTGGGCACCTCCACCGAGGCCGACGTGCGCCAGCGCTTCGGCGAGCCCGAGCGCGTGTGGGACGAGCCCGGCGGCGCGCGCACCTTCGAATACAACCGCCAGCCCGCGGGCTCGGTCAACTACATGATCACCATCGGCCCCGACGGCCGCCTGGCCGCGCTGCGCCAGGTGCTGGCGCCGGCCGAATTCGCGCAGATCGTGCCCGGCATGACGGTGGACGAGGTGCGCCGCCGCCTGGGCAAGCCCATGAAGGTGATGACCTACGCCCTCAAGAACGAGACCGAGTGGGACTGGCGCTGGAACGACGGCGGCACCCAGCCCATGATCTTCACGGCCGTGTTCGGCAGCGACGGGCGCGTGCTGCGCAGCGGCAGCGCGATCGAGATCCAGCAAGGGGGCCGCTGATGCGCGCTGGCCTGGCCCGCCGCTTGCATGGCTGCGGCACCATGCCCTCAGCCGCCTGCCCTGCCTTCTCGCCCTCCCGCTCCGTGACGCCATGACCCAGCCCGCGACCCCCATGCCCCACGCCACCCCCTCGCTGCGCCACGGCCACTACGAAGACGCCCAGGCGCTCTTCGCCGGCACGCTCTTCGTGGCCATGGCGCTGATGCTGTTCAGCCAGGCGGGGCTGCTCATCGGCAGCACGGCGGGCATCGCCTTCCTGCTGCACTACGTGACCGGCATCTCCTTCGGCAAGCTGTTCTTCGTCATCAACCTGCCGTTCTACTGGTTCGCCTGGACGCGCATGGGCCGCGAATTCACCGTGAAGACCTTTCTGTCGGTGGCGCTGCTGTCGGTGCTGACCGAGCTGTTCCCGCACGTGATGCACGTGGACTACCTCAACCCGCTCTTCGCCGCCGTGCTGGGCGGGCTGCTGCTGGGCACGGGCTGCCTGTTCCTGGCGCGCCACAGGTCCAGCCTGGGCGGGGCCACCATCGTCTCGCTCTACCTGCAGCAAAGCCACGGCATCCGCGCCGGCAAGGTGCAGATGGCGATCGACTGCGTGGTGGTGCTGCTGGCGCTCTTCGTGGTGCCGCCCGAGCGCGTGGCCTATTCGGTGCTGGCGGTGCTGGTGATGAGCGGTTTCCTGTGGATCAGCCACCGCCCGGGCCGCTACGTCGGGCACTGAGAACGTGAACACGTTCTGAGAGGGCGGCCCGCGCAAGCCTTCCGGCGCCGTCGCCGCAGCGCTGCCGCTGGTGTCTGCGATACGGCGCCTGGCCGCTCGGTGCTTCAGTGCTTCAGGAGCCCGCCGGCCGGATGGACTCGTGCACCTGGATGCCGCTGTTGTCCGAGCTGCCGCCCGTGACCGCGTCGGCCGCCATGCCCACGCCCTTGCCCACGATCTTGACCGTGCCCACCGCCGCATCGGCCGCCAGCCCGACGGCGCTGGCCGTGACGCTCACGGCCGTGCTGGCCACGGTGACCACGGTGCAGCCGGAGACGAGCCCGGCCAGGGCGGTGGTCGCCACGGCCGGGGCGAGCAGGCTTTGCCGCATGCGGCGCAAGAGAGTGGGGCGCATGGGGCGGGCCTGAGGAGTGGAAGGACGAAGGCGGGGCGCGGTGGTGCGGGCGCTCTCAGCGCACGCGCATGCCGGGCGTGGCGCCGGGCAGGGGTTCGAGCACGTAGATGCCGGGATGGGCCTTCTCGTCGCCGTGGCTCGCGGCCAGCACCATGCCTTCGCTGATGCCGAACTTCATCTTGCGCGGCGCCAGGTTGGCGACCATCACCGTGTGCTTGCCGATCAGGTCGGCCGGCTGGTAGGCGCTGGCGATGCCGCTGAAGACGTTGCGGTGGCGGCCCTCGCCCGCGTCCAGCGTCAGGCGCAGCAGCTTGGTGGAGCCCTCGACCGGCTCGCAGTTCACGATCAGCGCGATGCGCAGGTCGATCTTGGCGAAGTCGTCGATGGTGATGGTGGGCGCGATCTCCTCGCCGCCGGGGTGGGTCGAAGCTGCTACGGTTTCAGTAGCGGCCTGCGCAGGCGCAGCCTGGGTTGGAGCCTCAAACAGCGCTTCGAGCTGCTCGGGCGTCACGCGCTGCATCAGATGCTGGTAGGGCTGGATGGACTGCACGTCGCCGGCCACGGCCCACTGCTGCATGCTCTGGCCCACGAAGCCTTCCACGGCCTGCGCCAGGCCCGGCAGCACCGGCGCCAGGTAGCGCGTGAGCGCGGCGAAGGCGTTGACCAGCACCGAGCAGACCTGGTGCAGGGCCTGGTTGTTGGCCGGGTCCTTGGCGAGGTCCCAGGGCTTGTTCTGATCGACGTAGGCGTTGACCTTGTCGGCCAGCAGCATGATCTCGCGCGTGGCGCGGCCGTATTCGCGGCCCTCGTACATCTGCGCCAGGGCGTCGCCCGCGCTGCGCACCTCGGCCAGCAGCGCGCTGCCGGCGGGGCCGAAGTCGCTGGTGAGCTGGCCTTCGAAGCGCTTGGTCAGGAAGCCCGCGGCCCGGCTGGCGATGTTGACGTACTTGCCGATCAGGTCGCTGTTGACGCGCAGCATGAAGTCTTCGGCGTTGAAGTCGATGTCTTCGTTGCGGGCGCTGAGCTTGGCGGCCAGGTAGTAGCGCAGCCATTCGGCGTTCATGCCCAGGCGCAGGTACTTGAGCGGGTCCAGGCCGGTGCCGCGGCTCTTGCTCATCTTCTCGCCGTTGTTGACGGTGAGGAAGCCGTGCACGAACACGTTGTCCGGCGTCTTGCGGCCCGAGAAGTGCAGCATCGCCGGCCAGAACAGCGTGTGGAAGGTGACGATGTCCTTGCCGATGAAGTGGTACTGCTCGGTGTCGGGCGCGGCCATGTATTCGTCGAAGCTGCGCGTGTCGCCGTGCTTCGCCTTCGGGCCGCCCTTGTCGAACCAGTTCTTGAGCGCGGCCAGGTAGCCCACGGGCGCGTCCAGCCAGACGTAGAAGTACTTGCCCGGCGCGTCGGGGATCTCGATGCCGAAGTAGGGCGCGTCGCGGCTGATGTCCCAGTCGCCCAGGCCTTCGCTGGTGGTGCCGTCCGGGTTGGTGCGGACGGTGAACCATTCGCGGATCTTGTTGGCGACTTCGGGCTGCAGCTTGCCGTCCTGCGTCCAGCGTTCCAGGAACTGCACGCAGCGCGGGTCGGAGAGCTTGAAGAAGAAGTGCTCCGATGTCTTCAGCTCGGGCCTGGCGCCCGAGAGGGCCGAGAAGGGCTCGATCAGGTCGGTGGGCGCATAGACGGAGCCGCAGACCTCGCAGTTGTCGCCGTACTGGTCCTTGGCGTGGCACTTGGGGCATTCGCCCTTGATGTAGCGGTCGGGCAGGAACATGTTCTTCTCGGGGTCGAAGAACTGTTCGATGGTGCGCACCTCGATCAGGCTGCCGCCCTGGTCGGCGGAGACGTCGCGCAGGTCGCGGTAGATCTGGCGCGCCAGCTCGGTGTTTTCGGGCGAGTGGGTGCTGTACCAGTTGTCGTGGCTGATGTGGAAGCCGTCCAGGTACTGCTTGCGGCCGGCGGCGATGTCGGCCACGAACTGCTCGGGCGTCTTGCCGGCCTTTTCGGCGGCGATCATGATCGGCGCGCCGTGCGTGTCGTCGGCACCCATGAAGTTCACCGCTTGGCCCCGCATGCGCTGGAATCGCACCCAGATGTCGGCCTGGATGTATTCCATGATGTGGCCGATGTGGAAGTTGCCGTTGGCGTAGGGCAGGGCGGTGGTGACGAAGAGGTGGCGTGCAGACATCAGGGGCTGGCTTTCTGGGGAGCGTCGTGTCGTCGCCCGAGCCGAAGGGCCGGCCGGGGCGGAACGCGCGATTTTAAGACCCGGCCCGGACTCGGGCTACCTACCGGCGGCGCAGCAGGTTGGTCCTGGCCAGTTCGATCAGCTCGTCGCCGCGGCCGTTCATCACGGCCCGCGCCGCGTAGAGGCTGAAGCCCTTGACCTGCTCGGCCTTGATCTTGGGCGGCAGCGACAGCTCCATGGAATCGACCACCACATCGACCAGCGCCGGGCCGTCGTGCGCCAGCGCCTGGGCGAGCGCGGCCTCCAGCGCGTCCGAGCGGGTGACGCGCAGGCCCAGGAAGCCCATGCCGCCGGCGATGGCGCTGAAGTCGGGGTTCTGCAGCGACACGTTGGTGTCGAGAAAGCCCGAGGCCTTCTGCTCCATCTGTACGAAGCCGAGCACGCCGTTGTTGATGAGCACGATCTTGATCGGCAGCTTCATCTGCACCGCCGTGAGCATGTCGCCCATCAGCATGGCCAGGCCCCCGTCGCCCGAGAGCGAGACCACCTGGCGGCCCGGCTGGGCGGCCTGCGCGCCCAGCGCCTGCGGCATCGCGTTGGCCATCGAGCCGTGGTTGAAGGAGCCGATCAGCCGGCGCTGGCCGTTCATGCGCAGGTAGCGCGCGGCCCAGATGGCGGGCGTGCCGACGTCGAAGGTGAAGACGGCGTCATCGGCCGCCAGCCGGTCCAGCGTGGCGGCGACGAACTGCGGGTGCAGCGGCTGGTCGCCGCTGCGCGGCGAGGCCAGCGCGTCCAGGTCCTTGCGGGCGGTCTGGTAGTGCTCGCGGGCTTTTTCCAGGAAGGCGGTGTCGCGCCCCGCGTCGATGAGCGGCGCCAGCAGGGTGGCGGCTTCGCGCACGTCGGCCACCAGGCCCATGCGCAGTTGCGCGCGCCGGCCCAGGGCGCCGGGGTCGCGGTCGATCTGCACGATGGCCGCGTCTTCCGGATAGAAGTTGCGGTAGGGGAAGTCGGTGCCCAGCATCAGCAGCGTGTCGCATTCCCGCATGGCGTGGTAGCCGGACGAGAAGCCGATCAGGCCGGTCATGCCCACGTCATAGGGGTTGTCCCACTCCATGAATTCCTTGCCGCGGAACGCATGGACGATGGGCGCGGCCAGGGCCTTGGCGAGCGCCACCACCTCGTCGTGCGCGCCCTGGGTGCCGGCACCGGCCAGGATGGTCACGGCCTTGGAGCCGTTGAGCAGCGCCGCCAGATCGGCCAGGGCCTCGGGGTCGGGCAGCAGGCGCGCGGGGGCCGGCGGCGCGAAGTGGGGCCGCGCGCCTTCGGGCGCATCGAGCGTGCAGACATCGCCCGGAATCACGAGCACGGCCACGCCGCGCTGGCCGATGGCCGTGCGCAGCGCTCGGTGCAGCAGCTCCGGCAGCTGGTGGGGGTGCTGCACCATCTCGCAGAAATGGCTGCATTCGCGGAACAGCTCGGTGGGGTGGGTCTCCTGGAAATAGCCCAGGCCGATCTCGCTGCTGGGGATGTGGCTGGCGATGGCCAGCACCGGCTGGTGGTTGCGCTGGCAGTCGTACAGCCCGTTGATGAGGTGCAGGTTGCCCGGCCCGCAGCTGCCGGCGCAGACGGCCAGCCGGCCCGTGACCTGGGCCTCGGCCCCGGCGGCGAAGGCGCCGGCCTCTTCGTGGCGCACATGCATCCATTCGATGCCGCCATGGCGCCGCAGGCTGTCGTTGACGGCATTGAGGCTGTCGCCGGTCACGCCCCAGATGCGCTGCACGCCCGCATCTGCCAGCGTTTCGACCAGCAGGTCGGCGACGGACTTGGGCTTGGGAGAGCTAAAGATACCCATGGCTGTGGACTCCTCTTGATGGCGATGTATTGCTTGGAGCTCAGGGTTAACCCTTGGTTCCCTCGGCTTGGATTTCAGCGGACCGGGGCGCGCACGGCGTTGCCCGTGTCTTTCCAGCCGAAGAAGGCGCAGATCTCGGCGCGCCGGGCCAGCGCGTCGGCGCGGCCCAGGGCCATGAGTTCGCGGGTGTAGCCGGCCTCGAACAGCAGGTAGCTCGCCAGGGCCGCGCCGCGCACGTCGTCGGCGCTGGTGGTCACGCCCAGGGCGCCCAGCAGGGTGCGGATGGGGCCGGGCAGCTGGCCCACATGGCGTGCGGCCACGGCGTCCAGCCGCTGCGAGGGGGCGATCACTAGCAGGTCGAGCGGCCTCAGGGGGCTGTGGGCGCGCGCTTCGGGCGGGATCAGCGAGAGCGTCTGGTTGATGCGCAGGGCCCGCTCCACATCGACCGAGAGCGCGTCCAGGAAGATGTTGGAAAGCGCATGGCCGGCCACCTGGGCGAGCGTGGGGTAGTCGGGCGTGGCGGGCGCCGAGCCTTCGCCGCTGGGCTCGTGCATGCGGCCCGCGCCGATGACCAGGATGCGGTCCGCCCCCAGGTGGATGGCCGGCGCGATGGGCGCCGACTGGCGCATGGAGCCGTCGCCGAAGTATTCGGGGTGGCCGTCCATCTCCAGCGCGGTGGCGGGAAAGACGAAGGGAATGGCCGAGGACGCCAGCAGGTGCGCGTGGCTGATGCGGCCCGCCGCCGCCTTGCGCTGCGAGCGCACCCAGGGCCGGGCCGAGCCCCCGGCCTCGAAGAAGGTGACGTGCTCGCCCGAGCTGTAGCTGGAGGCCGTCACGGCCAGCGCGTGCAGGTGCCCCTGGCGGATCAGGCGCGGCAGGCGTTCCAGCGGCACCAGCTTGCCCAGCAGTTCGGCCAGCGGCGCGTTGTCCAGCAGCGAACGCGGCCGCAGGCGGCGCCAGCGCGTGAGCATCCAGCCCATGGACAGCAGCGTGAGCCAGCGCGCGCCGCTGCGCATCACGCTGAGCGAATCGGCGCGGTACACCTGCTCGGCGCGGAAGTTGCGCCACACATGGGCGATGCGGCGCACGGAGCGGTCGAAATGGTCGGACCCGCAGGCCAGCGCCGCGGCGTTGATGGCGCCGGCCGAGGTGCCGGTGAGGATGGGGAAGGGGTTCGGGTCGCGCGCCGCGCCGCAGGCGATGCGCAGGTCCGACAGGGTTTCCAGCACGCCCACCTGGTAGGCCGCGCGGGCGCCGCCGCCGGTCAGCACCAGCCCGTTCGCGGCGCGGGCCGGGTGCGTTGCCGGGGGCGTGCGGGCGGGCATGGTGCGATGGCGTGCTGGATCAGCGGGTGGCGGGCGCCTTGAGCAGCAGCGCTGCCAGCGCATCCGATTCCATCAGCACCAGGCCGTGGCTGCGGGCGAAATCCCGCGCGTTCTCGCTCACCTGGCCTTGCAGCGCGACATAGACGCCGGCCGAGGCCTCTTGCGCCTGCACCGCGGCGTGCAGCTCGCGCAGCGGCTCGGCGCCGTGGGTGGCGGCTTTCCAGCGGCGGGCGCTGACCAGCACCGTCTGGCCGCCGCGCTCCAGGCGCAGGTCGGCCGGCTGGCCGTTAAGGCGCTGCACGGTCTGCCCCTCGGCCTGCCAGGCGCGTTCCAGCGCGGCGCAGAAGTCGCGCCAGGGCATGGCGGCAGCCGTGGCGAGCGCAGCCTCCACCCGCGCCGCGCTGGGCGCCTGCCACTGCCGCCAGGCGGCCATGCCGCCCACGATGACCAGCGGCAGCACCCCCACGGCCGCATAGGGCGCCACATGCGCGGGCAGCAGCGCGCCGCACAGCAGCGCGATGCCGGCAGCGGCCGCAAAGCTGATCCACCACGGCGAGCGCAGCAGGATTGCGAACAGGGAGTTGGGGGCCATCTTGAGTGTCACGGGCGTTCTTCGCGGGCAGGCGGTGGTTGGGGTGGGCTGTGGGCGGGATTGTCCCGCAGCCCGGCAGGGGCGCAGGCCTTCGATAGACTACCCGACCCACAGGAGTGAAGAACAGCATGGCAGTCACAGAACAGGGCCTCTTGGCGGCGCTCGCGCAGGTGTGCGACCCCCATACGGGCAAGGATTTCGTCTCCACGCGCGCGCTGCGCAACGTGCAGATCAGCGGCGGCGACGTGGCTTTCGACGTCGAGCTGGGCTACCCGGCCAAGAGCCTCGTGCCCGAACTGCGCCGCCAGTTGGTGGCGGCGGCCCGCGGCGTGCCCGGCGTGGAGAACGTGTCGGTGCAGATCGCCACCAAGGTCGTGGCCCATGCCGTGCAGCGCGGCGTGCAGCTGCTGCCGCAGGTCAAGAACATCATCGCCGTGGCCTCGGGCAAGGGCGGCGTGGGCAAGAGCACCACGGCCGCCAACCTGGCGCTGGCGCTGGCCGCCGAAGGCGCCAGCGTGGGCGTGCTGGACGCCGACATCTACGGCCCCAGCCAGCCCATGATGCTGGGCATCAGCCGCCGCCCCGAGAGCGAGGACGGCAAGACCATGGAGCCGCTGGAGAACCACGGCGTGCAGGTGATGTCCATCGGCTTCCTGATCGACCAGGACGAGGCCATGATCTGGCGCGGCCCCATGGCCACCCAGGCGCTGGAGCAGCTGCTGCGCCAGACCAACTGGAAGGACCTGGACTACCTCATCATCGACATGCCCCCGGGCACCGGCGACATCCAGCTGACGCTCTCCCAGCGCGTACCCATGACCGGCGCGGTGATCGTCACCACGCCGCAGGACATCGCGCTGCTGGACGCCAAGAAGGGCATCAAGATGTTCGAGAAGGTGGGCGTGCCCATCCTCGGCATCGTCGAGAACATGGCCGCGCACGTGTGCAGCCAGTGCGGCCATGTGGAGCACATCTTCGGCGCCGACGGCGGCCGCAAGATGGCCGCCGAATACGGCATGGACTACCTGGGCGCGCTGCCGCTGGACATGTCCATCCGCCTGCAGGCCGACAGCGGCAAGCCCACGGTGGTGGCCGACCCGGACGGCGAAGTCGCCCAGATCTACAAGAAGGTGGCGCGCGACGTGGCGGTGAAGATCGCCCTGCAGGCCAAGGATTTCTCCGCGAAGTTCCCCACCATCTCCATCAGCCAGAGCACCTGAGGACGCCGGCGCGCTCCCGGGCATCGCCCTGGAGAACGCCTGGGCTGCACCGCACCGCCATGAACCTGCTGGCCGCCATGCGCTATCTGGTCGCGCTCGACGAGCACCGCCACTTCGGGCGGGCGGCGCAGTCCTGCCACATCACGCAGCCGGCGCTCTCGAACGCGATGCGTGCGCTGGAAAAGGAGTTCGGCGTGACCATCGTGCAGCGCGACCGCTCCTTCGCCGGGCTCACGCACGAGGGCATGGCGGTGCTGGCCGCGGCGCGGCGCATGCTGCGCGACACCGACGTGCTGCGCAGCGAATTGCGCAGCACCGAAGACACGCCCCAGGGCCGCCTGCGCATGGCGGCCACGCCCACGGCCATGCCGCTGCTGTCGCGCTTCGCGGTGCTGCTGCGCCAGCGGCATCCGGGCATCCAGCCGGTGGTGCTCTCGATGAGTTCGCAGGAGCTCGAACGGGGGCTGGAAGACCTGTCGCTGGACCTGGCCCTGGGCTACAGCGAGCGCATGCAGGCGCAGCGCGCGCCGCTGCGTTCCTGGCCCCAGTGCACAGAACGCTACTACCTGCTGCGCCGGGTGGCCGCCCCTGCGGACGGCCCCGCGCCCGAGCGCATGCGCATCGGCGCGCCCGTGCCCTGGTCGGAGGCCGGCCGGATGCCGCTGTGCCTGCTCACGCCCGACATGTTCAACCGCGCCATCGTGGACGACGCCCTGCGCGAGGCGGGCGTGGAGCCCCAGCCGGCCATCGAGACCAATTCCGTGCTCACCCTGGTGCAGAGCGTGGTCTATGGCGAGGTCTGCAGCATCCTGCCCGGGGCGATGGTCGCCGCATCGCGCCAGGAGCGCACGCTGGAGGCGCTGCCCCTGCTCTCGCCCGAGGTCGGCACGCCCATCGGCTTCATGACGCAGCGCCGGCCTCGTCCCTCGCGGGCGCTGGAGGCCGCCATCACGCTGCTGGAGCAGCCGGAATGGCGTGCGCAGGTCGCGGAAAGCAGCGGCGTGCTCAAGGGCTGACGGCGCCGGCCCGCTGCTGCCGACGCCTCGCCGTCGCGCCGCCCCGCTCACTTGGGCCGGATCGCGTCGGCCGTGCCCTGGATGAAGGCCTTGATCTTGTCCACATCCGCAGGCGTCAGCTTGCCGGTGAAGTCGGGCATGCCACGCGACATGGCCGGGCCCTTGAAGACGAAGTTCTGCAGGTGCTCGATGTAGGCCGGGTCCATGTAGCCCAGGTTGGGGATGTTGCCGCCCCGGTCCACGCCGGGCACGCCGTGGCAGAAGACGCAGTTGCTGACGTAGAGCGCGGTGCCGGCGGGAATGTCCGCCGGGTCGTACTTGACGCCTTGCACCAGCTTCTGCGCCTGCTGGGCCGCCGCCTCCGGCATCTTGGCGTCGCCATCGAGCACGAAGGTATAGACCGTGCCCGGCCCCACGCGTTCGGTGGCCCGCTGCGACAGGCCATAGACGCCGCCCCAGCCCGCCGCGATGGAGACGTACTGCTTGCCGTCCACCATGTAGGTCGAAGGCGCCGCGATAACGCCGGTGCCGGTGGGCGACTGCCACAGCTGCTTGCCCGTGCGTGCGTCATAGGCGATGAAGCGGCCGTCGGCCGTGCCCTGGAACACCAGGTTGCCGGCGGTGGTCAGCGTGCCGCCGTTCCAGGGCGAGACGTGCTCCTGGCGCCAGACCTCCTTCTGGCGCACCGGGTCCCAGGCGATCAGGCGGCCGAAGGGCTTGCTCTTGGGCGGCTCGACGTTGGCGAACATGGCGGTGTTCCAGCCCACGCCCGACATGGGCTCGCCGGGCTTGTTGCCGTTGAAGGTCCAGGTCTTGTTGTCCATCAGGTTCAGCGGGATGTGCTGGGCGGGCAGATAGACCAGACCGGTCTGCGGATTGAACGACATGGAGTGCCAGTTGTGCGCGCCGAACGGCCCGGGGATGGCGTCGAAGGGCTTGTCCTTGGGGCGGGCCATCGCGGTCTCGATCGGCCTGCCGTTCTTGTCGTAGCCCTTGGCCCAGTTGACCGGCACGAAATTCTGGGCCGAGATGAACTGCCCGTTGGTGCGGTCGATCACGAAGAAGAAGCCGTTCTTGGGCGCATGCAGGATCACCTTGCGCGGCTTGCCGGCGATCTTCAGGTCGGCCAGGATCATGGGCTGCGTGGAGGTGTAGTCCCAGTTGTCGCCCGGCGTTTCCTGGTAGTGCCACTTGTAGGTGCCGGTGTCCGGGTCCAGCGCCACGATGGAGGCCAGATACAGGTTGTCGCCGCCCTTGGGGCTGCGCTTGCGTTGCGACCAGGGCGAGCCGTTGCCCACGCCCACGTACATCAGGTTGAGTTCGGGGTCGAAGGTCAGCGTGTCCCAGGCGGTGCCGCCGCCGCCCGATTCCCAGTACTTGTTGCTCGGATCCCAGGTCTTGGCGGCGGCGGCCATGGCCTCGTTCTCATAGGGCTTGGACGGGTCGCCCGGCACCGTGAACCAGCGCCATTTCTGCTCGCCCGTTTCCGCGTCGTAGGCCGTGATGTAGCCGCGCGCGCCGAATTCCGCACCGCCGTTGCCGATGATGACCTTGCCTTTGAACACGCGCGGCGCGCCGGTGATGGTGTAGGAGAAGCGGTGGTCGGCGATGGTGTCCTTTTCCCAGACCTTCTTGCCCGTGGCCGCGTCCAGCGCGATCAGCCGGCCGTCGAAGGCCCCCACGAAGACCTTGCCTTTCCAGATCGCCACGCCGCGGTTCACCGCATCGCAGCAGCCCTTGTAGCCCTTGGAGCGGTCTACCTCGGGGTCGAACACCCAGAGCTTGCGGCCGGTGCGCGCATCGATGGCATGCACCACGCTCCAGGAAGCGGTGACGTACATCACGCCGTCCACCACCAGTGGCGTGGCTTCCACGCCCCGGGTGGACTGCAGGTCGTAGGTCCACGCCAGGCCCAGACGCTGGACGTTGCCGGCATCGATCTGGCCGAGCCGGCTGAAGCGGGTTTCCGCATAGTCCAGGCCGTAGCTCGGCCATTGCTCGGTGGTGGCGCGGTTGGCCTGGATCCATTCGCCATCGACTTGGGCGGCGGCGCCACCGCCGGCAGCCTGCGCGGCGGCCCCGGCCAGCACGAGCGTGGCCGCGAACAGCCAGGGGCGAGCGATGGCCGGGCCATGGCGTGGGGTTGTGGTGGTGGTGGTGGTGCGCGTCGCGTGTGTCATCGTTGTCTCCTGGGCTTTGTTGTGTGTCGATGGCGGGCATGCCGGGGGGCATCGGCGGATGCTGCCGGCAGGCTGCAGGGGCTGGCCCGGCGCAGTTTAGGAGGGGGCTCGCAGGCCGCTGAACCCGGGAGTTACCCGGGGGCGGAAGTGTTCTGCCGTGGAACAGCCGGCGACTCGGCGGTTGCTCCGGCTCCGGGCGCCGAAGCCGTGGCGGGGCCGCGTCAGCCGCGCTGCCGGCGCCGCGTTGCCGGGGCGCGATCGCCGGGCGTGGCCGGGCCCGCCTTCTGAATCAGGCGGTAGATGAGGCCGCGCGATACGCCGAGCTGCCGTGCAGCGCGGGCCACGTTGCCGCCGCAGTCCTGCAGCGTGCGCAGCACGAGGTCGTCGCGCTGATGGTTCAGGGTGAGGGGTTCAGCAGATGCGGCATCCTGCGTCGCGGGCGCTTCTGCGGGCTCCGAAGGCTCGGCGGCCGGGGCCAGGGCCGATGGCTGGGCTTGCGCCGCTGGGGGCACCGGGGCCTGCAGCTGCAGCGGCTCAGGCAGCGGCCTTCCGTCGCGGCGCAGCTGCGCGCGGGCCCATACCGTCAAGCCGCTGGGCAGGCGCAGCGGCTGCGCGCCGGTTTCGCCCGAGAGGGCGAGCAGGGCGCCCAGCGGATGGCCGAAGGCGGATTCCACCGACGCGCCTGCGGCGGCCTGCGCCAGCCGCTGGGCCATGCCGTTGGCCCAGGCCAGCGTACCGTCGCCACGGACTCCGGCCAGCGCCTGCAGCGGCGTGCCCAGCAGGCTGGCATCGGCCTGGAAGGCCAGCACCAGCAGGTCGTCCGACTGCAGCTGCAGCAGCTGGTTCTCTATCGCGGAGGCGTGGCAGCTGACGAGGGCGGAGGCGTCGAAGCCGAAGCTGCGCCCTTCGGCGGAGATGTCCAGCACGCCGGCCAGCCGGCCATGCATGTCGCGTATGGGCGCCGCGGCGCAATGCAGGACGGCCGCCACACCCTTGAAGTGTTCGTTGCCCCGCACGGTACATCCCTGGCCGGTGTGGGCCACGATGGCCAGGGCATTCGTGCCGAGCTGGCTTTCCGACAGGTCCGTGCCGACGCGGCTCAGGATCGGCAGCACGGTGTCCTGCGGTGCGGCGGCATAGACGCTGCTGTGGACCACGACTCCTTCCGGGCAGGTCAGGATCACCCGGCACGGCGTGCCGGCCAGCGCGGCTTCGAGTTGCTGCAGGCTGGCGGCGGACGCCTCGCGCAGCTGCCGGCTCCGGCGCATGGCCGTATGCAGGCGCGCCCGGCTGACCAGATCGGCTTCCGGCATCCTGTCGGGGGCCAGTCCGCGCGAAAGGCAGCGCCCCCAGGAGTGCAGCACGGCCTCCTGGACCAGGCCCGCGGGCCGGTCCCCCCGCTCGAAGAAAAGCTCTCTGGCCAGCGCCACGCGCTGCTCGGGGGTGGAGAAGAAGAGCTGTGAGGTCATGGCGGAATTGCTGCGGTGGCGCAAGGGAGTGGGCGCGCGCTCCACTGTGCCCCGCTGCGGCCAGGGCTGTCGAGCCCGAGTGATCCCTAGGAACCGGTCGGCGAACAGGTGGGACGCCGGCAGCGGTATGGGCCCGAAGGGCCGCCCGGCGCCGGATGCGCCCCGCCGCAGGGGGCATCCATCACATAGGTCCGCCTGTACATACATTCAGCCTTTGAATCGGTGCATAGATCGATTCCATTTGACGCGGCCATGGCGCATCCAGACACTCCCGCCCGGCGCATTGATGTGCGTCAAATTTGGAAACAATTAGGGGCTTGCATTCAACGCCCCTGCTAGATAGGGAGATACAGCGCATGGCCGCAACATCGGCAGGGACCGCCGCCGGGTCCAGTCCTTCCTCCGCTCCAGGCTTTCTGGACAAGGAACGCATCATCGCCGGCCCCGGCTTCAACCGCTGGCTGGTGCCGCCGGCAGCACTGGCCATCCATCTGTGCATCGGCATGGCCTACGGCTTTTCGGTGTTCTGGCTGCCGCTGTCCAAGGCGCTGGCCACGGCCGGCACGGGCGCTGCGTGCCCCAAGGAGATGAGCTTCTTCGCCGAGCTGTTCGCCACCGGCTGCGACTGGCGCGTGGCCACGCTGGGCTGGATGTACACGCTCTTCTTCGTCTTCCTGGGCTGCTCGGCCGCGGTCTGGGGCGGCTGGCTGGAACGCGCCGGCCCCCGCAAGGCGGGCGTGGTGTCGGCCCTGTGCTGGTGCGGCGGCATGCTGCTGTCGGCCCTGGGCATCCACCTGCACCAGTTCTGGCTGATGATCCTCGGCTCGGGCGTCATCGGCGGCATCGGGCTGGGGCTGGGCTACATCTCGCCCGTCTCGACCCTCATCAAGTGGTTCCCCGACCGGCGCGGCATGGCCACCGGCATGGCCATCATGGGCTTCGGCGGCGGCGCGATGATCGGCTCGCCGCTGGCCGTGGAGCTGATGCGCCACTTCTCCACCCCCACCGACGTGGGCGTGATGCAGACCTTCGTGGTCATGGCGCTGGTGTACTTCGTCTTCATGATGGCCGGCGCCCTGGGCTACCGCGTGCCCGCATCGGGCTGGAAGCCGGCCGGCTGGACGCCGCCGCCGCCCAGTGCCAACGCGATGATCACGCAGCGCCACGTCCACGTGAAGCGCGTGTGGGGCATCCCCCAGTTCTGGCTGATCTGGCTGGTGCTGTGCATGAACGTGAGCGCCGGCATCGGCGTGATCGGCATGTCCTCGCCCATGCTGCAGGAAGTGTTCGGCGGCGCCCTGGTCGGCCTGCCGCTGAAGTTCACCGAACTCGACAAGACCCAGCTGGCGGCCGTGGCGGCCGTGGCCGGCGGCTTCACCGCGCTGCTCTCGCTCTTCAACATCGGCGGGCGCTTCGTGTGGGCGAGCCTGTCCGACCGGCTCGGCCGCAAGATGACCTACGTGGTGTTCTTCGTGCTCGGCGGCCTGATGTACTTCAGCATCCCCGGCTCGGCCGCTGCCGGCCACAAGCTGCTCTTCGTGGGCGCCTTCTGCATCATCCTGTCGATGTACGGCGGCGGCTTCGCCACGGTGCCGGCCTATCTGGCCGACCTGTTCGGCACGCAGTTCGTGGGCGCCATCCATGGCCGCCTGCTCACGGCGTGGGCCACGGCCGGCATCCTGGGCCCGGTGGTCGTGAACTACATGCGCGAATACCAGCTCGGCCTGGGCCTGCCGCGCGAGCAGGTCTACAACCAGACCATGTACATCCTGGTCGGCATGCTGGTGATCGGCCTGATCGCCAACTTGCTGGTGCGTCCGCTGGCCGACAAGTGGTTCATGAGCGACGAGGAACTCGCCCATGAAAAGAAGCTCGCACATGAGAAGAGCGTGGCGGCCGAAGTCGGCACCGGCAGCGGTGCCGGCGGCACCACCAGCCCGGCCCTGGTGGCCTTCGCATGGCTGGCCGTGGGCCTGCCGCTGGCCTGGGGCATCTACAAGACCCTGGTCAGCGCTGCGAAGTTCTTCCAGTAAAGCCCGCCGGCGCGGAGGAGGGGGCCGCCCTCCGCGCCGACAGAACCTGTAGCCCCCGGCTGTCGTGGCCCCCTCGGGCACGGCAGTAGCCTGACCCCCGGAGACCATGATGAAACAGCAAAAGATCGAGTTCTACAAAGGGCCTGCGGGCGGCTGGGGGGCTCTGAACAGCGTGAAGAACGCCCTGCTGCGGCAGGACATTCCCCTCAAGGGCGCCAAGACGCTGCTGTCGGCCAACCAGCCCGACGGCTTCGACTGCCCGGGCTGCGCCTGGCCCGACCGCGACCACGCCTCCACCTTCGAATTCTGCGAGAACGGCGTCAAGGCCGTGGCATCCGAAGCCACCGCGCGCCGCGCCGGCCCGGAACTGTTCGAGCGCCACACCGTGGCCGAGCTCGCCGAGCAGAGCGACTTCTGGCTCGAAGACCAGGGGCGCCTGACCCATCCCATGGTCTATGACGCGGCCAGCGACCGCTACCGCCCCATCGCCTGGGACGACGCCTTCTCGCTCATCGCGCGCCACCTGAACGCGCTGCCCGATCCCAACCAGGCGATCTTCTACACCTCGGGCCGCGCCAGCAACGAGGCCGCATTCCTCTACCAGCTGTTCGTGCGCCAGTACGGCACCAACAACTTCCCCGACTGCTCGAACATGTGCCACGAGCCCAGCGGCAGCGGCATGCGCCCGCAGATCGGCGTGGGCAAGGGCACGGTGACGCTGCACGACTTCGAGCGTGCCGACGCGATCTTCATCTTCGGCCAGAACCCGGGCACCAACCACCCGCGCATGCTGGGCGAGCTGCGCGAGGCGCACAAGCGCGGCGCGCGCATCGTGAGCTTCAACCCGCTGCGCGAGCGCGGCCTGGAACGCTTCGCCGATCCGCAGGACAAGCTGGAGATGGCCACGATGGGTTCCACCCCCATCAGCACGCACTACTTCCAGCTGCGCGTGGGCGGCGACATGGCCGCCGTCAAGGGCATGATGAAACACGTGCTGGAGCGCGAGGACACGATCGGCGGCGTGCTGGACCACGTCTTCATCGCCCAGCACACCACCGGCTTCGAGGCCATGGCCCAGAGCCTGCGTGCCGAATCGTGGACGCTGCTCGAAGAGGAGTCGGGCCTGACCGAGGCGCAGCTGCGCGCGGCGGGCGACGTCTATATCGGCGCACGCAGCGTCATCGCCTGCTGGGGCATGGGCATCACCCAGCACAAGCATGCGGTGGACACCATCCAGGCCATCGTGAGCCTGCTGATGATGCGCGGCAACATCGGCCGCGAAGGCGCGGGCCCCTGCCCGGTGCGCGGCCACAGCAACGTGCAGGGCGACCGCACCATGGGCATCTGGGAGAAGCCCCCGGCCGAGCTGCTCAACCGGCTGCGCGACGTGTTCGGCTTCGAGCCCCCGCGCGCCCATGGCGTGGACACCGTGGAAGCCATCCGCCTCATGCTGGACGGGGGCGGCAAGGTCTTCTTCGCGCTGGGCGGCAACTTCGCTGCGGCGACTCCCGACACTTACGAGACCTGGAAGGCGCTGCGCCGCTGCGACCTGACGGTGCATGTGACCACCAAGCTCAACCGCAGCCACGTCGTGCACGGCCGCGAGGCGCTGATCCTGCCCTGCCTGGGCCGCACCGAGATCGACATGCAGGCCGCCGGCCCGCAGGGCGTGACGGTGGAGGATTCGATGAGCATGGTGCACATCTCCATGGGCATCAATCCGCCCGCCTCCGAGCACCTGCTGTCCGAGCCCGCCATCATCGCGCGGCTGGCGGCGGCCACGCTGGGCGAGCGCAGCAGGATCGACTGGCTGGGCCTGGTCGAGGACTACTCACGCATCCGCGACCTCATCGAGCAGGTCTTCCCCGACTTCAAGAACTTCAACCAGCGCGTGGCCCAGCCCGGCGGCTTCCGGCTGCGCAACACGGCCAGCGAGCGCGTCTGGGCCACGGCCACCGGCAAGGCCAATTTCTATCCGCCGGTGGTGCCGCTCGATACGCCCTCGCACGAGGCGCGCGCACGCCTGAAGGATTCCGTGGTCTTCACGCTGCTCACCACGCGCTCGCACGACCAGTACAACACCACCATCTACGGCATGGACGACCGCTACCGCGGCGTCTATGGCCAGCGCCGCGTGGTCTTCATCCACCCCGAGGACATCCGCCAGCTGGGGATGAAGGATGGCGACTGGGTCGATATCCAGACCGTGTGGTCCGACGGGCAGGAGCGCCGCGCCGACCGCTTCAAGCTGGTGGCCTACGACATCCCGCGCGGCAACCTCGCGGCCTACTACCCCGAGACCAATCCGCTGGTGCCGCTCTCGGCCGTGGCCGAGGCGGCGGGCACGCCCACCTCCAAGTCCATCCCGGTGATCCTGGAGCCCCACGTGCAGGCCGTTGCGGTGGCCGAGGCGCTGGGCGCCGCTGCGTGAGCGCACAGCCCGCGCAGGCCCCGGTGCCTGTTTCGCCCCTGGCCTGGGCCCTTCTGCAGGCCCTGGCGGAAGAGGGGGTTGATGGTGGCGGCGACGACGTTGCCGTCTCGCTGCCCCGGCTGGGCAAGCGGCTGGGGCAGGGCGTCAGCGTGCTCATGCGCCAGCTCAGCTTGATGGGGGAGGCGGTGATCGGCGGCATGCCCGGCCCCGGCTGGGTGCAGGTGCGCGAAGAAGGCGGCCGCTGGACGGCCCAACTCACCGAGGCGGGCCGCGCCTTCGTTGCGGCGCAGGCTGCAGAGGCGGACGGTGAAGCTCCTGCGCCCGATGCGGAGGACGATGCCGACGCCGCACGTGCGCTCGCGCCGCTGGCCCGCCACACCGTGCGCGTGTTCGGCGAAGCCGGCCTGCCGCCCGAGGGCATGGAGCGCGACGACATCCTCGCCACCGAGATCCCTGTCGCCCTGGTGTTCAACGGCATCTCGCACGCCGTGATGATGGCCACGCCCGAAGCGCTGGACGATTTCGCCCTGGGCTTCGCGCTGAGCGAGGGCATCCTCGACCGGGCCGAGGACTGCCGCGGCATCAGCGTGCACGCCGCAGACGGTTCGGCGGCCCAGCTGCCGCCGGGCGTGCCGGGCGTCGAGGTGCATCTGGACATCTCCACGCGCTGCTTCGAGCGCTTGCGCCACCGGCGGCGCAGCATGGCCGGGCGCACCGGCTGCGGCGTGTGCGGCGTGGAAAGCTTCGCCGCGCTCGACCTGGCGCCCGAGCGCCTGCCGGCGCGCGACTGGATCGAGCGGGTGGACCTGGCCCTGGTGCTGCAGGCCTTCTCGCAGCTGGGCGCCCGGCAAGTGCACAACGCACAGGCGGGCGCGCTGCATGCCGCCGCCTGGGCCGGCCTGGACGGGCAACTGGCCGCCGTCTGCGAAGACGTGGGCCGGCACAACGCGCTGGACAAGCTCATCGGCCACCTGGCGCGCGCCGGCCGGCTGGGCGAGCCCGGCTTCGTGCTGATGAGCAGCCGCGGCAGCCACGAGCTGGTGCGCAAATGCGCCCGCGTGGGCCTGGGCGCGCTGGCCACCATCTCCGCGCCCACGGCCACCGGCGTGCAGGTGGCCGAGCTGGCGGGCCTGCGCCTCTGGGGGCTGTGCCGCGCGCCGCGCGGAGTGCTCTACGCGCCCGGGGCCCTGCAGCAGCGCTGAGGGGCGCCGCGCGATTCTGCCGTCCGATTGCCCGCCGCGCCAGCGCGTGGGGGAATGATCCGCTGGCAGTCCAGGCGGCGGCCGTGCCGGGTACAGTCGCCGCATGCTTGCCGCCCGTCCCACCCTCGACGTCGCCGTCATCATGCGGCGCGAACATCTCGACAACCGCTGGCAGCCCTGGCGCTGGACGCTGGAAGACGTGGTGCCCGCCGAACCCGCCTTCGGCACGGCGCCGCGCCTGCTGCGCGAAGACGCGCAGGAGCAGCGCTGGCTGTTCCCCGCTCTGCAGGTGGAGCTGTTCCGCGACGATGCCGAGGGCTACCACCTCAACCTCACGTCGCCCGCGCCCTGCTGGTTCGTGCACTGGCGGCTCGACGAAGGCCCGGGCGCGGATGGCCTGGAGCTGGCGCGGCCCGTGGACGTGAGCCTCAGCTACCACGATGCCGGCCGCTGGCTGGACGCGCAGGAGAACGTGGACCAGGTGCCGGCCCCGGAGCCGATCCGGGAATGGGCGCAGGCCTTCGTCGATCTCCACTATGCGCCCGAGCCCAAGCGCCGCCGCCGACCCGACAGCTTCAAGCCCTTGACCGACCGCTTCGGCAACCCGGCCTCCGTCTCCACCGACAAGGGGCGGCGCGGCGGCGGTGGTGCAGGGGGCACGGGAGAGTCCCATGGCTGAGGCGGACGGTTTCTTCAGCCGCTGGTCGCGCCGCAAGCAGCAGACGCGCGAGAGCGGCCAGCCGCTGCCGGAAGCCGCAGGCAGCGAGCCCGCGGGCCGCGTGGCGCCTCCTGCTGCGGTCGTGCCATCTGCGATCGCCCCTGCGCCCGCGCCTGCGTCGGCACCGCCCGCCGAGCCCGTGGCGCAGCAGCCGGTGGCGCCCACGCTCGACGACGTTCAGGCGCTGCACGCCCAGTCCGATTTCGCGCCCTTCGTCGCCCGGTCGGTGGCGCCGCAGGTGCGCAACGCGGCCATGCGCAAGCTGTTCACCGATCCGCACTTCAACGTGATGGACGGGCTCGATGTGTATATCGAGGACTACTCGCTGCCCGATCCGCTGCCGGCTTCCATGCTGCAGCAGATGGTGAGCGCGCGCAGCCTGGGGCTGGTGACGGACCCCGAGCCGCCGGCCGCCAGTCCCGAGGGCGATGCGGCGCTGCCGCCCAAGTCCGACTGCGACGCCGGGGCAGCCGGGGCGGCGGGCGTGCCGCACGGGGCGGATGTGGCACAGTCCGGCTTATGCAACGCCATTCCTAGCCAGCCTGCGCCAGACGCTGCCGCGCCGCCCTCCGGCGATGCGGCGGAACTGGCGCGCGCCAGCCAATCCACCGATGTCCAAGACGCTGATATGCGACTGCAACCGGACCATGCCGCTCGACTCCCGGGCGCTGGGCACGGTGCTACATGAGGAGCTGACGCTCCATTCCACCCTGTGCCGGCGCGAGGCCGGTGCCTTCCAGCAGGCGGTGCGCAGCGGCGATGCCGTCGTCGTCGCCTGCACGCAGGAGCAGCGCCTGTTCGGCGAGCTGGGCCAGCAGACCGAGGGCGCCGTGTCGCCCGTGCGCTTCGTCAACATCCGCGAAACCGGCGGCTGGAGCCGCGACGCGCAGGCCGCCACGCCCAAGATCGCCGCGCTGCTGGCGGCGGCGCGCCTGCCCGAACCCGAGCCCGTTCCCACCGTCACCTTCCGCAGCGGCGGCCGGCTGCTGATCATCGGGCCGCTCGATGCCGCCGAGCGCGCGGCCGCGCTGGTGAGCGATGTGCTGGAAGTGACCCTCTTCACCCAGGGCCCCGGCGCGGCCGGCGGCGCGCAGGAGCGGCGCTATCCCGTGCAGGGCGGGCGCCTGCTCTCGCTGCGCGGCTGGCTGGGCGTGTTCGATGTCGAATGGGCGGCGGACAACCCCATCGACCTGGACCTGTGCACCCGCTGCAATGCCTGCGTGGCGGCCTGCCCCGAAAACGCGATCGGGCTCGACTACCAGATCGACCTGGCCGCCTGCCGTGACCACCGCGACTGCGTGAAGGCCTGCCAGGTGGCCGGCGCCATCCAGTTCGGCCGGGTGGCCGAGGCCCGCACCGAGCGCTTCGACCTGGTGCTGGACCTGCGCGCGGCGGATGCCACGCCCACCTTCATGCAGCATGCGCTGCCGCAGGGCTACTTCCGCTGGGACGGGCGCGACGTGGCGACGCTGATGCGCCTGCGCGAGCTGGTCGGCGAATTCGAGAAGCCCAAGTTCTTCACCTACCGGCAAAAGCTCTGCGCCCACAGCCGCAACCAGGAAGTGGGCTGCAACGCCTGCGTGGACATCTGCTCGGCCGAAGCCATCCGCAGCGACAAGGCGCGCCAGCAGATCCAGGTCAACCCGCACCTGTGCGTGGGCTGCGGCGCCTGCACCACCGTGTGCCCGACCGGCGCGCTCTCGTTCGCCTACCCGGCGGCGCAGGACCAGGGCACGAAGATCCGCACGCTGCTGTCCACCTATGCCGCAGCCGGTGGCCGGCAGCCCACGCTGCTGCTGCACAGCCAGGAGCAGGGCCAGCGCCTGATCGACGATCTGGGCCGGGCCGCGCGGCTGGGCGTGGCGCAGGGCGTGCCGGCCCAGGTCATCCCGCTGGCGGTCTGGCACACGGCCAGCCTGGGGCTGGATGTGTGGCTCGGCGCCATCGCCCAGGGCGCCACGCAGATCGCGGTGCTGGTGACCGGCGAGGAAGCGCCCCAATACCTCGAAGGCCTGCAGGAGCAGATGGATGTGGCCCAGGCGCTGCTGCAGGGGCTCGGCTATGCCGGCCAGCATCTGCAGCTGGTGCGCGCCGCATCGGCGATGGACCTGGACGCCTCGCTGCGGCTGCTGTCCGCGCAGCGCGCCCAGGGGCCGGCCGTGGCGGCGAAGTTCGGCCTCGCGCCCGACAAGCGCGGCACGCTGGAGCTGGCCATCGACCATCTGGCCGCGCATGCGCCCGCAGCGAAGCTGCCCGAGGCCATCGCGCTGCCGGCCGCCAGCCCCTTCGGCCAGGTGCTGGTGGACAAGGACCGCTGCACGCTCTGCCTGAGCTGCGTGAGCGCCTGCCCGGCCAGCGCGCTGCAGGACAACCCCAACGCGCCGCAGCTGCGCTTCGTCGAGAAGAACTGCGTGCAGTGCGGCCTGTGCGCCACCACCTGCCCGGAAGACGCCATCGCGCTGCAGCCCCGGCTGCTGCTGTCCCCCGAGCGGGCCCAGCCCCGGGTGCTGAACGAGACCCAGCCCTGGGGCTGCGTGCGCTGCGGCAAGCCCTTCGGCACGCTCAAGGCCATCGAGGCCATGCTCTCGCGCCTGTCGGGCCACCCCATGTTCCAGGGCGAGGCGCTGGAGCGGCTCAAGATGTGCGGCGACTGCCGCGTGATCGACCTCTATTCCGCGCAGAACGAATCGAAAGTGACCCAGCTGTGAGTGCCTCCGCTTTGCTGACCGCACCGCCCACCGCCTCGGCGCTGGACGAGGAAACCGCGCGCGCCGAGATCTACGGCCTGCTCGCGCAGCTCTACTACGCGCCGGCCGATGCGGCGCTGCTCGCGGCGCTGCGCGTGGCCCCCACCGAGGCCCCGGCCGAGGGCGCCTTCCTGCAGGAACCCTGGCAGCAGCTGGTGGGCGTGGCGCGGTCTCTCTCCGACAGCGAGATCGCGCAGGAATACCAGCGCCTCTTCGGCGGCGTGGGCAAGCCCGAGGTGTATCTCTACGCATCGCACTACCTGAGCGGCTTTCTCAACGAAAAGCCCCTGGTGCGGCTGCGCGCTGAGCTGTCCCGCCTGGGGCTGGGCCGCGACGAGGCCATGCCCGAGACCGAGGACCACATCGCCTATCTGTGCGAGGTGATGCGCTACCTGATCGCGGGCGATGACGGCGGCGTCTGCCACCTGGAATCGCAGCGCCGCTTCTTCACCGAGCAGCTGTCCCCCTGGGTGGCCAAGCTCTGCGACGTGCTGGCCGCGCATCCGCATGCGGCCTTCCACGCGACGCTGGCGCGCTTCACGGCGGCTTTCATGGATGTCGAGTCGCAAGGCTTCGACATGCTCGACTAATACACATCCGCTCACCGGCGCTTCAGGGGCCTGGAAAAGGGCAGTGCGCCGGTCGGGAGTCGTTGCGGCAAAGCAAACAGTTGTCATAGACTGTATGCAAGCCATTGCATAACTAACGCGAGCCATCCTGGAGACACAGCATGCAGGAACGCCAGCTTCCCCCCCCTTCGCGCCGCCGCTTCTTCGCCGGCGCAGCCACCGTCGGCGCAGCCGCCGCCACCGTGGCGGTGCTGCCCCAGGTTGCCATCGAACCGGCACCGGCCGCAGCGCCCGAGCCCCGTCCCGCGCCTGAGCGGGGCGGTGGCTACCACCTCTCCGACCACGTCAAGCACTACTACAAAACCACCCGGCTTTGAAGAAAGCGGGGCGTCCCATGCTGCTCACCAAGAAAACTTCCGGCGCGCCGTCGCAGGCCGCGCATGCATCTCCGTTCGTCCACAGCCTGCGGCGCGGCCTGTCCCAGACCCTGCCCACCATGGACCGGCGCGGCTTCCTGCGCCGCTCCGGCCTGGGCGTGGGCGTGGGGCTCGCTGCCTCGCAGCTCACGCTGGTGCGCAAGGCCGATGCGGCCGAAGGCGCCAAGGTCGGCCTCGGCAATACGCAGCTGAGCGTGCGCCGCACCGTGTGCTCGCACTGCTCGGTGGGCTGTGCGGTCGATGCGGTGGTGGAAAACGGCGTCTGGGTGCGCCAGGAGCCGGTGTTCGATTCGCCCATCAACCTGGGCTCGCACTGCGCCAAGGGCGCGGCGCTGCGCGAACACGGCCATGGCGAATACCGCCTGCGCTACCCGATGAAATTGGTCAACGGCAAGTACGAGCGCATCAGCTGGGACACGGCCCTCGAAGAGATCAGCGCCCGCATGCTGGAGCTGCGCAAGGCCAGCGGCCCCGACAGCGTGTACTTCGTGGGCTCGTCCAAGCACAACAACGAACAGGCCTACCTGCTGCGCAAGTTCGTGAGCTTCTGGGGCAGCAACAACTGCGACCACCAGGCGCGCATCTGCCACTCCACCACGGTGGCCGGCGTGGCCAATACATGGGGCTACGGCGCCATGACCAATTCGTACAACGACATGCAGAACAGCAAGGTCGCCCTGTACATCGGCTCCAACGCCGCCGAGGCCCACCCGGTGAGCATGCTGCACCTGCTGCATGCCAAGGAAACCGGCTGCAAGGTGATCGTGGTGGACCCACGCTTCACGCGCACGGCCGCCAAGGCCGACGAATACGTGCGCATCCGCTCGGGCACCGACATCCCCTTCCTGTTCGGCGTGCTCTATCACATCTTCAAGAACGGCTGGGAAGACAAGCAGTACATCCACGACCGGGTCTATGGCATGGACAAGGTGCGCGAGGAAGTGCTCGCCAAGTGGACGCCCGACAAGGTCGAGGAAGCCTGCGGCGTCAAGGAAGCCCAGGTGCTCAAGGTCGCCACGCTGCTCAACGAGAACCGCCCGGGCACCGTGGTGTGGTGCATGGGCCAGACCCAGCACACTATCGGCAATGCCATCGTGCGCGCCTCGTGCATCCTGCAGCTGGCGCTGGGCAACGTGGGCAAGTCCGGCGGCGGCACCAACATCTTCCGCGGCCACGACAACGTGCAGGGCGCGACCGACGTCGGCCCCAACCCCGATTCCCTGCCGGGCTACTACGGCCTCGCGGAAGGCGCCTGGAAGCACTTCGCCAAGGCCTGGGGCGTGGACTACGAGTGGATCAAGAGCCGCTACCCCTCCGCCGGCATGATGAGCAAGAACGGCATCACCGTCTCGCGCTGGATCGACGGCGTGCTGGAGAAGAACGAGCTGATCGACCAGGACTCCAACCTGCGCGGCGTGTTCTTCTGGGGCCATGCGCCCAACTCGCAGACGCGCGGGCTGGAGATGAAGCGCGCCATGGACAAGCTCGACCTGCTCGTCGTGGTGGACCCTTACCCCTCGGCCACGGCCGCCATGGCCGCGATGCCGGGCAAGCCCGAAGACCTGAACCCCAACCGGGCGGTCTATCTGCTGCCTGCCGCCACGCAATTCGAGACCAGCGGCTCCTGCACCGCCTCCAACCGGTCGCTGCAGTGGCGCGAGAAGGTCATCGAGCCGCTCTGGGAGAGCCGCCCTGACCACATGATCATGTACCAGTTCGCGCAGAAGCTCGGCTTCGGCCCCGAGCTGGTCAAGAACTACAAGCTGCAGAAGGTCAAGGGCATGGACGAGCCCGTGCCGGAAGACATCCTGCGCGAGATCAACCGCTGCGTGTGGACCATCGGCTACACCGGCCAGAGCCCCGAGCGCCTGAAGGCGCACATGAAGAACATGCACGTGTTCGACGTGAAGACCCTCAAGGCCAAGGGCGGCAAGGACAAGGACACCGGCTACGACCTGACGGGCGACTACTTCGGCTTGCCCTGGCCGTGCTTCGGCACGGCGGAATTCAAGCACCCGGGCTCGCCCAACCTCTACGACACCTCCAAGCACGTGATGGACGGCGGCGGTAACTTCCGCGCCAACTTCGGCGTGGAAAAGGACGGCGTCAACCTGCTGGCCGAAGACGGCTCCTGCTCGCTGGGCGCCGACATCACTACCGGCTACCCCGAGTTCGACCACGTGCTGCTCAAGAAACTGGGCTGGTGGAACGAGCTCACCGACGCCGAGAAGGCCGCGGCCGAGGGCAAGAACTGGAAGACCGACAACTCGGGCGGCATCATCCGCGTGGCGATGAAGAACCACGGCTGCCACCCGTTCGGCAACGCCAAGGCGCGCGCCGTGGTGTGGAACTTCCCCGATCCGATCCCGCAGCACCGTGAGCCGCTCTTCGGCATCCGGCCCGACATGGTGGCCAAGTATCCCACGCACGACGACAAGAAGGCGTTCTGGCGGCTGCCCACGCTCTACAAGTCGGTGCAGGACAAGAACATCGCCGACCGCGTGCAGGAGAAGTTCCCGCTCATCATGACCTCGGGCCGCCTGGTCGAGTACGAGGGCGGCGGCGAGGAAACCCGCTCCAACCCCTGGCTGGCCGAGCTGCAGCAGGAAGCCTTCGTCGAGATCAATCCCAAGATCGCCGCCGACCGGGGCATCCGCAACGGCGGCCGCGTGTGGCTCAGCACGCCGACCGGCGCGCGCATCAACGTGCAGGCCCTGGTGACCGAGCGAGTGGCGCCCGACACGGTCTTCATGCCGTTCCACTTCTCGGGCCACTGGCAGGGCAAGGACCTGCTGGAGTACTACCCCAAGGGCGCGGCGCCCATCGTGCGCGGCGAGGCCGTCAACACCGCCACCACCTATGGCTACGACAGCGTGACCATGATGCAGGAAACCAAGACCACGATCTGCAACGTGGAAGCGGCCTGAAGCGCACGCGCGAGACAGAACAAGAAAGCCCACCGACCATGACGACCCCCGCGACCGCCCGCCGCCGGCCCTTCACCTTTTGGGAGGCCTGATCCATGGCCCGCATGAAATTCATCTGCGATGCGGAACGCTGCATCGAATGCAACAGCTGCGTCACCGCCTGCAAGAACGAGCATGAAGTGCCCTGGGGCGTGAACCGCCGCCGCGTGGTCACGCTCAACGACGGCGTGCCCGGCGAGAAATCCATCTCGGTGGCCTGCATGCACTGCAGCGATGCGCCCTGCATGGCCGTGTGCCCCGTCAACTGCTTCTACCGCACCGAAGAGGGCGTGGTGCTGCACGACAAGGACGTCTGCATCGGCTGCGGCTACTGCAGCTACGCCTGCCCGTTCGGCGCGCCGCAGTTCCCCTCGCAGGGCACCTTCGGCGTGCGCGGCAAGATGGACAAGTGCACCTTCTGCGCCGGCGGCCCCGAGGAGCACGGCAGCCAGGCCGAGTTCGAGAAATACGGCCGCAACCGCCTGGCCGAAGGCAAGCTGCCCGCCTGCGCCGAGATGTGCTCGACCAAGGCCCTGCTGGCCGGCGACGGCGACGTGGTGGCCGACATCTTCCGCACCCGCGTGGTGCAGCGCGGCAAGGGCGCCGAGGTCTGGGGCTGGGGCACGGCCTACGGCTCCCGCCAGGCCGGCCAGCCGCCGCAGGAGGGCCAGAAGCCATGATGAAGCCGCAACACCACCGTGCCGCGACCCTGGCCTGCGCTGCCGCCGCGCTGCTGGCGCTCTCCGCCTGCGGCGAGAAGCCGCAGACCGGCCATGCCGTGAGCGGCGTCGCTCCGCTCTACGCCGGCACCGGCAGCCAGTTCACCGCGCCGGGCTGGAAGCCGGGCGACAAGGGCAGCTGGGAGCAGGAGATGAAGGCCCGCATGCAGTACGGGCAGAACGAATACAACCGCATCCGGTGAGGCGGGGAAGGGCAGCCATGAAACACCTTCTGTTCGCGGTGCTGCTGGCCGGCGGCGCGGCCTGGGCGCAGGCCCCGGCCCCGTCGCCCGCGGCATCGTCGGCCGACGTGCCGCCCGCCGCGGCCGCCACCACCGCCGCCGCGCAGCCCGCGGCCGGCGCGGTGCGCAGCCAGAACATCTTCGACGTCAAGCCCGACGCCAGCGCCGACCCGGGCTACGCCGGGCAGACCAACGGCGAACGCGCCCGCGTGCAGCCCGGCAACAACGCGCCCATGTGGCGGCAGGTGGGCCAGGGCGTGACCGGCTACAGCAGCCTGCCCGTGACCCAGGCGCCCGAGGCGGGCAACCTGATCCAGCGCTTCGTGCAGTACCCGGGTTCGCGCTTCACCAATGCCGGCGAGGCCTGGCGCGAGGTGCGCAACCGCTGGATCATTCCCTACGGCGCGGCCCTGCTGGGCATCACGCTGCTGGCGCTGGCGATCTTCTACTTCGCCAAGGGCCCCATGGGCCATGCACCGGCCGACGGCCCGGGCCGCCGCATCGAACGCTTCACGCCCTTCGAGCGCGCGGCGCACTGGTCCAACGCCATCGCCTTCTGCACGCTGGCCCTCTCGGGCATCGTGATGGCCTTCGGCAAGTTCTTCCTGCTGCCTGTCCTGGGGCCCACGCTGTTCGGCTGGCTGGCCTACGCGCTCAAGAACGTCCACAACTTCATGGGCCCGCTGTTCGCGGTGTCGCTGACCGTCATCATCCTCACCTTCGTCAAGGACAACATCGCCACCATGGCGGACTGGATCTGGCTCAAGAAGGGCGGCGGCATGCTGGGCGGTGGCGACGAGGAAGTGCCTTCGCACCGCTTCAACGCCGGCGAGAAGGGCATGTTCTGGTGGGGCATCACCGTTCCGGGCGTTTTCGTGGTGCTGTCGGGCCTGGTGCTGGACAAACTCATTCCCGGCTGGGGCCTGCTGCGCGGCGAGATGCACATCGCCCACATGGTCCACGCCAGCCTGGCGCTCTGGATGATGGCGCTGCTGCTGGGCCACATCTACATGGGCACCATCGGCATGCGCGGCGCCTACAAGGCCATGAAGACCGGCTACGTCAGCGAGACCTGGGCGCACGAGCACCACGCGCTCTGGGCCCAGGACATCCGCGACGGCAAGATCCCCGCGCAGCGCAGCAGCGAGGAACGCTCCGGCCCCGCCGCAGCCCAGCCCGCCGCCGCTGCAAGGAGCACCCCATGAAGAAGACCGCGCACCGCCGCACCCTCTCGCAGGCCGTCCTGGGGCTGGCCCTCGCCGCACTCGCATCGGCCGCCCTGGCCAAGCTGCCGCCGCTCAGCCCCGAGGCACAGGCCAAGGCCAACGAAGCCGCGGCCAAGGCCGCCTGGAGCGCCAAGGTTGATGCCTACCGGCTCTGCCAGGCGCAGGACCGCGTGGCGGCCTACTACCGGCGCACCGCCTCCAGCCCCGCGCCGGCGCCTGCCCAGGGCTCCGTGCCCTGCGCCGACCCGGGCCCGTTCGCCTACACCCCGCCGGAGAGCAAGCCGCTGGAATCCGCCGGCGCCCACTCGCCACCGGGCAATGCCAGCAGCCCGCACAACAGCGCCGTGCCGGATGCGGCGAGCGGCAAGCCCGCCAAGCCCTGATCGACCGCGCGGGCCCACGCTGCGGCCCGCTGCCCACAGTTCGCTCTGCACCCCGGCCGGCCCTGCGCCGGCCGGTGCGTGTAGGCTGGCGCGCATGAAGCAGATGACCGCTCCCACCGAAACCCCCTCCAGCCCCGCAGCCCTGCAGCCGCCGCCGCGCCTGCCCCGGCTGACCGGGGCGCGCGCCCCGCTCACGCAGGCCGTCGAGGTGGTGAACGAGCGCGGCGAGCGCGAGACCCTGCACATCCCGGCGGAGCGGCCGCTCACCGTCTATGTGGACCGGCGCGAGATCGTCACGCTGATGACGCTGGGCGCCCACCCCGAATGGCTGGTGCTGGGCTACCTGCGCAACCAGCGGCTGGTGGATTCGGCCGACGAGATCGAATCCATCACCGTGGACTGGGACGTGAACGCCGCCGCCGTGGCCACGCGCAGCGGCATCGCGCGCATCGAGGAGCGCACGGCCCGCAAGGTAGTCACCACCGGCTGCGGGCAGGGCAGCGTCTTCGGCGGGCTGATGGACGAGGTCGAGCGCATCGACCTGGGGCCGGCGCAGCTCACGCAGGCCCAGCTCTACGGGCTGGTCAACGCCATCCGCCTGCAGGAATCCACGTACAAGTCGGCGGGCTCGGTCCACGGCTGCGCGCTCTTCCAGGGTGACCGGATGCAGGTCTTCGTCGAGGACGTGGGCCGGCACAACGCCATCGACACCATCGCCGGCTGGATGTGGATGCAGCCGGGCGGCCCCGTGCCGGGCGGCGACAAGGTCTTCTACACCACGGGCCGGCTCACCAGCGAGATGGTCATCAAGTCCGCGCAGATGGGCGTGCCCATCGTCGTCTCGCGCAGCGGCATGACGCAGATGGGCCATGCCGTGGCCCGGCAGCTGAACCTGTGCGCCATCGGCCGCTCCGTGCACCGCCGCTTCGTCTGCTACAGCGGCGAGGACCGCATCGTCTGGCAGCCCGAGCTGGCCGGGCAGGGCGGCCCGGCCTCCGCAGCGGCCTGACGGCCGGACGTCCCGCGCCGCCATTGCCCCCAGCCCGCGCCGGGCGCGGGCAATTGCGATAACGTGCCGCACCATATGCAGCACCTTTCCTTCATCCGCCTGGGCTGGCGCACGCTGTGGCGCGACCTGCGTGCCGGCGAACTGCGCCTGCTCATCGTCGCCGTCACGCTGGCGGTGGCCGCGCTCACCTCGGTGGGCTTCTTCGCCGACCGGCTGCAGGGCGGCCTGCAGCGCGATGCCCTGCAATTGCTGGGCGGCGACGCGGTGGTGGTCAGCGACAACGCCACGCCGCAGGCCTTCGCAGAGCAGGCCCGGGCGCTCGGCCTCGCTGCCACGACCACGCTGGCCTTTCCCACCATGGGCCGGGCGGACGACGCCCAGGGCGGCGCAAGCCGGCTGGTGGCCCTGAAAAGCGTGGCGGCCGGCTACCCGCTGCGCGGGCAGATGCAGACCGCAAGCGCACCCGGCCAGCCGGGCCAGGCCACGCGCGACGTTCCCGCGCCGGGCGAGGTCTGGGTCGATGCGCCCGTGCTGGAGGCGCTGAACCTCGCCGTGGGCGACCGGCTCTGGCTGGGCGATGCCGCGCTGCGCATCGGCCGCATCATCACGCTGGAGCCCGACCGGGGCAGCGGCTTCATGAACTTCGCGCCGCGCGTGATGATGAATGCGGCCGACCTGCCCGCCACCCAACTGGTGCAGCCGGCCAGCCGCCTGACCTACCGCTTCGCGGTGGCAGGCGCCGCGCCGGCCGTGCGCCAGTTCACCGAATGGGCCGACCGCGCCGTGCACCAGCCGGACCTGCACGGCGTGCGCCTCGAAACCCTGGACAGCGGCCGCCCCGAGATGCGCCAGACGCTGGACCGGGCGCAGAACTTCCTGAGCTTGGTCGCACTGCTGGCCGCGCTGCTCTCGGCCGTGGCCGTGGCGCTGGCCGCGCGCGGCTTCGCCAACGACCACCTGGACGCTGCCGCGCTGCTGCGCGTGCTGGGCCAGAGCCAGCGGCTGATCGCGGGCGGCTACGTCGTCGAATTCGCGCTCATCGGCCTCTTCGCCAGCCTGCTGGGCGTGGCGATCGGCTACGGCATCCACCACGTCTTCGTGGCGCTGCTGGCCGGGCTGGTGGATTCGGCCCTGCCGGCGCCCAGCGCGTGGCCGGTGGCCTTCGGCCTGGGCATGGGCCTCACGCTCATGTTCGCCTTCGGACTGCCGCCCGTGCTGCAGCTGGCGCGGGTGCCGCCGCTGCGCGTGATCCGGCGCGACCTGGGTGGGCTCAAGCCCGCCTCGCTCGCGGTGCTGGGCGTGGGCGTGGCGGGCTTCGCCGCGCTGCTGCTGGCCGCCAGCCGCGACGTGAAGCTGGGCCTGATCGCGGTGGGCGGCTTCGCAGGCGCGGTGCTGCTCTTCGCGGGCCTGGCCTGGTGCGCCGTGCGCTTGTTGCGCAAGAGCGTGAACGAAGCCACCGCCCCGCGCTGGCTGGTGCTGGCCACGCGGCAGATCGCGGCGCGGCCGGCCTATGCGGTGGTGCAGGTCAGCAGCCTGGCCGTGGGCCTGCTGGCGCTGGTGCTGCTGGTGCTGCTGCGCACCGACCTCATCAGCAGCTGGCAGCGCGCCACGCCGGCCGATGCGCCCAACCGCTTCGTGATCAACGTCCTGCCCGAGCAGGCCGACGCCTTCCAGCAGGCGCTGCGCGGCGCGGGCGTGCGGCAGTACGACTGGTACCCCATGATCCGCGGCCGGCTGGTGGCCGTGAACGGCAAGCCGGTGAGCACCGACGACTACGCCGAAGACCGCGCCAAGCGCCTGGTGGACCGCGAATTCAACCTCTCCAACGCGGCCGAGGCGCCGCCGCACAACCCCATCGTGGCCGGCCGCTGGACGCCCGGCGCCGCCGGCGAGATCAGCGTGGAGGAGGGCATCGCCGAGACGCTGGGCCTGCACCTGGGCGACACGCTGCGCTTCGACATCGGCGGCCTGCCGAGCGAGGCGCGCATCACCAGCCTGCGCAAGGTGGACTGGGGCTCGCTGCGCGCCAACTTCTTCGTGATGTACACCACCGCGCAGATGCCGCCCGAGATGCCCGTGACCTATCTGGCGGCCTACCGGGCCCCTGAAGTCTGGCCCCCACGTTCCCCCGCTGCGCGAGGTCCGCTGCCCGCCGAGGGCGCTGCTTCCCCCTTGGAGCGGCCCGGCGTGGCAAGCGCCAGCTTCGACAACGCCCTGGTGCGCGAATTCCCCAACATCACCAGCGTGGACATGAGCGCCACGCTGGCGCAGGTGCAGAGCGTGCTGGGGCAGGTGATCCGCGCGGTGGAATTCCTCTTCGGCTTTACCCTGGCCGCAGGCGTGGTGGTGCTGTTCGCGGCCGTCACCGCCACGCGCGAGGAGCGGGCCCGCGAGTACGCCATCATGCGGGCCGTGGGCGCGCAGGCGCGGCTGCTGCGCCAGGTGCAGCGGGCCGAGCTGGCCGGCGTGGGCCTGCTGGCGGGCTTCCTGGCCAGCTGCGTGGCGGTGGCCGTGGGCTGGGCGCTGGCGCGCTTCGTGTTCGACTTCACCTGGACCGCGCCGCTCTGGGTGCCGCTGGCCGGCGCCCTGGCCGGCGCGCTGCTGGCGCTGGCTGCGGGCTGGTGGGGGCTGCGCGGCGTGCTGCGCCGGCCGGTGATGGCCACGCTGCGGCAGGCGGCGGAGTAGCGGCAGCGGCGCAGCAGGGCAGGGCGTGCCGTTGCGGCACCCCGGCCCCCTGTTCCGTGCAGCGCCCATTCGATTCCGTTCAATCCATACAACGAAGGAGACAGCAATGACCCAGGTACTCGCAGGCGCCGAGCCTTTCGCATTCGAGGGCAACGATATCGGCGTGCTGGTGTCGCACGGCTTCACGGGCACGCCGCAGAGCATGCGCCATTACGGCGAGCAGCTGCACCGGCGCTTCGGCTTCACGGTGGTCGGCCCGCGCCTGCCGGGCCACGGCACCTCGCCGGACGACATGGAAACCACCGGCTATCTGGACTGGGCGCGCGAGATCGAGCAGCAGCTCAAGGCCCTGGCGGCGCGCAAGCGCAAGGTGTTCATCACGGGCCTGTCGATGGGCGGCACGCTGACGCTGAACATGGCGGCGCGCTTTCCGGAACTGGTGCACGGCATCGCCCCCATCGCCGCGGCGGCGGGGCCGCTCAAGCGCGAATTCGCGGGCGTGCTGGCGCTGGACCCGGCTCCGCGCCGCATCCCGGGCATCGGCTCCGACATCAAGGCCCCCGGCGTGCAGGAGCTGGCCTATGCCGAGGTGCCCGTGGCCTGCATGCGCGAGATCGCGGCGCTCATCGCGCAGACCGGCGCCCTGATGGGCGGCATCACCTGCCCCGCGCTCGTCATCCACGGCCGCGAGGACCACGTGGTGCCGGCGTCCAATGCGCTGCACATCGTCAACACGCTGGCCTCCAGCGACATCCGCCTGCTGTGGCTGGAAAATTCCTACCACGTCGCCACGCTGGACAACGACAAGGACCTGATCGCCGAGCGCGTGGGCCGCTTCTTCGCCGAGCTGGCGGCGGGCTGAGCGTGCGCTGCCCGACAATCGCGGGCTTCATCCACTCCTGAGCCGCACGCCGCCATGTCCGAGGATTCCCAGAGCCCCAGCCAGCAGACCCCCTTCGAATGGATCGGCGGCGAGCCCCAGGTGCGCGCCCTGGTCGATCGCTTCTACGACCTGATGGACCTGGAGCCCGCCTACGCCGCGCTGCGCGCAGCGCACGGCAGCACGCTGGAGGAGGCGCGCGACAAGCTCTTCTGGTTCCTCTGCGGCTGGCTGGGCGGCCCCGACTACTACCAGGAACGCTTCGGCCACCCACGCCTGCGCATGCGCCACATGCCGTTTTCCATCGGCATCAAGGAGCGCGACGAGTGGGTGGCCTGCATGGACCAGGCCATGGGCGAGACGGGCGTGCCCGAGCCCCTGCGCGTGCGCCTGAAGGAGAGCTTCATGGGCACGGCCGACTGGATGCGCAACCGGGGCGGCTAGGTTGCGCTGAGGCGATCGGCCTTGCGCTGGCCATGCGGGCAGGGCGGGGGAGCGAACGGAGTTGCAACCAATTGCGCAGTGTCACGCGCATGTCAATCGGCATGCCGACACTCGCGCTTTCGTTGCTTCTCCTCAATTCCTCCTAGATCGCACCGCATGCCACATCTCCACCGCATCCTGGGCGCCTCGCCCGTCCATCCGTCGCGCCGCTGGGCGCTGGCCGCCGTCGGCTGTGCCGCCCTGCTGGCGGCCTGCGGCGGCAGCGATGGCGACAGCGCTTCGGCTTCGCCGAGCACGCCCGCCAGCCCGGCCACGCCGCAGTCCGCGCCCGCCACGGCCACGCTGGCCGTGCTGGAGACGACCGACCTGCACTTCAACGTGCGCAGCTACGACTACTTCAAGCTGGCCGAAGACAAGACCTACGGCTTCGAGCGCACCGCCACGCTGGTGCGCCAGGCGCGCAAGGAATTCGCCAACACCGTGCTGGTGGACAACGGCGACACCATCCAGGGCACGGCGCTGGCCGACTACGAAGCCGTGGTCAAGCCCATCGACTGCAAGCAGCAGCTGTCCATGTACAAGGCCATGGGCGCGCTGGGCTTCGATGCCGGCACGCTGGGCAACCATGAATTCAACTACGGTCTGCCCTACCTGAACCAGGTGCTGGGCGGCGGCCTCAACGTCGATGGCGTGGACCCCTCCGTCAAGTGCGTGGGCGCGGGCTACCCCATGGCCCTGGCCAACGTGTACAGCAGCAAGACCAAGCAGCCGCTGGTGCAGCCCTATGTGCTGCTGGAGCGCACCATCACCGCCCAGACGGCCGACGGCAAGACGGTGCAGCTGCCGGTGAAGATCGGCGTGATCGGCTTCACCACGCCCGGCATCCTGAACTGGGACAAGCGCTATCTGGACGGCAAGGTCTATACCGAAGGCGCGGTCGAATCGGCCCAGAAATACGTGCCCGAGCTGCGCGCTAAGGGCGCCGACGTGGTCGTTGCGCTGCTGCACGGCGGCCTGGATGGCAGCGCCTATTCGGCCACCATGGAGAACCCGGGCCTGCACCTGTCCAAGGTGTCCGGCATCGACGCCATGGTCATGGGCCACCAGCACAGCGTGTTCCCCGACCGCAGCTCCAAGCCCGCATTCACCCAGTCCGGCGTGGACAACCAGGCCGGCACCATCAACGGCGTGCCCGCCGTCATGGCCAGCTCCTGGGGCAAGGCGCTGGGCGTGATCAGCCTGTCGCTCAAGTGGGACGGCAAGGCCTGGAGCGTGGACAAGAGCGGCTCCAAGGCCGAGCTGCGCAACATCCAGGCCAAGGACGCCTCCGGTGCCAACGTGTTCGTGGACGCCGACTCCAGCATCGCCCCGCTGGTCGATACCCAGCACCAGGCCGCCATCGCCTACGTGAAGACGCCCATCGGCAGCACCGACTTCCGCATGAGCACGCTGTTCGCCGACGTGGGCGACCCCGGCGCGATCCAGATCGTGAACCAGGCGCAGCAGGCCTACGTGGCGGCCTACATCCAGGCCAACCTGCCGCAGTACAAGAGCCTGCCGGTGCTGTCGGTGAGCGCGCCGTTCAAGTCCGGCTTCCAGGGCGGTGCCGACTACACCGACGTGGCCGTGGGCCCGCTGGCGATCAACAACGCGGCCGATCTCTACCTCTACCCCAACACCGTCTATGCGGTGAAGGTCAACGGCGCCGACATCAAGAACTGGCTCGAATCCGCCGCCAAGCGCTTCAACCAGATCAGCACGACGAAGACCACCGAGCAGCAGCTCATCAGCAGCTTCCCGGGCTACAACTTCGACATGTTCACCACGGCCGACGTGCAGTACGAGATCGACGTGACCCAGCCCACGGGCAGCCGCATCAAGAACCTGACCTACAAGGGCGCCACCATGGACCCGGCGCAGGAATTCGTGATCGCCACGAACAACTACCGCGCCACCAGCGGCAAGAGTTTCAGCGACAAGCTCGACGGCTCCGGCACCATCTGGGCCTCGCCCGATGCGAACCGCGACGTGGTGATCGACTACATCCGCAAGAACCCGTCCGTCACCCGCTCGGCCAACGGTGCGGCCAAGAGCTGGCGCTTCACCAAGGCGAGCACGGCCGGCCCTGTGGTGTTCAGCTCCGGCGCCGGCGCCCTGAGCGTGGCGCAGGCCGCGGGCCTGTCCGGCGTGTCGCTGGTGGCGGCCGACGACGGCTCGGGCAAGGGCACGTCCAAGTACGCGATCGACCTGTCCAAGTGATCGCCTGCCCCGGTGGCGCCTGCAGGCGGCACCGGGGCAGCGAAACGGCGCGCAGGGCCCTGGGGCCTTGCGCGCCGTTGGCTTTGGGGCCGCCTGCGGCCTTGTCGTCCGTCAGGCTGCGGCTGCGGCCCGGAAAGCCTCCAGATGCCGCACCAGCGCCAGCGGCGTGCGGTCTTCGTACATCGGGCCGATCAGCTGCATGCCGATGGGCAGGCCATCGCTGCCGCGCCCGATGGGCGCCACGGTGGCGGGCAGGCCGGGCAGGGTGGCCACGCTCTGCCAGAACGACTGGGCTCCGAGCAGCTCGGGCCGGCCGTCGATCGGCACCGTCGCCGTGCTCCAGTCCATGGCCGGAATATGCGGGTAGGCGGTGCAGCCGAAGGCGGGCAGCAGCAGGGCGTCGAAGCTCTCGAAGAAGCGCCGCCACTGCGCCTGCACCCGCGCGCGCTGGTCCAGCAGCTGCAGCCATTCGTGCGCGGGCATGCTGGCGGCGCCGGGCGTGCCGCGCGTGATGTAGGTCATCAGCAGTCGGTGGTAGGCGGCGTGGCTCGCGGCCAGGTCGGGCAGCAGCTCGCTGGCGCCGCGCTCCACCGTGCAGCCGCTGGCCTGCAGGTCGTCGGCCACCGCGCGCAGGCGGGCCTGGATGTCGCTCGCCACCGCCGCGCCGGGGGCGCTGTCGATCAGCAGGCAGCGCGCCTGCTGCACTGGCCGCGCGGGCGGCAGCCGCACCTGCATGGCGCGGGCCTGGGCGCCGATGGGGCCGGCCAGCAGGTCCAGCGCCAGTTCCAGGTCTTGCGCGCTGCGCGCCAGCGGGCCGATCACGGCCAGCTCGTTCGGCGCGCCGGGCGGAAAGCCTGGAAAGTCGTGGCCCGCCGCGGGCAGCAGCCCGTGCGTGGGCTTGTGCCCATAGACGCCGCAGAAGTGGGCCGGCACGCGGATGGAGCCGCCGATGTCCGAACCCAGCTCCAGCGCCACGAAGCCCGCCGCCAGCGCAGCGGCTGCGCCGCCCGAGGAGCCGCCGGGCGTGCGCGAGAGGTCGTGCGGGTTGTTGGTGCGGCCGTAGATCGGGTTCGCGCTCTGCCAGTCGCCCAGCGCCACGGGCACGTTGGTCTTGCCCAGCAGCACGGCGCCGGCGGCCTTGAGCCGCTCCACGGCCACCGCGTCGGCCTTGGCGATGAAGCCGCGGGCGTGCTCGAAGCCCCAGGTGGTGGGCAGGCCGGCCACGTTGAACGATTCCTTGACGGTGATCGGCACGCCCAGCAGCGGGCGGCGCTCGCCCCGCGCCAGCGCCGCATCGGCCGCCCCGGCCTGCAGGCGCGCGTTGGCGAAGTCGCGCACGACCACGGCGTTGATGGCGCCGTCCTGCGCCTCGATGCGGGCGATGGCGGCATCGCACAGGGCGAGGGCCGTGGTGTCGCCACGGGCGAGGGCTGCGGCCTGGGCGCTGGCGGTGCCGGCGAGCAGGGTGTCGTGGAGGGCTTGCGTCATGGTGCGTGGCGGGGGCGGTCGGCCCGGAAGGTGAAGGTGTTCGGTATCAAATTGATAGCTGGATGCGCTTGCCCATCAAGGGCTGCAGCCTGATTCCATGCTGAAAAGACTCAGCCGGCCACGCGCCGCCGTCCGGGCTGCAGCAGCACCACCAGCGCGCCAGCGCCGCCTTCGGCCGGGCGGGCCTGCACGAAGGCCAGCACTTCCTTCTTCTGCACCAGCCAGCGCTGCACGCGGCTCTTGAGCACCGGCGTCTTGCCCGGCGAGCCCAGGCCCTTGCCGTGCACCACGCGCACGCAGCGCAGGCCGGTGCGGTGGGCCACGCGCACGAATTCGCCCAGCGCCTCGCGCGCCTCGTCGGTGCGCAGGCCGTGCAGGTCCAGCTGGCGCTGGATGCTCCAGTAGCCGGCGCGCAGCCGGTGCGTCACGTCCTGGCCGATGCCGGGGCGGCGAAAGCTCAGCTGGTCGTCCACGTCCAGCAGCGTCGTCACGTCGAACTCGTCGCTGATGGATTCGAGCAGCACGCGCTCCTCGTCCAGGGTGCGCTGCACCGGCAGCGGCTCGGGCGGCTCGGGCGTGTGCCAGCGGCGCTCCTGCGTGCCGCGCAGCGGCTGCACGGGGCCCACGGCGTCCTGGAACAGCATGCGCTCGGCCCGGGCGCGGCGGGCGGCCTCCTGCCGTTCGCGCAGGCGCTCGGCCTCGCGCGCGGCGGCCTCGGCCAGCGCCTTGCGCAGCGGCTGGAGGTCTTGGAGGGAGCGGGCTTTGACGGTCATGGCAAGGAGGGTTGTAACCCAATCCGTTTGACCTGCGCCGCAGGCGGGGCGCCCGTCATGGCGCCGCTGATGGCACCGTGTATTCGGCTGCGATGAACTGCGTGACCTCCGCCGGGTTGAAGTTGTCGTCGCTCACGAAGACGATCACGCGCCCGCCGCCGGGCAGGGGCGGGCCCCAGGCCATGCCCTCCAGATTGTCGAGCGTGCCGGCGCCCAGCGTGGCCAAGTCGGCCACCAGGGTCTTGGGGGCGGGGGTGTAGCTGCCGGGCGCGAGGGCGGGCAGGGCGAGGGTGTCGCTGCCCGTGCGCGTGTCGATGCGGTACAGGCGCACGGCGAAGCCCGCGCCCGCGCTGTAGCTGCGCTCCAGCACCAGCAGGTGGTGGCGGCCGTCTTCCAGGATCTCGCTGATGCCGTTCATCTGCGGGCCCCAGGGGATGCGGCGGGCGTGGGCCACGGCGTCGGGCTGGTAGGCGATCTGGCGCAGGGGCTGGCCGGTGGCGAGGTCGAGCGCGGTGAAGCGCACCGGGCCGCCGGGCGCGGCGGGCGTGGGCAGGGGGCCGTCCTGCCGCCAGGGCATTTCCATCGAGAGCCAGAGCGTGCGGCCGTCGGGCGACAGGGCCAGGCCTTCGAGCGTGCCGTTGGAGCGGGGGCCGCGGCCGTGCGCCCCGTCGGGCTGGAAGCTGGCGGGCAGGGGCAGGTCGCGCACGGCGCTGCCGTCGATGCGGCTTTCGCGCAGCTGCGGACCGAAGCCGCGGCCGAAGTCGCCCTCGCTGGTCCACAGGAAGTGCCCGCCGCTGCCGGGCAGCCAGCGGACGGCTTCGGCGTCGGGCACGTCCACGCCGGGCTCGGGGCGGCGCGGCGAGGGGTAGGTGCGCCCGTTCGCATGCCGCAGCGCGACCATGCCGGTGATGGCGGGCGTCTCCAGCCCTTGCGGGCCGTAGCGCAGCGTGGCGGTGTAGATGCGCGCCGGCTGCAGGGCCGAGCGGTCGTCGCTGATGAGCAGCCAGCGCCCGCTGGCCGCGTCGTAGTCGATGCCCGAGATGCCGCCGAAGGTGGTGCCCAGCACCTCGGTGCCGGGGGCGATGGCGGCGCTGCCGATGAGGCGCAGCGCGGGTCGGGGGCCGGCGGCAGCCGTGGCTGCAGGCGCAGCAGGCACGGCCTGCGGCAGCGGCGCGCAGGCGGAGAGGGCGAGGGCCAGGCCCGCTGCCAGCAGCGGTGCCCAGGGGGACGTGCGGAAAAGGGTGCTCATACCAGGCCCTCCTCGGCCATCGACAGGGCGGCGCCGGGCGCGACGATGACGTGGTCCAGCACGCGCACGTCGATCAGCGCGAGCGTGGTCTTCAGGGTGCGGGTCAGCGCCTCGTCGGCGCGGCTGGGCTGCACGCTGCCGCTGGGGTGGTTGTGGGCCAGCACCACGGCGGCGGCGTGATGGTGCAGGGCGCGCAGCACCACTTCGCGCGGATAGACCGATGTTTGCGTGAGCGTGCCCCTGAAGAGTTCTTCGAGCGCGATGAGCCGGTTCTGGCTGTCGAGGAACAGCACCGCGAACACCTCGTGCGCCTTGGCCGCCAGGTGCAGCTGCAGGTAGTGCTTGACGGCCTGGGGCGAGCCGAAGACCTCGCGCTCGCGCAGCTGCTGCGCAAGGGCCCGGCGCGCCAGCTCCAGTACGGCCACGAGTTCGGCGCGCTTGGCTGGGCCCAGGCCCTTGATGCGGCTCAGGTCGTCTGCGCTGGCGTGCAGCAGCCCGGCGATGCCGCCGAAGCCGCCGCCCAGCCGGCCGGTGGCCGGCTCGGCCTGGGGCGGATCGAGCAGCTCCTGGGCCATCTGCAGCACGCCCTTGCCCTGGATGCCGGTGCGCAGCAGGATGGCCAGCAGCTCGGCATCGGTGAGCGCTGCGGGGCCGCGTGCCAGCAGCTTTTCGCGCGGCTGCGAATCGGTGGGCAAATCTTTGATCGCCATGGAGCGGGGCCGGTTTCCGGCGTTTCCTACAATGGCGGCAGTTTATCGAGACCCCATTTCATGACCCTTGCCGCCCCCGATTCCGCCCGCGCCGACGCTGCCGCCGCCCCCACCGTGCAGGAGGGTTCGTTCCTCACGCTGCACTACCGCCTGGCCGGCCCGGCGGGCGATGTGATCAACACCTTCGGCGGCCAGCCCGCCACGCTGTCGCTGGGCGCCGGCGAGCTTTCGCCCGCCGTGGAGCAGCGCCTGATCGGCCTAGCCGAGGGCACGCGCGCCACTTTCGAGCTGCCTGCCGGCGAAGCCTTCGGCGAGCGCAACCCCGAGATGCAGCAGTGGGTGGCCGCCAAGCTGCTGGCCCAGCTGGGCGACCCCGACGAGCGCTACACCGTGGGCGACGTGGTGCAGTTCCCCACGCCCGACGGCCTCGGCAGCTATGCCGGCGTGGTGCTGGAAGCGCGCGCCGACGGCGCCGTGCGCTTCGACTTCAACCACCCGCTGGCCGGCCAGCCCGTGACCTTCGAGGTCGAACTCATCGGAGTCCTCTGACGCCATGGCCGACGCCCTTCTCCAGGAAATCATCCTCGCCGAGCCGCGCGGTTTCTGCGCCGGCGTGGACCGCGCCATCGAGATCGTGGAACGTGCGCTGCAGAAGTTCGGCGCGCCCATCTACGTGCGCCACGAGATCGTGCACAACACCTACGTGGTGAACGATCTCAAGGCCAAGGGCGCGATCTTCATCGAAGAGCTCTCCGACGTGCCACCCGGCGCCACGCTGGTCTTCAGCGCCCACGGCGTGAGCCGCGCGGTGCAGGAAGAGGCGAAAGCGCGCGGCTTCTCGATCTTCGACGCCACCTGCCCGCTGGTGACCAAGGTCCACGTCGAGGTCGCCAAGCTGGCGCGCGAGGGCTACGAATTCATCATGATCGGCCACAAGGGCCATCCCGAGGTGGAAGGCACCATGGGCCAGCTCGACCACGGCATCCACCTGGTGGAAGACGTGGCCGACGTGCAGCGCGTGCAGCCCGCGCAGACCGAGAAGCTGGCCGTGGTCACGCAGACCACGCTGAGCGTGGACGACGCGGCCGAGATCACCGCCGCCGTGCGCGCCCGCTTCCCGAAGGTGCGCGAGCCCAAGCAGCAGGACATCTGCTATGCCACGCAGAACCGGCAGGACGCGGTCAAGCTGCTGAGCGGGCAGGTCGATCTGGTGATCGTGGTGGGCAGCCCCACCAGCTCCAACAGCAACCGCCTGCGCGAGCTCGCCGCACGGCTGGGCACCACCGCCTACATGGTGGACAGCGCCGCCGAGCTGCAGGCCGAATGGTTCGACGGCGTGGCACGCGTGGGCCTCACGGCGGGCGCATCGGCCCCGGAAATTCTGGTGCGCGATGTGATCGACCGTATCAAGGCGTTGGGCGCGGTGTCGGTCCGCAAGATGGACGGCATCGAGGAAACCATCAAGTTCCCGCTGCCCAAGGGCCTGAAGATCGACGCGGCGACCGGCCTGGAGATCAGCGTGCGCAACCCCGAGACCGGCCCCGCGGCCTATTGATTGCTACTCTTCTGATAGCTGCAGGCCTTTGTGTGGAGCGCGCTGCAGCCGATTTTGGTGTTGAAAACGGGCGCGCGGCAGGGCTGCGCGCCGGCACTGCAGGGGCCGCCATAGCCCTGGCCGCCATCGGATTTCCTACAATCCAGGTCTGTTCGACTCCGAGGAAGCATCTCGCTTCCCCTTTATGGAAATAGCAATACTTTTCGCCCTCATCCTCCTCAATGGCTTGTTTGCCATGTCGGAGCTGGCACTGGTCTCGGCGCGCAAGGCGCGGCTGCAGAAGCTGGCAGATGAGGGCGACAGCGGCGCAGTCGCCGCCATGAAGCTGGGTGAAGACCCCACCCGCTTCCTCTCCACCATCCAGATCGGCATCACCTCCATCGGGGTGCTCAACGGTATCGTCGGCGAGGCCGCCCTGGCCGAGCCGCTCGGCGAATGGCTGCGGGCCATGGGCATGCACGACAAGGCCGCCGGCTACACGGCCACCGGCGTGGTCGTGATGGTCATCACCTACTTCTCCATCGTCGTGGGCGAACTGGTGCCCAAGCGCCTGGGCCAGAGCTACCCCGAAACGCTGGCCCGTCTGGTCGCCCGCCCCATCAACTGGCTGGCCCTGGCCACCAAGCCCTTCGTGCGGCTGCTTTCGGCCTCCACCCAGGGCCTGCTGAGCCTGCTGGGCGTCAAGGACAACGGCGCCAGCGCCGTGACCGAGGCCGAGATCCACGCCGTGCTGGCCGAAGGCACCAGCGCCGGCGTGATCGAATCGCACGAGCACCAGATGGTGCGCAACGTGTTCCGTCTGGACGACCGCCAGATCGGCTCGCTGATGGTGCCGCGCGCCGACGTGGCCTACCTCGACGTCGAAGAGCCGTTCGAGGAAAACCTGCGCCGCATCGAGGAATCCGACCACGCCCGCTTCCCCGTCGTGCGCGGCGGCATGGAGAACATCCTGGGCGTGCTGAACGCGCGCCAGTGGCTCTCGCGCACGCTGCGCGAAGGCCACGGCGTGCTGGTGGGCGATGCCGAGACGAACGGCCGCGACCTGGCGCGCCAGCCGCTGCAGACGGCGCTCTACGTGCCAGAGACCATCACCGGCATGGAACTGCTGGACAACTTCCGCCAGTCCGACCTGCACATGGCCTTCGTCATCGACGAATACGGCGAAGTGCAGGGCATCGTCACGCTGCAGGACCTGATCGAGGCCATCACCGGCGAATTCCACGCCCGCGACCCCGAGACCTCCTGGGCCGTGCAGCGCGAAGACGGCAGCTGGCTGCTGGACGGCCACATCCCCGTGCCCGAGCTGAAGGACCGCCTGGACCTCGCCTCCGTGCCCGAGGAAGACCGGGGCCGCTACCACACGCTGAGCGGCATGGTCATGCTGCTGACCGGCAAGTTGCCCAAGGTGACCGACACCGTGCAGTGGGAAGGCTGGCAGTTCGAGGTGGTGGACATGGACGGCAAGACCATCGACAAGGTCCTCGCCAGCCCGCTGCCCGAGGTGGACATCGCCGAGAACTCCCTGCCCCTGGCGCACTGAGCGGGGGGGGGGAGGGCGTCAGGGCCGCACAGGGCCTGCGCGGCGCCCTCAGCTCCAGAGATCCAGCGGCGGGTCCGCCGCCACGGCCTTCAGGATGTCGGTGCGTGAGAGAAAACCGATGAGCTGCCCGCGCTCGTCGGTCACCGGCAGGCCCGGCAGGCCCGTCTCCAGCAGCACGCCCGCCACGCGGCGCAGCTCGGTCTCGTCCGAAACGGTCGGTATGGGGCTGATCATCACCTCCTGCACCGGCCGGCGCGCCAGCGCGATGGCGTCCTTCACGGCGCCGGGTTCGGGCAGCAGGTCCAGCGGCGCCATGTCGGCGCGCAGCAGCAGGCCCACCACCTGGCCGCGTTCATCCACCACCGGCGCCTGCGCCACGTGGTGCTCGGCCAGCGTCTGCCAGGCATCGTTCACGCGCACGTCGGGCCGCACCGTCACCGCGCCCTCGCTCATCACGTCCTTGACCCGCGACAGGGGCTGCCGCGGCTCCTGCGGGCCTTGTTCCGTCTGCGCGTAGGCGGCCACCGCCTGCGCCAGCATGCCCACGGGCGGCGTGGCCGGGGCGGGGGCTGGTGAGGCGGTGGAGGGCGGTGCGGTAAACACCGGCTCGGCCCCGTCCTGCTCGCGCGTGCGCAGGGCCTGCGGGCGCAGCACGCGCCGCACGGGCGCCACCTGCGCGAGCTTTTCCGGGCCGCCCCGGTACACCTGGCCCAACGGGCCGAACACGTAGAACATGGACCGATCTCCCCTTCAGCGAATCGGGGCCCGCAACGCAGGCGCTCCGTCGCCATTGTTATCGGCGCCCGTGCTCGCCGACGCAGGGCGGCTGTGTATCCGCTTGTGTGAACGGGGCGGTCTGGCGGTGGCAGGCGGTGCCGGCGCCCTAGACTGCAGGTCTCGCCCTTTTCCTGTTCCTCTCCTCCTTCTCTCACTCCCCTCGTGGATGCCTGAACCCATGATCGATCGTTCCGCCATCGCCGCCGCCAGCCAGCGGCTCGCCTCCCGCCCCGGCTTCCTGCGCGCCACGCCCCTCGCGCAGTTGAGCGGCGCCGCCCTGGGCGTGCCCTGCGCGCAGGTCTGGCTGAAGCTGGAGCAGCTGCAGACGGGCGGCAGCTTCAAGGCGCGCGGCATGATGAACCGGCTGCTCGCCAACCCCGTGCCGGAGAGCGGCGTCATCATCGCCTCCGGCGGCAATGCCGGCATCGCCACGGCGGCCGCCGCCCGTGCGCTGGGCGTGCGCTGCGAGGTCTTCGTGCCCGAGGTCTCGCCCGAGGCCAAGCGCGCCCGCCTGCGCCAGCTGGGCGCCGAGGTGATGGTGCGCGGCGCCGCGTATTCCGAAGCGCTGCAGGCCTGCCTGGAGCGCCAGCAGGCCACGGGCGCGCTGCTCACGCACGCCTACGACCAGCCCGAGGTGGTGGCCGGCGCCGGCACGCTCGCGCAGGAGATCGAGGCCCAGGCCGGCCGGCTGCCCGACACGCTGCTCGTCAGCGTGGGCGGCGGCGGCTTGATCGCCGGCGTGGCCGCCTGGGTGGACAGCCGCGCCCACGTCGTCGCACTGGAGCCCGAGCGCGCGCCCACGCTGCACAGCGCCCGCGCCGCGGGCCGGCCCGTCGATGTGGACGTGGGCGGCATCGCGGCCGATTCGCTGGGCGCACGCCGCATCGGCGACATCGCCTGGCAGGTGGCGCAGCAGCACGTGCATGCCAGCCTGCTGCTGACCGACGATGCCATCCGCGCCGCCCAGCAGTGGCTCTGGCGCGAACTCAAGCTGGCCGTGGAGCCGGCCGCCGCGCTGGGCCTCGCGGCGCTGCAAAGCGGCGCCTACCGGCCGCGCGAGGGCGAAACCGTGGCGCTCATCCTGTGCGGCGCCAACTGCGATCCGGCCGGCGTCGCCTGAGTCCGCGCCCCCTGGGAGATCGTGGGCGCGTTCTAAAATCGCCGCCTATGCTCGACATCCTCCTTCTCCGCAAAGACCTCGACTCCGCCATCGCCCGGCTGGAAACCCGCAAAAAGCCGCAGGCATTCCTGAACGTGGAGGCCTTCCAGGCGCTGGAGTCCGAGCGCAAGACGCTGCAGACCCGCACCGAAGAGCTGCAGGCGCAGCGCAACCAGCTCTCCAAGCAGATCGGCATGCTCATGAGCCGGGGCGACAAGGACGGCGCCGAAGCCGCCAAGGCCCAGGTGGCCGCGTCCAAGATCGAGCTGGAACAATCCGCCGCGCGGCTGGAGCAGATCCAGGCCGAACTGCAGGCCATGCTGGTGGTCGTGCCCAACCTGCCGCACGCCTCGGTGCCCGAAGGCAGCGACGAGACCGGCAACGTCGAAGTGCGCCGCTGGGGCACGCCGCCCAGCTTCGCCTTCGAGGCCAAGGACCATGTGGACGTCGGCACGCCCCTGGGCCTGGACTTCGACATGGGCGTGAAGCTCTCGGGCTCGCGCTTTACCGTCATGAAGGGCGGCATCGCCCGCCTGCACCGCGCCCTCGCGCAATTCATGCTGGACGTGCAGACCCAGGAACACGGCTACACCGAGTGCTACGTGCCCTATGCCGTGAACGCGGATTCGCTCAAGGGCACGGGCCAGCTGCCCAAGTTCGAAGGCGACCTGTTCGCCGCCAAGAAGGGCGGCCAGGACGGCGAACCCGTGCCCGACAACGCCGCGCTCTACCTCATCCCCACCAGCGAAGTGCCGCTGACCAACTTCGTGCGCGACGTGGTCGTGCCCGAGGCGGAACTGCCCATCAAGCTCACCGCGCACACGCCGTGCTTCCGCTCCGAAGCCGGCAGCTACGGCCGCGACACGCGCGGCATGATCCGCCAGCACCAGTTCGACAAGGTCGAGATGGTGCAGATCGTCCACCCCGACAAGAGCTACGACGCGCTGGAAGAGATGACCCGGCACGCCGAAACCATCCTGCAAAAGCTCGGCCTGCCGTACCGCGTCGTGCTGCTGTGCGCGGGCGACATGGGCTTCGGCGCCGCCAAGACCTACGACCTGGAAGTCTGGCTGCCCGCGCAGAACACCTACCGCGAGATCAGCTCCGTCAGCAACTGCGAAGCCTTCCAGTCGCGCCGCCTGCAGGCCCGCTTCAAGAACGCCCAAGGCAAGAACGAGCTGCTGCACACCCTGAACGGCTCGGGCCTGGCCGTGGGCCGCACCCTGGTCGCCGTGCTCGAGAACTACCAGCAGGCCGACGGCAGCGTGGTCGTGCCCGAAGTGCTGCGCCCCTACATGGGCGGCGTGGCGCTGCTCACTGCCTGAAAACCTTGCTATACTCGCAGGCTTCGACACACAGGAGAGGTGGCAGAGTGGTCGAATGTACCTGACTCGAAATCAGGCGTAGTGGCAACACTACCGTGGGTTCGAATCCCACCCTCTCCGCCAAAATGAACAAAGCCCTTGATGGTCCATCAAGGGCTTTTTTCTTTGTGCGGCATGGCTTCGAAGTTGTTTGTCCAAAACGTCCAACTTCCATGTCCGACTCCACGTGTTCTGCGTCTCCGCCAGCCACAACTCAGCCGGGCTTCGATGCGTTGGCGCCCGAGCCTGCTTCCTCAACGGTCGGCGCTTCCACTGGCCACCCGAAAGCGACGTTCAGCGACTCTGACGCGTCAGCCACCGGCCTTTCGGGCTGGACACCTCGTCTGGGTTCAACCGATCTTTCCAGCGGGGCCAATGGCATCTGGTACATGCGCCTGGTCGTGCCCGAGCACATTCGGGCTCGCCATCCCAAACTGCCCCGCGAACTGAGACGCTCAACTAAGGTGGCCCTAAAGAGACTCGCGCTCGTCAAATCGCGAGAAATGTGCTTTGACTTCTTTGTCAAGTACGGCTCTGGAGCTCCCATGCTCACACTTGACGAGAAACCTGACGAATCCTTCGCGCTCTTCTACGAGAACGGCAAGATTCGCATCGACCATTCGCCATCCGCGAGTGGGGAAATGTATTGACCCAGCAAAACCTGCTCAGGTCATGCCGCTAATGCAAATGCCTCAGCGGGAGTCCTCATGTTCAGCGCCTGATGCGGGCGCTGGTGGTTGTAGAAATGGATCCAGTCCGCGATCACTCGGCTGGCGTGTTGCAGCGATTCGAAGCGGTGGCGATGCACGCATTGCTCCTTGAGCGTGCGGATCACCCGCTCGACCATCCCGTTCTGCTCGGGGCTGTGCGGCGTGATGAACTCCTGTCGCAGGCCGTAGCTCCTGACCAAGGCCGTGAAGCTGCGGCTGGTGAAGACCAGGCCATTGTCTGAGCGCAGCAGGAACGGCGCCGGCACCCGACCCAGCGTTCCAAAGCGCGCGATCAGCGCCTGCTCCAGCGCCGATTCGGCTGTCTTTGACTTGCCGCTGCGCGACAGATGCCAGCCCAGCAGTTCGCGGCTGTGGCAGTCGATGACCAGCGCCATCGTCGTCCAGCCATCGCGCCCCGCCCAGACCCGGCACATGTCCGTCGCCCAGCGTTCATTCGGCGCCTTCGCCACCGAGGGCAATGACTGGATGCGGGGTCTGAAACCCACCGGGCGCTTTTGCACCTGCCAGCCCTTGAGCTGGAAGATGCGCTGCACGGTGTTCTTGTTGAACCCCAGCAGGTGCGCCACCGTGCGGTAGCCGAACGAGGGGTTCTCCTCGATCATGGCCTTGACCGGAGCGACCAACCTGTCCTGCAGTTTCGGCGCGGCCTTCACCGGCTTGTAGTACACGCTGCGGCGCGGCACGCCGAACCACCGGCACAGCTTGCTGATCGAGACGGTGATGCCTTCGGCTTGGAGTCCCTGAGGGATCGTCTCGATCACTTCTCGTCCTCGCCCAGCAGGGACTGCAATTTTTTTCGGGCACGCAACTCCAGCATGGCCTCGCCGTAGGCCTCCTGCAGATCCTTGAGCTGGCGCTCGTACTGCTCGCGCACGTCCTGCGGGTTCGCCTTCAGAGCGTTCTCCATGCCCTTGCGGCCATCCTCCACCCAGCCCTCGATCTCCGAGGGTGGCAGGTCATAGGCCCGGCTTGCCTCGGACACGCTGGTTTTGCCCTGGATGATCTCCAGCACCAACGCCGTCTTGCGCTTTGCCGTCCAGCGCTTGATCTCTTCTTCCATCAACGTACTCACGATGTCTTCCTTCCAAAGATAACACCTGAGCAGGGTTTCACTGGGTCAATACAGGTGATCGGCTCCGCGCTAGGCGAGACAAAAGGCCGGCGCGGAGCCGGCCCGCGTGGCGGCTAGAACTTGTAGGTGACTTTTGCCCATGCATTGCGCGGCGTGCCCTGGGTGTAGCCGTTGTAGCCGCCCAGGCCGCTGTAGTAGCGCTTGTCGCTGAGGTTTTCGATGTTGAGCGACGCGCTCAGCTGCTTGGTGAAGTCGTAGCGTGCCATCAGCCCCAGCAAAGTGATGCCACCCTGCATGGCGGTGCCCAGGCCATAGGCTTCGTTGTAGTAGATGCCGCTCTGGTAGCTCACGCTGCCGCCAATCGTGAGCTTGCTCCATTCGCCGGGAAGGCGATAGCTTGTCGAGATGCGTAGCAGGCGGCGTGGCAGCGGCGTGTTCAGCAGCACGTCGTTCGCGTCGCGCTTGGCATGATAGGTATAGCCGCCCATGATCTGCCAGCCGCGCGTGAGTTCACCCGACACTGTGGCCTCGAAGCCCTTGCTGCGCGCACCCTTCACCGCGCGCGACGGGATGGTGCCGTCGGGTAACGGCTCCGCGCCGTCGATGTTCACGGCCAGATTTTCTTCCTGCGTGCGGAACACGGCGAAGCTGGTGTTGAGCCTGCCGTCCATGTGCTCGCCCTTGACGCCGACCTCGACGTTGTGGCCCCGCTTGGGGGCCAGCACGTTGTTGTCCACGCCCTTGGCGGTATTGGGCTGGAAGATATCGGTATAGCTGGCGTAGACCGAGAACTCCTTGTTCACGTCGTACACGACGCCGAAGTAGGGGGTGAACACACCCTTCTCCCTGGCGGGCTGCGAGTAGCTGGTGATGGCTTCGCCGCTGGTCAGATCGGTCGAGTAACCCTTGTTGCGATACCAGGTGACCCGGCCACCGACGATGACCGAGAGGCTGTCCGTCGGCCGCAGGCGGGTCGATCCGTAGATGGCCCGCTGCTCGGTCTGTTCGCCGAAGCTTAGGATCGGGTAGTTGAACTGGGGCTGCTGCGATGCAGCAATGTTGTAGAGGCTGATCTCCTCCCGATCTTCGTTGTTGGGAAGGGAGTTGTTTTTGTAGACCGAGTACGTGTAGCGGTTCACGTTGGCGCCAAAGCTCGCCTGGTGCTTGCGGCCAAACAGCTCGAAGGGGCCGGTGGCGTAGAGGTCGAAGGACTTGTTGCGGCCGTCGGCTGGGTTGTCGCCGCGATCGAGAACGCCTTGCTGGGTGGCAGAGTCGAACGAGGAAGGGTAGAGCCAGAGGTCGCCGCCCGCACGGTCGCGCTTGTTCTTCACGATCGCGCCCTCTGCCTTGACCCGCCATCCGTTGTTCAGCCGATGCTCGAAGTTCAGGAAGAAGCGGTTGGTGGCCATGTCCCAATGGCTCCAGGGGGCGCTGGAATTGAAGGACACGGGCAGGTGGGTACGGCTGCCATCGCTGTAGAAGAGGGGAGTCTGGCCGAAGTTTGCGCCTTTGATCGCGTTCTTCTGGTATTCGTAGCCGAGCGCCACCGTGGTGCTGGGCGTGACGTCGATTTCGACGATGCCGAAGAAGACGTCGTTGCGCTGCTTCTTGTGGTCGGTGAAAGTGTCGCCATCGGAATGGGACGCCACGACGCGGCCGCGCACCGTACCCGATTCGTTCAACTTGCCGCCCAGGTCGGTTTCGGCGTCGTAGCGGTTCCATGAACCGACGCCGGCGGACACGTAGCCCGAGAATTCCGTGGTGGGACGCTTACGCACCAGGTTGATCGAGCCGCCGGGCGTGCCCACGCCATTGAGCAGGCCCGCCGCGCCGCGGACGACCTCCACACGGTCGTAGATGGCGGTGCTGATCATGCTCGACTCGCCAGCTACGCTGCTGAAGGCCAGCGTTGGAATGCCGTCGATCATGGGGCTCAGGTCGAAGCCGCGTGACGAGTAGTTCACGCGCTCATCCTGCCTGTCCGCGACGATGCCTGGCGTCTGGCGCAGCACGTCGTTGAGGGAGACCAGGTTCTGGTCCTCGATCTGTTGACGCGTGATCACGCTGACCGACTGCGGCGTCTCACGCAGGGACAGGTCCATGCGGGTGCCCGCGCCGGTGACCCGCGTGGTGTACGAGCCGCTGCCCTCGGTCGTCCCATCGGCCGAGCCCTGGGCCGTCACGTTCACCTGCGGCAGCGTGGCGCGGTCCGACGAGACAGCCGGTTGGCGCTGCACCGTCACCTGCGAGGCGCCGCTGCGCGCGGCGACCAAGCCGCTGCCAGCCAGCAGCCGGTCGAGCGCCTGCTGCAGCGTGAAGTGCCCGGACAGTGCCGGAGCGCGCACGCCGGCCACCACATCGCCCGCTGCGAAGACCTGCATGCCGGTCTGACGGGAAAGCTCATTGAGCGCGGAGGCCAGCGATTGCGCCGGCACGTCGATATTGAACACCGCCGAGGCCTGCGTGGCGGGCTGCGCTTGGGCAACCCCGCTCCAGCTGACAAAGACCGTTCCGAAGGCGGTGGAGAGCGCGGCGCTCAGGAGACGGTTGCGAGGCGAAAAACGCATGGGTCGAAACTCCAAGTCTGAAAAGGCGACGTATTGACTGTCGAACGCGGTCATCGGCGGGCTTGCGTAGCCGTGGCGTTCATATGCAAGACGTTTGAAGGCGAAAAATAGAGACAGGAACTTTGGCGTCCTGCCGAGCGATCGCGGCGCTCGCCGGCCTTCAGCGTGGCTGAAGCTCCACGCTGCCGTCCGCACGGTGGATCGCGGACAGGGGCAGGATCGACGGCAGCGCAGCAATCAGTCCCGTGGAGTCGTTGGTGCGAAAGCGTCCCGACAGCCGCATGGCGCTGGTGCGCTGTCCCGTTGCGACGATGGGCTGCGCCCGGTAGCTGTTGACGGCTGCCAGTGCATCCGCGAGTGGCGTGTTCTCGAATACCAGCCAGCCGTCGCGCCAAGCGGAGAGCGCAGCGGTGTCGGCCTGCCGCACCGCATCGGCTTGACCATCGCGGATTTCCAGCAAATCGCCGCGCATCAGATCGATGGGCTCCGAGAGGGCATCGGCTTGGCGTTTCGCATGAGGCTGGCGCAACTGCACGCGCACGCGCACGCGCACGTGCCCGCGCTCGACGCCTACGGTCACGGGGCCGCCCCTGTCGCGCACCGTGAAGATGGTGCCGACCACCTCGATGACGGCCTCGCGGGTGTGGACCAGGAACGGCCTGCGGCTGTCGTGTGCCACCTCGAAGCGCACCTCACCGCGCGCAAGCCGCGCGATGCGGCGCTGCCGATACAGCGTGACCTCGATCTCGCTTTGCGGCGCGAGATCGAGCAGACTGCCCACGGAGCCTGCCTCCCCGGTCTCGCTGGTGCCATCCGGCAGCGTCACCTTCAGCATCTGCGACGTGCGCGTTGCGTATGCCGCCTGAAAGACAGGCTGCTGCCAGTACCACTGTGCGCCGCGGCCGGCAACGAGGCCGCCCCCCAACAGCCCGGCGATGGACAGCAACAGCTTGCGGCGTTGCGGCCCGCGCCGGGACGAAGGGTCGGCATGCGCCGACATGGCGGCTTCGGGTTCGTCGAAGTGCGCGCGCAGGCCATCGGCCATGCCGCTAAGCGCATCCCAGCGATGGCGCGCCTCCAGCAAGGCCGCCGCGTGCTCCGGCGACTTGCTGCGCCATTGGTTCATGGCCGCGCGGGCGCGCTGTGCGGCCTCGCCGGGCGCTACCTCGCCTTCGACGATCAGCGCGAGCGCACGCTCGATCAGTCGTTCACGCGGAGCGCCCACTGCCATGCCGTCGCTCACGAGAAGTCTTCGGCGAGCGCAGTGTCGAAGCCTGCGTGGTTGTGCACATGCTGCGGCTCGATCAGTTCTGCGCGCAGTTCGGTGAACACCCGCGAGCAATCGATTGTGGTGCGCAGCAGGTGCTTGGCCACCGCCATCTCGGTGATCTTCAGACGCTCGGCGATCTCGGCGCGGGTGTGGCCGTAGGCTCGGAACAGCAGAAAAACCTCGCGTCGCCGCGGCGGGAGATTCTCCAGTGTCTCGACCACGCGCGCGAGCACGCGTTGCTGCGCGAGCAGGTACTCGCTGGAAGGGGCCACGAGATGTGCGCCAACCGCGGCCTGCGTTCCTACCCATTCCTGTGCCACCTTGCGCCGGCGGGCCTCGTCGATGCACAGGTTGCGGGCCACCCTAAAGAGCAGGCCGCGCGGCGCTTCGATGCCGCCGTTCGCGTCGTCGCAAGGGGCACCGCGCGACTTCGTTGCCTGTGCGTACACCCGCTCGAAGCTCGACTGCGCGATGTCCGCCGCGTAATGAGGATCCCTCAGGTCGCGAGTGAGCTGTCGGCGCAAGTCCGCATAGTGAGTAACAAGTTCCTGAACGAGGTCGCGCATCCGGCCGCCTTCTCGCAAACATCGACGATGGGCCCTGGGAGCACGGTCGCCGGTCTTGCCTTCGGGCTCGTCACCTTTGGCAAGGAATGAGGAGCCGGCGAGGCGGCAGGACGCTGGGGTGATCCCTAGAGTTTTTAATAATAACGATTCTCATTAATTATATCGCCGCACGATATCCGAGGCGTTAAATCACGGCGTCCGGCAACGGCGTGCGCCCGCCGGCACGCGAGGCCTGCGCTGGACCGGCTTCCGTTCAAGCGCAAAAGCGGTGCCAATGACTCACCTCCGCACCATCCGCTGAAGTCCACCCGAAGGGCGCCAAGATTGCAGACGCCTTCGGTGGAGCCTTCGCAAATGCAATGCGGTAGGCCGGGTGCAACGAGCCGGATCAAAACGACATCTGCGCCGAGAACGCCACGCTGCGCGGATTGCCCAAGTAGTAGCTGTTGAGCCAGTAGTCGCGGTTGGCGACGTTGTTTACCGTCAGGCGCAGCGACACCGGCTTGCCCGAGACCTTGGTCGCGTAGCGCAGGCCGAGGTCGACGGTGGTGAACGAGGGCAGGCGGCTGGTGTTGGTCGCGGTCGCCCACTGCTTGCCGACGTGATAGATGCCGCCGGTCAGGCTGAGGCCGGGCACGAAGGACAGCTCGTACTCGGTATAGAGCTTGGCCAGCAGCTTCGGCACGTTCATCGGCGCGTTGTTGTTGTACGCGCCGCCCTCGACCTTGGCTGTGAACCAAGTCAGGCCGCTTACGATGCTCCACGATTTTGTCAGCTTGCCCGAAGCCGAAACCTCGGCGCCGCGATGGCGCTGCTTGCCGTCCTGGCGATAGGTGTTATTGAGGTCGGTGTACTCGTAGGACTTCTCGATGTCGAACAGCGCGCCGCTCAGCAGCACGCTGCCGAGCTCCGCCTTCGCGCCGACTTCGTTCTGCTTGCTCTGCATCGGCGGCATCACGCTCAGGCTGTTGGATGCGGTCAGCGGCGCGATGCCGCCGGGCTCCAGGCCCTCGATATAGGTCGCGTAGGTGGTCAGCCACGGCTGCGGCTTGAAGATCAGAGAGACGTTGGGTGAGGTGCGCGAACGGTCGTAGTCCGGCTGGTTCGGCGCGCCGTAACGGTTGCGGTCGAGCTTCTTGATGGTGCTGCGGTTGGCACCCACCAGCACCGACCACTGGTCGTTGAAGCGAATCATGTCGCCGATCACCCAGTTCTCGTTGCTGATGCGGCTCGAGTAGTACATGGAGTTCGGCGGGATGGCCGGCCAGATCGGCTGCAACACGTGGTTGGGCGTGCTAAAGCCGTTCGGCCCGAGGTAGCCTGTGTTCGGGGCGTAGGAGGTCTGCCATTGCGTGTCTTCGAGGCCGTAGTAGCCCATAGTGAGCTTGTGTCCGACCGGGCCGGTATCGAACGACAGGTCGGCGAGGGCCTGCCAGGCCTCGGACTTGGTCTTGGTCGGGCCCGAGTGAATACGGATCTGGTAGTACTCGGTGGGCGAGCGCACCGAGTTCTGGGTGTGGTCCTGCTTGGGCCGTTCCTGGCTGTCGCGCAGATAGGCCGCGCGCAGCGTGAGATGGGCGTTGGCCTCGTAGATGGCCTTGGCCATCAGCTTGCGGCTCTCGGTCTCATCCTGGATCCAGGGCTGGCCCCAGTTCTTGCTCGAATCTGGCGCCTGGATGCGGCGCACGCCCTCGCGGAACGACCAATAGGCCGTGGGCGCCTGCATCTTGTAGTCGCTGTAGCTCGCGCCGAGCTCAAGCTTGAGCTTGTCGGTGATCTTGACGTCGAGCGCCAGGCTCGCGAGCGAGCGGTCGATCTTCTGGTCGTCGACGGCGGTCCCGCCCTCCTGACGCACGAGGTTGAGGCGGTAGCCCACGCGGCCTTCGCTGTCGAACTGGCCGCCGAAGTCGCCGTGCACGTAGTACTGGCTGCCGCCGTAGTTGCCCACCGTCACGCTGTTAAGGCGCTCCAGCGTCGGACGCTTGTTGACGTAGTTCACCATGCCGCCGGGCGAGGCAGCACCGAACAGGAAGCCCGAGAGCCCGTTGAGCACCTCAACGCGCTCCTTGTCTTCCAGCGAGGCGGCGAAGCCGAACGCACGGCGCAGGCCGTCCTCGGCGCGGTCGTAGCTGCTGAAGCCGCGGATCTTGACCATTGGTGCCCAGCCACTGGCCTGCGGCGTCTGCGACAGGGTTGAGGGGCTGACCTTGTAGACGTCGTCGGGCGACTGCGCCTGGATGTTCTGCAGCAGTTCGCGCGGCACCACGTTGATCGCGAACGGCGCATCGCGCAGGTCCATGTTGCCGAGCGCGCCGACCGAGGTAGCAGAGCGGGCGCGGTAGCCATCCGCTGCCAAGCCTTCGCTCTGGACCGAAGCCGTCGGGTCGGTATCGAGCGTCGAAGTCACGTACACCGGCGGCAGCGTGCGGGCAGTCTCGGCCGCGCCAGTGGCGCGGATGACCACCGCGGCGCCCTCGCGCGACGCTGCTAGGCCGCTGCCGGCGAGCAGCCGGTCGAGCGCCTGCTGGACGCTCAAGCGGCCCGAGACGGTCGGCGCGTGGATGCGCGATACCACCTCGCTCGACGCCAGGATCTGCGTGCCGGTCTGGCGCGACAGCTCGTTGAGCGCTGCGGCGAGCGGTTGCGCCGCCACGTTGATGTCGAAAGCGGGTGCTGTCGTTTGGCTCGATGTCTGAGCGAGTGCCGGACCGTTCCAGCTGACGAAGACGGTGCCGAAGGCGGCTGCAAGCGCGGCGCTTAAGATGCGGTGGCGAGGCGTAGAACGCATGGGTCGAGGCTCCAGGTCAAGGTAAATGCGACGTATTCCGTGATCGACGCCGGGTCCCGCGAAAACTCCGCGGCCTTGGCGATTCTCGATATACAAGACGTTTGAACTCGCCAAACAGAGACACTCACCGAAGCAGCGTGGCGCATGTGGGCGCCGCGGGCATGTTTTTCAGCGAGCCTGGAGCGCCACGCTGCCGTCGGCCTGCGGCACGGCCGTCAGCGGAAGGATCCTCGGCAGCAGCGCGACTAAGCCGACCGAGTCGTCGGTGCGCGCATCGCTGCTGATGATCGGGCGTGAGCGGTAGCTGTTGATCTCGGCCAGCGCATCGCGCAGCGGCGTGTTGTCGAACACCAGCCAGCCATCGCGCCAGGCCGATAGCGCCTGGGTGTCGGCCTGGCGTACGGCTTCGGCATGCCCGCCCCGTACCTCCACCAACTCGCCGCCGCGCAGGTCGGCGATCTCCACGGCGGGCGCCTCGGCGCCCTCGCGCGCGTGGAACAGCAGCGCACGCGGCGATTCGATGCCGGAGCAGTCCTTCGTGCCGTCGCTGCCCGATGATTTCGTGGCCTGGACGAACACCCTCTCAAAACTCGACTGCGCGATGTCCGCCGCTTAATGAGGATCTCTCAGGTCGCGAGTGAGCTGTCGGCGCAAGTCCGCATAGTGAGCTACAAGTTCCTGAACGAGGTCGCGCATCCGGCCGCCTTCTCGCAAACATCGACGATGGGCCCCGGGAGCACGGTCGCCGGTCGTGCCTCCGGGCTCGTCACATTCGACAAGGAATGACGAGCCGGCGATGCGGCAAGGCGCTGGGGTGATCCTGGGGTTTGTAATAAGAACGATTCTCATTAATTGTATCACCGCACGATGTCCGAGGCGTTGAATCACGGCGGCAGGCAACGGCGTGCGTCCGGCGGCCTGCGCCGCACCGGCTTCCGTTCAGGCGCAAAAGCGGTGCCAATGACTCACCTCCGCACCATCTGCTGAAGTGCACCCGAAGGGCGCCAAGCTTGCAGACGCCTTCGGTGGAGCCTTCGCAAATGCAATGCGGTAGGCATCGACTCGAAATCAGAACTGCCGCACTTCTCTCAAGCCATCGTTGCTTAGAGGGCTGAGATACATTGATCGACAGGGGCGTGGAACTCCCACCCTCTCCGCCGAAATGAACAAAGCCTTTGGTGATGCATCAAGGGCTTTTTTCTTGGGTGCGCGGTTTATCCCGATCGACTGGCGCTGGAAGCCAGCGAAGTCGCCAGCTGTTTGGCCGACTTCGCACTGACCCCCTTGCCCGTGATCGACAGCGCTGGCGGATAGGCCAGCATCCGCGCAAAGACCTCTCGGACTTCTTCCGAGCGGATGTCGCCGATCAGCGCGATCGTCTCTGCCAATGGCGTCACGGTGCCATGCGCGAAAAGCTCTTCCACCGCTCGCTCCATCGTGGCGAAGGGCCGTTCGGCGGCGCGCACGCGGGAGACGGTCAGTTGGTTCTTCGCCCGTTCCAGATGGACCGGGTCGATGGCCGTCGCCTGGGCTTGCAGCAGTTCGCCGGTGGCCTGGACCAGTGCTTCGACCTTGTCCGGCGTGGTCACGGCATGCACGACGAAGTTGAGCCATGCGTCGCCGCTGTCGAGGGTTGCGTCGGCCGTGTAGGCCAGGCCCAGCCGTTCGCGCACCGCGTCCACCCACGGCGAGGACATGCCGCCGCCGAACAGGTTGGCGGCGAGCGCGGCGGCCAGGCGCCAGCGTTGTGGTGCATTGCCTTCGGGGCCCGTGGGCGCGAGCGGGTAGGCGAGATGCAGGAACACCTGCGAGACCTGCGTGAAACGCCGGGCCACGGCCTGGCCGGCATGGGGCGCGGGATCGGGCGGGTGTGATACGGCACCGCCGGGCGATGCCGGCATCGCCGCGAAGAGCTCTTCGGCAAGGCGCATCCAGGCTTCCACGTCGAAGTGGCCTGCGGCGGCGACGACGGTCTTGCCCGCCACGTAATGCTGCTGCACGTGGCGCACCAGATCGTCGCGGGTGAAGGCTTCGATGTTCTCGACCGTGCCTATCACGGGCATGCCCATGGGGGCGTCGCCCCAGAGGGCGCGGTCGAGCAGGTCGCTGGAGCTGTCCTCCGGGTCCTCGTCGTACTCGATGGCCTCCTGGCGGATCACTTCCAGCTCGCGCTGCAGTTCTGCCTCGGGAAATATGCTGTGGAGCACGATGTCGGCCGTCATGCGCAGCAGCTGCGGCGCGTGCTGACCCAGTCCGGTCATGAAGTAGCCGGTGCTGTCCTTGCCGGTGTAGGCGTTGACGTCCGCGCCCAGCCGTTCCGCATCAAGGTTGATGGCCTGCACGGAGCGCGTGGCCGTGCCCTTGAAGGCCATGTGCTCCAGCACATGGCTGATGCCGTTGGTGGCCGGCGTCTCGTCGCGGGAGCCGACGCGCAGGAAAACGCCCACGCTGGCGCTCTGCACGTGTGGCATGGGCAGGGCCATCAGACGGACGCCGTTGGGGAGCGTGCGCAGGATCGGGGTGGTAGGGGGCGTTGCCATCAGTCGTTGCCGTTTGCAGCTGCCGGGCACCACTTGCCGATGGGCGTGATGGCGCCATGCGCCTGGCTTGCGGGCTGGCGTTCGCAGGGGCATGGCCGGGTTCGGGTCTCTTGTCGTCGCATGCGGCATTGTCGCCGTGTGCCCCATGGCCCGGTGGCAGGCGGGTTGTTGCGGCTCCCGGCAACGCATGCCGGGTGGAGGCCGCGCCCCGTCACCGGCCGCCGGTCAGATCCTGAGCCCGGGCAGCAGATCGATGCCCGTCCTGCGCACCACTTCCTCGTAGCTGATCGGCGGCCCCACCTTGGCATCGGGGGCGTTGTCCTGCCAATGGGCCCAGCGCCGTCCCGTGGTCGGGTCGTACACCAGCTTGAAGAGGTGAGATGGAACCGCCACGTGGCTGGCGCCGATGGTTTGCGCGCCGGGCTCGAACACGGGGCCGGTGATGACATAGACATCGCCCTGCGCGCGCATCACGTACTTGCGCGTGTCGTCTTCGATCCGGGCCCAGGGGCCGCTGTTCTGCCGCGAGTTCTGCGGCACCATGTTCGACAGGCTGAAGGACTGCGCCATGGATTCGGGCGTGCCCATGTCGCCCGCAGGCGCCATGTGGCCGCGCGCCCAGCCGGAGCCCTTGTAGTCGCCCAGTTCCGCACGCTCCGCGCGGGGCAGGCGTGCATCGGCGAAGAATTTGTCGGTGCGTTGCAGATGATGGCCCGCGAGCAGGGTCTGGCGGTTCAGCCGCTCCGCGACATAGACCGGCGTGCGGGTGTTGCCGCTGTGGAGCACGGCGAAGCCGTCGAAGCACAGCGCGCGCAGGTTGGGCGCTGCCGGGGTGATCGGCGGTCGCCCGTTGGCGAAGAACTGGGGGCAGTCCTGGAAGCGGCCTGCCGAAGCGCCGGCCGCTACCGTGGAAGAGGGGGCCGTTGCCGGCGCGCGGTTCAGCGCCGAGGGGGCCAGGCCGCAGCTTGTGGCCTGCAGGCCGACGATGCAGGTGGTGACCAGCGTGACGAACAGGCGCCTTGCGCTGCTGCTGGAGGGTTGCGATGCCCGGGGGCGGGCGGAGGGGCGGGGGGTTTTCTTGCGTGTCTTGGATTTCATGGGGCCGGCGAGTGTAGGTCGGCCAGGCCCCGGTCATGGCTGATATCGCGTGTCAATCGGCAAACCTTGCAACGGCCCCGCTGCGATGGGACATGCCGGCTGGTGCGTGCCTGGTGCGGCAGGGCTGCCGATGCAAGCAAAATCAGGCAGCCGATACCTTTCCTGCCGCTTGCCCATGCTCACCATCCATGCCGACACCTCGCACGTGATCCAGCTCGCCTTGGGGCCCGCTTTCATGCTGGCCTCCATCGGCGGCACGCTGACCGTGCTGACCAACCGCCTCGCGCGCATCAACGACCGCACCATCAAGCGCCGGGATGATCTGGAGCGCTCGGGCTCCGAGGCCGGCCCCTTGCTGCATCAGGAGCTGAAGGCACTCAACCGCCGCGCCAAGGTGACCAATGCGGCCATCACCGTCGCTGCCCTGTGCGCGATCCTGGTGTGCGTGCTGATCGGCTCGCTCTTTCTGGGCAACGAACTGGGCATTCCGTTCGACCGGATGGTGGCGAGCCTGTTCGTGGTGGCCATGCTGGGGCTGATCGCCACCTACACGCTCATGCTGGTGGAGATCTATCTGGCGCAGCACAGCATCAATCCGCCCTGAGCGAAGTGCAATGCGCGTCCGCCGCACGGTGCCATTGCGGCATCGGGCCCGGATCGGCCGCAGCCGGGCTTGCGGGGCGCATGATCGGGGCATCTGTTGCTAGGGGAGTTCTTATGTCCAGGCTGATGACCATTCTTTCCATCGTCGGCGTGATCGCCGCGCTGTACATCGCCTATCGGTACGGCGTGTTCTGAGCTGGCGAGGCCCGCACGGGACGCTGGGCTTGTCCTACGCCGGTGAAGTGCAAGTCCGCCCACGATGAAAACACCCTTTCATCGCAGGAGCCTGACGTGCCCAACCCCACCGACAACATCGCCATCGCGCCAGACCGTTCTCTCATCAACCTCGACCGGGCGGAGGAAGTGCGCGCATGGAGCCAGTCGCTGGATTGCAGCGAAGAGGCCCTGCATGCCGCCGTGCAGGCCGTGGGCCATTCGCCGCAGGCCGTGCGCTCTTATCTGGCGCACCGGAGCGACGGCGAAGGCGGCAGCGCCGCTGCATCGCAGCCAGCGCAGAGCGCTGCGGACAAGGACCGGCAGGCCGATACCGGCCACTACAACCAATACGGCATGCGCGACGATCCGCGCGGTGTCCTGACCTCGCACCCGGAGAATCCGGCCACGGGGGAGGGGGCGCGGCGCTTCGGTGCGGGCGGCGATGAAGCCACTTATGAGAATCGCAGCGAAGCACCGGCACGAACGACGCAGGGCTCCCCGGGCGCCGAGGGCTCCCAGGGGCTGATCACCCAGGTGTCCGCCAGCGGATCGGCGCGCGAACTCGGCCACGACTACGGCGGCGAGCGCCTGGAGGGCCAGCAGCTGTCGTCCCGGCAGGGTGCGGGACTGATCGGCGAAAAGCGTCGCCTGGATACCGATATCGACCGCTGACAGCTGCCATCCAGGCGTCATCCTCTCCTCTATCGTCCCAAAGGCCCGCGGCCTTGCAGTTCTGGGCGCACGCAGTGAGCGTGCACCTGCTCCGATCACACCACAGGCGGATCGGATTCGCGCGCGAAGTTGCGCGGCTGGCCCAGGGCGGTGATGAAGCGCTGCACGGCGCCGGCATCGCCGCCGGCCGCCATGATGAAGGCGGGGTCGTCCTCCGGCAGCGGAATGCCCGCCTCGGCCAGCAGGGCCTTGGAGGCGCCCAGGGCCAGGATGGGCTTGCAGTGGCGGAACTGGTCGCGCACGAATTCTGCGGAATGCCCGTCGCCCGCCAGCAGGGTCACGCCGGCTTCGCCGTCGGGCAGCACCAGCCCGTCGAAGAGGAAGCCGGGCGAATTCTCCAGCGAGGCATCCGCGTCGATCTCGGTGCCGTCTGCGAGCGTCACCGGGCCGATGTGCTGGGCCACGAAGCGCCCCACGGCGCCCAGGTCCAGCAGCGCGGCCTGAACCGCGTGCAGTGCGGCCGGCTCCACGCCTTCCGCCACCAGGATGGCGACCTTGCGGCCCTTGATGCCGCCATCGCCCGGGCGTGCCAGCAGCGAGAGCGCGGGGGATTCCTTCACCTCGGGCTTGGCCGGGCGCTCGATCGCCTTGGGCAGGGCCGCAGGCAGCGTGCGGATGCCGATGCCTTGCGCCACGTTCGCGGCCAGCTCTTCCGACACGTTGCGCAGCATGGCCACGGTGCGTTCGCGCACGGCGGGCACCGTCACCTTGCTCAGCTCGAAGCGGAAGGCCGCGGCGATGTGGGCTTTTTCATGCGCGGCCTGGCTCGCGTAGAAGAGCTGGGCCTGCGTGTAGTGGTCGGCGAATTTCTCGGGCTTGGCGCGGATCTTGACCTGCTCCTGCTTGGCCTCGGTACGGGCCGCTACCGAGACGAAGCCCTGCGCCGCGCCTGCCTGGAAGGGGCAGCCGCCGCCCAGCGAATTGGGCTCGTAGGCCACCCGGCCGCGCGGGATGGTCTGGCGGTGCATGCCGTCGCGCTGGTTGTTGTGCACCGGCGCGAGCGGGGCGTTGATCGGCAGTTCATGGAAGTTGGGGCCGCCCAGGCGCGAGATCTGCGTATCCACATAGGAGTGGATGCGGCCGGCCAGCAGCGGATCGTTGGAGAAGTCGATGCCGGGCACGACATGCGCGGTGCAGAAGGCGATCTGCTCGGTCTCGGCGAAGAAGTTGTCGGGGTTGCGGTGCAGGGTCATGCGGCCGATGGGGCGCAGCGGCACCAGCTCTTCGGGGATGAGCTTGGTGGCGTCCAGGATGTCGAAGCTGAAGGCCTCGGCCTGCTCTTCGGTGAAGACCTGCACGGCCAGCTCGTATTCGGGAAAGGCGCCCGATTCGATGCGCTCCCACAGGTCGCGGCGATGGAAGTCCGGGTCGGCGCCGGAGATCTTCACGGCCTCGTCCCATACCAGCGAATGCGTGCCGGCCACCGGCGTCCAGTGGAACTTCACGAAGACGGAGGTGCCTTCGGCATTCACGAAGCGGAAGGTGTGCACGCCGAAGCCCTGCATGGTGGCGTAGCTGCGCGGAATGCCGCGGTCCGACATGACCCACATCAGCATGTGGGCGGATTCGGGCATGAGTGAGACGAAGTCCCAGAACGTGTCGTGCGCGCTGGCGGCCTGGGGCATCTGGTGGTGCGGCTCGGGCTTGACGGCGTGGATGAGGTCGGGGAACTTCATCGCGTCCTGGATGAAGAAGACGGGGATGTTGTTGCCCACCAGGTCCCAGTTGCCGGCGTCGGTATAGAACTTCACGGCGAAGCCGCGTGCGTCGCGCGCCGTGTCCTTGGAGCCGCGTTCGCCCTGCACGGTGGAAAAGCGCACGAACACGGGCGTCTTCTTGCCGGCCTTCTGGAAGGGCGCCGCCATGGTCAGGTCGGCCAGGGATTCATAGCACTCGAAGGTGCCGTGCGCGCCGGAGCCGCGGGCATGCACGATGCGCTCCGGGATGCGTTCGTGGTCGAAGTGGGTGAGCTTCTCGCGGAGCACGAAGTCTTCCAGCAGCACCGGGCCGCGCACGCCGAGCTTGAGCGAGTTCTGGTTGTCCGATACCGGCACGCCCTGGTTGGTGGTGAGCTGCTGCCCCGACGAATCCGCCCGCGCGCGGTCCAGCACGCCGTCGTTGGCGTTGACCCCGGGCGTGGCACCGGCGCCGGTCTTGGCCGTGGCATGCGGCTCCGACAGGGTGCTGCCGGTGACGTCCGGATGGTCGGGCGCCGAGGTGAGCCCTGCCTGGGGTGCGAGGCCGTTGTCCGTGCCGTGCTCCAGGGCCTTGAGCGCGTTGTGGGGCATGGAGGCCGCCAGCGCCTGGGTGCCGGCTGCCTTGCGGGCATGGGCGTCGCCGGCTGCCGCCTGGGGCAGGATCTGGGCCGGGCCGCCGTCCGTGTTGCGTGCGGCGGAGAGCGCTGCGACGTGCTGCGCGTCGTGCGTGGGCTTCTGGGCTTTGCGGGGCATGGTGGGCTTTCTGTGGCTGAAGCGCCCAACTTAATGGCGCCCCGCCAAACCCCGCTGTAGGACGCGGACACCAGGCCATGCCCCCTGCGGGCTCTGAGATCGTGAACACGTTCTCACATGCGCCGGCCTGAAAGGCCCGGGGGCGGGGGCCTGTCAATGAGGCTGCGATGGGGCTGCGTTCTCAGCGAGCCCCTCCAGCGTCTTGGGGAACGCCAGCTGGAATTCAGAACCCCGGCCCACTTCGCTGAGCACCTTGATCTCGCCGCCATGGCGCCGGACCACCGCGTCCGTCAGCGCCAGGCCCAGGCCCAGGCCGGAGATGGACGGGTGGCTTTCCTGGTGCAGCCGCTCGAAGGGCTTGAAGAGCCTGGCGCGCTGCGATTCGGGAATGCCGGGCCCGGCATCGCGCACGGTGACCAGCCAGCGCGGGCCATCGTCGATCAGCGCGCAGTGGACGCTGGCGCCTTCCGGGCTGAACTTGATGGCGTTCTGCACCACGTTGCCGATGGCCCGGTGGATGAGTGCGCGATGGCCCGTGCAGCAGGCGTTTTCCACGCCGATGGAACTGTTCAGCTGCACCTTGCGCTCCTGGGCGAAGGCCCAGGCGTCGTCCACGGCTTCGCAGACCACGTTCACCAGATCCAGCGCAACGAGTTCATACGTCTGCGCCTGGGCGGTGGCCAGGTTGAGGAAGCTGTCCGCCATGTCCAGCGAGTTGCGTGCGCAGCGCTCGATGCGGGCCATGAACTCCGTATCGGGGATGAGATCGGGATATTCCCGCCTCATTTCGAGCAGGGTCAGGATGGAGGCGTTCGGCGCCCGGATGTCGTGCGAGATGAACTGCATGGCCTGGTTGCGCTGGCGCTGGGCCTCGTGCAGGTCCGTCAGGTCCACCAGGGTCAGCAGCCAGCCGCCACCCGTCTCTGGCTGGCCGGTGGAAAAGCGCTTGCACAGCACGAGCAGCCTGCGGCCCTGGGCGTCCTGCGCGTGCTGCTGCGCCGGCATCTGTGCGAGCTGCCCGGCGCCGGGCTTGAGCAGCGGCGCCGCCTGCTCGGAGTTCGTCAGGCCCTGCAGCACGGTGGCCAGTGCCCGCCCCTCGGGCTGCGGCGTACCCACGGACTCCGCATAGCGCATGGCGGCGGCATTGGCCAGCGTGATCTGGCCCTGGCCGTTGCACACGAAGGTGGGCGAGGGCAGTTGCTGCAGGCTGGCGCTCACGAAGCTGTGCAGCTGCCGCAATTGCTCGGAGGCATGGTCCACCGCGTTGATGCGGCGGCCCAGGAAGTCGCTGGAGCCATGGGGCGCCTCCGTGTCGGTGCCGTCCAGCTGGGGCAGTCCGCTGTGGCTCAGGGTACGCATTTCGCGCTGCAGGAATTCGGCGGCCGCGCTGAGCCTGCGCCAGCTCCAGAGCGGATAGAGCAGCAGCAGCCCGAGCAGGCCCCCGGCCGGCGCCAGCTGCCAGCCCACCAGGCCGGGGCTCCCCAGCGAAGCCACCAGGGTGGCGACGAAGAGCCCGGCCGTGCTCGCCAGCGCCCAGAAGGGGTTCAGCAGCCGGACTGCCAGGAGCGCGGCGGCCACCGGAATCAGGGCAAAGAGAATGTTCCAGAGAACGGGAGCGGGCTGGATCCGCAGGCCCTGCAATTCGCCGTTGAGCACGTGCGCCAGGATTTCCACGCCTGGCACCCGCCGGCCGCCCTGGAGCACGACCGGCGCCGAGAACTGGTCGCCCAGGCCGGTGCCGGTGACGCCGACCAGGACGTATTTGCCGCGCAGGGCGTCCTTGGGGATGTCGCCCTTGAGCACGTCCACGTAGGAGTAGGTGGTGAACGGCATGGCGCCCGATGCGAAGGCGATGATGCGTTGCTCGGTCTGTTCCCAGGGGCCTTGCGGCTGCCGCGAGCGGCCGTCCCGGCACGGCCCCACGAGGGCGCCGCCGGCGCACAGCATGGCGCGGCTGAAGTGCGGCCAGTAGGCGTGCGGGCCTTCCTGCAGGAAAACGCTGCGGGCCAGCCCGTCCGCATCGACCTGGACATGCACATGCCCCAGCTGGGCCGTGCTCTTTGCCAGCGGCGCGATGGGCATGCCGACCATGTCGCCCCCGCCCTGGCTGCTGCGCTCCACGGGCAGCACCGTGCGGCCGCTGGCGCGCAGCGCCTCTGCCAGCAGATCGTCGTAGTCGGGATGGTCTGCTTCGGGCTCCAGGAACAGGATGTCCAGGCCGACCGCGCGGGGCGACTGGGCCGACACGCGGGAGAGCATCGCGGCATGCAGCGCGCGCGGCCAGGGCCAGCGGCCGATGGCTTCGATGCTGCGGTCGTCGATGGCGACGATCGCGATGTCGGGGCTGGCCGGCCGGGCCGCGAGGCGCAGCGACGCATCCTGCACCAGGTAGTTCACCCGGGGCAGGGCATTGGGCAGGCTCAGCCAGGCCACCAGCGCCAGCAGCAGAACCGCCATGAGGCGCCACTCACGGAGGTACAGCTTGGCGCGGTTCGCGGCCCGAGGCGTCATGCGATTCGGAGACGTGGACGGTGTGCCGGTGCGCGCTCAGGGCCGCGTGAGCGGCAGCCCGTCCGACGACGTGACGGGCAGGCCCGTGCCGCTCTGCACGGCCGCGCCGACCTTGAAGCTGCGCGGCGCGGAGAAGTCGCTTTGCAGTCCGTTGGGTGCGAAGGTCTGGATGCGCACGTGGTAGGTGCCAGGGGGCAGGTCGGTGGACGACCAGGCCGGCTCGGCCAGCGGGGTGTCCACCAGCGGCTTGGAGAAATCCGTGGTGGCCGACACCTGCAGGCGGAAGTGCTGGCCCGGCGTCGCCGGCCAGTGCAGGCGCGCGCCGGGCTCGCCCTCGCTGTCGGGGGACTGCAGGGCGCCGAGGTCCGGCACCTGGGGTTCATCGGCCACGACCACCGCCTGCGGGCGGGAGAAGGGCCCCTGGTCGGGTGTGCCCCCGGCGGCCTGCCGCACGCTGGCGGCGCGCCAGAAATAGGCCCCGCTCGCCACGCCTGCGACCGATGCGCGGCATTCGGCCAGCCCGCCTGCGTCCAGCACGGGATGCGTGAAGGCCGCGTCGGCGGCCAGCTGGATGCGATAGGCCTGCACGCCGTCCACGCTGGTGCAGCGCAGTTCGCCGCGCTGGCGCGAGACCGAGCCTCCCGGGGCCGGGCTCTGGTAGAACGGGGGAATGGGCTGCGTCTTGATGACGATGTCTCGGAAGGCCGGCTTGCCGGCGATGCCGGCATCGTCCACACCGCGCACCGACAGCCGGTAGCGCCCGTCCGGCAGGCCCGCCAGATTGATGTGCGGCTGCTCGAAGCGCTGGTCGCGCACCGTGCGGGCGAGGTCGGCATTCAGCGCCGCCTCGACCTGGTAGGCGCGGGCGCCGGGCAGGGCCGGAATGCTCAGGCTGATGGCGTCGGCTTCCTGGTCGATGTCGGGCAGCGCGGACAGGTCGGGCGGCGGCAGCTGGGCCCGCTTGTCGCCGAGCCGGCCATCGGCGGCCACGGCCACGCCCTGGCCGGGTGCCAGCAGCGTGGCCGCTGCAGCGGTGCCCGGGCTTTGCTCCGTCTTCACGGCGACCGAGCCTTCGTCCACCGAGGCGATCGTGTTGCCGGAGGCGGCCAGGTCCACGCGGAATTTGGTGCCGCGCACGCTGGTGGTGGCGGTGGGGGTGCGGACTTCGAAGCGCCGGTCCGGCGCCGTCTGCGGAGTCACGGAGGATTCGACCCCGCCGCTGCGCACGCCGAGTACCGACTGCACGCTGCCGGCGCTGCCGCGCCGCCGCAGCTGCAGCAGCTGCACGTCGGAGGCGGGACGCACGCGGATGACGGTGCCGTCCGCCAGGCGCAGGCTCACGGCGGCCTCCTTGCCGACCTGCAGGCGCGTGCCCTCGGCCAGCTGGCTGCCGGCTGCGGTGTTGAGGGGGCGCGAGCTGCCGTCGGGCTGCACCACGGACACGTCGCCCTGCGTGAAGGCCACGGCGGCGCTTTCCTGGGGCAGCAGGCGCGACGGGATGCGCAGCACGGCACCCGGTTGCAGGCGGCGCGGATCTTTCACATGGTTGAGCGTGCCCAGCTGCGGCCAGACGCGGCGGTTGCCCGCGTAGCGCAGCGCCAGCGCCTCCAGCGTGTCGCCGGGCCGGATCACATGGGGCACGGTCTGCACGTCGGAGAAGGTGGCTGGCGTGGCGCCGTCCTGCGCGGCGAAGGCCGGCGAGGCCCCGGCCAGCGCCGCAGCGCTGCACAGCAAGCCCAGGGTGGATAGGCGTTCGGCGGGAAGGCCGGCTGAGCGGGGCGCTGCTGCGGGATGGGGCAATCGTCGGATCAGGGTCATGGCGAAGCAGGTTGTGCGGGCGCGGCATCGGCCGCCGCGCCGCCTTCTGTCGATGCGGGTGGGGTCACCATCTCGAAACGGTAGCCCAGGCCATAGACGGCGCTGATGACGTAGCCGTTGCCGGGCCGCAGATCGAGCTGGGTGCGCAGGCGGGAGATGTGGGTATCCAGCGAGCGGGAGATGACGTCCGCGCTCTGGCCCCAGATCGCTTCGCGCAGATGGTCTCGCGAGAGCAGCCGGCCCATATTCTGGAAGAGGAACAAGGCCAGGTCGTACTCGCGGTTCTTCAGCTCCACCAGCTGCCCCTTGACCTCCAGGGTCCGTGCGTCCGGCAGGAACCGATAGGGGCCGAATTCGAGCGGGCCGCTCTTGGCCGCTGGGTAGGCGCGGCGCAGCAGCGCACTGATGCGCGCCATCATCTCGCCCACACGCACCGGCTTGGTCATGAAGTCGTCTGCGCCGCTGTCCAGCCCTTCGATGATGTCCTGTTCCGCCTTGCGGCTGGTCACGAAGAGGATGGGGAGCTTCGCATCGAAGTTCTCACGAACCCAGCGTACGACTTCCGGACCCGTCGTATCGGGCAACTGCCAATCGACGATGAGCAGGTCGAAGGTCTCGCGGCGAAGATCCTTCAGCAAGGCCGATCCGGTCAGATGGGTACGACAGGTATGGCCCATTGACTCGATGGCGCGCTTGAACAATTCCAACTGCAGCGCATCGTCGTCCACTGCCACTATGCGCATAGGCGATCCCTACAAAACGTTAACTGAAATCCAGTATATGAAATAGAAACTGCTGTACCGCAGGTGTACCTCATGGATTCACAGTCGTTGACTTTTGGGTGTCGTGGCGAGCGCATGGGCCCTGTGGCTGCTGTGCTATGCGGTGGGGCTGGTATGGGCCGCTGCGTTTTGCACGGCTCGGGCCGCAGCCAGCCTGCCGGTGGATCAGGCCGCGTGCGCCGCAGGATCGCGCCGGGCGGGCGCCATCCTGGCGGGCATTCAGGCTGCGGCGTGCAGCGCCTGCAGGGCTGCCACGACGTCCGACGGGGTCACGCCATCGACGGGCGCCAGCTGGGGCTGCAGCGCTTGCAGGGCCTCGGTGGCGTCCGCTGCACTCTGCTGCAGCCGGGCGATGGCCTGGCCGGCTTCCTTGGGCGCCGTGAAGCCCGTGCTCTGCAGCAGCAGGCGGCCATCGGCCGCCACCAGCTTGAAGTAGAAGTGGCCGTCGGCTTCGCGGTACTGCTTGAATGCGGGCAGCGCGGCGCGGCTGGCCTTGGCGGCGGGCTGGGCCGCTGCAGGCTGCGCGCTCAGGCTGCGCAGGCCTACGGCCGAGCGCAGTTCGCGCAGGAAGGGCGTGGCGACGGCGCGGGCCCGTTCGGCGCCGGCAAGCAGCGTCTCCTCGATCTCGGCGGGGTGGGCCATCAGGTGCTCGTAGCGTTCGCGCATGGGCGCGACGACGGCATCGACGCGCTCGAACAGCACCTGCTTGGCATCGCCCCAGGCGATGCCCTCGGCGAAGCGCTGGCGCAGGGCGGCGGTTTCGGCTTCGGTGGCGAAGGCCTGGTAGATCTGGAACAGTGCCGAGCCTTCCGTTTCCTTGGGTTCGCCGGGCGCGCGCGAGTCGGTCAGCATGCCCTGGATGAGGCGGCGCAGCTGCTCGCGCGGCGCGAAGAGCGGAATGGTGTTGTCGTAGCTCTTGCTCATCTTGCGGCCGTCCAGCCCTGGCAGGGTGGCCACATGCTCGTCGATGACGGCTTCGGGCGCGACGAAATGCTCGCCGTAGAGGTGGTTGAAGCTGGCGGCGATGTCGCGCGCCATCTCGATATGCTGGACCTGGTCGCGCCCCACCGGCACCTTGTGCGCCTTGAACATCAGGATGTCGGCCGCCATCAGCACCGGGTACATGAAGAGCCCGGCGGTCACGCCGTCATCGGCCTCGCGGCCGGCGGCCTGGTTCTTGTCCTGCGATGCCTTGTAGGCATGGGCGCGGTTGAGCAGACCCTTGCCGGTCACGCAGGAGAGCAGCCAGTTCAGCTCGGGAATCTCTGGGATGTCGGACTGGCGGTAGAAGACGACGTGCGCGGGGTCCAGCCCGGCGGCGAGCCAGCTGGCCGCGATCTCCAGCGTGGAGCGCTGGATGCGCGCCGGGTCCTCGCACTTGATGAGCGCGTGGTAGTTGGCCAGGAAGTAGAAGCTCTGCACGCCGGGCCGGCGGCTGGCCTCGACGGAGGGGCGGATCGAGCCCACGAAGTTGCCCAGGTGGGGCGTGCCCGTGGTGGTGATGCCGGTGAGAAAGCGCGTGGTGGCCGGGGTCTGGGAGGTGGTCATGAAAGGCTCGGGGGCTATGGGAGGGACGGCCAGGCGGGCGCGCGGCGGCGCGCGCCCGGCATGCCGGTCAGCGCAGCAGCGCGCTTAGGGGCGAGATCAGCAGGCTGATGGCGCTGTAGCCCAGCGACATCAGTGGGCGCAGCCACACCGTGCCCACGACGCCGGCCACGACCAGCGCCAGCACGATGAAGAAGCCGTAGGGCTCGATGCGCGAGACCATCTGCGCCTGGCGCCAGGGCAGCAGGCCGACGAGGATGCGGCCGCCGTCGAGCGGCGGCAGCGGGAACAGGTTGAAAGCCCACATCACCAGGTTGACCAGGATGCCGGCGCGCGCCATCTCGATGAAGAAGCGCTCGTCGATCTGCAGGCCCACGAGCGCGACCAGCACGACGGCCCAGAGGATGGCCTGCAGGAAGTTGCTGGCCGGCCCGGCCAGCGCCACCCAGATCATGTCGCGCTTGGGGTTGCGCAGGTGGTGGAAGTTGACCGGCACCGGCTTGGCGTAGCCGAAGAGGAAGGCGCCCGAGGTGGCGAAGTACAGCAGTAGCGGCATCAGGATGGTGCCGACCGGATCGATGTGCTTGAACGGGTTGAGCGTGATGCGGCCCAGCATCGACGCCGTGTTGTCCCCGAAGTGCCGCGCGGCATAGCCGTGGGCCGCTTCATGCACGGTGATGGCGAACAGCACCGGCAGGGCGTAGATGAGAACGGTTTGGAGTAGGTTCGAGAAGTCCACGGGCGGAATTGTCTCAGAGAGCGCGCTTGGCCTGCGTAGAGGCCCGTGGCAATCGATCGTTAACTTGCTTTCACAGCCCCAGCGCCGACAGGCTGCCCCGGCCTTCGCGGATCACCTCGGCATCGCCCCCGGTGCCCATGGGGGTCAGGTCCAGCACGGTGGTGGGCTGCAGCGGGCAGGCGCCTGCATCGACGATGGCGTCCAGCAGCTTCTCGTAGCGGGCGCGGATGTCCTGCGGGTCGTTGAGCGGCTCGCTCTCGCCGGAGGGGATCAGCGTGGTCGCCAGCAGCGGCGCGCCGTGCAGTTCCAGCAGCAGCTGCAGGCCCTTGCGGTCGGGCACGCGCAGGCCGATGGTCTTGCGCGAGGGGTGGCTCACGCGGCGCGGCACTTCCTTGGTCGCTTCGAGGATGAAGGTGTAGGGGCCCGGCGTGCCCAGCTTGAGCAGCCGGTACTGGCGGTTGTCCACCCGCGCGTAGCTGGCCAGCTCCGAAAGGTCGCGGCACAGCAGGGTGAGGTGGTGCTTCTCGTCCACGCCACGGATGCGGCGCAGGCGCTCGACGGCATCCTTGTCGTCTAGGTGGCAGACGAGGGCATAGCTGGAGTCGGTGGGCACGGCCAGGATGCCGCCCTTTTGCAGCAGCGCGGCGGCCTGCTTGAGCAGGCGCGGCTGGGGGTTGTCGGGGTGGACTTCGAAATACTGCGCCATGGCGGTGCCCTCGTGGCGGTCAGTGCGCCGGGCGGATGCGGTCCGCCAGCAGTTCCCACACGGGCGTGAGCTGGCCCGGCAGGTCGGGCAGCATGCCCAGGTCGGTATGGGATTCGTCGGGGCTGTGGAAATCGCTGCCGCGCGAGGCGGCCAGGCCGAATTCTTTCGCCATCGCGGCATAGGTCACGTATTCGGCCGGCGAATGGCTGCCCGTCACCACCTCCACGCCGCGCCCGCCGTGTTCCTTGAACTCGGAAAAGAGCGCGTATTCCTCGTTGGGCGTGAACTTGTAGCGCGCGGGGTGGGCGATGACGGCCATGCCGCCGGCCTCGGTCACCCAGCGCACGGCATCGCCCAGCGCGGCCCAGCGGTGCGGCACGTAGCCGGGCTTGCCCTCGGTGAGGTATTTGCGGAAGACCTCGGGCGTGTCGTGGCAGACGCCGGTTTCCACGAGGAAGCGGGCGAAGTGCGTGCGCGAGATCAGCTCGGGGTTGCCCACATATTTCAGCGCGCCTTCGTAGGCGCCCTGGATGCCCACCTGCGCCAACTGGCGCGACATCTCCTGCGCCCGCTCGCCGCGCCCGCCACGGGTGGCGGCCAGGCCCTGAGCCAGCCGCGCATCGCCCGGGTCGAAGCCCAGGCCCACGATGTGGACCGTGGTGCCCGCGAAGGTGACGGAGATCTCGGTGCCCGTGAGATAGGCCATGCCCTCGGCACGGGCGGCCGCAGCGGCGCGGTGCTGGCCGCCGATCTCGTCATGGTCGGTCAGGGCCCAGAGCTGCACGCCGTTGGCGCGCGCGCGGGCGGCCAGCGCTTCGGGGGTGAGCGTGCCGTCGGACACCACGGAGTGGCAATGCAGGTCGGCGTTGAGGAGGATGGTCACCGGACCATTCTAGGCCGATCGTTCCGGCTGGCGGGTAGGCGCCAGCCGGAAAGCCTCATGGCGCCATGGCGATGCCCGCCCGCCGGGCAGGGGGGCGGTCAGAACCGCTGCAGCGAAAACGGTGCGAGATCGATGTCGGTCGCCTCGCCCGTCAGCAGCTGCGCGACCACGCGGCCGGTGCGGGCCGAGCCCACCAGGCCGACGTGGCCGTGCCCGCAGGCATAGACCACCTGGGGGCAGCGCGGCGAGGGGCCGATGGCGGGCAGGCCGTCGTAGGTGCTGGGGCGGTGGCCCAGCCACTGGTCGGTGGCGGCGTCGGGCCGGTCGGCGCAGAGCGTGGGGAAGGCCGCGAGCAGGTGCAAGCGCACCACGTCCGCGCGCTGCCAGCGGGGCGCGGCGCGGGTGCCGGCGATCTCGACCTGGCCCGCGCAGCGCACGCCGTGCTGCATCTGGTGGACGATGACCTTGCGGTCTTCCAGCATCACCGGCACCTGCGGGCCGCGCAGGCCTTCGCCCAGCACCATGGCGTGGTAGCCGCGCTCGCTTTCCAGCGGCAGGCGGTCGCCCAGCGCGTCGGCCAGGCCCCTGGAGCCGATGCCGGCCGCCACCACGGCCTGGCGGCAGGCGATGGCGCCCTGCGTGGTGCGAACGGCGGCCAGGCGCCCGTTCCGCAGGTCGAAGCCGCGTGCCTGCGCGGTGACGCGCTGCAGGCCGTGCGCGTCCAGGTGCGCCGCGATGCGCTGGACGTAGGCGGCCGGCTGCCGGCAGCGCCCGGCTTCGGGCACGAAGAGGCCGAAGCGGTAGTCGCGGCTCAGGTAGGGCTCCAGCGCGTGCAGGGCGGGGGCATCGAGCTCCTGCACCTCGATGCCCAGCGAGCGGCGCACGTCCCAGCCGAAGCGGGAGCGCTCGTAGAACGCCCGGTCCGGGAAGGCGTGCAGCAGGCCGCTGTGCGCGTCGATCAGGTCCTGCGCGCCGACCTGGTCCGCCACGGCGGCGTGCAGCGCGGGCGCGTCCTTCAGCAGGGTGCGCAGCGCGGCGGCGGTGCGCCGCACCTTCTCGGGCGTGCTGGCGGCGCGCAGGTAGTTCAGCAGCCAGGGCGTGGCGCGCAGCGCCTGGGGCATGCGCACCGTGAGGGGGCCTAGCGGGTCGAGCAGCCAGCGCGGGATCTGCTTCCAGACGCCGGGGTAGGCCGGCGGCATGACCGAATGGCTGGAGAGCCAGCCCGCATTGCCGAAGCTCGCGGCCTGCCGGCCGCCGGGCGGCCCGTCGTCGATGAGGGCGATGCGCTGGCCGCGCGCCAGCAGCTGCAGCGCGATCTGGTGGGCGACGATGCCGCCGCCGATGATGGCGACGTCGTAAACGAAAGAGGAATCGGCAGGCATGGAGAGGGGGGGATGGCCGGTCAGAGCTGGGCGCCTTCGACGAGGAACTGCACGCGCCGCTCGTTCTTCCACTCGTTCACGTCGAGCCGGAAGGCCAGCAGCACGCGCGCGGGCAGCGGGTCGGTGTGGCCGAACCAGATGGCGTCGATGGGGTTGCCCTGGTGGATGAGCTTGAGCGAGAGGTGGTTCTTGCCTTCGCCCACCAGCCGCTGGCTGACGACTTCGACCTCTTCGCTGAAGGTGGGCGGTGCGAAGCCCTGGCCCCAGACCTCGCGGTGCAGCGTGTCCACGATGTCGGCGCGGCAGTATTCGGGGGCGAGCGGGCCGTCGGTGTCGATGCGGCGGGTGAGGGTGGCGGCGTCCAGCCATTCCTGGGCGACCTGGGCGAAGGCTTGCTCGAAGGTCTCGAACGCCTCGCGCGCCACCGTGCAGCCGGCCGCCATGGCGTGGCCGCCGAACTTCAGCAGTACCCCCGGGTGGCGCTTGGCGACCAGGTCCAGCGCATCGCGCAGGTGAAAGCCCGGAATGGAGCGGCCCGAGCCCTTTATCTCGTGTTCCTTGCCCGGCGCGGCGCTGGCCGCGAAGACGAAGGTCGGGCGGTGCAGCTTGTCCTTGAGGCGGCTGGCGACGATGCCGACCACGCCTTCGTGGAAGTCGGGGTCGAAGACGCTGATGGCGGGCGGCGGCGTGTCGGTGTCGCCGAACAGGTTTTCGGCCAGCAGCAGGGCCTGCTCGCGCATGCCGCCCTCGATCTCGCGGCGCTCGCGGTTGATGGCGTCGAGCGTGCGCGCCAGCTCGGCGGCGCGGCCGGGGTCGTCGGTCAGCAGGCATTCGATGCCCAGCGTCATATCGGCCAGCCGGCCGGCGGCGTTGATGCGCGGGCCGAGGGCGAAGCCGAAGTCGAAGGTGGTGGCCGCGTCGGCCTTGCGCCCGGCGGCGGTGAAGAGCGCGGCGATGCCGGGCTGCATCTGGCCGGCGCGGATGCGCTTCAGGCCCTGCGCCACCAGGCGGCGGTTGTTGCTGTCCAGCCGCACCACGTCGGCCACGGTGCCGAGGGCCACCAGCGGCAGCAGCGGTTCCAGCCGGGGCTGGCTGGCGGCGTCGAACACGCCGCGCCGGCGCAGCTCGGTGCGCAGCGCCATCAGCACGTAGAACATCACGCCCACGCCAGCGATGGATTTGCTCTCGAACGCGCAGCCGGGCTGGTTGGGGTTGACCATGGCGTCGGCCACGGGCAGGGCGGGGCCGGGCAGGTGGTGGTCGGTGACGAGCACCGACAGGCCCAGGGCGCGGGCCTCGGCCACGCCGTCCACGCTGGCGATGCCGTTGTCCACGGTGACCAGCAGGTCGGCGCCGCGCTCGTGCACGCGCCGGGCGATGGTGGGGGTGAGGCCGTAGCCGTCGGCCACGCGGTCGGGCACCAGGTAATCGACCTGCCGCCCGCCGAGCAGCCTGAGGCCGCGCACGGCCACGGCGCAGGCGGTGGCGCCGTCGCAGTCGTAGTCGGCCACCACGACGATGCGGCGGTCGGCGGCGATGGCGTCGGCCAGCAGCACGGCGGCCTCGCGGGCGCCCAGCAGGGTCTCGGGCGGCAGCAGGCGCTTCAAGGCGTCGTCCAGCTCGTCGTGCAGGCGGATGCCGCGCGCGGCGTAGAGCCGGGCCAGCAGCGGGTGGACGCCGGCCTGCTCCAGCGCCCAAGCGGCGCGGGGGGGAATGTCTCTTGCTACTATTTTCATAGCTGGTTGCGCACGTCGGCAAAGCGCTGCGGGCGGAAAACGCTTTGAATCTTCTTCCACAGGCCGCGCGGCGCCGTGTGCCAGGCCAGGGCGCTGCGTTCGCCGCAGAGCGTCAGGCGGGCGATGCCGCCTGCGGCCACATGCTCGGCCAGGCGGGCGACGGGGCCGGCGTCGATCTCGGCCCAGGCGGCGGCCCAGGCGCGCCAGTCTTCCCGCAGGGCGGCATCGCGCAGGGCCAGGGGCATCTCGGGGTGCGGCACGTTCGAGGGCGGCGCGTGCAGGCGGCCTGCGCCATGCACCCAGAAGGCGTTGACGGGCGGCAGGCCCTGCGCGGCGCGTTCGTCGTTGAAGGGGTGGGTGTAGAGCAGCATCTGCATCTCGCTGTGCAGGCGGTGCAGGGTGCGGGCCCGGGCCGGGTCGGGCAGCCAGGCGCGCACGTCGCGCTGCACCACGCGGTCGAGCGATGCGGTGGCCAGGCCGTCGAACACCGCGCCGCGCGCCAGCCACCGGGTGGGCTGGTCGTAGGCCAGGGTGATGCCGTCTTCGGCGAACCAGGGCGCGAGGATGTCCAGCAGCCGGCGCGATTCGGCCTCGGACAGGCGCAGCGCGGCCGGGTCGGTCAGGTTCACGCGGTCGGTCGTCACCTGCCACTGGCAGGGGGTGACGAAGGCGGCGGGCGTGTCGCCCCCGTCGGCGCCGGACTGCCGCATGTGCCAGGCGGCCCAGGGCGTGGTGCCCTCGGCGCTGGCGGGCAGGCCCAGGTGGCGGGCCAGGGCGCGTTCGTGCGGCGGGGTGAAGTCGGTCTCTTCGCCAGGGTCGCTGGCGGGGTGGGGGGACAGCCGCTGCAGCAGCCGGTCCAGGTGGGGCAGGGCCAGGCCCTGCAAGGCGTCGCGGCACCCGTCGGCGGTGCTGGCAGCGAAGGGAATCAGCAAATGGTTGGCGTCCGACATCCTCTTATTCTCAGGGATGCCACAATCGGCGCCGCCCGGCAGCCGCCAACAACCCTCTCCCGAGCTCTTCCCGAGCGGCGCCTGGGCCACTTCACATTTCATGCAAATCCCCTACGAACTGGCCCTGGGCTGGCGCTACACCCGGGCAGGCCGCGCCACGCGGCGCAATGGCTTCATCTCCTTCATCTCCGGCGTGTCCATGCTGGGCATCGCGCTCGGCGTGGCGGCGCTCATCATCGTGCTGAGCGTGATGAACGGCTTCCAGAAGGAAGTGCGCGACCGCATGCTGAGCGTGGTCTCGCACATCGAGATCTTCGCCCCGAACGGCGGGGCGCTGCCCGACATCCAGCGCACCATGGCCGAGGCGCGCGCCAACCCCGAGGTGGTGGGCGCCGCGCCCTTCGTCTCGGCCCAGGCGCTGCTGGCGCGGGGCGAGGACATGCGCGGCGCGCTGGTGCGCGGCATCGACCCGGCCCGCGAGGGCGAGGTGACCGACCTGGCCGCCGCCAACCAGCAGGAGCTGGCCGCGCTGGTGCCCGGCGAATTCCGCGTGGTGCTGGGCAGCGAGCTGGCCCGGGCGCTGGGCGTGCGCGCGGGCGACGTGATCACGCTGATCGCCCCCGGCGGGCAGGTGACGCCGGCCGGCGTGCTGCCGCGCCTCAAGCAGATGACGGTGGCGGGCACCTTCAATTCCGGCCACTACGAATACGACTCCACCCTGGTGCTGATGCACTACGCCGACGCCGAGCGCATCTTCCGCCTCGAAGGCCCTACCGGCATCCGCCTGAAGCTGCGCGACCTGCAGCAGGCGCCCGAGGTGGCCCAGCAGCTGGCGCACTCGCTCTCGGGCGATCTGCTGATCCGCGACTGGACGCAGCAGAACCGCACCTGGTTCGCCGCCGTGCAGCTGGAAAAACGCATGATGTTCATCATCCTCACGCTGATCGTGGCAGTGGCGGCGTTCAACCTCGTCTCCACCCTGGTGATGACGGTGACCGACAAGCGCGCCGATATCGCCATCCTGCGCACGCTGGGCGCCAGCCCGCGCAGCATCATGGGCATCTTCGTGGTGCAGGGCGCCATGGTGGGCGTGATCGGCACGCTGGGCGGGCTGGCCCTGGGCCTCCTGATCGCCTTCAACATCGACGTGATCGTGCCCGCCATCGAGCACGCGCTGCACGCCAACTTCCTGCCCAAGGACATCTACCTCATCAGCAAGATGCCCAGCGACCCGCAGCGCAGCGACATCGTGCCCATCGCCGTCATCTCCCTGATCCTGGCGTTCGTCGCCACCCTGTACCCCAGCTGGCGCGCCAGCCGCGTCAACCCGGCGGAGGCCCTGCGCTATGAGTAGCCGGGAACACCCCCCTGAGCCGCTTCGCGGCTTCCCCCCGCTCTCGGCGTGCTGCGCACGTCGGGCGGGTGGACGCAGCCCTCGCTGCGGGGCGGCCCTTGCTGGGCTGCCACTGGACTGGGCCATGCCGGTTTCATGGGCTGTGGGTAGCGCTTTGCGCGCTGGAGAATCGAGATGAACGCGGGGAACAACGAAGTGGTGCTACATGCGCGGGGCCTGACCAAGCGCTTCACCGAAGGGCGCCTGGACGTGACCGTGCTCAAGGGCGTGGACCTGGACGTGCATGCGGGCGAGACGCTGGCCATCGTCGGCGCCTCGGGCTCGGGCAAGAGCACGCTGCTGCACCTGCTGGGCGGGCTCGACGCGCCCACCGCCGGCACCGTGCAGCTGCAGGGCCAGGCGCTGCACACGCTCTCGCCCGCGCGCCAGGGCGAGCTGCGCAACCAGCACCTGGGCTTCATCTACCAGTTCCACCACCTGCTGCCCGAATTCAGCGCGCAGGACAACGTCGCCATGCCGCTGCGCATCCGCCGCCTGCCCTATGCCGACTGCCTGGAGCAGGCCCGGCAGATGCTGGCCGCCGTGGGCCTGGGCGAACGCGCCCTGCACCGGCCGGCGGAGCTGTCGGGCGGCGAGCGCCAGCGCGTGGCCATCGCCCGCGCCCTGGTCACCCGCCCGGCCTGCGTGCTGGCCGACGAGCCCACCGGCAACCTCGACCGCTCCACGGCCGACGGCGTGTTCCAGCTCATGCTGCGCCTGGCGCGCGAGCAGGGCACGGCCTTCGTGATGGTCACGCACGACGAGCAACTGGCCGTGCGCTGCGACCGCATGCTGCGCATGAATTCCGGCGTTCTGGGTTGAATCGGCCGCCAGCCCTTTCCCAGTAAGGGCTGGCAGCTATTGAATTGATAGCGGGTGGCGTGCGCAGCCGCTACAGCAGCAGAAAGGCCGCCGCGGCAATGGCCGTGGGCAGCGCGGCGCCCAGCAGCAGCCCGCCCGCGCTCACCGTCTCGTCGCTGAACCCGCGCTTGAGCAGCGCCAGCCCGGCCGGGTTGGGCGCATTGGCGATCACCGTGAGGCCGCCGCCCGCCACCGCGCCGGCCACCAGCATGTAGCGCGACTCTGCAGGCAGGCCCTGGATCAGCGAGCCCAGATAGGTCAGCGCCGCGTTGTCCGTCACGGCCGTGAGGCCCAGCGCGCCCGCGAAGAGCGCCAGCGGCTCCAGCCCCGACACGATGGGCTGCAGCCACCACCGCTGCATGCCGCCCAGCACCACCAGCCCGGCCAGGAAGAAGGCCACCAGCAGCGCCTCCTTCAGGATCAGCGGGCTCTGGTGGCGGGCATAGGCCTGCGTGTAGCCCATGAACATCAGGAAGATGCCGAGGAAGATCACCGGATGGTGGGCGAACAGCACCACGCCGGCCAGCAGCGCGATATGCACGGCCACCACCGGCAGCGGCACCGGGGGCAGGGATTCGCCATCGTCCTGCGCGCCACCCAGATGGGCGCGCAGCGCCAGCGTGGCGATGGTGGCGTTGCAGCACACCGCCAGCGCCGCCTTCCAGCCGAAGTGCTGGAACATGAAGGCGCTGTCCCACTGCCAGGTCGTGGCCACCATCAGCACCGGCGGCGCGGCATAGGCGGTGAGCGTGCCGCCGATGGAGACGTTGACGAACAGCACGCCCAGCGCCAGGTATTTGGGCATGGCCGGCACCTCGGGCCGGAAGGCCAGCGGCGCGAGCATGAGCGCGGCGATCGTCATGGCCGCCGGCTCGGTCACGGCCGAGCCCAGCAGCGGCACGGCCGCCAGCCCCAGCCAGACCCTGGCCACCGGGGTGGAGATCGGCGCTAGCTGCGCCAGCCCTTGCGTGAGTGCCGACACGGCCCACAGCACGGGGCGCGAGGCGGCGATCACCATCACCACGAAGACGAAGAGCGGCTCGGTGTAGTTGCGCGATTCGGCATAGGCCAGGGCCGCGGGCCCGCCGGCCAGCAGGGCCATGCAGCACACGAGCACGATGGCCCAGAGGCCGAACACCACCTCGACCTCGCCCAGCAGGTGGAAGAGGCCGGAATGGCGTGGAAAACGGTGCGAGAGCCGCTCGAACTGCTTGGCCGCGAAGGTGTGGGCCAGGGCGAGGGCGAAGAGGGCAGCGGCGAGCCACTGCAGGGACGATTCGGTCATGGGGCGGACAGGAGGAAACCGCGAGGCGGCCCGACCTTCGCTATACCTGGCGCGCCCGCATGGCGCGCCACCCAGGCTGCATTCTAAAGGCGGTGCTCCCGGCGCCTGAGTGCCGGCCCCAGTCCGCTCAGCTGCGCCGCGCGGCCGCCATCACCGCCAGCTCGGTGCGGTTGCGGGCGTGCAGCTTTTCCATGATGCGGCTCACGTAGTTCTTCACCGTGCCTTCGGCCAGGAAGACGCTGGCGGCGATCTTCTTGTTGCTCAGGCCGTCGGCGATGAGTTCCAGGATGCGCGCCTCCTTGTCGGTCAGCGGCTCCTGCAGCGGCTGGCCGGGCGCCGGCGGCGTGGGCAGGGCGCCGGGGCCGGGCTCCGGCACTGGCGCGGCCGGCGGGCTGCCCGTGCCCAGGCGGCGGAATTCCTCCAGCACCTTGCAGGCGATCTGGGGCGAAAGGCGCGATTCGCCACGCTGCACCGCGCGGATGGTTTCCAGCACCTCGTCCTCGGCCGCATCCTTGAGCAGGTAGGCCCGCGCACCGGCGCGGATGGCCTCGAAGACCAGGTCGTCATGGTCGAAGGTGGTCAGCACCACCACGCGAGCGGCTGGCAGCCGGGCCGTGATCTCGCGCGTGGCGACCACGCCGCTCACGCGCGGCATCTGCAGGTCCATGACGACCATGTCGGGCTGCAGCGCCAGGGCCTGGTCGATGGCGTCCTGGCCGTCCACGGCCTGGCCCACGACCTCGATGTCGGGCTCCACGCCCAGCGTCATCGCCAGGGCGCGGCGGATCAGGGGCTGATCGTCCACGATCAGCAGGCGCAGGGGGCGGGGTGGGCAGGTCTCGGGTTCGCTCATGGGAGTCGTTTCGGTTGCGTCGGAGAGGCGGGCGGGGCGGCGGCCCGCAGGCGCATGCCCAGGCGCTCGTGCAGTTCCCCGACCAGCGAGGACGGCATGCGCGCGGTGAAGAAGCGCAGCACCGCGGCCACCGCCAGGGCGGCTTGTTCGGGGGGCAGGCCGGCGGCGGCGCCGACGGCGCGGATCAGTTCTTCGAGCATGGCAAGATCGTCCTCGGCTCCCAATATAGGCCACGTGCGCAGCGGCGCACAGTGACGAACGGCACCATGCAGTCATCTTCTCTTCCCCCTCGCGCCACCGCTTCCTTCGCCGCCTGGCTGGGCTGGCTGGACCCGCGGCGCTATCTGGCGGCGGCCATCGGCTGGTCCATGCTGGCCGTGGTCGCGCTGGCCTCGGTGGTGGCGGGCCAGCTGGCCTCGTCCGACGCCGAGCAGGCCGCGCGCGTCGCCACCCAGGGCCTGATGGGGCAGTTCGCGCGCCAGGTGGAGCGCGGGCTGGACATGGACCTGCGGCTGCGGCTGGCCGTCCTGCAGGTCACGGCCGGGCAGGTGGCCGTTTCCGGCCAGGGGCCGGGCGCTGCCGAGGCGCTGCAGCTGGAGCCGAGCCTGCAGCCCCACCTGGCGGCCCTGCGCGCCCAGTTCCCGGAGTTCGCCTGGCTCGCGGTGGTCGATGCTGGGGGCGAGGTCGTGGCCCAGGCCGGCACGCCGCAGGGCGCAGCGCCCCTGGGCCGCAGCCAGTGGCGCGCCGTGCGCGATGCCGCCCCGTTCCTGGGCCACGCCGCAGGCGGCGAGGGGCCGCGCGGCCGCATCCTCGATGCCGTGGTGCCCATCGCCCAGGGCCGGCTGCTGGCGGGCCAGTTGGCGTGGGACTGGCTGGAGCGCCAGGGCCGCGATCTGGCCGCGGGCCTGGGCGCCCAGAGCCCGCCCGAGCTGCTGCTGATCGGCCGCGACGGCTACGTGCTGCTGGGCCCGCCGGCCTGGGCCGGGCGGAGCGCGCAGGGCGCCGACCTCACCGAGGGCGGCCGCTTCGTGGTGGGGCGGCAGGGCCCTGATGAAGCGGTGCTGGGCGGCCCGGGCTGGACGGTGGTCGTGCGCCAGCCGGCCGGCATCGCGCTGCGCGGCGATGAGCAGCTGCGCAGCACGGTGCTGCTCACGGTGCTGCTGGCTGGCCTGCTGGCGGCCTGCAGCGCGCCGCTGCTCACGCGCTGGCTCACGCGCCGGCTCAATACCCTGGCGGTGCAGGCGCAGCAGATCCGCGACGGCCTGCGCAGCGACATCGAACCGCCGCGCGGGCAGGACGAGGTGGGCCGCATCGGCGCCGCCATGGCCGGGCTGATCGCGCAGCTGCAGGCCGAGAAGGCGGCGCTGGCGGCGCTGAACGCGGAGCTGGACGAGCGCGTGGCCGAGCGCACGGCGCGCATCCAGCGCATGTCGGAAGAGGCGCGCCACGCCGCCGTCACGCGCGAGCGGCTGCGGCTGGCGCGCGACCTGCACGACACGCTGGCGCATTCGCTGATGGCGCTGCTGCAGCAGATCCGGCTGGTGCGCAAGCTGCAGGGCCGCATGGCGCCCGAGGAGCTGGCCGCCGAGCTGGGCCGCGCCGAAGAGGTGGCCGCCTCGGGCCTGGCCGATGCGCGCGCCGCCATCACGCAGATGCGCCACGGCACCGTGCGCGAAAAGGGCCTGGCCGCCGCGCTGCGCGACCTGCTCGGGCGCTTCGGCGAGCGCACCGGCCTTGCCACCGAATTCAGCTTCGCCGGGGCGGCCGCCGATCTGGCCGACGAGCGGGCCGAGACCATCTACCGCATCGCCGAGGAAGCCCTGCGCAACGTGGAGCGCCATGCGCAGGCCCGCGGCGTGGTGGTGGCGCTGGGGGCGGAGGGCGAGCGCGCCGTGCTCAGCGTGCGCGACGACGGCGCCGGCTTCGATCCGCAGGCGCCGCATGCCGGCCACTACGGGCTGGTGGGCATCGAGGAGCAGGCGGCGCTGATCGGCGCCGCGCTCGCCATCGACAGCCGGCCGGGCGCGGGCACCGAACTGCGCCTGAGCTTCGCGCCCTGAGCCTCCCCGAGCCGCGCCGCGCGCATCGCGGCCCTGCGCAGGGCCGTGCGAAGTCGTGCCCACGCCGTGACCTTCGGCACTGCCCGGGGCTGCCGCCCAGGCCTAGATTCCGTTCCGTGGGTGGCCGGTGCGATGGTCGCAGCGGCTCCAGCCCCGAACCCGATCCGAAGGAGTTCATGATGCGTTTCCAGACCACTTCCCGCGGCGCCACGCTGGGCGCCATCACCCTGGCCGTGCTGATGTCTGCCGTCACGCTGCCGGCGCGTGCGCAGGACGAACTGATCCTGCTCGAAAAGGCGCATGCCACGACCTACGAGAACGGCGGCATCGGCCACAGCGAGCAGGAGGCGATGCGCAAGACGGCCAAGGAATGGCCGCTGCGCATGGTCTTCTCGGCGCGCAAGGACAATGAATTCGAGGCCGGGGTCAAGCTGCTGGTGACCGACGATCGCGGCGCGCCCATGCTGGTGCTCAACAGCGCCGGGCCCATGACCTACGCCAAGCTGCCCCCGGGCAAGTACCGCGTGACGGCCACCGCCAACGGCATGACCGAGTCGCGCGAGGTCACGCTCGACGGCAAGCAGGGCCGCGACGTGTTCTTCCACTGGGCCGGCACGCCCAAGCTCGCTCCGGCGAGCGGCGCGTCGGCCGGCTGACCGCCCCTGGCCGGAGCCCGGCCCATCCCGCCGGCCCCGGCCTTTCGTCCAGCCCCGCGCTTCGGCTCGGGGCTTTTTCACGCCGGACCGGCCTGCACTCAAGACTGATGCGTCCACTCAATGGGCCGTCACCCGGCGCTCCATCCGGTCAGTTTTGTTATGTTATAACATTGCAAAAATGCTTCCAAGGAGATCGCTGTGGACCTGACCGCCAACCAACAACGCGTGCTTTCGACGCTGCAGCAGGCCCAGGCTCCCCTCAGCGCCTACAACCTGCTCGACCAGCTGCGCGGGCAGGGCTTCAGCGCGCCCACCCAGGTGTACCGGGCGCTCGAACGCCTGGTGCAGGACGGGCTGGTGCATCGCCTGGAGAGCCTCAATGCCTATGTCAGCTGCGCCTGCGCCGACGGCTGCAGGCAGGGCCCGCTGGCCTTCGCGATCTGCGAAAAGTGTGGGCATGTCGATGAGTTCGCCGATCCCTCCCTGGGCCGCAGCCTGGCGGCGCTGGTCAAGCGCAATGCGTTCTCGCTGCGCGAATCCAACATCGAGCTGCGCGGCCTGTGCGCCAGTTGCGCCGCGCAAGGCTGAGCGCGGCCGGGGTGCCCGCCATGAAAGAGACAACACGATGAATACCGATACGCCAACAGCCTCCCGCAAGCTCCCCGTCACCGTGCTGTCGGGTTTCCTGGGCGCGGGCAAGACCACGCTGCTCAACCACATCCTGAACAACCGCGAGGGCCGCCGCGTGGCGGTCATCGTCAACGACATGTCGGAGGTGAACATCGACGCGGCCCTGGTGCGCGACGGCGGCGCCGAGCTCTCGCGCACCGAGGAAAAGCTGGTCGAGATGAGCAACGGCTGCATCTGCTGCACGCTGCGCGAGGATCTGCTGCTGGAGGTGGACCGCCTGGCCAAGGAGGGCCGCTTCGACCAGCTCGTGATCGAGTCCACCGGCATTTCCGAGCCGCTGCCCGTGGCCGAGACCTTCACCTTCGCGGGCGAAGACGGCCGCAGCCTGGGCGAGGTGGCCCGGCTGGACACCATGGTCACGGTCGTCGATGCCTTCAACTTCCTGCGCGACTACAGCTCGCGCGACAGCCTGCAGTCGCGCGGCGAATCGATGGGCGAGGAAGACCAGCGCACCGTGGTCGATCTGCTGATCGAGCAGGTCGAGTTCTGCGACGTGATCGTGCTCAACAAGGTGGACCTCATCAGCGAGGACGAGCGCGATCGCCTGATGGCCATCCTGCGCGGCCTCAACCCGCGAGCCCGCATCGAGATCGCCCGGTTCGGCGAGGTGCCGCTGGGCAAGGTGCTGCAGACGGGCCTGTTCGACTTCGACGAGGCGTCCAAGGCGCCCGGCTGGCTCCAGGAACTGCGCGGCACGCACAAGCCGGAGTCCGAGGAATACGGCATCCACAGCTTCGTCTATCGCGCCCGCCGCCCCTTCCACCCCGAGCGTTTCGCCGCCTGGGTGGGCAGCGAATGGCCGGGCGTGGTGCGTTCCAAGGGCTTCTTCTGGCTGGCGAGCCATCCGGCGCTGGCCGGCAACTGGTCGCAGGCCGGGGCGGTGGCCCGGCATGGCAAGGCCGGCCACTGGTGGGCGGCCGTGCCTGCGGAGTACTGGCCCCAGGACGAGGAATCGGTCGCCCTGATCCGCGAGCACTGGCAGGACGGCGTGGGCGACGCCCGCCAGGAACTGGTGCTGATCGGCATGGACATGGACGAGGCGGCGCTGCGCGCGCGCTTCGATGCCTGTCTGCTGACCGATGCGGAAATGGCCCTGGGCCCCAAGGTCTGGACCACCTGGCACACCCCCTTCGCCGACTGGCAATGAACTGAACCGGCCCCCATGCCCTGATCCGCGTGGGAGCGCCTCCTACCTGGATCCTGCGCATGAACGATGCACTCCCCGACGTTTCCCTGACCGACACCGCCCCCCGCCTGAGCCCGCTGGAATGGGTCGGCATGCAGGGCATCGACCTGCCCTTGACCCTGGCCGAGCCGGGCTACCGCCGCGAGCTGCATGCCCGGGCGGACGTGGCGGTCGATCTGCCCGCGCCGCAGGTCAAGGGCATCCACATGTCCCGGCTCTACCGGCTGCTGGACGGCCTGAGCCAGGGCGAGGCGCTGTCTCCCGCCGGCCTGCACGGCGTGTTGCAGGCCATGATCGCCAGCCACCACGATTGCGACAGCCGCAGTGCGCGGCTGGGCCTGGCGCTGGACCTGCTGGTGCGCCGCCCGGCGCTGGTGACGCAGGGCCTCTCGGGCTGGAAGTCCTACCCCGTGCGGCTGGAGGCCTCGCTCGTCGCCGGCGTGTTCCGCTGCCGCCTCGAAGTGCGGGTGGGCTATTCCTCCACCTGCCCGTGCTCGGCCGCGCTGGCGCGGCAACTGATCGAGCACGCCTTTTCCGAAGCCTTCGGCCAGCAGGAGGCCGTGCCTTCCCAGGACGTGGCCGGCTGGCTGCGCCGCCATGCCTCGCTCGCCACGCCGCACAGCCAGCGCAGCGAAGCCTGCGTGTCGGTGGATGTAGCCGCCGATGCGCCCACGCTGGGGCTGCTGGCCTTGATCGACGGCATCGAGCAGGCCGTGGGCACGCCCGTGCAGACAGCGGTCAAGCGCGCCGACGAACAGGCTTTCGCGGCGCTCAACGGCCAGAACCTGATGTTCGTCGAGGACGCGGCGCGGCGCATCGAAACGGCGCTGGGCGGCTACGGCCGGCCCCGTGTCTTCGTCCGCCACATGGAGAGCCTGCACCCGCACGACGCCGTGGCCTGGGCCTCGCCCCACCGGGAGGGGATGGTGGCGGCATGACCCGGCACGCGCTGCCGCCAGCGCAGGGGCGGCCCGGAAAGGCCGCCGCATGAGCGCCGGCATCCACCTCTACAACACGCTGAGCCGCAGGAAGGAGCGGCTGCGCACCGAATGGCCGGACCGGGCCACGATGTACGTCTGCGGACCGACGGTCTACAACTACGCGCACATCGGCAACGCCCGGCCCGCCGTGGTCTTCGACGTGCTCGCGCGGCTGCTGCGCCGCGACTACCGCGAGCTGGTCTACGCCCGCAACTTCACCGACGTGGACGACAAGATCAACGCGGCGGCCGCAGCGGCCGGCGTGCCCATCGGCGCCATCACCGAGCGCTACATCGCGGCCTACCACGCGGACATGCAGGCGCTGGGCGTGCAGGCGCCCGACCTGGAGCCGCGCGTCACGGCGCATATCCCCGCCATCGTCGGGCTGGTGCAGACGCTGATCGCGCGCGGCCACGCCTATGTGGAGCAGGGGCACGTGCTGTTCCATGTGCCGTCCTATCCGGCCTATGGCGAGCTGTCGGGCCGCCGCACCGAAGACATGCTGGCCGGCGCCCGCGTGGAGGTGGCGCCCTACAAGCGCGACCCGCTGGACTTCGTGCTCTGGAAGCCTGCCACGCCCGAGCAGCCGGGCTGGGACAGCCCCTGGGGCCGGGGCCGGCCCGGCTGGCATGTCGAGTGCTCGGCCATGATCGGCCAGCACCTGGGCACGACCATCGACATCCATGGCGGCGGGCAGGACCTGATCTTTCCGCACCACGAGAACGAGATCGCCCAGGGCACCTGCGCGCACGGCGCGCTCTACTGCCGCACCTGGGTGCACAACAGCTTCGTCACGGTGGATGGGCAGAAGATGTCCAAGTCGCTCGGCAACGTGCTGCTGGTCCGCGACCTGCTGGCCCAGGCGCCGGGCGAGGCCATCCGCCTGGCGCTGCTGGGCACCCACTACCGCCGGCCGCTGGACTGGAGCGCCCAGCGCCTGGCCGATGCGCGGCAGACCCTGCTGCGCTTCTACGCCAGCCTGGCGAAGGTGGCGCACATCGCCGCAGCGCCTGACGCCAGCCCTGACCCGGAGGTGCTCGCAGCGCTGAGGAACGACCTGAACGTGCCCGGAGCGCTGGCGCGCCTGCATGTGCTGCGCAGCCAGCTCGACGAGCCGGCGACCGATGCGGCGCGGGCCGAGGCCCGGTCGTGCCTGCTGGCATCGGCCGGCCTGCTCGGCTTTCTGCAGCAGGCCCCCGCGGCTGCTCTGGAGGCACTGGCGCCATCGGCCGCGGCGCCGTCGCTGAGCGAGGGCGCGGTTCGCGCACTGCTGGCCGAACGGGAGCTGGCGCGCAGCCGCCGCGACTTCGCGCGTGCCGATGCGCTGCGCGCCGAGCTGGCGGCGGCGGGCTTCGCCGTAGAAGACACCGCCGAAGGCATGGCCGTGCGCCGCGCCCGCAAGGAGCCGGCATGACGCGCGGGCCTGCCCGGTTCCTGGTGCTGCTGGTGCGCGGCTACCAGCTCTTCATCAGTCCGGCGCTGGGATCGAACTGCCGCTTCCAGCCGAGCTGCTCCCGGTACGCCATCGAGGCGCTGCGCACGCACGGCGCGCTCCGGGGCGGCTGGCTGGCGCTGCGGCGCATCGGCCGCTGCCACCCCTTTCATCCCGGCGGCCACGACCCGGTGCCGCCGGCCCGCTCCACCCAACGAGATCCCACCCCCACATGATCCGCAAGAACCCGCGCGGCGACCTGCCGCGAATCCACCCCACCGCCTTCGTCGATCCCACCGCCATCCTCTGCGGCCTCGTCGTCGTCGAGGAGAACGTCTTCATCGGCCCCTACGCGGTGATCCGCGCCGACGAGATGGATGCCAACGGCCACATCGATCCCATCGTGATCGGCGCCCACTCCAACATCCAGGACGGCGTGGTCATCCACTCCAAGTCCGGCGCGCAGGTCACCATCGGCCAGCGCACTTCCATCGCCCACCGGGCCATCGTGCACGGGCCCTGCACGGTGGGCAGCGGCGTGTTCATCGGCTTCAACAGCGTGCTGTTCAACTGCACCGTGTCCGACGGCTGCGTGGTCCGCTACAACGCCGTGGTCGATGGGGTGCATCTGCCGCCGGGCTTCTACGTGCGTTCCACCGAGCGCATCGGCCCCGACACCGACCTGGCCGCGCTGCCGCAGGTGCCCGCGTCCGCCAGCGAATTCTCGGAAGACGTGGCCCGCACCAACAACGAACTGGTGCGCGGCTACAAGGCCATCCAGAACGAGTTCTAGGCGGACGGCAACCCCTTGAGCGGTCGGAGCAGCGCCTTCTTCGGCGTTGCGCTGCTCACGCCGGCAGCCCCACCCACTTTCTCACACCATCCTGAGGAGCATTCCATGACAACCACACCCACCGCGCTCGTCGTCAGCGCCCATTCGGCCGATTTCGTCTGGCGCGCCGGCGGCGCCATCGCCAGCCATGTCCGGCAGGGCTGGCATGTCCGCATCGTCTGCCTGTCCTACGGCGAGCGCGGCGAATCGGCCAAGCTGTGGCGCCAGTCCGGCATGACGCTGGAGAAGGTGAAGGCCGCGCGCCGTGACGAGGCGCAGCGCGCCGCCGACATCCTGGGCGGCGAGGTCGAGTTCTGGGACATCGGCGACTACCCGATGCGGGTGAACGACGAGACCCTGTTCCGCCTGGTCGATCTCTACCGCAGCCTGCAGCCGGCCTTCGTGCTCAGCCACTCGGTGCAGGACCCGTACAACTTCGACCACCCGCTCGCCATGCACGTGGCGCAGGAGGCGCGCGTCATCGCCCAGGCCGAGGGCCACAACCCCGGCCAGAAGATCCTGGGCGCGCCGCCCGTCTATGCCTTCGAGCCGCACCAGCCCGAGCAGTGCCACTGGGAGCCCAACACCTTCCTGGACATCACCGACGTGTGGGAGACCAAGCGCCGCGCCATCGAATGCATGGCCGGCCAGGAACACCTGTGGCACTACTACACCCGTGTGGCGCAGCAGCGCGGCGTGCAGGCCAAGCGCAACATCGGCATCACGGCGGCGCGCAACATCGAATACGCCGAGGGCTTCATGCGCCTCACGCCCAGCGTGGTCGGAACGCTGTGACCATGGCCGTCCAGCGAAGCCTTCGCGCAGCCGCCTTGGCGGGGGAGGGGGCCGCGGCATGACCACGCCCCGCCATGCCGACCTGCTGCTGCGCGGCGGCACCGTGGTGACGCCCGGCGGCGCCGAGCGCATCGACGTGGCCTGCAGCGGCGGCCGCATCGTGGCGCTGGGCGATCTGGCCGGCTCCTGGAGCGCCGGCACCGTGCTCGATGCCTGCGGCCTGCACGTGCTGCCGGGCGCCATCGACAGCCAGGTGCACTTCCGGGAACCGGGCCTGGTGCACAAGGAGAACCTGGAGGCCGGCACGCGCGGCGCCGTGCTGGGTGGGGTGACGGCCGTCTTCGAGATGCCCAACACCCAGCCGCTGACGCTGAGCGCGGCCGACCTGCAGGCCAAGCTCGACGCCGCCCGGGGTCGCGCCTGGTGCGACCACGCCTTCTACATCGGCGGCTCGGCCGTGAACGCCGAGCAGCTCGCCGCGCTGGAAAACCTGCCCGGCTGCGCGGGCGTCAAGGTCTTCATGGGCAGCTCCTTCGGCGACCTGCTGGCCGATGAGGACGAGGTGCTGCGGCGCATCCTGCGCCACGGCCGGCGGCGCCTGGCCGTGCATGCCGAAGACGAGGCCCGCCTGCGCGAGCGCAAGGCCCTCGTGGAGGCCTGCGGCGACGTGCGCCAGCACCCCGAGTGGCGCGATGTGGAGAGCGCGCTGCGGGCCACCCGGCGCATCTTGGCGCTGGCGGCCGAAGCCGGCCGGCGCCTGCATGTGCTGCACGTCTCCACGGCCGAAGAGATGGCCTTTCTGGCCGGCCACAGGCACCGCGTGACGGTGGAGGTGACGCCCCACCACCTGAGCCTGAGCGCCCCCGATTGCTACGAGCGCCTGGGCAGCCTAGCGCAGATGAATCCGCCGGTGCGCAGCCAGCGCCACCAGGACGCGCTCTGGCAGGCCATCCGCGACGGCGTGGTCGATGTGGTCGGCAGCGACCACGCACCGCACACGCTGCAGGAGAAGGCCCGGCCCTATCCGCAGTCGCCCAGCGGCATGACCGGCGTGCAGACGCTGCTGCCGCTGATGCTGGACCACCTGCACGCGGGGCGCCTGAGCCTGCAGCGCCTGGTCGATCTGACCAGCGCCGGGCCTGCGCGCATCTTCGGCATCGCGGGCAAGGGGCGCATCGCCGTGGGCCATGACGCGGACTTCAGCATCGTGGACTTGAAAGCCCGGCGCACCATCCGCAACGAATGGATCGCCAGCGTCAGCGGCTGGACGCCCTACGACGGCCTCGCCGTCACCGGCTGGCCCATCCACACCGTCGTGCGCGGCTGCTGCGTGGTGCGCGACGAGGCGCTGGCAGGCCCGCCCATGGGCCGGCCGATCGCCTTCCTCGACAGCAGCCCCGCCCAGGGAGCACCGCATGACTGATTCCCGCGAACTCAGAAGCCATGGCCTGAAGGTCACGCTGCCCAGGCTGCAGATCCTGGAGCTGTTCCAGCAGGCCCAGCCCCGGCACATGACGGCCGAAGACGTGTACCGGCAGCTGTTCCAGAAGGGCCACGACATCGGCCTGGCCACGGTCTATCGGGTGCTCACGCAGATGCATCAGGCGGGGCTGCTCAAGCAGTCCCGCTTCGAGGCGGACCGCGCGGTCTATGAGCTGGACGACGGCGACCATCACGACCACCTGGTCTGCACGGACTGCGGGCGGGTGCAGGAATTCCACGACGACACCATCGAGCAGCGCCAGCAGGTCCTGGCCCGCCAGCAGGGCTTCGAGCTGATCGAGCACTCGCATGTGCTGTACGCCCGCTGCACCCGGGCCGATTGCGAGCACCGCCCACCAACGCCTCCTCAAAGAGCCTCCCATGACCCTACCTGAGACCCCTTCCCCCGCACCCCAGGGCACCGAAACGCCGGTGCAGTTCGGCCGCCGCCTCTCGATCGAGCAGGTGGAGGAAGGCCAGGAACTCGCACCCAGGTTCGACGCCGACGGTCTGATCGCCTGCATCACCACCGAAGCCGCCAGCGGCCAGGTGCTGATGCTCGGCTACATGAACCGCGAGGCCCTGGAGAGGACCATCCAGACCGGCGAGGCGCACTACTGGAGCCGGTCGCGGAAGACGCTCTGGCACAAGGGCGCGACCAGCGGCCTGGTGCAGGTGGTCGAGGAGATGCGCATCGACGACGACCAGGACGCCGTCTGGCTGCGCGTGCGCGTGGCCGGCTCGGGCGCGAGCTGCCACGTGGGCTACCGCTCCTGCTTCTACCGCCGGGTGCCGGTGGGCGCGCAGCGGCAGGCGGGCGCGGGCCTCCAGTTCACCGAGAGCGGCAAGACCTTCGATCCGCAGGCGGTCTATGGGGATGTGCCGAATCCGACCGTGCTGTAGCCGCGGCGGGGCGATTCGGCGGCAGGCTCTTCGCCACTTTTGATTTTGCTTTTGATGAGCCGCGCCATCCGCAGGTTTCCTGGGGCGCGGGGCCCCTGCGGCCGGTTGAAGCCATGACTTCGAGGTGACCTTCGGCACGCCCAGGCCGTGACGACGCGCACTGTGCGCGTGCGGCAGCGTTTCCTACAGTGAAGACACATCGGCAGCGGGTTGCTGCCGGGGTCAACCACCAAGAGGAGCCATGCCATGAATGCCGTCACCCCTTCCAGCCACAACCCCGACCACAGCATCGTCGTCGCGGTGTACGACTCGCACCCGGTGGCCGAGGAGGCCATCCGCAAGCTCTCGCACGCCGGCTTCGACATGAAGTCCATCTCCATCATCGGCAAGGACTACCACACCGAAGAGAACGTGGTGGGCTACTTCAATGCCGGCGAGCGGGCCAAGTTCTTCGGCAAGCTCGGCGCCTTCTGGGGCGGGCTGGCCGGCATCCTGTTCGGCTCGGCGCTGATGTTCGTGCCGGTCGTGGGCCACATCGTGGTGCTGGGCCCGCTGGCCGCCACCATCGCCGGCGGCCTGCAGGGCGCCGTGCTGGGCGGCGGCTTCAGCGCGCTGGTGGGGGCCCTCACGGCGCTGGGCGTGCCCAAGGATTCCGTGCTGCGCTACGAAACCGCCCTGAAGGCCAGCAAGTTCCTGGTGCTGGTGCATGGCGATGCCGACCAGGTCCGCCGCGCGCACGAAGTGCTGGCCGCCAGCAGCAACGACGTGCAGACCCACGATGCCGTCATCAACGCCTGAAGAGGCTTGCTTGCCAGGCACCCCGACCGATCCCCATTCCATTGCCACGCCCCTGAGGAAAATCACCATGCCGTCCCTTCGCCGCCATTCCGCCGCCATCGCTGTCCTGGCGCTGTTCGCGCAGTTCCCCGTGGCCTCCATGGCCCAGACCCCGGCCGCCGCGCCCTCCGCCGCAGCCTCCCAGCCGGCGTCGGCCGCAGCACCCGCTGCGGCCAGCGACTGGATCCAGTACGACGACCTGAGCCTGACCCCGGTGGTCGATGACGTGAGCCGTTCGCTGGCTGCGGCCCGCACCGCGCTGGCCGCCAAGGACAACGCCAAGGCCGCCGAATCGCTGCAGGCCGCGGCCCGCGCCCTGCATGCCCAGGCCGAGCAGGCCGCCAAGGCCGACAAGGCACAGGCCGCCACCGATGCGAGGCAGGCGCGCGACGTGCAGGCCCGCATGGCCGCCCTGGTCAAGCAGATCGACCACACGGCCGACCAGGTGCGCGCCGGCAAGATCCACGACACGGCCGGGCTCGACCGCACCCTGACCCGCGCCCAGCGCGCCGACCTGGACCGCCGCTGGGTGCTGACGGACGTGGAGAGCTGGTACCCGGTCACGCAGGAGCCGCAGCGCCACTTCACCGCCGCGCTGGCGGAATTCGCCAAGAAGGACTACCAGTCCGCGGCGCTGGACGTGCGGCAGGCCTCGGCCCTGCTGCGCCTGGAGGCGACCCGCGCCCATGGCGATGCCCGCAAGGCCCTGCAGGGGGCCGAGGCGCAGCTGGACAAGACGGCCACGGCCCTGAGCCGCGGCAAGGTCAAGACCGAGCGCGACCTCACCACCGTCTTCGCCCGGGCGGACCATGCCCTGGCGCTGGCCTACCACGCCAAGGCCACCGAATCGCTGGCGCACAAGGCCTATCACGACGCCGGCTACGAACTCAAGGCGGCAGCGCAGGGCCTGGAGAACGCCGCGACCTGGAGCGGGGACGAAGCCCGCGGCGCTGCCGGCTCCGCCGCCCACGATGCCCGCGATGTGGGTGACAAGCTGCTGAGCGGCGCCCGCTGGACGCAGCATGAGCTGACCCACGGCTTCGATGCCATCAGGAACGGACTGGCGCGGCTGGAGCATGCCGGCGGCGGCAGCGCGGCGGCGGCTACTGCTGCCTCGCCCACCGCATCGTCGGCTGCGCCTGCGGCCAAGAGCGGCAGCTGAGCGCGCCTCAGCGGCCTGCACGGCTTCTCTCTGAGACTCCAACGCACCGAGGTCTTTCACCATGAAAACTTCCACGCAATCCCGCGCCGCAGTGGGCCTGGCGGCCTGCGCCGTGCTGGCCTGCCTGAGCGCCTGCAGCACCGTGTCGTCCGGCATGGGCGGCGGCGACTTGGTCCGCCACGGCAAGGCAGCCGAGCCCGTGCTGATCTCCTGGACCAGCCAGAACGGGGGCATCAGCGGCAGCATGACCGCGACGCTGCCCAAGGCCACCTACCAGGGCCACTTCTTCCAGATCACCCAGCAGACCGAGCGCGAAGGCGTCGCCCCGCTGTGGGACGGCTGGACGGAAGGCTGGACCGACTGGCCCTACTGGGGCTGGGGCGGCGCAGACACCTATGTCTGGCGCGATTTCACCATCCGCTACTCCGGCAAGGTGCTGGCCAACCTGCGCACCCCCGGCGGCCAGCACATGCGCTGCCGCCTGCACATGGCCGACCCCGCGCGCGGCATGGCCGGCGGCGGCGATGGGGAATGCCAGCTGCAGGGCGGCGGCATCATCCACGCGCGCTTCTAGGCGAAAGGGGGTGGGGCGCACCGCGGTGCCGGTACGCCCGGGAGCTTCAAGCGCTCAAGATGGCCCAGGCCGCGCTGGCCAGGGCCAGCAGGCCCAGCCCCTGCAGCGCGTGCCGGGCCCGGCGCGGCGCATAGCTCAGCAGCAGCGTCACGGCCTGCGCCGACAGCGTCATCAACCCGAACCAGAGCACCCAGCCATGCGCGGTGCCTGCGCCGGCCAGGCAGGCCCAGAGCGACAGCAGCAGCCCGCCCGCGCCGGCCAGGCGCAGGCTGCGCCGCTGGCCGGGGCTGGGTTCGCAGCCGCGGCCATAGGCATCGGCATAGTGGCGGTCCATGGCCAGGCCCAGCGCGGCGAACGCGGCCACGCAGGCCGCGAGAGCCAGAAGGCAGTGCGGCGCGCTCATGGCGATGCGGACTCCGCGGCGCCGAGCGCATGGCGCGCAGGCGCCAGGGACGGCTCGGGCTGCAGCGGGGCGGCAGCAGCTGCAGCGGTGGTGTTGCTGGCCGCACGGCGCGGTGCCTGCGTGCCCGCGCCGCGCGCCGAGGCCTGCCGGCGTGCCAGCCACCAGGCGCTGCTCAGCAGGCCCGCGCCCAGCAGCAGGCAGACGGTATCGACGCCCACCAGATTCCAGTGGCCGCTGGATGCGGCCGTGAAGAGGCCGGAGCCGCCGGTCAGCGGGTTGAGCAGGGGCACCAGCGCGAAGAGCATGCCGCCCACCGTGAGCTGCACCTGCCACATGCGCCGTGACGGCCAGAGGATGCCCGCCAGCGCGGCCACGCCCCACACGGTGAAGAAGGCGGCGATCTCCCGGTCCGGGCGGCCGGCGATGCCCACCGGAATCAGCCGGTTGGCCCAGAAGTACGCCGCGATGGCGAGCGGCAGGCCCGCGATGGCGCCGATGTTGAGCCCGTCCACCAGCCGCAGCCCGAAGCCGATGCGCCCGCCGCGCGCCAGCGCCTTGGCGTGCTTGGGCCGTTCCTTCACGGCCCACATCAGCAGGCCGGTCGCCACCATCAGGCAGCCGGCCAGGCCCGAGAGAAAGAACAGCCCGCGCAGCAGCGGCCCGGCGAAATGCGCCATGTGCAGGCCCACGAAGACGCCGCGCGTCTCGGAGGCCGGGGGGATGTTCTCGCCCCGCGTCTCGATCAGCCGGCCGGTCGTGCCGTCGAACACCATGGAGGCGTAGTTGGCCGACAGGTTCGCGGAGTCGTCGCGGTAGATGGTGATGGCGGCGTTCGCATCGCCCGGCAGCGTGACCACCACGCGCGCCGCGGCACGGCCCTGCCAGTGCGCGCGGCTTTGCTCCAGCAGCGGGGCGATCGGCACCAGCGGGGTGGGGCGGCCGGCGGCCTTCTGCGGCACGTTGGCGCGGGCGTTGGGGAAGGCTTCCGCGGTGAAGGTCTTCTCGTCGCCCTTGTAGACCGCCTGCGCGCCCCAGGGCATGTACATGAACATCAGCGTGACCAGCCCGGTGTAGGTGATCATCAGGTGGAAGGGCAGCGCCAGCACGGCGGCGGCGTTGTGCGCGTCCAGCCAGGAACGCGGGCCCTTGCGGGGGCGGAAGGTGAAGAAGTCGCTGAAGATGCGCCGGTGCGTGACGACGCCGCTGACGATGGCCACCAGCATGGACATGGCGCAAAAGCCGATGATCCAGCGCGCCCACATGGCGGGCATGTAGTGCAGGTCGAAATGCAGGCGGTAGAGGAAGTCGCCGCCGCGCGTGGCGCGGGTGTCGGCCAGGCGCTCGCCCGTGGCCGGGTCCAGGTTCACGGTCAGGGGGCGCGGGCGGGCGCCGCCGCCTGCGGGGGGCTTGGGCTGCAGCCACGACACCTGCACGGAGGGGTCGCGCGCGTCCGGCAGGCCGATGGTCCAGCGCGGGCTGCCGGCGCCCTCGCGCTCCAGCAGGCGCAGGGCCTGGTCCACCGCCTGGGCCTGCTCTGCGGCCGGCTCGGCGGGCGTGCGGTGCAGCTCGGGCTTCATCCAGAAGCTGATCTCTTCCCGGAAATAGGCCGAGGTGCCCGAGGCGAACACCATGAACAGCACCCAGCCGACCAGCAGGCCCGACCAGGTGTGCAGCCAGGCCATCGACTGGCGGAAGCCGCCCTTCATGCCGCGCTCCCCGCGCCGCGCAGCGTGAGCCACACCGCCGTGCCCAGCACGGCGCACGGCCAGGCGATGCCGGCCCAGGCGCGCCCGGCGGTGCGCGCCGCGAAGGCCCACATCACCGCGCCTGCATACACCGCGAACGAGGCCAGGGCGCCGGTGGTGACGGCCTCGGCGCGCGCCAGCGGCAGCCACAGCGCCAGCGCCGTCGAGCACAGCGCCGCCAGCACATAGCCGCCGGCGATGGCGGCGATGGCGCGGAAGACGACGGCCCAGCGATGGCGCGCGGCATCGCTCAGGCGAAGGCGTGGCGCGCCGGAAAGAGGGCGGGGAGTATCTGCGGTCATGGGCGGCGGCAAGGCGTGGTCAACGAGGGCCCCGGCCGGCTGCGGGGCAGCCGGGGGCCGCCAGAAAGAAGACCGGGCCCGCAGCCCAGGGGCCGGGCCGCGGGTCAGTCGGGCGGATCAGCCGAAAATTCTAAATGAAAATCGTTATCAGCCACAATCCCGCCGGAGCGTGGCGCGGCGTTGTCCGCCGTTGGCTGGCCGCATATCGGCCACCTATCGGCCGCAAGGGGCCGTGGCTGCCGCCGCCTGCGCTGCGATGCCTCGCCTGCATCGCAGCGCGCGGGCCGCGCTTACTTGTAGAACGCTTCGACCGTGCCCTTGAGCTTGATCAGCAGCGGCCGGCCCTTGCGGTCCAGCGTCTTGCCGGCGGGCACTTTGACCCAGCCTTCGCTCACGCAGTATTCCTCCACGTCGAACCGTTCCTTGCCGTTGAGGCGGATGCCGATGTCGTGCTCGAACACGGCGGGCACATGGAAGGCGCTGCGCGGGTCGATGGAGAGATGGTCGGGGAGTTCGGGGCGTTGCGCTGCGGTGGTGTCGGTGGTTCCGGACATGGGCGATCAGAGAATGAGGGAAAAGCCCCGGATTGTGCGGGCAAGTACCAGTGCCGTTTGCCCAAAAGTCCCTGTTACAGGGCCATACAATCCGCCGAGTTCACAACAAAGCGACAAGCGAAGAGAGGGATGGATATGCAACGCATGATTTCTGGCGCCATCGTGGCCGCCACTGTGGCGCTGACGGGCTGCGCATCGATCGTCAACGACACCACGCAGCCGATCAAGATCGAAACCAAGAACAGCCAGGGCGAGATGGTGGCGGGTGCCGAATGCAGCCTGACCAATGACTACGGCACCACCCAGGCCAAGTCGGGCGTGACCACGCTGGTGCGCCGCTCCGGCAAGGATCTGGACATCGTCTGCAAGGACCCGCAGCAGCCCGACGCCGTAGGCCGTGGCATCTCCCGCGCGAATGCGGGCCTGGCGGGCAACATCATCTTCGGCGGCGGTATCGGCGCCATCATCGATCACAACAAGGGCACCGCCTACACCTACCCCACCTGGGTCCAACTGGTGTTCGGTCAGACCCTGGTGTTCGATCGTTCCGCGGAAAAGGAAGGCGCTCCTGTCACGGGCACGGCTCCCGCGCCTGCGGTGGCCAAGGCGCCCTGAGCCCCAAGCCGCGCAGTGGCTGAAAGCCATGCATCTCTTCGGAGGTGCATGGCTTTTTTATTTGTCGCTGGGCTGCCCGGCGGAGCGGGATTCAGCGCACCTGCCTGCCGATGGCGGCGGTCGCGTTCTCGATGGGCACGGCGAAGCCGATGCCGATGAAGGTGCGCGCCGTCGTGGGGTTGAGGATGGCGGTGACGATGCCGACCACCTCGCCGTCCATGGTGACCAGCGGGCCGCCGGAGTTGCCGGGGTTGGCGGCGGCGTCGAACTGGATCAGGTTGCTGATCTCCTGGCCGCCGTCGGGCGATTCGAATTCGCGATGCAGGCCCGAGACCACGCCCGCCGACACCGACGGCCCGATGCCGAACGGAAAGCCCAGCGCCACCACCTGGTCGCCGGGCCGCAGGTGTTGGGTGGAGCGCAGCGGCGCGGCCTGCAGGTGGTCGGGCACGCGCTGGGCCTGCAGCACGGCGATGTCGTTCTGCGGCTGCATGCCGGTCACCTTGGCCTGCGAATCGGAGCCGTCGGCGAAGGTCACGTTGATGCGGTAGGCGCCCTTGACGACGTGCAGGTTGGTGAGGATGACGCCGCGTTCCACCACCACCACGCCGGTGCCGATGCCGCGCTCGAACTCCCGGCCCTTGCGCGTGCGCCCGTAGCCCACCACGCGCACGACCGAGGGCGCCACCGCCGCGGCGGCGCGGGTGGCGGGCGATGGCAGGGGGCGGCTTTCCAGCGAGCGCCGCACGGCCTCGTCGATCTCGTGCTGGCTGAAGGTCGTTGCCGTGGACGCGGACGCGGGCGCGGGCGCCGGCGGCTGGGGGGTGGAGGCGGCGGTGGGTGCCGGCACGCGCTGCAGGCCCCACCAGACGCTGACGGCCAGCAGAGTGCCGAGCACGCCGATGGCGCTGCCGTACCAGATCGCATGGGGGTGGCCTGCGGGCGCGGCGGGGCCGGATGCGGGAGTGCGGGCGGTGCCGAGGCCCTGCTGCCCGGCCGACTGTGATGAGCGCAAGCGGCCGAACCGGGGCATGCTGTCTGTCACCTCATAACCAAAGAAAGGGGCCAGTGTCGCCCAGGCGAGCAGGTGCCGGGGGGCTGGCGCTGCACGCCGGAACGCTCGCGGCCCGGGAAAGATTGCTGCGCTGACGGTAGCACGGAACGAGCGCCCCAATTTGTGTCTGCGTGTTTCCTGGGCGCACTTCAGCCCGGGCATGGTGCGGCTGGCATCATCGGCGCATGGCCGCATGGATAGACACCCACGTACACCTCGACGAATTCGTCGCCCACGGCGGCCAGGCGCATGCCGACGCCACGCGCCACGAGGCCGCCGGACGCGGCGTGGCCCACTGCGTGCTGCCGGCGGTGGAGCGGGCCAACTGGGACGCCGTGCGCCAGCTCGCCCACCGCCATGGCGACAGCTATGCGCTGGGCATCCACCCGCTCTTCACCCCCGGCGCGCAGGACGGCGACCTGCCCGCGCTGGAGGATGCGCTGGCCGCCCACCAGGCCGACCCGCACCTGGTGGCCGTGGGTGAGATCGGCCTGGATTTCTTCGTGCCCGGCCTGGATGCCGCGCGGCAGGAAGCGATCTTCCGCGCCCAGCTGCGGCTGGCGCAGCGCTTCGGCCTGCCGGTGATCCTGCACACGCGCCGTTCGGTGGACAAGGTGCTCAAGGGCCTGCGCGACATTCCCGTGACGGGCGGCATCGCCCACGCCTTCAACGGCAGCCGGCAGCAGGCCGAGGCCTTCATCGGCCTGGGCTTCAAGCTGGGCTTCGGTGGTGCCGTCACCTACGACCGGGCGCTGCAGCTGCGCCGGCTGGCGGCCGAGCTGCCGCTCGCATCGCTGGTGCTGGAAACCGATGCGCCCGACATCCCGCCGCACTGGCTCTACGTGACGGCCGCCCAGCGCGCGGCCGGCGTGCCCGCGGCGCGCAATGCGCCGGGCGAGCTGCCGCGCATCGCCGAGGCGATCGCCGCGCTGCGCGGCATGCCGGTGGCCGAGCTGGCCCGCGCCAGCAGCGCCAACGCCATCGAGGCGCTGCCGCGCCTGCGTGCCCTGTGCCCGGATATCTGAGCGTTTTGGGCCGCCAGCCCAGGTCCATCCTGGGCGATGAGCTATATTTTTGGTAGCAAAGACCAGATGATTCCCAGCCCCGTGCCCGCCATGCCTACCCCTCTCGCCGCACCGCCGCTCACCGGCCTGCCGCCCGTGGTGGCGGCGGGCACGCGCGTGCTCATCCTGGGCAGCTTTCCGGGCGTGGCCTCGCTTCGGGCAGGGCAGTACTACGGCCATCCGCAGAACCAGTTCTGGCGCATCCTGCAGGCGCTCTGGCCGGGCCAGCCGCAGCCCGGGCCCGGCGACTACGCCGGCCGCTGCGCCTGGCTGCTGGCGCGGGGGCTGGGCCTGTGGGACGTCTATGCCGCCTGCGAGCGCGAAGGCAGCCTGGACGCGGACATCCGCAACGCCGTGGTCAACGATTTCGCGGCCTTGCGCGCCACCGTGCCGGCGCTGGCCGCCATCGCCCACAATGGCGGGGAAAGCTTCCGCCATGCCCGTGCCGTGCGCGCCAGCCTGGGGCTGCCGCCTCAGGACGCGGGCGGCGAGGGCGCCATCGCCTCCTTGAGGCTGCCATCGACCAGCCCGGCGAACGCTTCCTGGAGCTTCGAGCGCAAATGCGCGGCCTGGGCGGAGGCCCTGGCCCCTTTCGGCCTGCCGGATTGATGCGACTGACTGACCTGACCTGACCTGACCTGACCTGATCTGACCTGATTTTTGATGTGACTGATTCGACGACCGCCCCCCAACCCTCCGCCGCGCGTGCGCCGGCCCGCAAGAAATCCGCGGCCGAACTGCCCGAAGTCAGCGTCTCCGAAGACGGCGACGTGCGCCACCTGCATCTGGGCACGCCCTGGATCCAGGGCTCCATGCGCGTGGCCGATCCCTTCGATATCGAGCTGGAATACGTGCAGCGCATGATGGCCTGGCTGCTCTTCGTGGAGCCGGCCAGCGTGGGCAAGCGCCACGCCATGCAGCTGGGCCTGGGCGCGGGCGCCATCACCAAGTTCTGCCACAAGAAGCTGCGCATGTGCTGCACCGCCATCGAGCTCAACCCGCAGGTGCTGGCCGTCTGCCGCAGCTGGTTCAAGCTGCCGCCCGACGGCGCCAAGCTGCGCGTGGTGCTGGCCGATGCCGCCCGCGAGATCCGCAAGCCCGAATGGCTGGGCACGGTCGATGCGCTGGCGGTCGATCTGTACGACCACGAGGCCGCCGCGCCCGTGCTCGACAGCGCCGAGTTCTATGCCGACTGCCGCGCCCTGCTGACCGACGACGGCGCCATGACCGTCAACCTCTTCGGCCGCTCTTCCAGCTACGAACGCAGCCTGGGCAAGATGGCCGAGGCCTTCGGCGCCGACGCGCTCTGGGCCTTCAAGCCCACGCGCGAGGGCAACACCGTGGTGCTGGCCCAGCGCACGCCCACGGCGCCCAAGCGCGCCGATCTGCTGGCCCGCGCGGAGGCCGTGCAGGCCCGCTGGGACCTGCCGGCTGCCAAGTGGCCGCGCGTCTTCAAGCCCGTGGGCTGACACCGGAAGACCCGCCATGGATGCCCCCGCCACCGCTGCTGCCGCTTCCGCCACCCCCGCCGGCCCGCTCGACTGGCGGCGCATCGTCGAATGGCTGCGCGCCGACGGCGTCATCGCCGGCGAGGAGGCCGACCGAACCATCGCCCGCTGCGCCCAGGCCGAGAGCCGCCAGCACCCGCTGGTGCGGCTGGCCAATGTGGCTATGGCGCGCGCGGCCGACGGCAAGCCGCTGGACGTGGAGATGCTCACGCAGTACGTGGCCAACCGCAGCGGCCTGACCTATCTGCGCATCGATCCGCTGAAGGTGGACGTGGGCCGCGTGGCCGACGCCATGAGCGCGAGCTACGCCGAGCGCCACAAGGTGCTGCCCGTGCAGGTGACGCCGCAGGAAGTGGTGGTGGCCACGGCCGAGCCCTTCATCGACGACTGGGTGGCCGAGGTGGAGCGCCAGTCGCGCCGCCGCGTGCGCCGCGTGGTCGCCAACCCGCTGGACATCCAGCGCTACACGGCCGAATTCTTCGCGCTGGCCAAGTCGGTACGCGCGGCGCAGAAATCCGGCGGCAACAGCGGCGCCGGCAGCTTCGAGCAACTGGTGGAGCTGAACCAGAGCAACAAGCAGCTCGACGCCAACGACCAAGGCGTGGTCCGCGTGGTGGACTGGCTCTGGCAGTACGCCTTCGACCAGCGCGCCAGCGACATCCACCTGGAGCCGCGCCGCGAGCAGGGCGTGATCCGCTTCCGCATCGACGGCGTGCTGCACCCGGTCTATCAGATGCCCATGGGCGTGCTCAACGCCATGGTGGCGCGCGTGAAGCTGCTGGGCCGCATGGACGTGGTCGAGCGCCGCCGCCCGCAGGACGGCCGCATCAAGACCCGCAACCCGCGCGGCGAAGAGGTGGAAATGCGCCTCTCGACCCTGCCCACCGCCTTCGGCGAGAAGATGGTGATGCGCATCTTCGACCCCGACAACGCCGTCAAGGACCTGGACGCGCTGGGCTTCTCGCAGCACGACGCGCAGCGCTGGGAGCAGCTTGTCAAGCGCCCGCACGGCATCATCCTGGTGACCGGGCCCACCGGCTCGGGCAAGACCACCACGCTCTATTCCACGCTCAAGCGCGTGGCGACCGAAGAGGTCAACGTGAGCACGGTGGAGGACCCGATCGAGATGATCGAGCCCAGCTTCAACCAGACGCAGGTGCAGCCGCAGCTGGACTTCAATTTCGCCGAAGGCCTGCGCGCGCTGATGCGCCAGGACCCGGACGTGCTCATGGTGGGCGAGATCCGCGACCTGGCCACGGCCGACATGGCGGTGCAGGCGGCGCTCACCGGCCACCTCGTCTTCAGCACGCTGCACACCAACGACGCGCCCAGCGCCGTGACCCGGCTCATGGAGCTGGGCGTGCCGCCCTATCTCATCAACGCCACGCTGCTGGGCGTGCTGGCGCAGCGGCTGGTGCGCACGCTCTGCCGCCAGTGCCGCGTGCGCGATACCGAGGCCCGGCCCGAGGCGCTGGCCGAGGTCGTCAAGCCCTGGAAGCTCACCGGCAGCTACCAGCCCTACCGCCCGGTGGGCTGCGTGGACTGCCGCATGACCGGCTTCCGCGGCCGCATGGGCCTCTACGAGCTGCTCACCGTGAGCGAGGCGCTCAAGGAGCGCATCCACCAGACGCCCTCCATCGACCAGCTGCGCCGCCAGGCCGTGCAGGACGGCATGCGCCCGCTGCGCCTCGCAGGCGCGCTGCGCGTGGCCGAGGGCCTGACCACGCTCGACGAAGTCATCGCCTCCACCCCGCCGATGGAGTGAGCCCCGCGGGCCCTGCGCGGGCCCCGGATGCCCTGGCGCGCGTGCGCCTTCGGGGCCGTTCGCGCCCTGCGGTTTTCCCTAGGCGCGCGGTAGGTGGTATCCACAACGATACGGTCAAGGCCGGGCTGCACAATCGCCTGTCAATTTCCCGTAAGGAGATGTTTTCGTGAAAATCAAGAGTCAGAAAGACTTCTTTTCAGGGCTCATGTTCATGGGCGTGGGGGTCGCGTTCGCCGTGGGCGCCACGACCTACAGCGTGGGCTCCGGCGCGCGCATGGGCCCGGGCTACTTCCCGCTGATCCTGGGCATCCTGCTGGCCATCCTGGGTGGCGCCATCGTGTTCTATTCCACCGTGGTGGAAAGCGCCGACGGCGACAAGATCGGCAAGTGGGCCTGGAAGCAGATCTTCTTCATCCTGGCGTCCAACTTCGCCTTCGGCATCCTGCTGGCGGGCCTGCCGAGCTTCGGCGTGCCGGCCATGGGCCTGATGGTGGCCATCTACGGCCTGGTGTTCATCGCCGCGCATGCCGGCGAGAAGGTCAATTACAAGGAAACGTTCCTGCTGGCAACCGTGCTGGCTGCGGGCAGCTACGTGGCTTTCGTCTGGGCGCTGAAACTCCAGTTCCCCGTCTGGCCCAGTTTCATTTCGGGTTGAGCGGGAGCATCGAAAACCATGGAATTGTTTGACAACCTGGCGACCGGCTTCGGCGTCGCCTTCACCTTCCAGAACCTCATCTACTGCCTGATCGGCTGTATCCTGGGGACGCTGATCGGCGTGCTGCCCGGCATCGGGCCCGTGGCGACCATCGCCATGCTGCTGCCCGCCACCTACGCGCTGCCGCCTGTGGCCGCGCTCATCATGCTGGCCGGCATCTACTACGGCGCGCAGTACGGCGGATCGACCACCGCCATCCTGGTGAACCTGCCGGGAGAATCATCCTCGGTGGTCACCGTGATCGACGGCTACCAGATGGCGCGCAAGGGCCGTGCGGGCCCGGCGCTCGCCGCCGCCGGCCTGGGCTCGTTCTTCGCCGGCTGCGTGGGCACGTTGATCCTGGCCGCCTTCGCGCCGCCGCTGACGGAGGTCGCCTTCAAGTTCGGCCCGGCAGAATACTTCTCGCTGATGGTGCTGGGCCTGATCGGCGCCGTGGTGCTGGCTTCGGGCTCGCTGCTCAAGGCCGTGGCCATGATCGTGCTGGGCCTGCTGATGGGCCTGGTGGGCACCGATGTGAACTCGGGCGTGGCCCGCTACAGCTTCGACATCCCAGAGCTGACCGACGGCATCAACTTCGTCGTGATCGCCATGGGCGTGTTCGGCTACGGCGAGATCATCGCCAACCTCTCCAAGCCCGAGGAGGACCGCGAGGTGTTCACGGCCAAGGTGCAGGGCCTGTTCCCCACCAAGGAAGACTTCAAGCGCATGATTCCCGCCGTGCTGCGCGGCACGGCCCTGGGCTCTGCCCTGGGCATCCTGCCCGGCGGCGGCGCGCTGCTGGCGGCCTTCGCGGCCTACACCATCGAGAAGAAGACCAAGCTGAAACCGGGCGAAGTGCCTTTCGGCAAGGGCAACATCCGCGGTGTGGCGGCTCCCGAATCGGCCAACAACGCCGGTGCGCAGACCTCCTTCATCCCGCTGCTCACGCTGGGCATTCCGCCCAACGCCGTGATGGCGCTGATGGTGGGTGCCATGACCATCCACAACATCCAGCCGGGCCCGCAGGTGATGACCAGCAACCCCGAGCTGTTCTGGGGCCTGATCGCCTCGATGTGGCTGGGCAACGCCATGCTCATCATCCTGAACCTGCCGCTGATCGGCATGTGGATCAAGCTGCTGACCGTGCCCTACCGCTGGCTGTTCCCCTCCATCGTGCTCTTCTGCGCGGTGGGCGTTTACGGCACCAACAACAACACCTTCGACGTGTGGCTGGTGGGCATCTTCGGTTTCATCGGCTATGTTTTCTACAAGCTGGGCACCGAACCCGCGCCGCTGCTGCTGGGCTTCATCCTGGGCCCGATGATGGAAGAGAACCTGCGCCGGGCGCTGCTGCTCTCGCGCGGCGACTGGAGCGTGTTCGTCACGCGCCCCATCTCCGCGGGCCTGCTGGCCGCCGCCGTGCTGCTGCTCATCATCGTGCTGCTGCCGGCCGTGAAGAACAAGCGCGAAGAGGCCTTCGTCGAGGACTGACGAAACCGCCCCCGGGCCGGCGCCGCGACTGGCGGTGCCTGGCCTGCTGCAACGAGACGGCACCTTCGGGTGCCGTTTGCATTGGGGCCGCCGGCACGCCGCGACAATTGGGGGCTGCCCTTGGCGTCGCGCCTTCGCCACGGCGCCGCTCCGTTCCTGCCATTCCCGCCTTCATGTCGCTCGATCCATCCTCCCCACCTCCACCAGCTCCGCCGTCGCCGCCGCAGCGCAGGCCCGCGCTGTCCCTCGGCCTCGTGCTGGCCTTCTTCGGCGCCATCGCCTTCAGCGCCAAGGCCATCATCGTCAAGCTGGCCTACCGGCACGGGGTGGATGCGGTCACGCTCATCATGTACCGCATGCTGTTCGCGCTGCCGATCTTCGCGGCCATGGCGTGGTGGTCCAGCCGGGGCCGTGCGCCGCTCACGCGGCGCGACTGGGCGGGCGTGGCCTGGCTGGGCTTCACGGGCTACTACCTGGCGAGCTTTCTCGACTTCGCGGGGCTGGCCTACATCAGCGCCAGCCTGGAGCGGCTGATCCTCTATCTCAACCCCACGCTGGTCGTGCTGCTGGGCTGGGTGCTCTACGGACGCCGCGTGCGCTGGGGGCAGCTGCTGGGCATGGCCATCAGCTACTGCGGCGTGCTGCTGGTGTTCGGCACCGAGGTGCGCCTGCAGGGCGCGCACGTGGCCTGGGGCGTGCTGCTGGTGTTCCTCTCGGCGGTGAGCTATGCGGTGTACCTCGTCTACAGCGGCGAGATGGTGCGGCGCCTGGGCGCGCTGCGGCTGGTGGGGCTGGCCACCACGGTGGCGTGCCTCTTCTGCCTGCTGCAGTTCGCGGTGCTGCGGCCGCTGTCGGCCGCGTGGGTGGCGCCGGAGGTGATCTGGCTGTCGCTGCTCAACGCCACGCTCTGCACGGCGGTGCCGGTGCTGCTGGTGATGCTGGCCATCGAGCGCATCGGGGCGGACCTGACGGCGCAGACCGGCATGATCGGCCCGCTGTCCACCATCCTGCTGGGCGTGTGGCTGCTGGGCGAGCCCTTCACTCCGGCCGTGGCGGTGGGCACGGTGCTGGTGATGGCGGGCATCTTCGTGTTCACGCGCATGGCCCGGCCGCGCGGGGGCTGAGAACGTGTTCACGTTCTGAGGCGAAGGCAATCGGCAGGGCGCTGCGATAGCCACCGCAGCGCGGTCGTTTCGTTGTTCGCCACTATGATTCCGGCGAACCGATATAGCGGCCCCAAGGCCGCCACAGGAGCGTTTGATTTATGGATCTGGGTATCGCCGGTAAGTGGGCGCTGGTGTGCGGCGCCAGCAAGGGCCTGGGGCTGGGCTGCGCCGAGGCACTGGTGCGCGAGGGCGTCAACGTCGTCATCAATGCGCGCAATGCCGAGGCGCTGGCCCAGGCGGCCGCGCATCTGGTCGCGGCCTCCGACGACGCCACGCGGGCGGGCGGCATGAAGGGGCCGCAGCCCGTGGTGCTCTCCGTGGCGGCCGACATCACCACGACCGAAGGCCGAGCCGCCGCGTTCGCGGTGCCGGGCGGCCCGGGCACGGCGTTCGACATCGTGGTCACCAATGCGGGCGGCCCGCCCACGGGCGACTTCCGCGACTGGGACCGCGAGGCCTGGATCAAGGCGGTGGACGCCAACATGCTCACGCCCATCGAGCTCATCAAGGCCACGGTGGACGGCATGGCCGGGCGCGGCTTCGGCCGCATCGTCAACATCACCTCCAGCGCGGTGAAGGCGCCCATCGACATCCTGGGCCTGTCCAACGGCGCGCGCAGCGGGCTCACCGGCTTCGTGGCCGGCACGGCGCGCAGCGGCATCGCTGCGCGGGGCGTGACCATCAACAACCTGCTGCCCGGAAAGTTCGACACCGACCGGCTCGCGGCCACGGTGAAGGCCGCGTCCTCCAAGTCCGGCAAGAGCGTGGACGACGTGCGCCGCGCGCAGCAGGCCGCCATTCCCGCCGGGCGCTATGGCACGCCGCAGGAATTCGGCGCCATCTGCGCCTTCCTCTGCAGCGTGCAGGCCGGCTACATGACCGGCCAGAACGTGCTGGCGGACGGAGGTGCCTACGGCGGCACCTTCTGAGGCGCGGGCGGCAGCCCGGGGCTGGGCGGCCGCCGTCATGATGCATTCGGCGGCAGTCAGGCCCATTCCACCTCCCGGCACCGCCGCCACGCAAAATGGCGGCCATACGGGCCGGGACGCGTCTGCCGATGCTGCGCCCGATTCAAGGGGTCATGCCATGTCGCGGATGCCGTTCTCGTCGCTCTCACCGCTTTCGCTGCTCGTTCGCTCCGGCCCTAGGCGGCTGGCGGCATGCCTGTGCGCGTGTGCTTCGGCCGCATCGGCCCCGGCGGCCCCGCAGCTGGCGCCAGCAGCCCCCGCCGCGCCCGCATCGGCTGCGGCGTCGGCCAGTGCCCCGGGCGCGCAGCCGCGAGCGGCCAAGCAGGCCGGCGCGCCCATCCGCCTGCGGGTGGTGGGCGGGCTGGGCGGCATCAGCCAGTACACCCGTTTCGAGCATCCGTTCTGGACCGCCGAGCTGCCGCGCCTGAGCGGCGGCCGCCTCTCGGCCGACATCGTGCCGTTCGACCGGGCCGGCATTCCCGGCGTCGAGATGCTGCGCCTGCTGCAGCTGGGCGTGGTGCCCTTCGGCACGGCGCTGATGAGTTCCTTCTCATCGATCTATCCGCAATACACCGCCGTCGATCTGCCGGGCCTGAGCGGCGACGTCGCCAGCCTGCGCGCGGCCACCGCGGCGTTCCGCCCCTATCTGGAGCAGGCGCTGCGGCAGGAGCAGGGCGTGGAGCTGCTGGCGCTCTACATCTACCCCGCGCAGATCACGTTCTGCAAGCACCCGCTCAAAGGCCTGAGCGACCTGCGGGGCCGGCGCGTGCGCGTGTCTTCCCCGGCGCAGGCGGACTTCATCGCCGCCGTGGGCGCCGAGCCCGTGGTGACCAGCTTCACGCAGCAGCGCAACAGCCTGGAGTCGGGCGACACCGAATGCGCGGTGACCGGCGGCATGGCCGGCAACACGCTGGGGGTGGATACGCTCACGCGCTATCTGCATCCGCTGCCGCTCAACTGGGGCATGGCGGTGTTCGGGGCCAACCGTGCGGCCTGGAACGCCCTGCCGCCCGAGGACCGCCAGCTGCTGCGCACCGAACTCGCCCGCCTGGAAGCCGCGATCTGGGACAGCGCCGAGCGCGAGACCTCCGAGGGCGTGGCCTGCAATCTGGGCCGCTCCGACTGCCGCACGGGCCGGCGGGGCGCCATGACGCTGGTGCCCGTGTCCGAGGCGGACGAGCGCCTGCGTGTTGAAATCTTCCGCACCACCGTGCTGCCCCGCTGGCTGCGCCGCTGCGCCGTGCGCTGCGACCAGATCTGGGCCCGCACCATCGGTACCACGGGCCGCGGTGCGGATATCTTCGTCGGACCATGAAGCACTTCGAGCCCAGTTCCACCAATACCCGTATCGCCGTGTGGGCGGCGGCGGGCTGCCTGCTGACGGCCCTGGTGCTGGCGACCGCGTTGCTGATCTGGAACGTGCGCAACACGGCCCTGTCCGAGAGCGAGGCCCAGGTGGTGCGCTTCATCTCGGGCGCCGAGGCGGCGATGAACCGCTCGCTGCTGTCGTTCGACGTGCTGCTGGCCAGCACGGGCGAACTGCTCGACCTGCCCGGCAGCGTCGACGAGGAGCTCTCCGGGCAGGGCGCGCGGCAGCTGCTGCGCAGCGCGGCCCGCCAGAACCTCATGGTGCGCTACGTGGCGGTGATGGACGAAAGCGGCAAGGTCGTGGCCGCGTCGGACCTGTCGGGCCTGAACGCGGCGCGCGATCTGCCGCCGGGCTTCTTCGACGAGGCCATCAGCCAGCCCGTGCCGGTGCTGGTGGCCAGCCCGCCCACGGTCAGCTTCTCCAGTTCGGAGCGGGTGATCTTCTTCGCCCGCACGCTGCAGGTGAGCCGGGAGCGGCGGCTGCTGGCGCTGGCCCAGGTGCCGGTCAACATGCTGGTGTCGGTGCTCATGCAGGGGGCCGACATTCCCGCGCTCGAAGTGACGATGGAGCACGGCGCGGGCGACGTGCTGCTGGGCGTGTCCGGCCGGGGCGAGATGCGCCGCTCGGCCACGGTGATGCCGCTGGCCGACCTGGTGCTGATGGCCGGCACGGATGTCGCCGGCACCCCCCGCCGCGAGGGCAAGCCCGCCGCCGGCGACTCGGGCAATTCCAGCGATCCGGATGCCTCGCTGGCCGTGAGCAGCGGCCTGGCGCGCTGGAACCTGTCCGCGCGCCTGTCCGGCGTGCCGGCGCTGGTGGTGGCCCGGCCCATCCTCTATCCGGACCTGTGGATCTCCGCCAGCCTGCCGGTGCAGGCCGCGCTGGCGAACTGGCGCTCGGAGCGCAATGCCATCGTGCTGGTCACGCTGATGTTCGGCATCACGCTGCTGGCGGCGGCGGGCTTCTCGGTGGCCTATCTCAACCGCATGAACCGGGCGCGCCGCGCCATGAAGCAATCGCAGGCCACGCTGCAGCAGGCGCTGACCTCGCTCATCACCGGCTTTCTGCTGCTCGACTCCATGCACCGCGTGCTGCAGTGGAACCCGCGCTTCGTGGAGATCTACCCCTGGCTGGCGCCGGTGGTGCGCGTGGGCATGCCGTTCCAGGAACTGCTGGAGGAGTCCGCCCGCCACCTGCTGTCCACCGACGACACCGCCGCCCGCCGCGAGTGGGTGGGGCAGCGCATGCTGCAGCAGCGCTTTCCGCGCGGCACGCACGAGCAGGAGCTGCCCAACGGCCACTGCATCCAGATCACCGAGCGCGCCACGCCCGACGGCGGCATGGTCATCTCGTACAACGACGTGACCGACATGCGCCGCGCCTCGGCCGAGATCGAGAGCCTGGCCTTCTACGACCCGCTGACCGGCCTGCCCAACCGCCGGCTGCTGCTGGACCGGCTGAACCAGGCCGAGTCGGCCGCCGAACGCTCGGGCGAGCGCGGCGCGTTGCTGTTCCTCGACCTGGACGAGTTCAAGACCCTCAACGACACGCTGGGCCACGAGGTGGGCGACCAGCTGCTGCAGCAGGTGGCGCGGCGGCTGTCGGGCGCGGTGCGCGCCACCGACACCGTGGCCCGGCTGGGCGGGGACGAGTTCGTGGTCATGCTGCGCGACCTCTCCAGCGACAGCGAGGAGGCCGCGGCCACCACCCGCCGCATCGGCGAGAAGATCCTGCACCACCTGAACCAGCCCTACCAGCTGGGCGCCTATGCGCACCAGCACACCTGCAGCATCGGCGCGACCCTGTTCGGCCACAAGTCGCAGTCGGCGGCCGAGCTGCTCAAGCAGGCCGACATCGCCATGTACCAGGTCAAGGCGCAGCGCGGCAACGGGCTGTGCTTCTTCGATCCGGCCATGCAGGAAGCCATCAGCGCGCGCGCCAAGCTGGAGGCCGACATGCGCGAGGCGCTGACCTTCGGGCAGTTCGTGCTGCACTACCAGCCGCAGTGCACGCTCTCGGGGCGGCTGGTGGGCGTCGAGGCGCTGATCCGCTGGCAGCACCCGCAGCGCGGCCTGGTGATGCCGGGCCAGTTCATCGGCGTGGCCGAAGACAGCGAATTCATCGTGCCGCTGGGCCAGTGGGTGCTGCGCACCGCCTGCGAACAGCTCGCTCTGTGGGAGCACGACCCGCTGCTGCGCCACCTGCACCTGGCCGTGAACGTGAGCGCGCGGCAGTTCCACCAGGCCGACTTCGTGCCCCAGCTGATCCAGGTCATCCAGAAGACCGGCATCCGGCCCCACCTGCTGGAGCTGGAGCTGACCGAGTCGCTGGTGCTGGACAACGTGGAGGAATCCGTCGCCAAGATGCACCTGCTGCGCACCAAGGGCGTGCGCTTCTCGGTGGACGATTTCGGCACCGGCTACTCGTCGCTGGCCTACCTCACGCAGCTGCCGCTGCACCAGCTCAAGATCGACCAGTCGTTCGTGCGCAACCTGGGCCTGCGCCACACCGACAGCGTGATCGTGCAGACCATCATCGGCATGGCGCGCAACCTGGAGCTCGAAGTGATCGCCGAAGGCGTGGAGACCGAGGCGCAGCGCGACTTCCTCGCCAGCTTCGGCTGCCACCTGTACCAGGGCTACCTGCTGGGCCGCCCCATGCCCGCCGCCCAGCTGCGTGCGCTGGCCCTGGAGCGGTCGCGGGAGCAGGCGCAGGCGGAAGCGGCGGCCAAGGCGGCGCCCGGCGCTATCGATTAAGTAGCAAGCGATGCAGGCCCGGTAAGCGCCTGGGGCTATCCGGAGGCTGGTACGCCGGCGCGGTCAGCGCCGCGAAGACGCCACGATGCCCGCAACGATGAGCAGGAAGGCCGCCGCGTGATAGAGGTGCGGCACTTCGCCCAGGAAGGCGGCCGAGAGCACTGCCGCGAAGAGCGGCGTCAGGTTGATGAAGAAGCTCGCCACCGCCGGGCCCGCGCGCTGCACGCCCACGCCCCACCAGCGGTAGGCCAGCACGGCCGGGCCCACGGCGATGAAGGCCAGCGCGGCCGCCAGCGGCCAGCCCCAGGCGATGTGCCGCGGCGCCAGCGCCCATTCGGCCCCCGTGAAGGCGCCCGACCAGGCCAGACCGAACACCATCTGCGCGAGCAGGAAGGCGGCCCAGTCCGTGCGCACCGAGGCGGGTTCGCTGGTGCGTGCCAGCAGCCAGCTGTAGAAGCCCCAGCACACGGTGGCCAGCACCATGAAGAGATCGCCCGGCACCAGGCGCAGCGCCAGCAGCTGCCCCCATTCGCCCCGGCTCAGCACCACCAGCACCCCGGCGATGGACAGCAGCGCGCCCATCACATGCCGGCGCGTCACCGGCGCGCCGAAGAAGAGGGCGCCGATCACCAGCATCCACACCGGCAGGCCCGAGCCGACCAGCGTCACGTTCAGCGGCGTGGAGGTCTGCAGCGCCAGGTATTGCAGCGCGTTGTAGCAGCCGATGCCCAGAAGGCCCAGCAGCGCGTAGCGCCGCCAGTGCGGCCAGAGCGGGCTGTCCGGCCGCAGCACGCGCCAGGCCAGGGGCAGCAGGATGGCGAAGGCCAGCACCCAGCGGATGAAATTCAGGGTGAGCGGCGGCACCATGGTGTGCACCAGCCGGCCCACGACCGCATTGCCGGCCCACAGGAGCGGCGCGGCGGTCAGCATGCCCACCGTGGAGGGCGAAAGTCGTTGCGTCATGGGCCGCAACTGTAGCCGCTGGACCGGGCCGCCCGCCCTGCAGGGCGCCGGGAAACATGGCAGGATGCGGCGCGCGCCATCCCCCGTCCTTCCTCTTCCCTCGCTTCCTTCCGGAGAACCTTCCCCATGAGCCTCGCCGTCCAGATCCGCCAGCATGGCGGCCCCGAAGAGCTGCATGTGGCCGACGTCGAAGTCGGCCAGCCCGGCCCGGGCCAGATCCGCATCCGCCACCACGCCGTGGGGCTGAACTTCATCGACGTCTATCACCGCACCGGCCTCTACCCGCTGCAGATGCCCGCCGGCATCGGCATGGAAGGCGCCGGCGTGGTCGAGGCCGTGGGCGAGGGCGTCACCCACCTGCGCGTGGGCGACCGCGCCGCCTATGCCGCCAACCCGCCCGGCAGCTACTGCGAGGTGCGCGTGATGCCCGCGCAGAACGTCTGCCGCCTGCCGGACGGCATCGACTTCGAGACCGGCGCGGCCATGATGCTCAAGGGCCTCACCGCGCAATACCTGCTCAAGAAGACGCTGCCCGTCGAAGGCCTGGTGCCGGGCGACTTCGTGCTGTTCCATGCCGCTGCCGGCGGCGTGGGCCTGATCGCCTGCCAGTGGGCGAAGGCGCTGGGCCTGCAGCTCATCGGCACGGCCGGCTCGGACGCCAAATGCCGGCTGGCGCTGGACAACGGCGCGGCGCACGCCATCAACTACGCCACGGAAGACTTCGCCGCGCGGGTCAAGGAGATCACCGGCGGCAAAGGCGTGAAGGTGGTCTATGACTCGGTGGGCAAGGACACCTGGGAGAAGTCGCTCGACTGCCTGCGCCCCTTCGGCCTCATGGCCAGCTTCGGCAACGCCTCCGGCCCGGTGCCGCCGTTCGCGCCCGGCAGCCTGGGCGCCAAGGGCTCGCTCTACGTCACGCGCCAGACGCTGTTCACCCACATCTCCAGCCGCGAGGCCACCCAGGCCATGGCGGACGACCTCTTCGAGGTGGTGGAAAGCGGCGCGGTCAAGATCCATATCGACCAGCGCTACCGGCTGGCCGACGTGCAGCAGGCGCACCGCGACCTGGAGGCGCGCAAGACCACCGGCTGCACCATCCTCACGCTGCCGTGAGCGCGCTGGCCTCCCTGCCGCGCCCGGCCTGGGTCGCGCCCGCCCGCGCCGCCGCCCAGCGCCCGCCCGTGCGGCCGCGGCTGCCCTTCGCCGTGGCGGGGCAGGTGGTGGGCTCGGTGGCTGCCGATCTTTTCGATGGAATCGGCCTGCAGCCCTTGATTGGCGAGGGTCTTTCGCTATCGAAAGATGAGCAAAACGGAGCGGCCGCCTGGCAGTTGCGCCGGGCCGATGCCGGCCCCTGCGATGCCACCGCCGCGCTCAATGCCCTGGCCCGTGTCCTGCGCGCCGCCGGCCGCTGTGGCCCCTGGCGCGACGAGCAGCTCGCCGTGGCCGATGCGGCCGGCCGGCGCGTCGGCACGGTGGAACGCGGCGCGGTGCGGCCGCTGGGCATCGCCACGCGCGCCGTCCACCTGGTGGCCTGCACGCCCGAGGGCGCGATGTGGGTGCAGCAGCGCTCCTTCGGCAAGGCCACGCACCCGGGCCAGTGGGACACGCTCATGGGTGGCATGGTCTCCGCCGCCGACACGCTCGACGAGGCCCTGGCCCGCGAGACCTGGGAAGAGGCGGGCCTCGCCATCGCCGAGCTGCAGGCCGTCGAGCACGGCGGCCATGTGGACTTCGCCCGCCCCTGCGAGGCCGGCGGCGATGGCGGCGCGGGCGCCGAGGCGGCCGGCACCGGCTACATGGTCGAGCGCATCGACTGGTTCCGCGCCACCGTGCCGCACGGCCTCGTGCCCGCCAACCAGGACGGCGAGGTCGAACGCTTCGAGGCGCTGGCCCTGGCCGAGCTGCAGGCGCGGCTCGCCGCCGGCGCCTTCACGCCCGAGGCGGCGCTGGTGCTGGCGGCGTTCTTCGGCTGGTAGCCCGGGCAGCGGGCGCAACTGGGGCCCGTGCGGCTAGCCCGCCAGCGCTGCGTACACGGCTTTCTCGTAGTCGTGCAGCAGGCCCATCACCCGCGCATCGGCGAACGGAAAGGTCTGCGTCGCCAGCAGGCCGGCGATGTGGGTGTGCGGGTCGATCCAGAAGAAGCTGTTGGCCAGACCCGCCCAGGAGAGGCTGCCCGCCGCCCGGCCCGTGGGCGCCACTTCCTCGTTGATCTGGAAGGCCAGGCTCCAGCTCTTGCGCAGGCCGGGGAAGAACTCCGCGTCCGCCGTGAGCGGAATGGCGGCGCGCAGCGGGCGCACGCGGGCGTTGCCCAGCTGGTTGAGCATCAGATGGGTGGCGACCGTCTCGGGCTTGAGCACGCGCTCGCCGTCGAGCTGCCCCAGGTTGAGCACCATGCGCATGAAGCGCGCGTAGTCGCCGATGGTGCTGTAGAGCGCGCCGCCGCCCATGTGGAATTCGGGCTCCTGCGTGATCTCGAAGGGGAAGGGCGCGAAGGCGCCGTCCTCGCCGCGCAGGTGCACGCCCGCCAGGCGCTGGCGCATTTCCGGCGTGATGTGAAAGCCCGTGTGGTGCATGCCCAGGGGCTGCCACAGGTGCAGGCGCATGTAGGCCTCCAGCGAGAGCCCGCTCACGGCCTCGACCATGCGGCCGGCCCAGTCGATGCCCACGCCGTATTCCCAGCGCTCGCCCGGGTCCGATGCCAGGGGCAGCTCCAGCGCCTTGAGCTGGCAGCCGATGATGCCGGGAATGCCCAGGGCCGCCTGCACCTGCTGCATCTCCGGGTTCCAGATCTCGTAGCTGCAGCCCGAGCTGTGCGAGAGCAGGTGCCGCAGCGTGATGGGCCGCCTTGGCGCCCGGGTGAGCGGGCGGCCGTCCGCGTCGAAGCCGGTCAGCACGCCCAGGCGGCCGATCTCCGGCAGCACCTGGGCCGCGGGCGCGTCCAGGTCCAGCAGGCCGCGCTCCACGCACTGGACGGCCGCCACCGAGGTCAGGGCCTTGGTCATGGAGGCGATCCAGATCACGGTGTCGGTCGTCATGGCGACGCCGCTGCCCATCAGGCGCTCGCCTGCGCTGCCTTCGTACAGAAGGCCGTCGCCGTCGGCGACCAGGGCCGTCACGCCGGGGGCGGCGCCGCGCGCGACGCCGTCGGCCAGGATCGCGTCGAGTGTGCTTTGCATGTTCATGTATGTCTCCTTGAATGGGCTTGAGCCTGTGGACTGTCTGCTGGCGAAAGCGCCTGCGTGTGCGGCGGGGGCGTGGGGCCGCCCGCCATCAGGCGCGAGGACAGTCTAGGAACGCAGATGCCTGCCGGCTGGCCGTATCGGGCCCGCCGGCTGGTCTCTGCGCGCCAGGGCGCAGGGGCTTTCAGCGCAGCGCCTGGGCGCGAAAGGCCGAGGGCGTCATGTGCCGGTGCCGGGAGAACTGGCGGGTGAAGTGCGCGGCATCCGAAAAGCCGCAGCGTCGGCCGATCTCGGCCACCGAGAGGCCCCGCCAGCGCTGCTGCGCCAGCAGGCCGGCGGCGGCTTCCACGCGCAGCGCCATCAGCGTGGCCAGATAGCCCGGGCCGCCGGCCGCCATCGCGCGATGCAGGGTGCGCAGCGAAACGCCGGCATCGGCGGCCACTTCGGCCGCGGTCAGCCCGGGCTGCATGAAGCGGGCGCGCAGCGACGCCATGGCGCGCTCGTGCACGGGCTGCAGGGAGGGCGTGCGTTCCAGGGGCGCACCATCGCCCGGGCCATCGGCCAGGAGGGAGAGCAGGCCGCCGATCTGCGCCTCGATCAGCTCGTCCTGCGCATGGCTTGCGCGCTCGGCCAGCGCGCGGGGCACCAGCATTTCCTTGATGCCGCGCAGCGCCAGGCCGTATCCGGCGCTGCACGGCAAGGCGCGGCCGATCAGCCGGGACGCATCCGGCACCCAGTGCTCCACCCAATCGATGGGCAGCTCGATCGACAGGTCGTCGAGCCCCGCGCCGAAGTCGAAGACATAGGGCTGCCGGGAATCGATGAGGATGGAGTCGCCCGGCTGCAGCCGGCTGGCGATGCCGGCCTGGGTCGCGCGCCACGGCTGCCGGGGCTGGGAGATCAGGTAGTAGGCGTTGTGCCGCCCCTGGGCGATGTCGCGCTCCGATCGCACCACGGTCTGCGGCGCGCCCCGGGCCTGGTGCGGCAGGATGCGCCGCAGGGCGCAGCGCTCGATGCGCGCGTGGAAGCCCTCGCGCTGCAGCGGCACCGCGTCCATCTCCAGCACGGCGTCATGCAGGGCATCGCGCCAGCCGGGCAGCCGCAGGGGTTCGTGCAGGCTGTCGGTGGACCAACTGAGCAGGTTTCCCATGGCGGATCTCCGGTCTTCATCCTCATCGTGCAGTCCCGCAGGTCAGCAGGCGCATGCGGCCTGCACAGCGGTGCCGGCAAGGATAGCGCGCCCGGGTCATGCCTTGAGGCCTGGCTTCTGCGGGAGGCCATGAGCAGACGGCAGGCAGCCCAGCCCCTGCAGCGTGGCGCGCACGGCCTCGTCCAGCGGCGTGTGCGGCTCCTCGCCCAGCACGGCGCGCAGCCGCCCGCCCAGCAGGCGCACCGGCTGGCGCCAGAGGTAGCGCATCTCGCGCATCTCCCGCAGCGTGGCGACGAAGGGCGAGGCCAGCGCCACCAGCCACCACGGAAACGGCCGGACCGGGGGCGCCGCGCCGCCCGCGTGCTGCGCCGCCACGCGCTGGATGGCGGCGGCCATCTGCGTGCCGTCGGCATCCCAGTGGCCGGCCATGTGGAAGGCGGCGAAGGGCGGCAGGCCGGCGCGCCGCTCCAGCAGCAGCGCCATGGTGCGCGCCACGTCGGGCAGGTAGGCCCACTGGTGGCCCGTGCCGGGCGCAGCGGGGTTGCGCACCACCGCCACCGGCCTGCCGGGCCGCACCAGACCCTGCGCGAACCAGTTGTTGCCGGCCCGGGGCCCGAAGAAGTCGCCCGCGCGCACGACGATCACGCGGCAACTGCGCTGCAGCGGGTGTTCCACCGTGGCCTGGCGCAGTCGGCGTTCCAGCTCCACGCGGAGCGCGCCCTTGCGCGTCAGGGGCTGCTGCGGCGCATCTTCGTGCAGCGCGCCGAAGGCGCCGGGCCCGTAGTTGTAGACCGTGCCCGGCAGCACCACGGTGGCGCCTTCGGCCTGCGCGGCGGCGATGGTGTTGTCCACCATGGGCAGCACCAGCTCGTTCCAGCGGCGGTAGCCGGGCGGGTTCACCGCATGCACGATCACCGCGCAGCCGCGCGCGGCGGCCAGCACGTCGCCGCGCTGCATCGCATCGCCGCGCAGCCAGGTGATGCCCTCGCTCTGCCAGCGGGCGGCGCCGGCCGGTGCTTCTGGCGGCAGGCTGCGGCGCAGCGCGCGCACCTGCCAGCCCCGCTCGCGCAGCTGGCGCGCCACCTCGCCGCCGATGCCGCCCGTGGCCCCCAAAACCAGAACCGTCGTGCCGTCTGCCGTGTCGTCTGCCATGTCCGTGCTCCTGGAAGGAATGAATCGATGAAGGAATGGCGCCAGTCTGGGTCTGCAGCTGTCAAAAGGAAATTGCCTAAAAAAGTGGGGTGGCTATACATTGGCGTATGGATTCGCCCCGTACCCACGACATCGGCTGGGAGCTGTACCGCTCCTGTCTCGCCGTGCTGCGCGAGGGCTCGCTCTCCGCGGCGGCCCGCGCCCTGGGCCTGACCCAGCCCACCATCGGCCGCCACATCGCGGCGCTGGAAGAGGCGCTGGGCCTGGTGCTCTTCACCCGCTCGCAGCAGGGCCTGCTGCCCACCGAGGCGGCGCTCGCGCTGCAGTCCCACGCCGAGGCCATGGGCCATGCGGCGGCGGCCCTGGTGCGCGCCGCCCATGCGCAGGGCGGCGGCGTGCGCGGCACGGTGCGCGTGAGCGCCAGCCACGTCATCGGCACCGAGGTGCTGCCGCCCGTGCTGGCGCGCCTGCAGGCCGAACACCCGGAGCTGACCGTGGAACTGGCGCTGAGCGACCGCATGCACGACCTGCTGCAGCGCGAGGCCGACATCGCCATCCGCATGGCCGAGCCTCGCCAGGAGGCGCTGGTGGCGCGCCGCGTGGGGGCCGTCGATCTGGGCCTCCATGCCCACCCCGACTACCTGCGGCGCCAGGGCACGCCGCAGTCGCTGGCCGATCTCGAGGGGCACCGGCTGATCGGCTTCGATGCGGAGACGCCCTTCATCCGCTCGGCGCGCCAGCGCTTTCCCGCGTGGCAGCGCGAGCGCTTCAGCCTGCGCAGCGACAGCGACCTGGCGCAGCTCGCCTGCATCCGCGCGGGCCTGGGGCTGGGCATCTGCCAGACCGGGCTGGCGCTGCGCGCGCCGGCCCTGGTGCGCGTGCTGCCCGGAGATTTCGCCTGGGGCCTGGAGACCTGGGTGGTGATGCACGAAGACCTGCGCCACAGCCCGCGCTGCCGCGCCACCTTCGATGCGCTGGTGGCGGGCCTGCAGCGGTATCTGGCCGATGGGGCGGGCGTACCGGCATGAAAGGGCGAAGGAGACGGTTCCGGCGGGCGCTCGCGGCCCGTCGCTGGATGGCGCGAATCGGGGCGGTGAAAGGCTAAGGCCGTGCATGCGCATCGAGCCCGGCCCATGCGGCGCACCCGAGGACTCCCTCATTCCCATGGCGCTGCTACGCGATCCCCTGCGGGACCGCGAGCACGTTCTCAGGTCTGCAGGCCTGCCGCTGCCAGTGCGCTCGCCCGCAGGCAGCTCCCACAAATGAAATGGATGGATCGCGTCCCGGGGCAAGACGCCATTCCATGGGCCGTTATCTGCGGGGCCGCAGCACGCTAGAGTGCAGCGAAGCGGTCCGTCGCGTCCAGCAGGCGGCCCAGGATGCCGGGTTCGGTCCAGGCATGGCCGGCGCCCTCGACCAGGTGGAACTCCGAACCTGGCCAGGCCTGGTGCAGGGCGTGCGCATAACGCGCCGGGCAGGGCATGTCGTAGCGGCCATGCACGATGACGCCCGGAATGCCGGACAGGCGATGGGCCTCGCGCAGCAGCTGGCCGTCTTTCAGCCAGGCGCCATGCATGAAATAGTGGTTCTCCAGCCGGGCGAAGGCCAGGGCGAAGTGGGCGTCGGCATGCTGGTCGTGATTGGCGGCGCTGGGCAGCAGCGTGATGGTCTCGCCCTCCCACAGGCTCCAGGCCAGGGCCGCTTCTTGTCGGCGCGCCAGGTCCGGGCCCGTCAGCAGCCGGTGGTAGGCCGCCATCATGTGGCCGCGCTCGGCCTGCGGCACAGGTGCCTGGAAGCGCGCCCACTTTTCGGGAAACATCTCCGACACCCCGTACTGGTAGTACCAGTCCAGCTCGGCCTGGGTCACGGTATAGACCCCGCGCAGCACCAGTTCGCTCACGCGTTGCGGGTGCTTCTGTGCGTAGGCCAGTGCCAGGGTCGAGCCCCAGGAGCCCCCGAACACCAGCCAGCGCTCGGTGCCGGGGCGCAGCTGGCGCAGGGCCTCGATGTCATCGACCAGATGCCAGGTGGTGTTGGCCTCCAGCCCCGCGTGCGGTGTCGAGCGGCCGCAGCCGCGCTGGTCGAACAGCAGCAGGTCGTAGCGGGCCGGGTCGAACAGGCGCCGGTGCTCTGGCGAGATGCCGCCGCCTGGGCCGCCGTGCAGGAACACGGCCGGCTTGGCTCCGGGCGTCCCCACTCGCTCGTAGTACACGCGGTGGCCGTCGCCCACGTCGAGCAGGCCGGTCTCGTAGGGTTCGATGGCGGGGTAGAGCGCGCGGGTTTCAGGCATGGCGAGTGTTGGGGTGGGCAGGGAGCCGGAAGTATCGCCGGGGCGAGGTGCTCAGCCGGCCGATAGGCCCTTGCGCTGCCGCGCCACCTGGCCCACCAGCTCCCACACGGCCTGGGCCATGGGCGCCAATTCGCGGTGCCGGCGCCGGGCCAGCACGATCTCGCGGTCCACGCGCGGCACGAGCGGGCGCACGGCCAGGCGCGGTAGGCCTTCGGGCGGCACGGCCAGGGTGGGGATCACGGAGATGCCCAGTCCCGCATCGAGCATGCGGAAGATGGTGGTGGCATGGCCCACCTCCTGCGCCACGGCGTGCGGCACGGCCTGCGCAGCCAGGGCCTGGTCGATCAGGCGGCGGCTGCCGGAGGCATGGTCCAGCAGCACCAGCGATTCGCCGGCGAGGTCTGCCCAGCGCACGCGGGCCTTGGCCGCCAGCCGGTGGCCGGGCGGGCAGGCCAGGCAGAACGGGTCGGTCAGGATGGGCTCGCAGTGCAGGGCATCCCGGTCGCTGGGGTCGATGACCACGCCGAAATCCACCTCGCCCGAGAGCACGCTGGCCAGCACGTCGTTCTGGATGCGGTCGAGCAGCAGCAGCTCCACGCCCGGCAGCGCTTCGCGGCAGCGGGCGATGCATTCGGGCATGAGGTGGGCCGACAGCGTGGGGCTGCTGGCCACGCGCACGCGGCTGCGGCGCGCGCTGCCCATGCCGCGCACGTCCAGCAGCATGCCTTCGAGCTCGTCGAGCAGGCGCGGCAGGCGGGCGGCCAGGCTGCGGCCGGCCTCGGTCAGCTCGACCTCGCGCGTGGTGCGGTGCAGCAGCTTCAGGCCCAGCTGGGCTTCCAGCTCGGTGATGGAGCGGCTCACGGCAGGCTGCGTCAGCCCCACCGCATCGCCCGCGCGGCTGAAGTTGCGGGTGGCGGCCACGGCCTGGAAGACATGCAGCTGGCGCAGGGTGACATTCATGCGCTGCGATCATAGAACCATCACAAGAATCCATTTCACTTCTAGATGGCGATGGGTTCCAATCGGCGCATTCCCATTCTTTCCGATGTGAGATCCGCCATGGCCCGCCCCCGCTTCCTGCCCGACAACTACGTGCTGGCGCTGCTTTCCACCGTTGCGCTGGCCAGCGTGCTGCCGGCCTCCGGCATGGCCGCGCACGTGTTCGAGAACCTGACCATCGCCGCCATCGCGCTGCTCTTCTTCCTGCACGGCGCCAAGCTCTCGCGCGAGGCCATCGTGGCGGGCCTGTCGCACTGGCGGCTGCACCTGCTGGTGATCGCCTGCACCTTCGTGCTGTTCCCGCTGCTGGGCTGGGCGCTGCGGCCGGTGCTGGAGCCGCTGGTCACGCCCGAGCTCTATGCCGGCGTGATCTACCTCTGCGTGCTGCCGGCCACGGTGCAGTCGGCCATCGCCTTCACCGCCATGGCGCGGGGCAACATGCCGGCGGCCATCTGCAGCGCATCGGCCTCCACGCTGCTGGGCATCTTCATCACGCCCATCCTGGTCAACCTGCTGATGCCGCAGATGGTGGTGGGCGCGGGCGGCGGCCAGCACCCCGATGCGCTCGCCGGCATCGGCCGCATCATGCTGCAGCTGCTGGCGCCCTTCGTCGCGGGCCACCTGCTGCGCCCCTGGATCGGCGGCTTCGTCAAGCGCCGCGCCTCGGTGCTCAAGCTGGTGGACCAGGGCTCCATCCTGCTGGTGGTCTATACCGCCTTCAGCGCGGCCGTGATCGAAGGCCTGTGGCAGCAGATTCCGCTGACGGCGCTGCTGGGCCTCTTCCTCGTGTGCGGCGTGATCCTGGCGCTGGCCATCACCTCGTCCACCCTGCTGGCGCGCCGGCTGGGCTTCTCGAAGGAAGACGAGATCACCATCGTCTTCTGCGGCTCCAAGAAGAGCCTGGCGAGCGGCGTGCCCATGGCCAACGTGCTGTTCGCACCCCAGGCAGTGGGCGCCATGGTGCTGCCGCTGATGCTGTTCCACCAGATGCAGCTGATGCTCTGCGCGGTGCTGGCCCAGCGCTATGCGCGCCGGCCCGAGGCCCAGGCACCGGCGCAAGTGCCTGCCGCCGCATCGGCCGCGCCCCGCGGCTGACCGGTCCGCCTGCCGGCTACACGCCTGCCTGCTGGTGCCGCCATTCCTGCGTGCGGCCGCCATAGCCGTAGGCGGCGGCCCGCGCGTCGATGAGGTGGACGTAGCTCACTTCGTGCAGGCGCGGCAGCAGCGCGGCGAATGCCGCGTGGATGTCGCGCAGGTAGAGCGCCTTTTCGGACTTGGTGTTGGTTTCGTCGGTGATGCTGATGTCCAGATGGAAGGCGCTCTGACCCAGCTCAGCCAGCGAGGTGCCGCCCACGAACCAGTGCGCTGCGGGAATGAACTGCACCGAGGTTGCGATGACCGGCAGCTGCTTGCTCAGCACGCGCTGAGTGACTTCGGCGACCGCAGCTGCGGCGCGCCGTGCGAGCGCGGCATCCGGTTCGCCGCTGAGGTGGATGACGATATGGGGCATGGCAACTCCTGTCAGTGATAAGAAACGAGCCCGGTGGGGGCTGAGACGGATTCTGGGCTTGTGCCATCCATCGGAAAAGCGGGATGATCCGATGGAAGCCATCGATAAAGCCGTTGGATGATCCCCGCACCATGCATCTTTTCTCCCTCGATCAGCTCAGATCCTTCGTCGCTGTGGCCGATGCCGGAAGCCTCACGGCCGGGGCGCCCCGCGTGTTCCTCTCGCAGTCCGCCGTGAGCGAGCAACTGCGCAAGCTCGAAGAGCATGCGGGGCAGCCGCTGCTCGTGCGTTCCAGGTCCGGCGTGGTGCCCACTCCGGCGGGCCAGCGGCTGCTGGCCCATGCGCGGCAGCTGCTGGCGATGAGCGAGGCGGCCTGGCTGGACCTGCGGGACGCTGCCCTGCGGGGCAGTCTGCGGCTGGGCGTGACGGATTACTTCCGCCCTGCCGAACTGGCCGCGCTGCTGGCGCGTCTGCAGATGCGCCACCCCGGCGTGCGGCTGCAGGTTTCGGTGCAAAAGAGCGGCAGCATCGAGGCCGGTTATGCGCGGGGCGATTTCGACGTGGGCCTCACCATGCGCCTGCCCGGCGCGGCGGGAGCTGCCGGCTCCGGGGGCCTGGTGCTGCGGCGCGAGCCGCTGCAGTGGATGGGGGCGGCGCACGCAGGGGATCGCCCATGGCACGGAGCGAACGAGCCACTGCGCCTGCTGGCGCTGCCCGACACGTGTTCGCTGCATCAGTTCACCGTGGCCCTGCTTCGGCGGCGCGGTGTGCCTTTCGTCGTGGCCCTGGAGGCTTCCGGTGTGGCGGGCCTGCAGTCGGCGCTGGCCGCTGGCCTGGGGGTGGCCTGCTTGAATGCGTCGGCTTCGTGCGAAGGGGTGCAGGCGCTGCCTTCGGGCTGCAAGCTGCCTGCGCTGCCTCAGGTCCGCTTCGTGCTGCTGCCTCCACGCGCGGGCGAATCCGAGTTCGTGCAGCGTGCGCGGCAGCTGCTGCAGGAGGATTTCGGCTAGGGCGCCGTGATGGCCGTGGTTCTGCGCAGTCGTCAGGCCGCCTCGGCAGCGGAAAGCCCGGAGACTGCCAGCCGCCAGCGGCCTGTTGCGCGCAGGCCCCGGGCGTTCCTCAGGCTGCTTCGCGCAACGTCTCCATGTCGATCACGAAGCGGTAGCGCACGTCGCTCGTGAGCATGCGTTCGTAGGCGGTCTCGATCTCGTCCATGCGGATGGATTCGATATCGGCCACGATGCCGTGCTGGGCGCAGAAGTCCAGCATCTCCTGGGTTTCGCGGATGCCGCCGATCAGCGAGCCCGCCAGGCGCCGGCGCTTCATGATCAGGCTGAACACGTTGGGCGAGGGATGGGGGCTGGCCGGTGCGCCCACCAGCGACATGGTGCCGTCGAGCTTGAGCAGCGCGAGGAAGGCGTCCAAGCCGTGCGGCGCGGCGACGGTGTTCACGATCAGGTCGAAGCTGTTGGCATGCGCGGCCATCTCGTCTGCGTTCTTCGAGACCACGACTTCATGCGCGCCGAGCCGCTTGGCGTCCTCGCGCTTGGAGTCCGAGGTGGTGAACAGCACCACGTGCGCGCCCATCGCGGCGGCGATCTTCACGCCCATGTGGCCCAGGCCGCCCAGGCCCACGATGCCGACCTTCTTGCCCGGGCCGGCGTTCCACTGGCGCAGCGGCGAATAGGTGGTGATGCCCGCGCACAGCAGCGGCGCCACTTCGGCCAGCTGCGCCTCGGGGTGGGTGATGCGCAGCACGAAGCTCTCGCGCACCACGATGTGCGCCGAATAGCCGCCGAAGGTGTTGGCGCCCGTGCCCTGCTCGGGGCCGTTGTAGGTGCCGGTGAAGCCGTTGTCGCAGTACTGCTCCAGGCCCTGCTCGCAGGGGGCGCAGTGCTGGCAGCTGTCCACCATGCAGCCCACGCCGACGATGTCGCCGACGCTGAACTTCGCCACCTTCGGGCCGACGGCCGTGACGCGGCCCACGATCTCGTGGCCGGGCACGCTGGGGAACTGGGTGCCGGCCCACTCGCCGCGCACGGTGTGCAGGTCGGAATGGCAGACGCCGCAAAAGAGGATGTCGATGGCGACGTCGCGGTCGCCGGGCGTGCGCCGCTCGATGGTGCGCGGGGCGAGCGGCGTGGTGGCGGACTGTGCGCCGTAGGCGAGGACGGAGTGGCTCATGGGGGGAATGTGGAAATCTTGTTGTGGATTGGGGCGCCACGTTAGCGGATGGGGGGCGCGGGCGCAGGGCGCCGGGGCATCGACCTCCGGCGGCCTGCGGGCTCTGCGGCGGGGCCCCGCACCGGGGGCGGCACCCTGTGTTATGCGGCCAGGCCGATGCGGCCCGGGGCTGCGGCCTGCCGCCTACTTCTGCGGCGGCACTTCGTTGCGCTGCTCGTGCGCCTCTTCCTCGCCGGGCGGCACCTCGAGGCGGTCATTGCGGACCTCCTTCATCAGCTTCTCGCCGTCGGCGTCGGTGCCATCGAGCGGCACGTCGCGCTCCTGGGTGATTTCCGGTTCGTCGTGGGCGGGTGAGGTGGGCGGGGTGCTGGACATGGCGGCTCCTGGGGCAAGGGGGACGGCTTGGAAAGAAGCCTTACCTTGCACCCATCCCGGCACCCGCCGGGGTAGGCGGGAGGCGCGGTTTTCAGCCCGCGGGCCCGGCATCCTGCGGTGCGCCGGCCGTGCGCAGCCGGCTCGGCGCCAGGGCACCCGCCGAATCCAGGATGGGATAGGCGATGGAGCAGATGTGCGAGTTGATGCGCTTCAGTTCGCTGATGAGGTCGATGTGCAGCGAACTGGTCTCCATGCTGTGGACGGTCTTGTCCGCCAGGCGCACCAGATGGGTGGCGGCGTAGGCGCGCTCCAGGTCGCGGAAGCGGGCTTTCTCTTCCAGCAGCTTCTGCGCGTCGCGCACGTTGCCGTTGAGGAACACGCTCATGCCAAGGCGCAGGTTGCCCACCAGGCGCTGGTGCAGCTCGGTGATCTCGGCCATGCCGGCTTCGGAGAACTGGCGGCCCTTCTTGATCTTCTTGTCCTCGATGTCGATCAGCACGCGCTCGATCACGTCGCCCACCTGCTCCATGTTGATGGTGAAGCTGATGATGTCGGTCCAGCGCCGGCTTTCTTCCTCGCCCAGCGCCTCGCGGGAGATCTTGGTCAGGTAGTACTTGATGGACGAATACAGCTCGTCCACCTCGTCGTCCATCTTGCGCAGGCGCTCGGCCTGCTGCAGGTCGTTGCGGCGGATCACGTCCATCACGCCGGCCAGCATGGTCTCGACCACGTCGGCCTGGTAGAGCGCCTCGCGCGTGGCGCAGGCGATGGCCAGCGACGGGGTGCTGAGCGCGGACGGGTCCAGGTGCTGCGGGCGCAGGCTCTGCGCGCCGGCCGGCTTGGGCAGCAGCCGCGTGACCCAGTGCGCCACCCATTGCGTGAAGGCGATGAAGCCCAGGCTGATGACCACGTTGAAGGCCAGGTGGAACAGCACCACGCCCTGCGCCATGCCGGGCAGCAGCGGGTGGACGTGGCGTATCCAGAGCCCGGTGAAGGGCGCCACCAGCAGCACGCCCATGAGCTTGAAGGCCAGGTTGCCCACGGTGACCTGGCGCACCTCGACCGCCGACTTGGCCGTGGTCAGCACCGCCAGCAGGCCGCTGCCCAGGTTGGCGCCCAGCACCAGGCCCAGCGCCACGTCCAGCGGCACCACGCTGGAGGCGGCCATGGCCGCGATCAGCAGCACGATGGCGAGGCTGGAATAGGCCAGCACCGCCAGCAGCGCGCCCATGAAGACTTCGAGCACGATGTCGCTGTTGAGCGAGCCCAGCATGGCGCGGATGATGGGCGAGGCCAGCATGGGGCCGCTGGCCTGCACCACCATCTCCAGCGCCAGCAGCATCAGGCCCAGGCCGATGAGCACGCGGCCCACGCGGCCGGCGGTGCTGGCCTGGCGCGTGATGAACAGCACCACGCCCACGAAGATGAAGAGCGGCGACAGCCACGACAGGTCGAACGAGAACAGCACCGACATGAGCGCGGTGCCCACGTCGGCCCCGCGCATCACGGCCAGCGCGGCCGGCAGGGTGATGAGGCCCTGGCCCACGAAAGACGAGGTCATCAGCGAGGTGGCGGTGCTGGACTGCACCAGCGCCGTCACGCCCATGCCCGAGAGCGCGGCCGAGAAGCGGTTGCCCATGCTGCGCGCCAGCATGCTGCGCAGGTTGGCGCCGAACACGCGCAGCACGCCGGTACGCACCAGGTGCGTACCCCAGACGAGCAGCGCCACGGCTGCCAGCAGATTCAACAGATGCTTCATGGACGAAAGAACGGACCCGCCAAGCTACCAACCCTCCACCGGAGAATGCGACGCACGGCCATGCCCTGAAAAAGGGGGGCCGCGCCATGGGTGCAGCATACTCCTGATTCGATAGCGCACCCCCCGCCTGCGGGGCGGGCTGGCGCCCGGTGCGGCGATGGCGGCCAGGCACGGGCCGGGGGCGGAATGATGCGCCCGATGCGGGCGCGGCGGCGTAGTCCTGCGCCGATGAAGCCCGGCCGTGCGCGTGGCCGGTGTGGCGGGGCGCCGGGCTTTTCTGGGGCTGAAAGTGCCTGCAGCCCAGGTGAATTAAGCGCCTTATGCTATTAAAAGATGAGCGTATCCACGGCGCCGCCGCCACTTCAGTCGATCAGCTGCCCGCCGTCGTGGAACGGATACGGCCCTTCGTAGCGCCCGCTGGCCGCCAGGTGCGAGACCAGCCGCCCGCCGGCCGGCAGCGCATGCACGGCGTAGCCGGGCGGCTCCAGCGTCCAGGCCGAGGGCGCGTCGGGCGCCAGGTCCAGGCAGACCTGGTGGGCGGGCGAGGGCACGGTGAGCGCCAGGCTGCCGCCGAAGCGCACCTGGATGCTGCGGTGCAGGTGGCCGCAGATCACGCGCTCCACGTTGGGGTGGCGGGCCACCAGGGCTTCGAGCTCGTCCGCGCCCTGCAGCAGGCCGATCTCGTCCATGTGGCCGATCAGCGTGCGAAAGGGCGGGTGGTGCATGGCGATGACCACCGGGCGGTCGCGGTGCGCATCGAGCTGCGCGGCCAGCCACTCCAGCCGTTCGGCGCAGAGGCTGCCTTCGCTCGCGCCGGGCACCACGGTGTCGAGCGCGATGAGCTGCATCGCGCCCACCGGCACGCTGTACTGCACGAAGCCTTCGGTGCCCAGCCAGGCGTGCTCGGGAAAGCTCGCGCGCAGCTGCTGGCGCTCGTCGTGGTTGCCGGGCAGCAGGTAGATGGGCAGGGGCGCGAGCGGTGCCAGCAGCGCGCGCAGGTGGTCGTATTCGGCGGCGCGGCCGAAGTCGGTCAGGTCGCCGGTGATGACCACGGCATCGGGCCGCTGCGGCAGGCGGCCGATGCTGGCCACGGCCTCGCGCAGATAGGGCGCGGTGTCGATGCGGCCATAGGCCAGGCGGCCGGGTTCGCGGATGTGCAGGTCGGAAAGCTGCAGCAGGAGGGTGTGGGGTGCGGGTGCGGTCATGGGTCAGGCAGCGGCGTGGGCTTCGTCGTTCAGGGGCATGAGGCGGTGCGGGGCGATGCGGATGGCGACCGTGTCGCCGGCCCGGGCGGCATGGTCGCGGGCCACGTCGGCGCGCAGCGGGGCCTGGCCGGGCACTTCCAGCGTGAGCTGCACGCGGTCGCCCAGAAAGCTGCGGTGCGTCACGTCGGCATGGCCCCAGCCGGGCTGGCCGAGCACGGTGGGTTCGACCTCCACGTCTTCCGGGCGCACCAGCCAGGCGCTGCAGGCCGGGCCGGGCGGCACGGGCAGTTCCAGCCCGCCCAGGTCGATGCAGCTGTGCCGCCCCGCGGTGGGCCGCGCGAGCCGGTTCACCCGGCCCAGGAACGAGGCCACGAAGGGGTGGGCGGGCGTGCGGTAGAGCGTCTCGCCGTCGCCCACCTGCACGATGCGGCCGGCCTGCATCACGGCCAGGCGGTCGGCGATGGCGAGGGCCTCCTGCTGGTCGTGCGTGACGTGGATGGCGGTGATGTGCAGGCGGCGCAGCAGCTCGGCGAGTTCATCGCGCAGCGACTCCTTGAGCTTGGCGTCCAGCGCCGTGAGGGGCTCGTCCAGCAGCAGCACGCGCGGGCGCACGGCCACGGCGCGGGCCAGGGCCACGCGCTGGCGCTGGCCGCCGGAAAGCTCCGCCGGGCGGCGCTTCTCCAGGCCGGTGAGGCGCACCAAGTCGATCAGTTCGCCCACCGTGCGGCGGCGCTCGGCCTCGGGCACGCCGCGGATCTTCAGGCCATAGCCGATGTTGCCCTCCACCGTCATCTGCGGAAACAGCGCGTAGTGCTGGAACACCATGCCCACGCCGCGCCGCTCGATGGGCAGCTGCGTCACGTCGGTGCCGCCGAAGGCGATGCGGCTGCCGGCGTCGGGCGCCTCCAGCCCGGCGATCAGGCGCAGCAGCGTGGTCTTGCCGCAGCCCGAGGGGCCCAGCAGGGCCAGCACCTCGCCGGGCTCCACGGCCAGGTCGGTGGGATGCAGGCCGCGCGCGCCGCCGGCATAGGTCTTGGCGCACTGGACGATGTCCACGCGCGTGCGTTCGAGTTCAAGTGCCATGGTGTTTTTCGATGAAGTTGCCGACGGCCTGCAGGCCCCAGAGCACGGGCAGGATGACGAGCAGGAAGACGAGGGTGTAGGCCGAGCCGACCTCGATGCGCATGGAGGCGTAGCTGTCGGCCAGCCCCACGGGCAGGGTGCGGGTGAGCGGGGTGTGCAGCATCCATGTGAGGTTGAATTCGCCCACCGAGAGCGTGAACACCATCAGGCTGCCCGCCACGATGGCCGGCAGCACCGCCGGCACCAGCACGCCCAGGAAGCGCTGCGCAAAGCCCGCGCCCAGCGAGCGCGCGGCCTCTTCGAGCGAGCGCAGCTCGTCCTTCTGGAAGGCCGAGCCCACGGTGCGCACCATGAAGGGCAGGGTGAAGATCATGTGCCCGACCAGGATGAAGGCGAAGCTCTGGCGGAAGCTCGACAGCTGCCCGTAGGCCAGGATCAGCGCCAGCGCGCTGGCCAGGCCCGGCACCGCCACGGGCAGGGTCAGCAGCTCCTCGAAGAGCCGCGCCCAGCGCGAGCGGCTGCGCGCCAGCGCATAGGCGCAGGGCACGCCCAGCAGCAGGTTGCCCGCCACGCACAGCAGCGCGAGGGTGAGCGACCAGGTCACGGTGCTGCCGTAGTTCTCCCACACCTCGCCCAGCCAGCGCAGCGTGAAGCCGCTTTGCAGGCCCACGCTGTAGTTGTTGACCAGCCCGGCCATCACCGAAAGGGCGATGGGCGCGGCCATGAAGAGGGCCACCAGCGCGGTGAGGGCCACCAGCGCCCAGGGCGCCTGTCTTGCGTTTCTCATCGTGGCTCTCTCTCAGAAGGCGGACGTGCCGGCCCAGCGGCGCGAGAGCCAGAGCACCAGCCAGGTGATGAGCCCCAGCGCGATCGACAGGCTGGCCGCCAGCGCGAAGTTGGCGTAGTTGGTGAATTCGTCGTAGATGGTGATGGGCAGCACCTCGAACTTGGCCGACAGCGTGAAGGCCGTGCCGAAGGCGCCCATGGCGGTGGCGAACACGATGGCGCCGCAGGCCAGCGTGGTGGGCGCGAGCGCAGGCATCCACACGTCGCGCGCCACGCGCCAGCGCGAGGCGCCGAGCGAGCGGGCGGCCTCTTCGAGCTGCGCCTCCATGGCGCCGGCCGCCGCCGTGTAGGTGGCGATGGCGCGCGGCAGCGAGAAGTAGAGGTAGGCCAGGAACAGGCCCAGCAGGCCGTAGGCGAAGGTGATGCGGCCCAGGCCCAGCGCATCGGTGAGCCCCGCCAGCGTGCCCTGGCGCCCGCCCAGCAGGATCATGAAGAAGCCCACGATCACGCCGGGGAACGAGAGCGGCAGCGTCAGCAGCGACAGCAGCAGCTGCCGGCCGGGAAAGCGCTGGCGCGCCAGCGTGATGCCCACCAGCGCGCCCAGCACCAGCGTGGCCAGCGTGACGGCGAGCGACAGGCCCAGCGTCTGCAGCAGGCTCTGCAGGTAGCGGCCGTTGGTCAGCACCGCGAAATACGTCGCCCAGCCCTGGCGCGCCGGCAGCGCCAGCAGCAGGGCCGTGGGCAGCAGCCAGAAGGCCGCGAAGAACGCCACGGCCGGCGCAGCGCACGCAGCCAGCAGGGCGCGCGAGGGGGCGAAACCGCCGTGGCCTGCGCTCATTTCACTTCCTGCAGGTAGCGGTCGGAGAACGCCTTCTGCACGGCGGCCATGCGGCCGTAGTCCACCGTCCTGGCGCGGGCGTATTCGCTGGCGGGCAGGAAGCGGGCCTGCACGTCGGCGGGCATGGCGGCGGCGCGCACCGGGCGCAGATAGGCCTTGGCCCAGATGGCCTGGCCTTCGTCGGAGAGCACGAAGTCCAGCACCTTCTTGGCGTCGGCGGCATGGGGCGCCTTGGCGACCAGGCCCATCACGTAGGGCACGGCCACCGTGCCTTCGGCGGGGATCACGAACTGCACGTTGGCGCCGTCCTTGTACTTGGCGCGGTAGGCGTTGAAGTCGTAGTCCAGCAGGATGGCGATCTCGCCCGAGAGCACGCGGGCGTAGGCGGTCTGCTTGGGCACGATGGGGTCGTTCTTCTGCAGCGCCTTGAAGTAGTCGATGCCGGGGCCGAAGTTATCCAGCGTGCCGCCGCGCGCCTGGTTGGCCGCCACCGCGCCCACATAGCCCACGAAGGCCGAGGCCGGGTCCAGGTAGCCGATCAGGCCCTTGTATTCGGGCTTGAGCAGGTCGGCCCACGACTTCGGGACCGGCTTGCCCTTGAGCGCATCGACGTTGACCATGAAGCCCAGCGTGCCCGAGTGGATGGTGAACCAGTGGCCGGCCGGGTCCTTCATGCCGTCGGGAATGTCCTGCCAGTGGGCGGGCTGGTAGGTGCCCAGCAGGCCGTCCTTCTGCGCCTGGATGGCGAAGGTGACGCCCAGGTAGGTCACGTCGGCCACGGGGCTGGCCCGCTCGGCAGAGAGCTGCGCCAGCGACTGGCCGGAGTTCTTGTTGTCGGGCGGCACCGTGACGCCCGTCTTGGCCTTGATGGCCTTGAGCTGCGTGCCCCAGTCGGCCCATTCGGGCGGGCAGTTGTAGCAGATGGCGGTCTGTGCCAGGGCGGCGGCAGCGCTGGCGGCCAGGCCCAGGGCCAGGGCCGTGTGGCGGGCGATACGCATCAAACGGTGTTGCATGGAAAGACTCCTGAAAGGGAAGGAACGGGAGAGGGGGACAAAGCGGAAAAAGAGGGCGGCGCAAGGCGCTAGCTGCCCGCCATCGCGGCGGCGCAGGATTCGCCTTCGCGGAAGTGGTGCGGCAGCGTCAGGCTGGCTGCGGGCCGCAGCGGCTCGGCGCCGGGCTGCAGCGCCTGCACCAGCAGCTCCACGCTGCGCTGGCCGATGTCGGCATTGGGCTGGGCGATGGTGCTGAGCGTGGGCGTGAGGTCCTGCCCCAGCGCGATGCCGTCGAAGCCGGTGATGCTGATCTGCGCAGGCACGGCCAGGCCCGCCAGGTGCGCCGCGCGCAGGCTGCGGATGGCCAGCAGGTCGTTGGAGCAGACCAGTGCCGTGGGCCGCCCGGGCGCCTGCAGCCGAGCGGCGATCTCGCTGACGGCGGTCTCGACGAAGGGCACTTCCAGCACCGTGCCCAGGCCCAGACCGGCGGCGGCCATGCCGCGCTGGAAGCCCCGGCAGCGCTGCTGCGCCCGGTCGGAGGCGGCCAGCTGCCCGCTCACCATGGCGATGCGCCGGTGGCCCAGGCCTGCCAGGCGCGCCACCAGATCGGCCACGGCCTGCTCGCTGTCCACCGACACGCAGGGGTGGGCCGCATGGCGGTTGTAGGCCAGCACGTAGGGCAGGCCGGCTTCGGCCAGCCGCTGCAGCGCGGTGGAGGTCTCGGGGCTGGAAACCACCAGCACCATGCCTTCGACATTGGCGGCCAGCAGCTGCTGCACGGCCTGGTCTTCCTGCGCCACGCGGTAGTCGGTGGTGCAGGGCAGGATGGCGTAGCCGGCCTGGGCCGCGGCGCGCGCGATGCCGCTGAAGGCTTCGGCGAACACCGGGTTGAGCAGGGTGGGCAGCACCACGCCGATCACGCGGCTGCGCTGGGTGCGCAGCGTGCGGGCGCTGGCATTGGGCAAGTAGCCGAGCTGGCGCGCCACCTCGCGCACCTGGTCGCGGGTGGCGGGCGTGACCTTGTCGGGCAGGTTGAAGACGCGTGAAACGGTGGCGACCGAAACGCCGGCCTGCCGTGCCACTTCCTGGATGCTCATGGGGCTATGCCTCGTCTGCGGGGTGATGTAAACGTTTACATTGAAGCGCAGCGCTGTGACGCCCTCATGACATGGCGGGCGGCCCCGCCCGGGGCGCGGACGAAAAAAAGGCCCGCGATCGGCGGGCCTGGGGAGCAGGGGTTGGGGGCCTTGCGGCGGCGTCAGCGCGACCGCTTGACCCGCAGCAGCTCATCGGCGATGAGGCAGATCGCCCCCACCGTGATGGCCGCATCGGCCAGGTTGAAAGCCGGGAAGTGCCAGCCGCGCGCGTGCACATCGAGGAAGTCCACCACGTAGCCATGCATCATGCGGTCCACCACGTTGCCGATGGCGCCGCCCAGGATGCTGGAGAGCGCGAAGCAGAACAGCTTCTGCCCCGGATGGGCGCGCAGCTGCCAGACGATGAAGAGCGCCGCCGCCACGCCGATGCCGGTGAACGCCCAGCGCTGCCAGCCGCCCGCATCCGCCAGGAACGAGAACGCCGCGCCGGTGTTGTGCGCCCGCACGATGTTGAAGAAGCTGGTGACGTAGGTGGCGTCGCCCAGCCGGTAGTAGCCCAGGATCAGCGTCTTGGTGAACTGGTCGGCCACCAGCAGCAGCACGGCCCAGGCGAGCCAGGGCCAGACCGAGCCGCCCTTGGCGGAGACGGCGGAAGCGGAAGGTGCGCGGGCCATTTATGCGTGCTCCCGGTGTTCGCCGCTGCCGTAGAGGTTGCTCACGCAACGGCCGCAGATGGTGGGGTGGGCCGGGTCCTGGCCCACGTCGGCGCGGTAGTGCCAGCAGCGCTCGCACTTGGCGTCGGAGGAGGCCTTGACGCCGATGGAGAGCGCGTCGCCTGCTACCAGTTCGATAGCGGAGGTGATGAACACGAACTTCAGGTCGTCGCCCAGGCTGGCCAGCAGCGCATGGTCTTCCGGCGCGGCGGTGAGCGTCAGGTTGGTCTGCAGCGACGAGCCCACCTGGCCGGTGGCGCGCAGCGCCTCGATCTCCTTGTTCACCACGTCGCGGATGGCGCGGATGCGCGTCCACTTGGCGGCCAGGCCTTCGTCGGCGCCGGCGATGGGGCGGTAGGTCTCCAGGAAGATCGATTCGGAGCTGCCGAAGGTCTTCCAGGCCTCTTCGGCCGTGAAGGAGAGGAAGGGCGCCATCCAGCGCAGCATGGCGTGCGTGATCTGGTGCAGCGCGGTCTGGGCGCTGCGGCGCGCCAGGCTCTTGGGGGCCGTGGTGTAGAGGCGGTCCTTGAGCACGTCGAGGTAGAAGCCGCCCAGGTCTTCCGAGCAGTAGAGCTGCAGCTTGGCGACCACGGGGTGGAACTCATAGACCTGGTAGTGCGCCAGCAGGTCGGCCTGGAACTCGGCCGCGCGCGTCAGCGCGTAGCGGTCGATCTCCAGCATCTGGTCGAACGGAACGGCGTCCTGCGCCGGGTCGAAGTCGCTCACGTTGGCCAGCAGGAAGCGCAGCGTGTTGCGGATGCGGCGGTAGGCGTCCACCACGCGGGCCAGGATCTTGTCGTCGATGCCCAGGTCGCCCGAATAGTCGGTGGAGGCCACCCACAGGCGGATGATCTCGGCGCCCAGCTTGCCGCTCACCTGCTGGGGCGAGACGGTGTTGCCCAGCGACTTGCTCATCTTCTTGCCCTGGCCGTCCACCGTGAAGCCGTGCGTGAGCAGGCCGCGGTAGGGCGCGCGGCCGAAGATGGCGCTGGCCAGCAGCAGCGAGGAATGGAACCAGCCGCGGTGCTGGTCGTGGCCTTCCAGGTACAGGTCGGCCTCGGGGCCGCTGTCGTGGTGCATGCCGGCGTGCGTGCCGCGCAGCACGTGCCAGAAGGTGGAGCCGGAGTCGAACCACACTTCGAGGATGTCGGTGCTCTTGGTGTAGTGGGCCGCATCTTCGGCGCCCAGGATCTCCTCGGCCGTCACGCGGCTCCAGGCCTCGATGCCGCCGGCTTCGACGATGGCGGCGGCCTGGTCCATGATCTCCATGGTGCGCGGGTGCAGCTCGCCCGAATCCTTGTGCAAAAAGAACGGGATGGGCACGCCCCAGCTGCGCTGGCGCGAGATGCACCAGTCGGGCCGGCCGGCGATCATGTCGCGCAGGCGGGACTTGCCGTTCTCGGGGTAGAACTTCGTTTCCTCGATGGCGGCCAGCGCGATCTGGCGCAGGGTCTGCGCGGGCTTCTGGGCCGGGTCGGTGAACACGCCTTCGCCTTCGTCCATGCGGATGAACCACTGGGCGGCGGCGCGGTAGATCACCGGCGTCTTGTGGCGCCAGCAGTGCGGGTAGCTGTGCGTGATGTCCTTGGTGGCCATCAGGCGGCCGGCGTTCTTCAGCGCCTCGATGACGACCGGCACGGCCTTCCAGATGTGCAGGCCGCCGAGGAGGGGGAAGTCGGCCGCGTAGGTGCCGTTGCCCTGCACGGGGTTGAGGATCTCGTCCAGCGCCATGCCGTGGGCCACGCAGGAGTTGAAGTCGTCCAGGCCGTAGGCGGGCGAGGAATGCACGATGCCGGTGCCGTCGTCGGCCGTGGCGTAGTCGGCCAGATAGACGGGCGAGAGGCGCCGGTAGCCGTAGCTGCCGTCATCGCTGGCCACGTCGTAGAGCGGGTGCTCGAACTCCATCCCGGCGAGCTGCTTGCCCGGGGCGGTGGCGATCACGCTGCCGGCGAGGCCGTAGCGTTCCAGGCAGGCGGCCACCAGCGGCTCGGCCACGAGCAGGATGCGCTCGCCCGTGTCCACCAGCGCGTAGCTGATCTCGGGATTCAGGTTCAGCGCCTGGTTGGCGGGGATGGTCCAGGCGGTGGTGGTCCAGATGACGACGAAGGCGTCTTTCTCCAGCGCGGGCAGGCCGAAGGCGGCGGCCAGCTTCGCGTTGTCGTGCGCCTTGAAGGCCACGTCCAGCGTGGTGCTCTTCTTGTCCTGGTATTCGATCTCGAACTCGGCCAGCGAGGAGCCGCAGTCGAAGCACCAATAGACGGGTTTCAGGCCGCGATAGACGAAGCCGCGTTCCATCACCTTCTTGAGCGCGCGCAGCTCGCCGGCCTCGCTCGCGAAGTTCATGGTCTTGTAGGGGTGGTCCCATTCGCCCAGCACGCCCAGGCGCTGGAAGTCCACCAGCTGCTGGGCGATCTGCTCGGTGGCGAAGGCGCGGCCCTTGGCCTGCATCTCGTCGCGCGGCAGGTTGCGGCCGTGCAGCTTCTCGATGGCGTTCTCGATCGGCAGGCCGTGGCAGTCCCAGCCCGGGGCGTAGAGCGCGTCGAAGCCTTCCAGCTGGCGCGCCTTGGTGATCATGTCCTTGAGGATCTTGTTCACCGCGTGGCCGATGTGGATCTGGCCGTTGGCGTAGGGCGGGCCGTCGTGCAGGATGAACTTCGGAGCCCCCCGGCGGGCGTCGCGCAGGCGCTTGTAGATGCCTTTTTCATCCCATTCCTTCACCCAGCCCGGCTCGCGCTTGGGCAGGTCGCCGCGCATGGGGAAGGGGGTGTCGGGCAGGTTCAGCGTGGCGCGGTAATCCGTGCCGTTGGCGGGGGTGGAGGCGGTGGGGTTCTGTTCGGACATGGCAAGACCTGGGGAGCTTTCCGTGGCGGCTGCCCGGAAGGCGGGGGAAGAGGGGCGGGGCAGTGTGCCGTTCGGCAGCGCCGCCGCAGCGCGGGCCGCGGCGGTGGGCGATCGTCAAATTCGGTCGCGCGTGGTCTGGCGGTGGGTTTCGGCGTGGGTGCTGCCGGCGAAGAACGCCCGCGCGTCGTCGCAGTCCTTGGCGATGCCGGCGGTCAGGGCGTCGAAGCTGTCGTATTTCAGCTCGTCGTGCAGTTTGAGCAGGAGTTCCACGCGGACGATTTTACCGTAGGCCCCTTCCGGGCCCAGGTGGGCGGGCCACTGCAGGCAGTGCGTCTCCAGCAGCACGCGGCCGCCGTTGACGTCGTTGGCGTCGAGCGAGGGGCGCACGCCCAGGTTCGCCACGCCGGGCAGGGGCGCGTCGCCCAGGCCGTGCACGCGCACCGCGAAGATGCCGCTGGCGGCGGGTTTCCAGTGCGAAAAGCGCAGGTTCAGCGTGCGGAACCCGTCGCCCGCGCCCGCGCGGCTGGCGCCCAGGTCGCGCCCGAGCTTGCGGCCGTGCACCACGTGGCCGCTGATGGCGTAGGGCCGGCCCAGCAAGGCGGCGGCGGCTTCCATGTCGCCGCGCGCGAGCGCATCGCGCACGGCCGAGCTGGATACGCGCAGACCGTGCACCTCGTAGCTGTTCATGCGCGCCACGTCGAAGCCGCGCTCGCGGCCGGCCTTGTCCAGCAGGGCGTAGTCGCCCGCGCGCTGGGCGCCGAAGCGGAAGTCGTCGCCCACCAGCACGTAGCGCGCGCCCAGGCCGCCCACCAGCACCTCGTCGATGAAGCCCTGCGCGGGCTGGCGGGCCAGGCTTTCGTTGAAGGGCAGCACCACCGTCTGCTGCACGCCGCAGGCGGCGAGCTCGGCCAGCTTGTCGCGCAGCGTGCCGATGCGGGCCGGGGCCAGCTCGGGCCGCTGCAGGGCGGCGGCGAAGTAGTCGCGCGGGTGGGGCTCGAAGGTGAGCACGCAGCTGGGAACGCCCCGGTGCGCGGCCTCGCTGTTGAGCAGCGCCAGCATGGCCTGATGGCCGCGATGCACGCCATCGAAGTTGCCGATGGTGAGCGCGCAGGCCGGCGCGATGCCGGGGTGTTGGAAGCCGCGGAAGATCTTCATCCGTTTGCTCTGTTTTTGATAGCGTTAAGCGCAGGCGCAACAAGCGCTGGACGCCAATTTGTCATGAAAGGAGTATATTGTGCGCCAGGGATGTGCTGGATGAATGACGCTGCGGCGCTTCGTTCTGCGGCCTCCCCGGGTGGCTTGGCAGGCCACCGCGAGACATCAGCGTTCCGATTCTTGTGAATTTCAGCAGGAGGCGTGTTGTGAAGGTCTTGAAGTTGTCGGCCCAGGGGCTGCCCCAGTCGTGGATCTCGCTGGAGCAGGCGGTGATCCACTACGCCGCCGGCGAGGTGCGCTGGGAATCCGGCGCGCAGGTCGCGCTGTTCCGCGGCGGCCACAACGCCGTCACGGGCGAGCAGTCGGTGATCGCCGTCAACAGCATCATCGGCACCCGGGGCGTGCCGGCCATCAATCCGTACGACCTCAAGCCCACGCTCACCAACAGCAAGCTCTTCGCGCGCGACCGCAACGTCTGCGCCTACTGCGGCGGCCACTTCCACGAGGAAGACCTGACCCGCGAGCACATCGTGCCCTTCGCCCGCAACGGCGTGGACCACTGGATGAACGTGGTCACCGCCTGCCGCCCCTGCAACCACCGCAAGGGCCCGCGCACGCCCGAGCAGGCCCACATGCCCCTGCTCTATGCGCCCTACGTGCCCAGCCTGTGGGAAGACTTCATCCTGCGCAACCGCCGCATCCTGGCGGACCAGATGGAGTTCCTGATGGCGCACGTTCCCAAGTCGTCCCGCCTGCTCGACTGACAGCATCGGGGCCGGGCCAGACCACGGCCCACGGCCCCGCGTTCCTCGCTGCGGCCTGCCGCACTCCCAGGCGGCGATCCGCCGCCTTCCGCTGCCTTCTGCCGCATTCCGCAGCCCGGCCCCGGCCTGCGTGGTTTCCCGTACATGGAGAGCGCGGGGCTAGGGGGATAATTTTTGGCTATCCCTTTCCTGCCATCGCGCCCCGTGACGGGGCGTTTTTTTCGTCTTTTCTCCGATCGGATCGATTCCATGCGCACTGCCGTTTCCCGCCGCCTGGCCCTGGCCACCGTTTCCGCTGCCGCGCTGGCCGGCCTGCCCGCCGTTTCCGCCTTCGCCCAGCAGGCCAAGGAGGTCAAGCTCGGCTATGCGCTGGCCGTCAATTCGCACTACGGCGCGGCGGCCCAGGCCTGGTCGGATTCGGTCGAGAAGGCCACCAACGGCGCGGTGAAGTTCAAGCACTTCCCCTCCAGCGCCCTGGGCGGCGAGCGCGAGCTGATCGAGGGCCTGCAGCTGGGCACGGTCGAAGCCGTGATCGTCTCCACCGGCGCCCTCAGCAACTTCGTGCCCGACGTGGGCGTGGTGGACATCCCCTTCCTCTTTCGCGACACGGCCCATGCCCGCGCGGTGCTCGACGGCCCCTTCGGCCAGGAACTGCTGGGCAAGTTCCAGAAGCGCGGCCTGATCGCGCTGGCCTGGGGCGAGCAGGGCTTTCGCCACCTGACCAACAACAAGCACCCGGTGAAGACGCCCGCCGACCTGAAGGGCCTGAAGATCCGCGTGACCGAGAACCCGGTCCACATCACCGCCTTCCGCACGCTGGGCGCCTCGCCCACGCCCATGGCCTGGCCCGAGGTGATCGGCGCGCTGCAGCAGGGCACGATCGACGGTCAGGAGAACCCCATGTCGGTGATCGTCTCGGCCAAGCTGCCGCAGGTGCAGAAGTACCTCACGCTCACCGGCCACGTCTATGCGCCCATGGCCCTGATCGTGTCGCCCAACTTCTGGGCGGGCCTCTCCGATGCGCAGAAGGCCGCCTTCACGCAGGGCGCCAAGGCCGGCGCGCTGGCCTCGCGCAAGTTCGTGGACGACGTGGAGCAGAAGGGCCTGGCCGAGGTCAAGGCGGCCGGCATGCAGGTCGTGGAGTCGGTGGACAAGGGCGCCTTCCAGAAGGCGCTGGAGCCGGCCTACAAGCAGTACGCCACCAAGTTCGGCCAGAAGACGCTGGACCAGATCGCCAGCGTGAAGTGATGGGCCCGCGGCGGCGTCGGCCGCCGGCCTGCGCCGCAGATCCGTTCCCCTGTGCCCGGCGTGTCCGGGCTTTGTCTTTTCCAGACCCCTCGTCACCACCATGCTTTCACGCTTCGAGCGCGCCCTGGTCGCCGGCAACCGCTGGCTGCTCATCCTCCTGCTGCTGGCCATGGCCTGCATCGTCTTCGCCAACGTGGTGCTGCGCTACACCACGGGCGACTCCATCGTCTGGGCCGAAGAGGTGGCGCGCCACCTGATGATCTGGTGCACCTTCCTGGGCGCCGGACTGGTGCTGCGCTTCGGCGGCCATGTGGCCATCGACAACCTGCACCAGCTGCTGGGCGAGCGCGGCGCGCGCGTGCTGCGCGGCTTCATCGTGCTGGCGCTGGGCGCCTTCTTCCTGGTGATGGCCTGGTTCTCGGTGCAGTACGTCTGGGCCACGCGCTTCCAGACCACTCCGGCCACCGACATCCCCTTCGCCTGGATCTACGCGGCCATGCCGGCGGGCTTCGTGCTGCTCTTCGTGCACCTGCTCTTCATGGCGCGCGGCTACATCCGCGATGGCCGCTACGTCGAATCCGACGAGATGGACGCCGAATCGGCGGCCTCCCTCTGATGGCCCGCCGCAGAACACGCACAAGGAACTGACGCCATGGCCATCACCCTTTTCATCGCCGCCGTCGTGCTGATGGCGCTGGGCTTTCCCGTCGCGTTCGCGCTGGCCATGTCGGCCGCCATCGCGGTCTTCGTGGGCGGGCGCTATCCGCAGCTGATCGTCTTCAAGGAGATGTTCACGGGCATCGACAGCTTTCCGCTGATGGCCGTGCCCTTCTTCATCCTCGCGGCCGAGATCATGTCGGGCGGCGCGCTCACCGTGGTGCTGCTGCGCTTCGCCGCCCAGTTCGTGGGCCACCTGCGCGGGGGCCTGGGGCACGCCAACATCCTGTCGCTCACGCTGTTCTCGGGCATCTCGGGCTCGGCCCTGGCTGATGCGGCGGGCCCGGGCTCGATGATGGTCAAGATGATGGACAAGGCGGGCTATTCGCGCGCCTACGCCGCCGCGCTCACGGCCAGCACGGCCATCGTCGGGCCCATCATTCCGCCCTCGATCATCATGATCATCTACGCGCTGCAGGACGAGCAGGTCTCGGTCGGCGCGCTCTTCATCGCCGGCTTCGCGCCGGGCATCCTCATCGCCGTGGCCATGGCTATCGTCAACTGGCGCGTGTGCGTGCAGCGCGACTACCGCTCGCGCGAGCCGCGCCCGAGCGGCCGGGAGATGCTCGCCAACAGCATCCGCGCCATTCCGGCCCTGATGCTGGTGGTGCTGATCCTGGTGGGCATCCGCTTCGGCATCTTCACGCCGACCGAGGCCTCGGTGGTGGCCGTGTTCTACGCCCTGGTCTGCGGCAAGTGGATCTACCGCACGCTGGAGTGGAAGGCGCTGCCCCACATCGCCGCGCGCTCGGCGCTGCTCACCGCCTCGGTGCTGCTGGTGGTGGCGGCCTCTGCCGCCTTCGCCTGGGTGCTCACGGTGGAAGGCGTGCCGCAGCAGCTGGCCGAAACCATCGTGGGCTGGAACCTCTCGCCCATCACCTTCCTCATCGCGGTCAACATCCTGCTGCTGCTCTTCGGCATCTTCATGGAGCCGCTGCCGGGCGTGATGATCCTGGTGCCCATCCTCGCGCCCATCTCGGCCGCGCTGGGCATCGACCCGATCCACTTCGCCATGGTGGTGATCGTCAACCTCACGCTGGGCATGATCACGCCGCCCGTGGGCGGGCTGCTGTTCGTCACCTCGGTGGCCACCAAGGTGCCGCTGGCGGCGCTCACGCGCGAGCTGCCGCCGTTCCTCGTCGCGCATCTGGTGGTGCTGATCCTGCTGACCTTCGTGCCGGCCATTTCCACCTGGCTGCCGCACGCGCTGGGGTTCTAGGAACGTGTTCACGATCTAAGAACCTGTTTACGATCTTCGACACAGCAAAGCCAAGAATGCCAAGTGGACGAACTGCAAGCTGGTGTTGAGCGACCTCTCGCAGTTCTTCCATAAACGCCTGTTCTTGTCCAACCAGGCAAAGCTGCGCTCCACCACCCAGCGCTGAGGCATCACCTTGAACGCGTGCAACTCGCTTCGCTTGGCGATCTGAACGGTGACGTGCTCGCCCAGGATCTCTTGCACGCCCAGGGCGAACGGCTTGCCCACGTAGCCGCTGTCGCACAGCAGGCTTCGCACCCTGCCCAGCGCAGGTCGGCAGCGCTGCAGCGCCTGCAAGGCTCCTTTGCGGTCCGTC
>NZ_FONX01000012.1 GCF_900113035.1 Paracidovorax wautersii | reverse complement strand
CCTAGGCCGCCCGAAAGGGTCGCTGTAAGCGGGAATCGGCCGTCCGAAGGTACCTCAAAGACCCCTCAGACGAATCGCAGGCTCGGCCAATCCGAGTAAGCCACTGTGGGCCGGAGTAGCGCTGCTGCGAGGTAAGTTCTCCGTGCGTTATCACACGGCCTCGCCGCATCGCGGTCCTTCACCATGCGGGCACAAAAATTCAGCAGTTCGCGGTAGTAGCGCTCGAGCACGGATGAGCCATGGCGAAAGATACCGACACCTTCCCTGACAGGCCGGGGTTCGTGTGCGGAAGAGCGCAGTGGAGGCGCTCATAGATGGGAATAATTCGCATTATCCCCGATCCACGCCGCCCTCCGATAACCCACTCGCAGACGCTACAAAATCAATAGCAAACAATTATTACGTATCAAGCGCCAGCAGTCATTTTTGCAGTGGATCTGTCTTTCGCGCTCTGCTTTTGGCGTAGCAGCCACTCACGCCGTAGGCTCTTGCGCGTCTTCCGGTGCAGCGGTGTGGCGGATGAAGATCTGCGCGGCCCAGATGCCCAGCTCGTACAGCAGGCACATCGGCAGGGCCAGCGACAGCTGCGAGACCACGTCGGGCGGCGTGACCACCGCCGCGACGATGAAGGCCAGCACGATGAAGTAGCCGCGGAAGCCCTTGAGCTTTTCCACGCTCACGAAGCCCATGCGCGCCAGAAGCACCACCACGATCGGCACCTCGAACGCCAGCCCGAAGGCCAGGAACATGGTGATGACGAAGCTCAGGTAGGCCTCGATGTCAGGCGCGGCGGTGATGCTCTTGGGCGCGAAGCTCTGGATGAAGCTGAACACCTGGCCGAACACGAAGAAGTAGCAAAACGCCACGCCGATGAAGAACAGCACCGTGCTGGAGATGACCAGCGGCAGCACCAGCTTCTTCTCGTGCGAGTAAAGGCCCGGCGCCACGAAGGCCCAGACCTGCCAGAGCACGAAGGGCAGCGCCAGCATGAAGGCCGCCATGAGCAGGATCTTCAGCGGCACCATGAAAGGCGAGATCACCGAGGTGGCGATCAGCGTGGCGCCGGCCGGCAGGTGCGCCACCAGGGGCGCGGCCAGCAGGTCGTAGAGCGGGCCGGGGCCGGGGTAGAAGAACAGCACGGCCGCCATGACGCCGATGGCGATCAGCGCCTTGACGAGGCGGTCGCGCAGCTCCATGAGATGCTGCACGAACGGCTGCTCGGTGCCCGCGAGCTCGTCTTCTTTATTGGGAATATCGGACATGGTGGGGAAGGTTGCGGACTGGCTGCGTGCCCGCAGGGCAGGCCCGGGCGGGCAGCTGCACAGCGGCCGTCAATGGAATTTCTGCGGCCGGAAGCGCGCCACGCGCGCTGCGCCCGACTGGGCCTTGGTGCGCACGCCGGCGCGCGCCTTGTACCACTGGGGCGTGGTACCGCGCTTGAGGCGCCAGTTCTTGCCGGGGTTCTTGTAGGCCGGCACCACCGGGGCGGCATCGAACCCGACGGCGGATGCATCGCCCGAAGACGAATCGCCCGCGCCGTGTATGGAGGACTCCCAGTCTTTCTGGAAATCGCTGGCGTGGGTCTGCACCGATTGATGGACGTCGCGAGCGGCGCTCTCGACCGTGTCCTTCATCTTGCGCAGCTCGTCCAGCTCCATCGAGCGGTTGACCTCGGCCTTCACGTCGGCGACATAGCGCTGCGCCTTGCCCAGCAGCGTGCCCACGGTGCGCGCCACGCGGGGCAGCTTTTCGGGGCCGATGACGATGAGCGCGACGGCGCCGATCAGCGCCATCTTGGAGAGACCGATGTCAATCATGGAAGCGTGGGGAGGATGAAGCGCTAAGCCGCTGCGGCCGGGCCGTCATCAGCTCTTTTGCTTGGCTTCGACGTCGATCGTGGTCTTGTCGGCCGCCGTGTGGGTGCCGACCTGGGTGGGCGGCGTGACGGTGCTGGCGGCGGGAGGCGGCGCATCGGATGCACCGTCCTTCATGCCGTCCTTGAAGCCCTTGACGGCGCCCCCGAGGTCGGAGCCCATGTTCTTGAGCTTCTTGGTGCCGAACACCATCACCACGATGAGCAGCACGATGAGCCAGTGCCAGATGGAAAACGAACCCATGGAAATCTCCTGATGAATTGCGGCCCATTTTAGACGGGGGACATGTCAGGCCGGCGATACCCCTTGCAGCCTGCTGGCTGCGTGCCGCGCGGTCAGCGGAACCGGCTGCGCGGCATGGATGCGGTCATCCCTTGAGCCAGGGGCGCGGGCCGCCCATGACGTGGATGTGCAAGTGATGGATCTCCTGGCCGCCTTCGTCGCCGGTGTTCACCACGATGCGGAAGCCCCCTTGCGGATACGGGTTGCAGCCCTGCTCCAGCGCCAGCCGGGGCGCCAGCGCCATCATGCGGCCCAGCACGCCGGCATGCGCGTCGGTCACGCCGGCCATGGAGTGCACATGTTCCTTGGGCACCATGAGGAAATGCACCGGGGCCCAGGGGTTGATGTCGTGGAAGGCGTAGATCTCGTCGTCCTCGTACACCTTGCGGGACGGGATCTGGCCGGCAATGATCTTGCAGAAAAGGCAGTCGGGGTCGTGCATGGAGGAAGGCGGGGAAAGCGATGCGAAAGACGGGCGTGGGGCGGACGAGGGGCTGATGAGGAGCGGCGCGCCGCCCGTCAGGCATTGTCCGCGATGTTGACCGTGGGGCGCACGCCGATGTCGGAGCCATGGGCCTTGAGCCAGCGCTGGCCTTCTTCGCGGCCGAGGGTGAACAGCTCGCGGATGAACGGCAGGTCCGCCCGCGACTTGCTGGACGAGCCGAAGCTGGCCAAGAGCGAGCCGCCGTCGATGCGGTGCATGCGCACGCTGCGGTAGCGGCGCTCGTCGAGCTTGCCTTCGGCCAGCAGGCGGCGCACGAACTCGATGGCCCGCATCTCGGACAGCAGGCTGGCGTTGAAGGTGACCTCGTTCATGCGTTCCATGATCTCGGAGGCGTTGTCGGGCACGGTCGGGTATTCGATGGGATTGATCTGCACCAGCAGCACGTCGGCGCATTCGGTCTTGTAGATCAGCGGATGCAGCGCCGGGTTCCCGGAAAAGCCGCCGTCCCAGTAGGACTCGCCGTCGATCTCCACCGCCTTGAAGAGCAGCGGCAGGCAGGCCGAGGCCATCACCGCATCGGCGCTCAGGCGCTTGCCCGTGAAGATCTCGCCGCGGCCCGTGCGCACGTTGGTCGCGCAGACGAAGACCTTGGGCGAACGGGCGGTGCTGAGCACCTCGAAGTCCACCTCGCGCTCGAGCAGCCGGCGCAGCGGGTTGATGCCGAGCGGATTGGTCTGGTAGGGCGAGAGCCACTGCGTGAGCATGCCCACCATCGGGTTGTTGCCCGCCAGCGGCACGCCCAGCATCATGCTGCCCAGCGTGCCCACGCCTTCCCACAGCCGGCCCAGCGTGGCGCGGGCCATGTCGCAGCCGATCTGGTGCAGCTCGCGCGGGTCGGCGCCTGCATGCTGGTGCGCCGCCTGGGCGAAGCCGTGGGCGAGCGCCACGGCGTTCATGGCGCCGGCGCTGGTGCCGCTCAGGCCTTCGATGGCGAAGCGGCCGTCTTCGAGCAGCGCGTCCAGCACGCCCCAGGTGAGCGCGCCGTGGGAGCCGCCGCCTTGCAGCGCGAGGTTGAGCCGCTGCGGCTGGAAGGTCGCGTCAGGCATCGACGGCCCGGTTTTCGCTCATGGCCAGCATGCCGCGCACGATGCGGTAGAGGAACCACACCGAGATCACGGCCCAGGCGATCCAGCCCGGAATGATGAACAGCAGCCACAGCGGGAAGGTGAGGATGTAGAGCACGCCCGCCCAGAGCACGCTGCGGATGCGCCAGGAGAAGTGGCTCGCCTGCCAGGTGCCGTCGGCATCGCCGCGCTTGACCAGGTCGATCACCAGCGCGATCAGCAGCAGCGCGATGCTGGGCTGGGCGCTGGGCAGCACGGCGGCCACGGCCACGAGCAGGTGCAGCACGTAGCTGACCCAGCCGATGGTCTTCAGCGATTCGGCGCGACCGTTGGGCGTCACGTCGATGATTTCGTTGTCGCTCATGCTGCGGCTCCTCCTTCAAGGGTGGTTGTCAGGTGCGCTCTTCGATGGCGCGGTGCTCGGCCTTGCGCAGGGCCTTTTCCTCGATGCCGCTGGTGCCTTCGCGGCGCTCGAGTTCGGCCACCACGTCGGCGGGCGTGAAACCATAGTGCGCCAGCGCCACCATGGTGTGGAACCAGAGGTCGGCCACCTCATAGACGATCTTGCCGGCATCGCCGCCGTGGTCGGCGTCCTTGGCGGCCATGACGACCTCGGTGGCCTCTTCGCCGATCTTCTTGAGGAAGGCGTCCGGGCCCTTGTGCAGAAGGCGCGCGACGTAGCTCTTGTCGGGCTCGCCGCCGTGGGCCGGCTTGCGGCTTTCGATGACGGCGGCCAGGCGGGCGAGCGCGTCGTGCGATGCCGGGGATGCGGCGGGGGATGCGGATTCGTGGGCGGCCATGTCGGTCACTTGTAGATGGATTCGGGGTCTTTCAAGACCGGATCGACGGCGGTCCAGGCGCCGTCCTTGAGCACGCTGAAGAAGCAGCTGTGCCGGCCCGTGTGGCAGGCGATGCCCGGTTCGTGGCCCAGCTGCGTCACCTTGAGCAGCACCACGTCGTTGTCGCAATCCAGGCGGATCTCGTGCACGGTCTGCACGTGGCCGGACTCTTCGCCCTTGAACCACAGCCGCTGGCGCGAGCGGCTGAAATACACGGCGCGGCCCAGCTCCGCCGTGCGCTCCAGCGCCTCGCGGTTCATCCACGCGAACATCAGCACATCGCCGGTGGCGGCCTCCTGCGCGATCACGGGCACCAGGCCCTGCGCGTCCCACTTCACTTCATCTAGCCAGTTCATGGTGTCATTGTCTCTTGAATTGCTGCAGTGCAGCATTTTTCATTTGCTACTGAAAACATAGCAAACCATACAGGCGGAATAAGCGCTGATGGCCTTTTTCGCTGCCCACTCCAGCGCCACGGACATCACAGCCGCACCGGGATGCCACGCTCGGCCATGCGCGCCTTGGCCTGGCCCACGGTGTATTCGCCGTAGTGGAAGATGCTGGCAGCCAGCACGGCATCGGCGCCGCCCTGCTGCACGCCGTCGGCCAGGTGGTCCAGGTTGCCCACGCCGCCCGAGGCGATCACCGGCACGCCGACCGCGTCGCTCACGGCGCGGGTCAGCTGCAGGTCGAAGCCGGACTTGGTGCCGTCGCGGTCCATGCTGGTCAGCAGGATCTCGCCGGCGCCGCGCCGCGCCATCTCGGCGGCCCACTGCACGGCATCGAGGCCGGTGTTCTTGCGGCCGCCGTGGCTATAGACGTCCCAGCCCTCGCCGCGCGCGGCCAGGTCGTCGCCCTGGCGCCGCTTGGCGTCGATGGCCACGACGATGCACTGCGCGCCGTACTTGTCCGATGCGGCGTTGATCACGTCGGGATTGGCGAGCGCTGCGGAATTGAAGCTGGTCTTGTCGGCCCCGGCGTTGAGCAGGCGCCGCACGTCTTCGACGGTGCGCACGCCGCCGCCCACCGTGAGCGGAATGAAGACCTGGCTGGCCACGGCCTCGATGATGGGCAGGATCAGGTCGCGCCCGTCGCTGGTGGCCGTGATGTCGAGGAAGGTGAGCTCGTCGGCGCCCTGCGCGTTGTAGCGGGCGGCGATCTCCACCGGATCGCCCGCATCGCGCAGTTCGAGGAAGTTGACGCCCTTGACCACGCGGCCTCCGGTGACGTCGAGGCAGGGAATGATGCGTTTGGCCAGCATGGAGGCTCCAGGAGGGAAAGGGAGGGAAAAAGCGGAAATCAGAGGACCTGCAGCTGCTGCCAGCCAGACCAGCGGGCGCCGGGCGCCATGGCCACGGGCCGGTCGATGCAGGCGGCCTCCACGCACAGCATGTGGCGATAACCGTCGGCAGGCATGTCCGCCAGCGCGGCGCAGCGGGTGGCGCCGGGGTTCCAGACCACGGTGTTGTCCCACTCCGCGCCCTGCGCGATGGACAGCCGTCCGCCTGCGGCCGGCTGGACCTGCAGGGGAGCGGGCGCGGCGGCGAAGACGCTGTCGTATTCGCCCTCGAAGCTGACGGGGCCGTGCTGGACACCGTGCACGTCGGCCACGGCATCCCAGCGCGCGCAGCCGTCCAGGCCGTCGAGCCGGACCGTGGCGATGTCGTCCACCCGCAGATAGGTGTGCAGAGCGGCGGTGAAGTCCCACGCCGTGGTGCCGGGGTTGTGTGCCGACAACTCCACCCGCAGTGCGCCGGGGCGCAGCGTGACGGCCAGTTCCGCGGCGAAGGACTGGTCAGGCCACCAGCGGCGCGTGGCCTCGCTGTCCGCCAAAGAGAGGCGCAGGAACCGGCCCTGCCCGTCCGCCGCCTCTCCGCTGCCTGACAGCTGCCACGGCAGGTTGCGGGCGAAGCCGTGCTTGGGCAGCGGCCCGCGCTGGTTGAACTGGGGAAAGCACACCGGCACGCCGCCGCGGATGGCGGTGTGCCCGTCGAAGACGCTGCGCGGGCTGAGGAAGAGGCGTTCGGTGCCGTCCGCAGTGGTCCAGGACAGCACCTGGGCGCCCTGCGCGGCCACCACCACCCGGTCTCCGCCAGGCAGGGCCATCTGCCATGCCGGCTGGCCGTGGAAAAGGAAGGAAGATGCCACGGGCGGCGCTGCGTTCAGGGGGGCGGACATGGGTTTATTGTAAAAGCCCGTCACCATGCCGGTGGCGGGCTGCGCGGCGCGGCGCCGTCTTGCTGGACAATCGCCCCTTTTTTCCATTCCGGCAGGACGTCCCGCACCGAGGGCCGCCCGGCCCGCAGACCGCCTTCTATGTCGCTTCGCAAAAAAAAGCTGCCGCCCACGGCCGGCATCCTGGTCGCCATGGTGCTGGGCATCGTGATCGGCCACTTCATCCACGCCAACGCCCTGGAACCCCAGCAAGCCACGCGCATCGCGGGCTATATCTCGATCGCCACGGACGTGTTCCTGCGGCTCATCAAGATGCTGATCGCGCCGCTGGTGTTCTCCACGCTGGTGGTGGGCATCGCCCACATGGGTGACGCCGCCTCGGTGGGCCGGGTGTTCCTCAAGGCCATGGGCTGGTTCCTGACCGCCTCGCTGATCTCGCTGCTGCTGGGCCTGGTGCTGGCCAACGTGCTGCAGCCCGGCGCGGGCCTGAACCTGCCGCTGCCGGACGCCGGCCAGTCCGCCCAACTGGCGACAGCGAAGTTCACCCTCAAGGACTTCGTGAACCATCTGGTGCCACGCTCGTTCGTGGAAGCCATGGCCAACAACGAGATCCTGCAGATCGTGGTGTTCTCGATGTTCTTCGGCATCGCGCTGGCGGCCCTGGGCGAAAAAGGCCAGACGCTGGTGCGCGGCATCGAGGAGCTGTCCCACGTCATGCTCAAGATCACGGGCTACGTGATGAAGTTCGCCCCGGTGGCGGTGCTGGCGGCCATGGCGGCCACGGTGGCGGTGAACGGGCTGGGCATCCTGCTGAAGTTCGCCGTCTTCATGGGCGAGTTCTACCTGGCGCTGTTCCTGCTGTGGGGCGTGCTGGTCCTGGCGGGCTTCCTGGCGCTGCGCGGGCGGGTCTTCAAGCTGCTGCGCGAGATCAAGGAGGCGTTCCTGCTGTCCTTCGCCACCGCGAGTTCCGAGGCCGCCTACCCCAAGCTGCTCGATGCGCTCGACCGTTTCGGCGTCAAGCGCCGCATCTCCAGCTTCGTGATGCCCATGGGCTACTCGTTCAACCTGGACGGCTCGATGATCTATTGCACGTTCGCCACGCTGTTCATCGCGCAGGCCTACGGCATCCACCTGCCGCTGGAGACCCAGGTCACCATGCTGCTGATCCTGATGCTCACCTCCAAGGGCATGGCCGGCGTGCCGCGCGCCTCGCTGGTGGTGATCGCCGCCACGCTGAACCACTTCGACATCCCCGAGGCCGGCCTGCTGCTGATCCTGGGCGTGGACACCTTCCTTGACATGGGCCGCTCGGCCACCAATGCGGTGGGCAACTCCATCGCCGCAGCCGTGGTCGCCAAGTGGGAGGACGCGCTGCTGTCCGAGGAAGACGCCGAAGTGCGCGCCGCCACCCTGGACACGCAGCCCGATCCCCCGCGCGCCCACGCCCACGGGGCCTGAGCGCGCAGGCAGCGGCACGCCGCACGCCGCGCGGCGGTGGGCGGACCGGCGCCGCCCGCCCCGCCCTGATGCCGCTCAGCCCAGCGTGCGGGCCGTGCCGTCCTGCCAGCGCCAGGCGTCTTCGCACATGCGGTCGATGCCATGGCGCGTGCGCCAGCCCAGCAGCGATTCGGCCATGGCCGGATCGGCCCAGCACTGGGCCACGTCGCCGGGGCGGCGGTCCACGATGCGGTAGGGCACGGGCCGGCCGCTGGCCTTCTCGAAGCTGGCCACCATCTCCAGCACCGACACCGGCTTGCCGGTACCCAGGTTCACCGTCAGCAAGCCAGGGTTCTGGCGCAGGTAGTTCAGCGCCGCCACATGGCCGTCGGCCAGGTCGCAGACGTGGATGTAGTCGCGCACGCCCGTGCCGTCCGGCGTGGGGTAGTCGTTGCCATAGACGCTGAGCGCCGGCCGGATGCCCGCCGCCACCTGGGTGACGTAGGGCATGAGGTTGTTGGGCACGTCGCTGGGGTCTTCGCCGATCAGGCCGCTTTCATGCGCGCCCACCGGGTTGAAGTAGCGCAGCCGGGCGATGCGCCACTGGCCGGGCTCGGCCTTGTCCACGTCGGCCAGCACCTGCTCCATCATCAGCTTGGTCCAGCCGTAGGGGTTGGTGGCGGTGAGCGGGAAATCCTCGCGGATCGGCACCGTGGCGGGCTCGCCATAGACCGTGGCCGACGACGAGAACACCAGCGTGCGGACCTGGGCGGCCTGCATCACGCGCAGCAGGGCGACGGTGCCGGCCACGTTGTTGTCGTAGTAACGGAGCGGCTCGCGCACCGACTCGCCCACGGCCTTGAGCGCCGCGAAGTGGACCACCGCATCGACCTTGTGCTCGCGGATCACGCGCTCGACCAGCGCCTCGTCGCGCACATCGCCTTCCACCCACAGCGGGGCACGGCCTGTGATGCGCTCGATGCGCTCCAGCACCGAGCGGCGGCTGTTGGAGAAGTTGTCGAGGATGACGAAGGGCATCTGCGCGGCGGCCAGCGCGACGCATGTGTGGGAACCGATGAAGCCGGCTCCGCCTGTGACGAGAATCAATCGAGGCTCCTTGAAAGCAGAGGAATGCCGCCACGCGGCACGCGCCGCCATCGTGGCAGCCGCGTAAATGTATATGCTGCACGCGAACCCATTCCTGCACTCCCGCACCCCGGTGCACTCCGCCATGCCGAACTCGCCCGCTCCCTCCTCGCCCCCGCACGCAGGCCTGAGCCGGCGCACCTGGCTGTGCCTGGCCGGCTCGGTACTGGCTGCCGCCGGCTGCACCACGCAGAATGGCCGCTTCCAGGGCACCTTCATCCAACCGTGGAAAAGCTTCGAATCGCTGTCGCTGGACGAGTGGCGCCAGCGGCTGCGCACCACGCGGGCGCTGGGCTGCGACGAAATCGTGCTGCAGTGGAGCGCCACGGAAGGCGGCACCTACCCCTGGACCCTGCCCGAGAGCCTGATCGCCCTGATCTTCGACGAGGCCGCGCGCGAGGGCATGTCCATCCGCATGGGCCTGCCCTACGACGAGCGCTGGTGGACGGTGCTCTCTTCCACCGATCCGCAGGTGCTCAAGGACTTCTTCGCCAGCACCCAGAAGCGCTGCCTGGACTATGCGAAGACCGCGCCCTGGAGCCGCCGGCCCAGCTTCCGCGGCTGGTACCTGCCTTACGAGCTGGACCAGTACAACTGGGCGACGCCCGAGCGGCGCGCGCTCCTGGTGGCCTGGCTGCAGGCCATCGCCGCAGGCACGAGCCAGCCCCAGCCGCTGGCCGTGTCCACCTTCTACAGCCAGCTGCAGACCACGGGCAAGCTGACCACGCTCTGGTCGGACATCCTCGACAAGGTCATGCTGCGCCCCATGCTGCAGGACGGCGTGGGCGTGGCCGGCATGGGCAACTACGCCGGGCTGGAGCCGCTGCGCGGCCTGCTGCGCCAGCGCAAGGTGCCGTTCGACCTCATCGTCGAGCTGTTCGAGCAGCTGCCGGCCCTGGAAGGCACGGGAGGCGCCTTCCGCGCCCGCGCCGCGACGGCCGAGCGCGTGCGGGCCCAGCTCGAAGTGGCGCGCAACTACGGAGCCGAGCGCGTGATCGCCTTCGCCATCGATCCCTGGATGCTGGGCGACACGCCGGAAGCGCGCCAGCTGTTGCAGGACTGGCAAAAGTAGCACGGGTTCAGCCAAGAGTGCGCAAGCAGACAAAGTCTGCCTTGTGAAATACAAAAAAACTATTGAAAATGCATGTTCACTAAATTCACAACTATATGCCCCCCTCCGAGTCGTTGAGTCCGGCCGTCGCCGACCCAGATCTGGCCCAGGTTTTCGCGGTCGCCGCACAGCATGCCGACGCTGTGGACCGCGAAGGCCGCATCCCCACCGAAGCCCTGCAGGCCCTGCGTGAAGAAAAGCTGCTGGGCCTGCTGGTGCCGCGCCGCTTCGGTGGCCCCGAGCTCCCGATGCGGGCCGTCGCCAACCTGTGCCGCCGGCTCTCCGAAGCCTGCGCATCGACGGGCCTGATCTTCGCCATGCACCACTCGCAGGCCGCGGTGGCGATCCGGCAGACGGGCGACAGCGCCTGGCACCACGCCCTGATGGAAGACCTGGTGCGCAAGCAGCACCTGATCGCCTCCGCCACCACCGAAGGCGGCGGCGTCGGCGGCTCGATCCGCACCAGCTCCTGCTTTCTCGACCGGCGCACCGACGGGCTGCACCTGGACAAGGGCGGGGCCGTCATCTCCTATTCGGCTGCGGCCGACGTGTTCCTCGTCTCCGCGCGCCGCTCGGAAGACGCCGCGGCCTCCGACCAGCAGCTGGTGTCCGTGATGCGCGACCAGCTCACGCTCACCCCCCGTGGCCGCTGGAACCCCATCGGCATGCGCGGCGCCTGCACCGACCGGTTCGACCTCGCAGCACGCTGCAGCAACGATCAGATCTTCGAAGGCACCTTCGCCAAGGCCATGTCCGAGGCCATGCTGCCGACATCGCACATCCTGCTCGGGTCCGTGTGGCTGGGCGTCGCCGTGTCGGCGCTGTCGCGGGCGCGGGGCTTCCTGCGCATGCGCAACCGCAAGGGCATGCCGCTCAACCCCATCGCCAACCTGCGGCTGGCCGAAGGCGAGGCCCTGGTGCAGCAGATGCGCGGCATGCTCGCCGCCAACGTGGCGCTGTACGAAGACGGCGTGAGCCAGGCCTCCGGGCTGGACCGCATGGTGAGCTACAACGCGCTCAAGGTCGGCGCGTCGGAGCTCGTCGTGCGCATCACCGACATCGCGCTGCGCATCTGCGGCATCCAGGGCTACATGGAAGAAGGCGAGTTCTATCTGAGCCGCCACATCCGCGATGCCCATTCCGCCGCGGTGATGGTCAACGATGACCGCATACTCGGCAACATGTCGTCCGTGGTGCTCGGCGCACCGCTCGAACGCGACATCTGACAATCGGCGGGCCTGCGCGCTGCCTGCCTGCGGGCGGCGCAGGTCCACTTTTCCCATCGACACCTCACTCCTCATCGCCATGACGCAATCCGAAGTCGAAGCCCAGCTGGCCGACATGATCCAGGCCGCCATCTTCAAGAAGGTCGAACCCGACACCCTGCTGCTCGAATCCGGCCTGCTCGACTCCGTCGCGGCCGTCGATCTGATGCTGGCCATCGAGGCCCGCTTCGGCTGCACCGTGCCCATCACCGAGGTCGAGGAACACCTGCACTCGCTGCGCACGCTGTCCACCTACGTCGCAGCGCACAGCTGAGCCCGGCCTGGCCGAGGCGTTTGCTCCGCCGGCCCCGGCCGGCCTTCACTCCCCCTCTTTCCTGCGCGATGCCTGCCAAGGCGCGAAAGGAGCACCCATGCATTTCGACTTCGACACCGGCGAGTTCCGGGATCTGTCCACCCGCCCCGATGCGCTGGCCGTGATCGCCCACGACCGCAGCCTCAGCTGGCAGGCGCTGCGGGCCGAGGCCCAGGCCTGGTGCGACGAAGCCCGCGCGCTGGGCCTGGAGGCCGACGCCCCCATCGTGATCCGCGGCCACAAGGAAGCGGCCTTCATGGTGGCGCTCACCGGCGCCCTGATGCTGCGCGCGCCCTTCGTGCCGGTCGATGCGGTCTATCCGCAGGACCGGCTGCAGAGCATCATCGACACGCTGGACGCCCACCTGATGTACGACGCGGCGGCCGGCCGCTTCCAGGTGCTGCGCGAGGGCCCGGCCCCCACGCTGGCCGAAAGCGGGCTGGGCTACATCATGTTCACCTCGGGCACCACCGGTAAACCCAAGGGCGTGCAGATCGGCCGCGAGGGCGTGCAGGGCCTGATCGACTGGATGCGGCTCGACTTCGACCTGGGCGAGCTGCCGGTCTTCCTGAACCACACGGTGTTCAGCTTCGACGTGTCGCTCTACGACGTGTTCGGCGCGCTCACGACCGGCGGCACCATCATGATGCTGGACCGCGACTCGGGCGCCTCGGTGCTCAAGGTGGCCGAGCTGATCGCGCAGCACGGCGTCACCACCTGGGTCTCGACGCCCTCCTTCGCGCAGCAGCAGCTGCTGAACCCCGGCTTCTCCGGAGCCTCCCTGCCCTCGCTGCGCACCTTCCTCTTCTGCGGCGAGCCGCTGCCCGTGCCGCTGGCGCGGCAGCTGCGCAAGCGCTTTCCGGGCGTGCCCATCCTCAACACCTACGGGCCTACGGAGGCCACCGTCGCCACCACGCTGCTGAAGGTGGACGACGCCCTGCTGGCCACCGATGCCGTGATGCCCATCGGCTACGCCAAGCGCGACGCGCAGGTGTATTGCGACGAGGGCGAGCTCTGCATCGTGGGCACGCACGTGATGCGCGGCTACATCAACCGCCCCGACCTGAACGCCACCCGCATGTTCGTGAAGGATGGCCTGCGGGGCTTCCGCACGGGCGATCTGGGCACCGAGGGCGAAGGCGGGCTGCTCTTCTGCCAGGGCCGGATCGACGACCAGATCAAGCTCAACGGCTACCGGCTCGAACTGCTGGAGGTGGACGCCGCCCTGGCCACGCTGCCCGGCGCGCGCGCCGGAGCGGCCGTCGCCCTGCGCCGCGCCAACGGCTCGGTGGCGCGCCTCGTGGCCTTCGTGGAAACGGGCGAAGGCAACGAGAGCCTGCCCGAAGAGCTGGCCGACTGGAAGAACCTGCTCGCCGCCCGCCTGCCCCACTACATGCTGCCGACCGAGCTGCTGCCCTGCCCGCGCATGCCGGTGTCGGTCAACTACAAGATCGACCGCGCCAAGCTGGCCGAGCGGTATCTGGCGCTCAACGCCTAGCGCTTAACGCTTGACCGGGTCGGTGCGGCTGGGCTGCATCACCAGCACCGGCTTGCCGGCCGGGCCGACCAGGAAGAGGCTCAGGTAGTCGCCCGGCTGCAGCGCCGGCAGCGCCTGGGCGGCGGTGGCGGCTTCACCGCACTGGCCGCTCAGGCTGGCCTTGACGGGATTGACCGAGCGCGCAGCCGAGGCACCGGCCGCCACATCACGGAACACGGGCGTGCCGGCGGGCGAGAGCGCCAGCTGCGCCTTGGCACAGCCCTCCGCCAGGTTGTAGAAGCGCAGTTCGGCCTTGAGCGCATCGGGCGTTTCCGCCGTGTCGTCGATGGGCGTGAAGGCGAACTGTGCGCCCTCGCGGCGCAGCACCAGGGTGCTGAAGGTATTGGGCTTCACTTCCAGCGAGGCGGCCGGCTTGCCGTCCACCTGCACGCTGAAGCGGCGCCCACCGGCCACGATGGCGTAGCTGGTGGCGGGCAGCTCGCCCCCGACGCGCTGCACCGGCCCTTCGGCCACGCGCACCTGGAGCTTGGCCGGGGCAGGATTCACCACACGCACGAACGATGAGCCGGCCGGCGGACGCGCGGCGTAGAGCTGCGACAGCGCGCCCTCTTCGGCCGAGGCCGCACCCACCGCGGCGCCGAGCGCCAGGGAGAACATCAGACCACGCAGGGGGAAACGGATGGGAAAGCAATGCATCTGCGAACTCGCGTCAGAACTGGAAATAGAGGAAGCGGGTTTCCCGGTGCAGGTTGACCAGGCACAGGAACAGCACCAACAGGGTGGCGGCCAGCCAGGCCCCGTTGGGCCGCCAGCGCAGCCAGGCCGGCGTGGCCTCCTGCGGCTTGGCGAGGGCGGGCGAACAGTGTCCCAGGATCTGGTGCGAATTGGGCGCCAGCCACACGATGGCCAGCAAGAGGACCAGATACACGGCGTGCAGGTTCCGCCCGATCCAGAGGCTGGGCGGCGCGTCGCCGGCGATCAGGCCGGCGAAGGAGGCGCGGATGTCTTCCATGCCGTTCGCGCCCGCCATGGCCTTGAGCAGATCCACCGCCTGCGGCACGTCCACCGCGCGGAAGAAAGCGTGCGCCACCATCACCGCGACGAAGGTCAGCAGCACGCAGAAGCTGCGCCACAGCCAGCGGCTCCAGGCCTGGGAGGGAGCGATGCGCGGGCCCATGACGATGCGCCACGCATGGTTGATGCACAGATAGCTGCCATGCAGCAGGCCGTAGATGAAGAACTGCCAGCCCGCCCCATGCCAGATGCCCGCCAGCCCCATGGTGTAGAGCGTGGGCAAGGCGATCATCACCGTGAAGCCGCCCGCGGTGCGGCTGCCCACCGAGCCCACCGGCAGGCCGCGCCGGCTGCGCCAGCGCGACAGGCGCATGGCCATGGGGTAGTACAGGTAGGCGGTGAGGTAGCGCGTCAGCGTCATGTGCCAGCGCGCCCAGTATTCGATGATGCACGGCGCCTTGAAGGGCGAATTGAAGTTCAGCGGGAAGCGGATGCCGAACATCTTCGACAGGCCCATGGCCATGTCCGAATAGCCCGAGAAGTCGAAATACAGCTGCATGGCATAGGCCAGGCTGGTGCCCCAGGCGCCCCAGAACCCCAGGTGCGACGGGTCGGCGAAGCCCGTATCGGCATACGGGGCGATGGTGTCGGCGAACAGCACCTTCTTGGCCAGGCCGATCACGAACAGCGTGCCGCCGATGGACAGGTTCTCGGCCTTGAAGCGGTAGTTCTGCGGGTCCGCGAACTGCGGCATCATTTCCTTGTGGTGCAGCACCGGCCCCGCGATCAGGTGCGGGAAGAAGGTGACGAACAAGGTGTGGTTGAGCAGGCTGGGCGACTTGACCATGCCTGCCTTGCAGTCGAGCAGGTAGCCGATCTGCGTGAAGGTGAAGAACGAGATGCCGAGCGGCAGCAGGATGTCGTCCACCCGGGTGGCGGTCCAGCCCCAGTCGTGCAGCTCGCCCACCAGCGCCGCGAAATACTTGTAATAGAAGAGCAGCACGAGGTTGCAGGCGATGCCGAAGGCCACGGTCCACCACTGCCGCCGGGCCTGGCCGGCGCTGCGCACGATGAGCAGGCTCACGCCGTAGTTGAAGGCGATGGACGCCGCCAGCAGCACCACGAAACGCGGGTTCCACCAGCCATAGAAGACGAACGACACCACGCACAGCCAGAGCGCGGCCCAGCGCAGCCGCACGGTGCCCAGGGCGTAATAGCCGCCCAGCGCCAGCGGCAGGAAGAGGAACAGGAACAGATAGGAATTGAACAGCATGCCGTGTCAGCGCAGCTCGGCCAGCGCTTTGCGTTCCGCCGCGCTCAGGGGCAGCGAGAGCGAGAGTTCGGAGAATTGCCAGACCACGACCTTGAGGCTGGCGGGCCACTGGCCCTGCCGGCCCAGGGCGGCCAGCATGGCTCCGGCGAAGAAGCCGCCGTCCTGGCTCTGGTTCCACACCTCGCGCCCCAGGGCGCGCCCCAGCCGCCCGGCGAATTCGCTGCGCAGGCCGTTGGAGTCGCCCAGCAGCATCACTTCGGCGGCAGGCCCTTCGTCCAGCAGGCCGCCTGCCTGCACGGGCCGGATCTGCTCGGGAACGAAACTCTCGAGCGGCGGGCGCCAGCCTTCGGGGGCCTTTTCCAGGCCCGCGAGCACGATGAGATCGCCCATGCGGGGCTCGGGCGCGTTGCCGCGCACGTCGTCGAAGGCCTGCGCGCCCTTGCCGCCCAGCCCCGGCAGCGCGGACTGCGCCACCTGGCCGGCCGCCGCCTCGGCGCCTGCGGGCGCCATGTGGACGTCGGTGCGGTAATAGGCCTGCGGCAGCGCGGCGAGCGTGGGGCGCAGATCGATATGGGCCACGCCCTGCTCGGCCAGCGCCTGCTGGAACGCATCCATCCTGGCGCGCATGGGCTGCGACACGCGCAGGCCGCACAGCTGCGCGGCCTCGATGCGCGACTTGTCGGGCACGACCGCCACCACGGTGCGGATGCCGGCCTTGGCGAGCCGCTCCGTCCAGGCGCGCATGAGCTTCAGGCGCTCGTCGAAGGCGCCTTCGTTGCCGGGTTGCGGGCGCAGTCCGTCACGGTAGAAAAGCCAGCCCGGGCAGCCTTCGGCGACCTGCGGCCCCAGATCGCCCAGCAGCCGGTAGCGCAGCGCGGCGCTCCAGAGATCGATCTCGCCCTGCCCCGGCAGCACGCCGAGGGCCTTGTTGAGCTGGTTGCCGGCATGGCCGTCCACCCAGGTCGAGGGCTGGAAGTCCGCGGCGTCGAACTGCAGACGGGTCAGGCGGAAAACGCCCCAGGCGCAGCCAACGACCAGCACGAGGCCGATCACCCAGGCGATCAGTCGGTGGCCGGCCAGGGATGCGTCACATGAAGAGGGGGAAGGCGAAGGCGACGCCATCGCTCAGGATGCCAGCGCGGCCTTGAGCCTGCGGCTCCAATCCGCATCGCTGATCACCGAAGCCGCGTCCCAGAGGCCGCGCGCATCGGGGCCCAGGTGGAAGTTGGGCTCGAACAGCTGCCAGACCAGCGCCTGGGGCGGCTGCTTGCGGTACGCGTCCGACTCCAGGTATTCGAGCAGGATCGACCAGAAGCCCACGTCGCCCGGCTTCCAGTTGACCGAGACGCGCCGGTCGAGCAGGTTGGACAGCTTCTGCGGGAAGCCGAAATACGGCTGCACCATGCTGTTGCCCGTGACATGCACCGGGGCCTGCACCTCGCCCAGCAGGCTGTCGGCCTCCACGGCGCGGCGCACCGAGAAGATCTCGCGGCCCACGGACTTGCGCTGCTCCGGCGACAGGAAACGGTCCGCCAGATCGCCGAAGCGCCGCTCGTTGGACATCGAACCCAGGGCGAGGCCGGTACCGGGAGCCCCGGCCAGCTGGGGCACCAGGGAGCGGATCAGATCGGCCGTGGCCTGCGCGGTGGCGTCGGCAGCGGGCTGGGTCCAGTGCTGGTCGGTGCGGTAATAGACGGGCTGGCCGCTGCGCACCAGGCCACGCAGGATGCTGTCGTCGTCGAAGGTGGGGATGCCTGCCGCACGCATCCGCTCGAGGATGCCCGCATAGCGCGTGCGCATCTCGGGCGAGAGGCTCATGCCCTCGGGCAGCTTGTCTTCGTACAGCGCCATCTTGTCGGGCAGCACCGGCACCACCAGGGCGATGCCCTTGGCCGCCAGCAGCTTGCGCACCTCGGCCACGCGCGCGACGGTCGCATCGATGCCGGCCCAGTCCGGCGTGGCGGCATTGCCCCAGCCGGCGAACAGGTAGCCGTCCTTGCCGATCACGGCCAGCGTGCCCACCTGGGGCTGCTGGGCGGCCGCGGGCAGCGCGAGGCCGCAACCCAGGCCCAGAGACCAGGCCAGCACGGAACGGCGGCTGAATGCGGGGGAGGAAGCGGCAGGCAGGTTCATCATGGCAGCGAAGTGAAAAGGTTGAAGAGGCCAGGGAGCCGTGCCGGTATCCGGCGCCGGCCCCTGCGCCACAGGTCAGTAAGAGTACGACAGGTTCATGAACACGCCCTTGGAGCGGCTGGCATCGCCGCCGCCCAGGTTGGCGCGGTACTGCACGCTGAGGTCCACATGCGAACGCTGGGCGTTGTAGCGGTCCCCGGCCAGCCAGTAGCGGAAGTTCACGCCGGGCCCGCCACCCATCGACCACGACCGGCCGTTGCCCGCCAGGTCGAACGAGTCGTTGCCCGCCAGGGGAACGCCCGATGCGCGGTTGCGGGTGGAATACCAGTCGGCACCGACGGAGATGTGCGGGAAGATGACCAGCCGGTCGCTGTACGAGGACAGGAAGCTGCGGCCCACGCGCACTTCGCCCGCGGCAAAGCCCTGGCCGCGCTTGAGGCGGCCACGGTCGCTCGCCAGCACCTCGCCCGTGGCGCTGCGCACGGTGTAGCGCACGGGGGTGTCCAGCATGGTGTAGCCGGCCTGGAGGTAGCCCTCCATGGTGTACCAGCTCGTCGTGTCCAGACGCAGCGCCGTGCCGTCGTAGAAGCCGTAGAGCATGTACGCCTGCCAGCCCCCGGTGCCGCGGCTGGATTCGTAGTTCACCGCGGCGGCCTGGTTGTTCAGCTGGCAGCGAACGTCGTCGGGTGCCGGGTTGAGCGAGCCGCTGCGCGTGGCGCTGCCCAGCAGGAACTGCCGCTCCAGCCCGAAGGTGAAGTTGGCGGCCGTCGAAGGCGTATAGCGCGCGCCGATCGCCCCCGTGGTGGTCGGCAGGCCGGACACGCCCTGGAAGCTGGAATCACCCACGTTGATGGTGCCGCCGCCGCAGGGGTTTTGCACGACCTGCGAGCCGGTACGGTCGGTGCCGCTGCGCAGGGTGTTGGAGATCCGGCCATAGACGTCGAAGGTGGACGTGGTGGAGTTGAGGAACTCCGGCGGACGCCAATAGACCTCGGCCGTCGAGAACACCGAGTCGCCCGGCACCGACACCGGCTGGCCCACCAGCCCGTTGGACGCGGACCGTGCGCCGCGGTAACCGACCGAGACCGTCGCGCCCCATTCGCGCGAGAAGTTGGCCACGGCGCTGCGGGTGTCGAAGCGCTGCTGGGCATCGAGCGGCAGCTTGCCGGCATCGGCATCGTCGATGGCCTGGCGCAGCATGGCCGCAGCCGCCGGGCGGTTGCCGGTGGCGGCCGTGGCGTAGGCCTCGTCGAGGATGTTCGTGGGCGGCGCCTGGCCGGTGCTGCGCGCGGCGACGAAGTCCTGCAGCGCCAGCGCCGGCTGGTCGTCGGCCAGATAGAGGTAGGCGCGCTGGCGCAGCATGGCGGCGTCGTCGGGCGTCGCCTTCAGGGCCACGTCCAGGCGCTCCAGGGCTTCCTTGCGCTCGGGCGGCGTGCCGGCGGCCAGGGCGATGGTCAGCAGGTTCTGGTTGGCCGCGTTGTCGGGCTGCTCCGCCACAGCGCGGCGCGCCAGGGCGATGGCGTCGGCATAGCGCTTCTGGCCATAGGCGGCGTAGGCGCGTGCGGCGGGGTTGTCGGTTCCGGGGGCATCCCAGGGATGCACTTCGCAGACCGTTCCGTAAGGCGTGTCGCGGCACAGCTGCAAGGGCGCGTAGGCGGCGACGTCGAGCTTGTCGGCCGTGCTCCAGCCCCAGCCGCCGATCTTGGCTGCGGCCTGCCGGCGCTGGTCGGCCTGCGCATCGCCTGAAGGCAGCGGGGCCAGCAGCGCCAGGGCGCGCTCGGGGTCGGCGGCGGCCAGCGCCAGGTCGGCACCGATCAGGCGGGTGTCGCGGCGCTGCGCGTCATCGATCCAGTCGTGGGCGAGCACGGCATCGATATCTTGCTGCGCGGCCTCGGAGCGCCCCAGCTGCTGGCGCAGATAGGCGCGCAGCAACTGGATGGCGGTGTTTTCGGGGTCGGCTTCCAGCGCTGCGGTCGCGGCCTGTTCAGCGGCCGGCAGCTCCTGCGCGCTCTGCAGGGCACCGATCAGCAGCAGCTGGTGGCTGGCCACGTCGGGCGCCAGCCGCACGGCCTCGCGTGCGCTCTGGACGGCGTCGGCGAGCTTGTTCTTGGACAGCGCCTCGTAGGCTTTCAGCGCGTACTGGTTGGCGATGGCCTGGCGCGCCAGGCGGACCCGGGCCACGATCTCGTCGCGGTTGGGTGCACCCAGGGCCAGGGCCTCGTTGCCGGCCTGGATGGCGGCATCGAAGCGCTGGTCGCTTTCCAGCGCGTTGAGCCAGAGCAGCACCCAGGGGCCCTGCGTGGGATCGGCGCGCACGGCCTCTTCGGCGGTCTTGGCGGCTTCGGCGTACTTGCCGGCGTTGTACTGCTCGTAGGCCACGGTCGCGATGGGGAAGCCCTTGCGGTAGGCCTCCGTCGTGGGCGCCCCCGTGCCTGCGGGCTGCGGGCTCAGGTTGGTCACGGCGGCGGTGAGCTCGGGGCTGTCCAGGCCCTGTGCCTTGGCCTGCTGCGCGGCGCGCAGTGCCTCGTCGCGCTGGCCGAGCTTTTCGAGGGCGTAGATGCGCAGCAGATGCAGCCGGACCACGTCGGGGCGCAGGCGCAGGGCCTGGTCGGCCCGCTGCAGCGCCATTTCGTAACGGCCGCGGTCGTAGGCACGGAAGCCGGCATTGGCCAGGCGCCAGGCCCGGCCGCGCAGCGCCGGTCCGGCCTGCGTATCTTTCGGGGCCCTGGCCGCCGAACGCGTGCGGCGCTTGCGCCGCTCCTGGGCGGCCGGCCGCTCGCGCGCGGCATTGGCATTGCCTGCGAGCGGCGGGGGCAGTTCGATCACACCGCGCGGAGCGACCGGCGTGCTCGGCGCTGGTTCCGCAGGCTCAGCCGGCAGATAGATGGGCCGCGACCGCGACGACACGGCATAGAACTTGGCAGGCCACAGCGGCATGGGGGCCGGCATGCCGACCACCATGTCGGGACTGCCCGGGAGAGGGAGCGCGCGCGCGCCATCGGCGGAGGCCTGCTCCAGGTAGGCACGCAGGGCGGCCTCCAGACGGGCGCGCAGCTTCTCGTGCTCGATGCTGACGGCAGCAGCTGCGCGGCCCTGGGCCGACGCCACCAGCGGCGGCAGGCTGCCCACCGGGTCCACGTCCGGACTGGCGTGCAGCGCATATTCCAGGCGCATGCGCCGGGCCATCGCGTCCCGCGGGTCCAGCAGCGGATAGGCGGTCTGGACGGGGCTGGGCGGCGCCGTGGGCTGCGGCGCATTCTTCGGCGGGGCCGACAGGCTGTAGCTCATCGCCAGGTGCAGCGGCAGCTCGTCGTCGGGCAGGCCATTGCGTGCCGCGTGCTCCAGGCCCGCCGCCGCGAGTGCCGGCGTGATGGGCCATACGGCGGCCAGGGCGATCGCGAGGATCGTGCGATTGCTCAATCGGTTCATGCGGGTACTGCCTCTGGGGCGCCTTTGTTGCCCAGGGGGGCTGCGGCGGCCAGCGCCGCTTCTTCTTGTTGGAACGAAATCGCTTCGTCCAGCGTTCCCTGATCGAGCCAGCCGTTTTCCAGCAGGATGGTGCCCAGGGGGCGCCCGGACTCGGCCTGCAGCTTCAGTGCCTGCTCCAGGTGGACGTCATCGATGGCACGCCAGGACAGCAGCACCTCGCCCAGACGCTGGCGGCGCTGGGTGAGCTGGTCCGCCGACGGGAAGTCGTGCATGGTCTTGTCCCAGACCAGCCGCGTGCCGAAGAGCTTGCTGGAGAGGAACAGGCGCCAGGCGCGGGCCGCCGCCATCGCGTTGATGCAGTTGCCCACGATCATGCGGGGCACCGACAGCACGCCGTGCTCCCAGCCGTACATGGTGGTGACGAAGTAGGCACGCTGGACCACGCGCATGAGCAGCGCGAAGGCGTTGAGGCCCATGACGGTCAGGAACCAGCCACCGGGCGGGAAGACCGACGGGTAGTACACCGTCCACCAGCCCATCGCATCGGCGATGTAGAACAGCAGGAAGTTGAACATCAGCAGGTAGCCGAGCATGGCCACGAACGAGGTGACGAGGCCCTTGCGGTCGCGGAACAGCAGGTACTTGGTCGCGAGCGAGCCGCTCCAGCCCACCTGCTCCCAGCCCTGCAGGCCGATGCCCAGCGTCCAGCGCGCCTTCTGGCGGTAGGCCGTGCGGAAGGTGTCGGGGAAGAATTCGCGCACGCCCAGCGGCATCTGGATGGAGCCGACCTTCTCGCGCCCCAGGCCGAAGAAGGAGATGCGCCGGGTCACGTAATCGACGTCGAACTTGCCGAAGATCTGCTTCATGCCCATGCGGCTCAGGCGTGTGCCGATGTCGTAGTCCTCGGTCAGGCTGTCCACGTTGAAGGGCTGGTTGTTGGTGGTCAGCGACAGTTCCTTCAGCGCCCGGTGCGAGAAGCAGGTCCCCACGCCGGCGGACGGCACCATGCTCGAGAGGCTCTCCCGCACCACCAGATCCTTGCTGTGCCATTCGGCGAACTCGTCCATGTAGGTGCCGGCGACGAGTTCGAACCAGCTGCGCTCCAGGGAAGTGACCGGCAGCTGGATGAAGTCCATGCGCGGCAGCAGGTAGCTGTAGTACTTGAGCTCCAAGGGGTGAAGCACGTCTTCGCTGTCGTGGAGCACCACGCCGGCGAAAGGCGCGGGCAGATGCTTCTCGTGCTTGAAGAGCGCCTGCACGATCCAGTTGAGGCAGTCGGCCTTGCAGGTGGGGCCGTCGTGCGGCACCTCGACGCGCACCAGCTGCCGGTAGCGGCGGCGCATGCGCTCGACCTCGGCGATGGTGCGCGCGTCGTTGCGATACGTGCCCACGAAGATGGTGTAGTTCTTGTATTCGAGCGTGGACACCATGTTGCTCAACATGGGTGCGATCACGTCGTACTCGAGCCACGCAGGCACCATGATCGCCATGGGCTGCTCGGGGCGTTCGCGGAGTTCCGCAGCGGTCAGGCGCTTGTACTTGCGCCGCACGGTCATAGACCGGTAGATCTCGCGCACCCAGTACCAGACATCGACGAACAGATCGTCGATGCTGGACAGCAGGATGACCACGCTGACCACGGCCGTCAGGATTTCAAGCCAGTGGTAGTAGTCAGCGAAGAAGTACGGCCAGTACAGCGACATGCGGATTCAATCCATCAAGTGACGGCAGCGGAGCGCAGCCATCAGGACGACTGGTCCTTGCGGCGCTTGGCGCGGTAGGCGAACACCAGCAGCAGCAGCAGTGCCAGCAGCAGCAGGCTCAGCAGCGGAACGCCCCACGACAGGTAGCGGCGCCATTCGTAGAACGCGCTCTCGCCGGCGCCCGGGGGCTGGCTGGCGGAGGGGTTGTTGCTGTCCAGCCAGCTCACCGGGCCTTCGGCGCCGATGATGGCGATGTCGCCACGGTTGAGCACGAACGACTTCAGCATGCCGGTCGGCTGCTCGCCCAGGGCCTGCCAGATCAAGCCGTCATGGCCGTTCGAGCGGCTGACTTCGGCAGCGCTCAGGCGCGAGAGGCCGTCCACATCGAGCCACGGCGTCTTCTTGCCGCTGATGCGCAGATGGGCATCCTTGATCTGGACCTTGGAGTCCACGCCATCCACTGGCACCTGCATCGCCAGGAAGGGCTTGGAGGGCGAGAACGCCTTGCCTTGCTCGGTCACCACGAATTCGGCGCGCACCGGCGTCACGCCGGAAGCCACGGCGATGCGGATCAGGCGCATGAGGGTCGTGGGCGCATCGGACAGGTAGGAAGCCGGCACGGCCACCACGGGCGAGCCGGACATCAAGGGCAGCAGACCCACGAAGGTGCCGTCGGGAGCGGAGTCGCCGGCCCTCACGTAGCTGGTCGGCAGCACGTTGACGGGGAAGCCTTCAGGCGTCTCGTTGCAGTCATTGGAATACGGCTGGCGCTGGAACGACACGCGCACCACGTTGTTCAGGCCCAGGGCGTAGCCGGGAACGCGCGCATCCAGCCGCTCGGGACGGCCGTCGGCCTCCAGGCGCTTGGCCGACAGCAGCACGTTGTTCCAGAACACGGAGGCCACGGGCCGCGTGGACGAGGCGCCGGGCGCGGCCGCGACGTCGATGACGAGGTCGGTGGGCATGCGGCCGTTCACGGCCACGGCGCTCAGCGGCAGCGTGGCGGTCCAGTCACCGCGGGACACGACGTCGAAGTTGGCCTCGGTGCCCATGTTGGCGAGGCGCAGGACGGAGCGGTCATCCAGCTCCGGCGCATCCGCCTTGTTGACCACCACCTGGCGGGAGGTCAGCACGTTGCGCCACACGTCCGCGAACGCGCCGGCCGCCTGGGCGCCGGCATCTTCGGACAGCACGATCACCGGGCGGGCGCCCAAGGTTTCGAGCTTGATCTGGTGCGAAGCCGGTGCCGCGGCACCCGCAGCGGTCTGCAGGCCACGCCAGCTCGCGAAGGCCTGGGCGGCGGCGGAATCGCTGCCGAACTGTGCGGCCACGGCGTTCAGCGCCTTGCCGATCTGCTGCTGCAGCGCGGCATCCGACACCAGCAGGTCGCCAGCGGCTTCTGCAGCGCCCAGCACGAGGAGCGCGCCGACTTCGGCGTCGTCCTTGAGCACGTAGCGGGGATTGCCGCCAGCCAGGCCCGCGAAGGCGGGCAGCGCGGCCAGGCCGGCCGGCACCTGCCAGCCGCTGGTGTTGATGGTGTCGCCCGGCACCGGGAAGGCCTTGACCTGCACGCGGCGGCCGGCCTGCTCCAGCGCGGCGCCCATGCGCCATGCGGTGTCATAGGACGCCTTGGACAGGTTGCGCGAAGCCACCAGGAGCGTGGGGCGCGCAGGCAGGGTCAGCCAGGCATCGGCCAGGCTGGTCAGCGCAGCGCTGTTGAAGCGGTAGGTGAAGCGGGTCTCGGGCGAGATGGACAGCACGTTGCCGGTGGAGCGTTCCACCTCGCAGATGCGCTGGGCGACGTTGTTGCGCCAGTTCACGCCCAGGCGCAGGAAACCGTTCGTGCGCACCGAGGTATCGACCTTCAGCAGCTGGCTGGCATCGCCCTCCTGGGACTCGATGCGGCGCGAGAACGTCGGCCGGCCGTTCACGAAGACCACCATCCAGGTGCGGCCCTCTTCCGCCTTGTAGTAGCGGCCGTTGAAGTCGATGGTGGCCTCGGCCAGCGGCAGCGAGCGCGGCACGGGCAGGTAGAAGTCCTGCTTGGAGTCGAAGCCGTTCATCAGCACGGCGTCGTTGAAGCCCAGGTCGGACAGCGCGAAGCTGCGCGTGACCCACACGTCGCCTTGCAGCCGCTGCAGAGCGTCGCTCGCAGGGCTGGCGAGCGCCAGCAGGGGGGCACTCAAACCCATCATGCAGACCAGTCTGGCGGTGTGCTTCAGGCGCGGCGGAAGGGAAAGGACCATGGGAAAGCTCCGGGGTAATACGAACATGAATCGGGAAAACGGCTGGCCGGACATGGCTCAGGGACGGAATTCGGTGAACGGGCGGTTGCAGAGGGCATCCACGATGCGCTGACAAGCGTGGCCGTCGCCATAGGGATTGCCCCGACGGCTGAACTCGGCATGCACGCCCGCGTCGTCCAGCAGGCGCCGGGCCTCCTGCACGATACGGCTGTGCGAGGTGCCCACCAGGCGCACCGTGCCGGCCGCCACGGCCTCGGGGCGCTCGGTGACGTCACGCATCACCAGCACCGGCTTGCCCAGGTAGGGCGCCTCTTCCTGCACGCCACCGGAGTCGGTGAGGATGAGGTAGGCGCGGCGCATGAACCAGACGAAATCCAGGTAGTCCAGCGGCGCGATGAGATGGACGTTGGGCAGGCCCGAGAGGGTTTCCTTCACGACATCCTGCACATTGGGATTGAGGTGCACCGGATAGACGATCTGCACGTCGCTGCGGCCGGCGAGTTCCTTGAGCGCGGCGCAGATGTTGCGGAAACCGTCGCCGAAGTTCTCGCGGCGGTGGCCGGTCACCAGCACCAGCTTGCGGCCGGCGTCGAGCCAGGGGTAGCGGGCGGACAGGCTCGAGTCGAGCACCGGGTCGGCATCGAACTTGGCGATGGTGGTGGCCAGCGCGTCGATCACCGTGTTGCCGGTGACCCAGATCTGGCCGGCAGCGCCCTCGCGCGCGGCGGCATCGCGGGCCGACGGCGTGGGCGCGAACAGCCACTGGCTCATGCAGTCCACGACGCGGCGGTTCATCTCTTCGGGGAAGGGCGACTGCATGTCGCCGCTGCGCAGGCCGGCTTCCACATGGCCGATGGGAATGCGCCGATGGAAGGCAGCCATGGCGCAGGCCGCCGCGGTGGTGGTGTCGCCATGCACCAGCACGCTGTCGGGGCGCACGGTCTGCAGCACGTCGTCCACGCTGCCGACGAGGCGGGAGAACAATCCGTTCAGGGTCTGGTTGGGACGCATGACGTCGAGGTCATGGTCGGCCTGCAGGTCGAAGAGCGCCATGACCTGGGCCAGCATCTCGCGGTGCTGGCCGGTGACGCAGACCACGCTCTCGATCTGCGGCTCACGGCGCATGGCGATGACCAAGGGAGCCATCTTGATGGCTTCGGGTCGGGTACCGAAAATCGAGAGAACACGCATTCGAGGTCGCAGCAGCTATGCCCGCGCCAAGCGTGCCGCCGTGGGGCGACCCCTCCTTCGCACGAGCTGGACAACAAGGAAGGCACACGGAAGTGCACCTGCGGGCGGGAGCGATCTGCGTCGTCTGACCCTCGAAGGCGCGATATTAGCAAATGTCTCAGGGGTAAACGGACGTGACAAATCGACTTTCCACCCCGATAGCAATAATTAAACATCGGAGCGTCGTAGCCGTCCTACGAATCTGACGAGGAGGCCCGTGTTAGCCGTTGAACGCGGCGCCGTGTTCAAGGCCTGTTGACGATCCCGTCATGCCGGTTGACGATCCCTCGAGAGATCACGCTGGAGCGCACTCACTCGGATGGGTGGGTGCTTCGGATGCGCCGCATGGGCTTTCGAGCCCACGCAAGCGACCGGCGCGTCCCCGGACAGACTGCATGGTCCAGCGGCGCTTCAACCCGAAAGGCAGCGGAATGGGTGGGATGGGTGGTGTGGGGGACGAGGCGCGGTGCGGACCACCCGCCACGCCAACTCACGCCCCCTTTCCGGGAAATTCCCAGCGGGCTCCCCAGCCCGCATAGAGCGGCCTCAGGCCAGCTCGTCGGCCCGGGCCTGGGCCGCAGCGAAGTCCAGGTCGCCCGAATAGATGGCGCGGCCGCAGATCACGCCTTCGACGCCTTCGCTCTCCACGGCGCAGAGCTGCTCGATGTCGGCCATGCTGCCCAGGCCACCCGAGGCGATGACGGGAATGGTCAGCGCCTGCGCGAGCTTGACCGTGGCGTCGATGTTGATGCCCGACAGCATGCCGTCACGGCCGATGTCGGTGTAGATGATGGACTCGACGCCCCAGTCCTCGAACTTCTTGGCGAGGTCCACCACCTCGTGGCCGGTGAGCTTGCTCCAGCCGTCGGTGGCGACCTTGCCGTCCTTGGCGTCCAGGCCCACGATGATGTGGCCGCCGAAGGCGCTGCAGGCATCTTTGAGGAAGCCCGGATTCTTCACCGCCGCCGTGCCGATGATGACGTAGCGCAGGCCGCCGTCGATGTACTTTTCGATGGTGTCCATGTCGCGGATGCCGCCGCCCAGCTGCACGGGGATGTCGTCGCCCACCTCCTTGAGGATGGACTTGATCGCGCCGTAGTTCTTGGGCGCGCCGGCAAAGGCGCCGTTCAGATCGACCAGGTGCAGGCGCCGCGCGCCGGCATCCACCCAGCGCCGGGCCATGGCCGCAGGGTCTTCGCCGAAGGTGGTGGATTGATCCATGTCACCTTGCTTGAGGCGCACGCAGTGACCGTCCTTGAGGTCGATGGCAGGGATGAGCAGCATGATGTGAGAGATGAGCCGACGAAAGGTAAGGCTGTGCCGGGCCTGGGCCCGGCGGGTTGATGGAACTCAGGGATTCCAGTGCAGGAAGTTGCGGTAGAGCGCCAGGCCCTGGTCCGCGCTTTTTTCCGGATGGAACTGCGTGGCAAAAATATTATCGCGTGCGATGGCCGAGGCAAAGCGGCCGCCGTAGTCGGTTTCGCCTGCGCAATGGGCCGCATCCCGCACCACGGCATGGAAGCTGTGGACGAAATAGAACCAGCTGTCGTCGGGAATCTCGCCCCAGACCGGATGCTCGGCGCCCTTGCGCACGCGGTTCCAGCCCATCTGCGGCACCTTGTAGCGGCTGCCGTCGGGCTGGGTGCGGCCTGCCAGGTCGAAGCGGATGACCTCGCCCGGGATCAGCCCGAGGCCGGGCGTGTCGCCCTCGGCGCTGTGGTCCAGCAGCATCTGCATGCCCACGCAGACGCCGAAGAGGGGCTTGGAGGCGGCGGCTTCCAGCACGCTCTCCTGCAGGCCGGAATCGCGCAGCTCGCTCATGCAGTCTGGCATGGCGCCCTGCCCCGGCAGCACGACGCGCTGGGCGGCGCGCACTTCGTCGGGCTGGGAGGTGACGAGCACCGTCCAGCCGGTGCCGGCCGCCGCGGCCAGCACGGCCTGCGACACCGACCGCAGATTGCCCATGCCGTAGTCCACGACGGCGACGGTCTTTGCTTCACTATTCATAGCAGATTGCGCAGGAGGAAAGAGCGCCAGAGGCCGATGGGAGCCCGAGGAGTTACAGGGAGCCCTTGGTCGAGGGGATGACGCCGGCCGCGCGCGGATCGCGCTCCAGCGCGGCACGCAGGGCGCGGGCGAAGGCCTTGAAGATGGTTTCGCACTGGTGATGGGCGTTGAAGCCCTTCAGGTTGTCGATGTGCAGCGTGACGCCGGCATGGTTCACGAAACCCTGGAAGAACTCATAGACCAGCTGCGTGTCGAGCTGGCCGATGCTGCCGGCGGTGAACTTCACGTCCATGTGCAGCCCGGGGCGGCCCGAGAAATCGACCACCACGCGCGAGAGCGCCTCGTCGAGCGGCACGTAGGCGTGGCCGTAGCGGCGGATGCCCTTCTTGTCGCCCACGGCGCGCGCGAAGGCCTGGCCGATGGTGATGCCCACGTCTTCCACCGTGTGGTGGCCGTCGATGTGCAGGTCGCCCTCGCAGTCCACGCGCAGGTCGATCAGCCCGTGGCGGGCGATCTGGTCGAGCATGTGGTCGAAGAAGCCGATGCCGCTGGAAAGGCGCGCTTCGCCCGTGCCGTCGAGGTTGACGTACACGCTGATGCGGGTTTCGGCGGTGCTGCGGGAGACTTCGGCGGTGCGGTCGGCCGAGGCGTCGCCCTGCGAGGCGGAGGGTACGAGTGCGGAGGAGGTCATAGGGAGGCCTGGAGGGCGGCCAGCATCTGGGCGTTGTCGGCGGCGCTGCCGACCGTCAGGCGCAGGCAGTTGGCCAGCAGTGGATGCATTGTAGAAACGTTCTTGACGAGCACCTTGCGCTCTTTCATGCCTGCGAAGACACGGGCGGCGTCGGCCACGCGCAGCAGCACCATGTTGGCCTCGCTGTCCCACACGCGCTCGATGCCGGGCATGGCCCGCAGCGCGGCCAGCAGTTCGGTGCGCGCGGCGCACAGCTCGGCGGCCTGGGCGGCGAACACCTCGGCATGCTCGAGCGCGAAGAGCGCCGCCTCGCAGTTGAGCACGCTCACGTTGTAGGGCGGGCGCACCTTGTCGATCTCGTTCACCAGCGCGGCGGGGCCGATCAGGTAGCCCAGGCGCACGCCGGCCAGGCCGAACTTGCTGAGCGTGCGCATCAGCAGCACGTGGGCGTTGCGCTCGGGCTCGGCGCGCATGCGCGTGATCCAGCTGCGGCTGGCGAAGGGCTGGTAGGCCTCGTCCATCACCACGATGCCGCCCTGCTCGCCCACCGCGTCGGCGATGCGCTGCACCACGGCCTCGTCCCACAGCGTGGCCGTGGGGTTGTTGGGGTAGGCGATGTAGGTGATGGCGGGCTTGTGCTCGGCGATGGCGGCGAGCATGGCCGCCTCGTCCAGCGCGAAGTCGGGCGTGAGCGGCACGCCGACGAAGTCCAGCCCCTGCAGCTGCGCGCTCATGGGGTACATCACGAAGCCCGGCATGGGCGCCAGCATGGTGGCGCGGCCGCCGGCATGCGGCTGGGCGCAGGCCAGGGCCAGCAGGGTGATGATCTCGTCGGAGCCGTTGCCCAGCAGCAGCGCGCTGCCTTCGGGCGCGCCAGCATAGGCGGCCAGCGCCGCCTTCAGGTCGTTCTGGCGGGTGCCCGGATAGCGGTTGAGTTCCAGCGCGCCCAGGCGCTGGCCCAGCGCGGCCTGCAGCTCGGCCGGCAGGCGGAACGGGTTCTCCATGGCGTCCATCTTCAGCACGCCGGTGGCGGGCTGGACGGAATAGGCGTGCATGGCGCGCACGTCGGGGCGGATGCGGTCCAGGGCGCGCAGGGCGGCAGGAGCGGTGACGGCTTGGTTCATGCGGCGGATTCCTTGGCGGCAGAGGGAGGGCAGCGGGCCGGCGGCACGGGCGTGAGGCGCAGCTCGGCGGCGCGGGCATGGGCCTGCAGGCCTTCGCCGTAGGCCAGCTCGGCGGCGATGGTGCCCAGCTTCTGGGCGCCCTGCTCGCTCACTTCGATCAGGCTGCTGCGCTTCTGGAAGTCATAGACGCCCAGCGGCGACGAGAACCGCGCCGTGCCGCTGGTGGGCAGCACGTGGTTGGGGCCTGCGCAGTAGTCGCCCAGGCTTTCGGACGTATAGGCGCCCAGGAAGATCGCGCCGGCGTGGCGCAGCAGCGGTTCCCAGCGGTGCGGGTCGGTGCTGCTGACTTCCAGATGCTCGGGCGCGATGCGGTTGCTGATGGCGCAGGCCTCGTCCATGTCCCTGGTGAGGATCAGCGCGCCCCGGTCGCTCAGGCTCTTGGCGATGATGGCGGCGCGGGGCATCTCGGGCAGCAGGCGGTCGATGGCGGCCTGCACGGCGTCGATGTAGGCCGCGTCGGGGCACAGCAGGATGGATTGCGCGAGTTCGTCGTGCTCGGCCTGGCTGAAGAGGTCCATGGCCACCCAGTCGGGCGGCGTGCTGCCGTCGGCCAGCACGAGGATCTCGCTGGGGCCGGCGATCATGTCGATGCCCACGGTGCCGAACACGCGCTTCTTGGCGCTGGCGACGTAGGCATTGCCCGGGCCGGTGATCTTGTCCACCTTCGGCACGGTGGCCGTGCCGTAAGCCAGCGCGGCCACAGCCTGCGCGCCGCCGATGGTGAAGGCGCGGGTGACGCCAGCCACGTAGGCGGCGGCCAGCACCAGCAGGTTCCTGGCACCCTGCGGGGTGGGCACGACCATGATGATCTCGCCCACGCCCGCCACGTGCGCGGGGATGGCGTTCATCAGCACGCTGGACGGATAAGCCGCCTTGCCGCCGGGCACGTAGATGCCCACGCGGTCCAGCGGCGTGACCTTCTGGCCCAGCAGCGTGCCGTCTTCGTCGCGGTAGCTCCAGCTCTCGCCCGAGGCCTGCTTCTGCGCCTCGTGGTAGCGGCGCACGCGGGCGGCGGCGGCTTCGAGCGCGCCGCGCTGCACGGCGGGAATGGCGTCGAACGCGGCCTTGAGCTCGGCCTGGGTCAGCTCCAGCGCGGCCATGCCGTCCACCTGCAGGCCGTCGAAGCGGGCGGTGTATTCGAGCACCGCCGCGTCGCCGCGCGCCTGCACGTCGGCCAGGATGTCGGCCACGCGCTGCTCGATGGCCGCGTCGGTGTCGGCGGACCAATGCAGGCGGGCTGCGAAATCAGCCTCGAAACTGGCTGCAGCGGTGGACAGACGGGCGGGGGCAGCTACGAAATTCATAGTGACTTCAGTCGTTGCGGATGGCGCCGGCGAAGGCGTCGATGATGCGGCGCAGCGGCGCCTGCTTGAGCTTGAGCGCGGCCTGGTTGACCACCAGGTGCGAGCTGATGTCCATGATGCGTTCGACCTCGACCAGGTGGTTGGCGCGCAGCGTGTTGCCGGTGGAGACCAGATCGACGATGGCGTCGGCCAGGCCCGTGAGCGGCGCCAGCTCCATGCTGCCGTAGAGCTTGATCATGTCCACGTGCACGCCCTTGGTGGCGAAGAAGTCGCGCGCGATGCTGGTGTACTTGGTGGCCACCTTCAGGCGCGAGCCCTGCTTGACGGCCTGCACGTAGTCGAAGTCGTTGCGCACGGCCACGCTGACGCGGCAGCGCGCGATGCGCAGGTCCAGCGGCTGGAACAGGCCCTGGCCGCCGTGCTCGATGAGCGTGTCCTTGCCGGTCACGCCCAGGTCGGCGCCGCCGTACTGCACGTAGGTCGGCACGTCGGAGGCGCGCACCAGCACCACGCGCACGTTCGGCTGGTTGGTGGGCAGGATCAGCTTGCGCGATTTTTCGGGGTCTTCGAGCACCTCGATGCCGGCGGCGGCCAGCAGCGGCAGGGTCTCTTCGAAGATGCGGCCCTTGGAGAGGGCCAGGGTGAGGGTGTCCTTGCTCATTCTTATTGCACTCGCTCGATGTCGGCGCCCAGGCCGCGCAGCTTGGCTTCCATGCAGTCGTAGCCGCGGTCCAGGTGGTAGATGCGGTCCACCACGGTCTCGCCGTCGGCCACCAGGCCGGCGATCACCAGGCTGGCGGAGGCGCGCAGGTCGGTGGCCATGACGGTCGCGCCAGAGAGCCGACCCACGCCTTCGATGATCGCCACCTTGCCGTCGGTGCGGATGTGCGCGCCCAGGCGCAGCAGCTCGTCCACGTGCATGAAGCGGTTCTCGAAGATGGTCTCTGTGACCGTGGCCGTGCCCTGAGCGACCACGTTCAGCGTCATGAACTGCGCCTGCATGTCGGTCGGAAAGCCGGGGTATTCGGTGGTGCGGAAGCCTTGCGCCTTGAGGCTGCCGGCGCCCGCGCTGCGCACGCGGATGCCGCCCTCTTCGGGCTGCACCTGCACGCCCGCTTCGCGCAGCTTGTCGATCACGGCGTCCAGATGGTCGGCGCGGCCGTGGCGCAGCAGCGCCTCGCCACCCGTGGCGGCCACGGCGCAGAGGAAAGTGCCGGCCTCGATGCGGTCGGCCACCACGCGGTGCGTGCAGCCGTGCAGGCGCTCCACGCCCTGGATGCGGATGCGGCTGGTGCCGTGGCCCTCGATCTTCGCGCCCATGGCGATCAGCATCTCGGCCAGGTCGGTGATCTCGGGCTCCTGGGCGGCGTTCTCCAGCACCGTCTCGCCCTCGGCCAGCGTGGCGGCCATGAGGAAGTTCTCGGTGCCGGTCACGGTGACCATGTCGGTGGTGATATGCGCGCCCTTCAGGCGCGTGCGGCCTGCGGGCAGGCGCGCGATCATGTAGCCGTGCTCGACCACGATCTCGGCGCCCATGGCCGCCAGGCCCTTGATGTGCTGATCGACCGGGCGCGAGCCGATGGCGCAGCCGCCGGGCAGCGACACGGTGGCCTCGCCGAAGCGCGCCAGCAGCGGGCCCAGCGCGAGCACGGAGGCACGCATGGTCTTGACCAGGTCGTAGGGTGCCTCGGGCGTGTTCAAGCCGCTGGCGTCGATGCGCACGGTGGATTCGTCGCCCCGGCTGTCCAGATCGTCGCAGCCGGGCGTGCCGGGCTGCTCGACCTGAACGCCCATGTTGCGGATCAGCGTGAGCATGGTGGCCACATCCTGCAGGCGCGGCACGTTCAGCAGGGTGACGGGGTCGGCGGTGAGCAGCGCGGCGCACAGCTCGGGCAAGGCCGCGTTCTTGGCGCCGGAGATCGGCACTTCGCCGTGCAGCGGCCGACCGCCGCGAATCAGGAGTTTGTCCATGGCTTTTCGCCCCAGAATGTCATCAACAAAAAGCTGCCAGAGCGCCCGTGGATCAAGCGCTGGCAGCTATCAAAAATATAGTGAAAACCGAAAGATGCCGGCGCGGGTCAGCGGCCGTCCGGCTGCGCGGCCCATTCGGCCGGCGTGAAGGTCTTCATCGACAGGGCATGCACCTCGTCGGTGTGCATCTTGCTGCCCAGCGTGGCATAGACGCGCTGGTGCCGCTGGATGGCGCGCCGGCCCTCGAACTCGGCCGAGACGATGGTCGCATACCAGTGGCGGCCGTCGCCTTCGAGCGCGATGTGCTCGCAGGGCAGCCCGGAGGCGATGAGGTGCTTGAGTTCGTCTGCGGTCATGTGGGTCAGTTTCTGATTTTGTAGCCGGTGCGCAGCAGGTGGATGGCCAGGGCGCTGACGGCCAGCCAGGCCGAGCCGACGATGGCCAGGCTCAGCCACGGCGAGGTGTCGCTCTGGCCGAAGAAGCCGTAGCGGAAGCCGTCGATCATGTAGAAGAACGGGTTCAGGTGGCTCACGGCCTGCCAGAAGGGCGGCAGCGACTGGATGGAGTAGAAGACGCCCGAGAGGAAGGTCATGGGCACGATCACGAAGTTCTGGAACGCGGCCATCTGGTCGAACTTGTCGGCCCAGAGGCCCGCGATCAGGCCCAGCGTGGCCAGCAGCGCGGCGCCCAGCAGCGCGAACACGGCGATCCAGACCGGCGCGGCGAACTCGGGCCGCGCGAAGGCCAGCGTGACCACGAACACGCCCAGGCCCACGGCCAGGCCGCGCACGATGGACGAGCCCACATAGGCCGCGAACCAGCCCCAGTGCGACAGCGGCGTGAGCAGCACGAACACCAGGCTGCCCATGATCTTGCTCTGGATCAGGCTGGATGAGCTGTTGGCGAAGGCGTTCTGCAGCAGGCTCATCATCACCAGGCCCGGCACCAGGAAGGCGGTGTAGCCGATGTGGTCATAGACCTTGACGTGGTCTTCCAGCACGTGGCCGAAGATCAGCAGGTAGAGCACGGCAGTGAGCACCGGCGCGGCGATGGTCTGGAAGCTCACCTTCCAGAAGCGCAGCACTTCCTTGTAGAAAAGGGTTTGCCAGCCGGTCATAGCCGCACCCCGCCTTCTGCCGTCTCTTCGGGCCCGTCGGCCGGCGGCGGCGCGGCGGCCGGGTCGGGATAGCGGGATTCGGCCATCACGCTCAGAAACACGTCTTCCAGGTCGGCACGGCGGATCTCCACGTCATGCACGCGCACGCCGGCGGCGCGCAGCGTGGCCAGGTGCGATTCGATGTCTTCGGCCTGCTGGGCGGGCAGCTGCACCACCCGGCCGGTCACGCGGGCCACGGCCGCCAGCGCGGGCGGCAGGGCGTCGTCGGTCTTGAAGCGCAGCACGTTGGTGGAGGCCGCCTGCAGCAGCTCGGACGTGGTGGACAGCGCCACCACCCGGCCGCCGCTGGCGCCGCGCTTGAGCATGGCGATGCGGTTGCATAGGGCCTCGGCCTCTTCCAGGTAATGCGTGGTCAGCAGCACGGTATGGCCTTGCTTGTTCAGCCGGGCGACGAAGTGCCAGAGCGTCTGGCGCAGCTCCACATCGACGCCGGCGGTGGGCTCGTCGAGCACGATGATGGGCGGCTTGTGGACCAGCGCCTGCGCCACCAGCACGCGGCGCTTCATGCCGCCCGAGAGCTGGCGCATGTTCGAGTTGGCCTTGTCGGCCAGGCCCAGGCTGTCGAGCAGCTCGTCGATCCAGTCGTCGTTGTTCTTCACGCCGAAGTAGCCCGACTGGATGCGCAGCGACTCGCGGACATTGAAGAACGGATCGAACACCAGCTCCTGCGGCACGATGCCCAGCTTGCGGCGGGCGGCGGCGTAGTCGGACTGCACGTCGCTGCCCTGCACCAGCACGCGGCCGCTGCTGGCACGCGCCAGGCCCGCCAGGATGCTGATGAGGGTGGTCTTGCCCGCGCCGTTGGGCCCCAGCAGTCCGAAGAACTCGCCTTCTTCGATGTCGAGGCTGACGCCGTCGAGTGCCTGGAAGGGCCCCTTGGGGGTGGAGAACGTCTTGGAGACGGATTGGAAGGAGACTGCTGGCATGTAAGCCCGCGATTTTACGACCTCAGGCCGGCTCCCGGCCGACCTGGGGACTTGCGGCCCCGCCAGGGCACCGCGTGGCGCACGGCGTCAGGCGGCCGGCAGCAGTTCTTCGACGCCGTAGAGGCCCGCCAGGGTGGCGAGCGCGGGCGGCAGCGACTTGACGGCGAAGGTCTTGCCTTCGGACAGCGCCGCGCGGCGGCATTCGAGCAGCACCGCCAGCGCGGACGAGTCGAACGAGGCGAGCGCTGCAGCATCGACCACCAGGCCCGGATCGCGGTGCGCCTTCAGGCCCTGCAGCAGCATGCGCAGGCTGGCGGAAGCCTGCTCATGGGTCAGTTCGGGCGGTAGAACCAGCATGTTGTTACCTGCCGGCCGGATCAGGAGGACTTGCCGGAGTTGGCCTTGTTGCGCGCGGCCAGTGCTTCGATCAGGCCGTCGATGCCCTTGGTGTTGATTTCCTGCGCGAACTGGCTGCGGTACGTATCCACCAGCCACACGCCCATCACGTTCAGGTTGTAGACCTTCCAGCCGGCGCCGTCGCCGGGCGTCTTTTCCAGGCGGTAGTCGAGCTGGACCGGGTCGCCGCGGCCCTTGACCTCGGTGCGCACCAGCACGTCGGTGTCGCCAGGCGACATGCGCAGCGGCTTGACGGTGATGGTCTGGTCGCTCACCTGGTTGAGCGCGCCGGAATAGGTGCGGATCAGCAGCGTCTTGAATTCTTCCTGCAGGCGCTTTTGCTGCTCGGGCGTGGCCTGGCGCCAGGCCGGGCCGGTGGCGGCAGCGGTCATGCGACGGAAGTCCACGTGCGGCAGGATGGTCTGGTCCACCAGCTCCACCACCTTGTTGATGTCGCCGCGCTGCAGGGACTTGTCTGCACGCACCTTGACCAGCACGTCGGTGGAGAGGCGCTTGACCAGTTCGTCGGGAGCCTCGTCGGCAGCCCAGGCGGCCAGGGGGCCGGCCAGCGAGGTGGCAGCGGCCAGGGCGAGGGCCCAGCGGGCCAGGTCACGTCGGTGGATCATGTGTGGTTTCCTTTCGGTGCGGGCCACAGGAGCCCGCCATATGCAATAGGTTCTGATTGTGGAACCGGCCCGTGCGCGCAATACGTCGGACGGGTACCCGGATGCAAGTCGATGCAACGCCTGCAAGCGGATGCCAAGGCCGGCAGGCCTCTCAGGCCCGCCCGGCCCGCTCAGTTGGGCACCGGCGGCAGCTTGCCGGCATTGGGGTCGTAGCTGGAGTCGTCGTCCTTGCCGTCGTCGGACGAGGGGTCCATCTCCAGGCTGCGCACCCGCAGGAACACGTCGCGCGTGAAGCTGTACTTGTCGAGCGCGGCCGTGTCCAGCACGTTGCCCGCGGCCAGCAGGCTGGCGCGCTTGTCCACCACGCGCAGCACGTAGAGCTGGTTGCGCGCGGACACCGGGTCCACATCGCGCAGAGGATTGCCCTGCACGTCCACCGGCAGCGCGACGGTGTCGCGCACGGTGGAGGGGCCCAGCAGCGGCAGCACCAGGTACGGGCCGGTCGGCACGCCCCAGCGGCCGAGGGTCAGGCCGAAGTCGGTCTTGCGGCGCGGAATGCCCATCTCGCTGGCGATGTCCAGCACGCCGCCCAGGCCGAAGACCGTGTTCACGTTGAAGCGCACCAGGCTGTCCATGGCTTCGCTGCCGCGGAACTGCAGCACGTTGTTCACGAACGACCAGATGTCGCCCAGGTTGGCGAAGAAGTTGGAGACGCCCGTGCGGACGGGCGAAGGCATGACTTCGCGGTAGGCGGTGGCGACGGGCTTGAGCACGGCGCGGTCCACGCCGTCGTTGAAGTCGGTCACCGTGCGGTTGTAGGGTTCCAGCGGGTCGCGCGGGTTGGCGTCGGGCCCGGTGGCGCAGCCGGCCAGCATGAGCGAGCCCAGCGCCAGCGTGGCGGCGGCCGCTGCACGGCGCGCCGGCAGGCGCACCAGCGCCCCGCCCTGCCGCGTAACGCTAGATTGAGGATGGATGTTGTTGTTCATTTCTTGCTCCCGCTGTCCGAAGACCCCTGCTCCGCCTTGCCGTACAGGAACTGTCCGATCAGGTTCTCCAGCACGATGGCCGATTGCGTCTGCGTCACCACGTCGCCGGCCGCGAGGTTCTTCTCGTCGGCGCCGGCTTCGATGCCGATGTATTGGTCGCCCAGCAGGCCGCTGGTGAGGATCTTGAACGAGCTGTCCTTGGGGAAGACGTAGCGCTTGTCCAGGTCCAGCAGCACGTTGGCGCGGAAGGTCTTGTCGTCGAAGCTGATGGACTTGACCCGGCCGACCACCACGCCCGAGCTGCGCACGGCCGCCTGGGGCTTCAGGCCGCCGATGTTGTCGAACTTGGCCGTGACGGCGTAGCCGCTGTTGAAGTTCAGGCTCAGCAGGTTGGCGGACTGCAAGGCCAGGAAGACGAGAGCCGCCCCGCCCAGCAGGACGAAGAGGCCCACCCAGAAGTCGTTCTTGGAGTGCTGCATGGTGTTTTTGATTTCCTTGAAAGGCTGGCGATCGCTGCGGTCGGCAGCCATCAGATACTGAACATCAGGGCCGTGAGAATGAAGTCGAGGCCCAGCACGGAAAGCGAGGCCATGACCACCGTGCGCGTGGTGGCGCGCGACACGCCTTCGGGCGTGGGCTTGGCCACGAAGCCCTGCAGCACGGCAATGAAGGTCACCGCCACGCCGAAGACCAGGCTCTTGACGACGCCGTTGCCCACGTCCTTGAACACGTCCACGCCGCTTTGCATCTGGCCCCAGAAGGCGCCGGCATCGACGCCGATCAGCAGCACGCCGACGATCCAGCCGCCGATGACGCCGATGGCGCTGAACACCGCCGCCAGCAGCGGCATGGCGATGACGCCGCCCCAGAAGCGCGGCGCGAGAATGCGGCGCACGGGATCGACGGCCATCATCTCCATGGCCGAGAGCTGCTCGCCGGCGCGCATCAGGCCGATCTCGGCCGTGAGCGAGGTGCCGGCGCGCCCGGCGAAGAGCAGCGCGGTGACGACCGGGCCCAGCTCGCGCACCAGCCCGAGCGTGACCACCAGGCCCAGCGCGTTGGCCGAGCCGTAGCGCTGCAGCACGTTATGGCCCTGCAGCGCCAGCACGAAGCCCACGAACAGGCCCGACATGGCGATGATGGACAGCGAGTAGTTGCCCAGGAAATGGATCTGGTCGCGCAGCAGCGCGGGCCGGCGCAGCGTGGCGCCGATCAGCCCCACCAGGCGCACGAAGAGGCGCGCGCCCATGCCGATGTCGGCCAGCTTGCAGCGCACGGCATAGCCGACGTCGGAAGGTCTCCACCAGCTCATCGCGCACCTCCTGCGGGCATGCCGCCCACGGGGCCGAAGTCCTCCGCGAGGCTGGGGCCGGGGTAGTGGAAGGGCACGGGCCCGGTGGGCAGCGCGTTCACGAACTGGTGCACCAGCGGGTCGGTGCTGGCGCGCACCTCGTCGGGCGTGCCCTGGGCGGCCACCATGCCCGGGCCGAGCACGATGACGTGGTCTGCCACGCGGAAGGTCTCCTCCACGTCGTGCGAGACGACCAGGGTGGTGAGGCCCATGGCGTCGTTCAGCTCGCGGATGAGCTGCGCGGCGATGCCGAGCGAGATCGGGTCCAGCCCGGCGAAGGGTTCGTCGTACATGATGAGTTGCGGGTCGAGCGCGATGGCGCGGGCCAGCGCCACGCGGCGGGCCATGCCGCCGGAGATCTGGCTGGGCATGAGGTCGCGCGCGCCGCGCAGCCCCACGGCGTGCAGCTTCATCAGCACGATGTCGCGGATCAGCTCCTCCTGCAGGTCGGTGTGCTCGCGCAGGGGGAAGGCCACGTTCTCGAACACGTCCATGTCGGTGAACAGGGCGCCGAACTGGAACAGCATGCCCATGCGACGGCGGGCGGCATAGAGCTGGGCCTCGTCCATGCGGGCCACGTCCTGGCCGTCCACCAGCACCTCGCCCTGCTGGGCGCGGTACTGGCCGCCGATCAGGCGCAGCACGGTGGTCTTGCCACCGCCGGAGGCGCCCATGAGCGCCGTCACCTTGCCGCGCGGCACCGACAGCGACAGGTCGCGCAGGATGACGCGGTCTCCATAGGAGAAGGTCACGTTGCGCAGTTCGACCAGGGCAGAGGACGGAGGCATTCGGTAGGTACGCAAGAGGATGGGAACGGTGCGGGCGGATTGTCACCGCTGGCGCCGAAGCGCCGTGTGGGACGATGGTAACTCAAACATACATGCATGCATGTTTGCAACAAACGGCGGCATCATACCGCTATTGTTAAGTGAGCGCCCCGCCCCGCCGATGTACGCACCGGCAGGCCTTTGGGACCATGAGCGGTGGCGCTTTCTCACAGCATGCTGCGCAGGAAGCTGCGGGTGCGCGGCTGTTGCGGATCCGCGAACAGCGATGCGGCCGGGCCGGATTCGACGATGCGCCCCTGGTCCATGAACACCGCCGTGTGCGCCACCTCGCGGGCGAAGCCCATCTCGTGCGTGACCACCAGCATGGTCATGTGCTCGTCGGCCAGGGCGCGCATGGTGCGCAGCACCTCGCCGGTCAGCTCGGGGTCCAGCGCCGAGGTGGGCTCGTCGAACAGCATGATCTCCGGCTCCATGGCCAGCGCCCGGGCGATCGCCACGCGCTGCTTCTGCCCGCCCGAGAGGCGAGCCGGGTAGTTGTGGCGCTTTTCCGCGAGGCCCACCTTGGCCAGCAGCGCCTCGGCGCGGGCGATGGCCGCGTCGCGCGGCACGCCCTGCACCACCATGGGCGCCTCGATCACGTTCTGCAGCACGGTCAGGTGCGGGAACAGGTTGAAGTGCTGGAACACCATGCCGGTCTTGCGGCAGATGCGGCGCAGCTCGGCCTCGGGCGCGTAGCTGCAGCGGCCGTCCGCGCCGGTGGTGGCCAGCACCTCGCCGCCGATGGCGACATGGCCGCGGTCGATGGTCTCCAGCCGGTTCAGGCAGCGCAGGAAGGTGCTCTTGCCCGAGCCCGAGGGGCCGATCACCGCCACCACCTCGCCGCGGCGCAGCTGCAGCGACACGCCCTTGAGCACCTCCGTGGCGCCGAAGGCCTTGTGGATGCCCTGGGCGTCGATCATCGGCGCGGCGCCGCGCCGTTCTTCAGTCGTCGTGCTTGGCATAGCGCCGCTCCAGCCGCTGGAAGCCCCAGGTCAGCACCAGGGTCATGAGGAGATAGAAGGCCGCCGCCACGATGAACGGCGTGGTCGTGAAGTCGCGCTGCACGAAGCCGCGCGCGGCGCGCAGCAGGTCGTTCAGGGCCAGCACGTAGATGAGTGAGGTGTCCTTGACCAGCGTGATGGTCTCGTTGCTCATGGGCGGCAGCACGCGGCGCACCATCTGCGGCAGCACGATGCGGCGCATAGTCTGGCCGTAGGTCATGCCCAGCACGCGGGCGGCCTCGTACTGGCCCCGGTCCACCGACTGGATGCCGGCGCGGAAGATCTCGGCGAAGTACGCCGCGTAGTTCAGCGCGAAGGCCGCCACCGCCGCCGGGAAGTCGGGCAGCCGCACGCCGATGACCGGCACGAACGGCAGCGCGAAATAGATGAACAGCATCTGCAGCATGAGCGGCGTGCCGCGCATGAGCCAGATATAGCCGTTGACCACGCCCGACAGCACGCGCCAGCTCGACGTGCGCGCCAGCGCCAGCAGCAGCCCCAGGGGCACGGCCAGCGCCAGCGTGATGACAAACAGCTTCAGGGTGACGGTGGCGCCTTGCGCCAGCGGCCCCAGAAGGGAAAGAACGTAATCCATCTGCGAGAAGAATGATGGTCAGGATGCCAGAGGCCGCCATGGCTCGAGGCCTCGGCAACCGGCGCGGCCCAGGGCCAGCGGCAGCCGCGCAAGGGCCGCCCCGCCGCGCCGGCTGCGTCCCCCTTCCCGCATCGCGCAGCGAGGCGAGAGAAGGGGGAAGCGGCGAAGCCGCTCAGGGGGATGCGCCGAAGTTATTTGATGATGTTCTTGCCGAACCACTGCTCGGCGATGCGGCCGGCCGTGCCGTCCTTCTTCATCTCGGCCAGAGCCGTGTCCAGGCGGCCCTGCAGCGCGGTGTCGTCCTTGCGCACGCCCACGCCGTACTCTTCGGTGCCGAAGTTGTCCTGCAGCACCGCGTAGTCCTGCGGCTTCTTGGCGACGTAGTAGCGGCCCACCACTTCATCGACCACCACGGCGTCCAGGCGGCCGGTGGACAGGTCCATCAGCGCGGTCACGTTGTCGCCGAAGGTCTTGAACTCCTTGAACGACTTGAACACGGCCTCGTCCTTCTTGACGGCATCGACCGCGCTGGAGCCATCCTGCGCGCCGACGACCTTGCCGGCCAGATCGGCCTTGGTCTTGATGGCGGACTTCGCGGGCACCACGATGATCTGGTGGTTTTCCATGTAGGGCGCGGTGAAGGCGATGTTCTGCTTGCGCTCGTCGGTGATGGTCAGGCCGTTCCACAGCGCGTCCACGCGCTTGCCCGACAGCTCGGCTTCCTTGGCGCTCCAGTCGATGGGCTTGAATTCGACTTCCACGCCCATGCGCTTGGCGGCCTCGCGGGCCATGTCGATGTCGAAGCCGACCAGCTGGTTCTTGTCGTCACGGAAGCCCATGGGCGGGAAGTTGTCGTCCAGGCCCACCACGATCTTGGCGACGGCGGCCGGCGCGGGTGCGGCGGCGGCAGGAGCCTGGGCGGTTTCGTTCTTGCCGCAGGCGGCCAGCAAGGCACCCACGGACAGCAGCGCAATGGCGGCGATCTTCTTCATGGCAAATCGGTTTCCAGCAAGCAAAAAAACACCGCACGGCGCCGGACGGGAGGAGCGGCGGCTCGCGCGGATGCGGATGAGGGAGAACCCGTATTGTCGCCCACTCGGGCAGCGGGCGGTCCCAAGGCACCGCAAGCGCGCCGGGACTTCAAGCCCTTTGGGCCTGCAGCACAGGTGGAATCAGGGCATATAGCTATCAATTCAATAGCAAATCAGATGGATGAGCGCCATGAAAAACGGCGCCACGCGAGCGCCGTTCTCTTTTCCAGGCTGTCCCGCCCCCGAGGGCAGCGAGGCCAGCCGGGCCGGCCCCACGCCGCCGGTCAGCGCGGCAGGTCGGAATAGCCCATCAGGAACTCGTCCACCGCACGCGCGGCCTGGCGGCCTTCGCGGATGGCCCAGACGACCAGCGACTGGCCGCGGCGGATGTCGCCGGCGGCGAACACCTTGGGCACGTTGGTGACGTAGCCGCCATCGAATTCGGTGGTGGCCTTGGCGTTGCCACGGGCGTCCTTGTCCACGCCGAAGGCATCCAGCACGGCGGCGACCGGGCTCACGAAGCCCATGGCCAGCAGCACCAGGTCGGCCTTGAGCACCTGCTCGGAGCCGGCGACCTCGACCATCTTGCCGTCCTTCCACTCGACGCGCACGGTCTTCAGGCCGGTGACCTTGCCCTTCTCGCCGATGAATTCCTTGGTGGAGATGGCGAACTCGCGCTCGCAGCCCTCTTCATGGCTCGAGCTGGTGCGCAGCTTGATCGGCCAGTAGGGCCAGGTCAGCGGGCGGTTCTCTTCTTCGGGCGGCTGGGGCATCAGCTCGAACTGCGTGACGCTGGCAGCGCCGTGGCGGTTGCTGGTGCCCACGCAGTCGCTGCCGGTGTCGCCGCCGCCGATCACGATGACGTGCTTGCCGTCGGCGCGCAGCTGGCCCTTGAGCTTGTCGCCCGCGTTGACCTTGTTCTGCTGCGGCAGGAACTCCATGGCGAAGTGGATGCCGTCCAGGTCGCGGCCGGGCACGGGCAGGTCGCGGCTCTGCTCGGCGCCGCCGGTCAGCAGCACGGCGTCGAAGTCCTTCTGCAGCTGCTCGGGGGTGATGGTTTCCTTGGCCCAGTTGGTGACCTTGGAGCCCTTGCCCAGGCCGTCCTTGGCCGCACCCACGAACACGCCGGTGCGGATGGTCACGCCTTCGGCCTTGAGCTGGTCGGCGCGGCGGTCGATGTGCGACTTCTCCATCTTGAAGTCGGGGATGCCGTAGCGCAGCAGGCCGCCGATGCGGTCGTTCTTCTCGAAGAGGGTCACGTCGTGGCCGGCGCGCGCCAGCTGCTGGGCGGCCGCCATGCCGGCCGGGCCGGAGCCCACCACGGCCACCTTCTTGCCGGTCTTGTGCTTGGCCGGCAGGGGCTTGACCCAGCCTTCGGCCCAGGCGCGGTCGATGATGGCGTGCTCGATGGACTTGATGCCCACCGCGTCGTCGTTCACGTTCAGCACGCAGGCGGCCTCGCAGGGCGCGGGGCAGATGCGGCCGGTGAACTCGGGGAAGTTGTTCGTGCTGTGCAGCACGGCGATGGCGCTCTTCCAGTCCTGCTGATAGACCAGGTCGTTGAAGTCCGGAATGATGTTGTTGACCGGGCAGCCGTTGTTGCAGAACGGCGTGCCGCAGTCCATGCAGCGCGCGCCCTGGATCTTGGCCTGCGCTTCATCGAGGCCGATGACGAATTCCTTGTAGTGCTTCAGGCGCTCGGCAGGCGGGCGGTAGCCCTCTTCGATGCGCTCGTATTCCATGAAGCCGGTGGTCTTTCCCATGATGTCTGTCCTGATGTCTGTGAATGCTTGGCTGTGCGTCGGTCGCGGCCCGCCGGGCGGAGGTGCTCGCCTGGCGAGGCCGCTGCGCGTGGCTGGCCGGCCTTACTTGGCGGCGACAGCCTCCTTCTTGGAAGCCGTGGCGACCGCGGGGGTCGCCGGGTCTTCCAGCAGCTTGCGTTCATGGATTTCAGACAGGGCGCGCTTGTACTCGGTCGGGAAGACCTTGACGAACTTCGCCCGCGATGCCGCCCAGTTGTCCAGCAGCTCGCGCGCACGCTTGCTGCCGGTCCAGCGGTTGTGGTCTTCCAGCATCTTCTTGAGCTGGGCCTCGTCGGTCTGGCCGCGGTGCCAGATGCCGCGCGAGACGGTGGCTTCCTGCTCGTCGGCCGGCAGGATGCGTTCGAGCTTGACCATGGACAGGTTGCAGCGCGTCTCGAAGAGGCCATCCTCGTCATAGACGTAGGCCACGCCGCCGCTCATGCCGGCCGCGAAGTTGCGGCCCGTCTTGCCCAGCACCACCACGGTGCCGCCGGTCATGTATTCGCAGCCATGGTCGCCCGTGCCTTCCACCACCGTGGAGGCGCCCGAGAGACGCACCGCGAAGCGTTCGCCGGCCACGCCGCTGAAGAACGATTCACCCGAGGTGGCGCCGTACATCACCGTGTTGCCCACGATGGTGTTGCGCACCGTGTCGCCGCGGAAGTCGATGCTGGGGCGCACCACCACGCGGCCGCCCGAGAGGCCCTTGCCGGTGTAGTCGTTGGCGTCGCCGATCAGATAGAGCGTGATGCCGCGCGTGAGGAACGCGCCGAACGACTGGCCGCCCGTGCCTTCGAGCTGGATGCGGATGGTGTCGTCAGGCAGGCCTTCGGGATGCGAGCGGGTGACCTCGCCCGAGAGCATGGCGCCCACGGAGCGGTTCACGTTGCGCGCCACCTCGATGAACTGCACGCGCTCGCCCTTGTCGATGGCGGGGCGACTGCGCTCGATCAGCTTGCGGTCCAGCGTGTGCTCGATGTTGTGGTCCTGCACATCGACATGGAAGCGCGGCACGTCGGCCGGCACGTTGGGCTGGGCGAACAGGCGGCTGAAGTCCAGGCCGCGGGCCTTCCAGTGGGCGATGCCGGCGCGCACGTCGAGCAGGTCGGCACGGCCGATCAGGTCGTCGAACTTGGCGATGCCCAGCTGCGCCATGATCTGGCGGACTTCCTCGGCGACGAAGAAGAAGTAGTTCACCACGTGCTCGGGCTTGCCCGAGAACTTCTTGCGCAGCTCCGGGTCCTGCGTGGCCACGCCCACCGGGCAGGTGTTCAGGTGGCACTTGCGCATCATGATGCAGCCCTCGACCACCAGCGGCGCGGTGGCGAAGCCGAATTCATCCGCGCCCAGCAGCGCGCCGATGGCGACGTCGCGGCCGGTCTTCATCTGGCCGTCGGCCTGCACGCGCACGCGGCCGCGCAGGCGGTTCAGCACCAGGGTCTGCTGGGTTTCGGCCAGGCCGATCTCCCACGGGCCGCCCGCATGCTTGATGGACGACCAGGGCGATGCGCCCGTGCCGCCGTCATGGCCGGCGATCACCAGGTGGTCGCTCTTGCACTTGGTCACGCCGGCAGCGATGGTGCCCACGCCCACTTCGGACACCAGCTTGGTGCTGATGCTGGCGTGCGGTGCCACGTTCTTCAGGTCGTGGATCAGCTGGGCCAGATCCTCGATGGAGTAGATGTCGTGGTGCGGCGGGGGCGAGATGAGGCCCACGCCCGGCACGCTGTGGCGCAGCTTGCCGATGTAGTTGGACACCTTGCCGCCGGGCAGCTGGCCGCCTTCGCCGGGCTTGGCGCCCTGGGCCATCTTGATCTGGATCTGGTCGGCCGACGACAGGTATTCGGCCGTGACGCCGAAGCGGCCCGAGGCCACCTGCTTGATGCGCGAGCGCAGCGAGTCGCCGTCCTGCAGGGGCAGATCGACCTCGACGTTCTCGGAGCCGATCACGCTCTTGAGCGTGTCGCCCTGCTTGATCGGGATGCCCTTGAGTTCCTGGCGATAGCGGGCCGCGTCTTCGCCGCCCTCGCCCGTGTTGCTCTTGCCGCCGATGCGGTTCATGGCCACGGCCAGCGTGGCGTGCGCCTCGGTGGAGATGGAGCCCAGCGACATGGCGCCGGTGGCGAAGCGCTTGACGATCTCCTTGGCGGGCTCGACCTGATCGACCGGAATGGCCTTGGCCGGGTCGAACTTGAACTCGAACAGGCCCCGCAGCGTCATGTGGCGGCGGCTCTGGTCGTTGATGATCTGCGCGTATTCCTTGTACGTGTTCCAGTTGTTGGCGCGCGTGGAATGCTGCAGCTTGGCGATGGCGTCGGGGCTCCACATGTGCTCTTCGCCACGCGCGCGCCAGGCGTATTCGCCGCCGGCGTCCAGCATGGTTTCCAGCACCGGGTCGTCGCCGAAGGCGGCCTTGTGCATGCGGATGGCTTCCTCGGCGATCTCGAACACGCCAATGCCTTCCACGCGGCTGGCCGTGCCGGTGAAGTACTTGCCCACGGTCTCGGTGTTCAGGCCGATGGCCTCGAACAGCTGCGCGCCGCAGTAGCTCATGTAGGTGCTCACGCCCATCTTGGACATGATCTTCGACAGGCCCTTGCCGATGGCCTTGACGTAGTTGTAGATGGCCTTGTCCGGCGACAGGTCGCCGGGCATGTCCTTGTGCATCTCGGCCAGGGTTTCCATGGCGAGGTAGGGGTGGACGGCTTCGGCGCCGTAGCCGGCCAGCACGGCGAAGTGGTGCACTTCGCGCGCGGTGCCGGTCTCGACCACCAGGCCGGCCGTGGTGCGCAGGCCTTCGCCCACCAGGTGCTGGTGGATGGCCGACAGCGCCAGCAGCGCGGGGATGGCCACCTGCGTGGCGCTCACCTTGCGGTCGCTGATGATGAGGATGTTGGCGCCGCCCTTGATGGCGTCCACCGCCTGCGCGCAGAGCGAGGCCAGCTTGGCTTCGACGCCTTCGCGGCCCCAGCTCAGCGGGTAGGTGATGTCGATCACCGCGCTCTTGAACTTGCCCTGGGTGTGCTGCTCGATGTCGTGCAGCTTGGCCATGCCGGCGAAGTCGAGGATGGGCTGGGCCACTTCGAGCCGCATCGGCGGGTTGATCTGGTTGATGTCCAGCAGGTTGGGCTTGGGGCCGATGAAGCTGTTGAGCGACATCACGATGGCCTCGCGGATCGGGTCGATCGGCGGGTTGGTCACCTGCGCGAACAGCTGCTTGAAGTAGTTGTAGAGCGGCTTGTTCTTGCCCGAGAGCACGGCCAGCGGGCTGTCGTTGCCCATGGAGCCGATGCCTTCCTCGCCGTTGCGGGCCATGGGGGCCATCAGGAACTTGATGTCTTCCTGCGTGTAGCCGAAGGCCTGCTGGCGCTCCAGCAGGGGCAGCTCGGCCGCCAGCGGAGCGGCGGCCACGTCGGAGCCCACGTCATCGAGCTTGATGCGCAGGTTCTCGATCCACTGCTTGTAGGGCTTGGTGTTGACGATGTTGGCCTTGAGCTCGTCGTCGTCGATCATGCGGCCCTGTTCCAGGTCGATCAGGAACATCTTGCCGGGCTGCAGGCGCCACTTGCGCACGATCTTGTTCTCGGGGATGGGCAGCACGCCCGATTCCGAGGCCATCACGACCAGGTCGTCGTCGGTGATGCAGTAGCGCGAGGGGCGCAGGCCGTTGCGGTCCAGCGTGGCGCCGATCTGGCGGCCGTCGGTGAACACGATGGAGGCCGGGCCGTCCCAGGGTTCCATCATCGCGGCGTGGTATTCATAGAAGGCGCGGCGGCGCTCGTCCATGGTGGTGTGCTGTTCCCACGGCTCGGGGATCATCATCATCACGGCCTGGCTGATGGGGTAGCCGGCCATGGTCAGCAGTTCGAGGCAGTTGTCGAACGTGGCGGTGTCGGACTGGCCGGCGAAGCTGATGGGGTAGAGCTTCTTGAGGTCGGCCGCCAGCACGGGCGAGGCCATCACGCCTTCGCGGGCCTTCATCCAGTTGTAGTTGCCCTTGACGGTGTTGATCTCGCCGTTGTGCGCCACGTAGCGGTACGGGTGGGCCAGCGGCCATTCGGGGAAGGTGTTGGTCGAGAAGCGCTGGTGCACCAGGCCGATGGCCGAGACGCAGCGCTCGTCCTGCAGGTCCAGGTAATAGGTGCCCACCTGGTCGGCCAGCAGCAGGCCCTTGTAGACCACGGTGCGGCTGGACATGCTGGGAACGTAGTATTCCTTGCTGTGCTTGAGCTTGAGGGCCTGGATGTTGGCGCTGGCCGTCTTGCGGATCACGTAGAGCTTGCGCTCCAGCGCGTCCTGCACGATCACATCGTTGCCGCGGCCGATGAACACTTGGCGCAGGATGGGCTCCTTGGTGCGCACGGTGGGCGACATGGGCATGTCCACGTTCACCGGCACGTCGCGCCAGCCCAGCAGCACCTGGCCTTCGGCCTTGATGGCGCGCTCCATCTCCTGCTCGCAGGCGAGGCGCGAAGCGTGTTCCTTGGGCAGGAAGATCATGCCCACGCCGTATTCGCCCGCGGGCGGCAGCGTGACGCCCTGCTTGGCCATCTCTTCGCGGTAGAGCGCGTCGGGGATCTGGATCAGGATGCCCGCGCCGTCGCCCATCAGCTTGTCGGCGCCCACGGCGCCGCGGTGGTCGATGTTTTCCAGGATCTTCAGCGCCTGGGTCACGATGTCGTGACGCTTCACGCCCTTGATATGGGCCACGAAGCCCAGGCCGCACGCATCGTGCTCCTGATCGGAAGAATACAAACCGTGCTGCTGCAGGTGCTGGATTTCGGCGGCCGTCGTCATGGCGCACTCCTTGGAATGAGAATCGCGGGGACCGCAAGCGTAGTGCATTGCAGCAATGCCTTGCAAGCGATTTAATTAGGGTCAGATTCTAAAAATAATCGCAAAGCCGGAATCTGATTTTTTATTGGGGACACATCAAAGCCAGGAGCCGGCCATGCAACTCTCCGGCCAAGGCATTCTCCGAGCGCTGTGTGAAACAACGCGCCGCGCCAGACCCCATGCAAATTTCCTTCCCGTTCGCACCCAACGGCCTATCTGGCCGCCTTCTGCTGACCGCTGCAGCCCTCGCCTTCATGGCACCGGCCCAGGCGCAGGACCGGCGCGCCGTGGCCGAGCCCGCTCCGCCAGCGCAGATCTGCGCCACGCTCTTCCCGTCAGCCCAGGCTGCGGCGGGCTCGCTCGACACGGAGCGCCTCCAGTCCGCCATCGACCGCTGCCCCGCCGGCGCTGCCGTGCACCTGCAGGGCGCAGGCGCGCCGGCCCGATTCGTCAGCGGCCCGCTCACCATGCGCTCCGGCGTCACGCTCTGGATCGACCGCGGCGTGGTGCTGGCCGCCGACACGGACCCGCGGCGCTACGACCGGGGCGCAGGCACTTGCGGCAGCATCGACCGCAAGGGCCAGGGCTGCCGGCCCTTCATCCTCTTCAGCGGCACGCAGGGCGGCGGCATCGTGGGCGACGGCACCATCGACGGCCAGGGCGGCCAGCCCATGGCGGGCCACGGCGGCGAAAGCTGGTGGCAGCTCGCACGCCGCGCCCAGGCCGAAGGCGGCAAGCAGAACAACCCGCGCCTGATCGCGGTGGACCATGCCCGCGACATCGTCTTCCACCACGTGCTGCTGCGCGATGCGCCTAACTTCAACGTCGCGCTGAACGACGTGTCCGGCGCCACGTTCTGGGGCGTGCGCATCGACGCGCCCGCGGATGCGCGCAACACCGACGGCATCGACCCCGGCGCGTCGGAAGACATCACCATCACGCACAGCTTCATCCGCACCGGCGACGACAACATCGCCATCAAGGCCGGCAAGGGCGCGACGCGGCATGTCTCCATCACCGACAGCCATTTCTACTGGGGGCATGGCCTGTCGATCGGCAGCGAGACGCTGGCGGGCGTGAGCGACGTGCTGGTGCGCAACGTGTCGCTGGACGGCACCACGTCGGGCCTGCGCATCAAGAGCGATGCCAGCCGGGGCGGCCTGGTGAGCGGCGTGCGCTACGAGAACGTGTGCCTGCGCGGCAACCGCCGGCCCATCGACTTCGACACCCGCTACAGCCGCAGCGCGCAGGGCGATGCCATTCCGACCTTCCAGGACATCGTGCTGCGCCATGTGGCGGGCGACGGCGGCACGCTGGTGCTGCGCGGCTACGACGAGGCCCACCCCATCGGCGTGACGCTGGACGGCACGCAGTTCGGCCCCAGCGCCGTGTGGCAGGTGGAACACGCCCACATCCGCCTGGGCGCGCAGGGCGCCGAGCCCACGCCGCCCGGCGCAGCGCCTGCAGTCCGCCCGGCCGCCGCGCCCGACTGCGCTGGCCGCTGGGTGCCCTTCCCCGCTTCAGCCGACACAGGCGGCGCCAGCGCGGGTTGAGGTGGTGAGCGCGACCTGAGCCGGCCTCAGCTCGCCGCTGCCTGCTTGCGCGGGCGCCCGGGCTTGGCCTTGGTCAGGCGCCGGTCGGTCTGGCGCTGCAGCTCATCGAGAAAGGCCGCATCGCCCAGCGCCCAGCCCGAGAGGGCCGATGCGGCGATCGCCTCCTGCTCGGCCGCGCCGAGTCCGGCTTGCACCAGCGCGGCATAGGCGGCCTCACGCGCGAAGGGCGTGTTGCCCAGGGCCCAGAAGAGGGCATGCGGGGTGATGAGCGGGTCGCTGCGCAGCCCCAGCGCGTGGGCGTGGCTGGACCAGGGATGGTCGATGGCCTGCGCCGCAAGGCCCGCCCGCACCGGGTTGAGATCCATGAACACCATGCAGGCGAGCAGGTGGCGGTCGGGCTGGACGATGGTGGAGCGGTAGCGCCCCTCCCACAGCGTGCCGCTGCGGCCGTGGCGGTTGTTGAATTGCCGCACGTAGCTGCGGCCCACGGCCTGCATCATCTGCGGCAGCGCGTCGGCCGACGGCGGCGTGGCCAGCAGATGGAAGTGGTTGTCCATCAGCACATAGGCATGCACGGCCACGCCATGGCGCCGCGCCTGCTCGGCCAGCAGGCCCAGCAGGGTTTCGCGGTCCTGCCGGTCCACGAAGATCGGCTGGCGGTTGTTGCCGCGCTGGATGACGTGGTGCGGATAGCCCGGCAGGGTCAGTCGGGGCAGGCGTGCCATGGTGTGGGTGCGAAAGCAAACAAAGGGAAAGGCGCGATGGTAGTCACCCGCCGCGCACCGTGTGCGCCCCGGCCGGCCCGGCGGGAATCGGTGGGCGTCGATTCGCTATCTATTTAATAGCTGGATGCCCGCCACCGACCTGGGCTACCCGCCGAATTCATCCCAGAACGAAGGCCGAAAAGCGCCCTCCCCGGTTTCAGGCCATGCCCCCGGCCCTCACTCCGCAGCCGCGGGCTCCGGCGACTCCGTCAGCCCGAAGCGCGCGCCCAGCGCCTCCTGCAGGCCGAATTCGGCCAGGATGGCGCGCAGCCGCTCGGCCGCGCTGCGCTTCTTCTGGCCGGTGTAGCGGGCGATGATGAGCTCGTTCTTCATGCTGTGTTCCCAGCCTACCAGCTCGGTCACCGTCACCTGGTAGCCGCTGGCTTCCAGATGGAGGCAGCGCAGCACGTTGGTGATCTGGCTGCCCATCTCGCGGGTGTGCAGCGGGTGGCGCCAGAGTTCGGCCAGCGGCGTGCGGGACAGCTGCAGCGCCTTGCCCTGGCGCAGGCAGGCGGCCACCTCGGCCTGGCAGCAGGGCACCAGCACCATGGCGCGGGCGCGCTTTTGCAGGCCGAAGGCGATGGCGTCGTCGGTGGCGGTGTCGCAGGCATGCAGGGCCGTGACCACGTCGATGCGCGCCGGCAGCTCTGCCGCGTCGGCCGATTCGGCCACCGACAGGTTGAGGAACGACATGCGGCCGAAGCCCAGCCGCTCGGCGAGTTCGCGCGAGCGCTGCACCAGCTCGGCCCGGGTCTCGATGCCGTAGATGTGGCCCTGGCCCAGCGCCTTGAAATAGAGGTCGTAGAGAATGAAGCCCAGGTAGGACTTGCCCGCGCCGTGGTCGGCCAGCGTGGGGCCCGCCACGCCGGGCTCAGCGCCGCCCTCGGCCGGACGGGAGAGTTCCTGCAGCAGCGGCTCGATGAACTGGAACAGGTGATAGACCTGCTTGAGCTTGCGGCGCGAATCCTGATTGAGCCGGCCGTCGCGCGTGAGGATGTGCAACTCCTTCAGCAGCTCGATGGACTGGCCGGGCCGCAGCTCGGCCTGCAGAGCGGCGTCCTGCGCGTCAACGGCACCAGGGCGGGCGGGCTTGTGGGAGGCTGCGCGCTTCATGCGCCGCCTTTCGCGGGCGTGCCCGCCGCATGCGCCGGGCAGCGGCGCGGGCCCACGTCCAGCGCGGCCCAGCCTTCGGCGCCCAGTTCTTCCAGCATGTCGATGTTGCGCTCGAAGATGGCCTCGGCCTCGGGGAAGGCCTCCACGGCGCGGTCAATGCTCTCCTCGCGCAGCAGGTGCAGCGTGGGATAGGGCGCGCGGTTGGTGGCGTTGGTCACGTCGTCCACCGCCGTGCCGTCGAACTGGAACTGCGGATGGAAGGAGGCCACCTGCAGGATGCCGCCCAGGTCCATCGCATCGACCAGATCGTCCGCCAGGCCCAGGAAATCGTTGAAGTCCAGGAAGTCGGCCATGCAGTCCGGCGCCATCAGCAGCGTGGTGTCGCGCTTCTCGGGCGAGATCTCGGCCAGCGCCTCCAGCTCGCGCTGCAACTCTTCGAGCAATTCGCGCGCATCGGTGGCCGCGCTGACGACGTAGTGGATCTGCCCCTTGGTGTGCACGCCCTTGGCGAAGGGGCAGAGGTTCAGGCCGATGACGGCACGCTCCAGCCAGCGGATGGTGTCCTGCACCACCACCTCGTCATCGGCGGAGTGGCTGGGGGGCACGGTGGGCGAAGTGGTGGGCGTGGGTGTGGCTGTCATGGCGTGGGGCAAGCAGGGAACGCGGAGGCGCAAAAGAAAAAAGCGCGAAAAGACGAAGCTTCTCAGCGCGGCCGCCCATTTTAGGGATTTGCCCGTCGGCAGGGTTGGGCAGGCCCATGCCGCGCCCCGCAGAGGCAGGCAGCGGCACACGACCGCACCGCCCTGCCCTACCCCCTCCTACCCCATCCCGATCAGCCCACCAGGCGCTGGCCCGTAAGCCGCTGGTGCTCGCTACCGGCGAAGCGGTCGGTCATGCCGGCGACGAAGTCCGCCACGGTGCGGGCCTGCCGCTCGGTGGCGCCCTCGGCTATCGCCTGCGCCGCGCGGGCGGCGAAGGCAGCCTTCATCTCCTGCGGGCGCTGCATGTAGATGGCGAACAGCTCGCGCACCACCTGCTGCGCCTGCCGCGTGGTCTGCATGACCTGCGGATGGCGGTAGAGCTGGCTGAAGAGAAAGCGCTTGAGCGTCTGCGACTCGGCCCGCATGCCTTCGCTGAAGCCCACCAGCGGCCGGCCGGCCCGGCGCACCGCGTCGGCATCGGCCGGAGCGCACTCGGCCAGCGCGGCGCGGGTGGTGGCGATCACGTCATAGACCTGGTCGCTCAGCATGCGGCGGATGGCTTCGTTGAGCCAGCGGCGGCGGTGGGCGGGCTGGTCCAGGTGCGGGTGCTCGGCCAGCGCCTGGGCGCGGTAGCGGTCGAAGAGCGGCACGTCTTCGAGCTGCTCCATGGTGATGAGGCCGGAGCGCACGCCGTCGTCGATGTCGTGCGCGTTGTAGGCGATCTCGTCGGCCAGATTGCACAGCTGCGCCTCCAGCGCCGGCTGCTGGCGCAGCAGGAAGCGCTGGCCCACGCCGCCGGGCTCGCGCGCCTCGATCTGCTCGGCATGCTTGCGCGAGCAGTGCTTGAGGATGCCTTCGCGCGTCTCGAACGTGAGGTTCAGGCCGTCGTAGGTGGGGTAGCGCTCTTCCAGCGCATCCACCACGCGCAGGCTCTGCAGGTTGTGCTCGAAGCCGCCGTGATCGGCCATGCACTCGTTGAGCGTGTCCTGCCCCGCATGGCCGAACGGCGTGTGGCCCAGGTCGTGCGCGAGCGAGATCGCCTCCACCAGGTCTTCGTTGATGCGCAGCGACCGGGCGATGGAGCGGGCCAGCTGCGCCACCTCCAGCGAGTGCGTGAGCCGCGTGCGGAACATGTCGCCCTCGTGGTTGAGGAACACCTGGGTCTTGTAGACCAGCCGCCGGAAGGCCGACGAATGCACGATGCGGTCGCGGTCGCGCTGGTACTCGGTGCGCGTGGGCGCGGCGGCTTCGGGAAAGCGGCGGCCCCGGCTGCGCGCAGGGTCGCAGGCGTAGGGGGCGAGGGGCAGTTCTTGCATCGAATGGGCCTGGAGCGCTCGCCCCATCTGCGCATACTGCTATTTTTTCAATAGCAGTGCATTACAGCGGGGCAGGAGCGGTGATGAGCGGGAAGAAGCTGCAGCCCCGGGTCAGGCGCAGCAGGCGTCGATGACCTCACGCACCAGGGCGTCGGGCGCAGCCCGCATCACCGCCCGGCCCGGGCCGTCGATCAGCACGAAGCGGATCTCGCCGGCCTCGGATTTCTTGTCGCCGCGCATCCACGCGAGGTAGCGGCCGGCGTTGTCGTCGGCATCGATCACCGGGCCGCGGACCGGCAGCCCCGCCCGCGCGATGAGCGCGCGCAGCCGCTGGACGAAGGCGGCATCCACCAGCCCCAGCCGGTGCGACAGCTCCGCCGCCATCACCATGCCCGCGCCCACGCCCTCGCCATGCAGCCAGTTGCCGTAGCCCATGCCGGCCTCGATCGCGTGGCCGAAGGTGTGGCCGAAGTTGAGGATCGCGCGCAGGCCCGACTCGCGCTCGTCCAGACCCACCACCTGCGCCTTGATCTCGCAGCTGCGGCGCACAGCATGGGCCAGCGCGGCGGGCTCGCGTGCGCGCAAGGCCTCGATGGAGCCCTCCAGCCAGTCCATGAACGCCATGTCGGCGATGGGGCCGTACTTGATGATCTCGGCGAGACCTGCGGACATCTCCCGCTCGGGCAGCGTATCGAGCGTGGAGAGATCGCACACCACCAGCTGCGGCTGGTAGAAGGCGCCGATCATGTTCTTGCCCAGCGGATGGTTGATCGCAGTCTTGCCACCCACCGACGAATCCACCTGCGCCAGCAGCGTGGTCGGCACCTGCACGAAGGGCACGCCCCGCATGTAAGAGGCCGCGGCGAAGCCGGTCATGTCGCCGACCACGCCCCCGCCCAGGGCATAGAGCACGGTCTTGCGGTCGCAGCCGTGGGTGAGCAGGGCGTCGAAGATAAGGTTCAGTACCGGCCAGTGCTTGTGTTCTTCGCCATCCGGCAGCACGACCTGATGCACTTGCGCGTGCCGGCCTTGCAGCACATTGGCCAGGCGCTCGGCATAGAGCGGTGCCACGGTGTCGTTGGTGACGATGACGGCAGTGCTGGCCTGGGGCAGGCCAGCGAACGTGTCAGGCGCATCGAGCAGGCCAGCGCCGATGGCGATCTGGTAGCTGCGGTCTCCGAGGTCGATAGCGACCGTGTCGTGTGCCAGGCCAGCAGAAGACAAGCTAGCCCGATCGGAGGAAAGGATCAACTCGCTGGAGTCAGCTGACAAGCTGGCAGATTTCACGCCACGCGATTGAAGAGAGGTGACAGAGGTCATGACGCCGAGTCTATCGGCATCTCACGGCAAGAGGCTTCTGCACTTCAGCTGCTTGCTCGAACAATCGGCTACTGCAGGTGGATGGACATCAGAGCCATACCACCTGCAGAACAAGGTCCTTGAAGCGCGCGTAACCGCTCAATTCAAGCGAACGGGAATGGAGGTCACCAAGCCGCCAGGAGCAGCGATCTTGACATTCACGACCTGCCCGGAGGCGCAGCCCTTCAAGCCGATCGCCACCGCGGTCTTCAGGTCCTGATTGGGACTGCCCGGAGTGGGGATCACATTGACGACAGGAGAGCCCCCGATATCGCCCACGGAACAGCCATCGGCCACAGGCACGGCCGTGATGACCGTACCCACAGGCATCGGCAGCAAAGTATTGTCTTGGCTACCCAGCATGAAGCTGATGCTTGACGGGCCCGACGATACGTTCGAAAGAAATGGTTTGGACGAAGCAAACAGCAACACTGCCGCTTGGCGCACCGTCGCCTTCAACCCCGAACTGCAGGTGTCCGCCCGCGAAGGGAACAGTCCACCCGATCCTGCACAAGGAAGCGTGCCCCCATAGGAAACAAAGAACTCCCCAGGATCGAAAGCGTTGTTCTCGTTGTCGTCGCGGTAAGCGTCACCCAACTGTTTGAGGTTATCGATGCCGGGATCGTAGATATTGTTGCCGTTCAGGTCGTCGTAGTCCTTGGTGCCGTCCAGATACGCGATCACGGACACACGGCCGTCGGCCGGACGTGGATTCTGGCTGGTGAAGTTCACAGAGCACGAAGAGATCTTGTTGACGGTGGTCGTGGCGCAGCTGTTGGCCACTTGCCCCCCCTCCGTAGTGAAGTTCACGACCGTGCCATCGGCAACGGCATTGCCTTGGCGGTCGGCGATCCGGACGGTCAACGTGGTGGGGGTTCCATCCAACTCCCATCCTTCGATATTGGAACTGCTGACCGACAGGCTCATGAAGCGCTGGGATGGTGGGCCAGAAGCCACGGTGAGGTTTTGCGTTTCAGCGAAAACAGTAGGCGTGGAAGCCAAGCTGGCACGCACCTTGACCGGCCCGGGAATCGTGCCCGAGAACACCGAAATCGACACCAAGCCCGATTGATCGGTAGTACCCGTCACGCTAGCCGTTGAGCCGGAAGCATTCAGGCCCACGCCACCAGGATTCTGCTGGATGCTGAAGACTACATTGACGCCGGGCAAAGGCGTGCTGGATGCGGCGAACACCTTGAACGTCACGACGGCCTGCTCAGTCCCCCCCGAGCCCGCGATGAACACCTGGCTAGGTGCTGCACTGACGAAGGCAATCGCATTGGCGACGGGCGCAGCGACATTGATCGACGCAGTGCGCGTGGTCGCCCCCGTGCTGGAAGCAGAAATGGCGATGTTGCCACTGCACAGAGAACCATCCGCGTTGACGGAGGTGTAGTTCACCGAAGCCACCCCGCTGCCATTGGTCGTGGCGCTCACGCCACCACCCGAAGCACTGCCACCATTGATGCGGCCGCAAGACGCGGAGAACGCCACATTGACCGGAGTTCCGGTAAGCGGCGCGTTGTTCACCAGCGCGGTGACGGCAATCGAGGTATTACCGCCCGCATCCAGGCTGGAATTGCCGATGGACAGCGGCGACAGCGTCAGCCCCGCTGCAGCCACTGCGAAATCCGTGCTCCCCTGACCGGTGACGGCGGTGCCGGAACTCGATGTCAATTGCGCGGAAGCCGTGACGGTGGCAGCGCCCGCCGCAACAAACGAGGCGGCGTTGATGGGTACGCTGGCATTGCCCGATGCATCGGTCAATGCCGTCGTCTGTGGCAGCACTGCGACGGCTGCGTTGTTAACGGCAAAGGTGACAGCACGGTTGCTGACCACGGCGCCATTCTGGTCCGTCACATTGGCGCTGACCTGAAAAGCGCCGCCTGCAGTGATGCTGGTCACGGTCTGGCCAGAGGCATTGACCAGCTTCACGCTGATCGACAGCGCGGGAGCCGGCGTAGTAGGCGTTGAGGGCGAGCCGCCCGTACCACCAGAACCGCCGCTGCCCCCACCAGCATTGCCCGTAGTCCCCGGATTGCCACCGCCGCCACCACAAGCAGCCAGCGCGATCACAAGTAACAGACTCCAAGCACCAGTCATCAGCTTTTTCATTCTCGTTTCCCTCTTATTTACCGAACCGGTCCCTTGTCGGAAATCACCTTGGGCGTGATGAACACCAGCATCTCCCGCTTGGTGGACGATCGCGTCCGGTTCTTGAAGAGGTTGCCCACGACAGGGACATCCCCCAGCACCGGAATCTTGTTTTCCTGGTTGGTCTCTTCCATTTCGAAGATACCGCCGATCACCACGGTGCCGCCGTTCTCGACCAGCACCTGGGTCTTGATGTGCTTGGTGTCGATGGCCACGCCCTGGGTGGTGCTCTCGCCGCGGCTGTCCTTGTTCACGTCCAGGTCCAGGATGATGTTGCCTTCCGGGGTGATCTGCGGCACCACTTCCAGCTTCAGGACGGCCTTCTTGAAGGCGATGGTCGTGGCGCCGTTGGGTGCCGTGACCGAGTACGGGTATTCGGTACCCTGCTCGATCAGCGCCTTGGTCTGGTCGGCCGTGATCAGCCGCGGGCTGGAAACGATCTTGCCCTGGCCATCGGCCTCCATGGCGGAGAGTTCCAGCGCCAGGAAGCGATTGGCGGCCGAGTTGAAGATCGACAGAGCGAAGGTGCCCACGCTGTTCACACCGGCCACGGAAGCCGGCAGGTTGACGAAGTTGCCCCCCACGTCCACCGCCGAGCCGAAGCCCGTCGAATTGACGGCGTTGGAATACCCCGTGCCCACGGCCACCCGGCTGTTGCCGCCGATGCCGTAGCCGCCGTCGCCGCCGCGGTTGGCGCGCAGATCGCCACCGCCTAGGCGCACGCCCAGGGAACGGCCGAAGGAGTCGCGTGCCTCGACGATGCGCGCCTCGATCATCACCTGCCGCACAGGCACGTCCAGCGTCTGCAGCAGCAGGCGCACTTCTTCCAGCTTGGAAGGCGTGTCCGTCACGAAGAGCTGGTTGGTGCGCGGTTCGGCCAGGGCGCTGCCGCGCTCGGACAGGAATCGGTTGTTTTGGCCAGCAGTGCCTGCAACGCCGGTGCTGTTGCTGGTGGACAGCTGGGTCACCATGTCGGCCGCCTTGGCGTAGTTGAGCTGGTAGGCCTGCGTGCGCAGGGGCTCCAGCCGGCGGATGGCCTGTGCGGCTTCGAAGTCCTTGCGCGTGCGCTCGTCGATTTCGTCCTTGGGCGCGATCCAGAGCACCGTGCCCGACTTGCGCATGCCCAGGCCCTTGGCGTCCATGATGATCTGCAGCGCCTGGTCCCAGGGCACGTCCTTCAGACGCAGGGTCAAAGCGCCCGTGACCGTGTCCGACGTGACGATGTTGAAGTTGGTGAAGTCGGCGATCACCTGCAGCAGCGAACGCACCTCGATGTTCTGGAAGTTCAGCGACAGCTTCTCGCCGCTGTAGCCCGGGCCCTGCGTGAGCTTGCTCAGGTCCACCTTCTTCTGGCGCACTTCCACGACGAACTGGCCGTCGCTCTGGTAGGCGCTGTGCTCCCAGTCGCCGATGGGGTCGATCACCAGACGCACGCGGTCGCCCTGCTGCGATGCGGTGATGAGCTGCACGGGCGTGCCGAAGTCGGTCACGTCCAGCCGGCGGCGCAGCCCTTCGGGCAGCGACGAGTGCATGAACTCCACCACCAGCGACTTGCCTTGCTGGCGCAGATCCACACCTACCTGGTTGTTCGGCAGGCTGACGACGACGCGCCCGGCGCCGTCGCTGCCGCGGCGGAAGTCCAGATCGCGCAGCGCCTGGGTATTGCTGTTGCGATCCTCGGCGAACACGACGGGTGCCGCCTGGGTCATGTTGGGCGTGGCGTTGACGGGCGAGAGCCGGACCAGCAGCGTGCTACCCTGTACCTCGGCCTGGTAGGCGGTCGGCTGCTTCAGATTGAGGACCAGCCGGGCGCGATCGCCGGTCTCGACGATATTGGCCGACTTGATGTTGCCCTGGTTGATGTCGATGAGGGAGCGGCCCGTGCCGTTGCTGATGCCCGGAAAGTCCAGCGCGATGCGGGCCGGCGACTGGATGGAAAACCCGGTGGGCACCGAGCCCAACGGTTCAGACAGCTGGATGCGCACCGTTTCCGTGCCACCTTGCACGGTGCCTGTGACGGATTCGATGGTCCCCTTGGCGAAAGCGAAGGTCGTCATGACTGCCGCACCTGCCATCAGGGTCGCCGCGCGAAGACACCCGAGCCATGGGCGGTTTTTGTAGTTCATTGCTTACCTCTTTCCCTCTTGCAGATCCAGCGTGGTCATGCGCTCGACCCAGTCGCCGCTCACATCCTGCACGATCTCTCGGATCTGTATTCCCGTTTCGGTGATCTTCACGATCTTCCCGTAGTTCTGGCCGATGTAGTCACCCACCCGCACCTGATAGAGCAGTTTTTCGGCCCGCAGCAGCGCCGTGGGCGTGCCGGCCTTGTTCAGGCTGCCGACCATGGTCATGGCGTCGAGCGGATAGGCCTCCAGAGGCTGCTTGCGGCGCGCCATCTCCGGCGACACCAGCGAGGAGCCTGCGCTGGATTGCGCGGAGTCGCGCCGCAGGGCCTGGGTGAGCTTGGCGACATTGAACGGGTCCATGCCGGACTCGCCCACGTAGTTCTGCGGAATGAACTGTTTGGGTTCGGTGAGGGGCACCACACGGGGGCGCGTCGAGGCGCGCAGCTCCTGCATCCAGGTGCGGAGTTCCTCCTCGCCCGAAGGGCCGCAACCGGCCAGGAAACCGGCGGCGAGCAGTACGGCGGCCAGGCATCGAGCAGATGTCATTTCTTCTTCCCTGCTGCTGCGTTGCGCTGGGCCTGGATCTCGTCGGCATCCAGATACCGGAACGTCCGGGCGGTGGCGTCCATCGTCAGCACGGACGAATCCTTGGACGCCGTGATCGACAGGTTGTTCAGGGTCACGATCCGCGACAGGTTGGCCACGTCGGCGGCGAAGGCGCCGATATCGTGGTACTTGCCGGTCACGCGCAGGGCGATGGGCAATTCGGCGTAGTAGTCGCGCACCACGACCTGCCCGGGGCGGAACAGTTCGAACTGCAGGCTGCGGCCCAGGCCCGCCTGGTTGATGTCCGACAGCAGAGCCGACATCTCGGCCTTGCTGGGCAGCTGCTTTTCGAGCTGGATCACGTACTGCTGCACCTGCTCGCGCTGCTTCTTCAGCTCGTCGAGATTCACGGCCTTGACCAGCTTGGCCTGGTAGTCGGCCCGCAGCGTCTGCTCTGTGGCGCGCTCGGCGTCGAGTTCGGCCTCGTAGTCGCTGAGCTTGACGAACCACAGCAGCACAGCGACGCCCACGGCGATGGCCACGCACAGCAGCACCCGCGGCACGATGGGCCACCGGGACGGGTCCTTGGGGTCCAGATTCTGGAACTGGCGCTGCAGATCGCCCTGCAGGCGGGCGAAGTCGATGCGGGAAATCTTCTTGGTGGTCACCATGCGCTTACTTCCTGGCCGTGCCGGCTTCCGGCTGGGCTGAGGCTGCCGTCTTCTGCGCTTCGCTGCTGCGCACCAGACGGAAACGGAGGGTGAACGCAGCCACGCGCCGCTGGTCCCGAGGCGTCAGCGCCACATTGGCCGCCACGATCTCGACCAGCTCCGGCTTGCTGAACCAGGGCGTGTTGTCGGTGAAGTTGCGCAGCATTTCCGAGACGCGCTCGTTGGACTGCGCCATGCCCTGCATGGTCACCATCTCGCCCTCCTGCTTGAGGCTGGTGATGTAGACGCCATCGGGCAGCTGCTTGACCAGTTCGTTGAGCAGATGCACGGGCAGGTTGCGGTCGGACTGCAGGTCTTCCACGGCCTTCTGGCGGGCGCGCAGCGCGGTGATTTCGCCTTCGAGCGTGGCGATTTCCTTGATCTGCCCTTCGAGCACGGTGATCTCGCGCTTGAGGAACGCATTGCGATCCTGCTGGTCGGAAATCATCATCTGGAACCACCAGTAGATGAGCCCGGCGATGACGAGGCCCAGCAAGGCAGAGGCCACCATGGTGGCCTGGTACGCCTCGCGCCGCCGCTTGCGGGCGGCCTCCCGGTGGGGAAGTAGATTGATCAGGATCACTGCAGGAACCTCCGCATGGCCAGACCGCAGGAGGTGAGGTACGACGGGGCCTCGCGCAGCATCTTCTTGACGCGGACGCCGCTGCCGATTTCCATGCCATCGAAGGGATTGACGGTCGAGCAGGTGAACCCGGACGTCTTGACGACCGCCTCGGTCAGGCCCGGCAGGGGCGCGGAGCCACCGGCCAGCAGGATGTGATCGACACGGTTGTGCGGCGTGCTGGTGAAGAAGAACTGCAGCGCCCGGCTGATTTCATGCGCCATGCTTTCCACGAAGGGGCGCAGCACCGCGGCGGCATAGTCTTCGGGCAGGTCGCCGCTGCGTTTCTTGCTCTCGGCCTCTTCATGCGAGAAGCCGTACTGGCGGACGATGAGCTGGGTCAGCTGCGCGCCGCCGAAGGCTTGGTCGCGGTCATAGACCACCTCGTCGTTGCGGATCACCTGCAGGCTCGTGGTGAGCGCGCCGACCTCGAAGAGCGCCACCAGCGCATCGGCTCCGCCATTGGGCAGGGATTCGATCAACCGGCCGGCTGCCAGGCGCGATGCGTGGGATTCGATGTCCACGATGACCGGCTTGAGGCCCGCGGCCTCCGCCAGGCCCTGTCGATCCTGCACCTTCTCGCGGCGCGAGGCGGCGATGAGCACATCGACATCGCCGGGCATGCTCTTGCTGGGCCCGACCACGCAGAAATCGAGGCTCACCTCGTCCAGGGAAAAGGGGATGTACTGGTTCGCCTCCGACTCGACCTGCACTTCGAGCTCCTGCTCGGACATGCCGCCGGGCAGCGAAATGCGCTTGGTGATGACGGCGGATGGCGGCAGGGCGAGGGCCACGTTCTTGGTACGCGTGCCGCTCTTTTTGACGAGGCGGCGCAGCGCCTCGGCCACTTCGTCGAATTTTTCAATGTTGCCGTCGATGATCCAGCCGCGCTCGAGCTGCTCGATGGCGCAGCGCTCCAGCACGACGGCACCGGATTTATCACGGCCGAGCTCCACCAGCTTCACGCTGGATGAGCTGATGTCGATACCCAACAGGGGCGCCGACTGGCGATTAAACAAAGACCCCATTGAGATCAAAATTGGCCTCTCGTGAAACACCCATAGGCGCAACAAAACCTAACACTTCACATGCATGCTAGCAGTCGTGCGTATGACGGCAAAGTATTTTGCTCAGACGTAACATATTCGTCGTTGTCAAAAGCAGACGATGCACAGGACAGGATAAGACCCCGGCGCCCGACCTCCAGCACATCCGAATATCGGGGCAGGAGCCTGCTGGCCGGCCTGCAGATACCCCGCGCGGCACAGCTGGATGGCCGCCCGGGCATGCAGGCCATGAGGCCATCGTGAACACGTTCTTACAGCGCTGAAGAGCACGCGAGGCCGGCATTTTTATAATGGCGGGTTCTTTTCTCCCAAAGCGCGACATGCCGCCCAACGACACAAAACCCTCGACCCCTCCTGCTTCGCGGCCCACGTGGTTGAGAGTTCTCCTGCGGACCCTGACCTGGGTGGCAGGCCTGGCGGCAGCCGCCGTGCTGGCGGGGGTGCTGACGGTGGCCGTGGCGCTGGCCGTGGCCTACCCCAACCTGCCCGACATCTCCGACCTGGCCGATTACCGCCCCAAGCTGCCGCTGCGGGTGTATTCGAGCGAGGGCGCACTGCTGGGTGAATTCGGCGAAGAGCGCCGCAACCTCACGCCCATCGAGGACATCCCGAAGGTGATGACGGATGCCGTGCTGGCCATCGAAGACGCCCGCTTCTTCGAGCACGGCGGCGTGGACTACAAGGGCATGGTGCGTGCGGCGCTGGCCAACCTGGGGCGCGTGAAGAGCCAGGGCGCCTCCACCATCACCATGCAGGTGGCGCGCAACGTCTATCTGTCGTCGGAAAAGACCTTCACCCGCAAGATCTACGAGATCCTGCTCACCTTCAAGCTCGAGCATCTGCTGACCAAGAACCAGATCCTCGAGATCTACATGAACCAGATCTACCTGGGCAACCGGGCGTATGGTTTCTCCGCCGCTGCCGAGGCCTATTTCGGCAAGCCGCTCAAGTCCATCTCGATCGCGGAAGCGGCCATGCTGGCCGGCCTGCCCAAGGCGCCCTCGGCCTACAACCCCATCAGCAACCCCAAGCGCGCGCGCATCCGCCAGCTCTACATCATCGAGCGCATGCAGGAGAACGGCTTCATCACCGCGGAGCAGGCCGCAGCCGCCAAGACCGAGGAGCTGAAGCTGCGCACCGGCAACGACAACACCCGCGTGCATGCCGAATACGTGGCCGAAATGGTGCGCCAGCTGATCTTCGCGCAGTACGGCAACGAGGCCTACACCCGCGGCCTGAACGTGTACACCACGCTCAACGCCGGCGACCAGGACACCGCCTATGCCGCCCTGCGCAAGGGCATCATGGACTACGAGCGCCGCCAGCACTACCGCGGCCCCGAGAAGTTCGTCACCCTGCCCGACGACCCGCAGGAAGCGGAAGAAGCCATCGACGACGCGCTGGCCGGCCACCCCGACAACGGCGACGTGCTCGCCGCGGTGGTGCTGCAGGTCAGCCCCAAGCGGATCGTGGCCGCGCGCGCCAACGGCGAGCCGTTCGAGATCACCGGCGACGGCCTGAAGCCCGTGCAGTCGGGCCTGAGCGACAAGGCGCCGCCCAACATCAAGATCCGCCGCGGCGCCATCATCCGCGTGGTGCAGACGCCCAAGAACACCTGGGAAGTCACGCAGCTGCCCGAAGTGGAAGGCGCCTTCGTGGCGGTGGACCCGCGCAGCGGCGCCATCAAGGCCCTGGTGGGCGGCTTCGACTTCGACAAGAACAAGTTCAACCACGTCACGCAGGCCTGGCGCCAGCCGGGCTCCAGCTTCAAGCCGTTCATCTACTCGGCCGCGCTGGAAAAGGGCTTCACCCCCGCCACCATCATCAACGACGCGCCGCTCTTCTTCAGCGCCGGCGTGACGGGCGGCCAGCCGTGGGAGCCCAAGAACTACGACGGCAAGTACGACGGCCCGATGACGATGCGCACGGCCCTGGCCCGTTCCAAGAACGTGGTGTCCATCCGCATCCTGCAGGCGGTGGGCCCCAAGACAGCCCAGGCCTGGATCAGCCGCTTCGGCTTCGACCCCGAGAAGCACCCGGCCTACCTGACCATGGCGCTGGGCGCGGGCTCGGTCACGCCGATGCAGATGGTGTCGGCCTACTCGGTCTTCGCCAACGGCGGCTACCGCGTCAACCCCTACCTCATCAGCCGCGTGACGGACCACAAGGGCCGCATCCTCTCGGACTTCCAGCCGCCGGCCCTCGCCGAGAACATGCGGGCGATCGATGCGCGCAACGCCTTCATCACCGACAGCCTGCTGCAGGAAGTGGCCCGCACCGGCACCGCCGCACGCGCCCAGGCCACGCTCAAGCGCCCCGACATCTACGGCAAGACCGGCACCACCAACGACGCCATGGATGCCTGGTTCGCCGGCTTCCAGCCCACCATCGCCGCGGTGACCTGGATCGGCTACGACACCCCGCGCAACCTGGGCAGCCGCGAAACCGGTGGCGGCCTGGCCCTGCCGGTCTGGATCAGCTTCATGGAGCGCGCGCTCAAGGGCGTGCCCGTGTCAGAGCCCACCGTGCCCCCGGGCGTGGTGAACGTGGGCGGCGAATGGTTCTACGACGAATACGCCCGCAATGGCGGCGTGGCCAGCGTGGGCGTGGACGACCATGCACCGGCGCCGGGCGGCGCACCGGGCGTGGCACCCGCCGCACCGCCGGCGCCCGAGGAGCGCAGCCGCATCCTCGACCTGTTCAGGAACTGACCGGCAAAAGAAAAAGGGGTGGCCACTGGGTCCACCCCTTTTTTTCGAGCGGCGAGGCGGGCCCGGGCCCCAGGCCCTCAGCGGCCCGTCACCTCACTGGCCGTCGAAGCGCAGCGCCATGCCCGACTGCAGGCTGGCGTTCTCGTTGAGCATGGCGAAGAACTCGCCGCCGCCCTTGGTGTCCTGCCAGTGCGCGCCGTCGAAGCGGAAGTGGTAGCCGCCGGTGCGCGCGGCCAGCCAGATTTCGTGCAGCGGCTTTTGCTGGTTGATCACGATCTGGCTGCCGTTGCCAAAGGTGATGGTGATCATGCCGCCCACGCGCTGGCCGTCCAGGTCGGCGTCGGTGGCGTCGTTGATGCGATCGCAGCCCTCCTCCACCTTGAGCAGCAGTTCTTCGGCGCGATCCAGGAATTCGAGGTCCGTCATAATTTGCAGATGTTGAGAGCTTCCCAAATTCTAGTCAGGGCGCTTGTCCTTGCAGGCAGCGCGGCGGCGATTGCCGGCTGCGGCCAGCGCGGCCCCCTCTACCTGCCCACGGAACCGGCCGCGGCACAGCGTGCCACGCTGCCGCAGACGGTGCTGCCGTTCCTGAAGCAGGACAACAGCTCGACCCCCACGCCGGCCGCGCCTTCCGCGCCGGCTTCCGCCCCCGCCGATCCGGCCTCTTCCGCCCTGCCTTCTTCCTCCCGTCCATGACCTCGACTCCCCTGCCCGGCCACCCGCACATCGCCTACCGCGACGACGCGCTGTTCATCGAAGACTGCGCCCTGAGCGACCTCGCCCGCCAGCACGGCACGCCGCTCTACGTGTATTCCAAGGCGTCCATGCTCGATGCGCTGGCCGCCTACCAGCGGGGCTTCGCCGGCCGCAAGGTGCAGATCTGCTATGCGATGAAGGCCAATTCTTCGCTGGCCGTGCTGCAGCTGTTCGCCCGCCAGGGCTGCGGCTTCGACATCGTCTCGGGCGGCGAGCTGCAACGCGTGCTGGCCGCCGGCGGCGATCCGCGCAAGATCATCTTCTCGGGCGTGGGCAAGACGCGCGCCGAAATGCGCCAGGCGCTGCAGGCCGGCATCGGCTGCTTCAACGTCGAGAGCGAGCCCGAGATCGACGTGCTCAACGAAGTGGCGCTCGAGCTGGGCGTGCAGGCACCCATCAGCATCCGCGTGAACCCCAACGTGGACCCGAAGACCCACCCCTACATCTCCACCGGCCTCAAGGGCAACAAGTTCGGCGTGGCCCATGAGCGCACCGTGGCCACCTACCAGCGCGCAGCGGCGCTGCCGGGCCTGCGGGTGGTGGGCATCGACTGCCACATCGGCTCCCAGATCACCGAAGCGACGCCCTACCTCGACGCGGTCGATCGCATGCTGGACCTGGTGCAGGCCATCGAGGCGGCGGGCATTGCCATCCACCACATCGACTTCGGCGGCGGCCTGGGCATCGACTACAACGGCGACACGCCGCCCGCGGCCGATGCGCTCTGGGCCCAGCTGCTGGCGCGGCTGGATGCGCGCGGCTACGGCGACCGCCAGTTCATGATCGAGCCCGGCCGCTCGCTGGTGGGCAATGCCGGCGTGTGCCTGACCGAGGTGCTGTACGTCAAGCCCGGCGAGCAGAAGAACTTCTGCATCGTCGATGCCGCAATGAACGACCTGCCCCGCCCGGCCATGTACCAGGCCTTCCACGCCATCGTGCCGCTGCAGGCGCCGGCCGCAGCCGGCGGCGCCGCAGCCCAGGTCTATGACGTGGTGGGCCCGGTGTGCGAGAGCGGCGACTGGCTCGGCCGCGACCGCGAGCTCGCCGTGCAGCCCGGCGACCAGCTGGCCGTGCTCTCCGCCGGCGCCTACTGCAGCGCCATGGGCAGCAACTACAACACCCGCACCCGCCCGGCCGAGCTGCTGGTCGATGGCGGCACGGCGCACGTGATCCGCGCCCGCGAGACGGTGGCCGACACCTTCCGCAGCGAGCGGCTGGTCGCGGGCTGAGCGCCCTCGCGCCATCCGCTGCCGGCTTGACCGGCATCAATCCGGCGGCGGCGGTGCGGCTCTAGAGTCGGGGTCTTTACCCGACACGAGAGCGCCGCCATGGCCCACCAGCAACCCGTGGAGCTGTACCGGGACGCGCAGCACGCCTGCCTGATGTTCACGGACCTCATCGAGGAAGACGGGCAGGCGGTGCAGGCCAACCAGTTCCTCATCGTGGATGGCGACACGGGCGCCATCATCGACCCCGGCGGCAACCTCGCCTTCAACGAGCTGTTCATGGGGATGAGCCGGCACTTCGCGCCGCACAAGCTCTCCTACCTGATCGCCTCGCATGCCGACCCGGACATCATCGCGTCGCTGGACCGCTGGCTGACCAGCACCCGCGCGCAGCTGGTGATCTCGAAGGTCTGGGAGCGCTTCGCGCCGCATTTCGCCAAGGCCGGCAAGACCGAGAACCGCGTGATCGGCGTGCCCGACGGCGGCGGCCGCCTGCCGCTGGGGCGGCACGAGCTGGTGCTGCTGCCCGCGCACTTCCTGCATTCGGAAGGCAACTTCCATTTCTATGACCCGGTCAGCCGCATCCTCTTCACGGGCGACCTGGGCGTGTCGATGACCTCGGGCGCCCAGGCGCGCGTGCCGGTGACGGACCTGGCGCCGCACCTCCCGCGCATGGAAGCCTTCCACCGCCGCTACATGGTGTCCCGGAAGATCCTGCGGCTCTGGGTGCGCATGGCGCGGCAGCTGGACATCGCCATGCTGGTGCCGCAGCACGGCGCGCCGCTGGCGGGAGCGGCCATCGCCGACTTCTTCGACTGGATCGAAGACCTGCAGTGCGGCATCGACCTGATGGAGCAGGCGGCCTACCAGGTGCCCACGGCGCTGATCGATCCGGTGCGGCCTCGGACGTCGGCACAGCCGTGAACGGCCAGCGAATTCAAGGCAAAAGCCCCTGGAGCGCTTGATCCACCTGCGCCACTAGCTATATTTTCAATAGCATCAACCGGCTGATGCGGAGGCCGCCTTGCGGCCGGGCTTACGGCTCTTCCAGCGGTGCCACACGCGCCAGGCCAGCAGCGCCAGCACGATGGCGGCATAGACCCCCACCTCGGCGAAGTTGTTCTTGCCGGCGCGCATCCAGAAGAAATGCAGCAGGGCCAGCCCCGCCGCCGCGTACACGACGCGGTGCAGTGCCTGCCAGCGCTTGCCTCCCAGCCAGCGGATGGCGCGGTTGAACGAGGTGGCGGCCAGCGCCAGCAGCAGCGCGAAGGCCAGCATGCCCACCAGGATGAAGGGGCGCTTGGCGATGTCGGCCGCGATGTCGCCCAGATCGAAGCCCATGTCGAACCAGCTGTAGCACAGCAGGTGCAGCAGGGCGTAGAAGAACACGAAGAGGCCCAGCATGCGCCGAAAGCGCGCCAGGGCCGGCAGGCCCAGCTGCACGCGCAGCGGGGTGACGGCCAGCGCCACGCACAGAAGGCGCAGCGTCCAGTCGCCGGTGGAGCGGATCAGGGTCTCTGCCGGGTTCGCGCCCAGCTGGCCGGCCACGGCGCCATAGACCAGCCAGGCCAGCGGCAGCAGGCACAGCAGGAAAACGAGGGGCTTTGCGGCGGGATGCGCCAGGATCTTCTTCATGCGTGGGGCCCCGAGCGGGTGGAGAGGGCCGCCCGGCGGGCACGGGGCACGGAGCGCCCCGCTCGGCACGCGGGTGGACGGCGAACGGCGGACACGGCCGGGGCGCGCGCAAGGCGGCGCCCGCAGCCTTTCTCAGTAGTTCTTCTTCAGGTCCATGCCCGCATACAGCTGGCCGACCTGCTCTTCGTAGCCGTTGAACAGCAGCGTCTTGCGCTTCTTGGCGAAGAGGCCGTCCTCGCCGATGCGGCGCTCGGAAGCCTGGCTCCAGCGCGGGTGATCGACGTTCGGATTCACGTTGGAATAGAAGCCGTATTCCTGTGCCGCGGCCTTGTTCCAGGCCGTGCTGGGCTCCTTCTCGACGAAGCGGATCTTGACGATGCTCTTGGCGCTCTTGAAGCCGTATTTCCAGGGCACGACCAGGCGCACGGGCGCGCCGTTCTGGTTGGGCAGCACCTCGCCGTACATGCCGAAGGCCAGCAGCGTGAGGGGGTGCATGGCCTCGTCCAGGCGCAGGCCCTCGGTGTAGGGCCAGTCCAGCACGCTGGAGCCGACGAAGGGCATGGTCGCCTTGTCGGCCAGGGTGACGAACTGCACGTACTTGGCGCTGCCCTGGGGCTCCACGCGCTTGATGAGTTCGGACAGCGAATAGCCCACCCAGGGGATGACCATGGACCAGCCCTCCACGCAGCGCAGGCGGTAGATGCGCTCTTCCTGCGGGCTGAGCTTGAGCAGGTCTTCGATGGCGAACTTGCGCGGCTTGTTGACCAGGCCCTCCACCTCCACCGTCCAGGGCGAGGTCTTGAGCGTGTGGGCGTTGCGGGCCGGGTCGGACTTGTCCACCCCGAACTCGTAGTAGTTGTTGTAGGTGGTCGCGTCCTTGTAGTCGGTGACCTTGTCCATCGCCATGGCACCCGCCACGGCCGACTTGCCGCCCGGCAGCGCCGCCAGCTTGCCCGGGCGGGCCACCTGCGCGGCCATCGCCTCGCGGCTGGCCCAGGATGCGAGGGCCGCTCCTGCCGCGCCGGTCGCCATCCAGCGCAGCATGTCGCGGCGGCCTTCATAGACGGCGCGGGGCGTGATCTCGCTGGACTGGGGGTGTTGGAAGCCGTTCTGGCGGGAAGGGATCAGCATGGGGTTCTCCGTTTCAGGTCCTGGCCGCGCCGCACTGCCCTGGCGGCAGCGGCGGCCCGAAGCAGCCAATCTACCCGCAAGTGGAAATTGCTGCTGCTTGGCGGGTATGCAAGGGCGGTCGTCTTCCTTCTACGCAGGCGCGGCGCGGGCGGATCATGCCGCCGCCCTGCTGCCGCGGTACAGCGCTATAGCGTGCCGTAGCTGTGCAGGCCGCTCAGGAACATGTTCACGCCCAGGAAGGCGAAGGACGTCACCGCCAGCCCCACCAACGCCCACCAGGCCGACACGGTGCCGCGCAGGCCCTTCATCAGGCGCATGTGCAGCCAGGCGGCGTAGTTGAGCCAGACGATCAGCGCCCAGGTCTCCTTCGGGTCCCAGCTCCAGTAGCCGCCCCAGGCCTCGGCCGCCCAGAGCGCGCCCAGCACGGTGGCGATGGTGAAGAAGGCGAAGCCCACGGCGATGGCCTTGTACATCATGTCGTCCAGCACCTCGAAGGCCGGCAGCCGCGCCGCGATGTGGCGCCGCCCCAGCAGGATGCCGCCCACGATGAGCGCGGAGATGCCGAAATAGACCATCCAGTAGGCGCCGCCGCTGCCGTCGGCCCCGCCCTTGCGGAACACGATGGGCTCGAAGCACAGCACCACGCCCAGCAGCCACAGCGGCGTGAGCTTCCACCAGCGCGTCTCGCCGGCCTGCTGCTTGATGAGGTAGGCGAAGGCCACCATGGCCGACAGCGCGAAGGTGCCGTAGCCGATGAAGTTGGCCGGCACGTGCAGCTTCATCCACCAGCTCTTGAGGGCCGGCACCAGGGGCTGGATCTCGTGCGCCTCGCGCACCACGGTGTACCAGAGCAGGAAGCCCACGGCCGCGCTCACCACCAGCATGACGAAGCCGCCCAGGGCCCGGGTCTTGTACTGCGCTTCGTAGTAGAGGTAGAAGGCCGCCGTCATCCAGCAAAAGAGCACGAAGACCTCGTAGAGGTTGCTGACCGGAATGTGGCCGATGTCGGGCGCGATCTGGTAGCTCTCGTACCAGCGCACCATGGTGCCGATCAGCGCCATGGCGATCGCCACCCACGCCACGCCGGAGCCGATGCGCATCAGCGCCTGGCCCTCGCCGCGCGAGAAGAGACCGATCCAGTAGAACACCGTGCTCATGAAGAAGAGCAGGCTCATCCAGAGGATGGCGGACTGGCTCGACAGGAAGAACTTGAGCAGAAAGACCGTGTCCGCGCGGGACAGGTCGCCCCCCGCCCCGCCCTGGTAGAGCTGGATGGCCAGCAGCGAGCAGGCCGCCACCACCAGCGCCAGCACGCGCAGCGGCCGCCAGAACCAGCACAGCCAGATGGCGCAGGGCACGGCGCCGATCAGCACGCCCTTGTCGTAGCCGTCCATGGCGCTGCCGTAGCGCTGCAGCACGTAGATCGCGCCCGCGGCGACGAGGGCGGCGAACAGCCAGTCGAACAGCGAACGGCGCGCGAAGAAGCCTTCGTTCAGGGTGATCGTCGTCGTTGTCGTGGTCGTCGTGGTGGTGGCGGTATTCATGTCGTGGTGCCTCCGTGGGGTTCCGTGCCGATCAGCTTGCGGGCCAGCTCGCCGAACTCGCGGTCGCCGTCGAGCGTCTTGCGGTTGGTCGAGAGCGCCATGCTGGCATGGGCCGCGCCCTCGCCCTGCGGCGAGAGCCAGATCCAGAGCCGCCGGTCGCGCACGTACAGCATGGCGAAGACGCCCAGGATCAGCAGCGCGCAGCCCAGATAGACCACATTCTTGCCCGGCGCGCGCGCCACCTGGAAGACGCTGGCCTGCACCTGGTGGAAGTCCTTGAGCTCGAAGGCCACCGGCGCCGGGTACATCTGCGCGTCGCTCAGCGACAGCACGGCCTGCGTCATGAAGGCCTGGGTCTTGTCGCTCTGCTGCAGCGGCGGCTGGCCGGCGCGCTCGCGGGTCAGCTGGGCCAGCTCGAACAGCGTGCCGTTGAGGATGCGCACCAGCACCTCGCCGGCCCGGGCGCGCTCGGCCTCGGGCACGTTGGCTTCCATGAAGTCGGAGATGGCCTGCAGGCCGCCCGTGCGGGGGTGGCCTTCCTTGTCGGACAGGGCACCGGCGAAGAGCGCCAGCGCGCGCCCGGCGGACTGCGCCAGCTGCTGCGCGAGGTCGGGCCGCGAGGCATCGACCGCCATGGCCACGTAGCGCTTCACGGCCTGCTCGCGCAGCGCCGGATCGGCCAGCGCGAGGCGCATGCGCAGGAAGCCGTCCATGCTGCCCTGGTCGTCGGCCGGCACGCGCAGGTAGCGGAAGGGCTCGGCCGGCGTCTCGCGCACGCCCAGCAGATAGACGGGCTGGCCGTCGCCCGTGTCCACCGGCAGCATGAAGTTCTGGAACTCGCGCGCCTGGCCGGCCGCATCGCGCAGCTTGTAGGTGATGCTGGGGCCCACGTTGCGCAGGTCGCGGTGGGTGACGGTCTTGTTGCCCGCGCCCAGGCGCGCCTCGATGGAGTCGCGCAGATCGACGCGGCGCACGTCCACCGCCGAGCCGCTGGCGCCCGAGCCGGCGCCGCTGAAGTTCTCGACGTTGAGCACGCGCAGCGAGGCGTATTCGAGCGTGGCCGGCTGCCCGCCCAGGGCCGCGGCCGCCAGCGGCGTGCTGCCGCCGATGGTGCCCTGCACCTCGAAGGGCTTCACGCCGGCCACGAGCGGGCGCGCGCTCAGCGTGACCTGGGAGCCGCCGTCGTCGAAGCTCGATTGATAGATCTCGATGCCCCGGTAGCTGGCCGGGTGGTTCACCTCCACCCGTGCGGGCGTGGCCTCGCCGGTGGCCTTGTCGTGGATCACGATGTCGCTCGCGAAGAGCTTGGGCATGCCGGTGGAGTAGTACTCGACGATGAACTTCTTCAGCTCGATGGCGAAGGGCAGCTCCTGCAGCAGCACGCCGTCGGACTGGCTCAGGATGGCGGTGCTGGACTGCGTGCCCTCGGCCACCAGCAGGTTGCCGCGGAAGGTGGGGTTGCGCTCCGAGAGGCGGTGCTCGGGCTTGACCTCCGAGATCAGCCCGCCGCCCGTGTAGGGCGTCTTGCCGCCCAGCCACATCTGGGCGCGCACGACCAGGTCGCCGTCCAGCAGGCCGCCCAGGCAGATCAGCACGATGGCGCTGTGCGCGGCGATGTAGCCGATCTTGTTGGCCGCGCCGGCCTTGGCCGCCAGCATCCAGCCGCGCTCGCCGCGCTGCTGCAGCTTGACCTTCCAGCCGCCGGAGGCCAGCAGCGCGCCCAGGCGCCGGGCCGCGGCCTCGGGCGGCTCGGGCAGGTCGCCCTCGGCGCGGTGCGCGAAAGCCTTCAGGCTCTGCTCGCGGATGTCTTCCTTGTGCGTGCGCAGGTCGGCCAGGTAGCGCGGCGCGTTGCGGGCCACGCAGAGCGAGGTGCTCACCACCAGGAAGGCCAGGATCAGCAGGAACCACCAGGCGCTGTAGACGGCGTTGAGCTTGAGCGCCAGGAACAGCTCGGCCCAGAACGGCCCGAACTGGTTGACGTAGTTGGCCGCCGGCTCGTGCTGCTTCATCACCGTGCCGATGACCGACGCGATGCAGATCACCGTCAGCAGCGCGATGGCGAAGCGCATGGACGACAGCAGCTCGGTCACCGCGCGCAGCGCCTGCGAGCGGGAATGAAGGCGGATGCCGTGGGTGGTTTCAGACATGGGCAGGCAGCGATGGCGGGGGGAAGCAGCCGTGGCAGCGGCGCCCCAATGAAAAGGGCGGGCCATCTGCGCAGATCAGATGGCCCGCCCGTCTTGGGTGGTGATTATGGGTGGGAGGTTCCCGAACCGCAGTGCGATTAACCCTGAAGCTTGACGCCGGTCAACGCAGGCCCGCGATGTAGTCGGCCACGGCCTTGATCTCGCGGTCGTTCATCTTGGCCGCGACCTGGGACATGGGCAGGCTGTTGCCGCGCTTGCCGTCGCGGAAGCTGGTCAGCTGCTGGACGGTGTACTCGGCATGCTGGCCCGACAGGCGCGGGTACTGGGCCGGGATGCCGGCGCCGTTGGGGCTGTGGCAGCCCGCGCAGGCGGCGATGTTGCGGTCGGCGATGCCGCCGCGGTAGATGCGCTCGCCCAGGGCGACCAGGTCCTTGTCCTTGGCGAAGCCGGGCTTGGCGGGCTTGCTGGCCAGCCAGGCGGACACGTTGCGCATGTCGTCGTCGGACAGCAGGGACGCCATGCCCTGCATGACGGGGTTGGCGCGCTTGCCGGACTTGAACTCCTGCAGCTGCTTGACGAGATACTCGGGGTGCTGCTGCGCGAGCTTGGGATTGGCGGCGATGGTGGAGTTGCCGTCGGCCGCGTGGCAGGCCACGCACACGGCCGTGTAGCTGGCCTCGCCCTTGACCAGATCGGGCTTGGCCGCAGGCTTTTGCGCCTCGCCCGCAGCCTGGGCCGAAACGGCGGAAACTGCCATCGCGGCAGCCATCAGCAGGGGGGCAAGCAACTTCATATCGAGGGTTTCTTCTTTGTGGTATTGGGGCGCGAAACCGCTCGATTCTACAATCGCCCCCCTTTGGGCCGTATCCCTTCAAACCCCGATTTATGACGACTACATCACATGCGCCAGTTGCTGGCAATCTCCCGCCCGCACCCGACGCCAAGGTCGCCATGGGCTGGATGCACACGGCACGTTTCCTGACCACGGCGGCGCAGCTGCACCACCTGCCCGACATCACCGTGCCCGAGATCGCCTTCGTCGGCCGCTCCAACGCCGGCAAGTCCACCTGCATCAACACGCTCACGCAGCAAAAGCAGCTGGCCTTCGCCTCCAAGAAGCCCGGCCGCACGCAGCACATCAACCTCTTCGCTTTAGGCAAGCAGGGCGTGACCGACGCGGTGCTGGCCGACCTGCCCGGCTACGGCTATGCGGCCGTGTCGCGCTCGGACAAGCAGCGCTGGCAGCAGGTGATGGTGAACTACCTGCGCTCGCGCCAGGGCCTCACGGGCATCGTGCTGCTGTGCGATCCGCGCCTGGGCCTGACCGAGCTGGACGAAGCCCTGCTCGAAGCCGTGCGCCCGCGCGTCGAAGACGGCCTGAAGTTCCTGGTGCTGCTGACCAAGGCCGACAAGCTGACCCGCGCCGAGCAGGCCAAGGTGCTGTCCATCACGCGACTGCAGGCCGGCGGCGGCGAGGTGAAGATGTTCTCCGCCCTGAAGAAGCAGGGCGTGGACGAGGTGGCCCAGCTGCTCTGGCAGTGGTCGCATCCGGTGGGCGGGGCCGCACCGGCCGAGGCTCCTGCCGAGGGCGCCGAGGCGGGCGAGCCCTCCGCCCCCATCGAACCTTCCGAACCAAATTGAGCTGCAGCGCTTGATCCTCCTGCGCGAGCCGCTCTGGAAAGCGTAGCGCAGCATGACGATCGAGACCCTGGAGCACATCCTGCCGCACGGCATCACCCTGCACTGCCGCGCGAGCGGCGCGCAGGGCCGGCCGGTGCTGCTCTTCTTGCACGGCTTTCCCGAAGGCGCCTTCATCTGGGACGGCCTGCTGGCGCATTTCTCGCAGCCCGCGCACGGCGGCTTCCGCTGCGTGGCGCCCAGCCTGCGCGGCTTCGCGCCCTCCAGCAGCCCGAGCGCGCCCGAGGCCTACCGCGCCCGCCATCTGGTGCAGGACGTGACGGCCCTCATCGCCGCCGAATGCGGCCCGGGCCGGCCGCTGGCCGCGCTCGTCGCCCACGACTGGGGCGGCGCCGTGGCCTGGAACGTGGCCAACCAGCGGCCCGATCTGCTCGAACGCCTGCTGATCGTGAATTCGCCCCACCCCGGCGCCTTCGTGCGCGAGCTGCAGCAGAACCCCGCGCAGCAGGCGGCCAGCGAATACATGCACTTTCTCTGCCGGCCCGACGCCGAGGCGCTCTTGGCCGAGGACGACTTCCGGCGCCTCTTCGGCTTCTTCGATACGCGGGACGGCAGCGCGCCCGGCTGGCTCACGCCCGCGCTGCGCGAGCAATACCGCGCCCAGTGGCGCCAGGGCCTGACGGGCCCCTGCAACTACTACCGCGCGAGCCCGCTGCGCCCGCCCCATGCAGGAGACCCGGGCGCTGCCGCGGTGCAGCTGCCGCCGGAGATGCTGGGCGTGGCCGTGCCCACCCAGGTGCTCTGGGGCATGAACGACCCGGCGCTGCTGCCCGGCCTGCTGGACGGGCTCCAGGACTGGGTACGCGACCTGAGCGTGCAGCGGCTGCCGGCCGCATCGCACTGGGTGGTGCATGAACAGCCCGAGGCGGTGGCCGACGCGCTGGCCGGCCTGCTGGCGCGCCCGCCAGGCCGCGCAGACGCTACATAAACAATAGCACCATACCCACGCAGATCAAGCGCTGCCGGGCATTTCGATCAATACACCGAGGGCTCGCCCTCGGGCCGCGTCTTGAAGCGGCGATGCACCCAGTAGTACTGGCTGGGCATGGTCATGATGGCTGCTTCCAGCTCGCGGTTCATGCGGGCCGTGTCGGCCACCGCGTCGTCGGTGGGGAAGTGCTCCCACGCGGGCGTCAGCTCGGCCACGTAGCCCTCGGGCGTCATGCGGCTGTAGAGGGCCACGACCTTGGCCCGGCCGAGGCGGGCGAAGCGCGAGAGCGAGGGAATGGTCGCCACCTGCGGCACGGCGAAGAAGGGCACGAACACCGAGTCGGTGGGGCCATAGTCCATGTCGGGCAGCAGGTAGAGCAGCCCGCCCTTGCGCAGGCACGAGATGATGGGCTTGACCCCGTCGGCGCGGTTGAGCATGCGCACGTTGCCGAAGCGCTGGCGCCCGGCCATGAACCACGCGTCCTGCACCGGGTCGGGGTGCGTGGCGAAGATGGAGGTGAACTCGCGCTGCGTGTTCAGCGGCAGCGCCAGGCCGCCCGCATCCATGCTGTAGAAGTGCGGCGCGAAGACGATGGTGGGCGTGTCGCCCTCCAGCTCGTGCAGCGCGCCGACGAGCTTCACGCGGCTGCGCACCAGCGCCTCGGAGCCGGCCCAGAGCCAGCCCCGGTCCAGGAAGGTCTGGCAGAACACCTCGAACGACTGGCGCGCCCAGGCGCGGCGCTGCGCGGCGGGCACGTCGGGAAAGCACAGCGCCAGATTGCGCAGCGCCACCCGGCGGCGCGGCACGGCGAGCACGAACAGCATCCGCCCCAGCCACGCGCCCAGGGCGCGCAGCACGGGCAGCGGCAGGCGGCCCAGCAGGCCCAGGAGCCAGATGCCGGCACGCGCCATCATCGGCCCGCCTCCGCGGCGGCGGCCACCGCGGCCGGCCCGGCCGCAGCCTCGCCGCGCGGGTGCTTGTAGCGGGCATAGCCCCAGAGGTACTGCTGCGGGCACTGGCGGATGACGTGCTCCATCGCCTGGTTGATCTGCAGCACGGCAGCGTCGAGTTCGGGGGCCAGGGTCACGAGCAAATCCTCCAGATGCAAAACATAGCCACGGCCGCGCGGCTCGCGCTCGCAGCGCGCCAGCACCACGGCGGCGCCGGTCTGCTGCGCCAGCCGGGCGGCCAGGGTCATGGTGTAGGCCTCGCGGCCGAAGAAAGGCGACCAGACGCCCTGGCCTTGCGGCGGCACCTGGTCGGGCAGCAGGCCCACGGCTTCGCCGCGGCGCAGCGCCTTGATCATCTGGCGCACGCCCTGCAGCGTGGTGGGCACGGCGCTGATGCCGGGGCGGTTGCGCGCCGTCTGCATGATCTCGGCCAGCCAGGGCTGGCGCGCCGGGCGGTAGAGGATGGTGATCGGCCCGCGCTCGGCGCCCCAGCGCACGGCCGCGGCCTGCACCGACAGCTCGAAGCAGCCCAGGTGCGGCGTGAGGAAGACGATGCCGCGCCCGCGCTCCCAGGCGCGCTCCACGCATTCGGCGTTGACCATCCGCACCGGCGGCGATCCGGCCTGCAGCCACAGGCGCGGCATCTCGGCCACCATGCGGCCCGCGTGGCCCACGGCAGCGGCCACATCGGCGAAGGCATAGCCGGCGTGGCGGGCGTTGTCGATGAAGCGGCGGCGGTAGGCGGGCGAGCAGGCGAACACCACCCAGCCAAGGGCGGCGCCGAGCGCATGCGACCAGCGCAGGGGCAGCGCCGCGAGACCATGAAAGAGGGAACGGAACAAGGATGGCACTAGAATGGCCCGGTCGCTGACTTAAATGAGCAACTTGCAGGGCGACGTAAAAAAAATCTGCTAAAGCGTTCGCCAAAGCTTCCGAGCTGAGGGCCAACGCCCAAAAAAGCTGCAAGTACCGGAGTTTATTCAAATGGCGAACGATTTCCTCTTCACATCCGAGTCCGTGTCCGAGGGCCATCCCGACAAGGTGGCCGATCAGATCTCGGATGCCATCCTCGACGCGATCTTCACGCAAGACCCCCTGAGCCGCGTGGCAGCCGAAACGCTGACCAACACCGGCCTGGTCGTGCTGGCTGGCGAGATCACCACTAACGCGCACGTCGATTACATCCAGGTGGCGCGCGACACCATCAAGCGCATCGGCTACGACAACACCGACTACGGCATCGACTACAAGGGCTGCGCCGTGCTGGTGGCCTACGACAAGCAGTCCAACGACATCGCCCAGGGAGTGGACCGCGCCAGCGACGACCACCTGAACACCGGCGCCGGCGACCAGGGCCTGATGTTCGGCTACGCCTGCGACGAGACGCCCGAGCTGATGCCCGCGCCCATCTACTACGCGCACCGCCTGGTCGAACGCCAGGCCCAGCTGCGCAAGGACGGCCGCCTGCCCTTCCTGCGCCCCGACGCCAAGAGCCAGGTCACGATGCGCTACGTGGACGGCAAACCCCACAGCATCGACACCGTGGTGCTCTCCACCCAGCACCATCCCGACCAGTCCGAGACGGCCACCAAGATGAAGGCCAGCTTCGTCGAGGCGGTGATCGAGGAGATCATCAAGCCCGTGCTGCCCAAGGAATGGCTGCAGGACACGAAGTACCTCATCAACCCCACCGGCCGCTTCGTCATCGGCGGCCCGCAGGGCGACTGCGGCCTCACCGGCCGCAAGATCATCGTGGACACCTACGGCGGTGCCTGCCCGCACGGCGGCGGCGCCTTCAGCGGCAAGGACCCAACGAAGGTGGACCGCTCGGCCGCCTACGCCGCACGCTACGTGGCCAAGAACATCGTGGCCGCAGGCCTGGCGCGCCAGTGCCAGATCCAGGTGAGCTACGCCATCGGCGTGGCCCGCCCGATCAACGTGACGGTGTACACCGAAGGCACGGGCGTGATCTCCGACGACAGGATCGCCGCGCTGGTGCAGGAACACTTCGACCTGCGCCCCAAGGGCATCATCCAGATGCTGGACCTGCTGCGCCCGATCTACGAAAAGACCGCCGCCTACGGCCACTTCGGCCGCGAAGAACCCGAGTTCACCTGGGAAAAGACGGACAAAGCCCAAGCGCTGCGCGCAGCGGCCGGGCTGTAGGGCCCCGCAGGCCAAGCCTTGGGGTTTGGGGCGAAGTTCATATCGCGCAGCGATGTGAAGGCACGAAGGGCCGTGCCGGAGCCACAAGCCCTCCTCTCCCTGCGCTAAGCTGCCAAGCCCCTCAGGGCCAGCCCCATGCAGCACGCTCACTCCCCCCAAGCCGCTCCCCGCGCCGGCTTCTGGCACGACCCGGCACTGCCCTTCGCCGAGAGCCGCCGGGCCGTCCGCAGCCGCGCCTGCTACCGCATGCACACGCACACCACGCTGTCCATCGGGGTGGTGGATGCGGGCCAGAGCGTTTTCACATCGCAGGGGCGGAGCATCCGCCTCGCGGCGAGCGCGCTGGTCGTCGTGCCTGCCGGCTGCGCGCATGCCTGCAACCCCGCTCCTGGCACGGCCTGGAGCTACCAGATGCTCCACCTGGACGCTGGCTGGGCGGACCGCACCCTCGCTGCGGCCGGATTTCCGCCCTGGCCGCGCCACGCGCTCGTGCTGCACGATGCGGCCGCCTACCAGGCGTTCGACGCCCTCAACCAGCGGCTTTTCTCGGACGCATCCGCCGTGGACAAGGCAGCCTCGCTGGCGCGCTTCGTCACCGGCGGCTCCTGGCGGTGCGGCGACGCGTTGCTGCTGGAGCCGCAAAGCAGCGGCGCCACAGCCGTGGCCCGCGCGCAGGCGCTGCTGCAGGGCGACCCCGCCCGCGCGTGGCCGCTGCCCGCACTCGCGCAGGCCGTGGGCCTCTCGCCCCGCGCCCTGGTGCGCGCCTTCAAGGCAGCCACGGGGCTGACGCCGCATGCCTACCAGCTCGACCTGCGCGTGAACGCCGCCAGGGCGCAGCTGCGCGCCGGGAATGCGCCTGCCGACGTCGCGCACGGCCTGGGCTTCTACGACCAGAGCCACTTCCACCACACCTTCCGGCAGCACGTGGCGGCGACGCCGGGCGACTACCGGCGCTGACGTACGGGCGATCGGCCCTCGATAGGTGGCTGGCCGTGGGCCCACCCTGGAGCGCTGCCCCGGCCGCCGCAGCGCGTGTCCTTTTTTTCCAATACAGGCCGAACGCCCCCCGCCAGACTGCACGCAGCGCGGCACCCGGCTGCGCGCAACGTTCCAGGCACTGCTTTGCTCGACACCTTTCTCCTCGTGGCCGGCGCCCACTTTCTCGCCCTGCTCAGCCCCGGGCCGGACTTCTTCCTCATCGTGCGCACTGCCCTGCTATACGGCTGGCGGCGCGCGGCCGGCGTGTGCACGGGCGTGGCGCTCGCCAACGGGCTCTTCATCGCCCTCGCCTGGACAGGCGTGGCCGCCGTGCGGCCGGGCACTACCGCCTATGCAGCGCTGCAGTGGGGTGGCTGCGGCTACCTGGCCTGGCTGGGCTGGTGCCTGCTGCGCTCTCCGGGCACGCCGATCGCACTCGATGGCGCCGCGCCGGCCGCGGCAGCGGCGCCGGCCCCGGGCTGGGCGCGGGCCATGCGCATGGGGCTGGCCAGCGGCCTGCTGAACCCGAAGAACGCGCTGTTCTACGCCAGCCTGTTCACGCTGCTGGCCGGCGTCCCGCGCGGCGTGCAGGCGCTGTACGGTGCATGGATGGTGAGCGCCGTGCTGGGCTGGGATCTGCTGGTGGCGGCAGCGGCGGGCCATCCCGCGGTGGTGCGGCGGTTCGCACGGCGCCTGCGCTGGATCGAGCGCGGCACCGGGGACGTGCTGCTGGCGATCGCCGCGGGCATCGCCGTGCATGCGGTGCGTTGATGAAGTGAGCGAGCAAGCGCCCCTGCGGCGTGGCTCCGCTCCTACGCGCGCTCCCCGCGTGCGCCGACGGCAGCATCGAGCCCGCGCGCCTATCGTTGGTCCACCGGCACAGGCTGTCCGTGCCGCCCCATTCCATTCAGGAGGAACCCATCATGCTCAAGTACGCCATCATCTTCGCCCTCATCTCCCTCGTGGCCGGCGCGCTGGGCTTCACGGGCGTGGCAGCCGGTGCCGCAGGTATCGCCAAGGTGCTGTTCGTCCTGTTCCTGGTGCTGGCGATCGTATTCGTGGTGCTGGCCGTGATCGGCGTCGGCGCCGCCCGCAAGGTGCTGAAGTAAGGCCCGCGGCATGAGCACGCCAGGCGCTGCGGCCACCAACATCTTCGAGGCGCTGCGCGAAAGCCATGAGATCCAGCGCAATCTGGTCCGCCAGGTGCGAGAAACGCATGGCGACACGCCCGAGCGGCAGGCGCTTTTCGGGCAGCTCAAGCGTGAGCTGGCCGCGCACGAGCTGGCCGAAGACCGCCATTTCTACCGGCTGCTGATGGAGCACGACGGGGGCATCGACCTCTCGCGCCACGCCATCGCCGAGCACCATGCGCTCGACGAACTGGTGGAAGATCTGGAAGCCGCCGATCCGTCCAGCCCCGCATGGCTGGCCATCGCCAGCAAGCTGGGCGACAAGGTGCTGCACCATCTCAAGGAGGAAGAGCACCGCTTCTTCCAGGTCGCCGGCAAGCTGCTGACAGAAGGGCAGAAGCGCAGCCTGGCACGGGACTACCTGCAGACCTACGACGAGGCCAAGGGCGAGGCCGCCACGGCCTGAACACGTTCTTACAGCCCCCGCGCCGAGAGCGACAGGTGCCGCCGGAATTCCGGCCGCAGCCGGTAGAGCTGCGCCGGCCGGTGCGCGCCGCCGCTGTGCAGCGCGCCGGGCACCGGCTCCAGCATGCCCAGCTCGTCCATCTTGCGGCGAAAGCTCACCTTGTTGAGCGGCTCGCCGAGCACCGATTCATAGACGGCCTGCAGCTGCGGCAGCGTGAACTGCTCGCTGCACAGGTACACCGGCAACGACGAATACTGGCTCTTGCTGCGCACCCGCTCCAGCGCCACCTGCACGATCTGGCCGTGGTCGAAGGGCAGCGCCGGCAGCTCGTCCACGCCCACCAGGGCTGCGCCGCTCGCCAGCGCATCGGCCGGCAGCAGGTGCTCGGGCACCAGCGCGCAATAGGCCACGGCGACGGACCAGCCCCGCGGGTCCCGCGCAATGCCTGAGAAGGTGGCGAGCTGCTCCAGATACGGGCTCTGCAGCCCGGCCTTGTCCCGCAGCACGCGCGCGGCGCTGGCCTGGGCGTCGCTGTCTTCCTGCGCATGGATGTAGCCGCCCGGCAGCGCCCACGCACCGGCGAAGGGCGCCTTGTCGCGCCGCACCAGCAGCACGTGCAGCGCACCGGCCCGCAGGGTCAGCAGCACGACATCGACGGTGCAGAGGATGGGCGGCGGCAGAGCGGCGGGCATGGCTGGCGGGGTAGGCAAAGGGGAGGCTGGGGAAACGGGTTTCGATCATCGATGGACGAAGGAGCGTACCACCGCACCGCGCAGAAGCGGCCTATTCCCTCGGCTCCTACGCTCTGCAACATCTTTTCGCCAAGCATCCCAGCCACTTAGTTGCACTAATGAACTAACCAATCTACACTGCAGCCATCGCAAAACAGGAGGCCCGCCATGACCCGCACCGTCCATCTTCTGGCCATCGATCCGCAGAACGATTTCTGCGACCTGCCCGCAGACTGGCAGCCGGGCCATGCGCCCACCGGGCGGGCGGTGGCGCCTTCGTTGCCCGTGGCCGGCGCGCATGCCGACATGCAGCGGCTCGCGGCCTTCCTGCAGGCGAACGCGCAGCGCATCGACGCGGTGACGGTCACGCTCGATTCGCACCAGCGCTACGACGCGGCCCACCCCGGCTTCTGGCGCAGGGGCGACGGCGGCGCGGTCGCGCCGTTCACGCCCATCACCGCGCAGCAGGTGCGCGGCGGGCAGTTCGCCCCGGCCGATGCCGCAGCGCTCCCCCGCGTGCTGGCCTACCTGGATGCCCTGGAAGCGCAGGGCCGCTACACCCTGATGGTGTGGCCCGTGCACTGCGAGATCGGCAGCTGGGGCCATGGCCTGCATGCCGACGTGCTGGCCGCCTGCGGCGCGTGGCAGGCCGCCCGCCAGCGCGCCGTGCAGCATGTGTTCAAGGGCATGAACCCCTGGACGGAGCACTACAGCGCCCTGCAGGCCGAGGTGCCGGACCCGGCCGACCCCGCCACGGCGCTGGACACGCGCCTGCTGCAGCGCCTGGGAGAGGCCGACCTGCTGCTGATCGGCGGCGAGGCCAGCAGCCACTGCGTGCGCGCCACCACCGAACACATCGTGCAGCACCTGCCCCGCCTGCAGCCGGGCTGGACCGCCGCGCGCATCGTGCTGCTGACGGACTGCATGAGCCCGGTGGCAGGCTTCGAGGCGCAGCACGGCGCCTTCCTGGAGGCGATGCGCACCCAGGGTGCGCAGCTGGCCGATTCGAGCCAGATCCGTCTCTAGCCCTTGCCCCGCCTGCGCACCCCGCTATCACAACAGAAGCAACCGGAGACCTGCGCCATGCGCCCCGTGATCACCAGCCTGCTCGACACCGACCTCTACAAGTTCACCATGTGGCAGGCGCTGCTGCACCGCCACCCGCAGACGCAGGCCGAGTACCGCTTCGTGTGCCGCAACCGGCCGGCCTATCCGCTCGCCGAGCTGGTGGACGAGGTGAACGCCGCGCTCGACGAGCTCTGCGCGCTGCGCTTCACCGCCGCCGATCTGGACTACCTGGGCGGGCTGCGCTTCCTGCAGAGCGACTTCATCGACTTCCTGCGGCTCTTCCAGTTCCAGCGCGGCTTCATCGAGGCGCGGGCCGAGGGCGAGCACCTGCGCATCGTCGCGCGCGGCCCGCAGGTGCATGTGATGGGCTTCGAGATCTTCGTGCTGGCTATCGTCAACGAGCTGTATTTCCGCCGCGTGGACCAGGCCGGCGCCCTGTCGCAGGGCCGCGCCCGGCTCGCGGCCAAGCTGGAACGCCTGCGCCGGCTGGCAGGCGAGGCGCCCTGCCGCCACCCCTTCGAGATGTTCGACTTCGGCCTGCGGCGGCGCTTCAGCGGCCCCTGGCAGCGCGAGGTGGTGCAGACCCTGGCGCAGGAGGCGCCGCAGTGGTTCAAGGGCACCAGCAGCGTGCTGCTGGCGCGCGACCTGAACCTCGTGCCCATCGGCACCATGGCGCACGAATACCTGCAGACCTACCAGTCGCTCGGCGTGCGGCTGCGCGACTTCCAGCAGGCCGCGCTGGAAGACTGGGTGCAGGAATACCGCGGCGACCTGGGCATCGCGCTGACCGACACGGTGGGCATGGACGCCTTCCTCGCCGACTTCGACCTCTACTTCGCCAAGCTCTTCGACGGGCTGCGGCACGACTCGGGCGACCCCATCGTCTGGGGCGAGAAGGCGCTGGGCCACTACGCGCGCCTGCGCATCGACGCCCACGCCAAGCGGCTGGTGTTCTCCGACGGGCTGGACGTGGACCGCGCCATCGCCCTCTACCGCCACTTCGGCGACCGCGTGCAGCTGGGCTTCGGCATCGGCACGCAGCTGACCAACGACATGGGCGATGCGCCGCAGCTGCAGCCGCTGCACATCGTGATGAAGATCACGCGCGCCAACGGCCAGCCGGTGGCCAAGCTCTCCGACAGCCCGGGCAAGACGCTGTGCGACGACGAGACCTTCCTGGCCTACCTGCGCCAGGTGTTCGGCATCGCCCCGCCCGCGCAGGCCCTGCAGTTCCGCTGAATCCCGCCACAAAGGACACCGCCATGCTCCGCATCACCCTGGCCCAGCTCAATCCCACCGTCGGCGACATCGAAGGCAACGTGCAGCGCATGGAGGCCGCCGCACGGCAGGCGGCGCAGGAGCGTGCCGACCTCGTCGTCTTTCCCGAACTCTCGCTGTGCGGCTACTACCCCGGCGACATGCTGGACGAGCCGGCTTTCCTCGCCCGCATCGACGCGGGCCTGGCCGCGCTGCGCACCGCCTCGGCCGCCCTGCCCTCGCTGCACTGGGTGGTGGGCGCGCCCACGCGCACGCAGGGGCCGGGCAAGCGCCTGCACAACGCGCTGCTGGTGCTGCAGGCCGGCGAGGTGCGGCTGCACTACGCCAAGCAGCTGCTGCCCACCTACAACATCTTCGATGAGCGCCGCCACTTCGAGCCAGGCCCGGACGTCGCCAAGGTGCTGCGCATCGCCGGCGCGCAGGTCGGCTTCCTGATCTGCGAGGACGGCTGGAACGACGCCCAGGCCGACTACGCCCACAACCCGCTGCTGCGCATGGCCGACGCCGCGCCCGACGTGGTCGTGAGCATCAACGCCAGCCCCAGCCACATCGGCAAACGGGAGCAACGCCACCAGGTCTTCGGCGGCGCGGCACGCCGGCACGGGCTGCCCATCGTCTATGTGAACCAGGTGGGCGGGCAGGACCAGATCGTCTATGACGGCGCGTCTTTCGCCGCCGAGCCCGCGGGCGGCGTGGTGTTCGAGGCCAGGCGCTTCGCCGAAGACATCTGCACGCTGCAGCTCTCGGCCGATGGCCGCTTCAGCCTGGGCGACGGCACCGCCCCCGCGCCCGTGCCGCAGCAGGGCCTGCCCACGATGGAGTTCTACCGCCAGCAGATCGTGCTGGGCCTGGCCGACTACGCGCGGCGCTGCGGCTTCACGCAGGCCGTGGTGGGCAGCTCCGGCGGCATCGACAGCGCGCTCACGCTGGCGCTGGCCGCCCAGGCGCTGGGGCCGGAGAACGTGGTGGGCATCACCATGCCCTCGCGCTTTTCCAGCAGCGGCTCGGTCGATGATTCGGTGCAGTTGTGCCGCAACCTCGGCGTGGCGCTGCACACCCATCCCATCGCCGAGCTGGTGGCGGGCTACGCCCGGCAGTTCGAGGCCTCGTTCGCCCAGCCCCTGGCCGGCCTGCCGCTGGAGAACCTGCAGGCGCGCATCCGCGGCACCACGCTGATGGAATATTCCAACGCCTTCGGCCACCTGCTGCTCACCACCGGCAACAAGTCGGAGATCTCGGTCGGCTACTGCACGCTCTACGGCGACACCAACGGCGGCCTGGGCCTGATCGGCGACCTCTACAAGACCGAGGTGTTCGCCCTCGCGCGCCATGTGAACGCGCAGGCCGGGCGCGAGCTGATCCCGCAGGCCATCATCGACAAGGAGCCCTCGGCCGAACTCGCCCCCGGCCAGCGCGACGTGGACAGCCTGCCGCCCTACCCGGTGCTCGACGAGATCCTCAAGCTGCTGATCGAGGGCGAGGGCCTGGCGCAGGACGAGCACGCCGCCGCCCGCGCCTTCGTGCAGCGGCTGGAGCAGGACGAAGCCGGCCGGGCCCTGGTGCAGCGCGTGCGGCTGCTGGTGGCGCGCAGCGAATACAAGCGCCGCCAGGCCCCGCCCATCCTGCGCGTGCGCGCCAAGGCCTTCGGCAACGGGCGGCAGATGCCGATCGCCGCCGTGTACCGCTGAGCGCGAGCCCCGGCGACGGCGTTCATTTGCGTCAAAATGCCCCGCAGCGCTTGTTCCGCCAGCGCATGCCGCTCACTTTTTTGTAGAGACAGATCCACCCCTCCCGCACCGGCCCGACCGCCTGGGCCCCGTGGGCAACCGCCTCCCCCTTCGCGCATGTACGACACCGCCATCCTCATCGGCCGTTTCGAGCCCGTCCACCACGGCCACCTGGCGCTGCTGCGGCAGGCACTGGAAAGCGCCCCGCAGGCCATCGTCATCATGGGATCGGCCTGGCAGGCGCGCTCGCCCAAGAACCCCTTCGCCTGGACCGAGCGCCAGGCCATGCTGCTGGACGCCCTGCCCGCCGCCGAACGCGCCCGCGTCACCGTGCTGCCGGTGCGCGACCACTACAACGAGGCGCGCTGGGTCGCCGCCGTGCGGCAGGCCGTGGCGCAGCACACCGCGCCCGGCGCGCGCATCGGCCTGGTGGGCCATTTCAAGGACGCCAGCAGCAGCTACCTGCGCGCTTTTCCCGGCTGGCAGCTGATCGCCGCCGAGCGCCAGGGCAGCATCGACGCCACCGCCATCCGCGATGCCTACTTCGGCGCCGCCGATGCGCAGGACGTGCCCCGGGCGCTGCAGCCGCTGGCCGGGCAGATGCCTGCGAGCACGCTGGACTTCCTGCAGCGCTTCGCCGCAGATCCCGCCTACGCCGCGCTGCAGCAGGAATGGCGCATGCTGCGCGACTACCGCGCCGCCTGGGCCGCGGCGCCCTACCCGCCCGTCTTCGTCACCGTCGATGCCGTGCTGCGCTGCCAGGACCAGGTGCTGCTCATCCGCCGCGCCCACGCGCCCGGCAAGGGCCAGCTGGCCGTGCCCGGCGGCTTCCTCGAACAGCGTGAGACCGTCTGGCAATCGTGCCTGCGCGAGCTGCAGGAAGAAACCCACTGCGCCCTGCCCGAAGAGCGCATGCGCGCCGCGCTGCGCGAGGCCACCGTGTTCGACCACCCCGACCGCAGCCAGCGCGGCCGCACCATCACCCACGCGCACTACTTCGACCTGGGCGCCGACGCCTTTCCCGCCGTGCGTGCCGACGACGACGCGGCCGAAGTGCTGTGGATGCCCATCGAGCGCCTGGCCGGGCTGGAGGACGCCTTCTTCGAGGACCACTTCCACATGCTCGACCACTTCCTGGACATCACGGGCCAGAGCGCCTGAAACACCTGAAGCGCCCGAAGCACCTGCATCGCGGGTTTACGCCAATGCCTCCATTGGCATCGTTCAGCCCTCAAAAGTGATTGGATCGTTATCGCTCGTCTTCCTACACTGCGCCGCACCCGGACCCCACCGGATGCCGGGCCCACAACAAGGAGGAGACGAGAGACATGCACCACCGATCAGCATCCACCACCCGCCGCGCCCTGCTCGGCACGGCCGCAGCCACCACGGCCTCCGGCCTGCTCGCGCCGCTGGCCGCCCTTGCGCAGGGCAGCGCCGGCGCCTGGCCCGCCAGGCCCGTCTCGCTGGTCGTCGGCTACCCGCCCGGCGGCCTGACCGACGTGGGCGCGCGCGCCATCAGCCGCAGCCTGGCCCAGTCGCTGGGCCAGCCCTTCACGGTCGAGAACAAGCCCGGCGCCTCGGGCAACATCGCGGCCGCCGAGGTCCACCGCGCCGCGCCCGACGGCTACCGCCTGCTGGTGGCCAACACCAGCCTCACGATCAACCCGCACACCTACGACTCGCCGTCGCCCAACCCGAACGACTTCACGCCCATCGGGCTGATCCTCGAATCGCAGCTGGTGCTGTGCGTCCACCCTTCCTCGCCCGCGAAGGATCTGGCGGGCTTCGCCGCCTGGGTCCGGCAGGGCGCGGCCTCCGGCGGCTTCAGCTATGCCTCGGCGGGCAGCGGCGGCAACACGCACCTGGCCATGGAATACCTGCGCGAACGCGCCGGCCTGCCGGCCATGACGCAGATCCCCTACAAGGGCAGCGCACCCGCCATCCAGGACCTGGTGGGCAACCAGGTTCCCTGCCTGATCGACGCGGCCTCGCTGCTGCTGCCCTTCATCCAGAGCGGCAAGCTGCGGCCCATTCTGGTGACCGGCGCCACGCGGCTGCCCGCCTTGCCGCAGGTGCCCACGGCGCAGGAACTGGGCCTCAAGCATTTCGACGTGACCGTCTTCGTGGGCCTCTGGGGCCCGCCCCGGCTGCCTGCCGACATCGCACGCCGCACCAACGCCGCCCTGGCCACGGCGCTGGCCGATCCGGCCGTGGCCGGCCCCATCACCAAGAACGGCGATCTGGTGGGCGGCGGCGGGCCCGAGCGCCTCGCCGCGCTGACGCGGGACAGCTACCAGCTCTGGGGCGACATCGCGCGGCGCAACGGCATCAAGGCCGGCTGAAGCCAGGCCGCACGCCCCATGGAAAAAGACCCGGCCGCGGGGCCGGGTCTTTTTTTGTCAGATACGGCCTGCGGCATCCCGCAGGCCTTGTGTGCGCTCGCTCAACGCGAGAGTGCGTCCTGCGTCGCCGTGTCCAGGCGGCCGGTGACGGGAATGCCCTTGTCCTTCTGGAATTCGCGCAGCGCCCTGGTGGTGCGCGGGCCGGCCGAGCCGTCGGGCGTGCCGACGTTGTAGCCCAGGCTGCCCAGGCGGTCCTGCGCCTCACGCATCGACATGGACGCACCAGCGCGGGTCTGCGAAGGAGCGGCCGAGCCGTCCACCGTCAGGCGGCCGCCGCCGCCCAGGCCCTGTCCTTGAACGCTCTGCGCCTTGTAGTTGCGCAGGGACACGACCATCTGGTTGTAGGCATCCATGAAGGCGGCGGCGATGACCTTGCCTTCCGGGGTGTTCTGGTAGCCGCCCAGGCTGCCGCCTGCGGAATTACCGATCAGCTTGCCCAGGCCAGCGAAGTCGCTCTTGGACGCGCTGCCTTCGGAGGCCGACACCTGCACGCCGGAGCGGTTGTCCACCAGGGTCAGCATGGCGCTGGCCTCGCGCGTCTTCAGGCTGCCGCTCAGTTGCGCCAGCGCGGAGCCGCGGCTGCCCAGCAGGCCGCTCAGGGCGCCGCCGATGCCGCCGGCATCGCCGTTGGAGAAGACCACTTCGGGCGACAGACCGTAGTCGGACGCCACCACCTGGCCCCGACCGTAGTTGCTGCCGCCGCGCATCTCGCCCGAACCCATGAGCTGGCGCTCGCGGTCCATCGCGCGCATGCCGGTCGCGCTGCGCTCGACCACGACGAAGCAGTTGGACTGCTGGATCATCAGGCGCAGCAGGTTGGCGGTGGGCGGCAGCTTGTATTCGTTGCGCAGGATGGTGTACCAGCCGGCGTCCTGGTTCTCGACCAGCGACACCGTGCCCATCGGCGCGGAGCACTTCTGCAGCTCGGAGTTCTCCCCCGAGGCACTGGCGCCGCCGGCCGCGCCGGTGGCGACGGTCTTGGCATCGGCGCTGCCCATGCGCATGTTGGTGGTTTCGCAGCCCGACAGCAGCGCGGCGGCAGCGCAGGCAGCGGCCACGAAGGTCAGCCGGGTGCGCAGCGCCGGGGCTGACGATGCGGCGGGAGAGGAGGCGGATTGGAATCGGAGCGTCATGGCGTGTTGCGGCAGGTGGAATGGTGAAAGCCGCTGGACGTTAGCCGGCCCCCCCGGGCCGCCACAACCCTACCTGAGGGGGGGTGCTGTAACACTTCATGAACGCCCTCATGTGCCATCGGCCGCCTGGGCCGCAATGCAAGCCGCCGTCAGTGCCCGACCGGGCGCCCCACGGCCGCCGGGTCGTGATGCACGCCGAAGCGTTCCACGAGCTGGGCGCTCGACTGGTCCAGCCCCCCCACATCCACCTGGGCACCGCCGCGGCGCAGCTTGAGCACCACGCGGTCCAGCGCCTCCACCGAGGTGAGATCCCAGAAACGGGTCTGGCTCACGTCGATGCGCACGCGCTCGGGCTTTTCCTGGAAGTCGAACCGGCCGACGAACCGTTCCGCCGATGCGAAGAACACCTGCCCCGTGACGACATAGGTCCGCTGCCGGCCATCGGGCGACTGCAACGAGGTGACGTCGAGGATGCGCCGCACCTTGTGCGCGAAGAACACCCCCGAGAGCAGCACGCCCGCGAGCACGCCCTGGGCCAGATCGTGGGTGGCCACCGTGACGACGACCGTGGCCAGCATCACCACGCTGGAGGTGCGGGGATGGACGGCCAGATCGACGACCGAGCGCCAGTTGAAGGTGCCGATGGACACCATGATCATCACGGCCACCAGGGCCGCCATGGGAATCCGGCGCACCCACGCGCCCAGGAACACCACGAGGATGAGCAGCACGACGCCCGCCGCCAGCGTGGAGAGCCGCCCGCGTCCGCCCGACTTCACGTTGATGACGGACTGGCCGATCATGGCGCACCCCGCCATGCCGCCGACGAACCCGGCCGCGATGTTCGAGACGCCCTGGCCCACGCACTCGCGGTCCTTGCTGCTGGTGGTGTCGGTCATGTCGTCCACGATGGTGGCCGTCATCAGCGATTCCAGCAGGCCCACCACGCACAGCGTGGCCGAATAGGGCAGGATGATCCGCAGCGTGTCCCACGTCAGCGGCACCTGCGGCAGCAGGACGCGGGGCAGGCTGTCGGGCAGCTGGCCCATGTCGCCCACGGTGCGGATCTCCAGGCCCAGGGCGATGGACACGGCCGTCAGCACCACGATGGCCACCAGCGGCGAGGGCACCGCCCGCGTGAGCTGCGGCAGGCCGTAGATGATGGCCAGGCCCGCCGCCGTCATGGCATAGACGTGCCAGCTCACATGGGTCAGCTCGGGCAGCTGGGCCAGGAAGATCAGGATCGCCAGCGCGTTGACGAAGCCCGTCACCACCGAGCGGGAGACGAACTGCATCAGCTGCCCGAGCCGCAGCCAGCCGGCCACGATCTGCAACACGCCCGCAAGGATGGTGGCCGCCAGCAGATAGTCGAGCCCGTGCTGCTTCACCAGCGTGACGATGACCAGCGCCATGGCGCCCGTGGCAGCGGAGATCATCCCCGGGCGCCCGCCCACGAAGGCGCTGAGAGTGGCGATGGCGAACGAGGCGTAAAGCCCCACTTGCGGGTCCACCCCCGCGATGATCGAAAAGGCGATGGCCTCGGGAATGAGCGCGAGCGCCACGACGATGCCGGCGAGCAGATCGCCCCGGACATTGGAGAACCAGTCGGTTCGGAGAGTTTGAAGAGACATGGAGATACCCCGCCCCGGCAACTGCGGGGCGACAACGCGCGCACCGGGCAGGTCGCGGCCCAGTGCGGACAAGGAAAGAAACGGGAGTGGCCACTCAGCCCCTGCGGGAAGGGCTGCGGACTACAAAGAGGTGGCGCAAGGCCGGGGACAGCCGCCGAAAGCGGCACGCGTCAGGGCGGGGTGACGGAATGGAAATGGCCGCGAGGCATGGCGGCGCTCCGGTATTGCACCGGAAATTCGACGATGTGCTGGATGCCTGCCATGCCGTGATTCTAGATACCGTGATGTGCGGGCGCGGCTCCAGGGCCGCCGGTGACCCTGATGCGGCAGGGGGCTGCGCCCTCGCCCGGGCGGCCTTGCCGGCAAGCGACCGCCACGCCGGTCCCCATGGAGGCAAAGCGGCGCTCTACGACTGGCACGGCCAGCAAACGTCACCCATCCGTCGCACCCCATCTTGAAAATAGGACGAATGCCCGTATCATTAGCACTCGATGCCGGTGAGTGCTAACAACACGCTCCGGCTGCCATCCCGGGCGCCGGCCCCGAGCCGGTGTCCTCTTGTTGAGACCGCAGTCCTTTTTTGAACCAGGAGAGATGCAAATGAATCTTCGCCCCCTGCACGATCGCGTGATCGTCAAGCGCATTGAAAGCGAAACCACGACCGCCTCCGGCATCGTGATCCCCGACAACGCTGCCGAAAAGCCCGATCAAGGCGAAGTCCTGGCCGTCGGCCCCGGCAAGAAGAACGACAAGGGCGAAGTCGTCGCCCTGAACGTGAAGGTCGGCGACCGCGTTCTGTTCGGCAAGTACTCGGGCCAGACCGTCAAGGTCCACGGCGACGAGCTGCTCGTGATGAAGGAAGACGATCTGTTTGCAGTGGTCGAGAAGTAATTCTTCTCCCTCGCGCCAGACACTCACATTTCCATAGCTGCTCGCCCTTGATTCACAAGCGCTGGCAGCTGATTTGATCCAAATTTTTGTAGGAGCCAAACATGGCAGCAAAAGACGTAGTTTTCGGCGGCGAAGCCCGCGCCCGCATGGTTGAAGGCGTGAACGTTCTGGCCAACGCGGTCAAGGTCACCCTGGGCCCCAAGGGCCGCAACGTGGTGCTCGAGCGCTCCTTCGGCGCCCCCACCGTGACCAAGGACGGCGTGTCCGTGGCCAAGGAAATCGAACTCAAGGACAAGCTGCAGAACATGGGCGCCCAGCTCGTGAAGGAAGTGGCCTCCAAGACCAACGACATCGCTGGTGACGGCACGACCACCGCCACCGTGCTGGCCCAGGCCATCGTGCGCGAAGGCTCCAAGTACGTGGCCGCCGGCCTGAACCCGATGGACCTGAAGCGCGGCATCGACAAGGCTGTCGTCGCCCTGGTGGAAGAGCTGAAGAAGGCTTCCAAGGCCACGACCACCTCCAAGGAAATCGCCCAGGTGGGTTCGATCTCCGCCAACTCCGACGAATCCGTGGGCAAGATCATTGCCGACGCGATGGACAAGGTCGGCAAGGAAGGCGTGATCACCGTCGAAGACGGCAAGAGCCTGGACAACGAGCTGGACGTCGTGGAAGGCATGCAGTTCGACCGCGGCTACCTGTCGCCCTACTTCATCAACAACCCCGAAAAGCAAGCCGCGATTCTGGACAACCCCTTCGTGCTGCTGTTCGACAAGAAGATCAGCAACATCCGTGACCTGCTGCCCACGCTGGAGCAAGTCGCCAAGGCTGGCCGTCCGCTGCTGATCATCGCCGAAGAAGTCGAAGGCGAAGCCCTGGCAACGCTGGTGGTCAACACCATCCGCGGCATCCTGAAGGTCGTGGCCGTCAAGGCTCCTGGCTTCGGCGACCGCCGCAAGGCCATGCTGGAAGACATCGCCATCCTGACGGGCGGCAAGGTCATCGCTGAAGAAGTGGGCCTGACGCTCGAGAAGGTCACGCTGGCCGACCTGGGCCAAGCCAAGACCATCGAAGTGGGCAAGGAAAACACGATCATCATCGACGGCGCCGGCGCTGCTGGTGACATCGAAGCCCGCGTCAAGCAGATCCGCATCCAGATCGAAGAAGCCACCAGCGACTACGACCGCGAAAAGCTGCAAGAGCGCGTGGCCAAGCTGGCCGGCGGCGTGGCCGTCATCAAGGTCGGTGCTGCCACCGAAGTCGAGATGAAGGAAAAGAAGGCCCGCGTGGAAGACGCCCTGCACGCTACCCGCGCTGCCGTGGAAGAAGGCATCGTGGCCGGTGGCGGCGTGGCTCTGCTGCGCGCCAAGCAAGCCGTGGGCGACAAGGTCAAGGGTGACAACGTCGACCAGGAAGCCGGTATCAAGCTGGTGCTCAAGGCCGTCGAAGCGCCCCTGCGCGAGATCGTCTACAACGCCGGCGGCGAGCCCTCGGTGGTCGTGAACAAGGTGCTGGAAGGCTCCGGCAACTTCGGCTTCAACGCTGCCAACGACACCTACGGCGACATGCTCGAGCTGGGCATCCTGGACCCCACGAAGGTCACCCGCACCGCTCTGCAGAACGCCGCTTCCGTGGCCTCGCTGCTGCTGACGACCGAAGCCATGGTCGCCGAAGCACCGAAGGACGACGCTCCTGCCGGCGGCATGCCCGACATGGGCGGCATGGGTGGCATGGGCGGCATGGGCATGTAATGCCCGGCTGAGCCTCGCTCACCACGACGAAAGGGCCGCGCAAGCGGCCCTTTTTTCATGGGCGTCCCGGTGGGCTCGTGGCCTCTTCCGGGACGGGCGCCGCGGGGCGCCGGAATCTCGTCAGAACTGCTCGCGCAGGGCCCGGTAGAGGGCCTGGAAGCGCGCATGCCGCGCCGCATGGCCTGCCGCATCCGCAGCGGCGGGATCGAAGCGCTGGCGCGGCTGCGGCAGCGCGCAGACCTCCGCCACGGGGCCGCCATCGGCCAGCCAGGCCAGCCGCGCCGCGCCCAGGGCTCCGCCCGTTTCGCTGCCCTCGTAGAGCGTGAGCGGCACCTGCAGGATGTCGGCCAGCAGCTGACCCCACCAGGCGCTGCGTGCGCCGCCGCCGACCAATGCCATTTCGCGCAGCGGCATGCCGGCGGGCAGGCGCAGGGTATCCAAGCCATCGCGCAGGCCGAAGCTCACGCCCTCGACGACCGCATAGGCGATCTCGGCCGGCCCGTGCGCATGCGTCAGGCCGAACAGCACGCCCTGCGCGCCCGCATGGTTGTGCGGCGAACGCTCGCCCGAGAGATAGGGCAGGAACAGCGGGCAGCGCCCGCGCTGGGTGACGGTGGCCGCGGCCTCCAGCAGCGCGGCCTCATTGGCGAAGCCGAAGGTCTTGCCGGCCCACTGCACGGCGCTCGCTGCCGACAGCATCACCGACATCTGATGCCAGCGCCCGGGCAGCGCATGGCAGAAGGAATGCATGGCCTGCGCCTGGTTGGGCAGGAAGCGGTCGGTGGAGACGAACACCACGCCCGAAGTGCCGAGCGAGACGAAGCCCTGCCCCGGCTCGACCAGCCCCATGCCGACGGCGCTGGCCGCGTTGTCGCCGGCCCCGCCGGCGATCACCACCTGCTCGCCCAGGCCCCAGCGCTTGGCGAGCTCGGGCAGGAGGCGCGCCGAGGGCTCGCTGCCTTCGACCAGGCGCGGCATGTGCGCGCGGGTGAGGCCGGTGGCCGCCAACAGCGCATCGGACCAGTCGCGCGCACCCACGTCGAGCCAGAGCGTGCCCGCCGCGTCCGACATCTCGCTCACGGCCTCGCCGCTGAGCATGAAGCGCAGCCAGTCCTTGGGCAGCAGCACGCGGGCCGTGCGGGCGAAGATCTCGGGCTCGTGCTCGCGCACCCAGAGGAGCTTGGGCGCGGTGAAGCCGGGCATGGCCAGGTTACCGCTGATCTCGCCCAGGCCCGGCACGGCGCGGGCCAGGGCCTCGCACTGCGCGGCGCTGCGCCCGTCGTTCCACAGGATGGCCGGGCGCAGCACGGCGCCGGCCGCGTCCAGCAAGGTGGCGCCATGCATCTGGCCCGACAGGCCGATGGCGCGCACCGCCGCCAGCTCGGCCGGATGCGCGCTGCGCAGCGACTGCATCACGGCCTCCAGCGCGTCCCACCACTGCGCTGGCGATTGCTCCGACCACAGCGGCTGCGGGCGCTGCACGGTGAGCGGCGCCCGCGCCACGCCCACGATGCGGTGGTCGGGCGCCAGCAGCAGCGCCTTGAGTTCGGAGGTTCCGAGATCGATGCCCAGGTACACGCGTGTCTCCTCTTCGCTTCTTACATTCCACCGCCGAAGCGGGTGTCGGCCTGCCGGCGGAATTCGGTGGGCGTCATGCCCTTGATCTCCAGGAAGCGCCGGTTGAAATTGGCCACGTTGTTGAAACCCACTTGGTGGCAGATGTCGGTCACGTAGTGGTCGGTCTGCATCAGCAGATGGCAGGCGCTGTTGATGCGCACCCGGTTCACGAAGTCGGTGAAGCTGTTGCCGGTGGCGCGGCGGAAGAACCGGCTGAAACGGCTCTCGCTCATGCCCAGCTCGGTAGCCACTTCCTGCAGCGAGATGGGCTCGGCGATGTGGCTGGTGATGCGATCGACGATGCCGTTGATCTGGTCGAACTGGGCATCGCCGTCGGCGCCGTGCTGGCCCTGCATCTGCACGCTCGACAGCAGCCGGTAGTCGGTGCACTCGGCCAGGTCGGCCAGGAATTCGCAGAACCGGGCCAGCCGGCGCAGGCCGCGCGCGGCCTTGACCGCGTCCCAGTGCGCCAGCGCCTGCTGCGACATGCCGAAGAATTCGATGCCGTGGCGCGCGCGCTCCAGCAGGGGCATGAGCTCGCGCAGCTCCGGCATGCCGGCGGCGGCGCGTTCGATGGGTTCGTGGCAGAACTGGATGACCCGGTCGCGGCCGGGCGCGCCGCCTTCGGCCACGTCGAGCGAGATCCAGTTGTGCGGCAGCAGCGGCCCGCACAGCACCAGATGGCCCGGCTGGAAGGGCCCGATCCAGTCGCCGATGAAGGCCTTGCCCGAGGTCTCGGTGATCAGGTGCAGCTCGTAGTCTTCATGGAAATGCCAGCGCACCAGCGGGCTGGGAAAGCCGTGCGCCAGGCAGCGCACCAGGCCCGCCTCTTCGGGCGTCTCGTAGCCCAGCGAGGGCGAGCGCGCGACTTCGCGCTCCAGCACCGGCTGGCGTTGGCGGGGCGCGGTGCGCGGCTTGCGGGGCGTCGTCATGGCGGGCGCCTTTCGGAGATCAGGAAACGGGGGCCGCCGGGGCGGGTTCCATGCAGGCCAGCAAGGCCTGCACGGCGGCCAGCGTGGGCGGGTCGGCACCTTCGTGCGTGCAGTTGAGCGCGGCGGCCGTCGCGGCAAAGCGCATGGCGCTGTGCCAGCCGGCATCGTCCAGCGCGCCCAGCTGCGCGGGCCGCTCCACGCCCTGCGCCAGCAAGGCCACCGACAGGCCCGCCGTGAAGGTATCGCCCGCGCCGATGGTGTCGGCCACCGGCACGCGCGGCGCGGCCACGGCCAGGGGCGCCTGGCCCGCGCGCCAGAGCGTGGCGCCGTCCGCCCCCTGCGTGACGACGACGGCACGCGCCCCGGCGGCCAGATACGCCGCCGCCACCGCGCCCAGCGGCTGGCCGGGCGCAAGCAGTTCCGCATCTTCGTCGCTGAGCTTGACCACGTCGGAGAGGCCCGCCCACTGCGCCACCTGCGTGCGGTAGCGCGCCATGTCGTCGATCAGGCTGGGCCGCACGTTCGGGTCGAGCACGACCACGCGGCGCCCGGCCGAGGCGCGCACCATGTCCAGGATGCGCGCCGCTGCCGGCTGCTGCAGCATGGCGATGGAGCCGTAGTGCAGGAAGGCGCATTCGAGCGGCAGCTCGGGCAGCGGCTGGGGCGACCAGGTCGCGTCGGCGCTGCCGGAGGCATAGAAGGCGTAGCGGTTGGTCTGTGGCGTGCGCTCGACGAAGGCCAGCGTGGAAGGCGCCGCGCTGCGCGGCACGAAGCGCGTGTCCACGCCGTTGCGCTGCAGGTAGGCCAGGATGCGTTCGCCGAACAGGTCGGTGGACAGCTGGGTGAGAAAGCCGGTGGCCTGCCCCAGCCGGGCGCAGGCGATGGCCGCGTTGAGCAGCGAGCCGCCCACATGGCCCTCGAAGGCCAGGTCGGCGGCCCCGCTGGAGGTGAAGTCGATCAGGGCCTCGCCCATGAAGGCTATGCGCATCGGCAATGCTCCCGGTGGTTCAGCACGCCGCCGCGTCGGCCAGGAAGCCGCGCTCGGCCTCCAGCGTGGCGGGGTGGTCCATCAGTTCGGCAAAGAGCTGCGGCGGGATGGTGATGGCACCCACGCCCAGCTGCAGCAGCGCCAGGTAGGCGTCGCGCGAGCGCACGCTGGCCACCAGCAGGCGTGTGCGCGTGCGTGCGGCCGGGGCCTGGGCCACCAACGCCTGCATCTGCGCGATGCGCGCCAGGCCGTCCACGCCCGAATCGTTGAGGCGGCCCAGATACGGCGCCGCATAGGCCGCGCCCAGCTGCGCCGCGAAGTGCGCCTGCTCCAGCGCATAGACGGCCGTCCAGGTGACGGGCACGCCCTGGGCGATGAGATGCGCGCCGGCCTGCAGGCCCTGGCGCGTGGCGGGAATCTTCACCACCAGCTGGCCTTCGTCGAAGTGGCGCAGCAGCTCCAGCGCGTCTTCGAGCATGCCGTCCGCCTCGGCGGAATGCACCTGGGCCTGCACCTGGCGGGCGCCCCGCTCGATGCAGCGGGACAGCAGCCCGGGCAGCGTGGCGCGGGTCACGTCGGCACGGCGCAGCAGCGTGGGGTTGGTGGTCACGCCGTGGATGACGGGGTGCGGCAGGCAGGCTTCGATCTGTGCGATGTCGGCGCTGTCGATGTAGAGGTGGAAATCAGGGGCGTTCATGGCGCTCAGCTCATGACGTTGCCGCCATCGACGTTGAGCGTCTGGGCGGTGATGTAGCGGGCCTCGTCGCTGGCGAGGAACACGGCCGCGCCGGCCACGTCGCGCGGATCGCCCATGCGGCCCAGCGGCACGGCCAGGCCCACCTGGCGCTTCTTCTCGCCGATGGGCAGGCCCTCGGCCTTGGCGAAGAGGCTGTCCACATGGGCCCACATGGGCGTGTCCACCACGCCGGGGGCGATGCCGTTGACGCGGATGCCGTGCGGCGCCATGGCGAGCGCCGCGCTCTGCGTGTAGCTGATGACGGCGGCCTTGGTGGCGCAGTAGTGCGACACCAGCGCCTCGCCGCGCCGGCCGGCCTGCGAAGCCATGTTGATGACCGACGCGCCCTGCGTGCCGGCCTCCACCATGTGCCGCAGCACGGCCTGCATCACGAAGAACATGCCCTTGACGTTGACCGCGAACAGCTTGTCGAACGAGGCCTCGTCGCTGTCCAGCAGCGGCGCCAGGTCGAACACGGCGGCGTTGTTGAACAGCGTGTGGACCGGGCCGAAGGCGGCGATGGCCTCGGCCAGCAGGCGGGCGATGGCGCCGGGCGCGGTGATGTCGGCCGCGATGTAGGCCAGCCGCCCGGGGTGGCGCTGCTGGAGCGCTGCCACCTCGGCGGGCACGTCGGCGCCGCGATCGACGACGCTGCAGCGCGCGCCTTCGGCCAGGCAGGCCTCGGCCACGGCCAGGCCGATGCCGCCGCCGGCTCCGGTCAGCAGCACGTGGCGGTCTTGCAAACGAAGAGAGGTCGTCATGGTGGTTCAGCTCCTGGATTGAATGAATTGCGCGACGCGCTCGCTGGCGCGGCGCAGGGCATCGACGAGGCGGGCATCGCCCGCGATGCCGCCCCAGAGGCCCGCGTCGGCGCACATCGCCGCGACCGGGTCGGCCGCCTCGCAGATGGCATGCGCCACGGCCTCGTCCATGCCCTGGTCCTGGTAGGCGTAGGGCAGGCTGCCCCGGTGCCAGCGCTGCAGGAAGGCCAGGAACAGCGCGGGCAGCATGGCCACGCTGTCGATGGTCTGGCCTGCGGCCAAGCGCTCGCGCACCGTGGGCGCGATGAAGCCGGGGATCTTGGAGAAGCCGTCCATCGCCACGCGCTGGTTGGTGTCGCGGATGGCGGGGTTGCCGAAGCGGTCGAGCACCACGTCGCGGTAGGCGGGCAGATCGACCGGGCTGGGCTGGCCGGGGCGGCCCAGGCAGGGGATGGTGTCGTCGGTCACGTAGTCGTAGGCCATCTGCCGGATGGCGGCGTCGTGCGTGCCTTCGTGGATGAAGCCGTAGCCCACCAGCGTGCCGGCCCAGGCGATGCAGCTATGCGTGGCGTTGAGCAGGCGGATCTTGGCCTCTTCATAGGGCTGCACGTCTTCGACCATCTCCACGCCCACGCGCTCCCACTCGGGCCGGCCGGCGGCGAAGCGGTCTTCGATCACCCACTGGATGAAGCGCTCGGCGGTGATGGCGGCGCCGTCGTCGCGGCCGGTGGCGGCCTGCACGCGGGCGCGCAGCTCGGCCGGCGCGCGCGGCGTGATGCGGTCCACCATGGCGTTGGGGCAGGCGGTGTGGGCCTGCACCCAGGCCAGCAGCTCGGCATCGCCCGCACGCTCGATGAATTCGAGCAGGCCGGCACGGAAGCGGTCGCCGTTGTGGCGCAGGTTGTCGCAGTTGAGCAGCGTGACGGCGCCCGCTCCGGCCGCGCGGCGCGCGCGCAGGATCGCGGTGACGGCGCCGTAGAGCGTGCCGTTCTCGCCGCTCACCTCGCCGCGCCGGGCACGATCGATGTCGGCCACGAGCTCGGCGAAGCCCTGATCCAGCCGGCCCTGCGCGTCGAGGTAGTAGCCCGCCTCGGTCACGGTGAAGGAGACGATGCGCGTGGACGGCGCAGCGCCGCGCGCCACCACGGCGGCGAGCGTGGGGCTCCATGGCAGCACCTCGCGGATGGACTCGATCGACTCGTAGAAGTATTCGCCCGCGGGCGATACCGTCTCGAGCGTGTAGCGGCCGCCCTGCGCCTGCAGCGCGGCGATGACCTCGGGCATGTCGGGCCGGATGTTGGCGCCCGAGAGCGACCAGCGTGCGTCGCCCGCCTCGATGAGGCGCTGCAGATAGACGGCCTGGTGCGCCCGGTGGAACGAGCCCAGGCCCAGATGAAGCATGGTGAACTCCGTGGGAGCCGGAGGAAGGTGCGCAGGGGTCACGGCAATGGTCCGCTGAAAGAAGTGGGGAGGGGTGTGGAAGAAGGAAGGGCGCGGGAAAGAAGCGGCTCAGGCGCGCACGGCGCGGCCCTCGCGGTCGAAGCAGTGCAGCACGGCGGGGTCGAGCTCCACGGCCACACCGTCGCCAGGCTGCAGGGGCGTGCGCTCGTTCTGGCGCGCCACCAGCGGCACGCCGGCCACATCGACGTGGATCAGCGTGTCGGCGCCCAGCGCCTCGATCAGCTCGACGCGGCCGGGCACGCCCTGCGGCGCGTCCTGCCCGCGATGCACGCGCAGCCCCTCGGGCCGCACGCCCAGGAAGCCGTCGGCCGGCAACGCGCCGCCGATGGCGGCCGCGAAACGCGGAATGGCCTGCGCCGCCACCATGTTCATCGACGGCATGCCGATGAACTGCGCGACGAAGCGGTTGGCCGGGCGGTCGTAGAGCTCCAGCGGCGTGCCGACCTGCTCGATGAGCCCGTCTTTCAGCACGACCACGCGGTCGGCCAGGGTCATGGCCTCGACCTGGTCGTGCGTCACGTAGATGGTGGTGGCGCCCAGGGCGCGGTGCAGCTTGTGAATCTCCACGCGGGTGTTGCCGCGCAGGGCCGCATCGAGGTTGGAGAGCGGCTCGTCGAACAGGAACACCTTGGGCTGGCGCACGATGGCGCGGCCGATGGCCACGCGCTGGCGCTGGCCGCCGGAAAGCTCCTTGGGCGTGCGCGCGAGGTACTGCGTGAGATTGAGCGTGGCCGCAGCATGCTCGACCTTGGTCTTGATCTCGTCCTTGGGCACGCCCGCGAGCTTGAGCGCGAACGACATGTTGTCGTACACGCTCATGTGCGGATAGAGCGCGTAGCTCTGGAAGACCATCGCCAGATCGCGCTTGCCCGAGGGCGTGTGCGTGATGTCGCGCCCGTCCAGCATCAGGCTGCCGCTGGTGATGGGTTCGAGCCCGGCGATCAGCCTGAGCAGCGTGGACTTGCCGCAGCCCGAGGGGCCGACGAAGACGATGAATTCGCCCTGCTGGATCTGCAGATCGACGCCCTTGATGATTTCGGCATCGCCGAAGCGTTTGCGGATGCCCTGGAGTTCGAGGTAGGCCATGGAAGCTGTCTGCCTTTCTTGTGTCTCTTGTGTTCTGCGCGTGCGCTTACTTGACGGCGCCGAAGGTGAGGCCCTGCACCAGCTGCTTCTGGCTGAACCAGCCGAACACCACGATGGGTGCGATGGCCATCAGCGAGGCGGCCGAGAGCTTGGCCCAGAAGAGGCCTTCGGGGCTGGAGTAGGAAGCGATCAGCGTGGCCAGCGTGCCGGCCTTGGCGGAGGTGAGGTTGAGCGCCCAGAAGGCCTCGTTCCAGCTCAGCACCAGGCACAGCAGGCCCGTGGAGGCCAGGCCGCCCACCGACAGCGGCAGCACGACGTGGCGGAACTCGGTCCAGAGGCTGGCGCCGTCCATGCGTGCGGCCTCCAGGATCTCGTGCGGGATGTCCTTGTAGGCGCTGTAGAGCATCCACACCATGATGGGCAGGTTCGACAGCGTGAACACGATGGTGAGCGCGGTGAGCGAATCCAGCAGGCCGGCGGTCTGCGCGATCACGTAGATGGGCACCAGCGCGCCCACGGCCGGCATCATCTTGGTCGAGAGCATCCACATGAGGATGTCGCGCGTGCGGCGGGTGCGGAAGAACGCCATCGAGTACGCCGCGGGCGCCGCGATCAGCAGGCCCAGCACGGTCGAGCCCAGGCTGGTGATGAGCGAGTTGCGCGCATACAGCAGGTAGTCGCTGCGCCGCTGCACTTCGCTGAAGTTCTCCAGCGTGGGCTTGAAGACGAAGAGCGGCGGCACGTGGATGGCCTGCAGCTCGGTCTTGAAGGCCGTGAGGAACAGCCAGGCGATGGGAAAGAACAGCAGCAGCGCGGCCCCCCAGGCGGCCACGGTGCGGATGGAGAGGGCCAGCGTGCCGCCGGCGGTCGCTTGGGATTGCATGGTGGTTCCGTCGCCTTCTTTTCAGTCCAGGTTCTTGCCGACGATGCGGATCAGGAACACCGCCACGATGTTCGCCAGCACCACCGCGAACAGCGCGCCCGCCGAGGCCACGCCCACATCGAAGTTCATGAGCGCCTGCTTGAAGATCAGGTAGGTCATGTTGGTGCTGGCATTGCCCGGGCCGCCGCTGGTGGTGATGGCGATCTCGGCGAACACGCTCAGCAGGAAGATCATCTCGATCATGATGACCACCGCCATGGGCCGGCCCAGGTGCGGCAGCACCAGGTAGAAGAAGCGCTGCGGCGCGGTGGCGCCGTCCATGCGGGCGGCCTCCATCTGCTCGCGGTCCAGCGACTGCAGCGAGGTGATGAAGATCAGGCAGGCGAAGGGCAGCCACTGCCAGGCCACCATGACGATCACCGACAGCAGCGGGTAGTCGGTCATCCAGTCGATGGGCGTGGCGCCGAAGAAGCGCCAGAGGTCGGCCAGGATGCCGTAGATGGGGTTCATCATCATGTGCTTCCACAGCAGCGCGTTGACCGCGGGCATGACGAAGAAGGGCGAGATCAGCAGCACGCGCACGATGCCGCGGCCCGGGAAGGGCTCGTTCACCAGCAGCGCCAGCAGCACGCCCAGCACCAGGGTGATGCCGATCACGCTGCCGATGAGCACCAGCGTGTTCCACACCGCGGGCCAGAAGTCCGGGTCGGTGATGAAGTACTGGAAGTTGTCCAGGCCCACGAAGGGGTGCTCGCCCGGCTGCAGCAGGTTGTAGTTGACGGTGGAGAAATACACCGTCATCACGAGCGGCACGATCATCCACGCCAGCAGCGTGAGCACCGCGGGCGCCATGAGGGCGCGGGGCAGAAGTCTTTTCATGGGGACCATCCGGCGAACGAGGACAGGGGGCGGGCGACGGGCGAAAGCCCCGGGCCGATGGACCCGGGCCTGTGCGGCGCGCCAGGCCTGGAGCGGGTCACGGAACCCGGCGCAGCGGTTCTGGCGAGGCGCTGCACCGCAGGCAGCAGCGGCGCTGCGACACGATGCGGCACGACGCCGGAAGGGTTCCGCGGGCCGCGCCTGCTTACTTGTAGTAGCCGGCCTTCTTCATGTCGCGCTCGGCCAAGGTCTGCGAGGTCTTCAGGGCCTGCTCGACCGTGACCTTGCCCGCCAGCGCGGCGCTCATCTGCTGGCCCACGCCCACACCGATGGCCTGGAACTCGGGGATCGCGGCGTACTGCACGCCCGCGTACGGCGACTTGGGCAGCGTGTTCTCGCCCGGGTTCGGGTTGGCCGTTTCGATCGCCTTCAGCTCGGCCGCCGCGAACTTGGCGACCTTCTGGAACTCGGGGTTGGCGTAGGTGGACTTGCGGGTGCCGGTGGGCACCGCGGCCCAGCCCGCCTCCTTGGCCACCAGCTGGATGTAGTCCTTGGACGTGGCCCAGCGGATGAACTTCTGCGCGGCCTCGTTCTTCGAGGAGCTGGCCGGAATGGCCAGGTTCCACGACCACAGCCAGTTCGCGCCCTTGGGCGTGACGGCGACCGGCGCCTGCGCGAAAGCCACCTTGTCAGCCACCTTCGACTGCTTGGGATCGCTGATGAAGGATGCGGCGATGGTCGCATCCACCCAGGCCGCGCACTTGCCTTCGCTGAAGAGCGCCAGGTTCTCGTTGAAGCTGTTGGCCGAGGCGCCGGGAGGGCCGTCCTTCTTCATCAGATCGACGTAGAAGCTGATGGCCTCCTGCCAGGGCTTGGTGTCGAGCTGCGGCTTCCAGGCCATGTCGAACCACTGGCCGCCGTAGGTGTTGACCAGGGTGGAGAGAAAAGCCATGTTGTCACCCCAGCCCGGCTTGCCGCGCAGGCACATGCCATAGACGCCCGCCTTGGGATCGCCCGCCTTGTCGGCGAAGGCCTTCACCTCGGCCCAGGTGGGCTGGTCGGAGAACTTCACGCCCAGCTTGTCGGCCAGGTCCTTGCGGTACATGAGCATGGAGCTTTCGCCGTAGAACGGGGCGGCGTAGAGCTTGCCTTCGTACGAGAGGCCGGAGCGGATGGCGGGCAGCAGGTCGTCCACGTCGTAGGCCGCATCGGTGGCGATGGGCTTGAGCCAGCCCTTCTTCGACCAGATCGGCGCTTCGTAGAGGCCGATGGTCATCACGTCGAACTGGCCGCCCTTGGTGGCGATGTCGGTGGTCACGCGCTGGCGCAGCGTGCCCTCTTCCAGCGTGACCCACTTGAGCTTGATGTCCGGGTTGGCCTTCTCGAAGAAGGGGGTGAGCTTCTGCATCTCGATCATGTGGCCGTTGTTCACGGTCGCGATCACGAGTTCGGTGGCCGCCTGGGATGCGCCGGCCGCACCGATCACCGCCAGTGCCAGGCCTGCTTTCAGAAAACGCTGCATGTTTGTCTCCTTGAGGTGAGCGACGCCCGCTTTTCCGGAGGGCTGAATGGGTCGCCGTGGGACCGGATTGTGGAGAAGCCTTGCCCTCCGGTTTGGTACTTCAGCCTGCCAACCCGATACTTTCTTGCATGGATTGCCTGGGATATTCCCTAGTACACGCAATACCGCATGGAAACTGCCCCGTACCCGCGCATGAGCGACGCCCCTGACGGAGGCGCCCGGCGCCGCAGGCTCGCAGGCAAAAGTGCGAAAAGCGCGAAAGGCGCCCGCCACAAAGCCGACAGCCCGCATGAAGCGGGCTGTCGGCGCGGCGGTCGAAAGGAGAGGAAAAAGGCCGGTCAGCCCTGCGGCATCAGCCGCCGCATGAGGCCGGCCGTGGAGGCGTCCAGCCCCTGCACGTCGCCCGAGGCGAGGCGCGGTTCCAGGTCCTTGGCGAGCACCTTGCCCAGCTCCACGCCCCACTGGTCGAAGCTGTTGATGCCCCAGATCGCGCCGGTCACGAACACGCGGTGTTCGTAGAGCGCGATGAGCGCGCCCAGCGCGGCGGGTTCGAGCCGGTCGAGCAGCAGGAAGGTGCTGGGCCGGTTGCCGGTGAAGTGGCGGTGGCCGTCCTCGCTGTCCTTGCCCAGCATCAGCGCGCGGGCCTGGGCCAGCGCGTTGGCCAGCAGGCGCGGATGCTGCGCGGGCAGGTCGGCGCCGCCCTGGCGCAGGGCGATGAACTCCACCGGGATCACGTCCGTGCCCTGGTGGATCATCTGGAAGAAGGCGTGCTGGCCATTAGTGCCGGGCTCGCCCCAGACCACGGGCGAGGTGGCGAAGGGCAGCCGCTGGCCCTGCGCATCGACGCCCTTGCCATTGCTCTCCATCTCCAGCTGCTGCAGGTAGGCGGGCAGCCGGCGCAGGCCGTGGCTGTAGGGCGCCACGCTGCGGCTGGTGAAGCCGTGGAAGTTGCGGTACCAGACGTCCAGCAGGCCCAGGCGCACGGGCAGGTTCCGTTCGAGCGGCGCGGTGCGGAAGTGCTCGTCCATGGCATGGGCGCCGGCGAGCAGCGCGCGGAAATGCTCCGCGCCGATGGCGATGGCGATCGGCAGGCCGATGGCGGACCAGAGCGAATAGCGCCCGCCCACCCAGTCCCAGAAGCCCAGCGTGGTGTCGATGCCGAACTTCGCCGCCGCCTCCACGTTGGTGGTGAGCGCGTAGAAGTGGCGCGACAGCGACAGCGGAGCCGCCCGGTCGTCGCTGCCGCCGTGGGCGATGAACCAGTCGCGCGCGGCATGCGCGTTGGACATGGTCTCGGCCGTGGTGAAGGTCTTGGAGGCGACGAGGAACAGCGTGCTCTCGGGCTTGAGCTGGCGCAGCACCCGGCCCAGCTCCATGCCATCGACGTTGGAGACGAAGTGCATGCGCTTGCCCGGATGGCACAGCTCTTCGAGCGCCTTGACGGCCATCGACGGCCCCAGGTCGGAGCCGCCGATGCCGATGTTGACCACGTCGGTGATGGCGTCGTCGGCGCGCACGCGCTCGGCCAGCTGCAGCATGGCATCCAGCGTGGCGTGGACGTCCTGGAGGCCTTCGGCCAACGCACCCGCTACATTTTTAGTAGCGGCATGCCCAGGTACATCAAGCGCTGGAGCCGGATTGCGCAGCAGCCAGTGCATGACGGCGCGCTGCTCGGTGTGGTTGATGGCGGCGCCCGCGAACATCGCGTCGCGATAGGCTTCCAGGCCCGTCTCGCGCGCCAGCTGCAGCAGCAGGGCTTCGGCCGGGGCGTCGATCAGGTTCTTGGACAGGTCGGCGAAGACGTGCGGCGCCTGCAGGCTCAGGCGCTCGAAACGCTCCGGCTCGGCCGCGAAGGCGCCGCGCAGGTCGAAGCCGCGGCCTGCCCCCTCGAAATGCGCCTGCAGCTGCGCCCAGGCGGGCGTGCGGTCGCAGCGGGTGCGGGTGGGAAGGACGTGGCCGCTGCTCATGCGGCCGCCTGCATCAGCTGTTCGAGCTTGGCCGCGTCGGCCGCGAAGGCGCGGATGCCTTCGGCCAGCTTCTCGGTGGCCATGGCGTCGGCGTTGAGCGCGTAGCGAAAGCCCGCCTCGTCGTATTCCACGGCCGGCAGGTCCAGGCCGCGTGCGGCGTCCGGGTCCAGCGCGCGCTGCACGGGCGCATCGCTCGCGGCCAGCTGGGCCAGCAGGTCGGGGGCGATGGTGAGCAGATCGCAGCCGGCCAGCGCGATGATCTGGCCGGTGTTGCGGAAGCTCGCGCCCATGACTTCGGTGGCGATGCCGAAGCGCTTGTAGTGCTGGTAGATCTGGCGCACCGACTGCACGCCCGGATCGTTGGGGCCGGCCATGGCGGCTTCGTCCCAGCCGGCGCCGGCCTGCTTCTTGTACCAGTCGTAGATGCGGCCGACGAAGGGCGAGATCAGCTGCACCTTGGCCTGGCCGCAGGCGACGGCCTGGGCGAACGAGAACAGCAGCGTGAGGTTGGTGCGGATGCCGCGCTCTTCGAGCTGGCGCGCCGCCTGGATGCCTTCCCAGGTGGAGGCGATCTTGACCAGCACGCGCTCGCGGGCGATGCCTTCGGCCTGGTAGAGGGCGATGATGCGCTCGCCCCGCGCCACGGTGGCGGCGGTGTCGAACGACAGGCGCGCATCGACTTCGGTGGACACGCGGCCCGGGATCAGCGAGAGGATCTCGCAGCCGAAGCGCACGATGAGCCGGTCCATCACCTCGTCCAGCGGCTGGCCGCGCCAGCGGGCCACGGCCTCGGTCATCAGCGGCGCGTATTCGGCTTTCTGCACGGCCTTGAGGATGAGCGAGGGGTTGGTGGTCGCATCCTGCGGCTGGAAGGCGCTCAGTTGGCGGAAATCGCCCGTGTCCGCCACCACGGTGGTGAACTGCTTGAGCGCATCGAGTTGGTTCATGGCCATTTGCTTTGTTTCCTCTTCTCTTGTGTCCTGTGGGATGAAGTGCCTTGGATCGGCCCCGGTCGAAGATTCCGGGTTACCGCCTGCATCAGGGGCCGCCGATGCGCACGACAGCGCAGAAGTGTAGGCCCAGCCGCTGCTGTTTTGACGTAGGCCCATGCCAATTCGTGAAACTCGGTAACATACCGGGCATCGACAACGAAACATCGTACGGGAGACACGGAACACCATGAGCTTCGATCTGGTCCTTTTCGGCGGCACGGGCGACCTGGCCTGGCGCAAGCTGCTGCCCGCCCTCTTCCAGGCCTTCCGCCACGGCTCGCTGCCCGAGGGCGGCCGCATCATCGGCGTGGCGCGCGACGACCTGAGCGACGCGGCCTACCGCGACCTGATCGCCAGCCGCTTCGACGCCGTGATCCAGGAAAAGCGCCCCACGGCCGAAGAGTTCGAACGCTTCGCCGCGCTGCTGCAATACCAGCGCATGGATCTCTCCAAGCCCGAGGACTACGCGCAGCTGGCCGAGCGCCTGCGCGAGCGCAATGCCGACACGGTGGTGATGTATCTGGCCACCGCGCCCGGCCTCTTCACCACCGCCTGCGAACAGCTGGGCGCCGCGGGCCTGGCCACGCCGAAGACGCGCGTGGTGCTGGAAAAGCCGCTGGGCCACGACCTCGAATCCAACCGCGCCATCAACGCCGCCGTGCGCCGGGTGTTCCGCGAAGAGCAGATCTTCCGCATCGACCACTACCTGGGCAAGCCCGCCGTGCAGAACCTGCTGGCGCTGCGCTTCGGCAACGTGCTGTTCGAGCCGCTCTGGCGCCGCGAGATGGTGGCCAGCATCGAGATCACCATGGCCGAGAAGCTGGGCGTGGAAAAGCGCGGCGCCTTCTACGACGGCACCGGCGCGCTGCGCGACATGGTGCAGAACCACGCGCTGCAGCTGCTGTGCGCGATCGCCATGGAGCCGCCCATCAACGCCACGGCCGACGCCATCCGCGACGAGAAGCTCAAGGTGCTGCATTCGCTGGTGCCCTGGACGCCCGCCACCCTGGCGCGCGATGTGGTGCGCGGCCAGTACACCGCCGGCAGCACCGGCGGCGAGCGCGTGCCCGGCTATGCCGAAGAGACCGGCGTGCCGGCCGACAGCCGCACCGAGACCTTCGTCGCCCTGCGCACCCAGATCGCCAACTGGCGCTGGGCCGGCGTGCCGTTCTTCATCCGCACCGGCAAGCGGCTGGCCGCGCACGAGGCGCACATCGCCATCAACTTCCGCGCCACGCCCCACCCCATCTACCGCACGCCCATCGGCGCGGCCAACCGGCTGGTGATCCACCTGCAGCCGCGCGACGGCGTGGCGCTGCACCTCTTCGCCGCCGGCCAGGACAAGCGCAGCGCGCGCGCCGCCGAGGCCCAGTCGCTGGCCCAGGTGCACCTGGACCTGGACTTCGAGCAGCGCTTCGGCACCGAGCGCGTGGGCGCCTACGAACGGCTGCTGCTGGACGTGATCGCCGGCCGGCTGAACCTCTTCGTGCGTGCCGACGAGCAGGAAGCCGCCTGGCGCTGGGTCGAGCCCATCATGCAGTCCTGGCAGGAATCGAACGAAGGCCCGCGCCCCTACGCCGCCGGCACCTGGGGCCCGGCCGCCGCCAGCGCCATGGTGGCGCGCGAAGGCCACAGCTGGATCGAGGAATCCTGATGCGCAAGCCCTTTGCGCGCCTGGTTCCGCCCGCGCCCTGCGCGCCGCTGCACCGCGTGAAGCAGGATGGCTGACATGCTGGAACGCATCACCGCCTCCCTGCCCTCGCTGGCCCCGGCCGAGCAGCGCGTGGCCGCCCTCGTGCTGCAGGACGCGCGCGCCTTCGCGCGCCTGCCGGTGCGCGAGCTCGCCGCACGCGCGGGCGTCAGCAAGCCCACCGTGGTGCGCTTTTGCCGCAGCATGGGCTACGACGGGCTGGCCGACTTCAAGCTCAAGCTCGCCGGCAGCGTGAGCGAAGGCGTGCCCTTCATCCACCGCAGCGTGGACGCCGACGACAAGACCGGCGACGTGCTGGTGAAGGTGGTGGACAACGCCGTGGCCGCCTTCCTGCAGTACCGCAACGCAGCCAGCACCGGCGCCATCGAGCGCGCGGTCGAGGCCATCGCCGGCACCTGGAAGACCGGCCACCGCATCGAGATCTACGGCGCCGGCAACTCCGGCATCGTGGCGCAGGACGCGCAGCACAAGCTCTTCCGCCTGGGCATCACCAGCCTGAGCACCAGCGACGGCCACATGCAGGTGATGAGCGCCACCCTGCTCGGCCCGGGCGACTGCCTGCTCATCGTCTCCAACTCGGGCCGCACGCGCGACCTGATGGACGCCGCCGACATCGCCCGCCGGAACGGCGCGACCACCGTGGCCATCACCGCCAGCGGTTCGCCCCTGGCGAGCGCCTGCCACATCCACCTGGCGGCGGACCACCCCGAAGGCTACGACCGCTACAGCCCCATGGTCTCGCGCCTGATGCACCTGCTCATCATCGACGTGCTGGCCACCTGCGTGGCCCTGCGCATCGGCGAGCCGCTGCAGCCCGTGCTGCAGCAGATGAAGGACAACCTGCGCGCCAAGCGCTACACCTGATCCGCTACCGGTGCGAGAAGGGCCCGCCAGCCCCCCCGCGCCCGGGCTGCAGCACCCATTACCTGCCGAGGCCGCAGCAGGCCTGCCTTAGAACGTGTTTACGATCTCCCAGGGGTCGCGCAGCTACGTCGGCGGGATGGGATGCAAGGCGCGGTGCGCAGTGGATAGCACGGCTATCCACAAGCGCCGCAACGCCGCAGACCGCCCGCCGACGTAGCTGCCCTTCGGGTTGGAGCGAAATCGGGCGATTGAACGCCCCGGCTGCTTGCATGGGCATGAGCCCATGCGGCGCATCCGAAGCATCCACTCATCCCGATTGCGCTCCAACGCGATCCCCTGCGAGATCGTAAACACGTTCTTAGGCCCCAGGCGGCCCTGGGGCGGGTGCCGGCGTCCATCACTTCGCCGGCGGCGTGAAGTTCCTGGTGCTGTAGAGCGCGGCCGGCAGGCGATTCAGCACCGGCAGGCCGGTGGTCGCATCCTTGGCCTGCTTGTCGATGTAGGTGAAGAACACGTCGGCATCGAGCACGCCGATGTCCAGTCGGCGCGAGGCGGGCACGGCGGCCAGGGTCTTGTAGCCGTCGCCGCCGGTGGCGTTGAAGCTCAGCACGAAGAGCTTGTAGGTCTTGGCGGCATCCAGCGCGCTCCAGTTGCCGCTCTGGCGGTCGCGCACCTCGATGTTGCTCACGCGCTGGCCGAAGGCGGCCGAGGCGTTGACGTCGAAGCGCAGGCCGCCGGTGTACGGGTAGGGGCCGGTGGAGCCGCCCGTGCCATAGACGGCTTCGAGGCCGTCTTCGAGCATGGACTTGACCTCCGTGCCCGTGATGTCCAGGCGGAACAGCATGTTGCCGAAGGGCAGCACCTGGATGACCTGCGCGGCCGAGACGGTGCCCGAGAGCGGAATGCGCACGCCGCCGCCGCTTTGCAGCGAGATGTCGGCGCCTCCGTACTGGGCGTTGGCCACGTCCAGATAGGCCTGGGCCACGAGCTGCTGGATGTCGCCGCCGCGCAGGCTCACGCTGCCTTCGGCATTGCAGGCCGCGCTGGAGCGGCCGTAGTCCACCGTGCCCTGGCCGCCGGGCACCCGGCGCGAGCAGAGTTCCTGCGGCACCGTGGCGACCTGCTTCTGGTTGAACACGGACACGCGGTCCTTGAAGGGCTGCAGCACGCTGGCGGCCGAGGCCAGCGGCGTGGTGGTGCGCAGGAAGCCCGTGGCGGCCACGCTGGCCTTGATCGCCTGCAGCTGCGCATCGGTCGCGGCCTTGCCGCCGATGGTGAAGCTGTCGCCGATCAGCACGTGCGGCGTGCCGGCGCAGCTGGCCACGTCGCCGTTGGCGTCGAAGCGCACCTTGAGCTCGCCCACGACCTGGGCGTATTCCCAGGCCTGCACCACGCAGACGGGCTTGCCGTCCTTGTCGGCCAGGCGGGTGGGATAGGCGCCGGCCGGCGTGCCCACGCCCGTGGTGCGCAGGGCGTCGGGGCCCAGCAGGGTGTGCGAATCGGCGCCCACCACCACATCGACGCCCGAGAGCCTGGGCACGATCTGCAGGTCGTTGTCGTAGCCGATGTGGCTCATGAGGATGATCTTGTTGATGCCCTGGGCGCGCAGGCGATCGATCTCGCGCTGCGCGGCGGTGGCTTCGTCCTCGAAGGTGGTGTCCGGGTCGGGGCTGGAAGAGGCCTTGGTCTTGCCCGCGATGGTCACGCCCACGATGCCGATCTTCTGGCCGCCGCGCTCGACCACGGTGGAGGCGTTGACGCCGTCCGTGGCCTTGGACGGGTTGAGCGCCGAACTGGCGCCGAAGCGCACGTTGGCGCTGAGCACGGGCGTCTTGCAGCTGCCCTTGTGCAGCAGGTCGATGAAGCCCTTCAAGCCGCTGTCGCCCTTGTCGAACTCGTGGTTGCCGAGCGTGAAGGCATCGAAGCAGACGGTGTTCATCATCGCCGCGTCGGCCTCGCCGTTGGCGCCCGCGCGGTTGAAGTAGAGCGTGCCCGTGAGCGCATCGCCGGCGTGCAGCTTGAGCACGTTGGCCGACTGCGCGGCCAGCTCGCCGATCGCCGCGGCCACGCGGGGAAAGCCGCCCGCATCCACCGACACCGCCACGGCCGAGCTGCCGCCGGCGGAGAGCTGCAGCGCCTTGGTGCGCGACTCCAGCGTGGAATGGTGGTCGTTGATGTGCAGGATGGTCAGGTCCAGCGGCTGGGCCTGGGCGGGTGCCGGCGTGGGGTTGGGCGCGGGCGTGGGGGTTCCGCCATCCGATCCGCCGCCGCAGGCCGCCACCAGCACGGCGGTGGCCAGGGCCAGCGCGCCGGCGGCCCAGGGGCGCGGGCGCAGGGCCGGCGCGCTCGTGCGCGCAGCCGTGTTCTGGTTCGTTGTCATGTGTACAGGCATGTCCATCTCCCAACCTTCTTTGTCGAAGGCCCGGATGCTGGGCAGCCCGCATGACAGCGGCATGAAAGTTCCCCGCCGCGACGCAGGGCCGAATCGGCTGCGGCCGGCCCACCTACAAACCATGCGCACGCATCGCCGCATGCTGTCTGGCGTGTGCGCCAGCGCACAGACGGCACGGCGCCGGTTGCGCACACTGCGGGCTGCCGGCGATGCACCGGCTGCCAGCCCGCCGGGCCACCGCTCAGGGCGCAGAGCGCACCGGGGCTGTCCGCGGCACGCATCGCCTTGGTCCTTACATCACATACCGTTCAGAAGAGAGGTTTTCCATGAGCACCACCACCACCCGTTCCATCCCCACCACCGCGGCCCAGGGCGACGATGCCGGCAAGCTCGTGCTGCGCCTGGCCATCGGCGTGCTCGTGCTGCTGCACGGCATCTTCAAGCTGCAGCACGGGGTGGGCTTCATCAGCGGCATGCTGGAAAAGGCCGGCGTGCCGGGCGTGGTGGCCTATGGCGTGCTGGTGGGCGAAGTGCTGGCGCCGCTGCTGCTGATCGCGGGCCTGTTCACGCGTGCCGGCGCGGCCATCATCGTCATCAACATGCTGGTGGCCTTCGCGCTGGTGCATCGCGCCGACCTGTTCGCGCTCACCAGCCAGGGCGGCTGGGCGCTGGAACTGCAGGGCCTGTACCTCTTCGGCGCGCTGGCCGTGATGCTGCTGGGCGCGGGCCGCTACAGCGTGGGCGGCGCGCAGGGCCGCCTCAACTGAGTGTGCGCCCGATCGCCCGCGCCATGGGTAGCGCGGGCCGATTGCTATTAAATCAATAGCTAAAGGCGCAGGCGTATCAAGCGCCTGCGCCTGAAAACCCTTGAAGCTCAGGCCGCCACGGCCTCGATGCGCGGAATGCGCCCTTCTTCCACGGCATGGCAGGCCACGCGGGTGCCGCCGTCGTCGATGAGCACGGGGCGCTCGCTGCGGCAGCGGTCGTTGGCGTGGGGGCAGCGCGGGTTGAAGGCGCAGCCGGCCGGCGGGTTCAGGGGGTTGGGCACCTCGCCCTGTACGGGCGTGCGGGCATGGCCGGTGTCGTGCATCTTGGGGATGGCGTCCAGCAGCATGCGCGTATAGGGGTGGCGCGGCGCGGCGAAGAGCTGCTGCTTGTCGGCCAGCTCCACCAGCCGGCCCAGGTACATCACGCCGACCTGGTCGCTCACGTGGCGCACCACGGCCAGGTTGTGGCTGATGAAGAGATAGGTCAGCTGCCGCTCGCGCTGCAGGTCCTTCATGATGTTGAGCACCTGTGCCTGCACGGAGACGTCCAGCGCCGAGGTGGGCTCGTCGCAGACCAGGAACTCGGGCTCGGTGGCCAGCGCCCGGGCGATGGAGATGCGCTGGCGCTGCCCGCCCGAGAACTGGTGCGGGTACTTGGCCATGTCCAGCGGCGAGAGGCCCACGGACCGCAGCAGCTCGCCCACACGGGTCTTGAGCTCTGCCTTGTCGGTGATGAGGCCGTGCTCGCGCAGCGGCTCGCCCACGATGTCCTCGACCAGCCAGCGCGGATTCAGGCTGGCGTACGGGTCCTGGAAAATCATCTGGATGCGGCGCCGCATGGCGCGCGCGTCGCCGCCCTTGAAGGCGGCGTGCGCGTCCTGCCCGTCGAAGGTGAAGCCGCCGCGCGTGGGCTCGTAGAGGCCCACCAGCAGGCGGGCGACGGTGCTCTTGCCGCAGCCCGATTCGCCGACCAGCGCCAGCGTCTTGCCGCGCTCGATCTCGAAGCTCACGCCGTCCACCGCATGCAGCAGCGTGCGCGGCTTGCGTTCGAGCACGCGGTTGAGCCAGGGCGCGGACACGTCGAAGGTGCGGGCCAGGTCATGCGCCTGCACCAGCGGCTGGCCCGGGCGGGCCGGGGCGGCGGCGGCGTGGCGGGGAGTCATCGGGGCTTCGTGGTTCATGCGTCGGCTCCTGCCAGGCCCGCGGCGGCCACGGCGGCGGCGGCGGAACGGGGGTCGTGCAGCCAGCAGGCGGCGCGGGTGGCGCCGGCGGGCAGCAGGTCGGGCCGTTCGGTGCGGCAGCGGTCGAAGGCCTTGGGGCAGCGCGGGTTGTAGGCGCAGCCCGGGGGAATGGCGTTCAGGCGGGGCATGGCGCCGTCGATCTGGTTCAGGCGCTCGCGGTCCTGCGCCATGTCGGGGATGGAGGCCATCAGGCCCGCGGTGTAGGGGTGGGCCGGCTGGTTGATGACCTGGTGCACGGGCCCGATCTCGGCGATGCGGCCTGCGTACATCACGGCCACGCGGTCGCAGGTCTCGGCGATCACGCCCATGTCGTGGGTGATGAGCATCACCGCCGCGCCGCGCGTGCGGCAGATGTTCTTGAGCAGCTGGATGATCTGCGCCTGGATGGATACGTCCAGCGCCGTCGTGGGCTCGTCGGCCACGATGAGCTGGGGTTCGGCCGCCAGCGCCAGGGCGATCACCACACGCTGGCGCATGCCGCCCGAGAACTGGTGCGGGTAATGGTCCACGCGCTGCTCGGCGGCGGGAATGCCGGTGTCCTTGAGCAGGTCGATGGCGCGCTGGCGGGCCTGGGCGGCGTTCATCGGCAGGTGGGTGCGGATGGTCTCGACCAGCTGGTGGCCCACGGTGTAGAGCGGGTTCAGCGAGGTGAGCGGGTCCTGGAAGATGGCGCCGATGCGCCGGCCGCGCACCTGCCGCATCTTGTGCGCGGGCAGGTCGTCGATGCGCTCGCCCTGCAGCAGGATGCGGCCGGAGGCGATGCGCCCCGGCGGCTCCAGCAGGCCGATGATGGAAGCGCCCGTGAGCGACTTGCCCGCGCCGGATTCACCCACCACGCCCAGGATCTCGCCCGGCGCGATGGAAAAGGAGATGTCGTCCAGCGCCCGCAGCGTGCCGCGGCGGCCGGGGAATTCGACGACGAGGTTCTGTACTTCGAGAAGAGACATATCAATCCATCCGTAATCCGATGTGCCCGGCACGGCGCCGGAAACCGCCACGGCCCAGGCCAGTGGCCGCCGAGCAAGGGCCGCCCCGCAGTGAGGGCGGCGTCCCCATCCCCATCGCGCAGCGATGAGAGGAGGGGGAAGCGACGAAGTCGCTCAGGGGGTGGCGCTCCATCTTCAGCGCAGGCGCGGGTTGAGCGCATCGCGCAGCCAGTCGCCCAGCAGGTTCACCGAGACGGCGATCAGCACCAGCATGGCGCCCGGGAACACGGTGATCCACCATTCGCCCGAAAAGAGGTAGTCGTTGCCGATGCGGATCAGCGTGCCCAGCGACGGCGAGGTGGGCGGCGCGCCCACGCCCAGGAAGGACAGCGTCGCCTCGGTGATGATGGCCGTCGCCACCTGGATCGTGGCCAGCACCAGCACCGGCCCGAGCACGTTGGGCAGCACGTGGCGCCGCATGATGCGCAGCGAAGACACGCCCGTCACCCGCGCGGCCTGCACGTATTCCTTGTTGCGCTCGACCAGCGTGGAGCCGCGCACCGTGCGCGCGTACTGCACCCAGCCGGTCAGCGAGATGGAGAGGATCAGCACGCCGAAGGCGAGCGACTCGCCGCCGTTGGGAAACATCGCCCGCCCCACGCCGGCGATGAGCAGCGCCACCAGGATGGCGGGAAAGGACAGCATCACGTCGCACAGGCGCATCAGCAGCGCGTCGATCCAGCCGCCCTTGAAGCCGGCCAGCAGGCCCAGCGCCACGCCCACCACCACCGACAGCGCCACCGAGGCGAAGCCCACGATGAGCGAGATGCGCGCGCCGTAGATCACGGCCGAGAGAATGTCGCGGCCCTGGTCGTCGGTGCCCAGCAGGTACTTCAGGCTGCCGCCGCCCTCGGTGTTCCAGGCGGGCGGCAGGCGCGCGTCCGACAGCTCCAGCGTGGTCAGGTCGAACGGGTTGTGCGGCGCGACCCACGGGGCGAACACGGCGCAGAACAGGCACAGCAGCGCCACCAGCGCCGCGCCCACGGCCACGGGCGAGGTGCGAAAGCTGTAGGCGACGTCGCTGTCGAGCCAAAGGGAGAGTGGATTTTTCATCGCGAAGTCTTCAGGAGCGGGCCAGCTGGCCCAACGGAACCGGCAGGCTCTCGCGGCCTGCATGCTGCTGGGGCGTCCGATCGGGCGGCCATGGCGCGCCGTCCGATGCGGTTCCACGATTGTGTCATCGAGTTGTGCCATAAAGACCGGCTTCCGGCTCGGCGCAGGGTTTCGTTTCGTGTTCCGGCAGCCGGCGATCGATGACCGCATCCCTTCCCATGAATCCCTCCCTCCTGCCCCGCCGGGGCTTTCTCGGCGCCTTCGGCGCAGCCATCGCCGCGCCCAGCCTGGCGCAGGATGCCGGCTTCACGCTGCCCGCGGCCAGTGGCAGTGGCCCGATCGCGGCCGACACCGCTTTCTGGCAGGCCGTGCGCGGCCTCTACGACACCGACACCTCGCTCGCCAACCTGGAGAACGGCTACTGGGGCATCATGGCCCGGCCGGTGCTGGCCCAGTACCTGCGCCTGACCGAAAAGGTCAACCGCGAGAACACGGCCTATGCGCGCACGCGCTTCGGCGCGGACTGGCAAGCCGCCCGCGCGGCAGTGGCCGCGGCGGCCGGCTTCGACGTGAACGAAGTGGCGCTCACCCGCGGCGCGACCGAGGCGCTGCAGCTGCTCATCAGCAACTACAACCGCCTGCGGCCGGGCGACGCGGTGCTCTACGCGGACCTGGACTACGACTCCGCCCAGTACGCCATGCAGTGGCTGGCGGAGCGGCGCGGCGTGCAGGTGGTGAAGATCGCCCTGCCCGAGCCGGCCACCCGCCAGGCCGTCATCGACGCCTATGCGGCCGCCTTCGCGGCGCATCCGCGGCTCAGGCTGGTGCTGCTCACCCACCTGAGCCACCGCACGGGGCTGGTCATTCCGGTCAAGGAGATCGCCGAGCAGGCACGCGCCCGCGGCATCGACGTGATCCTCGACGCCGCGCATTCGTGGGGCCAGCTGGACGTGGCACCCCACACGCTGGGCGTGGACTTCATCGCCTTCAACCTGCACAAGTGGATCGGCGCGCCGGTCGGCATGGGCTGCCTGCGCATCGCGGCCCACCGGCTGCAGGACATCGATCCGCAGCTGGGCGACCAGGACCATCCCCGCAGCTCCGTCGCCTCGCGGGTGCATACGGGCACGCTCAACTTCGCGGCCGCGCTGACCCTGCCCACCGCCCTGGCGCTGCACCAGCAGATCGGCACGGCGGCCAAGGCCGCGCGGCTGCGCCACCTGCGCGATCTCTGGGTCGCGCAGGCGCGGCGCATCCCAGCGCTGGAGGTGCTCACGCCGGACGAGCCCGGCATGAACGGTGGCATCACGGCCTTCCGCGTGCGGGGCCAGGCCGCGCCGCAGCAGGCCGCCGCGCTGGCGACCCTGCTGCGCGAGCGCTACAAGGTGCTGACGGTGGCCCGCAACGGCGCCGCCAGCGGCGCCTGCGTGCGCGTGGCGCCGGCGATCTACACCACCGAGGACGATGTGCTGCGCCTGGCGGCAGCGCTCAGGCAGGAGTTCTCCACGTGAAACGGGCAGCCGGACGGCAACGCCTCACTGGATGCTCATCCACTTGAAGGGCATGTTGTTGTCGGCCAGCTGCACCAGGCGCAGCTTGTCGGACACGCCCCAGGCCAGTTGCTGCTGGTGCAGCGGCAGATGGCCCACGTCTTCCGCGTGGATCTGGAACGCCTCGCGGATCATCGCGTCGCGGCGGGCCTTGTCGGTCTCCACAGCGATGCGGCGGATCAGCGCATCCACCCGCGGATTGCAGTAGCCGCCCAGGTTGTACTGGCCCGCGCCCTTGCCGTCGGGGCAGGCCACCAGGGCGCCCAGGGCATCCTCCGCATCGTAGGTGGAGGGCGCCCAGCCCAGCAGATAGAAGCTGGTGTCGCGCCGCAGCACCCGGGGGAAATAGCTGCGCCGGCTTTCCAGCTTCAGCCGCACCTTGACCTGGATGCGCGACAGGTTGGAGGTCACGGCCTGGCAGATGCGCGCATCGTTCACGTAGCGGTCGTCCGGGCAGTTGAGCGTGATCTCGAAACCCTCGGCATAGCCCGCCTCCGCCATCAGGCGCTTGGCGGCGGCCACGTCGTAGGGCAGCCGCTTGGCATCGGCCTGGAAGCCGTTCACGCCCGGGCCCACCAGCCAGGCCGCGGGGTTGGAGGCGCCGCGCATCACGTCCTTGCGGATGCCATCGATGTCGATGGCCTGGTAGAAGGCGCGGCGCACGCGCGCGTCCTTGAACGGGTTGCGGCCCCGCACGCTGGAATAGAGCAGCTCGCTGCGCTGCTGGTCCATGCCCAGGAAGATCGTGCGCAGCTCCGGCCCGGTGACCGCGCGCGTGCCGGGGTTCGCGTTGACGCGCGCGATCTCTTCCACCGGCACGGGCTCCATCACGTCCACCCGGCCCGAGAGCAGCGCCGCCAGCCGGTCCGCGTCGCGGGCGATGGGCGTGAAGACGACCTCGGCGGCATTGCTTTCGATGGGCGCCCAATAGCCGGCATTGCGCACGAAGACCGTGCGCACGCCCGGCAGGCGTTCACCCAGGCGGAACGGGCCGGTGCCGTTGGCCCGCATGAGGGTGCGCCCGCTGGTGCCTGCGCTGCGCGCATCGGAGGGCGCCAGCACGCCCTGTGCCTCGCACCACGGGCGGCTCATCATGTACACGGTGGTGAGCACTTCGGGCAGGATCGGATAGGGCATGGCCGTCTCGATCTCCACCGTGTATTCGTCGATCTTGCGCACCTGCTTGATGGAGCCGACATAGCTCTTCATGCCCGAGCCGGCCATCTGCGCGCGCTCCAGCGAGAACACCACATCGTCCGCCGTGAAGGCCGATCCGTCGTGGAAGCGCACGCCTTGGCGCAGCTCGAAGCGCCAGACGGTGGGCGCCGTCTGCCGCCAGGCCTTGGCGAGGGCCGGTGCCAGGCTCAGGTCCTTGTTGCGGCCCACCAGCGGCTCGTAGACGTTGCCCAGCAGGCTGAGCTGCAGCGCCTCGTCGAGGGAATGCGGGTCCATCGACAGCGCATCGCCCTGGTCGGCGATGCGGATGGTCTGCGCGAACGCTATCGGATGGAGAGCAACGAGCGCAAGCAGGACGGGCGCTGCCGCCCATCGGCGCACCCATCCCAGGCAGAGGGCCAGGATGGATGGGCCGCCGCCTTCGGGCGAGCGCTGCGTCATAGCGTAGCCAGCGGCATCGCCTGTTCCACCAGGCTGGCATGCAGCGCTGCCCCCAGCGGCAGGATGTCGTCGTTGAAGTCGTAGCGGCTGTTGTGCAGCGCGCTGTTGCCCGGCCCCATGCCCTGGCCGATGCGCAGATAGGCACCCGGGCGGCTCTGCAGCATGAAGGAGAAGTCCTCGGCGCCCATGCTGGGCTCCAGGTCGCGCACGACGTTGTCGGCCCCCACCAGCCGCTCGGCTACGTCGCCCGCGAAGATCGCATGCTCCTCGGTGTTGATGGTGGCCGGATAGATGCGCTCGTAGCGCACGCTGGCCGTGGCGCCGAAGCCCAGCGCGATCGCGCCGCACACTTCCTGGATGCGCCGCTGCACCATCTCCTGCACGGCCGGATCGAAGCTGCGCACCGTGCCCACCAGCGTGGCCGAGCCAGGAATCACGCTGAACGCGCCCAGGTCGCCCGCCTGCACCGCGCACAGGCTGATGACGGCGCTGTCGAGCGGCCGCACGTTGCGCGAGACGATGGACTGCACGGCCGTGATGATGTGCGCGGCCACCAGCACCACATCGACCGCCTGGTAGGCATGCGCGCCATGGCCGCCGCGGCCGTTGATCTCGATGGTGACGCGGTCGGCCGCCGCCATCATGGCGCCGGCGTTGAGCCCCACCGTGCCGGGCTTCATCGCCGGCCAGTTGTGCATGGCATAGACCGACTGCACGGGAAAGCGCTCGAAGAGGCCGTCCTCGATCATCACGCGCGCGCCGCCGAAGCCCTCTTCGCCCGGCTGGAAGATCAGCACCGCCGTGCCGTCGAAGTTGCGCGTGGCCGCCAGATAGCGTGCCGCGCCCACCAGCATGGCGGTGTGGCCGTCATGGCCGCAGCCGTGCATGAGCCCGGGCTTGCACGACTTCCAGGGCGCATCGCTCTGCTCGGTGATGGGCAGCGCATCCATGTCGGCGCGCAGGCCCACCATGCTGCCGCTGCCCCGCCCCTGCCCACGGATGACGGCGACGATGCCAGTGCGACCGATGCCGTCGTGGATCTCGTCCACCCCGCAGACCTTGAGCGCCTCTTTCACGCGCGAGCCGGTATAGACCTCTTCGAAGCCCAGTTCGGGATGGGCGTGCAGGTCGCGCCGGAAGGCCGTGAGTTCGGGGTGGAACTGCGCGATCTGCGCAAAGGCCCGTCCGCCGGCCTTGAGACGGGGGGTGGGGGGCATCACGTTGCCGCCGGCTGCGCTCGCCATGTCAATGTCCTCCGGCTTTGCCCACGCGCAGGCGTGGATCGACCACGAAATAGAGCAGGTCCACCACCAGGTTGATGACCACGAAGATCAGCGCGATCAGGCACAGGTAGGCGGCCATCACGGGAATGTCGGCGAAGGTGACGGCCTGGATGAACAGCAGGCCCATGCCCGGCCACTGGAAGACCGTCTCGGTGATGATGGCGAAGGCGATCAGCCCACCCAGCTGCAGGCCCGTGATCGTCATCACCGGCACCAGGGTGTTCTTGAGCGCATGGCCGAAGTGGATGGCCCGGTCGGAGAGGCCCCGCGCCCGGGCGAACTTGATGTAGTCGGTGCGCAGCACTTCCAGCATCTCGGCACGCACCAGCCGCATGATGAGCGTGAGCTGGTAGATGGCCAGCGTCACGGCCGGCAGCACGATGTGGTGCCAGCCCTTGGCCGTGAGCAGGCCGGTGCTCCACCAGCCGATCTGGGTGACCTCGCCCCGGCCGAAGCTCGGGAACCAGCCCAGATGCACGGCGAAGACCAGGATCAGCAGGATGCCGATCAGGAAGGTGGGCAGCGAAACGCCCAGCAGCGAGATCGTCATGAACACCTGGCTCATGAACGTGCCCCGGCGCAGCGCCGCATAGACGCCCATCGGCAGGCCGATCAGCAGCGCCATCACGGCGGCCACCAGGGCCAGTTCCAGCGTCGCCGGAAAGCGCTCGGCGATCAGCCGCGAGACCTTAGCGCCCTGACGCAGGCTGATGCCGAACTCCCCCTGCGCCGCATTCACCAGGAAATGCCAGAACTGCACGACGAAGGGCTGGTCCAGCCCCAGCGCGGCGCGCATGTCGCGGATCTGATCGGGCGTCGCGTCCTGCCCCAGCAGGGACACGACGGGGTCGCCCACGTACTGGAACAGCATGAACGAGATGAAAGCCACGGTGATCATCACGATCACGGCCTGGATGAGGCGGCGCAGGATAAAGGCGAGCATTCAGTGAACCGGAGTTGGGAGAGGCATGCTAGCAGGAGATATTTCGCGCACGGGACTCAGGGCATGTGCAAACGCAGGGCACGCGTGCATTGCAGAGCGGCAGCCGGGGACCTGGCAGGCCGGCGCCGGCAGATCTCACGGCAGCGGCCCGGTCACGGGAAGCGGAGGCGACAAGCGGCGCTTCATGCGACATGACAATCGAATACCGTCCAGCGAAGGACTGCTGCACCGCGACCATTCACACACTCCTAGCGACCAGCTCGAACGCAGGCCCACTCATCAGCAAGTGCAGTGCCAGCCAGCTTGGTGTAAGTCTCTTCTTCCCCGCCTCGCACCCACAAAAAAGCCGACGGTCCCAAACGGGAATCCGTCGGCCTGGGCAGGCGGCCGGCACGCCGAAGCGTGGGGCCCTCCTGCCAGCGCATGTCGGCGCAATGGCGCAGCGATCAGAAGCGGTGGCGCATGCCCACCGTGATGCCGGTACGGTTGCGCGCACCGTTGCTGTCCAGCGCCATGCCGGCGCCGCCGTTCACACGGGTGTGGTCCACCGCGAAATACGCATCGGTGCGCTTGGAGAGCGCATAGTCCAGCACGGACACGAGGAAGTCCGCCTTGCCGCTGTAGGCACCGGATGCCGAACCCGACTGGCGGGCATGGAAGTAATGCACGCCGATGTTGATCTGCGACGTGGCCTGGTAGCCCACGCCCACCTTGTACATCTGGCGCTTGTCGGCGTGGTCACGCAGGTTCAGCACGCTCGCGGGATTGGCCGGATTGGCGGCAGCGCCCGGCAGGAAGCCGCCGTTGGAGGAGCCGGACCAGTACGCGCCCATGATGGAGCTGTCCACGACGCCGGCGGTATTGAAGCCATAGGCATCCTGCCGCTTGTTCAGCCCGTAGCCCAGGGCCAGGTACCAGGGGCCGGTGCGGTAGGAGCCGCCCAGCGTCCAGGCATCCACATCCGTGCCGCCCGGCAGGCGCGTGTTCAGGTAGCCCACGCCGGCAGCCACGCCGCCCGATGCGTAGCGCAGGTAGCCGCCTGCCGTGCGGATGGCGCCGGCCGGGTTCACGTTGGCGCCCAACTTGTCCACCGTATTGCCCTCGTCGAAGGAATACTGCAGCGCGCCGCGGAAGTCGCCCACCTCGGCCAGGTACTTGATGGCATTGTTGGCACGCGCACCCATCGCCATCCCGAGTTCGGGCTTGTAGGCTTCCATGTAGGGCGAGTACGGGAACGACGCATAGGTGGAGGTCACCAGGTCGAACAGCATGTTGTACTGGCGCCCCAGGGTGACACGGCCGAAACCGCCCTGCAGGCCGACCCAGGACTGCTGGAAGTAAGGCGTCGTCGGCGTGCCGCTGTCGGCGTTGAAGCGGTTCTCCAGGTTGGCGATGGCCTTCAGGCCGCCACCCAGTTCTTCATTGATGTTGATGCCCCAGCGGCTCTGCGACATACCGCCACCGATCATCTGGCTCAGCGATCCGTCCGCGTTGGCACCTTCATTGTTGGTATGGCGATAGGCCACATCCACGATCCCATACAGCTGCACGCTGCTGGTGGCGGGGGCCTGCTGTGCCAAGGCCAAAGGCGCCACTGCGGCCAGAGCCGTCATCGCCAGCGTTTTTTTCACAAACGGAATGCGCATGGTTTGTCTCTTTCTGTAAGGGAAGGAATCTCATTCTAGGAACCAAGGGCGATGACCAACATAGGGCAAGCACCTCAAAACCACAGTCGTTTTCCCTTAAGTCCTGTTACCTGCGCGACAAAAAAAAACCGCTGCCCGAGGGCAGCGGTTTCTTGTCTTCTTGCTAACTCAAGCTGGCTAGGCCAGCCGGAAATTAGAAGGAGTGACGCACACCGACTTGCACGCCGGTTTGGTTGTTGCCAGCGCCGGGGCCGGTCGTGTTCAGGTTCTTGGCGTCCAGGCCCAGGTTGGACTGGTCCTTGTTCTTCAGGTAAGCCACGGTGCCGTACACAGCGGTGCGCTTGGACAGGTTGTGCACGTAGCCCAGGGACAGTTGGTGAGCCTTGGAGCTGATGGCCTTTTGGTCGTACAGAGCGTATTGCAGCTTGAACTCGCCAGCGCCGACGGGCATGGAAGCGCCGATAGCGTATGCGTTGAACTTGGCATCAGCCAGGCCAGGCGTTTCGTACTTGGACTGTTGCAGGATCGTGCTCAGCTTGGCGACGTTCAGGTCGTAGGAGCCCGACACGGTCAGGGTGTCACGCTTGGAAGCGGCAGCCAGATCGCGACGGTCGTACGACAGAGCAACGCTCAGAGGACCGTTGTCGTAGGCGCCGAAAGCACCAGCGTAACGGCCAGCCTTGCCGACGGTTTGTTCGTCGAAGCCATAGCCCACGCCGCCGGTGAAGCCGCTGAAGTTGGGCGTGTAGTAGCTGACCATGTTGCTCGAACGGATGTCGTTGGCATCAGCCACGGCGCTGCCGTTCCAGTTGCTCCAGCCCTTGAATTGACCGATGCCGGTTTGGCCGAACAGGTCGTAGCTGCTGGTCTTGGCGTAGGTGGGGGTCAGGTCACGGCCCAGGCGCACTTCACCGAAGTTGCCCATCAGGCTGATCGTGGAACGACGTTGGAAGTTGAAGCCGTTGGCGTTGCCGTTGTCACCGAAGATTTCGCCTTCGAGCCAGAAGCCAGCCTTCAGGCCGCCACCCAGGTCTTCCGTGCCACGGAAGCCCAGACGGCTCGTAGCGTTGCCGCTGGTGCTCAGGCCGTACAGGTTGTCGCCGTTGGCGTTGGCCTTGTTGACGTAGCCAACAGCGGTGTCAACGATACCGAACAGGGTCACGGACGATTGAGCCATTGCAGCGCCGGAAGCAGCAGCCAGCACAGCCAGGGCAATCAGAGATTTTTTCATTGCGAGTACTCCAAGGTTAAACAGAGGGCGCCGGTTCGGAGGGCTGAGCTGCGTCATGCAAAGCGCGCAACCCTCGCCGGTTCCCCGGGCCAACCTCCTGGTGGGGAAGTTACTGATATTGCAACAGACGCCAGCGGGTTTCGCAAAGGAATTCCCGCACAATCCTTTAGCAAAGCCTGTTTTCGTTGCGGTGTTGCAACAGTGGCCGGGGACAGGAAAATTCCTGACAACGGCAGACGGCAAAGGCTGACGGCTCAAGCACTTACAGCAATGTATTGAACCTCTCTGGAAGACTCACCATGGACAAACTCCTGAACGCGGCCGATGCGGCACTGAGGACCCTGTTCGCCAAGCCCGTGGCGGCCGAAGCGTCTCCGGCACGGGGCGTCGCACAACAAGCACTTTCCGTACCAGACAGAGCCCTGTCCGGCGCACTGATGCGGGTCAACCATGTGGGCGAGGTCTGCGCGCAGGCGCTCTACACCGCCCAGGCCAGCGTGACGTCCGACCCGGTACTGCGGCGCGAACTGCTGGAGGCGGCGCGCGAAGAGACCGACCATCTGGCCTGGACCCAGGAACGCCTGGATGCCCTGGGCGCTCGCCCCAGCCTGCTGAATCCGCTCTGGTATGCCGGCGCCTTCGCCATCGGCTTCGTGGCGGCCAAGGTGAGCGACCGCGTGAGCCTGGGCTTCGTGGTGGAAACGGAACGCCAGGTGGCCTCCCACCTGCAAGGGCATCTGGGCCGGCTGCCGGCCGACGACCACGCCTCGCGCGCCGTGGTGTCCCGCATGCAGGCCGACGAGGAGCGGCACGCCAACCACGCGCTGGCCGCCGGCGCCGTGCCCCTGCCCGCGCCGGCCCGCCTGGCGATGCGTGCCGCGGCCAAGGTCATGACGACCACCGCGCACTATCTATAAGAACGTGTTCACGATCTCAGCAAGCAAGCCCTGGCCGCAACGCGGCGGCGCCCGGTAAGGCTCAGGCCTCGACGATGTCGTAGCCCGTCGTGATCTCGGCGGTCTTGCCCAGCATGATGCTGGCCGAGCAGTACTTGTCGTGGCTCATGGCGATGGCGCGCTCCACGGCGGCCGGCGGAATGCCGCGGCCGGTGACGGTGAACTGCATGTGGATCTTGGTGAACACCTTCGGATCGGTGTCGGCCCGCTCGGAGGTGAGCTTGACGCTGCAGCCCCGCACATCGTGCCGGCCGCGCTTGAGGATCAGCACCACGTCGTAGGCCGTGCAGCCGCCGGTTCCGGCGAGCACGGTTTCCATCGGGCGCGGGGCCAGGTTCTGGCCGCCGTTGGCCGGGTTGGCGGCATCCGGCGCGCCGTCCATCGCCAGGACGTGGCCGCTGCCGGTTTCCGCGATGAAGCCCATGCCCGAGCGCGTTCCGCTCGCTCCGGTCCAGCTGACAGTGCATTCCATGTTGTTTTTTTCCAAAAATTAGGCGAATCAGCAGCCAATCTGCCACACGCTACCCAGATTTTGCTGCATCGCAGCATCCATTGGGCTACACTTGCCCCATGCGCTGCTTTTCATGAGTGGCGCACCTATTGTCTCCTCCATCTCCTCAAAGGATGGATTCGGCCCTGGACCTCACGGTTCGGGGCCGTTTTTTTTTGCCCGTTCGCAATCCACGGGGAGCGCCTGGGCCAAAGCCTATGATGTCGGCCCCTGCCCTTCGGCGGGGCTTTCGTTCGATGCAGACCGCCGCCCGCCCATGACCACCCCGCCTCTTTCCCCGTTCGACTATCTCAAGAAGATCCTGACGGCACGCGTCTATGACGTGGCCGTCGAGTCCGATCTGCAGCCCGCCCACGCCCTCAGCCAGCGGCTGGGCAACCAGGTGCTCCTCAAGCGCGAAGACCAGCAACCCGTCTTCAGCTTCAAGCTGCGCGGCGCCTACAACAAGATGGCGCACCTGACGGCCGAGCAGCTGGCCCGGGGCGTGATCTGCGCCTCCGCCGGCAACCATGCCCAGGGCGTGGCGATGAGCGCACGCAAGCTGGGCACGCGCGCCGTGGTGGTGATGCCCACCACCACGCCGCAGCTCAAGGTGGATGCGGTCAAGACCCTGGGCGGCGACGTGGTGCTGCATGGCGACAGCTATTCCGACGCCTACGGCCATGCCGTGCAGCTGCAGCAGGAGCAGGGCCTGACCTTCGTCCACCCGTTCGACGACCCCGACGTGATCGCCGGCCAGGGCACCATCGCCATGGAGATCCTGCGCCAGTTGCAGAGCCTGGGCAGCAGCCGGCTCGATGCGGTCTTCGTCGCCATCGGCGGCGGCGGGCTGGTGAGCGGCGTGGCCAACTACATCAAGGCCGTGCGTCCGGACATCAAGGTGATCGGCGTGCAGATGAACGACTCCGACGCCATGGCGCAGTCGGTGCGCGCGCACGAGCGCGTGGCGCTGGCGGACGTGGGCCTCTTTTCCGACGGCACGGCCGTCAAGCTGGTGGGCGAGGAGACCTTCCGCGTCGCGCAGGGGCTGGTGGATGAATTCATCACCGTCGATACCGACGCCGTCTGCGCCGCCATCAAGGACATCTTCGTGGACACGCGCAGCATCGTGGAGCCGGCCGGCGCGCTGGCCGTGGCCGCCATCAAGCAGTACGTGGCCGAGCGCAAGACCACGGGCGAGACCTACGCCGCCATCCTCTGCGGCGCCAACATGAACTTCGACCGCCTGCGCTTCGTGGCCGAGCGCGCCGAGGTGGGCGAGGAGCGCGAGGCCCTCTTCGCCATCACCATCCCCGAAGAGCGCGGCAGCTTCCGGCGCTTCTGCGAGGCCGTGGGCTCGCTGCCCGGCGGCCCGCGCAACGTGACCGAATTCATCTACCGCATCAGCGATGCCGCGCGCGCCCACGTCTTCGTGGGCCTGACGACGCAGGGCCGGGGCGAATCCGCGCAGATCGCCGACACCTTCCGGCAGCAGGGCTTCGAGGCGCTGGACCTGACCCACGACGAGCTGGCCAAGGAACACCTGCGCCATCTGGTCGGCGGCCATTCGGCGCTGGCGCAGGAAGAGCGGCTGATGCGCTTCACCTTCCCCGAGCGCCCCGGCGCGCTGCTCAAGTTCCTGAGCCTGATGCAGCCGAGCTGGAACATCAGCCTGTTCCACTACCGCAACCAGGGCGCGGACTATGGCCGCATCCTCGTGGGCATGCAGGTGCCGGCGGACGACAAGGCTGCGTTCGACGCCTTCCTGCAGGCGCTGGACTACCCCTGGGTGGAAGAGACGGCCAACCCGGCGTACCGGCTGTTCCTCAAGGCCTGATGCAGGTCTTTCAGGCCGCCAGCGCTTGATTTACCTGCGTATTCAGCTACCGAAACCATAGCAGCAGCATGCAGCAAGCCCTGCGCCACTATTTGCTGGCCGTGCAGTTCTTCACGCGGCTGCCCGTCACCGGGCGGCTGGCGGACTGGGTGGGCTACAGCCCGGCCATGCTGCGGGCCAGCGCGGCGCACTTTCCAGGCGTGGGCTGGCTGGTGGGCGCCATCGCCGCAGCCGCCTATGCCGCGCTGCACGCGGCGCTCAGCGGGCAGCCGCCGCTCGTGCCGCTCATCGCCGCCGTGGGCTGCACCATCGCCACCGTGATCGCCACCGGGGGCTTCCATGAAGACGGCCTCGCCGACGTGGCCGACGGCCTGGGCGGCAGCGCGCAGCGCGAACGGGCGCTGGAGATCATGAAGGATTCGCGCATCGGCGCCTTCGGCGCCATGGCGCTGGTGCTGGCCCTGCTGGCCAAGGTGGCGCTGCTGGCGCTCATCGGCACGCACGGGCTGGGGGCGGCGCTGGTCTCGCTCTGGGCCGGGCATGTGCTTTCGCGCGGCTGGCCGCTGCTGCTGATCTGGCGGCTGCCGCATGTGGGAGACACCGCCACCTCCAAGAGCAAGCCGCTGGCCGAACGCATCGCCACGCCGGCGCTGTGGGCCGCTGCGGCCTGGTGCGTGCCGCCGCTGGCGCTGGCCGGGTGGGTGCTGGGCGCCCCGTTGCTCGCCGCGGTGCTGATTACCAGCGCCCTCGCCGCCGCGTGGATGGGCCGCTGGTTCCAGCGCCGGCTACAGGGCTTCACCGGCGACTGCCTGGGCGCGACGCAGCAGGTCTGCGAGATCGCCTGCTACCTGGGCGCCGCCATCGCGCTGGCGCAGCGCGGCGGCCTGGGCTGATGCCGCCCGCCCCGCCCCAACTCTGGCTGGTGCGCCACGCCCGGCCGCTGATCGATGCCGGCATCTGCTACGGCCGCCACGACGTGCCCGCCGATGCAGACGCCACCCACGCCTGCGCCGCCCGGCTGCAGGCCGCCCTGCCCGGCCGGCTGGCCGGAGCCGCCACCTCGCCGCTACGAAGATGCGAGCAGCTCGCGCAGGCGCTGCAAGCGCTGCGGCCTGATCTGGCCTTTGAAACCGATCACCGGCTGGCCGAACTGGACTTCGGCACCTGGGAAAACCGCGCCTGGGCCCATATCCCCCGCGCCGACATCGACGCCTGGACCGCCGACTTCGCCCGCCACCACCCAGGTGGCGGCGAAGCGCTGACGGACATGCTGGCCCGCGTGCAGGCCGCGCTGGCCCAAGCCGCGCAGCAGGCGCTGGAGCATGGCGGCGATGTGCTGTGGATCACCCATGCGGGCGTGGCGCGCTGCGTGCAGTGGCTGCAGCAGCATGGCGCCGTGGCGCCCCTGTCGCACGAATGGACGGCGCCCGCGCCCGGCTACGGCGAATGGCTGCGGGTGCCGCTGGCGCTGGCGGGCACCGGCGCAAAGCACCTCATTTCTTGATCGGGATTTCCAGCGTCATGCTGGTGGCGCCATCCCTCGACGGCCCCAGCCGCGCCTGGCTGCGCGCGAGCGACTGCAGCACCAGGCCGGGCTCGATCTCGCTGCCCACCCGGTAGGGCTTGGGCGGCTTGCCGTCCACGGCGATCAGCGCCGCGCCATGGCCGCTGGCCGTGCCGGCCAGCACACCCACCAGAGCGAAGCGGCTGGCCGCGGCAGGCGCCTCGGCCGGGGCCACCGGGCCGGCGCCCAGCAGGCGCGCCAGGGCCTGCGCATCGGGCGCCACGGGCTCGGGCGCCGGGGCGGCCACCGGCCAGGCCGGCGCCTGGGCCGAGAGCCGCAGCCCCCAATACACCACGCTGGCGCCTGCCAGAACCCAGAGCGCCATCGTGCCCAGGCGCACGCCCCAGGGGCTGAATGTGTTTGTCACCATTGCAGGATTATGATTGACCGGATATGTCAGAACTGCGCACCCACCCGAGTCTCTTGCCCGCAATGCAACACACTCCCGCCGCCCTTTCGCCCACCCCGTGCGCCTCTGCGCGCCCGCGTTTCGCCCAGCGGCTGCGCCGCCGCGTGTCGGCCGGCTTCACGCTGATCGAGCTGATGGTGGTGCTGGTCATCATCGGCGTGCTGGCCGCGCTGATCGTGCCCAACGTGCTGGACCGCGCCGACGACGCCCGCAGCACCGCGGCGCGCACCGACATCACCAACATCATGCAGGCGCTCAAGCTCTACCGCCTGGACAACCAGCGCTACCCCACGTCCGAGCAGGGCCTGCAGGCGCTGATCGCCAAGCCCACCACCGGCCCGGTGCCGAACAACTGGCGCCCCTACCTGGAAAAGCTGCCCAACGACCCCTGGGGCCGCCCGTATCAGTACCTGAACCCCGGCATCAAGGGCGAGGTGGACGTGATGTCGCTCGGCGCCGACGGCCAGTCCGGCGGCGAAGGCAAGAACGCGGATATCGGCAGCTGGCAATAAGGATGGCCCCCACGGTCGCGCACTGCGCGTCGCTCCCTGCCCTCCGAGGGAGCCGCGTTTCGCCTGGGGGCGGCCCGGCGGCGCAAGCTCTCCGCGACTGACACCGGCATTTGCGTGCGTCTTCCGTGCAGCCTGCTCGTCTTTTTCCTTTGAATCCCCCGGGGCGTGCGCGCGGATTCACGCTGCTGGAACTGCTGGTGGTCATCTCCATCATCGCCCTGGCCACCGCCGGCGTGGGCTTCGCCCTGCGCGACAACGGCGACACGCAGCTGCAGCGCGAAGGCGAGCGGCTGGCGGCGCTGCTTGAATCTGCGCGGGCGCAGTCGCGCGCTTCGGGCGTGGCGGTGCGCTGGCGCGGCGGGCCGCAGGGCTTCCGCTTCGACGGGCTGCCGGCCGGCACCAAGATGCCCACGCAATGGCTGGAACCCACCACCGGCGTCAGCGGCCCGGCCGAGCTGTGGCTGGGGCCGGAGCCGCTCATCGGCGCGCAGCAGGTCGTAATCGTGAGCAGCGCCCACCCGCAGCGGGCCGTGCGCGTGGCCACCGACGGGCTGCGGCCCTTCGCCGCGCAGGGCGTGCAGTGATGCTGCGGCGGCGTCCATTCCCCACCGCCCGGCGCGGTGCACGCAACGGCTTCACGCTGATCGAGGTGATGGTGGCGCTGGCCATCGTCGCCATCGCGCTGCTGGCCGGCATGCAGGCCACCTCGGCCCTGACGCGCAACGCCGCGCGCGAGACCGACGTGCTGCTGGCCCACATCTGCGCCGAGAACGAACTGGTGAAGGTGCGCCTGTCGGCCCAGATGCCGTCCATCGGCGACGGCCGCACCACCTGCGAACAGGCGGGCCGCAGCTACGGCGTGCTGGTGATGGTGCTGCCGCTGCCCAACCCGCAGTTCCGCCGCGTGGACGCCCAGGTGTTCGACGGCGACAACTCGGTGCTGCGCGTGTCCACCATCGTCGGAAGGTATTGATGAGCCCCCCCCTGAGGCGCAGCGCGCCTTCGCCCCTCTCTCGCCTCGCTGCGCGATGCGGGAAGGAGGACGCCGCCAGCGCGGCGGGGCGGCCCTTGCGCGGCGGCCGCTGGAACGCGCCGCGCCCGGCGCCGGCCAATGCTGCACGCGGCTTCACGCTGATCGAGCTGATGGTCGCCATCGCGGTGATGGCGCTGATCGCCATCATGAGCTGGCGCGGGCTCGACGGCATGGTGCGGTCGCAGGAGCTGACCCGCCAGCGCACCGACGGCCTGCTGGTGATGCAGACGGCGCTGGCGCAGTGGAAGACCGACCTGGACGCGCTGCAGGCCATCGAAGGCACCCAGCCCATCGCCTGGGACGGCCAGGTGCTGCGCCTCACGCGCCACGGCACGCGCCAGCCCGACGACGGCGCCATGGTGGTGGCCTGGACGCTGCGCGCCGTGGGCAACACCACGCAATGGCTGCGCTGGCAGTCGGGCCCGCTGCGCACGCGCGGCGAGTGGAACGATGCCTGGCAGCACGCCGCGCAATGGGCGCGCACGCCCAGCGAGGCCGACCGCCGCTCCGAAACCGTGCTGATGCCGCTCATGCAGTGGCAGCTCTTCTATTTCCGCGGCGGCGCCTGGTCGAACGCGCAGTCGAGCGCGGGCACACCCGTGGGGCCGCAGGTGCCGGGCGGGCTCTCGCCCGAGGCCGCCAGCGTGCCCGACGGCATCAGCCTGCATCTGATGCTGCCCCCGGGCGGCGCCCTGGCCGGCGGCATGACGATCGACTGGGTGAATCCGCTGCAGGGCGGCAACAAGTCATGAGACTGATGCACCGCCGCCCCTGCTGCCGCGCCGCAAGGCCGCCGATCTGGCGGCGCGCCGCCGCACACGGCACGCAGGCCGGCGCCGCCCTGCTGGCCGCCATGCTCACCGTGACCCTGGTGGCCAGCTTCGCCGCGGCCGCCATGTGGCAGCAGTGGCGCTCGGTGGAGGTCGAAACCGCCGAACGCGCCCGCATCCAGGCGGCGTGGATACTGATCGGCGCGCTGGACTGGTCGCGGCTGATCCTGCGCGAAGACTCGCTCGCGCGCGGCGGCGACGGCACCGACAACCTGACCGAGCCCTGGGCCGTGCCGCTCGAAGAGGCCCGCCTTTCGACCTTCCTCGCGGCCCAGCGCGGCGTAAGCCAGGCGGAAGACGCCAGCACCGACACGGCCAACGCCTTCCTCTCGGGCCAGATCACCGACATGCAGTCGCGCCTGAACCTGCGCAACCTGGCCGCCAACGGCCAGGTGAACCCGGTGGCGCTGCGGCAGTTCACCCGGCTCTTCGAATACCTGGGCCTGCCGATGCAGGAGCTGAACCTGGTCGCACGCGGCATGGTGCAGGCCCAGGTGCTGCACGGCCCGCCCAGCGCATCGGGTGCGGGCACCGCATCGGGCACGGGCACCGGCGCGCCGGCCAGCAGCACGGCGGGCAACGCGGCGAACGCGGGCAGCGCAGGCATCGCCAGCGGCGGCAGCAGCAACAACAACCCCAGCGCGCCGCTGATGCCGCAGACCGTCTCGCAGCTCACCTGGTGGGGGCTGCCGCCGGCCAGCGTGGCGGCGCTCGCGCCCTACGCCACGATCCTGCCGGTGCCCACCCAGGTCAACCTCAACACCGCCAGCGCGGTGGTGCTGTGGGCCAGCATCGACAAGATCGACATGTCCGACGCCCAGCGCCTGGTGCAGGCGCGCGAGGGCCAGCATTTCCGCAGCGAGAGCGACGCCGCCCGGCTGATCGGCAGCCAGGCCGAGCTGACCGCCGCCACGCACAGCGTCTCGTCCAGCTACTTCGAGGTGCGCGGCCGGCTGCGGCTGGGCACGGCGGTGGTGGAGGAACGCTCGCTCGTGCTCAAGCAGCGCGGCATGGTGCGCACCCTCTGGCGCGAGCGCGGCAGCTTCGTGCGCGACAGCGCCGACACGCTGCGCTGACCGGTGTCCCACCCACCCCTCGGGTCTGTCATGGCAGGCCCCTAAAATGGCCCGCGAAACCGATCCATGAGCACCCTCATCCTTACCCTGACCCCGGAGATGCCGGGGCCGTCCACCGAGTACGGCTACACGCTGACCGCCGACGGACACACCGCCCAGCGGAACGCCAGCGCATCGGCCGCCCTGCTGCCCGACCCGGGCCGTGCCGGCGAGACCGTCGCCGTGGTGCCATCGCGCCTGCTGTCGTGGCACCGCGTGACGCTGCCGCAAGGCACCGGCACCCAGGCGCCGCGCCTGCGGGCCGTGCTCGAAGGCCTGCTGGAAGAGCGCGTGCTCGACGACACCGTGCTGCTGCACTTCGCGCTGGAGCCCGGCGCTCGCGCCGGCGAGCCGGCCTGGGTGGCCGTGTGCGACCGGGCCTGGCTGCGCGCCACGCTGCAGGCGCTGGAAGCGGCCGGCCGGCCGGTGTCGCGCGTGGTGCCCGAATTCGCGCCCGGCCCCACCGGCAGCGGCGCGCCCGAATACTTCGCCACCGGCACGCCCGAAGACCCGCAGCTGGTCGTCACCGGCCACGGCGCCGACCAGGCCGTGGTGGTGCTGCTGCTCACCCCCGCCTCGCTGGACTGGGCCGGCGCCACCACCGCGCAGGGTGCAGGCGACCCCGACGCCGCCCCGCCCGCGCCGCTGCGCGCCGAACCCGCCGTGGCCACCCTGGCCGAACGGCTGCTGGGCCGCCCGGCCGAGATCCACACCGCCAGCCAGCGCGCCCTGGCCGCCGCCCGCGGCAGCTGGGACCTGGCCCAGTTCGACCTGGCCAGCAGCGGCCGCACTCGCGCGCTGCGCAAGGCCGGCAGCGCCGCCGGCCTGCTGGCGCGCGCGCCGCAGTGGCGAGCCGCGCGCTGGGCGCTGGGCGTCGTCGTGGTCACGCAGGTGGTGGGGCTCAACGTCTGGGCCTGGCAGGAAAAGCAGGCCCTGGCGGCCAAGGAAGCCGGCGTGCGCAACGCGCTCACCCAGACCTTCCCGCAGGTCAAGGCCGTCGTCGATGCGCCGGTGCAGATGGAACGCGAACTGGCCCAGCTGCGGCAGGCCGCCGGCAGCATGTCGCCGTCGGACCTGGAGCCGCTCATGGCCGCCGCTGGCGCCACCCTGCCCGAAGGGCAGCTGCCCGCCACGCTGGAATATTCCACGGGCGAGCTGCGGCTGCGCGGGCTGGACCTGCCGCCCGAACAGATCGATGCGCTGAACCAGCGTCTGCTGGCGCGCGGCTACGTCGCCAACGACACCAACAACCAGCTGCAGATACGCATGGAGACCGCGCGATGACCGGCAGGACGACCCCACCCGGCAGCGGCGGCAAGAGCGGCGCCAGGAGCGAGAGCAACAGCCCCCAGGCCATGGCCGCCGTGCTGCAGGCGCGCTGGAGGGCGCTGGCCCGGCGCGAGCAGACCCTGGTCATCGCCGCCGGCTCCGTGGTGGCGCTGGCCCTGCTCTGGTGGGTGGCCCTGGCGCCCGCGCTGCAGGTGCTGCGCACCGCCCCCGCCCGCCATGCCGCGCTGGATGCGCAGCTGCAGCACATGCAGTCGCTGCAGGCCGAGGCGCAGCAGCTGCAGAGCGTGCCCCGTGCGCGCAGCGGCGATGCGCTGCGCGCGCTGCAGACCTCGATCGCACAGCAGCTGGGCACCAGCGCGCAGCTGTCTTCGGCAGGCGACCGCGCCACCGTCACCCTCAAGGCCGTGCCGGCCGATGCGCTGGCACGCTGGCTGACGCAAGCCCGTGGCACGACCCGCGCCGTGCCGCTGGAAGCGCGGCTGACGCGCAGCACGGCGGCGGAATCCACGCCCCAGGCCGGCGCCAACGGCCTGCGCCCCGCCACAGCCCTGCCCGGCGCCGCGCCGGCAGCCCCGCAGGCCAGCCCCGCAGCGACCGGCGTGCCGCGCTGGGACGGCACGGTGGTGCTCTCCCTGCCACCGGCCTGAGGCCGGCACCTGCGCTGCCTCAAGCCCGCCCGCTCCTTCGCCGTCTTCATCCATCGTCGCCCCGTGGCCCGCAACTTCTCCTCGCGCAATTCGTCTTCCGCCGGCCTGCCGCGCTCGCCCTGGGGCTGGGCGCTGCTGGGCCTGCTGCTGGGCGCCCTGCCGGCGCTGGCCGTGTTCGCGCCCGCGCGCTGGCTGGCTGCCGGCGTGGCCAGCGCCAGCAGCGGGCAGGTGCAGCTGGCAGAGCCGCGCGGCACCGTGTGGGACGGCTCCGCCCAGCTGCTGCTGACCGGCGGTAGCGGCAGCCAGGACCACGCCACCCTGCCCAGCCGCGTGCAGTGGCGCCTCTGGCCCGCCTGGGCCGGCGTGCGCGCCGAGCTGCGCGCCGACTGCTGCACCACGGCCGGGCCGATCGGCATCGCCGCGCAGGCCGGCTGGAACACCGTGCGCGTGCAGATCGCCGATGGCCGCAGCCAGTGGCCCGCCGCCGTGCTGGCCGGGCTGGGCACGCCCTGGAACACCGTGCAGCCGCAAGGCCGGCTGGCGCTGTCCACCCAGGCGCTGGCGCTGAACTGGACGAACGGCCGCATGCAGCTGGCCGGCTCCGCGCAGCTGGACGCGCTGGACATGTCCTCGCGCCTGTCCACCCTGCGCCCCATGGGCAGCTACCGGCTGGCGCTGGACGGCAAGGGCCCGGCGCCCACGCTCACGCTCTCCACCCTGGGCGGCGCGCTGCTGCTCAAGGGCAGCGGCGAATGGGTGGGCGACCGGCTGCGCTTCACCGGCGAGGCCACGGCCGCGCCCGACCGCGAGGCCGCGCTGGCGAACCTCCTCAACATCATCGGGCGGCGCACCGGCGCGCGCTCCATCATCACCGTGGGTTGACCGAATGAAATCCTTGCCTTCCCCGCGCCTGCATTTCGCTATGAAATTCGTAGCTGCATGCGCGCTCATCGCCTGCGCCAGCGGCCCGCTGAATGCACAGACGGCCATCACCACGAGCACCGGCAGCGTGCGTTCGGGCGAGCCGGTGACGCTGAACTTCGCCAATGCCGACATCGAGGCCGTGGCCCGCACCATGGCCACCATCACCGGCCGCAACGTGGTGGTGGACCCGCGCGTGAAGGGCCAGCTCACGCTGGTGACCGAGCGCCCGGTACCGCCCGCCGCCGCGTTCGACCAGTTCCTCGCCGCGCTCAGGCTGCAGGGCTTCACGGTGGTGGAAGCCGCCGGGCTCTACAAGGTGGTGCCCGAGGCCGACGCCAAGCTGCAGGCCGGCTCGGTCAGCGTCACGCAGGGCAGCTCGGGCCGGGCGCCTTCGGGCGGGCAGATCGTCACGCAGATCTTCAAGCTGAACTTCGAGAACGCGGCCAACCTAGTGCCGGTGCTGCGCCCACTCATCAGCCCCAACAACACCATCAACGTGAACCCGGGCAACAACTCCCTGGTGATCACCGACTACGCCGACAACCTGCAGCGCATCGCGCGCATCATCGCGGCGATGGACGTCTCCAACGCCAGCGACGTGGAGGTGATCCCGCTGCAGAACGCGGTGGCGAGCGAGCTGGCCCCGCTGGTCTCGCGCCTGATCGAAGGCGGCGCCGCCACGCCCACGGCCGCCGTGGCCCAGGGCGCGCCGGTGGCCGGCGGCAGCGAATCGACCTTCCGCACCACGCTGCTGCCCGAGCCGCGCAGCAATTCGCTGATCGTGCGCGCCGCCAATCCGGCGCGGCTGGCGCTGGTGCGCTCGCTGGTCGCCAAGCTGGACCAGCCGGCCGCGCCCGGCTCCAGCGCATCGCACGGCAACATCCACGTCGTCTATCTGAAGAACGCCGACGCCACCAAGCTCGCGGCCACGCTGCGCGCGGCGCTGGCGGCCACGCAGACCGGCACGGGCACGGGCGGCGGCGCCACCTCGGGCGGCTTCACGGCCACCAGCAGCGGCGGCAGCGCCGCGGGCGGCATGTCACAGGTGGGGGGCGCCTTCGGTGGCAATTCCGGCAGCAACAGCATGGGCATGGGCGGCGGCAACTCGGGCGGCGGCCTGGGCAGCAACGCGGGCAGCCTGAATTCGGCCAACAGCAACCAGCCTTCGACCGGCGGGCAGATCCAGGCCGACCCGAGCACCAACTCGCTGATCATCTCGGCGCCCGAGCCGCAGTTCCGCCAGCTGCGCGCCGTCATCGACCAACTGGACGGCCGCCGCGCGCAGGTGCTGGTGGAAAGCCTGATCGTCGAAGTGGCGGCCAACAAGGTGGCCCAGTTCGGCATCCAGTGGCAGACGGTGGCCGGCAACTACGGCAACGGCACCATCGGCGTGCTGGGCACGAACTCCAGCCAGGGCGGCGGCGCCAACATCCTGAACCTAGCGCTGGCAGCGGCCAGCGGCTCGGCCAGCAGCGTGGCCAGCGCCCTGGCCAGCGGCAACGCCACGCCCGGTAACGGCCTGAACGTGGGCGTAGCCCCGCGTATCAACGGCAACTACTACCTGGGCGCGCTGGCGCACTTCCTGGAGAACACGGGCGATGCCAACGTGCTCTCCACCCCCAACCTGCTGACGGTGGACAACGAGGAAGCGCAGATCATCATCGGCAACAACGTGCCCTTCGTGACCGGCTCCTACGCCAACAGCACGGGCGGCGCCACGGTCAACCCGTTCACCACGGTCGAACGCAAGGACGTGGGCCTGATGCTGCGCGTGCGCCCGCAGATCAGCGAGAACGGCACGGTCAAGCTCACGCTCTACCAGGAGGTGTCGCAGGTGGATGCCTCCACCATCGGCAACGCCAACGGCCCTTCCACCAGCAAGCGCTCCATCGAATCGACCGTGCTCGTCAACGACGGCAGCGTGATCGTGCTCGGCGGCCTGCTGGAAGACCGCTACGCCATGGGCCAGGACAAGGTGCCGCTGATGGGCGACCTGCCGCTGGTGGGCGGCCTGTTCCGCAACGAGAACCGCTCGCGCCGCAAGACCAACCTGATGGTCTTCCTGCGCCCGGTGGTGATCCGCGACACGGCCACCAGCGACGCGCTGGTGCAGGACCGCTACGAGGCCATCCGCGCGCTGCAGCAGGTCACCCAGCCCGCGCCCAGCGCGGTGATGGGCAGCGTCTCGGCCGCGCCGGTGCTGCCGCCGCTGCAGCAGCCGCAAGCCCCCGCCACGCCGGGCAGCCCGCGCCCCGCGCCCCCCGGGCCGCTGATCGTGCCGCTGCAGACCGAGTCCATCCCGCTGACGCCCGCCCCCGCGCCGGCGCCCGCCGTGGGCAACAACCCCTACAGCCCGCAGTAAGCCTGCCGCCCGCCGCAAGAACCGCCCCACGATGCGCCACCCCCTGCCCTACGCCTTCGCGCGATCGACGCAACTCCTGCTGGAGGACGACGGCCAGAGCCTGCTGCTCTGGCACGGCCTCGCGCCCGATGCGGGCGCGCTGTCGGAGGTGCTGCGCAAGTACCCCGCCGTGCGCGAGCTGATGCCGCTCGACGCGCCCGCGCTGGCCCAGCGCATCAGCGCGGCCTATTCGCAGAACGAATCCAGCGCCGCCATGGTGGTGAGCGAGGTCGAGAGCGACGCCGACCTCTCGCGCATGATGCAGGAGCTGCCGGCGGTCGAGGACCTGCTGGAATCGGCCGGCGACGCGCCGATCATCCGCATGCTGAACGCGCTGCTCACGCAGGCCGCGCGCGACGGCGCGAGCGACATCCACATCGAGCCCTACGAGCGGCATTCGAGCGTGCGCTTCCGCGTCGATGGCTCGCTGCGCGAGGTGGTGCAGCCCAACCGGGCGCTGCATGCCGCGCTGATCTCGCGCCTGAAGATCATGGCGGACCTGGACATCTCCGAAAAGCGCCTGCCGCAGGACGGCCGCATCAGCCTGCGCCTGGGAACGCGGGCCATCGACGTGCGCGTCTCCACCCTGCCCAGCGCCCACGGCGAGCGCGCCGTGCTGCGCCTTCTGGACAAGACGCAGACCAAGCTCACGCTGGAATCGGTGGGCATGCAGGGCGACACGCTCTCGCGCTTCGAGCATCTCATCACCCAGCCGCACGGCATCATCCTCGTGACCGGGCCCACGGGCTCGGGCAAGTCCACCACGCTCTACGCGGCGCTGCAGCGCATGGACGCCACGCAGGGCAACATCATGACGGTGGAAGACCCCATCGAATACGAGCTGCCGGGCGTGGGCCAGACGCAGGTCAACGCCAAGATCGACCTGACCTTCGCCAAGGCGCTGCGCGCCATCCTCCGGCAGGACCCGGACGTGATCATGATCGGCGAAATCCGCGATTTCGAGACCGCGCAGATCGCCATCCAGGCCTCGCTCACCGGCCACCTGGTGCTGGCCACGCTGCACACCAACGACGCGGCCAGCGCCATCACCCGCCTGACCGACATGGGGGTGGAGCCCTTCCTGCTGTCGAGCTCGCTGCTCGGCGTGCTGGCCCAGCGGCTGGTGCGCAAGCTGGACGCCGGCGACCCCACGGGCTACCGAGGCCGCACCGGCGTCTTCGAGCTGCTGGTGGTGGACGACGCCATCCGCGAGCAGATCCACAACCAGTCGGCCGAGGCCGACATCCGCGCCGCCGCCCTGGCCCGCGGCATGCGCCTGATGCGCGAGGACGGCGAACGCCTGGTGCAGGCCGGCATCACCAGCCAGGAAGAAGTGCTGCGCGTGACGCGGGACTGATCGGCCAGAGCCGCCGCGTCCTGGCGGCAGCCAGCCCTGCGGGCGGGCGCCATGGAGCGCCATGGAGCGCCAAAACAACAGTAGTAGCGATGTCACGGAGATGGCGTCATGATATGCCGCCGCTATCGGCTCCATAAAAATCAACGACTACTACTACTGGAGGATTCACATGGCTGTATCGCCCGTTTCATCGCGCCTGCCCGCTCACACCGGAAGGAGCCTGATCACCGCCGCCGTGATCGCACTATTGGCCGCATGCGGAGGTGGAGGAGGTAGCGCAAGCGGAGGTGGCGCGGGAGCGGGCGCAGGCACCGGTTCCGGCGGCGGCCAGCCTTCGAGCCCCGGCGGCGGAACGCCCGTGGCGGCTTCCAGCTATACGTTTTCCGGCACCGCCGCCACCGGCGCCGCCTTCGAGGGCGGCGTGGTGACCGTCATCGACGCCAGCGGCGCGGTGGTCGGCACCAGCGGCACGCTCGGAGCCGACGGCAAATACACGGTGACCATCGCCGCGACGGCCAAGGCGCCTTTCGTGATCGTGGCGGCCCGCAGCGCCGCCAGCGGCGAGACCGAAAAACTCGTCAGCGTCAGCGCTGGCCCCGGCAACCAGACCATCAACGTCACGCCCGTCACCACGCTGATCGCGGCGCGCCTGAGCGCCTCGGGCAACCCCGAGAACCTGGCCGCGGAACTGGCCAGCGGTGCTGCCGCCCTGACGGCGGCCAAGCTGCAGGACAAGGCCACGGAGATCCAGGGCGTGCTGGCCCCGGTGCTGTCGGCAGCCGGCGTGGGTTCGGTCAATCCGCTCAGCGATGCCTTCAGCGTCAACGGCACCGGCTACGACCGCCTGCTCGACTCGCTGCTGGTCAGCATCACGCCGGCCTCGGACACCAGCTCCAACATCGAGGTGGGCGTGCGCCAGCAGGTCAGCTCCAGCGGTGCGGCGCCCGTCTCCGTGCGCTTCAGCAGCAACGCCTCCGCCCTGCCCCCGCTGCCCTCCTCCACCACCTACGCGCTGGTGGAAGAAGGCACGACCGCCAAGATCTCCGCACTGCTCGACACCCTCACGGCCTGCTACGCCCTGCCCACCACGCAGCGGGTCAGCAGCCCGGTCAGCAACGGCGTGGCCACGGGCGATGCCAGCGCCGTGGTGGCCGCCAACTGCAAGGCGGCCTTCCTGGGCAACAACCCGGCCGGCTACCTCAGCAACGGCTCGCGCGTGGGCCGCAACGACAGCAATAGCGGCGCATTCGCCAGCCTCTTCCGCGACAGCGCCACGGGCACCAGGTTCCTCCAGGGGCGCTACGAATACACGCGCGCCAACGGCGATCTCATCATCGCCTACAAGCAGCTCGATACCCAGAACGCGGAGTTCTACGACACCCTCGTGGTCCGCAAGGACACGGACGGCAAGCTGCGCCTGATCGGCAACCAGTTCAGCTATTCGGGCGGCGTGTCGCCCTTCCACCAGCTGCGCGTGTTCCCGACGCTGAACCAGTCCGCCTACAGCTACCTGAGCACGGGCTACACGCTGACCGTCAACAACGAAACCGAACAGGTCAACGGCCAGACGCTGCTCAAGTTCGATCGCGTGGAGGTCGCCACGCCCTTCGGCACCAAGCTCACGCTGTGGCCGGACGCCAACTATTCCACGCTCAACTTCAAGCGCACGAATGGCCGCGTCTCGGGCACCAACGTGGTCAAGCTGGGGGCTGCATTCGTGGCGGCCAATGCCCCGGTGCAGTCGCCCGCAGCCGGCATCGATCCCAGCATGTACTTCGCCGACCCGCTGTTCACGGACGCGGCGCTCGCCGGCTACGCCGCACAGAGCACCTGGACGTTCAGCTACTTCCTGCGTGGCAATTCCAGCACGACGGCGGACGCCGTGCAGGTCTATCGCACGCGGGCCCGGGCGCTCACCATCGGCGAGCTGAAGAAGCAGAACTTCCCGGTGCTGAACCCGGCCTTCATGCAGACCGCGTTCGGCGCCAGCGCCGGCATCCCCACCACCGGCCCCGTGCAAGGCAGCGTGCCCCTCTACAACGCGGCGACCGGCCCGCAGATGGCCTTGGTCGAGGTCAAGGGTGCAGACGCCTGGACGCTGCCCGCCGGGGCCGTGCCGCCGACGACGGTGTCGGTGTACGGCAGCTACGCGCCCCAGTCTTCCGTGCTGTTCAACTTCAACGACTCGGTCCGCGTGCCAAGCGTGGCGGCATCGGCCCGCAAAGCCGCCGTGCCCTGCTCGCCCCCTGCGACCAGCGGCAACGGCCAGTGCGCAGACCGCACGTCGGGCAACTACGGCCAGGGCGCCTACATGACCGGCTTGCAGCTGACCGGCACTGCGTCGAACGGGCGGCAATTCGCCACCCACTACGGCACCTACCGGCTGAACCTGTCGAACTGAGAAGGCCGCACCCTTCTTGCCCGCGCATCGGCTGCCGGCATGGGTTCGCATCCCTGCCGGCAGCCGGGGCGGTGCATCGCCAGATGGCACGCCCCTCCCACGGGCAGCGGAGCTGGCGGGCTGCCCGGAAGATCCTTCGACAGGCGCTCAATCAATCCATCGCCTCGTGCAGCAGCGCCACCAGCTGCGCGACGCTGGAGATCTCCAGGCGCGCATAGATCGACTTGATCTGGTTGCGCACCGTGGCGGGCGACCGGCCCAGCTGGCGCGCCACTTCCTTGTGGGTGAGGCCACGCGCCAGCAGCCAGGCCACCTGGTGCTCGCGCGGCGACAGCCCATCCACCGCGCAGCGTGGCCGGGCCTTCAAGAAGAGCAGTCCATGTTCCGCATGGCAGCGCACCACCAGGGTCCGGCCGGCATGCCGCAGGTGCCCCGCGCGCAAGGCCTGCATCAACGGCTCGGGCAGGCGCGCCATCGACGATGCCCGTGCTCCCGGCCACTCTCGCGCCGCCAGCTCGCCGAACAGCGGCGTGGCGTGATAGACCATGCCGCGCAGATCGGCCACGGCCTGCGCGCGGCCTGCCGCAGGGGGCTGCTGCCCGGCCTCCGGCATGGGCATCACCCGGTCGAAATGCCGCACGCGGTTGTAGCCCATGGCCTGTTGCAGATGCGGGGCCACCGCGGCCAGCAGGCTGCGTTCGGTCTCGGTGCAGTGGGCCGCCTCGTGGGCACGATAGAGCGTGACCCACTGCACCAGGCCACTGGCCGGATTCATCTCGGAGCTGATGAAGAAATGCCGCATATCGAAACGCTGGCCGTGCGCCCGGATGGCTTTTTGCTGCGGCGCGGCGAACTCCACATCGCGGTCGAACGCCCGGGTCGCTCGCACCAGCCCCTCCAGGGAGGCGGCGGCCGAATCCAGATGCTTGACCTCTTCGTAGTCCGCCAGCATGTCGGGCGGCTGCCGGTGCAGGTGCAGCGTGTGGATCTGGATGCCGGCCCCCTCAGCCCCCGGCGTGGCCGAGCCCCACATGGACGAATCGAAGGGCAGCACGCGCCGCAAGGCGTCGAGCGCCTCGTCCTGGAAGGCCTGCAGCGGCTGCTCGTGCGACAGCCGATAGACGTGCAGCAGCAGGTCTGAGAAGTCCTCGAATCCCGACAGGTTCGCCATTTCCCCTCCACAGGCAGTGCATGACGCCAGCGCCCCCATCCAGCAGGGCGATAGTGCATTTGCATCATTTATGAATGGATCGTAGCGATTTACTTTCGGGGCACGAAAAACAAACCTCGGGACCCTTCCATGACAGCCTTCTCCTATTCCCCCTCGGCACTGCCGCCCCGGTTCGGCAAGAGCCTGATGTCCACCGGCGTGCTCGCCCTGCTGGCCGCCTGCGGCGGGGGCAGTGGCAGCAACGACGGCGGCAGCGGCAACACCGGCGGCGGCAACCCCTCGCCGTCGAGCCCCGCGGCCATTTCGCTGAGCGGCACGGTGGTCGCCGACCAGGCCCTGAGCAATGTGCTGGTCTGCGCCGACCTGAACGGCAATCAGGCCTGCGATGCGAACGAGCCCAAGGCCGCCGCAGCCACCGGGGCCGACGGCCGATATGCCCTGACCTACCAGCCGGCCGACGACGCGGCAGCCCGTGCCTTCCGCGCCGCGCCCCTGCTGGCCCAGGTGGGTACCAGCGCAGTGGATGCAGGTGATCCCGACCCCATCAGCAGCGCCTTCGTGCTCTCCGCCCCGGCAGGCAAGGGCGGCGGCCAGATCTCGCCCCTGACCACGCTGGTGCAGAAAGCCGTGGCAGGCGGCCTGCCGCTCGCCGACGCCGAGGCGGCCGTCGCACAGCAGCTCGCAGTGCCCGTCGCCAAGCTCTACGACTACCAGGGCGATGCGCGCTCTGCCGACGCGGTACTGCCCGACACCGCGCGCACGGCCGCCAAGCTGACGGCCCTCGCACTGCAGATGGGCGGCGTGTTGAACACGGTGGCCGTGAACGCCACGGCCGCGGCCTCGTCTTCGCAAGGCTCGCTGGCCTACACCGACGCGCAGAACTGGCGCCTGGCCGTGCGCGATTCCGACGGCACCGTGGATGCCAATGGCAACACCCAGCAATTCGAACGCCGCAGCGGCATGTCGGCTGGCGCCGCCCTGTCCGCCGCACAGCTCTATCCCACGCCCGCATCGGTGACGCTGACCGACACAGGCTGGAACCGCTGCGACGGCACGCCCCCGCGCCTGAACACGCGCGGCTCGCCCTCCCGCACGCGCTACTGCGACGGTGCCACCCGCTTCTACAGCGTGACGGTGGCCGAGCAGGACGTCTCCGGCAAGCCCATGGCCGATGTGGCCGCGCAGATGCAGGCGGGCAACAGCCAGCTCAGCGGCAACGGCTTCCAGCAGACAGCGACGCTGACCATGGCATCGGTGGCGCCGCTGGGCAGCGCGACCTTCCCTGCGGGCTCCGTGCTGCGCACCAACGTGAGCGCACAGCTCAACCAGGCGATCACCATCAACAACACGGCCACCGACCTGCTGGCAGGCGGCGCCTTCACCACGCTGGAAGCGCTGATTGCCGGGCGGCCGGCTTCGGCGGTCAACCTGGCCACCGCCGGAGGCACGCTGCCGCTGGGCATCCAGGATGACACGCACTCGCTGCGCGCGGCCTTCGTCGATGGCAGCACGCTGCAGATCTACCGCTGCAACGCCACGGCGCCCAACTACAGCGACTCGAACAACTGCACCGCGCTGTCCCAAAACGCCTATTCCATCGATACCTCGGGCGGTGGCGTGCGGCTGCTGAGGATCGCGAACTTCCCGCTCACCTCGCCGAACCAGCTGCGCGGCTATACCGAGTACAACGGCGGCGTCTATCAGTACCGCCAGCCGCGCCCCGCGACGAAGGAGGAGCAGGTACTGAGCTATACGGTGCGGCTGAACAATGCGGGCTGGGCCGCCTTCAGGAACCAGCTGGGGCTCTGAGCACATCTTGACGATCCCGGTCCGGTCCGCGCAATGCCGCCCGGACCGGGATGCCGGGCTCAAGTCCCGTCACCAGCATGGATATGGCTCGGCGCCCACAATGGCTGCATGACTTCTTCCATCACGCACCTGCCCGCCCTCTCCATGCTCGACCTGGTGACCGTGCGCGAAGGCGCCACCGTCGCCCAGGCGCTGGCCCTGGCCGTGCGCACCGCGCAGCATGTGGAAAGCCTGGGCTTCACCCGCTACTGGATGGCCGAGCATCACAACATGCCCGGCATCGCCAGTTCCGCCACGGCCGTGCTGATCGGCCATGTGGCGGGCGCCACGCAGAGCATCCGCGTGGGCTCGGGCGGCATCATGCTGCCCAACCATGCGCCGCTGGTGGTCGCCGAGGCCTTCGGCACGCTGGCCGAGCTGTATCCGGGCCGCATCGACCTGGGCCTGGGCCGCGCGCCGGGCACCGACGGCCCGACCATGCGCGCCCTGCGCCGCGACCGGGTGGAGTCCGAGCAGGACTTCCCGCGCGACGTGGCCGAGCTGCAGCGCCTGCTGGGGCCCGCAGAGCCGGGCCAGCGCATCACCGCCGTGCCGGGCGCGGACACCAACGTGCCGATCTGGCTGCTGGGCTCCAGCCTCTTCTCGGCGCAGCTCGCGGCCGAAAAGGGGTTGCCCTATGCCTTCGCGTCGCACTTCGCGCCGCGCATGCTGCACCAGGCCATCGACATCTACCGCCGGCTGTTCCGGCCCTCGGCCACCCTGCAACGGCCTTACGTGGCCATCGGCGTGCCGGTGATCGCCGCGCCCACCGACGAAGAGGCCGACTACCTCGCCAGCAGCACCTACCAGCGCGTGCTGGGCATCCTCACCGGCCAGCGCGGCCTGCTGCGCCCGCCGGTGCAGGGCTATGCGCAGTCGCTGCAGCCGCAGGAGCGCGCCGCGATCGGCGACTTCCTCGCCGCCGGCGTGGTGGGCGGGCCCGAGACGGTGCGCGAGGGCTTCGCCGAACTGGCGCGTGCCACCGAGGCCGATGAATTCATCCTGGTGAGCGACGTGTATGACGGCGATCTGCGCCTGCGTTCGCTGGAGATCGCGGCAGCGGCCCATGCCTCGCTGGGCGCCGCGGCGCCTGCGGCGGCGGCTGCGGCCTGAGAACGTGTTTACGATCTCCCAGGGGTCGCGCAGCTACGTCGGCGGGATGGGATGCAAGGCGCGGTGCGCAGTGGATAGCACGGCTATCCACAAGCGCCGCAACGCCGCAGACCGCCCGCCGACGTAGCTGCCCTTCGGGTTGGAGCGAAATCGGGCGATTGGACGCCCCGGCTGCTTGCATGGGCATGAGTCCATGCGGCGCATCCGAGGCATCCACTCATCCCGATTGCGCTCCAACGCGATCCCCTGCGAGATCGTAAACACGTTCTGAGCGCCGGGCGCACGCCCGGCCAGCACCTATCGATTCAGCTCAACGCCCGCCGCCGCGCAGCGTGCGGCTGAGCAGCATCACCGGCACCAGCCCCACGGCCACCAGCGCCAGCGAAGGCAGCGCGGCTTCGCCCAGGCGCTCGTCGCGCGCCAGCTGGTAGGCGACCACGGCCAGGGTGTCGCTGTTGAAGGGCCGCAGCACCATGGTGGCGGGCAGCTCCTTCATCACATCGACGAAGACCAGCAGCGCCGCGGCCGCGGTGGAGCGCTTGAGCAGCGGCGCATGCACGCGCAGCATCAGCCCCAGGCTGCCCACACCCAGCATGCGGGCGGAATCGTCCAGGCTGGGCGGAATGCGCGCATAGCCGCTTTGCACCGACTGCAGCGCCACCGCGCAAAAGCGCACCAGATAGGCCCAGACGATGCCCACGGCCGTGGAGGTGATGAGCGCGGGCAGCCCCCAGCCGGGCGCCGCCGCCTGCAGCCAGCCCACGGGCAGCAGCAGGCCCACGACGATGACCGCACCCGGCACGGCGTAGCCCAGGCTGGCCAGCTGCACCACGCCACGCGTGAGCGCGGAGGGACTGCGCCGCACGGCGAAGGCCAGCGCCAGCGCGATGGCCACGGCCAGCACGGCGGTGATGGCGCCCAGGCGCACGCTGTGGCCGGCCCATTCCACGAAACGCCCCCAGGGCAGCACCGACCAGTCGGCCGCCAGCGGGCGCAGCATGAAGGCCACCGGCAGCACGAAGCCTGCGAGCACCGGCAACAGGCAGACCACCCAGGCCGCCGCGCAGCGCCAGCCCCGCAGGCGTTGCGGCTGCGCCTCGGCCGAGCCGGCGCGCCCGGCGCTGCCGGTGGCAAAGCGCATGCGGCGCTGGGCGCGCAGCTCCAGCTGCAGCAGCGCCACGACCAGCACCAGCAGCATGGTGGCCAGCTGCGCCGCGGCCAGCCGGTTGTCCATGGACAGCCAGGCCTTGTAGATGCCGGTGGTGAAGGTCTGGATGCCGAAGTAGCTGGCCACGCCGAAGTCGGCCAGCGTCTCCATCAGCACCAGCGCCACGCCCGCCGCCACGGCCGGGCGCGCCAGCGGCAGCGCCACCATGCGGATGCGGCGGGCCAGCGGCGCGCCCAGCAGGCGCGCGGCCTCCATCAGGTGCGCGGCACGCTCGCCCAGCGCGGTGCGCGCCAGCAGATAGACATAGGGGTAGAGCGAGAAGATGAACACCCACACCGCGCCGCCCAGGCTGCGCACCTCGGGCAGGAGCCGCCCTTCGAGCCCGAAGCTCGCGCGCAGCCACACCTGCAGCGGGCCGCTGAACTGCAGGAAGTCGGTGTAAGCATAGGCCGTCACATAGGCCGGCATGGCGAGGGGCAGGAGCAGCAGCCACTCCATGCTGCGCCGGCCACGGAAGTCGAACAGCGTGACGGCTGCCGCCGTGGCCGTGCCCACCACCGCCGCGCCCAGCGCCACGGCCAGGCCCAGCCACAGCGTGGTGGCGACGTAGCCCGGCAGCACGGTGGCAGCCATCTCGCGCAGGATGGCACCGGCCGCCTCGCCGCCCGCCCCCCAGGGCAGCCATGCGCCCAGCACGGCCAGCACCGGCAGGGTGAGCAGCGCGGCGAGGGCGATGAGCGGCAGGGAGCGCAGTGCGGAGCGGAGCGGAGCCAAGGAGCGGGCCGGTGAAGCGATGGGGAAGATGGCGGAAGCCGCAGGCGCGGCCCGGGGCGGGGTACAGCAGGCCCGCCAGGCGGCAAGCCACCGCGGCGGCGCTGAGAATGCGAATTCTACGCATCCATGCCTTCTAGAATCCCCTGCATGTTCCTGGAAGTCTCCCAACTGCAAGTGCGCTATGCCGGCCGCGCACAGGCCGCCGTGCGCGGCGTGAGCCTGGGCCTGGCGGCGGGCGAGATCGGCGTGCTGATCGGCCCCTCGGGCTGCGGCAAGACCACGCTGCTTCGCGCCGTGGCGGGGCTGGAGCCGGTGGCGGGCGGCGAGATCCGCCTGAGCGGCGCGGTGGTGGGCAGCGCCGGCCGCAGCGTGCCGCCCGAAGAGCGCCGCATCGGCATGGTGTTCCAGGACTACGCCCTTTTCCCGCACCTGAGCGTGGGCCGCAACGTGGCCTTCGGCATCCACCGCCTGGCGCGGGCCGAGCAGGCCGCGCGCGTCGATGAGGTGCTGCGCCTGGTGGGCCTGGAAGGCAGCGCCGGGCGCTTTCCGCACGAGCTCTCGGGCGGGCAGCAGCAGCGCGTGGCGCTGGCCCGGGCGCTGGCGCCGCGCCCGCAGCTGATGCTGCTGGACGAACCCTTTTCCAACCTGGACGTGGAGCTGCGCGAGCGCCTCGCGCACGAGGTGCGCGGCATCCTGAAGGCCGCGGGCGCCACGGCCCTCTTCGTCACGCACGACCAGCTGGAGGCCTTCGCCATCGGCGACCGCATCGGCGTGATGGAGTCGGGCACGCTGCACCAGTGGGATGCCGCCTATGCGCTCTACCACCGGCCGGCCACGCGCTTCGTGGCGGATTTCATCGGCCACGGCGTGTTCGCGCCCGCCACGCTGGAGCACCAGCCCGGCGGCGGCGTGGTGGCCCGCACGCCGCTGGGTGACCTGGCGGACCTGGAGGAATGCCCCCTGCCCGGCGCCTACCCGGGCGGCGAATGCGATGTGCTGCTGCGCGCCGACGACGTGGTGCACGACGACGATGCGCCGGTGCAGGCGCGCATCGTGCGCAAGGCGTTCAGGGGCTCGGAATTCCTCTACACGCTGCAGCTGGCCAACGGCCTCAGCGTGATGGCCCATGTGCCCAGCCACCACGACCATGCGGTGGGCGACTGGATCGGCATCCGGCCGCAGGTGCAGCACGTGGTGACGTTTCCACGGGGCTGAGCGGCCGGGATCGAGGGTTGTGAGGCTTTCAGGCCTCCAGCCCAGGCAGATCAAGGGCTGATAGCTATATTTTCAATAGCAGATTGCCGGCCACCGCAGGAGGCCGGCCAGCCCCTGCCCCATCAACTGCGCCGCAGCCCGTCCACCACGCTGCGCAGGTCTTCGGCCCAGGTGCGGCGGTCGCGGCCGGCGGCCTGCTGCGGCGCGCCGTAGTGCACCACCGCCACCAGCCCGTCGGCGCAGAGGGTGCGCCAGAGCGAGCCGATCAGCGTCTCGTCGCCCACATAGCTCGCGGCCTGGCTGGGCGCGCCGGTGCGGCCGTCGATGAAGCGCAGGCCCACGGGCTGCACGGGCGCATCGGCGCTGATGGCCGACTGCAGCAGGTTGGCGTGGAAGGGCAGCAGCGCGATGCCGTTGCTGGTCGTGCCTTCGGGGAACACGGCCAGGATCTCGCCGCGATCGAGCGCATCGCGCATGGTGTGGACCACGCGCAGCGCGTCGCGGCGCGATTCGCGTTCGATGTAGAGCGTGCCCGCCGCCGTGGCCAGCCGGCCCAGCACGGGCCAGCCCTGCACGTCGGACTTGGAGACGAAGCGGCAGTGGCGCGCCGCATGCATCACCGGAATGTCGAGCCAGGAGATGTGGTTGGCCACCAGCAGCAGCGGCCCGTGCGCGGGCGGCGTGCCCTGCACCTGCAGCTGCACGCCGGCGCGGCGCAGCATCTCGCGCGCCCAGGCCTGCACGCGGGCCTGCTGCTCTTCGACCGGCATGCCGCGAAAGCGCAGCAGCACGGTTCCCAGGCCGATGGCGATGTGGGTCAGCATGCGGGCAAGGCGCAGGCAGGCGCGGGCTTGGCGTCTCATGGTGGCGGCTCGAAGGAGGGAATCGGAGGAGCGGACAGGAGCGAGGAAGCCGTGGCGCGCCGCCGGCCCGGCACCGCACCGGGTGCGGCCAGGACAGCGCACCCGGGAAGGGATCAGCCGGGCTGGCGCTCGAACGCGACCTGCCCGCCCACCAGCGTGCAGCGCACGCGGCCCGGCAGCTCGTAGGACGAGAAGGGCGTGTGCTTGCCCTGGCTGCGCAGCGCGGCGGCTTCCACCGTCCAGGCGCCTTCGGCATCGACCACGCAGAGGTCGGCCACCCCGCCTTCCACGATCTGGCCCACGCTGGCCTGCAGCGTGCCCAGGGCGCTGCCCAGCACGCGGGCCGGCTCGGCGGTGACCACGCCCAGCGCGCGCGCCAGCGGCACGCCGGCGTCGTGCGACCACTTGAGGGCCACGCTCAGGAGCAGCTCCAGGCCGGTGGCGCCGGGCTCGGCCTCGGCGAAGGGCAGCACCTTGGCGTCTTCATCGACCGGCGTGTGGTCGGAGACCAGCGCGTCGAGGGTGCCGTCGGCCAGGCCGGCCAGCAGCGCATCGCGGTCGCGCTGCTGGCGCAGCGGTGGCGAGAGGCGCGCGCGGCTGTCGAAGAAGCCGATGTCGGTGTCGGTGAACATCAGCGAATTGATGCTCACGTCGGCCGTCACCTTCAGGCCTGCGGCCTTGGCCTGGCGCACCAGCTCGACGCCCGCCGCGCTGGAGAGGCGGCAGAGGTGGACGCGCGCGCCGGTGGTCTTGAGCAGCTCGAAGATGGTGTGCAGCGCGATGGTCTCGGCCGCGACGGGAATGCCCGAGAGGCCCAGCCGCGTGGCGAGCGGCCCGCTGGCGGCCACGCCCCGGCCCAGGTACATCTCCTGCGGGCGCAGCCACACGGTGTAGCCGAAGGTGGCGGCGTACTGCAGGGCGCGCTGCAGCACCTGCGTGCTCTGCAGCGCCTCTTCGGCCTGGCTGAAGCCGACGCAGCCCGATTCGGTGAGTTCGGCCATCTCGGTCAGCACCTCGCCGGCCAGGCCCCGCGTGAGCGCGCCCAGCGGAAAGAGCCGCGACTGGTGCAGCTTCTCGGCGCGGAACTTGAGCATTTCCACCAGGCCCGGCTCGTCCAGCACCGGGTCGGTGTCGGGCGGGCAGACCAGGCTGGTCACGCCGCCGGCCACGGCCGCGGCCATTTCGGATTCGAGCATGCCCTCGTGTTCGTAGCCGGGCTCGCGCAGGCGCGCGGCCAGGTCCACCAGGCCGGGCACCACCAGGCAGCCGCTGGCGTCGATCACGCGGTTGGGCGCGAAGTCGCGCGGCGCGCGGCCCAGCGCGATGATGCGGCCGGCCGCCAGCGCGATGTCGCAGGTCTGGTCGAAACCGCTGGCCGGATCGATCACGCGGCCGTTCTGGATCAGTATCTTCATGATTTCAAGCCCAATGAACCGCCAGCGCTTTCTGGATGCGCGCTGGCAGCTATTTTCTTTATAGCAATCAAGCCTCGTTACCGGCGACGATGGACATCACGGCCATGCGCACGGCGATGCCGAAGGTGACCTGCGGCAGGATCACGCTCTGCTTGCCGTCCACCACGGCGGAGTCGATCTCCACGCCGCGGTTGATCGGGCCGGGGTGCATGACGATGGCGTCGGGCTTGGCCAGCCGCAGCTTCTCGGGCGTGAGGCCGAAGCTCTTGAAGTATTCCTGGCTGGACGGCAGCAGCGCGCCGCTCATGCGCTCGTTCTGCAGGCGCAGCATGATGACCACGTCGGCATCCTTGATGCCCTCTTCCAGCGTGTGGCACACGCGCACACCCATGTGGGAAAGGTCGCTGGGCACCAGCGTGCGCGGGCCCACCACGCGCACCTCGGGGCAGCCCAGGGTGGTGAGGCCGTGGATGTCCGAGCGCGCCACGCGCGAATGCAGCACGTCGCCCACGATGGCCACCGTGAGGTTGGAGAAGTCCTTCTTGTAGTGGCGGATGGTGTACATGTCGAGCAGCCCCTGCGTGGGGTGCGCATGCCGTCCGTCGCCCGCGTTGATGACGTGCACATGGGGCGCCACGTGCTGCGCGATCAGGTAGGGCGCTCCCGATTCGCTGTGCCGCACCACGAAGAGGTCCGCCGCCATGGCCGAGAGGTTGGCGATGGTGTCGAGCAGCGACTCGCCCTTGCTGGCCGAGGAGCGCGCGATGTCCAGGTTGATCACGTCGGCCGACAGGCGCTTGGCCGCGATCTCGAAGGTGGTGCGCGTGCGGGTGCTGTTCTCGAAGAACAGGTTGAACACGCTCTTGCCGCGCAGCAGCGGCACCTTCTTCACCTCGCGGTCGTTCACGCTGACGAAGTTGGCAGCGGTGTCGAGGATGTGGGTGAGGATGCTCTTGGGCAGGCCCTCGATGGAGAGCAGATGGATCAGCTCGCCGTTGGAGTTGAGTTGGGGGTTGCGCTTGTACAGCACCGTCAGGCCTCTTGGATGTTCACTGCTTTGACGTCGAAATGGAAAGCGCCGGCCTCGGTGCGGGCCAGGGCCAGCGACTGGGTGGCCGGCAGCGCCACGCGGGCGGCGGCGAAGTCCGCCTGCACCGGCAGCTCGCGCCCGCCGCGGTCCACCAGCACCGCCAGCCGTACGCTGGCGGGGCGACCGTAGTCGAACAGCTCGTTGAGCACGGCGCGGATGGTGCGGCCGGTGTAGAGCACATCGTCCAGCACCAGGATGTCGGCGCCGCTCACCTCGAAGGGCAGCGCGGTCTGCGCGCTCACCGACATGCCGCGCTGCGAGAAGTCGTCGCGGTGCATGGCCGAGGACAGCACGCCGGGTTCGCCGGGCAGGCCCAGGTCCTTCTGCAGCCGCTCGGCCAGCCAGGCGCCGCCCGAGGCGATGCCCGCCAGGTGCGTGCGCCCGGTGCGCAGCGCACGCACGCCGCGCAGCAGCTCGGCATATAGCGCTTCGGCGTCGAGCGCCAGCGTGCCCGCGGCGTGGGGCGTGGAAGAAGGGGACGGGGGAGCGCTCATGGAAGATTCCTCAAAAACTGTTCCAGGATGATGCAGGCCGACGCGGCATCGGCGTCGCGGGCGCCGGCGGCATGGGCCTCGGTGGTGCTGTAGCGCTCGTCCACCTCGAACACCGGCAGGCCGAAGCGCCCGCGCAGCTGGCGCGCGAACTTCAGGGCGCGGGCCGTGTTCTCGTGGCTCGCGCCATCGGGGTGGTAAGGCACGCCGATCACCAGCGCATCGGGCTGCCATTCGCGGATGCGCTCGGCCACGTGGGCGAAGCGGGCATCGCCCTCGGCGCGGATCGTGGCCTGCGGCGTGGCGGTGCGCAGCATGCGATTGCCCACGGCCACGCCGCTGCGCTTGAGCCCCAGGTCAAGCGCCAGGAAGGACTGGAAATGCGCGGGAACGGCCTGCGATGCGGAAGGGGATGCGGGGGCTGCGGAAGAGCCGCTCATGCGTGCCCCGCCTCGGGCGAGAGCATCCACGACTGCAGGCCCAGCAGGGCCATGGCGCGGTCGTAGCGCTGGTCCACGGGCGTGTCGAAGATGACCGACAGATCGGCCCCCACGGTCAGCCAGCTGTTCTCGGCCACCTCGGATTCGAGCTGGCCCTGCGCCCAGGACGAATAGCCCAGCGTGACCAGCACGCGGCGCGGGCCGGCGCCGGTGGACATGGCTTCGAGCACGTCCTTGGAGGTGGTCATCTCCAGCCCGCCCGGAATGGCCATGGTGGAGGCATAGATGGATTCGTCGGCCTCGACGCCCTCGCCCGTCTCGGACGAGGACGCGACCACGGGCTCGTGCAGCACGAAGCCGCGCTCGGTCTGCACCGGGCCGCCCTGGAAGACCGGCTGCTGGGTGAGGTCTTCGCGCTGCAGCGGCAGATCGACCTTGTCGAAAAGACCCCGCAGACTGATGTCGGTGGGCTTGTTGATGATGAGCCCGAGGGCTCCGCGTTCGCTGTGTTCGCACACATAGACCACGCTGCGCGAGAAAGACGCATCTTCCAGGCCGGGCATGGCGATCAGGAAATGGTGCGTCAGGTTCATGGGCGCAGAATCGGCAGGCATTCGGCAATTTTAAACGGTGAACATGGCACCCACTTTTTCTTCCGGCCTGGTCTGGTTCCGGCGCGACCTGCGCTCCACGGACCACGCGGCGCTGCACCATGCGCTGCGCCAGTGCCAGCAGGTGCATTGCGCCTTCGTCTTCGACACCGAAATCCTGGATCCCCTGCCCCGCGCCGACCGGCGGGTGGAATTCATCCGCGAATCGCTGGTGGAGCTGGACGCCTCCCTGCGCGAGCTCTCCGGCGACGCGCACGGCGGCCTCATCGCCTGCCACGGCCTGGCGCGCGACGAGCTGCCCGCGCTGGCGCGCCAGCTGGGCGTGCAGGCCGTCTTCGCCAACCACGACGACGAACCCCAGGCGCTGGAGCGCGACGAGCACGTGCGCTCCGTGCTGCTGGCCCTGGGCATCCGGCTGCTCACCTTCAAGGACCACACGGTGTTCGAGCGCGGCGAGGTGCTGACCCAGAGCGGCACGCCCTACACCGTGTTCACGCCCTACAAGAACGCCTGGCTGCGCAAGATCGACGACTTCTACCTGAGCGCCTACCCGGTGGAGCCCCGCGCCCGCCGCCTGGCGCCGCGCCCCGAGGGGCTGCGCCGGCCCGTGCATTCGCTGAACGCGCTGGGCTTCGAGCCCACCGGCCTCGCGCAGCTGCGCCTGCCCACCGGCATGCAGGGCGCGCAGCAGCTGCTGGACGATTTCCTCGAACGCATCGACGCCTACGACGAAGCCCGCGACTTCCCCGCCGTGAAGGGCCCGAGCTACCTCAGCGTGCATCTGCGCTTCGGCACGCTCTCGATCCGCCAGGCCGCGCGGCTGGCGCACGAACGCAGCGCCCGGGGCAGCGCGGGCGCCGCCACCTGGCTCAGCGAACTCATCTGGCGCGATTTTTATTTCCAGGTGCTGGCGCACCACCCGCAGATCGCGGGCGGCGCCAGCTTCAAGCCCGCCTACGACGCCATCGAATGGGACAGCGGCGCCCATGCCGACGCGCTCTTCGCCGCCTGGTGCGAAGGCCGCACCGGCTACCCGCTGGTCGATGCCGCCATGGCCCAGATCAACCAGACCGGCTACATGCACAACCGCCTGCGCATGGTGGTGGCGAGCTTTCTCGCCAAGGACCTGGGCGTGGACTGGCGCCGGGGCGAGCGCTACTTCGCCGAGAAGCTCAACGACTTCGACCTCTCGGCCAACAACGGCGGCTGGCAGTGGGCCAGCTCCAGCGGATGCGATGCGCAGCCCTACTTCCGCATCTTCAATCCGGTGAGCCAGAGCCGCAAGTTCGACCCCGAGGGCCGCTTCATCCGCCGCTACCTGCCGCAGCTGGCCAAGCTGCCCGACGCGGCGCTGCACGCGCCCTGGCTGGCCCGCCCGCTCGAGCTGCAGGCGGCCGGCGTGACGCTGGGCGAGGACTACCCCCGCCCCGTGGTGGACCACGACGAGGCCCGCCAGCGCACTCTGGCGCGCTACGCGGTGGTGAAGAAGGCCGACTGACGCAGCGCGATGCGCAGCAGGCGCCGGCCCGGCAGCACCGGGGGGCGCACGCTCAGGCCTCTTCCTGCGTCAGCTCGGCCTTGCGGGCGTAGTGCTCCACCAGGCCCAGCAGCTCCTCGTCGGAATAGGGCTTGCCCAGGTAGTGGTTCACGCCCAGCTCCATCGCATGCTCGCGGTGCTTGCGCGCGATGCGCGAGGTGATCATCACGATGGGCAGGTCGCGCAGCAGCGCATCGCCGCGGATGTTGCGCGCCAGGTCGAAGCCGTCCATGCGCGGCATCTCGATGTCGGAGAGCACCAGCGCCGGCCGCTCCTGCTGCAGCCGCTCCAGCGCCTGCAGGCCGTCGGAGGCCAGCGCCACGCGGTAGCCCTCGCGCTGCAGCAGCCGCTGGGTGACGCGGCGCACGGTGATGGAGTCATCCACCACCAGCACCAGCGGCACGCCCGCACTGCCCGCAGCCGGCGCGGCCAGCTCGGCGATGCCGCCCGCCGAGGCCGCACCGGCAGGCTCGCCACCCGCCTGGGCCAGGGCCCGCGCCTGGTCGCCATACACGGTGGCCAGCGCCACCGGGTTGTAGATCAGCACCACCGCGCCGGAGGCCAGCACCGACATGCCGGCCAGCCCCGGCAGGCGCGAGAGCTGCGGCCCCAGGTTCTTCACCACCACTTCCTGGTTGCCCAGCACCTCGTCCACATGCATGGCGATGCGCTGCGCCGCGCTGCGCAGCACCACCACCGGCCGGGTCTTGCTGCCGGGCTCGCCGCTGCGCGGCGACGACTGCAGCAGCGCGCCGAGCCAGAAGAACGGGATGGATTCCACGCCGTCATGGAACTGGCTGCCCGCGTAGCTCGCATCCAGCTCCGCCGCGGTGGTGCGGCGCACGATCTCCACCAGGCTGGCCGGCACGCCGATGGTCTGGTGGCCGGCGCGCAGCATCACCACCTGCGTGACGGCGGTGGTGAGCGGCAGCACCATGCGGAACGACGTGCCCTCGCCGGTGCGCGACTGCGTCTCGATGCGGCCGCCCAGGGCCTGCACCTCCGAGCGCACCACGTCCATGCCGATGCCCCGGCCGGAAAGCTCGGTCAGCCCGGCGGCGGTGGAAAAGCCCGGCTGGAAGATGAGCTGGGCGGCCGCGCCGGGCGCCAGCTCGGCGCCTTCGGCCATCAGCCCCTGCGCCACGGCCCGGGCGCGGATGCGCTCCAGATCGAGGCCTGCGCCGTCGTCGCTGAAATCCACCGCGACGTCGTTGCCCTCCTGGCGCAGCGCGATGGCGATGCGGCCAACGGCCGGCTTGCCTGCGGCCACGCGCTGCTCGGGCGGCTCGATGCCGTGCGCCACGCTGTTGCGCAGCAGGTGCTCGAAAGCCGGCGCCATGCGGTCGAGCACGCCCCGGTCCATCTCGATGGAGCCGCCCTCGATGTCGAGCTTGATCTGCTTGCCCGCTTCCTTGGAGGCCTGGCGCACCACGGCGTAGAGCCGCTCGGCGATGCCGTCGAACTCCACCATGCGCGTGCGCAGCAGGTCGCGCTGCAGCTCGCGGGCCTGGCGGCCCTGGGCGATCAGGTCGTCCTCGGCGGCCTCGACGGTGCGCTGCAGGTTGCGCTGCACGGTGGCCACGTCGTTGACCGACTCGGCCATCATGCGGGTGAGTTCCTGCACGCGGGTGAAGCGGTCGAACTCCAGCGGGTCGAAGCCTGCGCCCGCGTCCTTGGAAAGCGCCAGGCGCGACTGCATCTGCGTCTCCGCCTGCACCTCGATGTCGCGCAGCTGCTGGCGCAGCCGCTCCAGGTTGCCCGACAGCTCGCCCAGCGAGGTCCGCATCTGGCCCACGCGCGCATCCAGCCGCGAGCGGGCGATCATCACCTCGCCCGCCTGGTTGACCAGCCGGTCGAGCAGCTGCGCGCGCACCCGCACAGTGGGGCCTGCGGCGCGGGGCGGCATGGCAGCGGGTGGCGTGCTGCGCGGGGCGGGCGCTGCGGGCAAGCCCTCAGCCGCCGGCTCGGTGGCCGCATCCCTGGCCGCCTGCGGTGCAGCGGCGGCGCTGGAAGGTTCGGGCTGCGGCGGCTGCGCACCGCGTGCGCGCAGCGCGTTGAAGCCGGCCTGCAGGCCGTCCAGGTGCGTCAGCAGCGGCTCGATGTCTTCGCTGCGCGGGGCCTCGGCATCGATCTGCTCGACCGCCGACTCCATGCGGTGCGCCATCGCGCCCAGCCGCATGGCGCCGGCCAGCCGCGCACTGCCCTTGAGCGTGTGCAGGCCGCGCAGCAGCTCGTTGCGGGCCCCCAGGTTGCCCGGCCGCGCCACCCACTGGCGCAGCGCCGCACCCAGGCCGGGCAGCAGCTCTGCGGCCTCTTCCTCGAAGATGGGAAAGAGGTCGGGGTCGATCACGTCGCGCGCATCGATCTCGTCGTCGATGTCCTGCGCGGTGGAAGGCGCCGGGGGCGGCGGAGCGTCGGCAAGGCCTTCCTGCGGCTCCTGCTCCGCCCAGGCCGCCTCGGGCGCCTCCGGCTCGGCGCCGGAATCCGCGGACGCCATCTCCGCCTCGGTGTGCAGGATGGCGCGCAGCTCGTCCATCAGCTGCGGGTTCGGTTCCTTGAGGAAACCGGCCGCGAACTGGTGCAGCAGGCGGCGGATGTCCTCGGCCGTGGCGACGAACGTGGCGGCCTGCTCGGGCACGCCGTGCGGCTGCCAGCGCACGTGTTCGAGCGCATGCTCCAGCGTGCGCGCCATCTCGGACAGCGCGGAGAAACCCACGGTCGCCGAGCTGCCGGCCAGCGAATGCGCCAGCGCCACCGCCATGTCGGGCAGCGGCTCGTGCAGCTCCAGCGACCATTCCTGCAGCGCGGTGGACAGCCGGCGCGACCACTCGTCGGCCTCGTTCAGATAGACGTTGTAGAGCGGTATGCCGATGCGCAGCGTGCCGATGACCTTGACGGCCTCGTCGGACGGCGCGGGCTCCAGGGTTTCCGCAAGTTCTTCGGATTCCTGCGCAGCGGGCGGCTCCAGGGGCTCCGAGGACTCCACCGCAGCAGGCACGTCTTCGGGCGCGGGCAGTTCGGGAGGCAGTGCCTCGTCTGCCTGACATGCTTCGGCGGCCACCGGCGATTCGGGCTCGGTGGCGGCCTCTTCAGCCAGTTCCACGACGTCGGCGAGATCCAGCGTGGGAACCGTATCGTGCGCGACGAGCGGCTCCGGCTCTTGGCTGGCTGGCGGGAGGGCTTCCGCTTCGGATGTGCCAGCGACGGCGGCGTCGGCGTCGGCCTCCACATCAGCCGCGGCCGGCTCGCCCGCCGGATCGGGGGCCTGCGCTGCCTCTGCGGCATCCGACGCTTCGACGGCCTGCATGAAGTCGGCGAAGTCGATCTCCTGCGCGGGCAAGGCCTCGGCATCGTCCACAGGCGCGGCCTCGGCAGACGGCAGGCCGCCCTCTTCGTCCACGGCCAGGGCTTCCGCCTCGGTATCGGCGGCGTGCTCCTCGGCCGAAGCGGGCAGATCGCCGCTCGAGGGCTCCGGTGCGGCTGCGGGCAGGCCTTCTGCACCCGGGACCCGCAAGGGCTCCGGCGTCTGGCCCGCGCGCAGCGCGCTGGCGGCATCCACGAAAGGCTGGGCCTGCCAGCCGCTGTCGTCGCCTGCGGCGATGGCGTCGGCCCAGCGGCCGAAGGCCTGCAGGCTTTGTTCGGACAGGTCCAGCAGGTCGGCCGGCGCGGGCTTCTGTTCGGCCAGCCAGGCGTTCAGGGCCTGCTCCATCGCCCAGGCGGCATCGCCGAACAGCGCCAGGCCGACCATGCGCGAACTGCCCTTGAGGGTGTGGAAGGCGCGGCGCAGCGTGGTCTGCTCGCTCAGGTCGCCCGGTGCGGCGCGCAGGCTCTGCACGGCGGCGAGGCCGGTGGCGACGACTTCGCGCGCCTCGTCGAGGAAGATGTCCAGCAGCTCCTGGTCTTCGTCGTCCGCGTCGGGCAGGGGTTGCGCCGGGGGCAGCGGCTCGGGCGCCAGCGGCACGGCGGCGGCCAGGGATTCGGCCGCGCCCTGCTCGGCCGGGAAGTCCAGCGCGTCCAGGTCCAGAGTGAAGCCGGGCTCGGCGGGCGTGGGAGTTTCCTGCTCAGGCTCCGCCGCCTGCGCAGGCACCGGGGCCGGCTCCGGTTCGGCGGCGACGGCGGCGGGAATTTCTTCGGCAAGTGCCTCGGGCGGCACCGCTGCCGGCTCTGCCGCCGGTGCCGGCTGCGGTGCCGGTTCCGGCGCGCGTTCCTGCTCCTGTGCCTGCCGCGCGCGGTGGGCGAGTTCGCGGGCACGGCCCATGCGCAGGCGCAGTTCGCCCTGCACCTCGTCATAGACGAAGAGCTTGCGCGCCATGGAGCGCTGGTAGCCCAGCATGTCGATCAGAAAGCCCAGCGCGCCCAGGCTGTTGCCGAGCTTCTCGAACAGCGCGGGCCGCTCGGCCTCTGCCACCTGGCCGGCCAGCAGCCGTTCCACCGTGTCGCGCATGCGCAGCGCGGCCAGCGAGGCCTGGTCCAGCCCCAGCACCGACAGCACGCCGCGCATCTGCGCCAGCCGGTCGGGCACGGGCGTGAGCGAGGACAGGTCTTCGGGCTGGCGGAAGAACTGGTCCATGGCCTTTTCGGTCTCGGCCAGGGAGGCACGCAGCTCGCCCACCACGCTGCCCATGGTCTGGTGGTCGCTGACGCGGCGGTAGAGCTCCTCCATCCACGCTTCCAGCGGCGCGGGCTCGCCGCCGGCCGCCACATGGTCCAGGCGCTGGGCCAGCTCCGCGCCGCGCTCGGCCAAGTGCGCCTGCGCGGTGTCGGGCTCCTCGAAGGCGGCCTGCAGGTAGAGCACCGAGGTGGCGACTTCCATCGCCAGATCGGGCGGCGGCACGCCGCCGGCGCGGCCGGCGGTCTCGACCGCGCGGGTCAGCGCGCCCGCCAGCGCTTCGCTGCCCGGGTACAGGCGGGCGAGGGAATCGCAGACCAGGCCGAACTGGTCGGCCGCCGGCTTGTGCTTGCTGCGGTCGCCGCCGGCCAAGGCGGACCAGGTCTCCGCCGTCGCCGCGATGCGCCGCCGGGCCTGCGCCAGCACGGCCGGGTCGTGGCGGCCGAAGCGCGGCTGCTCGTAATCGACCGGCGTCGCCGCCTGCTGGCCGAACGTCTGCCGCACGGCATGCAGCGGCGTGGCGCCGGCGGCATCGCCTGCGGGCACGCGGGCCTGGGCACAGAAGAAGAGCAGGTCCTGCACCAGCCGGTCGGCGATGGCCGCATCGCCCTTGGCGAGGGAGGCGTACTGCATCAGCACCCGCGAGGCGACGCGCTTGACGTACACATCGGTCGGCAAAAGCCCGGCGGCGAAGGCGTCGAAGAAGCCGGCGCAGAGCTTCCAGAAGGTGCGCGGCTCGCGCTCGGCATTGGCGGCGGCCAGGCCCAGGCAGACATCGCGCATCTGGCCGGCCGCTGCCGCATCGCCATGCTTGACGATGCGCAGCACGGCGCTGTCGAGGCGGGCGCGGGCCGCGGGGCCGTAGGGCAGCGGCGCTTCGGGCAGCGGCATCTCGGGCTCGCGCAGCTCGCGCTCCACGGGCCAGAGGTCGGCCGGATGCACGCGTTCGGCGCCCGTCAGCGCCTGCACGTCGCGGTATTGGGGAAAGAGCGCCACCGGCGAGGCCGGCTTGCCGGCCAGCACCAGTTCCAGGTATTCGACCAGGGCGAAGCTCGCACGCTCCAGCACGGCGACGGCCTCTTCGCCGCACTGGTCGGGGCGCTGCACGAACTTCTGCACGGCGGCTTCCATCGACCGCAGCACCAGCGCGGGCGCGGCCATGCCGACCATCTCCAGCGCGCCGCTGGCCTGGTGCAGCTGCTGGCGCGCCATGCGCAGCGCGCTGGAGTCGAGCGCAGCCAGATCGGATTCGCGGGCCACGGCGGCCTCGCGCACGAAGCGGCGCAGCGACTTGAGCGCGCCGTCGAGCGACTTGCGCAGCTCTTCGTGGACCCAGGCGAGCGGCCCCAGGTCCTGCTCGGGCGGCGGCGCCCCTTCGGCGGCGGATGCGTGTGCGGCGTCCATGAATGGCATGAGTTCGTCTCCGGCTGCCTGGAGCCAGTGGTGGGTCGGAGGGTGGGCGGAAAGGCGGCTCAGCCGATCTTGAAGCGCGACACCGACTGGCGCAGCTCTTCAGCGATCTGCGAGAGCTCGCGCACCTGCTGGGCCGTGGTGCGCGTGCCCTCGCCGGTCTGCTCGGTCACGGCGAAGATGTGCTGGATGTTGCCGGCCACCTCGTTGGCGAGCTCGGCTTCGCGCGAGGCGGAGGACGAGATCTGCTCGATCAGCTCGGCGAGGCGCCGCGACACGCGGTCGATCTCGGTGAGCGCGGTGCCGGCGGAATCGGACAGGCGCGCGCCTTCGACCACGCCCTGCGTGGAGCGCTCCATGGCGGCCACCGCATCCTGCGTGTCGGTCTGGATGGCCTTCACCAGCGCCGAGATCTGGCGCGTGGCGTCGGCCGAACGTTCGGCCAGGCGCTGCACTTCTTCGGCCACCACCGAGAAGCCCCGGCCCGCCTCGCCGGCCGATGCGGCCTGGATGGCGGCGTTGAGCGCCAGCACGTTGGTCTGCTCGGTGATGTCCGAGATCAGTTCGGTGATTTCGCCGATCTCCTGCGACGACTCGCCCAGGCGCTTGATGCGCTTGGAGGTGTCCTGGATCTGGTCGCGGATCGAGTTCATGCCGCCGATGGCGTTCTGCACGGCCTGCAGGCCCGAGTCGGCGGCCTGCAGCGACTGGCGCGCCACGGAGGCGGATTCCTGCGCCTGGCTGGAAACGTCGTTGATGCGCGTGGCCATGTCCAGCACCGACTTGCCGGTCTCGCGGATCTCGCGCAGCTGCTCGGTGGACGCGGCCAGCAGCTCGGTGGAGGTGCTGTCCACCTGCGCCGTGGTCTGGGCCACGCGGGCCGCCGTCTTCTGCACGCTGCCCACCAGCTGGCGCAGTTCTTCGACGGTGTAGTTGACCGAGTCGGCGATGGCGCCGGTGATGTCCTCGGTCACGGTGGCTTCCTGCGTCAGGTCGCCCTCGGCCACCGACTGCAGCTCGTTCATCAGCCGCAGGATGGCCGCCTGGTTGGCGTCGTTCACGCGCTTGGCTTCCTGCTCCTGGCGCTTGGCGTCCTGCTGCAGCGCCTCGGCCGAGGTCTGGCGCGAGCGGCTGTCCATCAGCTGCACCCGCGAGATGCCGATGCCGCACAGCAGCACGAAGAGGCCGGCCACCGCCAGCGCGGCGAACTGGCCGGCGCCCAGGCCGGTCTGGGCCGACAGGCTCGCCTGCAGCGCCTCCAGCTGGCGGCGCAGGGGCTCGCTGTCCGCGATGATCGAGGTCTGCGCCTCGCGCGCCGAGACCAGGCCCTGCAGGTTGCTCAGGATGGCGCCGGCCCGCACGCGGGTCTGCTCGTAGAGCTTGATGAGCTTGTCGAGCTGCTCGCGCGTCTGGGCGTCGCGTGTGGGGGGCAGGCGCTGCTCGGCGCTGCCGTCCAGCATGCCCTGGGCGATGTCCTTGAAGGAGTTCAGATCCTTGCCCAGCAGGAACACGGCCTCGGGGCTCACGCCCTCCATGGTCTGGAATTCGTTGGCCGACTTGCCGATGCGCTGCGTGAGCATGACCAGCTGGCCCGCGGCGGAAATCTCGGCCGCCGATGCGTTCTGCTGCAGCTTGAGCGAGGCGATGGTCTCGGCGATCTCCAGCAGGTCGGAGGACTGGCGGTTGATGGTGCGCAGCGCGTCGCCCACCTGGGTCAGCGTCTTCTGCTGCGCCATCACCACGGCGGCGTTGTGTTCGGCCCGCTCGGCCAGCGTGGTCACGGCCTCCAGCTCGCTCTTATAGCCCTGGCCCAGGGCCTGCACGCCCAGCTCGGCGTCGCCGCCGTTCAGGGCGCGCACGTTGCGCGAGAGCACGCCGGAGCTTTCGGCCACGTCCGGGAAGGCCTGCGGGCTGCCCACCAGCGCCTGCGACACCGACTTGGCGAGCCGCTGCGACTGCATCAGCGACTGGCCGGTGGCCGCCAGCTGCTGGGCGGACCGGTCGGCCTGCCGCAGCACCCAGCCGGCGATGAGCGCCAGCACCACGAGGCCGGCGGCCAGCATGATCAGCAGGCGGCGCTGGTGGCGCGCAGCGGTGGCACGGCCGAGCACGGGCAGCGTGATGAGGTCACCCTCGGCGTCGTCCAGCTCGGGGCCGGCGGCCGGGCCCTCCGGCTCGCCCTGCAGGCTGCTCAGCCCGTCCAGCACGGCGCCGCCGCCCTGGCGCACGTTGGCGGCACCGTGCCCGCCCTGCGCCGGGGAGAGGTCCAGCGCCTCGGGCTCCGCAGGCTTGCGGTTGAACAGCTTTCCAAACAGGTTGACGACGGACATGAGACGGCCTTGGTGAAAAACGAATCGCGCCCGCAGGCGCTCAGACACTGATGCCGAGGAACGCAGGGTGCTGCGACAGGGCCTGGAGATCGAGCACCTGCCAGCGCCCGCCCTGGGCGTCGATATGGCAGGGGCCGAGATAGGGCGGCGCGCCGGCGGCCGGCGGCTCGGACGCGACGAAGGCGTCGGGCCCGCGCAGGCCGGCCAGGCGTTCGACCAGCAGCGCGGCATTGACCTCGAACGCCGCGTTCAGCGACAGCAGGCTGGATTCGGCCAGCGCCGCATCGCTCCGGGGGCCGGGGGCGCCCAGCAGCGCCGCCACGTCCGCCACGCCGACCAGCACGCCGCGCAGGTTGGCGACGCCGAGGAACCAGGGCTGGGTGTAGGGCACCGGGCGCACGCCGCGCCAGGGGAATATCTCGCCCGCCTGCTCCAGCGGCAGCAGCAGGCGCAGCCCGGCCGACTCGACCGCCAGCCACGAGGAAATGGCCGAGCCCTCGCCACGCGCGGCCTGCAGCCGGGCGGCGAGGCGGGCCTGCAGCTCCCTCAGCGCTTCACGATTGGCCATGGGGCGCGGGCCGGGCGGTCTGGGAGGGCATGGCGGTCGGTTTCACGCCGCGTCAGTTCAGCGCGTCGATCTTGGCCTGCAGCTCTGCCGCATCGACGGGCTTGGTGATGTAGCCGCGCGCGCCCTGGCGCATGCCCCAGACGCGGTCGGTCTCCTGGTTCTTGCTGGTGCACATGATGATGGGCACGTCGGCGTACTGCGGGTCGCGCGAGATCGAGCGCGTGAGCTGGAAGCCGTTCTGGCCCGGCATGACCACGTCCATCAGGATCAGGTCGGGCTTCTCTTCGGCCAGGCGCCGGAAGGCCTCGTCGGCGTTCTCGGCGGTCCGCACCTGCATGCCCTTCTTCTGCAGCAGGTCGGTCAGGAACATCAGCTCGGTCTTCGAGTCGTCAACGACCAGCACTTTCCGGATCGGCATTACAAGGCTCCTGGTTGGGCATGACCGAACTGCTGCACGGCTTGCAGCAGCTGGTCCTTGGTGAAAGGTTTGGTGAGGTAGTCCTGGCAGCCCACCATCCGGCCGCGGGCCTTGTCGAAGACCCCGTCCTTGGAGGAGAGCATCACCACGGGAATATCGGCGAAACGGGCGTTGCGCTTGATGATGGCGCAGGTCTGGTAGCCATCCAGCTTGGGCATGAGGATGTCGCAGAAGATCAGCTGGGGCTGATGGTCGTTGACCTTGGCGAGGGCGTCGAAGCCGTCGTCGGCCAGCAGCACCTCGTGCCCGCCCTGCTTGAGGAAGATCTCGGCGCTGCGGCGGATGGTGTTGCTGTCGTCCACCACCAGCACCTTGAAGGCGCTACCTGTCGTCGTAGTCAATGTCATTGCTCCAGGGGAATGAAAAAACCAACGCTGGCAGGGGCCAGGGGCTCGCGCCTAGATGGCGACCATCTCGAAGTCGTCCTTGCGCGCGCCGCATTCGGGGCAGGTCCAGTTCATGGGCACATCGTCCCATGCGGTGCCGGGTGCGATGCCATGCTCGGGCGCTCCCTGCGCTTCGTCATAGATCCATCCGCAAATCAGGCACATCCAGGTTTTGGGATCGGTCACGGGTTACAGAGGCGTTCACATAGAATGGAACGATTGTATCCAGCCACTATGACGCAGGATGCAGCTTTCGTGCCTCGGCTTGAGGCCGGCGCCAGGCCCATGACGACCCACACCTCCCCCCCTCCCGATCCCGCCTCCGGCACCGACATGGCGGCGGACGCCGAGGACGCCTTCGCCCCCGTGTGCGTGCTGGTCTTCAATGCCAGCGACCCGAGCGGCGCAGGCGGCCTCACGGCCGACATCGCCACCATCGCATCGGTCGGCGGCCACCCGGTAGCCGTCGTGACCGGCGCCTATGCCCGCGACACGGCCGAGATCTTCGACCACTACGCCTTCGACGACGAAGCCGTCGCCGAGCAGGCCCGTGCCGTGCTGGAAGACATGCCGGTGCAGGCCATCAAGGTCGGCTTCGCGGGCAGCCCGGAGAACCTCAGCGCCATCGCCGAGGTGGCCTCCGACTATGCCGACGTGCCGGTCATCGCCTACATGCCCAACCTCTCGTGGTGGCGCGACGACCTGATCGACCAGTACCTCGACGCCTTCCAGGAACTGCTGCTGCCGCAGACCTCGGTGCTGGTGGGCAACTACAGCACGCTGCGGCGCTGGCTGCTGCCCGACTGGGGCAACGAGCGGGCCCCTTCCGCGCGCGACCTGGCCATGGCCGCATCCGCCATGGGCGTGCCCTATGTGCTGGTCACGGGCATTCCGGCGCCCGACCAGTTCATCGACAACGTGCTCGCCTCGCCCCAGGCCGTGCTCAGCTCCGCGCGCTTCGAGCGCTTCGAGGCCACCTTCTCTGGCGCCGGTGAAACCCTCTCGGCCGCGCTCACCGCCCTGATCGCCAGCGGCGACGACCTGGCCGAAGCCACGGCCGAGGCGCTTTCCTATCTGGACAGCTGCCTGGACGCGGGCTTTCGCCCCGGCATGGGCCACGTGCTGCCCGACCGCATGTTCTGGGCCCAGCCCGACGATGAAGACGACGACGGCCCCAGCGATGACGAGCCGCCGCAAGATCCCACGGCCACCGATGGCTTCGTGATGCCCCCTCATGACACCCAGCACTGACCTGAACCTTCCCCTCTTCGAGCGCGCCAAGGCGCTCATCCCCGGCGGCGTCAACTCGCCCGTGCGCGCCTTCCGCGCCGTGGGCGGCACGCCCCGCTTCGTGCAGCGCGCACAGGGCGCCTATTTCTGGGACGCCAACGGCCAGCGTTTCATCGACTACATCGGCTCCTGGGGTCCCATGATCCTGGGCCACGGCCACCCGGCCGTGCTGGAGGCCGTGCAGAAGGCCGCGCTGGACGGCTTCAGCTTCGGCGCGCCCACCGAGCGCGAGGTCGATCTGGCCGAAGAGATCCTGCGCCACGTGCCTTCCATGGAGATGATCCGCTTGGTCAGCTCCGGCACCGAGGCCGGCATGAGCGCCATCCGCCTGGCGCGCGGCGCCACCGGCCGCAGCAAGATCATCAAGTTCAACGGCTGCTACCACGGCCATGCCGACGCGCTGCTGGTCAAGGCCGGCTCGGGCCTGGCCACCTTCGGCCATGCCACCAGCGCGGGCGTGCCGCCCGAAGTGGTGCAGCACACCCTGGTGCTCGAATACAACGACATCGCCCAGCTCGAAGAGGCCTTCGCGCTGCACGGCAGCGAGATCGCCGGGCTGATGATCGAGCCCATCGCCGGCAACATGAACTTCGTGCGCGCGAGCGTGCCCTTCATGCGCCGCTGCCGCGAGCTCTGCACCCAGCACGGCGCGATGCTGGTGTTCGACGAGGTGATGACCGGCTTCCGCGTGGCCCTGGGCAGCGCGCAGAGCCTCTACGCCCAGGCCATCCCCGGCTTCAAGCCCGACATCACCGTGCTCGGCAAGGTGATCGGCGGCGGCATGCCGCTGGCGGCCTTCGGCGGCCCGCGCGCGGTCATGGAACAGCTGGCGCCGCTGGGCCCGGTCTATCAGGCCGGCACGCTCTCGGGCAACCCGGTGGCCACCGCCTGCGGCCTGGCCACGCTGCGCGAGATCGCCAAGCCCGGCTTCTATGAAGCGCTGGGCGCGCGCACCCGCTCGCTCGTGCAGGGCCTGGCCCAGGCCGCGCAGGCGGCGGGCGTGCCCTTCAGCGCCGACAGCGAAGGCGGCATGTTCGGCTTCTTCCTGCTGCCCGAGCTGCCGCAGAACTACCCGACGGTGATGACCACCGACGGGGCGCGCTTCAACGCCCTCTTCCACGGCCTGCTCGACCGCGGCATCTACATCGCCCCGGCGCTGTACGAGGCCGGCTTCGTGAGCGCGGCGCACACCGACGAAGACATCGCCGCGACCGTCGCCGCGGCGGCCGAAGTCTTCCAGACCTGGGCCCGCTCCTGAGATGTTCGCCTTGCTGAAGATGGTGGCGTGCGGCCTGGTGCTGGCGCTCAATACCGTGGGCTGCTTCTCGCTGATGATGCCCTTCGCACTGGCCAAGCTGGTGCTGCCCTTCGCGCCCGTGCGGCGCGTGACCGACCGCGTGCTGGCCGCCCTGGCCGAGCTGTGGATCGGCATCAACAACCTCTGGATCCGCGCGGCCAACCCCGCGCGCTGGCAGGTGTCGGGCCTGGAGGGCTTGAGCCCGCGCCACTGGTACCTCGTCACCTGCAACCACCAGAGCTGGGTGGACATCCTCGTGATGCAGCGCGTCTTCAACCGGCGCATTCCGCTCCTGAAGTTCTTCCTCAAGTACGAGCTGATCTACGTGCCGGTGATCGGCCTGGCCTGGTGGGCGCTGGACTTCCCGTTCATGCGCCGCAGCAGCGGCGGCGCCAGCGCCCGGCAGGACCTGCGCGCCGCCAAGGCCGCGTGCGAGAAGTTCCGCCGCATGCCCACGGCCGTGATGAACTTCGCCGAAGGCACGCGCTTCACGCCCGAAAAGCATGCCGAGCAGGCATCGCCCTACCGCCACCTGCTGGTGCCCAAGTACGGTGGCATGGCCACCGCGCTGCAGACCCTGCACGACCAGCTGGATTCGGTGCTGGACGTGACCATCGCCTACCCCGACGGCGTGCCCAGCTTCTCCGACGCCCTGGCGGGCCGCCTGGGCCGCGTCATCGTGCACGTCGAGCGGCGCCCGGTGCCCGGCGCCCCCTCGCGGGCCGGCGCGCGCAATGCCATGCAGGAATGGCTGGACGGGCTGTGGCGCGAGAAGGACGCGCGGCTGGATACCTGGCTGGGCACCGGCCCCACCGCCTCCCCTGCCGACCCTGCTGTAGAGCCACATCAAAAACCATAGCATCTGGCGCTGATGGATCAAGGGCTGTAGGCCTTTTCGGCTTGAAAGCTCCAGACCACCACCAGCCCCCGGTTCCCCCCAAAAAGAAAGCGGCCCTCAGGCCGCTTTCTTTTTGGGTGTGGGTGTTATCGAGCAGATGGCCAAAGTCCCTCCAAATCAAAGACTTAGGTGAAATCAAAGTGGCTCGAAGAGAAAATTAGCAGGGCGTCGCGCTGCCGCAACGAAAAGACGCCGTTACGGACAAGTTCCGTAATGTTCCGTAATACGGAGCCCCGGCCTACCGAGAGAGCAAGCTCCCTAGAGCCTGATTGACCGATTCGAACGCTCGAATCACTCCATCAAAAACGAAGTCCAAGGCAAGGCCATAGCCGGCTTTCAGGCTGGCGACCTCAAATCCCATTTTCTCGAGCGTCTTGATCGCTTCGCTGACAGCCTCATGAGCATCCGCGATGCGCAAATCGTTGTTCAGGAACAGGGGGGCCATGTTCGGGTTTCGCTCGGACCAGCCCTCTGGGGCTTCCTTGGACAACAAGGAATCAACTCTCTCCTGCTGGGCGCCCATTCGCTGCGTGACATTCAGCAAGGCCTCTAGAAGCTTCAGGCTCTTGAGACCCTTCGACGGGTCCTTCGGCACGCCCGCCGCATGCAGCAATTGCCGAAGAAGACCGTCAGGAATTCGTTGCCAAATCTCGTGCAAGCTCTTGCACCGTGACAAGAACGCCTGCTGGGTCATCTGCAGCGGAGCCACCTGCGCGAGCCGGCCCAACTGGCCGTATGCGGTCCAGCCGTAATAGTCCAGTTTGGCACGGTCGAACCCCACCCAATCTGCCGGCGATTTCTCAATGCCGGCGACATGCCCAAGCTTGGAAAGGTTGTCGCCCAGGTCGAGCAATTGTTGGAGCAGCCTGTGAGTCTTGTTGGCAACGTGCTCGCCGTCCAGTCCGCGCGCCTGAGCTTCCTCTGGCGTTATCGCAAACGCATGGGCATGCAGGATTTCCGAGTCAGGCTTCGGCTTGTAGATCTCCCGCAGCGGGACCTCAATGATGTTTCGGCCGGCCCGCCGGCAGTCCGAAAAGGCCCACTGACCCCGGTACGAAGGGTTGCACAGCCATTGTCCGTAGTAGAGCGGCAGCGAGCCGTAGTACAGATTCTGTTCGTAGCGCTCCAAGAATCTGTCGTCAAGGTATACCGTTGGACTGGCCAGCCAGGCGTTGGCGCGGTCACTGGTCACGGGGTCTGCAATGCCTGGCCAAACAAGGCCCTCCGCGCTGGGCTCGGCGCTTCGCTCGCAGGCGACCGCGACCACAGCGGCCCACACCTGGAGCACCAATCTGCCGTCGTGCTCTCGAATATCCACTTCGAACCAGGAATCTCTTGCGCCGATGCAAACGTGAGCTTTGCCACCCATCAGCCCTCGGATTTCCGCGCGGTCCTCCACAGTCCCTTGGTAGTAGAAGCACCGAACACCCACGGCGCCGCGCAGCCAGAGGTACCTGCGCAAGTAGTCATTGCGCATGCGCCAGCGGATGTTTCGGGACGCCTCCCAGTGGAATTCGGCCGAAACGTCACCGTCTGCGACGTCGAAACTGGGAAGGCTCAAGTCGTCGTAGGCCAGTCGCTGCTCCGTGTTTCCGAGGCATCTCGGAACGAGCCCCAGAGCCATCCACACCTTCTCGGCCAAGTTGTAGGTGTATGACGAGCCACTTCCCCAAGAGGCCACGATGTAGTCCTGCCCGGCGAGGCAGGGGGCGAAATTCTCGACATTGCCCTTCTCGCGCAGGACGGGCTTGGACTCCGCCACCAGTACCGTACCTCGCAGATTGCTCAGGCAATCTGCGGCGGCCCCCTCTGGAACCACAGCCATTGCCATGTACGCATATTCCCTGGGCTTCACGGCGGGGTCCGAGTCGAAACGGCTGCTGACCTCGACCATCTCGGTAGGAATTAGTCCAACGGGAGTCAACAGCGCCTGCAGCTTGGCCGGGAGGAGATGTGACGGTATTGGAAATTCGGCAAGGAAATCGCGGTTCATTTTTGTCTCGAAATAAGGGGTTCACCAGTAGTCTTTTAATTCTTTCTTGGATGGTGGGGACCTTCCCATCCTGCGGTCCCGCTCATCCCAAGCCCGCTTGGCCGCCTGGAAAGTGAATCGCCCCGGTTTTGAACTGCCCCCCAGAAGTTGGACGGTCACGATTCCGCCGATCAGGCGGAGCTTCTCAATCGGTACCCCACCGGACTGAGCCCCTGCAGCCCGAGCTTGATGCGCTCGTGGTTGTAGTAGTTGACGTAATCATGCACGCCCGCTTCGAGCGCATCAACGCTGTCGGGCCTTTCGAGATGGAAATACTCGGCCTTCAGAGTGCCGAAGAAGCTTTCAATTGCCGCGTTGTCGAGGCAGTTGCCTTTGCGGCTCATGCTTTGCTTGACTCCGCGTCGCGCGAGCATTGCTCGGTAGGGCTGCATCTTGTAGTGCCAGCCTTGGTCGGAGTGCACGATCAGGTTGGTGACGCAACTGGCCCGTGAGAGCGCGGCTTCAAGCATGCTGGAAACCATCTCGAAGACCGGACGCCTTGCCATGCGGTACGCGACGATCTCGCCGTTGTACAGGTCCATACAGGCCGACAGGTAGAGCTTGTGGCCGCTCACATTGAACTCGGTGACATCGGTCGCCCACTTCTGGTTCGGGGCGGTCGCACAGAAGTCGCGCTGCAGAACGTTGGGCACGTGCTCATCGCTCATGCCCGGAACATGCCGAGATCTCTTCTTCGCCCGAATCAACGCGCGCAGCCCCATCTTCTGCATCAGACGCTGCACGCACTTGTGGTTGACCGGTTCTGCCATTGAATTGCACAGCACCGCAGTGATGCGTCGGTATCCGTAGCGGCCCTTGTGCTCGTCGTAAATGGTGCGGATTCTGGCTTCCACTGCGCGTTGCTGGTCGGCGTGCTGGGTCGCCTGGCATTGGTAGTAGAACGTGCTGCGCGGCAGGCCCGCTATGTGCAACAGGTCCGCCAACTTATGGTCATGCCTCAACCCGGCAATCAGGCGCGCTTTGTCGGCGCAGCTGACCTCTTCGACCGAATTAAGGCCTGCAATTTTTTTAGGTACGCGACCTCCGCGCGCAGTCGTTCGTTCTCTTCCCGCAAGGTTCTCTCCGCATCGGCAACGACCGTGCTCGACGGTGCTGCAGAGCGCCGTTCTGGCTTCATCTTGGGCTGCTCTTCTTTCCCCCTCTCGCGCGCTTGCCAGCGGCCTTGATCGAGATTGCGTCGCCAGACCACGACCTGGTTTGGATTGCGAATGTCATAGATCGCCGCGACCTGACGGCTGGAAAGCTGCTCGCGATCCTGATGAGCCAGCACCTGCAGCTTGAACTGCGCACTGTACGCGCTGCGCTTGGGGCTCAAGCCGTCGATGCCGTGGAGACGGTAATGGCTCACCCAAGTGCGGATCTTCTCCTCGGGAACCGACCACCGCCGAGCCAAAAGCTTCGCGCCGCCTTCGCCTTCCAAGAAGCTCTGGACAACTTCCAGCTTGAACTCCACTTCGTACCTCTTCATGAAACCCCTTGAAGTTCATCCAACTTCTGGGGGTCAGTTCA
>NZ_FONX01000010.1 GCF_900113035.1 Paracidovorax wautersii | reverse complement strand
GCGCGTTGGTCTGGAGGATGCATCGGCCAGGGCGGCTTCGCCACCGCTCAGATACCGGCCCAGCCACTTCCTGGCTGTCTGAGCGGTGACGCCTTGGGCGAGAGCTGCCTGGGCGGCGTCCTGGCCATGAATGGTCATCTGTTGAACCATCTCAAGTCGGCGGGCGAAGGTAAGTCGGGCATGCTTATGGGTGTTCATCCGGTTGGGTGTCCTGAGTCGATTGGGTGTTTGGCGACTTCCAGTCTCTCAAATCCAACCAGGATGAACACCGGATACAACCTATTGAAGCTTCACATCTAGCCCGCTCTCCGCCGCGAAACAAAAAAAAAGGGGGCGAGGCACACGCCCTGCGGCGTTCGCCTCGCCCCCCGCAAAAGACTCAGGCTCAGGCTGCGCTGGACAGCACCAGCTGCACGCCCGTCAGGCCATAGACCGGCGTGGCGCGGAAGCCCGGCACGATGATCTGGCTGAACTGGCCCTGCACGCCTTGCGCGCGCAGCACCGTGATGGTGTCGCCCGCCTTGGGCGTGTAGCCGGCGCGGAAGGACACCACCAGCGTGCCGCCCAGCACGGCGGTGCCGGAGGTGGACATAACGCCCGCGTCGGCCGAGCCCAGCTGCGCCTGCAGCGTGCCGGCAGCGGTCTGGGCGTAGCCGCCCTGCAGCTGCAGGGTGCCCGCGCCGCCCACGGCCAGCGTGCCGCCGCCCACATAGACGGCGCCCGTGCCCAGGGCCTGGGCGCTGTCGGCGCGCAGAGTGCCGGCCACCAGTTCGATGCCGCCGCTGAAGCGGTTGTTGCCGGCCAGCGCCAGCGTGCCGGAGCCGCGCTTGGTCAGCTTGCCGGGGCCGGCGATGTCGTTGCGCCACACGTCCAGCGCGTTGAAGCCGCCCAGGCTCGCGTCCATGCTCACGTCCACGTCGCCGTTGAAGGCGCCGTAGCCGTCGGCCGCGGCGAAGAGGTTCAGGCGGCCGAAACCTTCGGCGTCATCCATGACGGGGTAGCCCGAAGGCAGCGCGGTGGTCTTGAGCACCACGCGGCGCTGCGCGTCGCTCAGGTAGGGCTGGCGCGTTTCCAGCAGCACTTCGGCGCCCTTGGGCACCACGGCCGGGCGGGTGGCGTCGCCGATCTGCGTGAAGCCGAAGACCAGGCGGCGCTGGTAGGCGCTGCGGTTGGCGGCGGCGTCGGCGAAGCGGTCCTGCGCCGCGCCTTGCGAGTGGGCGAAGGCCAGCAGGGCCTCGGGCGTGGCGGCGCCGGTGGACTTCATCAGCGTCTGCAGGGCCTGGGCGCGCGCGGCCTTGCGGGCGTCGGGCGTGGCGACGTAGATGTTGCCCAGCGCCGAGGCTTCGCCCAGCAGGCGGCCGCCGATCACATCCATGGGCGAGTGCATGCCGGCCATGATGCGGTTCTCGCCCAGTTCCAGGCCGCGCGAGAGCATTTCCTGGAAGCGCTCGGGCACCAGGTAGGCCATGGCGACGGCGTTGCGCACCGCCTCGGCCGAGTGGCCGCTGGGGAAGCCGCCGTCGGTGGCGGGCGTGCTGCTCTTGGCGGGTTCGAGCGTCGGCACGACCTGCACGCTGCTGCTCCAGCGCCACGGGCGGGCGTACTTGTAGAAGCGCTTGGCGGGTTCGGTGGAGGCGTTGTTGCCCATGCTGTTGACGAAGTCGATCACCAGGCCGAAGTCGGCATTGGCGCTGCCGCCCACGCCGGTGTTGTTGCCCTGGTCGTCATAGCGCACCGTGCCGGCATCCGCGGGGATGCTGGTGATGGTGGTGGTCTGGCGCGCGGCCTGGCGCCAGGCGGCGGTGAGCGGGCCCATGCCGTCTGTCACGCTGTAGTTCTTGCCGCGGCGGTCGTCGTAGTAGGCGGTCGTCGTAGTAGGCGGCGTCGGCCTGGGCGGGCGTGCGGGCGGCCGTGGTGCGGACCACGAAGCCGATGTTCTCGCTGTGGAAGGCCGCGTTCTTGACGGTGCCGTCGGTGGCGTCGCCCGGAATGCCGGACCACTTGGAGGCGGCGATGGCCGGGAAGCCGTCGCGCGCCGGAGCCGTCTGCCCGGCATCGACCAGGCGGGTGCTGGGCTCCCACAGGTCGAGGAAGCCGCTCAGCACGCGCACGCCGGCGTTGGTGTCCACCGTGGCGTAGCGCGCATCGCCGCGCTGGTTGGTGGCGGCGGCATCGACGAAAGCCGTGACGGAAGGCACGGGCGCCGATTCGGCGAAGCCCACGCCGGCCGGGGCCACGGGGGTGGCGGCGTCACCACCGCCGCCGCAGGCGGTCAGGGCCAGCAGGGCCGGCAGCAGTGCGGCGCGCAGCGCGTGCAGGGCGAAGGCGCTGGAGCGCACAAGGGCAAAAGCCGCAGCGTTGGCAGCGGCCCAGGGAGAGGCGAAAGGCATGGGGGAAAGACGGCCCACGAGCGCGGGCCCTGATTCAAGGAGGGAACCAGGAAGGTATCGCGCTCCCGTGACGGCGCCATGACACGCCGCCCTGCGCGGCCCGTGGGCCGGGGCCCTGCCCCGGCGGCCTGCGTCAGCGCGGCCAGAGCACCCAGAGGCGCAGGTTCTGCTTGAGCCGCCCGGCGATGTCGCCGGCTTCCTGGCCCCAGCCGGTGAAGTAGTCGGCGCGCACGGCGCCCAGGATGGCGCTGCCCGTGTCCTGCGCCATCACCAGCCGCTGCAGCTGCGTGGTCGGCCCGCTGGAGGCCAGCCACACGGGCGTGCCGTAGGGAATGCTCTGCCGGTCCACGGCGATGGAGCGGCCCGGCGTGAGCGCCACGCCCTGCGCGCCCTTGGGGCCGAAGGCGGCGTCCAGCCCGTCCAGCGGTTCTTCGCGGAAGAACACGTAGCGCGGATTGGCCCAGAGCATCTCGTTGACGCGGCCGGGGTTCTGCAGCGTCCAGGCGCGGATGCCGGGCCAGGTGGCGTCGCGCACCAGGCCCTGGTCGAGCAGCCAGCGGCCCACGCTCTGGTAGGGCTGGTCGTTGGTGCCGGCGAAGGCCACGCGCACCAGGCGCACGCTGCCGTCGGGCTCCACGAGGCGCAGCCGGCCCGAGCCCTGGATGTGCAGCACCATGGCCTCGACCGGATCGCGCACCCAGGCGATGGCGCGGCCGGCGAGCTGGGCCTGCGCCTCGGGCAGGGTGTCGATCTGCTGGCGCGTGTACCAGGGCTTGCGGCTGCCCAAGCCCGCCGGAGCGCGGTAGATGGGGATGTTGAAGCCGTTGCCCGGCAGGCGCGAGGCGTCCAGGTAGGGTTCGTAATAGGCGGTGAGCATGCCGTCCGGGTTGCCGGAGAGCGACTCGACACGGTAGGGCTGCAGGCGCGCGCGCATCCAGGCGCGCTGCTCGTCGGGGCTGCCGATGGACAGGCGCCGCACCTCGGGGCACAGGTGCGCGAAGGCCGGCGACGGGCGTTCGCAGTTCTTGATCCAGGCGTTCCAGGCCTCGGTCAGGTTGTCTTCGGAGAAGCCGGGCAGTTCGTCCCACGACACCGGCACCCAGCGGCTCTTGGGCTGCGCCAGCGTGCCCGGCACGGCGGCCGACGGCGCGATGGGCACGCCGGCATAGGACGGCGGAGGGGCAGCGGGGGTGCCGGATTCTTCGATCAGGGGCGGGCGGCTGGAGCAGGCCGCGAGCGTTCCTACAATCAGCGCCGTCATACAAAGGCGCAGGAGACGGGATTTCATGTGGCTGATTTTGCTTGAAGCCTTGATCGCGCTGGCGGTGCTGGTGGCGATCGTGTGGTGGACCATGTTCTCGGGCCGCCGCCGGGGCGAGCTCGTGCCCCCGCCCGCCGAGCCCGAACGCCCTGCGGCGCCCCATCCACCGGGCGGCCCGCCGCCCTCGCCCCCTGCGTCGCCGGACTGACCAGGCACGACTGGCGCCATGGTCCTACAGCGCCGCCCCCAGCATTTGGTTACCTTACAGCCCTGCTTCGCAGGCACTGGCCCCCATGGGCGCCAGGCCGGCGGAACCGGCATCAGAAAAATCTTTCACTCCAAGGAGTTCGTCATGCGTCTGCGTCATCCCCTTCTCATCAGCGCCACTGCAGCCCTCGTGCTGGTCACCGGCTGTGCCAACATGAGCGACACCCAGCGCAACACCGCGATCGGCGCGGGCGCCGGCGCTGCAGGCGGAGCGGTGCTGGGCGCCGTGACGGGCGGCAACGCAGGCACGGGCGCCCTGATCGGCGCAGGCGTGGGCGCGCTGGGCTCCTACATCTGGTCGCAGCACATGGAACGCCAGAAGCAGGAAATGCAGCAGGCCACGGCCGGCACCGGCGTGGTCGTCACGCAGACCGCCGACAACCAGCTGAAGCTGGACATCCCCAGCGACATTTCCTTCGCCACGAACCGCTCGAACATCCAGCCCAACTTCGCTCCCCTGCTGGACCGCTTCGCCGAAGGCCTGCGCAACAACCCCAACACCGAAGTGCGCATCGTCGGCTACACCGACTCCACCGGCACCGACGCGATCAACAACCCGCTGTCGCTGGACCGCGCCAGCAGCGTGCGCAACTACCTGACGGCCCGCGGCGTGAACGGCGGCCGCATCCAGGTGGAAGGCCGCGGCTCCGCCCAGCCGGTGGCCAGCAACGACACCAGCGAAGGCCGCGCGCGCAACCGCCGCGTCGAGATCTTCGTGGGCGAGCGTTCGCGCGGCTGAGGCCCATGAACTCCAGGGCCTGCGGGCCCCCGGCACCCCGAGACAGGCCCTTGTGCCTGTCTTTTTTTTGAGCGGCTGGACACACACCCCTCTGGCTGAATTGCCGCAGCTCGCAGGGCCGTGTGCGCCGCTCCTCTGGCCGGGCCGAAGCCCGGGCCTGCAGCGCGCAGGCAGGTAGGCAGGCAGACCCGTCAGTGCGCCGCGCGCATCAGGTTCGCCAGCTCCACCGCCGACTTGACCTGCATCTTGTCGAAGACGCGCGAGCGGTGCACCTCCACCGTGCGCACGCTGATGTCGAGCTGGTCGGCGATGAGCTTGTTGGGCAGCCCCTCCACCACCAGCCGCATCACGTCGCGCTCGCGCTCGGTCAGCTCGGCCACACGGTCCTGCAGCTCGTGCTGGGCGCGGCGCTCCTGCAGGTGGCTGGCCGATTGCGCCAGCGCCGCCTGGATGCGGTCCACCAGCAGGTTGTCGGAAAACGGCTTTTCGCAGAAGTCGAAGGCGCCGCGCTTGACGGTGGCCACCGCCGTGGGCACGTCGGCATGGCCGGTGAGGAAGATCACCGGCATGGCGGCGATGTCGCCGCGCTCGGCCAGCTGGTCGAACAGGGCCAGCCCGCTCATGCCGGGCATGCGCACGTCCAGCAGCAGGCAGCAGGGCTGGCGCTGGGGCGGGCGGCCCTGGAGCATGGCGGCGAAGGATTCGGCGCTGTCATAGCATTCGCTGGGGACACGGCGCGAGCGCAGCAGCCAGGCCAGCGCTTCGCGCACACCGGCATCGTCATCGACGATGTACACGGTGGCATTGGAGACAGGTTCCATGGGTCAGGACAGGGTGGAGACGCGTGCAGGAGGCGGACAGGCGCCGGCAGCGCCCTCTTCCTGGGGTGCCGGCAGCGTGAAGGTGAATACCGTACCACGCGGATCGCGCGGCGCGTAGCTGAGCAGGCCGCCGTGCTGCTCGACCACGGTGCGGCACAGCGACAGCCCCAGGCCCATGCCCTCGGCCCGGGTGGTGAAGAAGGGCTGGAAGAGCTGGGTGCCCACCTCTTCGGGAATGCCCACGCCGCCATCGGCCACAGAGAACTCCAGCCAGGCCTGCTGCGCGGTGGAGGCCGCCAGGGCCGCGCCCAGCCGCAGCACGCGCGGGTGGATCTGCGGGTCGTCCATGGCCTGCATGGCGTTGCGCGCCAGGTTCAGCAGCACCTGCTCGACCATGGTGCGGTCGCACAGCGCAGGCGGCAGGCCGGCCCCGATGGCGACCTGCACCTGCACGCCCAGCTTGCGCGCCTGCAGGCGCACCAGGGGCATCACGGCATCGAACAGGTCCTGCGCGCTGACGGGCTCGCGGGTCTGGTCGCGGCGGCGCACGAAGTCGTGCACGCTCTTGATGACGCGCCCGGCCCGCTCGGCCTGCTGGGCGATGCGCTGCATGGCGGTGCGCACCTCGCGCAGGTCGCCGCGCAGCGGCTCGGGCAGTGCTGGCAGCGCCGCGCCGGCCGCATCGCCCGCCACCGGGTCCAGCAGGTTGACGGAGCCCGTGGCGTAGCTGGAGATGGCGGCCAGCGGCTGGTTCAGCTCGTGGCTCAGCAGCGAGGCCATCTCGCCCACGGTGGCCAGGCGCGCCGTGGCCTGCAGCCGCTCGTGCGAGGTGCGCGAGAGCTCTTCCACTCGGCGCTGCTCGCTCACGTCCAGGCATGAGCCCATCCAGCCGGTGTGCAGGCCGTGCGCGTTGATGAGCGGCGCCTCGTAGATCATGACCGGAAAGCGCGTGCCGTCGCGCCGCATGAAGACGGTCTCGTAGCCCTCGCGCGGCGGCACCTGCTCGCCCGAGAGGCGCACCATCTGCCGTGCCGCGTATTCCTGCGCGAACTCGGGCGGCCAGTAGGGCGGCGACGTGTCCTGGCCCTGCCCCAGCAGCTCCGGCGCCGAAAAACCCACCATCTCGCAGAAAGCCGGGTTGACGTAGGTGATGCGCCCTTCGAGGTCGCGCGCGCGCAGGCCGGTGACCAGCGAATCCTCCATGGCCTTGCGGAAGGCCAGCGCGTCGCCCAGGTCGCGCTCGGCGCGCAGGCGCCGGCGGTTGTCGCGCACCAGCACCACCAGCACGGTGACCAGCGCCACCGACATGGCCGTGACCAGGGCCGTGAGCACGTTGGGGAACACGCTGGGCGCGGTGTGCCAGCTGTCCATGCGCAGCATCACGGCCGTGCCGGGCAGATCCATGAGCTGCTGCGCCTGGAACATGCGCGAGCCGCGGCGCGTGGCGCCCACCATGGCCAGGCGGGTGCCGTCGGGCTCGGTGAAGGAGACCTCCTGCCCGCGCTTGAGCCCCGGCGCGACCAGATCGACCAGCACGTTCTGCAGCGCATAGGTGGCGATGAGGAAGCCCTTGGCGCGTCCGCCTTCCTGCAGCGGCACGCACAGCTCCATCATCTCGGCGCCCAGGCCGTCGAGCTGCGGCTGGAAGTAGCTGCCCGAATACGAGGGCCCGCCCACGCGCCGCGCGTTGGCGCAGGCCAGCGCGATGTCGGTCTGCACGCCCAGGCGGGAATCCGCCTCCCAGCGCATGGAGCGGTAGGGCGTCTCGGCATGGGCGCGCAAGCGCAGCTGCAGGTCGCGCCATTCCACGCGCACCAGCTCGCGCCGCTGGCTCAGCAGGCTGCCGGCACGGTGCTCCCACGCCGCCGGGTCCGGGTCGCCGGCCTGCAGCGCCTGCAGGCTCTGCAGGTTGTGGGCGAAGGCGGCGCGCAGGTCGGCCACCGCATCGGCCGTGTCGCGTTCGAGCCGGCTCTGCACCTGGCTGGCCTCGTAGCGGCCCGCGAGCCACACCAGGGTGACCAGCATGGCCGCGACCAGCGCCACCAGCAGGGTCCAGAGCGACCAGCGCCGCCAGGCCCCGCGCCAGCGGCGCCAGCCCTGCGGCCGCGGCCGGGCGGTGGCGGCGACCGCGGCGGAGGCGGGCGGATGCGCGAGGGATTCGTTCGCCGCGGCGCTCACAGCACGCAGTGCTCCAGCGCCGGCAGCTGCTGGCGCACCTCGCGCAGCCGCGCGGCATCGATCTCGCCGCAGACCACGCCGGCGCCTTCGGGCAGCACCGCCTGCACCGCGCCCCAGGGCTCCACTAGCATGCTGTGGCCCCAGGTGCGGCGGCCGTTCTCGTGCGTGCCGCCCTGCGCGGGTGCCAGCACATAGGCCAGGTTCTCCACGGCGCGGGCGCGCAGCAGCACTTCCCAGTGGGCCTGGCCGGTGGTGTGGGTGAAGGCGCTGGGCACCAGCAGCAGATCGGCGCCGGCCTGCGCGTGGCGGCGGTAGAGCTCGGGAAAGCGCAGGTCGTAGCAGACCGACAGGCCGACGCGCCAGGGCGTGCCGTCGCGCGCGGCCATCTCGAAAAGCACCGGCTCGGCGCCGGCTTCGATCACGGCGGCCTCGTCGAAGCGCTCGCGCCCGTTGTCGAAGCGAAAGAGGTGGATCTTGTCGTAGCGCGCCACGCGCTCGCCCGTCGGGGCGAACACCAGCGTGGTGTTGCGCACCTGGGTGGCGCTGCCCGCATCCAGCGGCAGCGTGCCGCCCACCACCCAGAGGCCCAACTCGCGCGCGGCGGAGGCCAGCATGGCCTGCACGGGGCCTTCGCCCAGGGGTTCGCGCAGCGCCAGCTTGTCGGTGTCGCGCGCGCCCAGGAAGCTGAAGTATTCGGGCAGCACGGCCAGCTCGGCGCCTTGCGCGGCGGCATCTTCGAGCAGACGGCGCGCCTGGGCGAGGTTGTCGGCCTGGCGCATGCCCGAGACCATCTGCAGTGCGGCGATTTTCATGAGGCGTCTCCCGAAGGCGGTGGCGGGGATGCGGCGCCGGAAGCCTCGCCCTGCCCGCCCGCGGGCCGGCGGCGCGAGACGCGCTCGATGCGCGGATCGTCCCAGGTGCCGTCGATGTGGAACTGCTGCGTGGCGGCCTGGATCAGCGGCCCGCGCAGGAAGATCTGCGCGAGGAAGCTGCCCAGCCCCACCACGGGGTTGATGGCCGTGGCCACCAGCGAGGCGGTCATGGCGTTGATCTCGGGCACCACCACCACGTGCAGGTCCTGCGTCTCGTGCGCGATGTCGGCGCTGCCCTCCATCAGCACGGCGGCGTTCACGCCCTTCATCTGCAGGTTGTTGGTGGTGGCCACGCCGCGCTCGATGCGCACGTCGCCGCGCACGAAGTCGAACGCGAAGCCCTGGCTGAACACGTCGCGGAAGTCCAGCGCGAAGCGGCGCGGCAGCGACTGCAGGCTGAGCACGCTCAGCAGCTTGGCGATGCCCGGCTCGGCCTTGAGGAACTGGCCGGCTTCCACATCGACATGCATCTGGCCGGACATGGAGCGGTAGTCCGGGCTGATGGGCGCGCCGTTCCAGGCGACCTGGCCGGCGATCTGGCCCTTGCCGCGCTTGACCACGCCGTCCATGCCGAAGCGGGACAGCAGCTCGCCCGAATCGCGGATGTCGAGCTTGAAATCCATCACCGTGCGGCGCTGGGGCCCGCTGCCGCCGCGGGCGCCGGGCACCAGGGCCCAGCTGCCGCTGGAGGTGAAGGTGGCCTCGGGCGCCATCAGGTTGAACTTGGACAGCAGCCATTCGCGCGAGCCCTCGGCGCCCTGGTTCTGCGCCTCGATCTCGATGCGGCCCAGCCTCCGGCCGCGCAGCTCGAAGTCCTGCACCACGATGTCGAGCGAGGGCAGCGCGCCGGGCTGCGAACTGTCGTCGCCCAGCAGCATGTCGTCCACCTGCTTGACCGCCGCCTGCGGGATGGTCAGGCGCGAGAGCCGCGCATAGAGCCGGCCCTGCGCCGCGCCCTCGCCCTGGCCCTGGCGGTATTCGAAGTAGCCGTCCAGCTCGGACGCATCCACGTTGGCGCGCCAGGTCGTGCCCTGGCGCGAGACGCCGGCCACCACGTCGTGCAGCGTGCGCCCCTGCCGCGTGACGGTGGCCGCGCGCACGGCGAGCTGCTGGGGCAGGTAGTCCAGCGTATCGTCGGGCGACGCCTCCGCCGCGGCCGGGGCAGCGGCACCGCCGGCGGATGCGGCCGGCTCCGGCGGCAGAAAGGCGGCCTGCCAGGCATCGACGTCCACCTGCTGCAGATGCACGTTGGCGGCCACGCCGGCAGCGGGCATGGGCACCGACTCGCCCGGGGCCAGCCCCAGCGCGATGGTGCCGCTCAGCACGCGCGGCGCGGGGCCGCTCATGTCGCGCAGGTAGCGCGCAGAGCCCACGCCGCCCAGGTCCACCATCAGTTCGTCGCGCAGCGGAGCGGTGCTGCCGGCGGCGGCGGAGGCCTCGGTCAGGCGGTTCTCGTAGCGCACCGGCAGCGCGGCATCGGCCGGCTTGCCCAGCGGCGCCGGCAGGGCCAGGGCCATGCCCTGCAGGCTGGTGGCGACCTGTACCTCGGCCACGCCCCGGCGCACGCCGATGGCCACGGTGTAGGGCGTGCTGCCGCTGGCCAGGCGCGCCAGGTGCGAGACGCCGCCCAGCCCGCTCGCCTGCCGCAGTCCTTCGGCCGTGACCACGCCCTGGGCGCGCACCTGCACGGGCGCTTCCGCGCCCGGCGTGGCGGGCGGGCGCATGCCGCCTTCGAAGCGCACCTCGCCGCCCAGCGAGCGGCCCCGCACGCCGGCCAGCGTGAAGCCGGCATCGGTGAACTGCACGCTGCCCTGGGCCCGCTCGACCAGCGGCGTCTGCGGGGTGATGCGCAGGTCGTTGCCGGCCAGCGCCAGGCTGCCGCGCACGGTGGAGGTATCGATGTGATTCACCGGCAGGTTCAGCTGCAGCTGCACGGCGGCCGGGCCGGTGGCGCTGGCCTGGTCCAGCGCGCCGCCGATGAGCTGGCCCACGTGCGAGCCGCGCACCAGCCCCAGCATGTCGGCCAGCGGCCCGCGCACGTCGGCCGTCACGCCGACCACGCTGTGGGCCAGGTCGGGGATGCGCGCATTCACCTTCTGCACGCGCACCTGCGGCCAGCCAGCGAAGCTGCCGCTGGCGTCCTTCACGCTCATGCCGGCGCCGTCGAAGATCAGCTCGCCGTCCAGCCCCGTGAGCGAGGGCCAGGGCAGGTGGCCGCTGCCCTGCTGCAGGCGCGGCGGCACGTAGGCGAAGTTGACGCCGCGCAGCTTGGCGGCGATGCGGAACTCGCCCTGGCCCGGATGGCTGGCGGGGATGTGCTCCACGTCGCCCTTGACGCGGAACTGCACCTGGCTGGCCGAGCCGGAGGTGATGGCGTCGCGCAGGTAGTGGCGCGTCTCCTGCGGGATGGCGAGCGGCAGGTAGCGATAGACGCGCGTGCCGTCGGCGCGCTGCAGCGAGCCGGTGAGGTCGATCACGCCCGGCGAGCGGTCCAGGTCGTCGGAGTGCCAGGCGAGGCGGGCCTCGCCCTCGGCATCGGCGTTGGCGAAGCGCAGGTCGCTGGCCTGCACGGCCAGGCGCTTGCCGTCGCGCTGCCAGCGCAGCGAGGCGCCCAGGCGCTGCACCGGCACCAGCGGGTCTTCGAAGACGCCCGGCAGCAGCAGCGCACCGTCGGCGATGGCCAGGCTGGCGGTGCCGCCGGTCTGCGTCAGGTCGAAGTCCACCGTGGCGCCGCGCACGCCCTCCACGCGCGGGATCGCGCTGGTGCCCTGCTCGGGCGCGGCCAGCGCCAGGCCGGAGACCCTGCCGCGCGCCTGGTATTGCAGGGGCGCGGTGAGCGGCCCGCGCCAGCTGGCCTGCACCGAGTCCACCAGGCCCTCGGGCGCGTAGGTGGCCAGCACGCGGTGGGCCTCCTCGCCCAGCGGCAGGCGGCTGGCGATCTCCGAGAGCGCGGCCAGGTCCAGCCGGTCGGCCTGCAGCTCGCCGCGGTCCTGCTGGCCTGCGGCGCCGCCCATGTGGCGCAGCATGAGGTTGCCGCCCGGCCAGCGCAGGCCGTCGTCGGTGAGGAACTGCAGTCCGGTGGTGGAGACCTCGAAGCCGTCGGCGAAGCGCCGCCCGCCCACGCGCCCGGCGACCGAGCGCAGCTCCAGCGGCTGCAGCCGTGCGCCCAGCGTGGTGTTGACGCCGGCCAGGGCCAGGTCGGCCGTGCCGCCCGCGAGCTGGCCGCGCTGCACGTCGGCCCAGGCGCGCACCGCGCCATGGCCGCCGGCCACGCGCGCGCCCAGCAGGTCCACGTAGCGGTTCAGGCGGGAGACGTCCACCCGGGCGAAGTCGGCGTAGAACTGGCCGCTCCAGCGTTCCCAGGCGCCCGCGTGGGCGCTCAGGAGCGGCGAGCGGAACTTGCCGCGCAGCGTGAAGCGGTCGCCCCATTCGGCCGGGGGCGTGGCGTCCAGCCGCATGTCGTGGCGCCAGTGGCCGTTGCGCAGCACCAGATCGACCTGCGAGAGCGCCAGCGGCGGCGCGCCGCGCAGCTCGTCGGTCCAGCGCACGGTGCCGCCGCGGATGGCGACTTCCTTTTGCGAGAAGAGCCAGTCGGCCGCGCTGCTGTTGCCGCTGCCGTCGTCGGCCGGGCTGCCGCCGAAGGCCATGCCGGCCACGAAGATCCGCCCGCGCGCATCGCGCCGCACATCGAGTTCAGGGCCTTCCAGATAGAGCTGCTCGAAGCCGAGCTTGAGCAGCGAGCGCGGCGAGATGGCCGCGACCACGCGCGGCAGCCGCAGCGCCTCGCGGCCCTGGGCGTCGAGCAGGGCAACATCCTGCAGCTCGATGGTGGGTATCAGCCCGTCCGATCGGGCGGCCAGCGCGCCGATGCGCACGGGAACCCCCAAGGCCCGCATGGCCCGGCTTTCCAGCTCGGGACGGAAATCTCCGATTCGCGGCACAATCCAGCCATGAAGCACGCCCCAAGCGGCTGCCAGCAGCAACCAGAAGGCCAGCAGCAGTCCCAGCGACCATCGAGCGAACACCGCAACGCATCTCAGCAGGCGTGTGGGGTGTGGTGGCGTCTCGGCGTCGGTCATGGTGGGTGTTGGCGGTGTCTGGAATTATGACCCGCGCCCTTCCCCCCGGTTCAGCGCAGAACCGTGTCAATCCGTACGCTCCGGCGCAGGCCCGGACTGCCACCGGACGTTCCCGCACCGCTTCCTGATCCTTTTCCATGCAGCAGTCGCCTCCGAACCCGCCCGGCAAGGGATTTGCCGAACATTCGCGTTTCCTGCAGCGTCTGCATCGCCGCTACGCGGACGAATTGCCCCTGCTCCCCGAGGGCCTACCCACGCGCGAGACCATGGCCGCCGCGCTGGAGGCCCTGGCCGCCCGCGGGCATGAAACCGGCGCCGCGCTGCGCATCCTGCGCCAGCTGGTGATGGAGCGGCTGATGCGGCTCGACTGCGAGCAGCAGGCCCCGCTGCAGGACATCACCCGCGCCATGACCTGGCTGGCCGAGCTGGCGCTGGACCGCGCCTGCGTGCAGGTGCGCGCCGAGCTGGACGCCCGCCACGGCACGCCGCGCGGCCCCGACGGCCAGCCGGTGGAGCTGTGGATCGTGGGCATGGGCAAGCTGGGGGCACGCGAGCTGAACGTCTCCAGCGACATCGACCTGATCTACGTCTACGAGCACGACGGCGAGACCGCCGGCAACGCCGAGGGGCGCGGGCGCATCTCCAACCACGAATACTTCGGCCAGGCGGTCAAGGCCATCTACACGCTGGTGGGCGACACCACCGAGCACGGCTTCGTCTTCCGGGTGGACCTGGCCCTGCGGCCCAACGGCAACTCGGGCCCGGCGGCCGTATCGCTCGCCGCGCTGGAGGAATACCTGCAGGTGCAGGGCCGCGAATGGGAACGCTTCGCCTGGCTCAAGAGCCGCGTGGTGGCCCCGCGCGACGCGGTGATCGGCGAGCCCGTGCAGGCGCTGCGCGGCGTGGTGCTGCCCTTCGTCTTCCGCCGCTACCTGGACTACAGCGTGTTCGACGCGCTGCGCTCGCTGCACCGCCAGATCCGCGAACACGCCGCCAAACGCAGCGCCGGCCACCCGGAGCGCGCCAACGACGTGAAGCTCTCGCGCGGCGGCATCCGCGAGATCGAATTCACCGTGCAGCTGCTGCAGGTGGTGCGCGGCGGGCAGTTCCCCGAGCTGCGCTGCCGCCCCACGCTGGAGGCGCTGCAGCGCATCGCCCGCGCCGGCCTGATGCCGCAGGAAACCGCCGACGCACTGGCCGACGCCTACACCTTCCTGCGCCAGGTGGAGCACCGCATCCAGTACCTGGACGACCAGCAGACCCACGTGCTGCCCACGCGCGACGACGACCTGGCCTGGATCGCCCAGAGCCTGGGCCTGGGCACCTGCGCCTTCCTGCACCAGCTGGATGCGCACCGCGAACTGGTGGCGCAGGAATTCGACACCCTGCTGGGCGGCGCCGGCAAGAAGCAGTGCAGCGGCGGCGGCTGCGGCGGCCCGCGCGCCGGCACCCCGCCCCCGCCGGAACTCGAATCGCTGCTGAACCAGCTGCCCCCCGCCGTGCGCGAGCGGCTGGCCGAGTGGCGCACCCACCCGCGCGTGCAGTCGCTCAGCGACGAATCGCGCGAACGGCTGCTGCGGCTGGTGCAGCGCACCGCGCGCTGGCTGGCCGACGGCCAGGTCAACGAAGACGCCGTGGTGCGGCTGATCGGCTGGCTCGAATCGCTGCTGCGGCGCGACATCTACCTGGCGCTGCTGCTGGAGCGCCCCTCGGTGCACGAACACCTGCTGCACCTGCTGGGCGCGGCCAAATGGCCTGCGCGCTACATGCTGCAGCACCCCGGCGTGATCGACGAGCTGGCGGGCGAAGCGCTGCTGGCCGAGCGCTTCGTGCCGCAGGATTTCGAGCGCGAACTGGCGCTGCGGCTGCAGTCCCTGCGCACCACCGGCGAGGACGACGACGAAACCCTGCTGAACCTGCTGCGCCGCGCCCAGCATGCCGAGACCTTCCGCACCCTGGCGCGCGACGTGGAGCACCGCATCACCGTCGAGCAGGTGGCCGACGACCTCTCCGCCCTGGCCGACAGCGTGCTGCGCGTGACCGCGCAGTGGTGCTGGAGCCGCCTGAAGAACCGCCACCGCGAGGTGCCGCAGTTCGCCATCATCGGCTACGGCAAGCTGGGCGGAAAGGAGCTGGGCTACGGCAGCGACCTGGACATCGTCTTCGTCTTCGACGACGACGACGAGCGCGCCTCCGAGGTCTATGCCGCCTTCGTGCGCAAGCTCATCAACTGGCTCACGGTGAAGACCGCCGAGGGCGACCTGTTCGAGATCGACACGGCCCTGCGGCCCAACGGCAACTCCGGCCTGCTGGTGACCAGCTTCACGGCCTATTCCAACTACCAGCAGCGGCGCGGCAGCAACACCGCCTGGACCTGGGAACACCAGGCCATGACGCGCGCGCGCTTCCTGCTGGGCACCGAAGACCTCGCGCCGCCCGGCGCCCTGCCGCTCGGGCCCGAGGGCACCGACGCACCCGCCGGCAGCGGACGCGGCCTGCGCGAACGCTTCGACGCCGTGCGCGAGGCCGTCATCACCGCGCCGCGCGACCCCGCCGCGCTGCGCGAGGAGATCGTCACCATGCGCGAACGCGTGCGTGCCGCGCACCCGGTGCCCGCCGGGCAGTTCGACGTCAAGCACAGCGCGGGCGGCATGGTGGACGCCGAATTCGCCGTGCAGTACCTGGTGCTGTCGCAGTCGGCCAGCCACCCCAGCCTGCGCGAGAACGTGGGCAACATCGCCCTGCTGCAGCGCGCCGAGGCCGCGGGCTTCCTGCCCGACGGCGTGGGCGCCGCCGCCGCCGCGGCCTACCGCACGCTGCGCCAGGTGCAGCACCGCGCCCGCCTGAACGAGCAGCCCACCCGCGTGGACCCGGCCACGCTCGCCGCCGAGCGGGACACCATCCTGGCGCTCTGGCGGGCGGTGTTCACGCCGGCCTGATCCAGGCCTGATACGAGCCTGGCCCGCGCCGGGCATCAGGCCGTATCGCCGCGTAGCCCTTGATCCGCAAGGGCTTTCAGCTACACAAACCATAGCAATCCGCCACCCCACCCGCGTGGGGCGCGGCGCGCGGCTGCGCGCGGCCCGCGCGGCGGCTGCGCGCGGCCCGCGCGGCGGCTGCGGCGCACGTGCGAATTTTCCGAATAAGCATGCGCCGAATCCTTTGCTGCACTCGCGCGGCAAACGGGCTTCAATGCACCTCAACCACCCGGCACGGCGGTCGTGCCGGGGTCTCTTACCGCATTCAAGGAAGGTGCTTTCCCATGACCCGCAAATACAAGGTAGTGGCCGTCTCCGGCAACGTGCAACGCCCCTCGCGCACGCTGGTGCTCGTCGAGGAACTGATCGCCGCCATCAGCGACGTGCTGCCCATCGAGGCGCGCACCATCGAGCTGGGCCCGCTCGCACCGCAGATCGGCGGCGCGCTCTACCGCAGCCAGCTGCCCGCGAGCGTGGAGGCGGATCTGGCCGCCATCGAATCGGCCGACCTGCTGATCGTGGCGAGCCCGGTCTATCGCGGCTCCTACACGGGCCTCTTCAAGCACCTGTTCGACTTCGTCCACCACGAGGCGCTGATCGACGTGCCCGTGCTGCTGGCCGCCACCGGCGGCAGCGACCGCCACGCGCTGGTGATCGACCACCAGCTGCGCCCGCTCTTCAGCTTCTTCCAGGCACGCACGCTGCCGCTGGGCGTGTATGCGTCGGAGCAGGACTTCGCGGGCTACGCCATCGGCAGCGAGGCGCTGAAGGCGCGCATCGCGCTGACCGCGCAGCGCGCCGCGCCGCTGATCGGCCTCGCCCAGGCCGAGGCGGCACCGGCCGCGCGGCTCGCCCGGGTGGCCTGAAGCCGCTGCGCGCCACCAGCCCGCCCCGCCCGATCACCGCCGCACCGCCGCACCGCCGCAGACCCAAGGAGCATGGCCATGAGCCAAGACCAAGACATCCACGCGCTCTCTTCGTCCAACCCTCTGAAGTTCGCCTACTGGGTGCCCAACGTCAGCGGCGGCCTGGTGGTCAGCACCATCGCGCAGCGCACCGACTGGAGCCTCGAATACAACCAGCGGCTGGCGCAGGTGGCCGAGCGGGCGGGCTTCGACTACGCCCTGAGCCAGATCCGCTTCACGGCCGGCTACGGTGCCGAGCACCAGCATGAATCGGTGTCGTTCAGCCAGGCCCTGCTGCACGCCACCACCAGGCTCAAGGTGCTGGCCGCCATCCTGCCCGGCCCCTGGAGCCCCGCCGTGGTGGCCAAGCAGATCGCCACCATCGATCACATCTCGCAGGGGCGCATCGGCATCAACGTGGTGAGCGGCTGGTTCAAGGGCGAGTTCCAGGCCATCGGCGAGCCCTGGCTGGAGCATGACGAACGCTACCGCCGTTCGGAGGAGTTCATCCGCGCGCTCAAGGGCATCTGGACGCAGGACGAATTCACCTTCAAGGGCGACTTCTACCGCTTCAACCGCTACACGCTCAGCCCCAAGCCCGTGCAGCGGCCCCACCCGGAGATCTTCCAGGGCGGCAGCTCGCGCGCCGCGCGCGACATGGCGGCGCGCGTGTCGGACTGGTACCTCACCAACGGCAACACGCCCGAGGGCGTGAAGCAGCAGATCGACGACATCCGCGCCAAGGCGGCCGAGACGGGCCACTACGTACGCATCGGCATCAACGCCTTCGTCATCGCCCGCGACACCGAGGAAGAGGCCCGTGCCGTGCTGAAGGACATCATCGACCACGCCCATGTGGAAGCCGTGCACGCCTTCGGCGAAGCGGCCCGGCAGGCCGGCCGCTCGTCGCCCGAGGGCGAGGGCAACTGGGCGAAGTCCACCTTCGAGGACCTGGTGCAATACAACGACGGCTTCCGCACCAACCTGATCGGCACGCCGCGGCAGGTGGCCGAACGCATCGTGGCGCTCAAGGCCGTGGGCGTGGACCTGATCCTCGCCGGCTTCCTGCACTTCATCGAAGAGGTGGAGTACTTCGGCCAGAAGGTGCTGCCGCTGGTGCGCGAGCTGGAGCTCGAAGCGGATCGCAAGCAGCAGCAGCAACAGCAGCACGCAGGCGGCAACCCCGCCGGCGCAGCGCGGGAACCCGCCGAGGCCGTCGCCGCCTGAGGGGGCGCGCGCTTTCCCCGTCACCTTCTCCTCACCAGCCCACAACCACCCATCAACGGCCCTGGCGCCACCCCACGCCGCCTGCCCTGCGCAGCGGCGCCGGGCGCAGCCTTGCCCGCCAGAACGCACAACACCATGTCCAGCACCATCCTGTTCGAAGGCTCGCTGGCGCCCCTGGGGGGCGCCGTCACTGCCGAAAAACGCACTACGGCCCTGCGCGGCCGCCCTGACGCACCCGCCCGGCAAGACGCCGCGGCGCTGGAGCTGCAGGGCATCGACCTTTCCTTCGGCGGCGTGCATGCGCTGAGCGGCATCGACCTGCGCGTGGCGCCGGGCGAGCTGCGCGCCATCATCGGGCCCAACGGCGCGGGCAAGAGCTCGCTCGTCAACGTCATCAGCGGGCTGTACCGGCCCCAGGCCGGGCAGATCCGCATCGCGGGCCAGGCCTTCGCGCAGGTGCCCACGGCACGGCTCGCGCAGCTGGGCGTGGCGCGCACCTTCCAGAACCTGGCGCTCTTCAAGGGCCTTTCCGTGCGCGACAACATCGCGCTGGGCCGCGTGCATGCGGCCCGCGCCAGCTTCGCCGAGCAGCTGCTGGGCTGGGGCCGGGCGCGGCGCGAATGGAACGCCGCGCGCGAAGAGGCGCGCGAGGCCATCGACCTGCTGGGCCTGGCCGCCGTGCAGGACCGGCTCGCGGGCGGCCTGCCCTATGGCCTGCAAAAGCGCGTGGAGCTGGGCCGCGCCCTGGTGGCGCGCCCCGGCCTGCTGCTGCTGGACGAGCCCCTGGCCGGCACCACCGTGTCGGAAAAGAACGAGATGGCCGCGCTGATCCGCCTGGCACGCGACCAGCACGGCGCGGCCGTGGTGCTCATCGAGCACGACATCGGCATCGTGCTGGGCCTGTCGGACCGCGTCGCGGTGCTGGACCATGGCCGCAAGATCGCCGACGGCACGCCCGCCGAGGTGCAGGCCGACCAGGCGGTGATCGACGCCTACCTGGGCGTGGCGCACGCGGAGGAAGCGTGATGGCCCAGGGCTTCGACTTCGCTTTCCTGGCCGAGGTGCTGATCGGCGGGCTGCTCTCGGGCGTGATGTATTCGCTGGTGGCGATCGGCTTCGTGCTGATCTACAAGACCTCGGGCGTGCTCAACTTCGCGCAGGGCGCGCAGCTGCTCTTCGCGGCGCTCACCTTCGTGAGCCTGGTCGAGCGCGGCCTGCCCTTCGTGCTGGCGCTGGGCATCACCTTCGCGCTGATGGTGGCGCTGGGCCTGGCCATCGAGCGCACCGTGCTGCGCCCGCTGGTCAACCAGCCGCCCATCACGCTCTTCATGGCGACGCTGGGCCTCTCCTACGTGATCGAGGGCGTGGCCCAGCTGGTGTGGGGCACGCAGGTGCATTCGCTGGAGCTGGGCGTGGCCGACGAGCCCATCGAGTTCGCGGGCGTGCTGGTGTCCACGTTCGATCTGTTCGCGGCCGGCGTGGCGGCGCTGATGGTGATCGCGCTCTCGGCCTTCTTCCGCTACACCCGCGTGGGCCTGGCCTTCCGCGCCGTGGCCGACGACACCTTCGCCGCGCTGGCCGTGGGCCTGCGCCTGCCGGTGATCTGGGCCACGGTGTGGTCCGCCGCCGGCGTGATCGCGCTGGTGGCCGGGCTGCTCTGGGGGGCGCGCCTGGGCGTGCAGTTCTCGCTCTCGCTGGTGGTGCTCAAGGCGCTGCCGGTGCTGGTGCTGGGCGGCTTCGATTCGATCCTGGGCGCCATCGTGGGCGGCCTGCTGATCGGCGCGCTGGAAAAGCTGGCCGAGGTCTATCTGGGCCCCTATGTGGGCGGCGGCATCGAAAGCTGGTTCGCCTATGCGGCGGCGCTGCTCTTCCTGCTCGTGCGGCCCGGCGGCCTCTTCGGGCAACGGCTGGTGGAAAGGGCCTGAAATCATGGCAACGCATACCGTGCAACTCTCCGGCAACTCCGCGCGCTGGCCGCTCTGGGCCACCCCCGTCCTCGTGCTGGCGCTGGCCTACGGCCTGGTGCCGCTGGTGGCCTCCGACTACGTCTTCGACGCGCTGCTGATTCCCTTCCTCGCGCTGTCGCTCGCCGCCGTGGGGCTCAACCTGCTCACCGGCTACGCGGGCCAGCTCTCGCTGGGCTCGGCCGCCTTCATGGCGGTGGGCGTCTATGCCGCCTACAACTTCCAGCTGCGCGTGCAGGGCCTGCCGCTGCTGGCGGCCATCGCCCTCGGCGGCGTGGCAGCCACGCTGGTGGGCGTGGTGTTCGGCCTGCCCAGCCTGCGGCTGCGCGGCTTCTACCTGGCGGTCTCGACGCTGGCGGCGCAGTTCTTCGTGCAGTGGGCGTTGACCAAGTTCGGCTGGTTCAGCAACGACAACCCCTCGGGCGTGATCGACGCGCCGCCGCTCGCCGTGGCGGGCGTGGCCTTCGACACGCCTGCGGGCCGCTACCTCTTCGCGCTCAGCGTGGTGGCCGTGCTCACCGCCGTGGTCTGGCGCGTGACGCGCACGCCCACCGGCCACCACTTCATCGCCGTGCGCGACAACGAACTGGCCGCCCGCGTGATCGGCGTGCCGGTGCTGCGCACCAAGCTGCTGGCGTTCGCGCTCTCGTCCTTCGTGATCGGCGTGGCGGGCGTGCTCTGGGGCTTCGTCTATCTGCGCACGGTGGAGCCGGCGGGCTTCAACCTGGACCGCTCGTTCCAGATCCTCTTCATCGTCATCATCGGCGGGCTGGCCACGCTGCGCGGCGCCTTCCTGGGCGCGGCGCTGATCGTGCTCTTCCCGCTGCTGCTCTCGCGCCTGGGCAGCCTGCTGCTGGGCCAGTGGTTCGATTCGGGCGTGCTGGAGCTGTGCCAGCGCATCGCCCTGGGCGCGCTCATCGTGGGCTTTCTCATCGCCGAGCCGCGCGGCCTGGCGGCGCTCTGGGAACGGCTGGTGGCGCGCTGCTGTCGCCGGCCCGCTGCCGCCCAGGGCGCCTGAGCGCTTCGGCGCCGCCCCTTTCCTTTCTTCCCCCTTTTTTCCGTTTCCTTTTTTTCCATCCTTCTTTCGACAGGAGCGCTTCGCATGTCTTTCGTTCGCCATCTGAAAACCGCCGCGCTGGCCAGTGCCATCGCGCTCACCGGGCTGCAGGCCGCGCAGGCCCAGACGGCCGCAGCCCCGGCCAAGCCGGCGCAGCAGCAGGAACAGTTCTTTCCGCTGCAGAGCTACCGCGTGGGGCCCTATGCCGCCGGCGGCACGGGCTTCTTCGGCGGCTTCATCGACTACCTGAACCTCATCAACACCCGCGACGGCGGCGTGGGCGGCGTCAAGCTGACCTGGGAGGAAGGCGAGACGCAGTACGAGGTCGAGCGCGGCGTGGAGGTCTATGAACGCCTGAAGACGCGCCCCGGCATCGCCGCGTGGAACCCGATGTCGGTGGGCATCGCCTACGCGCTGATCGACCGCGTGACGGCCGACAAGGTGCCGCTCATCACCATCAACCACGGCCGCACGGACACCACCGACGGCGCCGTGTTCAAGTACATCTTCCCGCTGCTGGTCAACCCGTACAGCGAGACCTCGGGCATCGTGAACTACCTGGGCACCAAGGTGGGCGGCATCGACCAGCTCAAGGGCAAGAAGATCGTGGTGCTCTACCACGGCTCGCCCTACGGCAAGGAGACGATCCCGATCTACGAGCTGCTGGCCAAGAAGTACGGCTTCACCGTGCAGCAGATCGAGGTGCCGCACCCGGGCAACGAGCAGCAGTCGCAATGGCTGGCCATCCGCCGCGCCAAGCCCGACTTCGTGGTGCTGCGCGGCTGGGGCGTGATGAACCCGGTGGCGCTCAAGACGGCGCAGAAGACCGGCTTTCCGGCCGACCGCATCGTGGGCAACATCTGGTCCAACTCCGAGGAAGACGTGATCCCCGCGGGCGACGCCGCCAAGGGCTACGTCGCCATCACCTCGGTGGCGCCCGGCACGCAGTACCCGGTGCTGCAGGACATCATCAAGACCGTCTATGGCGGCGGCCTGGGCAACCTGCAGGACAAGAAGCGCATCGGCACCGTCTATCACAACCTGGGCGTGGTCAACGGCATCCTGAGCGTGGAGGCCCTGCGCATCGCGCAGGCCAAGTTCGGCAAGCGCACCCTCACCGGCGACGAGGTGCGCTGGGGCCTGGAGAACCTGAAGATCGACCAGGCCCGCGCCGCAGCCCTGGGCGCCAAGGGGCTCTTCCACTCCATCAACGTGACGTGGGACAACCATGAGGGCGACGGCCTGGTGGCCTTCCAGCAGTGGGACGGCACGCAGTGGAAGGTCGTCTCCGACTGGATCGCCCCGGACTGGAAGCTGCTGCGCCCGATCATCGAAAAGTCCGCCCTGGCCTATGCCAAGGAAAAGAACATCAAGGTGCGCAAGAGCATCGACGACTGAGCGCGGCTGGCAGAACCCTTGCGGCGCCGTCGCCGCATCGGGCCGTGCGGCCCGTACTGCCTGCGATGCAGCGGCTCGCCAGAACCGCTTCGCTGGGTTTTGCCATCCGCCCATGAACCACCCTTCATCCGCAAGCATCAGGAGCGACACCATGACCGACGCCTACCGCGCCCCCTCTCCCTCCATCCTCGGCCCGGCCTACGAGGCCATCGCCGCCAAGTACCGCCCCATCTTCGCCCGCATCCAGGCCACGGCGCTCGAACGCGAGCAGCAGCGCCGCCTGGGCCATGAGGCCATCCAGTGGCTGAAGGAGGCGCGCTTCGGCGCCCTGCGCGTGCCCGTGGAGCACGGCGGCGACGGCGCCACGCTGCCGCAGCTCTTCCAGCTGCTGGTGGAGCTGGCCGAGGCCGATTCCAACATCGTGCAGGCGCTGCGCGGGCACTTCGCCTTCGTCGAGGACCGCCTCAACGCCCCGCTCGATGCGGCCAACGCCGTCTGGCTGCGGCGCTTCGCCGAAGGCGATCTGGCCGGCAATGCCTGGACCGAAGTGGGCAACGTGGCCATCGGCGACGTCATCACCCGCGTCACGCAAAAAGAAGACGGCCGCTGGGTCGTCAACGGCCGCAAGTTCTACAGCACCGGCAGCATCTTCGCGGACTGGATCGACCTCTACGCCCGCCGCGACGGCCCGGGCGATGGCGACGGGCTGGACGTGATCGCCGCCGTGCGCGCCCGCCAGCCGGGCGTGGCGCACCACGACGACTGGGACGGCTTCGGCCAGCGCACCACGGGCAGCGGCACCTCCGTCTATCAGGACGCCGAGGTCGATCCCGAGAACATCTTCCCCTTCACCGGCCGCTTCAAGTACCAGACGGCCTTCTACCAGCTCTTCCACCTCGCCACGCTGGCCGGCATCGCCCGCGCCATCACGCGCGACGCCGCCGCCCAGGTGCGCGCGCGCAAGCGCATCTTCAGCACCGGCAACGCGCCCAGCGTGGCGCAGGACCCGCAGGTGCTGCAGGTGGTGGGCGAGGTCTCGGCCGTCGCCTACGCGGCCGAAGCCACCGCCGTGCGCGCCGCCTTCGCCGCCCAGCGCGCCTACGACGCGCACTGGCACGGCACGCCCGAAGAGGAGCGCCAGGCCAACATCGAGGCGGAGCTGGAATCCGCCCAGGGCCAGGTGGCGCTGGGCGAGCAGGTGCTGCGCGCCGCGGGCCAGTTCTTCAACGGCCTGGGCGCCTCGGCCGCCAGCAGCGCGCAATCGCTGGACCGCCACTGGCGCAACGCGCGCACCGTGGCATCGCACAACCCGGTGATCTACAAGGCGCGCATCGTGGGCGACTGGGAAGTCAACGGCACCGAGCCGCCCTATGTCTGGCAGATCGGCGCCGGCCCCGGCCGCCCGGCCAGCGCAGGCGGCAACGAGGCCGGCACGGCGGCCGACGCCGCCAACGCCGCACAGGCCCGGCCGCTGGCCCGGGCCGCCTGAAGGCGGAGCACGCCATGGCCGATTCACCCGCCCCACACGCGCCACCCGCGCCTTCCGGCGCCAACGACGCCACATTCAATGACGCCGCCGCACCGGCCGCCGTGCCTGCACTGCTGTCCGTGCAAGGCGCGCACGCGGTCTATCAGGGCGCCATCGCTGCGCTGCACGGCGTGAGCTTCGACGTGCAGCCCGGCGAGATCCATGCCCTGCTGGGCGCCAACGGCGCGGGCAAGTCCACCACGCTCAAGGCCGTGTCGCACCTGCTGCCGGCCGAGCGCGGGCAGCTCACCGCCGGCCGCATCACCTACGGCGGCCAGGACGTGGCCCGCGCCAGCCCTGCCGCCCTGGTCCGTGCCGGGCTGGTGCAGGTGCTGGAAGGCCGCCACTGCTTTCCCAGCCTCTCGGTCGAAGAGAACCTGATCACCGGCGGCATCGGCCGCAGCGCCCGGCGCGCGGAGATCGCCGACGGGCTGGAGCGGGTCTATGCCCTCTTTCCGCGGCTGAAGGAGCGGCGGCGCAGCGCGGCCGGCCTCACCTCCGGCGGCGAGCAGCAGATGACCGCCATCGGCCGCGCGCTGATGTCGCGCCCGCGCCTGCTGGTGCTCGACGAGCCCTCCATGGGCCTGGCGCCGCTGGTGGTGCAGGACATCTTCCGCCAGCTGCGGCGCCTGAACCGCGAGGAGGGCCTGACCATCCTGGTGGCCGAGCAGAACTCCACCGTGGCCCTGCAGTACGCCGACCGCGCCACCGTGCTGGAAGCCGGGCGCAGCGTGCTCGGCGGCACGGCGCAGGCGCTGCGCGAGCGCGAAGACATCCGCCACTTCTATTTCGGCCAGAGCGTGCAGCAGCAGCAACAGCCGCCGCAGGTGCTCGCAGCCTGATCGCCGAGCCCCGCATTCCATCCATCACCGGGAGATACCAGCCCATGACCACCAACCTCAACACCGAAGAAGCGCTGCGCCGGACGCTCTGGAAACACCAGCCCCTGCCCGCCAGCCCCGAAGCCTGGCTGGCCCGCGCCGCCGAGGTCTCCGCCATCCTGGCGACCGACCAGGTCGCGCGCGACCGCGCCCAGGCCGTGCCGCACGCCGAAGTGCAGCTGCTCAAGGACTCCGGCCTCACCCTGCTGCTGGGCCCCGTCGCCCACGGCGGCGGCGGCCAGCGCTGGGAAACGGCCTACCACGTCGTGCGCGAAGTGGCGGCCGGCGACGGCTCCATCGGCCAGCTGCTGGCATACCACTACCTCTGGGCCTGGGCCGTGCGCCTGGTGGGCACGCCCGAACAGATCGACGCCGTGGAAGCGCTCTACACCAGCGGCAACCTCTTCTTCGGCGGCGCGGTGAACCCGCGCGACGGCGATCTGACCATCACCGAAGTCGATGGCCGGCTGCGCTACAACGGCCGCAAGAGCTTTTCCACCGGCTCCAAGGTCTCGGACCTGACCGTGCTCGAAGGCGTGCTGCAAGGCACCGACCAGCACATCTTCGCCATCGTGCCCTCGCAGCAGGACGGCATCCGCTACCACGGCGATTGGGACCACCTGGGCCAGCGGCTCACCGAATCGGGCGGCGTCACCATCACCGATGTCGAAGTGGAGTGGAGCGGCGCGGCCGGCTACGTGGACAAGGCCTATACCCAGAGCCGCCCTTATGAAACCCTGAACCTGCCGGCCATCCAGCAGCTCTTCACCGAGTTCTACCTGGGCATCGCCCGCGGCGCCCTGCGCACCGCCGCCGCCTACACCCGCGCCAAGACCCGCCCCTGGCCCTACGGCGGCGACAACAAGGCCAGCGCCACCGAGGAGTGGTACATCCTGGAAACCTACGGCACCCTGCAATCCCGCCTCTGGGCCGCCGAAGCTTTGGCCGACGCCGCCGGCGCAGAACTGGCCCGCCTGCTCCACGCCGACCGGGGCAGCGTGACCGCCCAGCAGCGCGGCGAAACCGCCGTGCGCGTAGCCGCCGCGAAACAGGTCGCCGTGGACGTGGGCCTGGAGATCGGCAACCGCGTCTTCGAGGTGACCGGCGCCCGCGCCACCGCCAACACCGTCGGGCTGGACATCTTCTGGCGCAATATCCGCACGCATTCGCTGCACGACCCCGTCGCCTACAAGCGGCGGGAAGTGGGGGAATATGCGTTGCTGGGGCGGGTGCCGGAGGCGAGCTGGTATACGTGAAGTCGGGAATCGAGAAAGGCTCGGTTGCGGAACCCAACCGCTGGCGTGATTCCCCAGGCCCCAGGCGCACGCATGCCACAGCGACCGTGACAGGCGCGCCCAGGGCGGTGAAGCGGTCGAGCAGCGCAACGCGCACATGCCGCTCCACCACCCGGTGCGCAAAGCTGCGTGCCGTCACCCTCTCGCTCGCGGCATCTTAGAACGTGTTTACGATCTCGCAGGGGATCGCGTTGGAACGCAATCGGGATGAGTGGATGCCTCGGATGCGCCGCATGGACTCATGTCCATGCAAGCAGCCGGGGCGTCAAAACGCGTTGCCATGGCCCGATTTCGCTCCAACCCGAAGGGCAGCTACGTCGGCGGGCGGTCTGCGGCGTTGCGGCGCTTGTGGATAGCAGTGCTATCCACTGCGCACCGCGCCTTGCATCCCATCCCGCCGACGTAGCTGCGCGCCCCCTGGGAGATCGTAAACACGTTCTTAGAGGGTCGGATTGCGGCTGGTTCGCCCCTCGGCTCTGCCAGCCACTGCATGTCTCGGTCGAGCCATATCGTCAGCGGCCCACGCGGCTTCAGCGCCGCGCTGTACGCCGCCCCATTCGCCGTCCGGTACGTGCCCTGCTTCCTCGTCCCCTCCCTCCCCTGGGAGCGGCCAGCTCTCAGGACAAGCGGCAGGACGGGGCCGGGGAATCAGGGGCGACCCCACTCAGAATCTGTAATTGAAGTACGTTTCCAATGTCGTGAAGTCGCGATTCATTCCGAAGGCTTGCCGTGCAGCTGCCTTGGGCTTGGTACGGTTGAGCGAGACCGAAACATACCAATTGGGTGTTGGCGTCCAGTCCATGTAGATCGCAAACTCGTCGGCGAAACGCCGGTCACTGACGGGAATTCCGTTGTAGCTTGGCTTGTCGAGCCAGAACTGATAGTAAATACCACCGAGCGTCAGCGTCTCGCTCAGTTGCATCTTGAGAGAGTACTGCTGCACCCGTTCGTTGCTGTTGAAGAGCAAGTAGTTGCCCACGATATCCCCGACCAGCCAAGTGCTCCAACCTGTGAAGCCCTTGCTCAGTGAATCCCAGTCCTGGCGTTTGTTGTCGGCAGGGTCGCCATCGCCGGAAAAGCGGGCACGGCGGAAGCTCAGCACAGGCTTGAGCGGCAGGTCGTCGAATGCGTAATCCACCTGGCCGTACCAGGCGCTGGCGTCGTAGGTGACTCCGCCGCCACTGCCGCGTTGGATCGCGTATTCGGCATTGAATGTGAGCGCGGGAATCTGGGGGAGTTTTCCTTGCAGCGCGCGCAAGTTGTAGACCTCCATGCCATCGCGCTGAACCCTGCCGCCACTGGGTGCGTTGACCTTGAAGGCCATGGCGCCCAAAGTGACGTGTCCGTCGAAATCGAAATCCAGATTGCCACCCGTCAATCGGAAATTGCCGAAGTTTTCATCGGACTTGAGCGAGAAGGCCTGCGTCTTCAGCGCTCCGCCGTCCCAGGCCAGCACCGCGGAATCCTTGAAGGCCGAGCGCGGACTGAGGAAGTAGGCGCCCCCCTTGAATATGTCGAGATGGCCGTCCATGACGATGAAGCCTGTTCCCACCATGAAGTTCTGCCGGCCGGCGGTGAACTTCCAGTTGCCGGCACGCACGCCGGCGTAGAGTTCCTCCGTGGCGACGCGGCCGTCGGAGCTGCGCGTGAAGCCGCCGGCGTCGCCATCGCCGAATGTCTTCGCCCCGACCACCGAAGCTCCCGCCAGCAGATCGAAATCGGGGCGCAGCATGTAGTTGAGCGTGAGGGATGGCTTCACGAAGGCCTCCTGCCAAGTCACATGGGGGCCTCCGTTTTCAGTGCTTCGCAAATCGATTCGGCCGCTGCCGAAATTGACGTTGCGGGCATTCACGTAACTCGCTCCGGCCGCCAGGCCGAGCTCGCCCTTGAGATCACCCGCCTCGAAGCCGTAGCCCGCCATGGCCGACTGGGCCATCCAGGGCAGGCTGAGAGCCATCAGGGTGCGTGACAGTCTTGTTTGCTTGATAGAAGTCATGAAACCGCCTCAATCGTCGTGTCTAAGTGGGAACGGAGGATGAACAGCCAGCCGAGAAAACGCTGGCCATGGAATCGCCTGATGAACGCGCGAGTGCCATCGCAGCCATCGGCCTCAGATGGGATATTTCTGCCGGCCGGACTGCAGCGTGACACTGCACAGGTCCGTGAATTCGTGGATGCCCGCGGGTCCGCCAAAACGGCCCCAGCCACTCGCCTTGACTCCACCCATGGGCAGCTGCGGTTCGTCGTAGAGGGTCGCGCCGTTGATGTGGCAAGCGCCGCTTTGAAGACTGCGGGCCACGCGCATGGCGCGAGACGTGTCGCGGCTGAAGACCGCCGCCGTCAGCCCATATGCGCTGTCGTTGGCCACGCGGATCGCTTCGTCGTCGTTGGCCACCCGAATAATGGAGACCACCGGCCCGAAAGATTCCTCTCCATAGAGACGCATGCGGGAATCGACGCGATCGACGATGCAAGGCTGCATGCAGGCGCCCTCCACGGCGAGGTCCAACGGCAGTTCAGCGCCCAGTTCCATTGCGTTGATGACCAATGCCTGCACGCGCTGGGCCGACCTCGCGCTCTCCAGCAAGCCCAGCACCGCACCTGGCGTGCCGGGCGGGCCGGCTTTCAGCGAGCGAGCCTTGCTTGCGAGCTTGGCCACCAGTTCGTCAGCCACCGCATCGGCCACCACCACGCGTTCGGTGGACATACATATCTGGCCTTGATTGAGAAAGGCCCCGAAGGCGATGGCGGCCACGGCAGCATCCACATCGGCGTCATCGAGCACCAGCAGCGGCGCCTTGCTGCCAAGCTCCAGGAGCGAGGGTTTCAGGTGCTCGGCCGCGTGGTGCGCAATGATCCGCCCGACTGCGGCCGAACCCGTGAAATTCACGCGCCGCACGGCAGGGGCGGCGATCAGCCGCTCGACCAGCGCGGGGGCATCGGCAGGCGCATTCGTCAACACGTTGACCACGCCGTCGCCCAGGCCTGCCTCGTGCATGGCGCGGCCCACCAGCGCATGCGTGGCCGGGCACACCTCCGAGGCCTTGAGCACCACCGTGTTGCCACAGGCCAGCGCAGTCGCGATCGCACGCACCGCCAGGATGACCGGCGAGTTCCACGGCGCGATGCCCAGCACCACGCCGCACGGCCGGCGCACCGACAGCGTCATGGCGTCGGACAGATCCGAAGCCACGACGGTGCCGCTGACCTGCGTGCTCAGCGAGGCGGCCTCGCGCATCATGTTGGCCGCATAGCTGGCGTTGAACCCCATCCAGTCGGCGGTGGCGCCCGTTTCGGCCACGCCAGCCTCGATGAAATCGGGGATGCGCGCTTCCAGCGCGTCGGCGGCCTTGAGCAGTCGCGTACGCCGCACGCTCGGGCCCAGTGCCGACCACGCGGCAAAGGCGCCAGCGGCCGCTTCCACCGCAGCGTCGGCATCGGCCAGGGTCGCAGCAGCGGCCCGTGTCACCAGCGCGTTCGATGCAGGGCCCAGGCGCTCGAAGGTACGACCGTCGCTGGCACCGGAAAAGGTACCGCCGATATACAAAGGAATGGTTTGAGGCGTCTTTTGCACGATGTTTTCCTCTTTCTCTTTGTGTCGTAGTGGGATCAGCCGTTGGCCAGCGCCGCGACTACCTCGGCGGCAGCGCGTTCGCCCGATTGCAGAGCGCCTTCCATGTAGCCGCTCCATTCGGTGGCGGTTTCAGTGCCGGCCCAGTGCAGGCGCCCGACGGGTTCGCGCACCGCACGGCCGTAGGACGTCCAGGCCCCCGGCGGCAGGTAGCCGCCGTAGGCGCCACGGGTATAGGGCTCTTCTGCCCAATCCTGTTCGACGTACTGCGTGTAGTTGGCGACCGCTTCGCCGAAGTAGCGGCGCATGCAGTCCACCACCATGTCGCGCCGCTGTGCCGCGTCACGCTGGCCCCATTCGCGGCCGGCATCGGCTTCGAGGAAGCCGACGAGCACGCCTGCCGAGCCGTCGGCCGGCGAGTTGTCATAGGTCAGGCTGATGGGCAATTCCTGCGACGAGGCCAGGCCGGAAAGCCCCTGATCGCGCCAGAAAGGGCGGTCGTAGACCAGCATGGTCTTGATCACCGATCCCATGGCCGCGCGCTGCGTGTACTGGTCTCGCAGGCCCGGCAGGGGCGGGGCGTAGGTCAGACGGCCGGCCAGTGTCGGCGGCAGCGTCACGATCGCGCGGCGAGCGCTCAGCCGCAGGCCGCGTGCGTGGACCACGACGCCACCGGCATGTTGTTCGATGGACACGACGGGCGCGTTGCAGATGACGCGCTCGCCCAGCGCCTGCGCCATGCGGATCGGGAGTTGCTGCGCCCCTTCCACGAAGCGCAGTTCCTGCGCGCCGCCGTGCGTATTGATCAGGTTGTCGATGCCGCCCGCTGCACTCACGTAGAAGAGGAAATGCAGCAGCGACAGATCATGTGCCTCGATCGAGAACACCGACAACGCGATGTAAGCCAGCGCATCACGTGCTGCCTTGCTGGGAACATGCTCGCGCAGCCACGATGCATAGGTTTGCCCGTCCAGCAGGCGGGCATCTTCCGCCGCCCACGGCCGCTGTGGATCGATGGTGCGGCGCAGCGCGTCGAGCGCCTCCATCCCTCTGTCGATGTCTTGCTGGGTAGAGGCATCGAGTTCGGGAAACAGTCCAGGACGGCGCCGCACCTGGCCGTCGATCAGGAATACGGAGTCTCCTTCCACGTAGGTCGGAAACAGCGTCAGCCCGTGGGTCTTTGCCGTATCCAGCACACGCTGGTGCATGGAGCCGACCCATTGGCCCCCGAGGTCGATCGTCGCACCGCAATCCAGGCGTTGACTCAGCAGCCGCCCGCCGATGCGGTCACGCGCTTCGAGAACGCGGCAGCTGAGGCCGGCCGCGGCCAGCCGCTCGGCCGCGCGCAGACCCGCCAGTCCTGCGCCGATGATGGCGACGTCGCAATCGATGTCTTGGATGGGAAGAGTGGATGACATGGCAAAGGCTCCAGAAGGCTTAAACGTTGCTCAAGTGGTTGAATGAAGGCGCTGCAAACGGGTTCAGCCGTTGGGCTGCCAAGGTGGCGAAACGCAGCGGCGTGCGGTCCTCCGCCAATGGCCCGACAACCTGCACCCCTGCGGGCAAGCCCTGCACGAGGTGCCCGGTGGGCATGGCCGTGGCGGGCAGGTTCGCCACGGTGACAAGCCCTGGCCATGAGAGGTTGTCGAGATAGGGAAGAGATGCGCCGCTGACGTCTAGCCGGCGCTGCAGCTGAGCGGCCGGGCCTTCCCCGCCAAGATGGTCGTGAGGAAACGCCACCGTGGGCGTGACGGGGCAGATCAGCACGTCGAAGTCACGGAAGAACGCTCGCCAGGCCTGGGCCAGTCGCGCTCGCGCCGCCTGGACGGCGGGCGCGAGGTGGCCATTGCCGCGTATGTAGCGCGACAGCTCGTCGGCGTAGGGGACGGGGCCGGCTGCGCGCACCTGCCGTTCAAAGGACGCGAGGGCCTCGGCGGTCATTCGGCTGCCGATGACGCCAAACAGTGTTTCCAGGTAGGTGTCGTGCGACCCGGCAGGATCGATGACCGGGCGGGCGGTCGTATCGACCCGCACGCCCACGCGGCGCAAGTCGTCCACATAGTCCAGGATCGCGGCACGGTAGTGGTCGTCCAGCGGATACGCATCGAGCCACAGTGCAACGCGAAAGTCCTCCAATCTGTCATGCCGTGCCGGCGGCAGCGGGTCGGCACCTCCCTGGTCATGCAGGCCCAGCAGCACATCGAGTGCCAACGACAGATCGGCCGGATCGCGCGCCAATGGGCCGATGACGCTCAACTCCGAACCTTGCGTGCCGTGCGGCGATGGCGGTATGTGGCCGGCCGCCGGCAGCAGCCCGTGCGTGGTCTTGTGGCCATAGACCCCACAGAAGTGGGCCGGGCATCGAATCGAGCCGCCGATGTCGCTCCCCAGTTCCAGAGGCGTCAGGCCAGCCGCCAGTGCCGCCGCTGATCCGCCAGAGGAGCCTCCAGGAGTGCGCGCCGGGTTCCATGGATTGCGGGTGACTCCATAGACCTGGTTATAGGACTGGTGGTCGCCGCAGGCCTGAGGCACGTTGGTTTTGCCGTAGATGACGGCACCCGCCCGGCGCAGGCGGCCGACAGTCAGGGCGTCGGACGTCGGCCGATGGCCCGCCAGGCTCGCAAGGCCGCAAGTCGCCACCATGCCCGTGACCTCGAAAGAGTCCTTGATGGTCATCGGCAGTCCGGCGAGCGCGCCCAGACTGGCGCCGCGTGCGCGGGCTTCGTCGATACCCCTGGCCGTTGCCAGTGCGCCATCACGGTTTTGGTCCACCACGATGTTGAGCACAGGGTTGAGACGGTCGGTGCGTGCCCAATGCAGCTGCAGCAGTTCCTCCGCGCTGATGCGGCGCTGTTCGAGCGCCTCCAGCATGGCATGCGCTGAACCCGACAGCAGAGCATCGTCGCCCACCGATAAGTGGGATGGCTCAGCGGTTGAAGTTTCGGATGAATTCATGAGGTTTCCGGTAGAAAGACGGGAGAGTCGAAGTGGCGCGAACGTGGTCAGAGGTCGAGCTTGGAGCGCCCCCTGGAGCGCAGCCATGCGCCATAGGCCAGGCCGATCAACAGCCAAACCAGGCCGACTTCGACAGCGGTGCGATGCATGCCTGTGAAGACAGCCAGCACGACGACGATCCCGAAGAGCGGCACCAGCACGTGCGGCACGATGCGGCGTTGCGGATTGCGCACACCCAGGCGAACCAGCACCGACAGGTGCAGCAGCAGAAAGGCCGACAGCGCGCCGAAATTGACGAACGAGGCCAGCAGCTCGATGTCGTCGCGCAATGCCAGCGCGACCAGCAACGACAGCGCCGTCGAGACCACCATGGCTACGTGCGGCGTGCTGTGCTTCGGGTGAAGCCGCGCAAAGAAGGCCGGCAACTGGCGGTCGCGCCCCATGGCGAACAGCACGCGAGCGACGCCCACCTGCATGGGCAGAGCGTTGGCGAAGCCGACGGCAATGGCCAGCAGCCACGCCAGCGCCACGGCCGACCAAGGGCCGACTTGCGCCGCCAGCAACTCGAAGATGGCTGCGGCGGGATCGTGAATCTCGACCCCGGGCAAAAGGTTGCCGAGCACCCACGTGGTCACGAAGAAGATCGAAGCGGAGATCAGCAGCACGCGCATGATGGCTCGGCCGATGAGCTTCGGGTCGTTGCTGCGCACTTCCTCCGACAGGGTCGATATGGCGTCGAAACCAAGGAAGGAGAGAACGCAGATCGACGTGGCGGTGAACACCTTGGCGGGATCGAATGCCGCGGCGCTGTAGATCGGCGCCAGCGTCAGCCCCCCCGTACCCTTGCCGTGATAGAGCGCCCATACGGCCAACCCCAGCACACCCGCGACGATGAAGCCCTGGGCGATGACCGAGAGCAAGCTCACGCGGGTCGTGATGGTGACGCCGAACCAGTTGATTACGAAGGACACGCCGACGAGAATGACCAGCCAGGTGGGGCGGTCGATGCCGGGTATCAACGTTTGCGCGCTCACCGACATGAGCGTGAAGACCAGGGCCGGAATCAGCAGGTAGTCCAGCAGGATGAGCCATCCGGCGATGAAGCCGGGCAAGGCCCCCAGGCTATGGCGCGCGTAGCCGTAGACGGAGCCAGCCTGAGGCACGATCTCACCCATCATCGCGTAGCTCTTGGCGGTGAGGTACATGCACAAGGCGCCCAGCAAATAGGCCAGCGCCACCAGTCCTCCGGAGGCATCCCAGACGAAGCCCAGCGTGGTCAGCGGCGTGATCAAGGCGATATAGGCCAAGCCATATGCGACGAGGTCGCGCAGACCCAGCGTACGCTTGAGGCCACTCGGCGACAGCTGATCCATTCCGGCATTGGATAAAGACGTGCTCATGGTGTTGCTCCTAATGAAGACGAGGCAGTCCGGCCGGTCGCGCGGCTGCGCCATCGGCTGCTGCAAATCACAAGAAAATCGGGACAGGCGCTGCGCGCGGGCGCAGCGACTCCTAGCCCGCTGCGTGGCGGCAGCGGGGTGACTCGGCGTGGCTCAGGAAGGCGGACCGCTTGTGCGGCGCGCTCAGAAGGGAGGAGTGATCATGGGGATCGCTTGTCTCCGGTTGTCTTGGCGTGAGCGGCGGCATCGGCCTGCAATGCCGCGTCGAGGTCGGACTGCACCTTGGCGGTCATCTTCTCCAAGGCGATTTCGAAGATCTCGCGCTCGTGCGGTGTCAGCACCGACAGCATGTCCTCGATACCAGTACGTGCGATGGCGCTGGCCGTGCGCGCTGCGGTTTGACCCTTGCGCGTGAGCCGAAGGCCGATCTGGCGCGCATCGCGCGCGTCGGCGCGACGTGCGGCCAACCCCAACCGGCAGAGCTGCGTGACCCCCTTGGAAACGAGAGTCCGTTCCAGGAAGGAAATCGCCACCAGCTCGCTGACACTCAGGTCGGGATGCTCCTGGATCAGGAGCAGCAGCCGAACCTCGCGAAGGGTCAGCCCCAGCGCAGCCTCGTGACTGCGCGAGCCAAGCTGCTTGGCCATGCTGTTGAGCGCATCCAGACGCAGGGTCATGTAACCAGGTAGAGCGCTGGGGAGTTTTTCCGTCATCCGATTGACCTCCGCGCCACTTTCGGTGGCTCGATCATTTACGTGAAAAAAACACATATATGCCCAATTCAGCAATTTCGGTGCCAGCATCAACCAGGCATAAAAGCCCGGGAAAAGCACGTTATGCGGGCCATGGAGCACAACAGTAGTGCACGCAGGCCTTGGGCTTCGGACCAATTGTGTGAAATTTGCACAGATTTGGCGATGAGGGCAATCCCGGGGCTCAGTGGCGGGCGCCTTCGCGCCGCACGCAGGCCCGATGCTCCGGAAGTCTGGCCGGGCCAGGCGAACAGGCCGTCGCCCGGGAGACGGGTTGCGGGGCCAAGCTGCGGTCGAAGAGTCTCAGAACCAGATCGGCTGAGCAGTGCCATGCCCAACGAATCCCGCATATCGATACGCCGATTCCTTCGCACCACGCCGCAGCGTCCCGGTCTCCAATCGCGGCATGACCGCAAGACCCGCACTGCAACAACCCTTTCCCGACATCCCCACCGACGTGGCGCGCATCGCCACCGACGCCGAAGCCATTGCCGCCGCGCACCGGCTGGCGGCTGAATTCTCGCCCGGCGCGTCCGAGCGCGACCGTGAGCGGCGCCTGCCGTGGGACGAGCTCACGCGCTGGTCGGCCAGCGGCCTGGGCGGGATCACCGTGCCGCGCAGCCATGGCGGGGCGCAGGTGTCCTACGCCACGCTGGCCGAGGTGTTCGTGATCCTCAACGCGGCGGACTCGTCCCTGGGGCAGATCCCGCAGAACCATTTCGGCGTGCTGGGCGTGCTGCACGAGCTGGGCACGCCGGCGCAGAAGGCGCGCTTCTATGCCGAGGTGCTGGCCGGCCGGCGCCTCGGCAATGCGGGGCCGGAGCGCAAGGCCGATGGCGCCGCCACCACGCTGCAGGGCCGCACGCGGCTGTTGAGCACGCCCGGCGGCCTGGTGCTGACGGGCAAGCGCTTCTATTCCACGGGCGCGCTCTTCGCCCACCGCATTCCCGTGCGCGCCATCGACGACGCCGGCCGCAGCGTGCAGGTGTGGGTGCCGCGCGAGGCGCCGGGCCTGGCCGTGGTGGACGACTGGGACGCCTTCGGCCAGCGCACCACCGCCAGCGGCACCGTGGTGTTCGACGACGTGCCGGTCGATGAGGCCGATGTGCTGCCGCTCTGGCAGCTGGCCGACCGGCCGGGCCTCTACGGGCCCACCTCGCAGCTGCTGCAGGCGTCCATCGACCAGGGCATTGCCGAGGCGGCCGTGGCCGATGCGCAGCGCTTCGTGCTCGAACGCGCCCGTCCCTGGGTGGATTCGGGCGTGCAGCACGCGCATGACGACCCCTACCTGATCGCCGACGTGGGCCGCCTGCAGATCGACCTGCACGCAGCGCGCGAGGTGCTGCGCGAGGCAGGCGAGCTGCTCGACGCGCTGGCCGGCCGGGCTGCCGCTGCCGCGAACGGCGCGGTTCTCAGCGCCGAAGAAAGCGCCCGCGCCTCCGTCGCCGTGGCCGAGGCCAAGGTGCTCACCACCCGCATCGCGCTGGAGGCGAGCGAAAAGCTCTTCGAGCTGGCGGGCTCCTCCGCCACGCGGGCCGCGCACAACCTGGACCGCCACTGGCGCAACGCCCGCGTGCACACGCTGCACGACCCGGTGCGCTGGAAGCTGCACCTCATCGGCAACCACCTGCTGAACGGCGTCCTGCCCCAGCGCCATTCCTGGAACTGAGCGCGGCGCCCTGCCCCCGCCGCCCCGCCCGAACAGACCGATACCGAGACCCGAGCATGTCCCTGCTGTCCCCCGAATCCCCCGCCAGCGCCCTCTTCACCGCAGCCCCGGTGCCGCCCACAGAGGCCACGCCCGCGCCGCCCCCGGCCGGCACGCCGCAGCGCATCGCCAACGATGCCGAGGCGCTGGCCGCCGTGCAGCGCCTGGCCGACCGCATCGCGCCCGGCGCCGCCCGGCGCGACCGCGAGCGCCTGCTGCCCTGGGCCGAGCTGGATGACTTCGTCGCCACCGGGCTCTGGTCCATCACCGTGCCGCGCGAATACGGCGGCCCGGGCGTGGCCGCCGGCACGCTGGCCGAGGTGATCGCCCGCGTGAGCGCGGCCGACGGCTCGCTGGGCCAGATTCCGCAGAACCATTTCTATGCGCTGGAGGTGCTGCGCGTGGGCGGCAGCGATGCGCAGAAGCGCTTCTTCTACAGCCGCGTGCTGGCCGGCGAGCGCTTCGGCAACGCGCTGGCCGAGATCGGCCACAAGGACTTCCAGCGCCGCACGCGGCTGGTTCCCGATGGCGACGGCTTTCGCGTCATCGGCCGCAAGTTCTATTGCACCGGCGCGCTCTACGCGCACTGGATTCCCACGCTGGTGGTCGCCAAGGAGGCGGACGAGCGCGAAGTCACCTACCTGGCCTTCGTGCCGCGCACGGCGCCGGGCGTGCGCATCACCGACGACTGGGACGGCTTCGGCCAGCGCGTGACGGGCAGCGGCTCGGTGGAGTTCGACAACGTGGCCATCGAGGCCGGCTGGGTCGTGCCCTTCCTGGCCTCGTTCGAGCGGCCCACGCCCATCGGCCCGCTGGCGCAGCTGCTGCACGCCGCCATCGACCTGGGCCAGGCCCGCGCGGCGCTGGCCGCCACGCTGCCCTTCGTGCGCGAGCACGCCCGGCCCTGGATCGACGCGCAGGTGGACCGCGCGGCGGACGACCCGCTGCTGATCCAGCAAGTGGGCGAGATCGCGGTGCGCGTGCGCGCCGCCGAGGCCCTGGTGCGCCGCGCCGGCCGCTTCGTCGATGCGGCCCAGGCCGAGGCCACCGAGCGCAGCGTGGCCGAAGCCTCCATCGCCGTGGCCGAGGCGCGCGCGCTCACCACCACGGCCTCGCTGGATGCGGGCTCGCGGCTCTTCGAGCTGGGCGGCACTGCGGCCACCACCGGCCGCCAGGGCCTGGACCGTTTCTGGCGCAACGCCCGCACGCACACGCTGCACGACCCGGTGCGCTGGAAATACCACGCGGTGGGCAACTTCCATCTCAACGGCCGCTTCCCCCCGCGCCACGGCGCGCTCTGACCGCGCCTTCGCCACGCACGCACCCCAAGCCCCGTCCAACCGTCACCGACCGATACCGCAAAACACCACACCCCATGAAGCCACGCCCGTTCCTGCTGCGCCTGCTAGGCCCCTTCCTCGCCCTCGCGGGCGCCCTGCTGCTGGCCGGCGGCGCCCAGGCCAGGCCGCTCAAGATCGGCGTGGTGCCGGGCATCTTCGCCGACTCCGTCGAGGTGGCGGCCAAGGAGGCCAAGGCCCGGGGCCTGGACATCCAGATCGTGGAGTTCACTGACTGGACCACGCCCAACGTAGCGCTGCAGGCCGGCGACATCGACCTGAACTACTACCAGAACAGCAACTACCTGGCCAACGCGGTGCGCAGCCAGGGCTTCGACTTCGTGAGCGTGCAGCCGGGCATCCTCTCGTACCTGGGCCTCTATTCCACGCGCCATGCCTCGCTGGCCCAGGTGCCGCAGGGCGCCAAGGTCGCGATCGCGAGCGACCCGGTCAACATCGGCCGCGCGCTGCGCCTGCTGCAGCACGCGGGCCTGATCACGCTGCGGCCGGACACGGGCCTGCTGGGCACGCTGGCCGACATCCGCTCCAACCCGAAGCACCTGCAGTTCATCGAGGTGGAAGGCCCGCAGCTGGTGCGCGCCGCGCAGGACGTGGACCTGGCCCAGGGCTTTCCGTACTTCATCATCCCGTCGAAGGCCTTCGACGCCACCAAGGCGCTGGCCTACACCAGCTACGAGGACGATTCCTGGGCGATCCAGTTCGTGGCGCGCAAGGACCGCGCGGCGGACCCGCGCATCGCGCAGTTCCTGGACATCTACAAGACCTCCCCGGCCGTGCGCCAGGCGATCCACGCGTTCTATCTGAACGATGCCCGCCTCTACCGCCTGACCTGGCTGCAGCCGCGCTGAAGAGGGGCAACGCCATGACGCAGCCACGCCAACACATCCTGCTCAACGCCTTCGACATGAACTGCGTGGGCCACATCAACCACGGCCTGTGGACGCACCCGCGCGACCGCGCCACCGACTACCGCCGGCTGGAGTACTGGACCGGCCTGGCCCGCACGCTGGAGCGCGGCCTGTTCGACGGCCTGTTCCTCGCCGACATCGTGGGCACCTACGACGTCTATCGCGGCAACGTCGATGTGCCGCTGCGCGAATCCATCCAGCTGCCGGTGAACGACCCGCTGCTGCTGGTGCCCGCCATGGCCGCTGCCACGCAGCACCTGGGCTTCGGCGTGACGGTGAACCTGTCGTATGAAGCACCCTACCTGCTCGCGCGCCGCTTTTCCACGCTGGACCACCTCACCGGCGGGCGCGTGGGCTGGAACATCGTCACCGGCTACCTGGACAGCGCCGCCCGCGCCATGGGCCAACCGCAGCAGCTGCCGCACGACGAGCGCTACGACCGTGCCGACGAGTACCTCGACGTGCTCTACCAGCTCTGGGAAGGCAGCTGGGAAGACGGCGCCGTGCGCCGCGACAAGGCCGCGCGCGTGTTCGCCGACCCGGCGCGCGTGCACAAGGTGCAGCACCACGGCCGCTACTTCGACGTGGAGGGCTACCACCTCAGCGAGCCCTCGCCGCAGCGCACGCCGGTGCTGTTCCAGGCCGGCAGCTCGGGGCGCGGCCTGCGCTTCGCGGCGCGCCATGCCGAATGCGTGTTCATCTCGCCGCCCAGCAAGGAAGCGGCCCGCCAGTCGGTGCAGGCGCTGCGCCAGCAGCTGGTGCAGGCCGGCCGCCGGCCGGACGACGTGAAGGTCTTCATGGGCACGGCCGTAGTGACCGGCGCCACCGCCGCCGAGGCGCGCGACAAGCACGCCGACTACCTGCGCCACGCCAGCCGCGAGGCGGGCCTGGCCCATTTCGCGGCCAGCACGGGCATCGACTTCGCGCGCTACGACCTGGACGAGCCCGTCGATTACTCGCCCGGCAACGCCATCGAATCGGCCAGCCGCACGGCCCAGCAGCACGGCTGGACGCGCCGCAAGCTGCTCGACCTCTTCGCCCTGGGCGGGCGCTACCCGGCCATCGTGGGCGATGCACAGCAGGTGGCGGACGAGCTGCAGTCCTGGGTGGCCGAGACCGGCGTGGACGGCTTCAACCTGAGCCGCACGGTGGTGCCCGAGAGCTACGAAGACTTCATCGACCACGTGGTGCCCGAGCTGCAAAGCCGCGGCGTCTACAAGACCGCCTATGCCGAGGGCACGCTGCGCCAGCGCCTCTTCGGCGAAGGCGACCGCCTGCCCGCCCGGCATGCGGCCGACGCCTTCCGCCGCAAGCCGGCCGCCGTGCCGGCAGCGCCTTCGATCCGCGACGCGCTGGAGGCGCAGCTATGAAGCACTTTCACGAGCAACACCCCGCCCTGCCGCCCGCCGGCTCCGCACTGCCGCGCCGGCACGCCCTGCTGTGGGCGCTGGCGGCTACCGCCTTCTGCGCGGCTTCGCCCGCCGGAGCGCAGACGCCCGCCCCGGCGCCGCTGCGCATCGGCGTGACGCCCGGCTCGCTGGCCGACTCCGTCGAAGTAGCGGCGAAGGAGGCGCGCCAGCAGGGGCTGGAGGTGCAGGTCATCGAGTTCACCGACTGGACCACGCCCAATACGGCGCTGGCGGCCGGCGACATCGATTTGAACTACTTCCAGCACCAGGCCTTCCTGAACAACGCCATCCAGGAGCGCGGCTATCCGCTCGTGAGCGTGGCGGTGGGCCTGCTGCCGAACATCGGCCTCTATTCGCTCAAGGTGCAGCGCTTCGCCGACCTGAAGGACGGCGCCCGCGTCGGCGTGGCCAACGACCCGGTGAACCAGGGGCGCGGCCTGCTGTTGCTGCAGAAGGCCGGGCTCATCCAGCTCAAGCCCGGCGTGGGGGACCGCCCCGGCCTGAACGACATCGCCGCCAACCCCAGGAAGCTGCGCTTCTCGGAGATCGAGGGGCCGCAGCTGGTGCGGGCGCTCGACGACCTGGACCTGGCCCAGGGCTACCCGGCCCACTTCGTCAACGCGGGCCGCCCGCAGGTGGCGGGCAGCGCGCTGCTGTATTCGGGCATCGACGACCTGAACTACGCGATCCGCTTCGTGGCCCGCAAGGACCGGGCGCAGGACCCGCGCATCCAGCGCTTCGTGCAGATCTACCAGCAGTCCCCCGCGGTGCGCACGCGCATCCACCAGTCCTTCGCGGGCAACGACCGGCTCTACAGCCTGCCGTGGCTGTCCCAGGCCCGCTCCGGCTGAGGGGCCGGCCGGCACCACACCCCTCCACCCCTGTCTCCAACGCCTTCCATTCGCCACCGCCTCACCATGCCATTGCTCCGCAACCTCCTCGCTCCCCTTCTCTCCCTGCTGGCGCTGGCCGCCCTGCCCGCCCACGCGGCAGACAAGCTGCGCATCGGCGTGCTGCCGGGCGTCTATGCCGATGCCATCGCCGCCGCCATTCCGGACGCCAAGGCCCAGGGCATCGACGTCAGCGTGACCGAGTTCACCGACTGGACCACGCCCAACGTGGCCGTGAATGCGGGCGACCTGGACCTGAACTTCTTCCAGCACCAGCCCTTCCTGGACAACGCCATCCAGAAGAACGGCTTCAAGCTCGCCAGCGCGGGCACCAGCTTCCTGGCGAACATCGGCCTCTATTCGCTCAAGCACAAGTCGGTGGCCGATGTGCCGGTGGGCGGCAAGGTGGCGCTGGCCAACGACCCGGTGAACCAGGGCCGCGGCCTGCTGCTGCTGCAGAAGGCCGGGCTCATCCAGCTCAAGCCGGGCGTGGGCTTCCTGGGCACGCTGGACGACATCGTGCAGAACCCGAAGAAGCTGCGCTTCGTCGAAGTGGAAGGCCCGCAGCTGGCGCGCATCACGGGCGACGTGGACCTCGCCCAGGGCTACCCGCACTTCATCGTGGCGTCCAAGGCGTTCGACCCGTCCAGCGGGCTGGCGTATTCGGGCATCGAGGACGCGCGCTTCGCCATCCAGTTCGTCGCCCGCGCCGACCGCACGAAGGACCCGGTGATCCAGAAGTTCGTGAAGGTGTTCCAGAACTCCGCCGCCGTGAAGACCGCCATCGACCGCGCCTTCGCGGGCGACAAGCGCCTCTACGTGCTGACCTGGACGCAGCAATGATGGCCCCGGAGCAGAACGCAACGATGGCGGCGCGCGGCACGGCGCTGCTGCGGCGCGGGGCCCTGGCGGCGCTGGGCGGCCTGCTGGCCCTGGCGGCCGGCACCACGCTGGCGGCCGAGGTGATCCGCATCGGCTCCACGCCGGGCGTCACCTCCGACGCGGTGCAGGCCGTGGTGGCCGAGGCCCGCGCCCAGGGCCTGGAGGTCCAGGTGACCGAGTTCACCGACTGGACGCTGCCCAACGAGGCGGTGAACCACGGCGACATCGACCTGAACTTCTTCCAGCACCAGGCGTTCCTGAACAACGCCATCAAGGAACGTGGCTACCAGCTGCAGATGGTGGGCCTGGGCCTGCTGCAGAACGTCGGGCTGTATTCCAACCGCATCCAGCGGCTGCAGGACGTGCCCGTGGGCGCCAAGGTCGCTGTGGCCAACGACCCGGTGAACCAGGGCCGCGGCCTGCTCCTGCTGCAGCAGGCCGGGCTGATCAAGCTGCGCCAGGGCAAGGCCGTGGGCGCCAGCCTGAACGACGTGGCCGAGAACCCGAAGAAGCTGCGCTTCTACGAGATCGAAGGACCGCAGCTCATCCATTCGCTGCAGGACGTGGACCTGGCCGTGGTCTGGCCCAGCTACTTCGTGAACGCCGGCCGCAAGGAGCAGGCCAGCCGGGCGCTGCTGTATTCGGGCATCGACAACAGCTTCTACGCCATGGGCTTCGTGGCGCGCAAGGACCGCGCGCAGGACCCGAAGATCACCCGCTTCGTGCAGCTGTTCCAGCATTCGCCCAAGGTGCGCGAAGTGGTCTCCGCGAGCTTCAACAACGACCCGCAGCTTTACACGCTGCCCTGGAAGACACCATGAGCCTGAGCGCCGCATCCCCTGCCACCCTGTGGCGCACCGCTGCAGGCACACCGCCCTCCGGCGCGCCGGCCACCGCTATCCAACGCCCCGAACCCGGGGCCCTGCCCGCACGGCAGGCGCCGGCAGCCGGCACGCCTGCCGGCTCGGTGGTGTTCGACCGGCTGGGCAAGCAGTACGACTCGTCCGCCGGGCCGGTGGCGGCGCTGCAGGACATCAGCCTGGAGATTCCCACGGGCAGCATCTTCGGCATCATCGGCCGCAGCGGCGCGGGCAAGTCGAGCCTGCTGCGCACCATCAACCGGCTGGAGTCGCCCACCTCGGGCCGCGTGCTGGTCGATGGCATCGACATCGCCGGGCTGGACGACGACGGCCTGGTGGCGCTGCGCCGGCGCATCGGCATGGTGTTCCAGCACTTCAACCTGCTGGCCGCCAAGACGGTCTATGAGAACGTGGCCCTGCCGCTGCGCGTGGCGGGCGTGCGGCCGGCCGAGCTGCGCCGCCGCGTCGATGAGCTGCTGGCGCTGGTGGGCCTCGCGGACAAGCACCGCACCTATCCGGCGCGCCTCTCGGGCGGGCAGAAGCAGCGCGTGGGCATCGCACGGGCGCTGGCCACGGGGCCGGAGATCCTGCTGTGCGACGAGGCCACCTCGGCGCTGGACCCGGAGACCACGCATTCCATCCTGCAGCTGCTGCGCGACATCAACCGGCGCCTGGGGATCACCGTGATCCTCATCACGCACGAGATGAGCGTGATCCGCGAGATCGCCGACCAGGTGCTGGTGCTGGAGCAGGGCCGCATCGCCGAACAGGGCGAGGTCTGGCGCGTGTTCGGCGATCCGCAGCACGACGCCACCCGCGCACTGCTGGCGCCGCTGCAGCACGGCCTGCCCGACGACCTGCGCGCCCGGCTGCAGGCGGCCCCGCCGCCCCACGGCGGCTTCGAGCGCGTGCTGCGCCTGGACTACACGGGCCAGGGCGGGCTGGAGCCCGACTTCGCGCGCATCGCCGAGGCGCTGCGCAGCCCCGTGCGGCTGCTGCACGGCGGGGTGGACCGCATCCGCGGCCATGCCCAGGGCCGGCTCATCGTTTCCGTTCCCGGCGCGCTGGCGCTGCCGGAGCTTTCCCCCCTGGTGCAAGGCCCCGGCGCCATTGCCCATTCCATCGAGGTGATCGGCCATGTCGCTGACGTTGAGCATTCCCTTTGAGCGCTACACCCAGGCCTTGGTCGATACGCTGACCATGGTGGGCGCCTCCGCCGCCATCGCCCTGGTGGCGGGCATTCCGCTGGCGGTGCTGCTGATCGTGACGGCGCCCGGCGGCTTTCTGGCGGCGCCGCGCCTGCACCGGGCGCTGGGCAGCGTGATCAACGGCTTTCGCGCCACGCCCTTCATCGTGCTGCTGGTGGCGCTGATCCCGTTCACGCGGCTGGTGGCGGGCACCACCATCGGCGTGTGGGCGGCGGTGGTGCCGCTGGCCATCAGCGCCACGCCGTTCTTCGCGCGCATCGCCGAGGTGAGCCTGCGCGAGGTGGACCCGGGCCTGATCGAGGCCGCACAGGCCATGGGCTGCCGCAAGTGGCACATCGTGCGCCACGTCTATCTGCCCGAGGCGCTGCCCGGCATCGTGGGCGGCTTCACCATCACGCTGGTGGCGCTGATCAGCTCCTCGGCCATGGCCGGCGCCGTGGGCGCGGGCGGGCTGGGCGATCTGGCCATCCGCTACGGCTACCAGCGCTTCGACACGCAGGTGATGCTGATCGTGATCGCCGTGCTGATCGCGCTGGTGTCGCTGGTGCAGTGGAGCGGCGACCACTGGGTGCGCCGGCTGCGCAGCCGCTGAGCGCCTGCCTGGCTGCCTGCCCGAGGGCGGCCTCAGCGGGGCCGCCCAGGCCCCGCAGCGGTGCGGGAAGGCAGCGGGCGGTGCTCGGAAGCCATGGGCGTGCCGCAGCGCTTCCAGCAGCCGGATCACGAACCGCATAAGCAAGCGCGAATTCCGCAGATGGCGAGGCCGCCCGACTCAGCACACTCGCAGCATCCCCGCGCCCCGGGCCGCGCCGCCTCCCAGGCCGCCACGCCCTGCGCCCCTCATCCAACGCCGACGCTGAAAGCCCCGCTCCATGAGTCCCGACATCTTCTGGTTCCTGCCCACCTCGGGCGACACCCGCTACCTGGGCACCTCCGACTTCGGCCGCGCGCCCACCAACGCCTACATGCGCCAGATCGCCGTGACCTGCGAGCAGCTGGGCTACGACGGCCTGCTCATCCCCACCGGCAGCTCCTGCCTGGACCCCTGGGTGACCGCGGCCAGCCTGGTGCCCGTCACCCAGCGCATCCGGCTGCTGGTGGCGCTGCGCACCTCGCTGGGCAACCCCACCGCCTCGGCGCGGCAGGCCGCCTCGCTGGACCAGGCGCTGGGCGCCGGCCGGCTGCTGCTGAACGTGGTGCCCGGCGGCGACGCGACCGAGCTAGCCGCAGACGGCGTGTTCTACGACCACGACACGCGCTATGCCGCAGGCGACGAGTTCCTGACCATCTGGCGCCGCCTGCTGCAGGGCGAGAAGGTGGACTTCGAAGGCCGGCACCTGCAGGTGAGGGGTGCGCAGAACTTCTTCGCGCCGGCCACGCAGCCCTACCCGCCGCTCTACTTCGGCGGCTCGTCGCCGGCCGCGCACGATCTGGCCGCCCGGCATGTCGATGCCTACCTGACCTGGGGCGAGCCGCCCGCCGCTGTGGCCGCGAAGATCGCCGACGTGCGCCAGCGCGCCGCCGCCCAGGGCCGCGACCTCGACCGGCACCCGCTGCGCTTCGGCGTGCGTCTGCACGTCATCGTGCGCGAGACCAGCGAAGAGGCCTGGGCCGATGCCGACCGCCTCATCAGCCGCCTGACCGACGACGACATCGCCCGGGCGCAGCAGAACTACGCGCGCATGGATTCCGAAGGCCAGCGCCGCATGGCCGCGCTGCACGGCGGCCGGCGCGACCGGCTGGTGGTAGGGCCCAACCTGTGGGCCGGCGTGGGCCTGGTGCGCGGCGGGGCCGGCACCTCGCTGGTGGGCAATGCGCAGGAGGTGGCCGAGCGGCTGCAGGAATACGTGGACGTGGGCGTGGACCGCTTCGTGCTCTCGGGCTATCCGCACCTGGAAGAGGCCATCCGCTTCGCCGAGCTGGTGTTTCCGCTGCTGGGCGGCAGGCAGTCGGTGACGCTGCGCGACCAGTCGCTGACCGGCGGCGCGTTCGACATCCGGGCGGCCCGCCCCGCGCCGGCGGCCGCACAGCCCGCCGCCGAGGTCGCCGAGCTGGAGGCCGTGCGATGAGCGCCGCGACGCCACCGGCTTCTTCCAGCGCGCATCCGCGCGTGATCGACATGCGCTGCAGGCCCGCCTACCTGCACGACTTCTTCGGCAGAACGCCCGGCTCGCCCGGCGAAGACCTGGCGCGCTGGCTGAACCGGCGCGTGGGCACGCGCGGCGACGACGCGCACTTCGCCCGCTCGCGCACGCCCGAAGGCTTTCTGGCCGAAGTGCGCGATGCGCAGCTGTCGCACGCGGTGGTCGTGGGCCGGCACACGCCCGGCCAGCACCTGCCCAACGACACCATCCACGCCATCGTGCAGGGCCACCCGGAGCTGATCGGCATCGGCGCGGTGGACCCGGCGCTGCAGGGCGAGGCCGCCGCGCTGGCCGAAGCCGAGCGCGCCGTGAAGACGCTGGGCCTGGCGGGCATCGACATCGAGCCGGGCTTCGGCCAGCCCCCGCGCCACCCGGACGATCCGGTGTACTTCCCCCTCTACGACCTGGCGCAGCAGCTGGGCGTGCCGGTGTTCCTGATGACCGGGCCCACCTCGCCCGACCTGCGCTTCAACGACCCCGCCCCGGTGGCGCGCGTGGCGCAGGCCTTCCCGCGGCTGCCCCTGGTGGCCTACCACGGCTGGTGGCCCAACGTGCAGCAGGCCATCGGCCTCGCCTTCCGCTACGACAACGTCTTCCTGGTGCCCGACATGTACCTGTTCCAGCCCGGCAGCCAGGCCTACGTGGAAGCCGCCAACGGCTTCCTGGGCGACCAGCTGCTGTTCGGCTCCTCGTACCCGTTCCGGCCGATCGGCCAGTCCATTGACGACGCGCTGGCGCTGGGCCTACGCGAAAGCGTGATCGACCGGGTGCTGTACGGCAACGCGGCCCGGCTGCTGGGCATCGGCAGCGCCTAGAGCGGCGGGGGGCGCCCTCCCGGGGCCGGGCCTCCGCAGGCCATCGGGCTCCGGGGATTTCGAGCCTTACCGGCCTGCAGCGCTTGATAATCAAACGCCTATAGCTACCAATTTCATAGCATACCCAGGCATTCGCCCAGAAGCGAACCATGGCGCCGCCCCGCCCGGGCGGCGGCGCTGGCGCCGGCCGCGGGCCCCCGCCGCCAGCGCTTGACCCTGGTTAAAACAAACGTTTGATTCATCGTGATCTAATCCACCGCGATGCCTGCCCACAGCCCCTCCCCTGCCCCGGACGCCCCGGACGCCCCGGCCGCCGAAGCGCCGCCCGCCCGCGAACGCCTGCTGCACGCGGCGCTGCAGCTCTTCGCCGAGCACGGCTACGCCAAGACCTCCATCCGCGCCATCGCCCAGGCCGCGCAGGCCAACGTGGCGGCGGTGAGCTATTACTTCGGCGACAAGGCCACGCTGTATGCAGCGCTGTTCAGCGAATCCTTCGGCGACGTGCAGCCGCTGGTGGATGCGTTTTCGAGCGAGCGCCTCAGCCTGCGCGAGGCGATGGCCTGCTACTTCGGCGGCATGCTGGAGCCGCTGCAGCACGGCGAACGGGCGCGCCAGTTCATACGTCTGCACATCCGCGAGATGCTGGAGCCCACCGGCCAGTGGGAGCGCGAGGTGCAAGCCAGCGTGCGCGTGCCGCACGAGGCCCTGGTGCGGCTGCTGGCCCGGCACCTGAATCTGGCCGCGTCCGACGACGGGCTGGAGCGGCTGGCCTTCAGCATCTCGGGCCTGGCGATGCAGATCTGGTGCCAGCAGGACGTGCTGATCGCCCTGCGCCCGCAGCTGCTGGACGCGCCCGACGCCGTGCAGGCCTGGGTGCACCGCCTGACCGCCTACGCCCTCGCCCTGGTGGCCGCCGAAGCCGCGCTGCGCGGCGTGGCCCCGCCCTCCATGTAGCACCCGCCATGACGACCACCATTCAACGCCCCCGCCCGCCCGCTCCATCCGCAGCCGCCCAGGCCCGCCCTGCGCGGCTCGCGGCGATGGCCGCCGCCCTGCCCCTGGCGCTGCTGCTCACGGCCTGCGCCGTGCAGCGCCCGCCCGCGCAGGTGGCCGCCCCCGCGCCCGCCGCCTGGCAGGCGCCGCTGCCGCACCACGGCCAGGTGGCCGATCTGGCCCGGTGGTGGGAACAGCAGGGCGACCCGCTGCTGCCCGAGCTGATCCGCGCCGCGCAGAACGTGAGCCCCACCGTGGCCCAGGCCGGCGCGCGCATCGCCCAGGCGCGGGCCACGCAGACCGCCGCACGCGCCGCGCTGCTGCCGTCGCTGGACGCGCAGGGCAGCGCCAGCCGGGGCTTCAACCAGTCGGTGAACGGCCTGGCCACCACCGCCCAGGGCGCGCTGCAGTCCAGCTGGGAGATCGATCTCTTCGGCGGCAATGCCGCCGCCAGCGATGCCGCCGCCCAGCGCCTGGCCGCGGCCGGCGCGCAGTGGCACGAGGCGCGTGTCTCCGTCGCGGCCGAGGTGGCGCAGCAGCTCAGCGACTGGCGCCACTGCACGCGCCAGCTGGCGGTGGCCGAATCGGATGCCCGCTCGCGCGGCGAGACGGCGCGGCTGACCGGCGAGAGCGAGCGCGCCGGCTTCACCGCCCCGGCCACGGCGGCCCTGGCCAGCGCCAGCTTCGCCGACGCCCAGGTGCGCGCCGCGCAGCAGCGCATGCAGTGCGAGATCGGCGTGAAGACGCTGGTGGCGCTGACCGGCTGGGACGAGCCCGCCCTGCGCCAGCGCCTGGCCGCCACGCCCGCGCCCGAGGCACCGGACGCGCTCTTCGACATCCCCGCGCTGCCCGCGCAGACCATCGCCCAGCGGCCCGACGTGTATGCGGCCGAGCGCGAGGTGGCCGCCGCCAGCGCCGAGGTGGGCAACGCCCGCGCGCAGCGCTATCCGCGCCTGTCGCTCACCGGCTCCATCGGGCGCGGCATGGTGCGCATGGGCGGCAACGAGGTGACGAGCAACACCTGGTCCATCGGCCCGCTGGCGCTGTCGCTGCCCCTGCTGGACGGCGGCCGCCGCGCCGCGCAGGTGGATGCGGCCAGCGCGCAATACGAGCAGGCCGTGACGGCCTACCGCGCCACCGTGCGCAAGGCGGTGAGCGAGGTCGAGCAGGCCCTGGTGCGGCTGGACAGCACCGCCCGCCGCAGCGCCGATGCGCAGCGCGCCGCCGCCGGCTACCGCCAGTCGTTCGAGGGCACGCAGGCGCGCTGGCGCGCGGGCCTCGCCAGCCTGGTGGAGCTGGAAGACGCGCGCCGCACGGCGTTGGCCTCCGAAACGGCGCTGGTCGGGCTGCAGCAGGAGCGCATGGCCGCCTGGGTGGCGCTCTACCGCGCCGCCGGCGGGGGCTGGGACCGCAGCCTGCCCGCCGCCACCCCATCGCCCCCCACCGCCCCGGCCACCCCGCCGGCCCCCGGCGCCTGAGCCGCACGCCGCCCCGGCCCCGCCCCACCGACCGCCTCTTTCCGGGCCGCATGGCCCGCACGAACGGAACACATCCCATGCAGCGCAAGACTCTCACGCTTTCCCTCGTCGCCCTGGCCCTGGGCGCCCTGCTGGGCGCCGGCGGGGCCTGGCTGGCCGCACGCCCAGCGCCCGGCCAGCAGGCCCCGGCCGCCAAGACCGCAGCGCCGCGCCCGGCCCTGGTGGTGACGCCGGTCCGCCCGGTCACGTCGGCCGTGGACCTGCGGCTGGAGGCCAACGGCAGCGTCGCCGCCTGGCAGGAGGCCATCGTCGGCGCCGAAAGCAGCGGCCTGCGGCTGGCCGAGGTGCGCGTGAACGTGGGCGACGTGGTCGCCAAGGGCCAGGTGCTGGCCGTGCTCGCGCCCGAGACGGTGCAGGCCGACGTGGCCCAGGCCCGCGCCAGCCTGATGGAGGCGCAGGCCAGCGCGGCCGAGGCCGCCGCCAATGCCGAGCGCGCCCGCACGCTGACCGAATCGGGCGCCTTGAGCCGCCAGCAGATCCAGCAGTACGCCACGGCCAGCGCCACGGCCCAGGCGCGCGTGGAGGCGGCGCAGGCCGCGCTGCAGGTCCAGCAGCTGCGGCTGCGCCACACGCAGGTGCTGGCGCCCGATGCCGGCGTGATCTCCTCGCGCACCGCCACGGTGGGCGCGGTGGTCAACGGCGGCGCCGAGCTGTTCCGCCTGGTGCGGCGCGGCCGGCTGGAGTGGCGCGCCGAGGTGACTTCGGCCGACCTGCCGCGCATCCGCCCCGGCCAGACGGCCCTGGTCACCTCCGCCAGCGGCGTGCAGGTGCGCGGCACGGTGCGCATGGTGGCGCCCACGGTGGACCCGCAGACGCGCAACGGCCTGGTCTATGTGGATCTGCCGGGCCGCGAAGACGCCGACGCCAGGCCAGGCCGAGCCAGGGCGGCGGGCGCGGCACAGGCCGGCGCAGGCGCCTTCTTCCCGGGCATGTTCGCCCGCGGCGACTTCCTGCTGGGCGCGCGCGAGGCGCTCACCGTGCCGCAGTCGGCCGTGGTGGTGCGCGACGGCTTCAGCTATGTGTTCGAGCTGCCCGCCGGCGACCGCGTGGCGCTGCGCCGCGTGCAGACCGGCCAGCGCGTGGGCGACCGGGTGGAGATCACCTCGGGCCTGGCGGCCGGCAGCGTGCTGGTCGAGCGCGGCGGCGCCTTCCTCAACGATGGCGACCGGGTGCGCGTGGAGGCGGCTGCTTCTGCAGAAAAACAGCCTGCAGCGCCCGCCGCACCTGCGCAGCCCGCTAGCAAATAAGGAGCGAACCGCCATGCCCTGCCGCGCTCCATCCGCCCTCCTTCGGGGGCCCTGCCCATGAATCTCTCCGCCTGGTCCATCCGCAACCCCATTCCGGCCGCGATGCTGTTCGTGCTGCTCACGCTGGCCGGGCTGCTTTCCTTCCACTCCATGAAGGTGCAGAACTTTCCCGACATGGATCTGCCGGTGGTGATGGTCACTGCCGCGCTGCCGGGCGCGGCGCCCGGGCAGCTCGAATCCGACGTGGCGCGCAAGATCGAGAACGCCATCGCCACCACGCAGGGCCTCAAGCACATCACCACCACGCTGACCGACGGCAGCGCCAGCATCGCCGCCGAATACCAGCTGGAAAAGCCGGTGCAGGAGGCGGTGGACGACGTGCGCTCGGCCGTCAGCCGCGTGCGCGCCGACCTGCCGGCCGACCTGCGCGACCCCATCATCACCAAGCTGGAGCTGTCGTCGCAGCCCATCCTGGCCTTCGCCATCGCGTCCGACCGCATGGATGCCGAATCGCTCTCGTGGTTCGTGGACGACACGCTCGCGCGCCGGCTGCTGGCCGTGCGCGGCGTGGGCGCGGTCAACCGCGTGGGCGGCGTGAGCCGCGAGGTGCGCGTGGCGCTGGACCCGCTCAAGCTGCAGGCGCTGGGCGTGACGGCGGCCTCCGTCTCGCGCCAGCTGCGCGCCGTGCAGCTGGAAAGCGCGGGCGGCCGGGCCGACCTGGGGAATGCCGAGCAGCCGCTGCGCACCATCGCCACCGTGCAGACGGCCCAGCAGATCGGCGCGCTGCAGATTCCGCTGGCCGACGGCCGCAGCGTGCGGCTGGACCAGGTCGCCACCGTGAGCGACACGGTGGCCGAACCACGCAGCGCGGCGCTGCTGGACGGCAAGCCGGTGATCGGCTTCGAGGTCTCGCGCAGCCGCGGCGCGAGCGAGGTGGAGGTGGGAGCGGGCGTGCAGGCCGCGCTGGACGCGCTGCTGGCCGAGCACCCGGACCTGCACCTCACGCGCACGGCGGACTTCGTCTCCATCGCGCAGGGCGAGTACGACAGCTCCATGCGCCTTCTGTACGAAGGCGCCATCCTGGCCGTGGTGGTGGTCTGGCTCTTCCTGCGCAACTGGCGCGCCACCATCGTCTCGGCCGTGGCGCTGCCGCTGTCGGTGATTCCGGCCTTCATCGGCATGCAGATGCTGGGCTTTTCCATCAACATCATCACGCTGCTGGCGCTGTCGCTGGTGGTGGGCATCCTGGTGGACGACGCCATCGTGGAGGTGGAGAACATCGTGCGCCACCTGCGCATGGGCAAGAGCCCCTACCAGGCGGCGATGGAGGCGGCCGACGAGATCGGCCTGGCCGTGATCGCCACCACCTTCACGCTGATCGCGGTGTTCCTGCCCACGGCGTTCATGAGCGGCATCGCCGGGCGCTTCTTCAAGCAGTTCGGCTGGACGGCGGCGCTGGCGGTGTTCGCCTCGCTGGTGGTGGCGCGGCTGCTGACGCCGATGATGGCCGCCTACCTGCTCAAGCCCCTGGCGGGCGAGGAAAAGGAGCCGCGCTGGCTGGCCGCCTACATGCGCGCATCGGCCTGGTGCCTCAGGCACCGCATCGTCACCGTGGCCGGGGCGCTGGTGTTCTTCGCCGCCTCGCTGGCGCTGATCCCGCTGCTGCCCTCGGGCTTCATCCCGCCCGACGACAACGAGCAGACCCAGGTCAGCCTGGAGCTGCCGCCCGGCAGCCGCCTGGCCGACACCGAGGCCGCCGTGGCCCAGGCCACCGAGCGGGTGCGCCGCGTGGGGCACATCGAGAGCATCTACACCGCCATCGGCGGCGGCTCCACCGGGGCCGACCCGTTCGCGGGCGGCGGCGGCGCGGGCGACCCGCGCAAGGCCACGCTGACGCTGCGGCTGGCGCCGCGCGGCGAGCGCCCGCGCAAGCAGGTCATCGAACGCGAGCTGCGCGCCCAGCTGGCCGACCTGCCCGGCGTGCGCGTGAAGATCGGCCTGGCCGGATCGAACGACAAGTACGTGCTGGCGCTGGCGAGCGAAGACCCGCAGGCGCTGGCCGCCGCCGCACGCGCCGTGGGCACCGAGCTGCGCACCATCCCCGGCGTGGGCGGGGTCAGCTCCACCGCCAGCCTGGTGCGCCCGGAGATCGCCGTGCGCCCGGACTTCGCGCGCGCCGCCGACCTGGGCGTGACCAGCAGCGCCATCGCCGAGACGCTGCGCGTGGCCACCGTGGGCGACTACGACCAGTACCTGCCCAAGCTCAACCTCGCGCAGCGGCAGGTGCCCATCGTCGTGCGGCTGGACGACGCCGCCCGGCGCGACCTCTCGGTGCTGGAACGGCTGGCCGTGCCCGGCGCGCGCGGGCCGGTGCGCCTGGGCGAGGTCGCCACGCTGGAGGTGGCGGGCGGGCCGGCCGTCATCAGCCGCTACGACCGATCGCGCAACGTCAATTTCGAGATCGAGCTGGGCGACTCCGGCCTGGGCGAGGTGGCCCAGGCCATCCAGGCGCTGCCTGCCGTGCGCGGCCTGCCTGCCAGCGTGCGCCTCATCAACGTGGGCGACGCCGAGATGATGGGCGAGCTGTTCTCCAGCTTCGGCCTGGCCATGCTGACCGGCGTGGTCTGCATCTACATCGTGCTGGTGCTGCTGTTCAAGGACTTCCTGCAGCCGGTCACCATCCTGATGGCGCTGCCGCTGTCGCTGGGCGGCGCGTTCGTGGGCCTCCTGATCGCGGGCAAGAGCTTCTCGATGCCCTCGCTCATCGGGCTGATCATGCTGATGGGCATCGCCACCAAGAACTCCATCCTGCTGGTGGAATACGCCATCGTGGCGCGGCGCGAGGGCAAGGGCCGGCTGGAAGCGCTGCTCGACGCCTGCCACAAGCGCGCCCGCCCCATCATCATGACCACGCTGGCCATGGGCGCGGGCATGATGCCCATCGCCCTGGCGCTGGGCAGCGCGGACATGAGCTTCCGCTCGCCCATGGCGGTGGCGGTGATCGGCGGGCTCATCACCTCCACCGTGCTCAGCCTGCTGGTGGTGCCGGCCGTGTTCACCTATGTGGACGATTTCTCGCAGTGGTTCGGGCGCGTGGTGCTGCGCCGCAAGCCCGGGGCGCCGGCCCCGGCCGGCCACGGAAACGGCCGTTAGCAGGTGCATGGATGCCCACGAACCCAATCTCCGACTGCGCAGTGCGCTATTCATTCTGTAGCGGCACGGCAGGCGGCACACGGCCGGGGCCGGCCCGCCATCGCCGGAACAGCCGGGGCTTGCTCCGGGTTTGCCGCCCATCGCCGTCGCCGGGGACCGGGATAATCCCCAGCCTGCCTCCCGCAGTCCCGCCATGCAACTCACTCCGCTGAACCTCAACACCATCCCGCTCGGCCAGCCCCTGCCTTTCAACCTGCGCGACGAAGCAGGCGCGCTGCTGGCGCACAAGGGGTTCGTGGTGCGCAGCCGGGAGGACCTGGAAGCCATGCTCGGCCGGGGGCTGCAGCTGTGCGTGGACACCGAGGAATCGGGCGACAGCTACCGCGCCTACCTGGCCCAGCTGCAGCGCATGCTGCTGACGGCCGACTCGCTGGGCCAGATCGCCGCAGTGAAGATGGAAAGCGCCGGCCAGCGGGCGCGCACCGCGGCCGCGCCCGGCCCCGTGCAGTGGGACGAGCTGGAGCAGCGCACCGCCCAGCTGCTGCGCACGCCCTCGCAGGCCGACTTCCTCGACCGCTTCTACGTGCTGCACGACGAGCTGGAGCGCCAGGTGCTGCAGTCGCCCAACGCCAGCCTGCTGGCGCTGATGCACATGTCGTCGCTGGAAACGCGCACCTACAGCGCCACCCATGCGCTGCTGGTGTCCTGCATCGCCATGCTGGTGGCGCGCGAGACGCTGGCCTGGCCCGAGGAGCGCGTGCGCACCGTGGGCTGCGTGGCACTGTCGATGAACGTCGCCATGACCGCGCTGCAGGACCAGCTGGCGCTGCAGACGCAGCCGCTCACGTCCGAGCAGATCCACGCCATCGAAACCCACAGCGAACGCTCCAGCGCGCTGCTGCGCAGCCTGGGCGTGGCCGACCCGCTCTGGCTGGAGGCCGTGGCCCAGCACCACCACCGCCTGGCCGGCCCGCTGGCCGCGCTGACCGAGGCGCAGCAGATGGCCCGCCTGATCCAGCGCGCCGACGTGTTCGGCGCCCGCATCGCGCCGCGCGCCACCCGCCAGCCGCTGCCGGTGACGCTCGCCATGCAGGGCGTCTATCGCGACGAGGAGCAGCGCGTGGACGAGGCCGGCGCCGCCCTGATCAAGACGCTGGGCATCTTCCCGCCCGGCGCCTACGTGCGGCTGGCCTCGCAGGAAGTGGGCGTGGTGCTGCGCCGCGGCGCCAGCGCCACCACGCCGCGCGTGGCCGTGGTGCTCAACCGCAGCGGCATGCCCACGGGCGAGCCCATCCCCCGCGACACGGCCCAGGCCGCCTGGAAGATCGCCGCCCCCATCGCCCAGCGCGACGTGCGGGTGCAGATCCCGCTGGAGCGCCTGCTGGCCCTGGCCGAACGCGGCTGACGCCGCCTCACCCGCCGCGCCCCTTGCGGCCAGCGCGCCGGCGGGCGACCATGCGGGCCTGCCCGCCTGCCGCACGCTGCTTGCCGCACGGCGGCGGATGATCCAAGCCCCTGCGGGCCGCGTAGAACCCTCTGCGTCGCCCTGCAGTCCCCGCGCCTTCCGGCTCCCGCCGCCGCGCACGCTCCTAGAGGAACCTGCCCATGCCCCGCTCCCGCCTGACCCTGCCCGCCGCCCTGACGCAGGGCCTTGCCCTCGCCGCCGCCCTGCTGCTGGCGCCTGCGGCCTTCGCCGCCGATGCGCCGGGGGCTGCCGCATCCGGCGCGGGCCCCTCCGCCGCCGCGCCGGCGGCCTGCCCCGCGCTGCTGAACCACCGTTTCGACCGCCTGCAGGACGAGGCGCCCCAGTCGCTCTGCCAGTACGCCGGCAAGGTGCTGCTGGTGGTCAACACCGCCAGCTACTGCGGCTTCACCGGGCAATACAAGGGGCTGGAGGCGCTCTACGCCAAGTACCGCGACCGCGGCCTGGTGGTGCTGGGCTTTCCGTCCAACGACTTCGCGCAGGAGCGCGACAGCAACGCGCAGATCGCCCAGTTCTGCGAGAACACCTACGGCGTGAAGTTTCCGATGTTCTCCAAGAGCGCCGTGCGCGGCGCCGATGTCTCGCCCTTCTACCGCCAGCTCGCCGAACAGGGCGGCCAGGCGCCGCGCTGGAACTTCCACAAGTACCTGATCGGCCGCAACGGCAAGGTGGTGGGCAGCTTCGGCAGCTCGGTCGATCCGCAAAGCCCCAAGGTGGTGGAGCTGATCGAGCAGCAGCTGGCGGCGCGGCCCTGACCGGGGCGCCACGTCAGCCCGCCCCAACATGGGATGCTGACGGCAGCTTTACAACAATTTGTTTTTTTGTCAAAAACGCTGGAACTTCCGGGAAACCACCCCACTCTATGAACCAGGAGTTGCGAGAAAGCGACTCACCCCATTGCCTGACAACGATCCGACACGCCACCCACGAGACCGATTGCCACCGTTTACTGTTGCGAAGCCTTTCATGCCCTGGCGCCTCTGACTGAAATCCCCTAGCGCTTCTCCTCCCTCCCTCTCTTCATTCGCTTCGGGACGCTTCGCAACTTTTTTATGCCGCGCCACAACGCGCCGCCTGCCTCGCAGGTGGCGCGTTGTGCTTTGTGGGGTCCGCCGGGCGGGTAGAGGGAGCGGAAGGGGTCAGCGCGGCCGGGTGTCGGCGAAGCTCGGGCGCTGGGCCAGCTTGTCCATCAGGCGGGCCAGGTTGGGGTGGCTGGCGCGCCAGTCGATGCGGTCGGGGAAGCGGAACGTGAGCCAGTCCAGCGCGCAGCCCACGGCGACGTCCGAGAGGCTCAGGTGGATGCCGCTGCAGAACGGCTTGTCGCCCAGGCCCAGCGCCATGGACTGCAGGCCGGCGCGGACCTTGTCCAGCTGGTAGTCGATCCAGGCGGCGCTGCGCTCGCCCTCGGCACGGCCGCTCCAGACGGATTCGAGCCGCGCCAGGATGGCCGCGTCCATCACGCCGTCGGCCAGCGACTCCCAGGTCTTGACCTCGGCGCGCTCGCGGCCCTGGGTGGGGATGAGCCGGCCCACGGGCGAGAGGGTGTCCAGGTATTCCACGATCACCCGCGAATCGAACACGGCCTCGCCGCCGTCCATCACCAGGCAGGGCACCTTGCCCAGCGGGTTGGCCTGGCCGATGGTGGTGCCGGGCGCCCAGACGTTCTCTTCGACGAAACGGTAATCGAGCTTCTTTTCGGCCATCACCACGCGCACCTTGCGCACATAGGGGCTGGAATGGGTACCGATGAGTTTCATGGCGAGACCGGATGGGGCAGATTGGCGGGGCCGCCGATTCTAGGGGCTGCGCCGGCAGCGCGCGCACGGCTGCCTGGCTCTGTCGGCAGCCGCCTACAATCACGCGCCATGAGCCTCTCCACGATCACCGCCCTTTCGCCGCTCGACGGCCGCTACGCCGCCAAACTCAGCCTGCTGCGCCCCATCATGAGCGAGCACGGCTACATGCACCGCCGCGTGCAGGTGGAGGTGGCGTGGTTCATCGCGCTGTCGGACGCCGGCTTCGAGCAATTCAAGCCCCTGACCACCGGCGCGCGCGCCTACCTGCTGAGCCTGGTGAAGAACTTCTCCGAGGCCGATTCGCAGGCCATCAAGGACATCGAGAAGACCACCAACCACGACGTGAAGGCGGTCGAGTACTGGATCAAGTCCAAGTTCGAGGCCCGGCCCGAACTGGAGCGCGCCGCCGAGTTCGTGCACTTCGCCTGCACCAGCGAAGACATCAACAACACCAGCCACGCGCTGCAGCTGCGCTCGGGCCGCGACCAGGTCATCCTGCCGGGCCTGGACCGCATCGTCCTGAAGCTGCGCGAGATGGCCCATGCCTACGCCGACGTGCCCATGCTGAGCCGCACCCACGGCCAGACCGCCAGCCCCACCACCGTGGGCAAGGAACTGGCCAACGTCGTCGTGCGCCTGCAGGGTGCCTGCGAGCGCATCTCCAGCGTGAAGATGCTGGGCAAGATGAACGGCGCCGTGGGCAACTACAACGCCCACCTCTCGGCCTGGCCCGACTTCGACTGGGAAGCCTTCAGCAAGAAGGTCGTCGAGACGCCCGAGCCGCTGGGCCTGGGCCTCACCTTCCAGCCCTATTCCATCCAGATCGAGCCGCACGACTACATGGCCGAGCTGTTCGACGCCATCGCCCGCGCCAACACCATCCTGGTCGATCTCTCGCGCGACATCTGGGGCTATGTGTCACTGGGCTACTTCAAGCAGCGCCTGAAGGCCGGCGAGATCGGCTCGTCCACCATGCCGCACAAGGTCAACCCGATCGACTTCGAGAACGCCGAAGGCAACCTGGGCCTGGCCAACGCGCTGCTGCGCCACCTCTCCGAGAAGCTGCCGATCAGCCGCTGGCAGCGCGACCTCACCGACAGCACCGTGCTGCGCAACATCGGCGTGGCCATGGGCTATGCCGCCCTGGCGTACACGTCGCTCATGACCGGCCTGAACAAGCTGGAGCTGAACGAGGAAGCCCTGGCCGCCGACCTGGACTCCAGCTGGGAAGTGCTGGCCGAGCCCATCCAGACCGTCATGCGCCGCTACGGCGTGCAGGGCGCCTACGAGAAGCTCAAGGAAGTCACCCGCGGCAAGACCGTGACGGCCGAGGCGCTGCACGCGCTGATCGCCGGCCTGGAGATCCCCCAGGCCGACAAGGACCGCCTGCTGGCCATGACGCCGGGCAGCTACATCGGCAAGGCCGCCGAACTCGCCCGCCGCGTCTAACCAGCATTTTTCACCCCCAATAGCTGCCAGCGCTTGTGAATCAAGCGCTGGCAGCTATTGTTTTATGAGCAAGTGAGCGCCGCATGGCCATCAAGTCCACCATCTTCAAGGCGAACCTCGCCATCGCCGACATCGACCACGGCTACTACGCCGACCACGCCCTGACCCTGGCGCGCCACCCCAGCGAGACCGACGAACGCATGATGGTGCGGCTGGCCGCGCTGGCGCTCAACGCCTGGCAGCTGCAGGCCGTGTGCCAGGGCGACGGCACGCTGGCCTTCGGCGCGGGCCTGTCGGACCCGGACGATCCGGACGTCTCCATCACCGACTTCACCGGCCGCAAGCGCCTGTGGATCGAGGTCGGCCAGCCGGAAGACAAGCCGCTGGCCAAGGCCTCATCCAAGGCCGACGCGGTGCTGGTCTATTGCTTCAACCACGCCGCCGAGATCTGGTGGAAGGGCATCCAGACCAAGCTCACGCGGCAGGACAAGCTGCAGGTCTGGCGCATTCCGACCGAGGCATCGCAGCAGCTGGCCAGCCTGGCCGAGCGCAGCATGCAGCTGCAGGCGACGGTGCAGGAAAACGGCCTCACGCTCAGCAGCAACCTGGGCAGCGTGCAGGTGGAGCCGGTACGCTGGAAGTGATCCGGCCCGGGCCGGCGGCCACGAGTCAAACTGGCCGTCAGCCCGCGCAGCATCTGCGCAGATCGCTATCGGAATAGAAGCAAAAGCACAAGCGGAAGCGAGAGCTGCCCGCTACACAGGCATCAGCGCCCCGCACTGCCAGCACTGCTCGAAGCCGCCTTCCACCTCTTCGCCGCAGGCCGGGCAGCGCCAGCGCCGCTGCGGCAGGTTCTGCAGCTCGGCCAGCAGCAGGCGGGCGCGCTCGGCATGCTCCTCGTGCTCCAGCCAGATCTCGGGCAGGCATTCGCTGGGCGGCAGGTGGCCGGCCGCCGCGTTCAGGTAGAGGCGCTGCACCGAAGCGGGCATGCCGGCCTCGCACAGCAGATCGCTCCACAGCATGGCGATGGCGGCATTCGGGGCCTGGGTGAGCCGCAGCATGGCCGTCGTCGTCGTCGTCGTTGCGTGCGCTGGTGAAGCGGGCGTCAGCGCCGCTCGGCGGCCCGCTCGGCATAGCGGGTGAAGCGCCAGGCCGTGCCTTCCTGCGTGATGCGCCGCCACACCATGCGCTTTTCGACCGGGCCCATCGCCAGCCAGTGTTGCACCTCGGCGAAGCTGCGCCCGCAGCCCTTGCACTGCTCGTCGCCCTGGCTGGTGGAGCAGATGGCGATGCAGGGCGTGTCGGGCGTGGTGTCGTACCAGTGCAGCCAGGCCTGCAGCGCGGCGGGGGGCATTGCGGCCTCGGCGATCTCTTCCTCGTGGCGATAGACCATCAGCGCATAGACCTCGGCCAGGGCCAGCAGCTCGGGGCACAGCGCCGCGCCCTCGGCATGGGCCGGCGGACGCAGGCCGCGCCAATGGTTGATGGCCGCCTCCACGTCGGTGATGTGGATGCGGGCAGCGGCGGAGGGCGGAGGGCTGGAAGACAAGGAGAACGGAACCATGGGCACGCAGAAGGGGGGCCGATCATACCGTCGCCCCCGCCCAGCCACCCTCCTGCCGCTGCAGCGGCCCTGCCCGGCTCGTTGCTTCATTTTTAATAGCATCCAGCGCAATGCCGGCCAGGGCTGCGGCCCGCTATGGGCCTGCATCGTGGGCGCATGGGCACCGCCACGGCTTGCCGGCCCGCGGCGGCCTGTGTTCCAATGCGCGCTTCGAAGGGGAGTAGCTCCCGACCCGTTCCTCCGGCAGCCAGCGCGGCCTGCAGAGGATGGGCTCGACGGGTCTGTCGTCAATACGAAGCGCACAGCTTCCGGCAACCCGGGCCTGGTGGCATGCATCGCCACCGGCTGAGCAAGACCTTTGATGGGGCCTCCTGGGGGCCCGATCAAGGCCGGCCTCCTCTTTTCGCCCACCGCGCACAGCGGGCGCAGACGCCAGATCGAAGTCCCCACCACCGCCCCCGGAACGCCGCAAGGCGCTCCAGGTCACCGGAAGGACTCGGCACTGCGGGGCAGCGGGTCTCTTCCTTTTTTCGCCGTTGGTTCTAACGATCGTTTGAGGGAATTTATGGACTTCTTGACTTCACCCGAGTTCTGGGTGGCGCTGGGTCAGATCATCATCATCGACATCCTGCTGGGTGGCGACAACGCGGTGGTGATCGCCCTGGCCTGCCGCAAGCTGCCGCCTGCGCAGCGCACCAAAGGGATCATCTGGGGCACGGCCGGCGCCATCGTGCTGCGCGTGGTGCTGATCGCCTTCGCCATGACGCTGCTGAACCTGCCGTTCCTGAAGTTCGTCGGCGCCATCCTGCTGGTGTGGATCGGCATCAAGCTGCTGGCGCCCGACGAGGAAGGCCACGGCGACGTGGCCGGCAGCGACAAGCTCTTCGCCGCCATCAAGACCATCATCGTGGCCGACCTGGTCATGAGCGTGGACAACGTGATCGCCATCGCCGGCGCCGCGCAGAACGCGGGCGAGCACTCGCTGCTGCTGGTGGTGCTGGGCCTGCTGATCTCCATCCCGATCATCGTCTGGGGCAGCCAGCTGGTCATCAAGCTCATGGAGCGCTTCCCCGTCATCATCGTGGTGGGCGGCATGCTGCTGGGCTGGATCGCAGGCGGCATGCTGGTCACCGACCCGGCCTTCGTCAACCCCGACCGCTGGACCTGGGCGCCCAAGCTGGGCACCCTCGATGCGCAGGGCATGGCCGTGATCTCCGACACCCTGTACTGGACCGCGCACATCGCCGGCGCGCTGCTGGTGCTGGTCGTCGGCAAGCTCGTCGTCGCCCGCCGCGCCAAGGCCGGCGCAACCACCGGCCACTGAAGCTCGGGCAGAGCCTGCGCCCCTGCCGTGCCCCGGGAACCCGGAGGCCTGGCAGGGGTTCACACCAGGCGATGCCCGCAGTCCGGACACACTCGGGCCTTCAGCCCGCCATTCCGCCAGTCCGACAACTCAAGGAGCCCCACCATGAACCAGAAGATCATCGTGTACGTGGACGACGCCGCACACGCGCAGCACATCCTGCGCCCGCTGTCGGCCCGGCCATCGCGGGATGCTGGCAGTGCCGCCACGCACTGGGTGCTGGTCGCCTGCGCGCCGCGCATGACCCACCGCATCAGCAAATGGGTGAGCCACAGCGCCCGCGAGAACTGGCGCGCCAAGTGGGCCGACAAGCTCTTCGCGCAGCTGGTGCCGGGGCTGCAGGCCGCCGGCGCGGAGGTCTCCACCGTGCTGGCCAAGGGCCCGCTGCCCGAACTGCTCACGCAGCTGCAAGCCGAGCACGGCGCCGACGCCCAGGTGGTGGATGCCCGCCGCCCCAAGCAGGAAGCCATGGCGTCTGCCGTGGCGGCCCCCGCCCCCGTGGTGGTGGTGAAGAAGCCCCTGCGCAACTGGTCGCTGCCCGGCACGCTCGCCAGCCTGGCGGCGGTGCTGTTCCTGGTCGCGGAATGACCTTGCCGGCGCGCGGCCGGCGGCTGAGCCGCTGAGCCCGATCTGCCTTGGCGCCCCCTGGGCCGCCCGCCGTGCGAACGGCGCGGCGGCCTTCTGTTTTGCGGACCGCTTCTTGGCCACGTCGCCCGCGCGTGTCCGGCCACAGCCATGCCGGCCGCCATGGGACACACGCTGCTGCTATCCTTTCGCGCATGAAAATGCTTCTCAAATGGCTGCTGAGCGCAGTCGCCCTGCTCTGCGTGGCCTACATCTATAACGGCGTGGAGGTGCGCAGCTTCCCGTCGGCGCTGCTGGCCGCCTTCGTCATCGGGCTCTTCAACGTCGTGCTGCGGCCGGTGCTGGTGGTGCTGACGCTGCCGGTCACCATCGTCACCGTGGGCCTCTTCCTCTTCGTCATCAACGCGTTGATGTTCTGGGCCGCCGCCAGCGTGCTGGGCAGCGGCTTCCAGGTGCACGGCTTCGGCGCGGCGCTGATCGGCTCGCTGCTGTACTCGCTGCTGGGCCTGGTGATCGAATCAGCGCTCGGCGGCCTGTTCCTTAAGAAGTGACTGCATCGCACGCAGCCGCGTGTCGATGATCGACGCCTCGACATAGTCGGACGCCGCGGCGCTCTTGCGCGACAGGTCCTGGCCCGCCCTGAAGCGGTCCACCGCCGCCTGGTAGTCGTAGCGCGCGGCCTGCGCCTCGGCCTCGGCGCGCACCGAGCGCAGGGTGTCGCCCTGCTGCTGCCACACCGCCGCCAGCAGCTGCCACACCGTGGCGTCGCGCGGATAGGTCGCCACCCAGGTCTGCAGCGGCCCGATCATCTCGGCGCTCGCATTCGCCCGCAGCAGCGCCTGGGTGCGCAGGATCAGCTCCGGCCGGCCGACACCCGAAGCCCCGACCGAGGCGCCGGCACCGCCCATCACGCCCCCGCGCTCCGCCCGTTCCAGATCGGCGATCGACAGGGAAGCCGATGCTGGGGCGGAAGGCGGTTCCGCAGCAGCGCCCCCAGGGGCACTGCCCGGAGCGCCTGCCGCGCCCGCGCCGGCTGCAGGCGCCTGGGCCAGCCGCTGCGCCGCCATGCGCACATCGCCGGCGGCCATGTCCACCTCGGCCGCGAGCAGGCGCGCCTGCCGTTCGGCGGCCGGGTCGCCCCGCACCACGGCATCCAGGCTCTTCAAGCCTTCACGCGCCGCCGACACCTCGCGCAGCTGCACGGCGCTCAACACGGCGGCATACCAGGCGGCGGCCCGCTGCGCCGCCGGCCGCGACGCGAAGCCGGTCGTGCGCGGCTCGGCCTCCCACTGGCGCCAGGCATCGACCCCGGGGCGCATCAGCACCCGGGCACGCGCGGCGACCATGGCATGCTCCAGCGTGGGCGGCGGCGCGGGCGGTGTGCCCGCCGGCACGCGCGAATGCATGTCGGCAATGCGCTGCGTGGTCAGCGGGTGGCTGCGCAGATACGGCCAGCTGCCGTTGTCGTTGAGGCGGTTGGCCTGCTGGAGCTTGTCGAACATGCTCACGAAGCCCTGCGGCGCGAAGCCGGCCGGCGCCATGATGCTGTAGCCCACCCGGTCGGCCTCGCGCTCCATGTCGCGCGAGAAGTTCAGCTGGTTCTGCACCGCCAGGGCCTGGCCGCCCACCATCATCGCCTGCGCCGCACCCGGGTTCTTGCTGGCGGCCAGGGCCCCCAGCACCATGGCGCCGAGCACCAGCGGCGTCTGCCGGCTCTGCTGCGCGATCAGGCGCGAGATGTGGCGCTGCGTGACGTGGCTGAGCTCATGCGCCAGCACCGAAGCCAGCTCGTCGCGCGTGGACACCACCGCCACCAGCCCCAGATGCACGCCGAAGTAGCCCCCGGGCAGCGCGAAGGCATTGACGGTGCGGTCGCGGCCCAGCAGCACCTCCCAGGCGAAACGTTCCTCCAGCTCGGGCGAGAGCTCGCCCCGCTCCCGCGAGGCCTTGAGCAATTGCATGAACAGGTGCTGGACGTATTCGTTCAGCACCGCATCGTCGATGTAGTCCGGGTCGCGGTAGAGCTCCCGGATGATGCGATCGCCCAGCCGGCGCTCCTCGCTGGTCGTCATGTCGGCGCCGTCTCCCATGGAGGGCAGGCCGCGCTGGGACTGCGGTGACGCCTGCGCCGGAGCCTGGGCCGATGCCGACCCCGCCGCCATGGCCTGGATCGCTATCAAAAAAGAAGCTGCCAGCGCTTGCCTGGCCTGCGCTGACGCCCGTTTTCGCATGGAATCCGGGGGCACCGGCGCCCGGGACACGCCTGCGGCAGCGGACAAAGGACGGGCTCGGAAGAAAACAGGCATGCGCCGTATGATGCCCCGATCCGCAGTTGGTTTCGCGGCAGTGGCATCTGGACCTTGCGCGGGCCGCAAGGCAGCGTTCCGCTCCGCGCCCGGATTCGTCGCCACCGGCCGACCCCATCGGCCGGCGGAAAACCACGCTGGCGGACAGGCCGACGCAGCGCCGCCCCTCCATCGGGCCCCGCGTCAGCCGAACAACCACACCACTCTTCTTCTCCTACCCAGCGACCCATCGATCAGACGGGCCGACCGAGCGATCGGCGCCCCATCCAGCCATGAGCGACAAGCACTCCGCCCCCCCGACCCCCACGTCTTCCCCCCTCACCCACTTCGACGCCCAGGGCCAGGCCCACATGGTGGACGTCGGCGCCAAGCCCGCCACCCACCGCACGGCCATCGCCAGCGGCCGCATCGAAATGCAGCCCACCACCCTGGCCCTGATCGAATCAGGCACCGCCAAGAAAGGCGACGTACTGGGCATCGCCCGCATCGCCGGCATCATGGCCGCGAAGAAAACCAGCGATCTGATCCCGCTGTGCCACCCCTTGGCGCTGACACGGGTGGCGGTGGAATTTGCCGTGCTGAGCGAAGGAGGCACGCCCGGCATCCAATGCACCGCCACCGTGGAAACCGTGGGGCCGACAGGGGTGGAAATGGAGGCGCTGACGGCGGTGCAGGTGGCTTTGCTCACGATTTACGATATGTGCAAGGCGGTGGATCGGGGGATGGTCATGGGAAAGATCCGTGTTGATGAGAAGCGGGGAGGGCAATCTGATTTTCGGACGTCTGCAAAAATCCGCTGAATCAAGCTTAGGATAAAAAAGCATGAAAAAAGAGCGCCGAAGCGCTCTTTTTACGGGACCCTAATTAGGGATATGTGCCACGGCAAGAAGCGGGCAGATACTTGGCTGGAATGGTGGTGCCATCAGTAGTAGAGCCGCAGCGCCAGCCGGCGATATTCTTACCGCCATCAGTGGTGCCCACGAGGGCTGTAGTGCCAGTTTGAATCGGTACCAGGGTCAACACATTGGCCCCGTTCAGTTGCGTGATGTTAGTGGCATTAGCAACGATCCAGATCTTGCCATTGGCGTCCGCGCCACTCAGAGTTGCGCTGCCAGCATTGGGAACACCATTAGTTTCGGTGCCTGCGGTGACGAACTTGCTTTCTTTCACGGTACACGCCTTGGGAAGCTGAGCAGATGCATCAGCCACACCAGAGTTTTGTACCGCTTCGGTAATACCAGTGCGGCATGCCGAGGCAGCCAGCACCACCTCCGACACTTTCGCACGCACCGTGTAATCCTGATAAGCCGGCAGTGCCACGGCAGCCAAAATACCGATGATCGCCACGACGATCATCAGTTCGATCAGGGTAAAACCCTTTTGCAGATTACGCTTCATGAATACTCCAAAGAGTCGTTGAAAAAAGAGAAACCTGCCGAAGAGTTCTTCAGGTTCGCGGAAGTCCAGCAGGTTGCATGCCAGCCGGGCCCTCGGTCGCGCGCCCCTACATTCGGCAACACGCACGCACGACGGGTTACACGAAGGAGAGAATACCGCCAAAAGTGACAATCCTGTCAGACGGATTTGTCATTTCGAGGGCCGCCAGCGCGTCAGCTACGCGAGCTCAGCTCACGACGACGAACTCCATTGCCGTACCTGCGAGTTCGATGCGGTCGCCGTGCCTGAGCGGCATCCCCTCCGCGCCCAGCGTCGTGCCGTTCAGGGTTGCCGGTTGCAACCCTTCCACATGGGCCAGCGCAAACGATTCGTCATGCCGCCGGGTGATCGAGGCCACCGCCACGCCGGGCTTGCCCAGGGTGGTGACGACCTTGGTCAGAGCCACTTCGCGTCCGGCAGCGGGGCCGGTCAGCACCCGGATGGCAGCAACGGTGGGTGCGGCCACGGCGGGCGGCGGGGTGGCGGTGAGGGGCATGGCGCCAGCCAGGGGGGCCGGGCGCGTGGACTGGTTGCGTGGCGGGGCCATGCCGGGCTTGAACACCAGGGTGTGTTCGTAGGCGTCGGCCTGACCCTCGTCCTGCATGAAGCGGATCTTGTACTTGCCCATTTCGATGACGTCGCCGCTGCGCAGCACCTGCCGCTGGATGGGGGTACCGTTGACGTAGGTGCCGTTGGTGCTCTGCAGGTCTTCGATTTCCACCAGGCCGCCCGGCGCGGGCATGTGCAGCACGGCGTGTTCGCCGCTGATGGCCAGGTTGTCGATTACCACGTCGTTGTAGGGGCGGCGGCCGAGGGTGGTGCGCTCCTTGGCAAGCTCGACCTCGTTCATCACGACGCCGTCGATGGCGATGATCATCTTGGGCATGGGGCGCTCCTCTCCAGGGCCGGCTCGTTGCGGCGGTCGTTGGCAGTCATTTCTTGCATTGGATGATTGGGGGGCAGGCCTGTGTGCCAGGCCCGCCTGGGATTGGGATGGGGTTCGCCAGGAGCGGCCGAGCGCGCCGGCATGTCGTCTAGTCTCGCCGGTCTTCTACGCGGGAGCGGCGCCGCCCGGCGGTGCCGGACTCAGGAGCCGGGACATCAGGCTCCGCAGGCGGCCGTTCGGCCCTCCGCCGCCGCCGGCGGTAGCCGGCGGGCCTTGCACGGCCACCAGCACGACGCTGATATTGTCACGGCCACCCATCAGGTTGGCCAACTCCACCAGGCGGGTCGCCATGTCGGGCAGCGCCAGCGGCATGGCCATCAAGCTGGCCAGGGTGCAGTCGTCCGCCATGTCGGTGAGGCCATCGGAGCACAGCAGGAACAAATCGCCCGCCTGCACGGGAAATTCGTTGACTTCGATCTGCACGACGGCATCCACGCCCAGCGCCCGGGTGACGAGGTTGCGATAGCCCGACACCGCGGCCTGCTCGGGCGTCAGCAGGCCCGCGTCGATCTGCTCCTGCAGCCAGGAATGGTCGCGCGTGAGCTGATGCAGCACGCCATTGCGCCAGCGATAGCAGCGCGAGTCGCCGACATGGCCGAGGACGAGCCGTTCGTTCAGGAAGACGCCCACCACCAGGGTGGTGCCCATGCCCGAATACTCCGGGTGCGAGAGCGCTGCGCTCAGGATGGCGTAGTTGGCATTGGCGACGCTGCGCTCCAGCGCGCGGCCCACGCTGTCGCCGGGCTGCGGCGCACGGCTCAGCCAGTCGGCCATGTCGGCGGCGATGGACTGGACCGCCATGCCGCTGGCGACTTCGCCTGCGTTGTAGCCACCCATGCCATCGGCCAGCACGGCGATGCGGGCGTTCTCCATCACCAGGACGGCATCCTCGTTGTTGCCGCGCACACGGCCGCAGTCCGACAGCGCGCAGAACTCGTAGGTCAGCGGGGCAGCCAGGGTGGGCTTCATGGGAGGGGATGGCGCTCGGGCGGGGCCGATGCGGCGGACCCCTGCGCGCCTGCCCGTGCGGCCGGCCGGCCAAGGCCGTGCGGAGTGTGCCGGGCTGGTCGCGCCGCAGAAAGGGTGAGGGTCGCCGCCATTGTGATGCTCTGGAGTCTCCTGCGCATCATAGACGAGGGGCCGAGGCCAGCAGTGCCCCTCGTAGCCGATGCCACGGCGCCTCGGCGGGTGAGGCGCAAGACGCAACGCAAGGCGCTGCGATGCGCTCCCAGGCATCGCAGCGACGGGGGCTTTCGGGCCCTCTTCTACCTCTTCAGGCGGCCGCAGCGCTGCGGCGCTGGGCGCGTGCCTGCATCCACTTGCCGGCACCCACCACCAGCAGGGCGCCGAGCGCGGCCGCGACGTAGTGCAGCCACGGGTGGGCGATCACGTAGCCGTGCAGCGCCACGTCGCTGACGATGGTTTCGCCACCCACCCAGCCGATCAGGCCGGCGCCCAGCAGGACGATGACGGGGAAGCGCTCCATCAGCTTGATCATCAGCGTGCTGCCGAAGATCACCAGCGGAATGCTGATGGCCAGGCCCAGGATCAGCAGCACCATGTTGCCGTGGGCGGCAGCCGCCACGGCGATCACGTTGTCCAGGCTCATCACCAGGTCGGCGATCAGGATGGTGCGCACGGCAGCCATCAGGCCGCCGCTGGCCTTGGATTCGCCTTCGTCTTCGTCGCCATCGGTGAGCAGCTGGAAGCCGATCCAGAGCAGCAGGCAGCCACCGATGATCTGCAGGAAGGACAGCTCCAGCAGCTTGGCCGCGACCACGGTCAGCGCGATGCGCAGGAACACGGCAGCGCCCGAACCCCAGGCGATGGCCTTCTTCTGCTGGTGGGGCGGCAGCGAGCGGGCCGCCAGCGCGATGACGACGGCGTTGTCGCCCGAGAGGATGATGTTGATCCAGACGATCTTGACCAGACCGATCCAGAAGTCGGCGGATTGCAGGAATTCCATGGCGTGTGCTCCGGTGTTATGAATGCAAGAAGCGCCCGAAACTCGCGTTTCGGGCGCTTCCGTTCTTTTTGGAGCGCCGAGTTTATCGGCGGCCCAGCACCGGAGCGTGCGTAGTTTTGCTTATCGCCGCACCGGAAGCCGAATCACTTCAGCTGGGCCTTGAGCAGCTTGCCCAGTTCGGACGGGTTGCGCGTCACGACGAAGCCGCACTCTTCCATGATGGCGAGCTTGGCATCGGCCGTGTCGGCGCCGCCGGAGATCAGCGCGCCGGCGTGGCCCATGCGCTTGCCGGGAGGGGCGGTCACACCAGCGATGAAGCCGACGATCGGCTTCTTCATGTTGGCCTTGCACCATTGGGCGGCTTCGGCTTCGTCCGGGCCACCGATTTCACCGATCATGATGACGGCGTCGGTGTCGGGATCGTCGTTGAAGGCCTTCATGACGTCGATGTGCTTGAGGCCGTTGATGGGGTCGCCACCGATGCCCACGGCGCTCGACTGGCCCAGGCCGACTTCGGTCAGCATGGCCACGGCTTCATAGGTCAGCGTGCCGGAGCGCGAGACCACGCCGATGCGGCCCTTGCGGTGGATGTGGCCGGGCATGATGCCGATCTTGATCTCGTCGGGCGTGATCAGGCCGGGGCAGTTGGGGCCCAGCAGCAGCGTCTTCTTGCCGCCGGCGGCTTCCTTGGCCTTCATCTTGTTGCGCACTTCGAGCATGTCGCGGACTGGAATGCCTTCGGTGATGCAGATGGCCATGTCCAGGTCGGCTTCCACGGCTTCCCAGATGGCGGCAGCGGCGCCTGCGGGCGGCACGTAGATCACCGACACGGTGGCGCCGGTCTGCGATGCGGCTTCCTTGACGGAGGCGTAGATCGGGATGTTGAAGATCGACTCGCCGGCCTTCTTGGGGTTCACGCCCGCGACGAAGCAGTTCTTGCCGTTCGCGTATTCCTGGCACTTTTCGGTGTGGAACTGGCCCGTCTTGCCCGTGATGCCTTGGGTGATGACCTTGGTGTCTTTGTTGATGTAGATCGACATGAGTGTTCTCCGGGCTTACTTGACGGCAGCAACGATCTTCGTCGCAGCTTCGGCCATGGTGTCTGCAGCGATGATGGGCAGGCCGGATTCGGCCAGCATCTTCTTGCCCAGCTCTTCGTTCGTGCCCTTCATGCGCACGACCAGCGGCACGTTCAGGTTCACGGCCTTGCAGGCGGTGATAACGCCGGTGGCGATGGTGTCGCACTTCATGATGCCGCCGAAGATGTTGACCAGGATGCCCTCGACCTTGGGGTTCTTGAGCATGATCTTGAAGGCTTCGGTGACCTTCTCGGGGGTGGCGCCGCCGCCCACGTCCAGGAAGTTGGCCGGCTCGCCGCCGAACAGCTTGATGGTGTCCATGGTGGCCATGGCCAGGCCGGCACCGTTCACCAGGCAACCGATGTTGCCGTCCAGGCTGATGTAGGCCAGGTCGAACTTGGAGGCTTCCACTTCGGCCGGATCTTCTTCGTCCAGATCGCGGTAGGCCACGATCTCGGGATGGCGGAACAGGGCGTTGGCGTCGAAGTTGAACTTCGCGTCCAGGGCCATCAGGTCACCCTTGGAATCGCAGTTCAGCGGGTTGATTTCCACCAGCGACGCATCGGTTTCCATGTAGCACTTGTAGATCTTCGCGAAGATGTCCAGCGCCTGGTCCACGGACTTGCCGGTGAGGCCGATGGCTTCGGCGACCTTCTTGCCCTGCTCGGGCGTGATGCCGGTGAGCGGGTCGATCATCTCGGTGACGATCTTCTCGGGCGTGGAGTGGGCCACTTCCTCGATGTCCATGCCGCCTTCGCTCGAAGCGATCAGGGCGACCTTCTGCGTGGCGCGGTCGGTGACCAGCGAGACGTAGAGTTCGTTCTTGATGTCGGCGCCGTCTTCGATGTAGAGGCGGCGGACCTTCTGGCCTTCGGGGCCGGTCTGGTGGGTCTTGAGCTGCATGCCCAGGATCTCGCCAGCGAGCTTCTTGACGTCGTCAATGCTCTTGGCCACCTTCACGCCGCCGCCCTTGCCACGGCCACCGGCGTGGATCTGGGCCTTGACCACCCACACGGGGCCGCCGAGCTTCTGGGCGGCTTCCACGGCTTCCTGCACCGTGAAAGCAGGAATGCCGCGCGGAACGGGCACACCAAAATTGCGCAAGATTTCCTTGCCTTGGTATTCGTGAATCTTCATGAGGTCTCTCTCAGGAAAGGATGGTGTTTACCCGTTTGCCATGATGTTGGAATGTCTCTGGCCGCGGGCTTGGGACATGGCAACCGGCGACTGTATCATGCTGCGGCGCACCATCCATGTGGATACAACTTACGTCCCCACCGCGGCCCCCGCCGCACTTTTTCGCAGGAGCTCTCCCCCATGTCTAAAGTGTTCATCGACGGCGAAGCCGGCACCACCGGGCTGGAGATCCGCGAACGCCTGCAGGCCATGCCGCAGGTCGAGCTGGTCAGCATCGCGCCCGAGCTGCGCAAGGATGCCGCCGCCAAGCGCGCGCTGATCGCCGGCGTGGACCTGGTCGTGCTGTGCCTGCACGACGACGCCGCGCGCGAAACCGTCGCGCTGGTGGACGCCATCACCGCCGAAACCGGCCGCACCATCCGCATCATCGACGCCTCCACCGCGCACCGCACGGCGGACGGCTGGGTCTATGGCTTTCCCGAACTCTCGGCCGACCAGGCCCAGGCCGTGAAGAGCGCGCTGCGCGTGTCCAACCCCGGCTGCTACGCCACCGGCGCCATCGCGCTGCTGCGCCCGCTGGTCGATGCCGGCCTGCTGCCCGCCGACTACCCGGTGGCGCTGCCCTCGGTCAGCGGCTATTCGGGCGGCGGCCGCCCGATGATCGAGGCCTACGAAAAGGGCGAAGCCGCGCCCTTCGAGCTCTACGCCCTGGGCCTGTCGCACAAGCACCTGCCCGAGATCATGAAATACACCGGCCTCGCGCGCCGGCCGATCTTCACGCCCTCGGTGGGCAACTTCCGCCAGGGCATGCTGGTGCAGTTGCCGCTGCACCTGGACCTGCTGCCCGGCACGCCCAAGGTGGCCGACCTGCACGACGCGCTGGCCGCCCACTACGCGCGCAGCAACACGCCCGACCAGTGGGTGCGCGTGCTGCCCCGCACCGAAGACGGCAAGCTCGAACCCACCGCCGTCAACAACACCAACCAGCTGGAGCTGCGCGTGTTCGGCAACGACGATCACCGCCATGCCGTGGCCGTGGCACGCCTGGACAACCTGGGCAAGGGCGCCAGCGGCGCCGCGGTACAGAACCTGAAGCTGATGCTGGGCCTCTGACGGCCCATCGATGGCCGAGGCCTCAGCCCCGGCCCATGCGCTGGAACAGGCCGCCCGGCAACCGGGCGACCTGGCCGTCGAGCTCCAGTTCCAGCAGCGCGACCTGCAAGCCGGCCGTGTCGCGCCCCGTACGCGCCTGCAGCGCGTCGAAGCTCACCGGATCGAAGCCCAGGGCATCCAGCAGATCGGCGTAGGGGCCGTCGGCGGCCCGCTGGCCATCCTGCGATCCGGGTGCGGCCTCGTCTTCGTCCTCTTCTTCCGCCACCGGCTCCACGCCCGCCCCCGCGCGGCGGCGCGGCGCTTCGCCGGCGATGGGCGCACGCAACTCCTCCAGCACGTCCTGCGCCGACTCCACCAGCTTGGCGCCCTGGCGGATCAGCGCATGGCAGCCGCGCGACTGCGGTGCGTGGATGGAGCCCGGAATGGCGAACACCTCGCGCCCCTGCTCGGCCGCCAGGCGGGCCGTGATGAGCGAGCCCGAGGCCAGCGCCGCCTCGACCACCAGCGTGCCCTGCGACAGGCCCGAGATGATGCGGTTGCGCTTGGGGAAGTTGGGTGCCAGCGGCGGCGTGCCCAGCGGGTATTCGCTCACGATCAGCCCATGCTGGGCGATGCGGCGGGCCAGGTCCAGGTTGCGGCGCGGATAGACGCGGTCCAGCCCCGTGCCCACGATGGCGATGGTGGCCGGCACGGACGGATCGCCGGGGTCGTCCAGCGCGCCTTCGTGCGCGGCGGCATCCACGCCCAGCGCCAGCCCCGAGACGATGCCCAGCCCCGCGCCGCGCAGGGCGCGGGCGAACTGCCGGGCGTTGTCCGCCCCCTGGGCCGTGGGGTTGCGGCTGCCCACGATGGCCAGGCAGCGGGACGAGGGAAAGGGGTCGCACTCCCCGGTGACGAAGCGCGGGGCGCCCATCACGTAGAGCAGCAGGGGCGGGTCTTCGGTTTCCAGCAGGCTGCGCGGGTAGCGCGCATCGCCCAGGGTGACGAGGCCCCGGGCGGGGCCGCCGGCCTCGGCGCCGGGCAGGGCCAGCCACTGGTGCACGGCCTCGATCCGGGCGGCCAGCGCCTCGGGCGCGCTGCCGAGGGCGCGGGCCTGCGCGGCAGTGGCGCCGCAGGCCTGCAGCGCGGCCTCGGTCTGGCCGAAGATGGCCTGCGGCAGGCCGAAGGCGGCCAGCAGGCGGCGGGCGGTGGTGTTGCCCACGCCCTCGGTGAGCGTGAGCCGCAGCCAGGCGGTCAGTTCTTCGGAATCCATGGGCACGACGACGAAGGCCGCGACGGCGCCGGACGGGCCGCGCGAGCTGCGCTTACTGGGGGTTCACGAGGCGGTCGCCCACGCGCACGCCCTGCTGCACGCGCAGCAGCAGCGCGTAGGACACCCGGTCGAAGGTACGGAACACCATGGCGGTGCCGTTGGCCTCGCTGGGCAGCTGCAGGGAGATGCGCTCGCCGCCGGTCTTGTCGGTGATGCGGGCGCCCTGGGTGAGCACGGTGAGCACGTAGCCGGCCTCCATGCCGTCGCGCGTGCCCTTGTTGATCGCGATCACCTGGTTCTGCGCGGCGAAGGCGAGGGCGCTGCTGCCGTAGAGCGACACCACGCGGGCATCGACCGGCATCTGCGGCTCGCGCGGGGTGTAGCTGGTCAGCACGCGCTCGGGCGCGGGCAGCAGGCGGTCGCCCGCGCGGATCTCTTCCTTGGCCGAGCGCAGGTCCACCGTGGCGGGCACGATCTCTTCGGTGGTGCCGCCCTTGCCGTCGGGCGAGGATTCGACCGACTGGCTGCGCACCAGCTCGGCCAGGCCGACGTACTGCGCCTCGTAGCCCAGGATCTCGCCAGTGACCGGGTCCTTCATGGGCGTGGCGCTGCGGAACACGCGGTACTCGCGCGGCGACTGGGGCGTGATCGTGAGCGGACTGCCCTCCGGGCCCATGGCGTAGGCGCGGTCGCCGCTGGCCATGAGCACGCGCGCCTGGGTGGTGGCGACGATGCGCGGCGCCTGCGAGAAGGTGAGCTCATCGACCACCAGCGGCTCGACGAGGAAGGGCTCGATGAGGTGCGGGGGCAGCGTGGGCAGGGCGCTGGAGGCCAGGCTCTCGGAGCGGGTGCGCGGCGACAGGCGCACGGTGTCCGTCGGGTCGCCGGAGCGGCTGGTGCGCAGGCGGGCGTAGCCATCGACCTTCTCCAGGTAGAGGGTCTGGCCGGGGTAGATCAGGTGCGGATTGGGAATGGCCTGCAGGTTCATGCCCCAGAGCTCGGGCCAGCGCCAGGGGCGCAGCAGGTACATGCCCGAGATACCCCAGAGCGTGTCGCCGCGCTTGACCACGTAGGTGTCGGGCGCGGTGGGGGAGAGTTCGGAGAGGGGAATGCCCCGCGAGGCGACCTGCTGGGCCGTGGCGCGCTGCGCGCCGGTGACGGGATAGCGGCCGGCGGCGGTCTGCGCTGCGGCGGGAAGGACGGCCAGGCATCCGCTCAGGAAAGCCAGCGTGCCCAGCACGTTGCGGCGCGCGCGGATGGATGCCCTCATGTCGTTCCTTGTGTAATGCATTGGAAAGGGGAAGAACCGCAGGAAGCAATCGCCGTTGCAATCGCGGCCGCCAGGAAATCCCGGGCCCCTGCATTCTGCTTTTTGTAACGAATGACACAGCTGCCGAGACGTTCAAAACCGTTTGTGATTCTCTGCGCAAGCCCTTTCAGGGGCAATGATTATTGACAGCGCGCCCCGTGCACCCGGAGAAAGTGGCGAAAATAGCGACATATTTCCCCCGCGCCATGGCCATTCTTTCCATTCTCCGCTACCCCGATCCGCGCCTGCACAAGGTCGCCCAGCCCGTCCAGCAGGTGGACGACCGCGTGCGCGCCCTGCTGGACGACATGCTCGCCACCATGTACGACGCCCACGGCATCGGCCTGGCCGCCACGCAGGTGGATGTGCATGAGCGCATCGTCGTCATCGACGTCTCCGAAGAGCGCGACACGCCCCTGGTGCTGATCAACCCCGAGATCGTCTGGGCCAGCGCCGAGCGCGTGACGGGCGAAGAAGGCTGCCTCTCGGTGCCCGGCATCTACGACGGCGTCGAGCGCGCCGCCGCCGTGCACGTGCGTGCGCTGGACCGCGACGGCCAGGCCCGCACGATCGAGGCCGAAGGCATGCTGGCCGTGTGCATCCAGCACGAAATGGATCACCTGCTGGGCAAGGTGTTCGTCGAATACCTCTCGCCGCTCAAGCGCAACCGCATCAAGACCAAGCTGGTCAAGCAGCAGCGCGAGGAACGCGCATGACCCAGCGCGGCGGCAGCTGCGAGAGCCGCACGGCCGCCGGCCTGCCGGTGTTCGCCCTGCTCCGCGCCTGGCCCTTCGCCCGGTGGCTGCCCCTGGCGGCCGCGCTGCTGCTGGCCGCCTGCGCCGCAGCGCCCACGCAGATCGCGCCCGGCACGCCGCGCGCCGCCGTGGCCGCCCAGCTGGGCACGCCCTATTCCGTCTCCCCCCTGCCCGGCGGCGGCGAGAGCTGGCTCTACACCACCTACCCGATGGGCTTCTATGCCTATCACGTCGATCTGGACGCGGCCGGGCACGTGGCCCGCACCGAGCAGGTACTGACCTTCGAGCGCTTCGCCGCCATTCCCGTCGGCCGCTTTACCGCCGCCGACGTGCGCGCCACCTTCGGCCCGCCCTTCGTGATCGAACGCGTGTCCAGCTTCAACGGCGACGTGTGGACCTACCGCTTCATCGCCGACATCAATCTGCGCCGGCTGGCCCATGTGCATATCGACCCGGCCGGCGTGGTGCGCCGCGTGATGTTCACCGACGAGCCGATGTCCGACGACCGCCGCGCGTTCTGACTCCCCGGGCCGGGGCCATCCCCCCGGCCACTCCTGGCGCCCTGGGGCGCATTGCAGAATCTCCACCATGAAGATCGTTTTCGCCGGCACGCCGGATTTCGCCCGTGTGGCCCTCGAACGCCTGCTCGCCGCCGGCTTCACCGTACCGCTGGTGCTGACCCAGCCCGACCGCCCCGCCGGCCGCGGCATGAAGCTGCAGGCCTCGCCCGTCAAGCAATGCGCGCTGGAACACGGCATCGCCGTCGCCCAGCCGCGCAGCCTGCGCCTGGACGGCAAGTACCCCGATGAGGCCGCCGCCGCGCGCGAGGCGCTGCTGGCCGCGGGCGCCGATGCGATGGTGGTGGCCGCCTACGGGCTGATCCTGCCGCAGTGGGTGCTGGACCTGATGAGCGCCGCACGGCCGCCCGAAGGCGCGAAGGCCCCCCAGGGGGGCAGCGAACCACGCACCGCGGGGAGCGTGGGGGCCCACGGCCTGGGCTGCCTCAACATCCACGCCAGCCTGCTGCCGCGCTGGCGCGGCGCCGCGCCCATCCACCGCGCCATCGAGGCGGGCGACGCCGAGACCGGCGTGACCATCATGCAGATGGACGCCGGCCTGGACACGGGCGACATGCTGCTGATGGAGCGCCTGCCCATCGCCGCGCACGACACCACCGCCTCCCTGCACGACCGGCTGGCCGCGCTGGGCGGGCGCATGATCGTCGAGGCGCTGGAGCTGGCGGCCTGCGGCGGCCTGCGCCCCGAGCCGCAGCCGGCCGAGGGCGTGACCTACGCGCACAAGATCGAGAAGGCCGAGAGCGCCATCGACTGGACGCTGCCGGCCGAGGCCATCGGCCGCCGCATCCGCGCCTTCGACCCCTTCCCCGGCGCCAGCACCACGGCCCAGGGCGAGATGGTCAAGCTGTGGAGCTACGAAATCGATAGCACGCAGCCCGCACCGGATGCGCGCCCGGGGCAGATTCTTGCCATAGAACCGGCCGGCATCGCCGTGGCCTGCGGCCAGGGCGCGCTGCGCCTGACGGTGCTGCAGCGCGCGGGCGGCAAGCGCCTGCCGGCGGCCGACTTCCTGCGCGGCTTCCCGCTCGCGCCGGGCCAGCTGCTGGGCGCCGCGGCAGAAACGGCCGCCGCTTCGCCGGAGCGCGCATGAGCCGCCTGCAGGCGCTGCGTGCCACCGTGCGCGACCCGGCTTTCCGCACGGGCGTGACGGACATGATGGCGACCTGCGTGGGCATCGCCGCCTGGGGCCTGGTGACCGGGGTGGCCATGGTCAAGACGGGCATGTCCGCACCCATGGCCATCTTCATGTCGCTGGTCGTCTATGCCGGCAGCGCCCAGCTGGCCGTGCTGCCGCTGATGGCGGTGGGCGCGCCGCTCTGGGTGGTGTGGCTCACTGCCATGTGCGTGAACCTGCGCTTCGTCATCTTCAGCAGCATGTGGCGCAGCTACTTCCAGCCGTTGCCGCGCCGCCACCGGCTGGCGCTGGGCTATTTCAGCGGCGACGTGATCTTCGTGGCCTTCATGAAGCGCTTTCCCCGGCCCGAGCCGCAGCCGGAGCAGGTGCCCTACTTCTGGGGCGCGGCGACGATCAACTGGTTCTCGTGGCAGGTGCCGGCCATCGCGGGCATCCTGCTGGCCAACGCGGTGCCGCTGTCCTGGGGCCTGGGCTTCGCGGGCGTGCTGGCGCTGATGGGCGTGCTCTTGTCCATGCTGTTCGACCGCGCCACCTGGCTGGCCACGCTGGTCGCCGCCACGGCGGCCGTCGCCGCGTTCGCGCTGCCGCTGAAACTCAACATCCTGGTGGCGATCGCCGCCGCCGTCACGGCCGGCCTGCTGATCGAGGCGGCCGACCACCACCTGCGCCGCAAGCCCAAGGTGTTGCTGGTGCCGGCGGACGAGCCCCTGCCGCCCGCCGATCGCCGGCAGGTGCAGGACGGCGACGTGCCGCTGCGCGAGGAGCGCCACCCATGAGCGCGATCGGCCAATGGTTCGCGGGCTGGAACTGGTCCTGGGTGGAGCCGACCATCGCCATCCTGGGCCTGGCGGCGATCACCGTGGTGTCGCGCGCCTTCTTCATGATCCCCGAGCGCGAGCTGCCGCTGCCCGACTGGCTCAAGCGCGGCCTGAAATACGCGCCGCTGGCCGCCCTCACCGCCGTGATCGCGCCCGAGCTGCTGATGACGCAGGGCGAGCTGATCCACACCCTGTGCGATGCGCGCCTGCCGGCCGTGCTGTGCGCGGCGGGCTACTACTTCTGGCGGCGCGGCATCCTGGGCACCATCGTGGCGGGCATGCTGGTCTATCTGCCGCTGCACATCGGCTGGGGCTGGTAGGCGCCGGCCGGGGCCGGCTGCGCCCATCGGTTACCAAGCGGTTACCAAAGCGCTGCCGGGGCCGCGCACGGCCCTAAAATGCGGCGCAACCTCAACCCAGCCGACTCCATGCACATCCTTCGCTTCTCCGATCTCTGCGCCCAGGGCAAGGCCCGCGGCCAACGCGTTTTCATCCGTGCCGACCTGAACGTGCCGCAGGACGACGACGGCCGCATCACCGAAGACACGCGCATCCGCGCCTCGGTGCCCTGCATCCAGATGGCGCTGGACGCCGGCGCCGCCGTGATGGTCACCAGCCACCTGGGCCGCCCCACCGAAGGCACGCTGACGCCGGCCGATTCGCTGGCGCCCGTCGCCCGGCGCCTGGGCGAGCTGCTGGGCCGCGACGTCCCCCTGGTGGCCGACTGGGTGGACGGCGTGCAGGTGCAGCCCGGCCAGGTCGTGATGCTGGAGAACTGCCGCGTGAACCCTGGCGAGAAGAAGAACAAGCCCGAGCTGGCGCAGAAGCTGGCCCAGCTGTGCGACATCTACGTCAACGACGCCTTCGGCACCGCGCACCGCGCCGAGGGCACGACCTACGGCATCGCCGAATACGCCAAGGTGGCGTGCGCCGGCCCGCTGCTGTCGGCCGAGATCGACGCCATCACCCAGGCCCTGGCAGCGCCCAAGCGCCCGCTGGTCGCCATCGTGGCGGGCAGCAAGGTGAGCACCAAGCTGACCATCCTGCAAAGCCTGGCCAGGAACGTCGATGGCCTGATCGTGGGCGGCGGCATCGCCAACACCTTCATGCTGGCCGCGGGCCTTTCGATCGGCAAGAGCCTGGCCGAGCCCGACCTGGTGGGCGAAGCCACCGCCGTGATCGAAGCCATGAAGGCGCGCGGCGCCGAGGTGCCGATCCCCACCGACGTGGTGGTCGCCAAGACCTTCTCCGCCGATGCGCCGGCCACCGTCAAGGCCGCCACCGACGTGGCCGATGACGACCTGATCCTGGACATCGGCCCCGAGACCGCGAAGAAGCTCGCCGCACAGCTCAAGGCCGCCGGCACCATCGTCTGGAACGGCCCGGTGGGCGTGTTCGAGTTCGCCGCGTTCGAGAACGGCACCAAGGCCATCGCCCAGGCGATCGCCGAATCGCCGGCCTTCAGCATCGCCGGCGGCGGCGACACGCTGGCCGCCATCGCCAAGTACGGTATTGAGAAGGACGTGGGCTACATCTCCACGGGCGGCGGCGCCTTCCTGGAAGTGCTGGAAGGCAAGACCCTGCCGGCCTTCGAGATCCTGCAAAAGCGCGCCAACGGCTGATCCGCAGGGTTCGAAGCCTGTTGGGCCCCCAGCGCTTGCCCCGCAAGCGCTGGCAGCTATCAAAAGATGAGCCCGCTGGCACCCTGCCAGCGGGCTTTTTCTTTCACATCGGCGCGACCGGCCGTGCGGCCCGCGCCTGCGCGCTCACGCCAGGGCGACGGCCGGGTTGAGCGTGTACAGGCCCGTCAGCCGGGCCTGGGCCAGCACGGGCGCTTTTTCCAGCGCGGCGCGCACGTTGGCGCCGGTGAGCGGCCCCTCGACCTGCAGCGTGGGCGTGCCCAGCGCATACACCGTGAAGACGTAGTGGTGGACGATGGAATCGTTCCAGGGCGGGCAGGGGCCGTCGTAGCCGTAGTAGTCGCCGCGCATGTCCGCATCGCCGGCGAACCAGCCGGTGTAGTCGTTGATGCCGTGGCGCAGGCCCTCGGGCGCGGCGGGTCCGGGTTTGCCGCGCGGCGTGACGGCGCTGGAATGGGCGCCTGCGGCGATCTCGGTGCGGCCGGCGGGAATGTCGAGCAGCAGCCAGTGGAAGAAGTCCACGCGCGACAGGCTGGCCGGCACGGTGCGGCCCTCCTGGTTCACGTCGTCGCCCCGGCTGGGCACGTCCGGGTCGTGGCAGACGATGGCGAACGACTGCGTGCCGGCGGGCGCGCCGCTCCAGGCCAGGTGCGGATTGCGGTTGGCGGACAGCGCGACGTGCGCGGCCGCATCCGGCACGGCGAAGGCGAATTCGCCGGGAATGGCCTGGCCGTCCTGGAAGCTGTGGCTGGTGAGTTGCATGCGGGAAAGCTCCTGTGCGGTGGGTGAACGAAACGGCAGCCCCGGCAGAGCCGGGCAGCTTCGGCATTCTAGGAATGCCCCCTCCGGGCCGACGCCCCCGCCCCGATCGACCCCTGACTGAATCCCGTCAATGCGGCAGGCTGCGCCGCAGAGCAGCAGGGCCTGGCTGGAGCCAGTGCCACGCAGCGGCGCCGCCACCGGGGCGCCTTCTACAATCCCGGCCATGACTTTCACCGACATGCTGCGCGGCGCGACCGCGCAGAACGACTCCCTGCTGTGCGTGGGTCTGGACCCCGAACCCCAGCGCTTTCCCGAGCACCTGCGGGGCGACGCCGGCAAGATCTACGACTTCTGCGCCGCCATCGTCGATGCCACGGCCGGCCTGGTCAACGCCTTCAAGCCGCAGATCGCGTACTTCGCCGCGCACGGCGCCGAGGCGCAGCTCGAACGCCTGATCCGCCACATCCGCGCCACCGCGCCGCAAGTACCCGTCATCCTCGACGCCAAGCGCGGCGACATCGGCTCCACCGCCGAGCAGTACGCCAAGGAAGCCTTCGAGCGCTACGGCGCCGACGCGGTCACGCTCTCGCCCTTCATGGGCTTCGACTCGCTCGCGCCCTACCTGGCCTACCACGGCAAGGGCGCGATCCTGCTGTGCCGCACCTCCAACCCCGGCGGCGACGACCTGCAGGCCCAGCGCCTGGCGAGCGTGGAAGGCCAGCCCCTGCTGTACGAACACATCGCCCGGCAGGCGCAGGGCCCCTGGAACACCAACGGCCAGGTCGGCCTGGTGGTGGGTGCCACCTACCCGGCGGAGATCGAACGCGTGCGCGCCCTGGCGCCCACCGTGCCGCTCCTGATCCCCGGCGTGGGCGCCCAGGGCGGCGACGCTGCCGCCACGGTGCGCGCCGGGCTGCGCGCCAACGGGCCGATCATCGTCAGCTCCTCGCGCGCCGTGCTCTATGCATCGGCCGGCGCCGACTTCGCCACCGCCGCGCACCAGGCGGCCGAGGCCACCCGCACCGCGCTGAACGCCGCCCGGCAGTGATCGCCGGGCTGCCCGCCGTGCAGCTCAAGTGGCTGGAAGACTTCCTCCTGCTCGCGCAGGAGCGCAGCTTCACGCGGGCGGCGGAGCTGCGCCACGTCACGCACCCGGCCTTCGGAAGGCGCATCCGCGCGCTCGAGGCCTGGGCCGGCACGCCGCTGGTCGAGCGCGGCGGCGGGCCGGTGCGCCTCACGCCCGCCGGGCAGGTGCTGCTCGACGGCGCCGAGCAGATGACGCGCAACCTCGCGCAGTCGCACGAGGAGATGCAGGCCGTCGCCGGCCGGCAGGCGCGCACCGTCACGCTGGCCACGGGCCGCACGCTGGCGCGCACCCTGGTGGCCGACCTGCTGGTGCGCCTGCGCCCCGTATTGGCCGATGGGGAACTGCGCATCGTCACGCGCACCCTGGCCGAGGCGGTGGGGGAGATGCAGCGCGGCGAGGCCGACTTCTCCCTCACCTACCATCACCCTTCGCTGGTCGTGCCGCTGGATGCGCGCCAGTTCTCGCACCTCACGCTGGCCTCCGACCGGCTGGTGCCCATGTCGCGTGCGGACGCGAGCGGCGCGCCCCTGTTCCACTTCGCATCGCAGGGCGACCCCGTGCCCTACGTGGCCTATGCCCGCACCCTGGCGCTGGGGCGGCTGGTGGAAGACCACCTGGCCAACCACCGCGCGGCGCCGCGCCTGCAGCGCCTGATCGAATGCGATTCGCCGGACGCGCACTACGAATACGTGCTCAAGGGCCTGGGCGTGTCGTGGCTGCCGTGGTCGCTGGTGCATGCCGACGTGAAGGCCGGCCGCCTGGCCGCTGCGGGCGACAAGCGCATGGAGATCCGCTTCGACGTGCGCCTCTACCGCCCCAAGCGCCGCCTGGGCGCGATGGCGGAAACGCTGTGGATGCTGATGAGCCGGCGCTGAAGCGCTCCGCCCCGGCTCGCGCGCTACGGGTTTCCCCTCCACCCTCGCCGAAACAGCACCGGCCCGTGCCGTTTCGGCACCATGCTGCAGCCCACGGCTTCCACAATCGGCTCCATTCCCTCACGGAGCCCTGCATGAACACCACCTCTTCCCTGCCACGCCGCGGCGCGCTGGCCGCCGCGCTCGCGGCTGCCGCCCTGCTCGCGGGCGCGCCCGCCGCCTTCGCCCAGGCCTACCCGGCCAAGCCCATCACCATCGTCGTCGGCTACCCGGCCGGCGGCAGCACCGACCTGGTGGGCCGCATGGTGGGCACCGAGCTGGCCAGCCGCCTCGGCCAACCCGTGGTGATCGAGAACCTGGGCGGTGCCGGCGGCGCCATCGGCGCGCAGAAGGTGGCCAATGCCCCGCCCGACGGCTACACGCTGCTGGTGGGCGCGAGCAACGAGCTGGCCATCACCAAGCTGGTCAACAGGAAGATCAAGTACGACGTGAAGGACTTCACGGCCATCGGCCTGGTGGCCTCGCAGCCCCTGGTGCTGGTGGCCTCCGCCGGCGCGGGCGTGAAGAACGCCAACGAGTTCACGCAGCTCGTCACCAAGAACCCCGGCAAGTTCAGCTACGGCAGCTCCGGCGTGGGCACCGCGCTGCACCTGGCCGGCGAGATGATCAAGGAACAGGGCAAGCTGTTCATGACGCACATCCCCTACCGCGGCGTGGCGCCGCTGACCAGCGACCTGATGGGCAACAACCTGGAGTTCGGCGTGTTCGTGCTCTCCAGCGGCCTGCCGCACATCAGGAGCGGCAAGGTCGTGGCGCTGGGCACCACCGAGGCCAGGCGCTCGGCCATCACGCCCGACATTCCGGCGCTGGCCGAATACCCGCAGTTCAAGAACGTGGACATCGGCATCTGGTTCGCGCTGATGGGCCCGGCCAACCTGCCCAAGCCGGTGTTCGACAAGCTCAAGAAGGCGCTCGACGACACGCTGCAGTCGCCCGAGTTCCGCAAGAAGATGGAAGCCACCGGCTCCGTCGTGGCCTCGCCCACGGTGGACCTGAACAAGTACTGGGCCAGCGAAGTCGCCAAGTACCAGAAGATCGTGCAGTTCGCCAGGATCGAGGAATGATGAGCACGGAAATGAGCGCAGACGCCCCTTCCACCCCCGCCCCCCTCGCGTTCACCCTGCCCGCGCCGGACATCGCCGCCTGGCGCGCCGGCAACACCGGCACCGAAGGCGTGTGGCGCTTCGATAGCGGCAAGCCGGGCCGCCACGTGATGATCAGCGCGCTGGTGCACGGCAACGAGCTGTGCGGCGCCTGGGCCCTCCAGGGCCTGCTGGAAGCCGGCGTGCGCCCGCAGCGCGGCTCGCTCACGCTGGCGTTCTGCAACCTGGAGGCCTTCGACCGCTTCGACCCGCAGCACCACGACGCCTCGCGCTTCATCGACCAGGACATGAACCGCCAGTGGATCGACGAACGCCTGCAGGCGGCCGACAGCCGCGAGCGCCGCCGCGCCGCCGCCCTGCGCCCCTTCGTCGCCCAGGCGGACTGGCTGCTGGACCTGCACTCCATGCACGAGCGCGCCGCGCCGCTGCTGCTCACCGGCGTGCAGCCGCGCAACCTGCAGCTGGCCCAGGCCATGGGAGCGCCCGAGCACATCGTGGTCGATGCCGGCCACCAGGACGGCGTGCGCATGCGCGACTACGGCCGCTTCGGCCTGCCCGACGCCGAAGCCGGCCCGGTGCAGGACACCCGCTCGCTGCTCATCGAATGCGGCTTCCACGGCGATGCGAGCAGCCGCGACGTGGCCCGCGACCAGTGCGTGCGCTTCCTCGAAGCCGCCGGCACGCTGGACGCCGACGAGATCGCCCGCCGGCTGCCCGGCTGGCGCCAGGCGGACGCCCCACGCCAGTGGGCGCTGGAGGTCACTGGCCCGGTCGTCGCAAAGAGCGAGCGCTTCCGCTTCACGCAGCCCTTCACGGGCCTGGAGGTGATCGAAAAAGCCGGCACGGTGATCGGCGACAACGACGGCGAACCCGTCACCACGCCGTACGACGACTGCGTGCTGGTCATGCCCTCCACCCGCCAGGCCCGCGCCGGCGTGACGGTGGTCCGCTACGCGCGGCGGCGGCGGCTGGGGTGAAACGCGGCCCCCGCGCCCGCCGCTCTGCGCACGGCGGGCAGGGTGGCCCCAGGTCGATTCGCTATCGATTCAATAGCTATATGCGCTTGATAGGAGCGGGCTGACGGCCAAAAACACCGACACCCGGCCCTACCGGCGCGACGCCGCCCAGCGCGGGCCCAGCACCACGCACACCAGGGCCAGCACCACGAAGGCCACGCCCGCCCACTGCCAGGGCGTGAGCACCTCGCCCAGCGCCAGCATGCCGGCCGTCAGGCCCACCACCGGCACGCCCAGGCTGAAGGGCGCGACCCGGTTGGCCGGGTGGCGCGTGAGCAGCCGGGTCCAGAGGCCGTAGCCCACGATGGTCGCCACCCAGCCCAGGAACATGGCCGCGGCCCAGCCCGACCACGGCACCGCCGCCCAGGTCGAGGCCTGCAGCCAGCGCCCGGCGTCCGGATCGGCCAGCGCCGACAGCGCCACGAAGGGCACGATGGGCACCAGGCAGCTCCAGCCGACGAAGGCCAGCGGGTCGTAGCCGGGCGACTCCTGCTGCGCCAGGCGCGCCACGATGTTCGAGGCCGCCCAGCAGGCCGCGCCGACCAGGGTCAGGGCCACGCCCGCCAGCGTCACGCCGCCCGCGCTCGCGCCCGGCGCGGTGAAGTGCATGCCGAAGCACAGCAGCCCCACGGCGGCCAGCCCCATGCCGATGACGAGCGGGCGGCCCGGCCGCTCGTGCAGCAGCAGAAACGCCCAGAGCGCGGTGAAGAACACCTGCGTCTGCAGCAGCACGCTGGCCAGCGCCGCCGTCATGCCCAGGCGCAGCGCGAGAAACACCATGCCGAACTGCCCCACGCCCTGGCACAGGCCGTAGAGCAGCATCCAGCGCCAGCGCACCGCCGGCGGGCGCACCAGCAGCACCAGCGGCAGCGCGGCGAACACGTAGCGCGCCGCGCCCAGCTGGAACGGCGTGAACGTGCGCAGGCCCCACTTCATGACCACGAAGTTGACGCCCCAGATCAGCACCACCACCAGCGCGGCGAGCAGATCGCGCCCGGGCAGGGGCGCAGACGGTGCGGCGGGCCGGCTCATGGCCGCACGCCGCAGCAGCCGCGGCGGGAGCAGCCACGGCCCCAGGCCATGGAAGGTGCGCGGCCCGCAGGGGCCGGAGAGGGAAGGCAGGGCATGGGAGACAAGGCAGTGCAATCGCACCAATACGGTGCAGCGAAAGAAGGGGCGCGTGCGCTGAGAGGGGGCGCGCGAGAACAGGCCCCGGGCGGCCCATTATTCCGCAACGCCCGCTGGCGCGCCGGCCGCCCTTGACTCACATCAAGGCCCCAGGCGCGCAAGTTGCTAAATTGCAAAGTGTTCGATGGAGTTGTATCGCGCTCCGCCCCCGGCGGGCGCGGCAAAGCTCGAAGCCCGTTGTTGACCAGCCTTGGAGGCGCGCCCTTCCCGCCGTTTCCAGGCCCCTGCATTCCCATCGCCATGAACCGCCTCAGCCACCTCCGCCTGCTTCACAAATTCATCATCCTCGGCCTGGTCGGCCTGCTGATGAGCGCCGTGCCGGCGACGCTCTTCGTCTCGCAGGCGCTGGACGGCATCCGCACCGCCCGGCTGGAGGCGCGCGGCACGCCGCCGCTGCTGGCGCTGCACAAGGCCGTGCAGGAGCTGCAGGTCCACCGGGGCCTGTCGGCCGGCATGCTGGGCGGCAACGAGGTGCTGGCCGGCCGCCGCCCACAGGTGCGCGATGCGGTGAACCAGGCGCTGGAGCAGGGCAGCGCCCGCTTCGCCGAAGCCGGCGTGCCCGAAGCGCTGGCCCAGTCCTGGGCGCAGGCGCGCCAACGCTGGCAGCAGCTGGAGCCCGAGGTGGCCGCCCGCCGCCTGCAGCCCGCGCAGAGCACGGCGCAGCACACCGCGATCATCAGCGCCCTGCTGCTGCTGGGCGAAGAGCTGCTGCACACCTACGGCCTGCAGGTGGAGCCCGACGAGGAGATGCACGCGCTGGTGCTGGCCAGCATGGTGAGCGCACCGCTGCTGGGCGAAAAGCTGGGCGTGATGCGCGCCCAGGGCACGGGCTTCCTGGGCAAGAAGGAGCTGCCGCCGCAAGGGCGCGGCCAGCTGCTGGGCCTGCGCGAGCGGGTGCTGGAGCTGCAAGGCGAAACCACCCGCAACCTGGAACGCGCCATGCGGCACGACGCCGACTTCTCCGCCGCCATGCAGGGCCCCACCCGCACCATGCAGGAACGGGTGGCCGCGGCGCTGGAGCTGGCCAACCGCTCGCTCATCGACCTGGACCCGGCCCAGACGCCCAGCCTGTCGCCGCAGGAATACTTCGACACCTTCACCCGCGCCATCGAGGCGCTCTCCGCGCTCGACTCGCAGGCCATGGCCAGCCTGCAGACGGCGCTGGACGCACGCATCGGCCAGCTGCAGCGCACGCTGCTGTGGCAGGCCCTGCTGATGGGCGCCATCGTGGCGCTGGCCGCCGTGCTGATGGCGGTGTTCGCGCGCTCCGTCACCCGGCCCATGGCGCAGGCCGTGGCGCTGGCCGACGGCGTGGCCGCGGGCGACCTGGCCGGCCCGGCCATCGAGCACGGCCGCGACGAAGTGGGCCAGCTCATCGCCGCGCTGCTGCGCATGCGCGCCCAGCTCACGCGGGTGGTGGCCGGCGTGCGCCACGGCGCCGAGGGCGTGGCCACGGCCAGCGCCGAGATCGCGCAGGGCAACAGCGACCTCTCGGCCCGCACCGAATCGCAGGCCAGCGCGCTGCAGGAAACCGCCGCCTCAATGGAACAGATGACCGCCACCGTGCGCCAGAACGCCGACAACGCGCGCCAGGCCAGCCAGCTGGCGGCCAACGCCAGCGCCGTGGCCACGCAGGGCGGCGACGTGGTGGCGCAGGTGGTGAGCACCATGGGCCAGATCACCGACAGCTCGCGCAAGATCGGCGACATCATCGGCGTGATCGACTCCATCGCCTTCCAGACCAACATCCTGGCGCTGAACGCGGCGGTGGAGGCCGCCCGCGCGGGCGAGCAGGGCCGTGGCTTCGCCGTGGTGGCCAGCGAAGTGCGCGGCCTGGCGCAGCGCAGCGCCGAGGCGGCCAAGGAGATCAAGATCCTCATCACCGACAGCATGGGCCGCGTGCAGCAGGGCGGCGCGCTGGCCGACCGCGCCGGCAGCACCATGACCGAGGTGGTGCAGGCCATCCAGCGGGTGACGGACATCATGGGCGAGATCAGCGCCGCCAGCCAGGAGCAGAGCCAGGGCGTGGCCCAGGTGGGTGAAGCCGTCACGCAGATGGACCATGCCACCCAGCAGAACGCGGCGCTGGTCGAAGAGATGGCCGCCGCCGCCGCCAGCCTGCGCGGCCAGGCCGAAGAACTGGTGCGCGCCGCCGGGGTCTTCCGACTGGGCGACGAGGCAGGCGGGCCGCAGTCGCTACGCATTCAATAGCAACAACCCCAGGCGCAGACTGCGCCCATGGCCGATCAGGCCTTCAGATACGGCTCGCCGGCAGCGGCGCAGTTAACGTATTGACACGCTTTAGGGCTACAAGCGGGGCATCGCGCACCCGAAGAACCCAGAACAACACCCGCGTTGACGGGGCGGCACCCGAGCCCGCCGCCCCGCCGCTTTTGCCGAAAGCCGAACATGAGCCCCACCCCCACGGCTGCCGCCTGCACGGCGCAGCCGCACTCCTGCGCGCCCGCGGACTCCGCCGCCGACCCCGCGCACCACAGCCCCGCCCCGGCCCTGGCGGCCGCCATGGCGGCGGCGATGCTGGCGGCCTGCGGCGGAGGGGGCGGCGGGGGTGACACGGCCGGCGGCGCGGCAGGTGGCAGCAGCGGCGGCAGCGGAGTGGCCGGCGGTACCGGCGGCACCGGCAGCGCCGCCACCCCGGCCAGCGACGAGGAGGCCGCCCGCTTCTTGCTGCAGGCGCAGTTCTCGGCCACCGACGAGGACATCGCCGCGCTGCGCAGCAAGGGCTACGGCCCCTGGCTGGCCGATCAGTTCGCGCAGCCCGTCGGCACCACGGGCACGGCCTGGCTCATGCAGCGCGGCTACGGCGTGGCCGCGCCCGACACGCGCTACGACAACGTCTCCTACCCCAGCGACTTCATGCTGTGGAACCAGCTCTTCACCGAGCGCGACGCCGTGCGCAAGCGCGTGGCGCTGGCGCTCTCGGAGATCCTGGTCGTCTCCACCAGCGGGCTGGAGCAGCCCTGGCGCATCTTCCTCGCCTCGGGCTACTGGGACCTGCTCAACCAGCACGCCTTCGGCAACTTCCGCGCGCTGCTCGAAGCCGTCACCCTGAGCCCGGCCATGGGCATCTACCTGAGCGTGCGCGGCAGCCAGAAGGAAGACGCCCGCACCGGCCGCCAGCCCGACGAGAACTACGCCCGCGAGGTGATGCAGCTCTTCACCATCGGCCTCTACCGCCTCAACCCCGACGGCACCGAGCAGCGCGACGGCAACGGCAACCGCATCGACACCTATTCCGCCGCCGACGTGAGCAATCTGGCGCGCGTCTTCACCGGCTACGACTACGACACGCGCCAGAACCAGCCCACCACCCTCGGCAGCAGCACCGTGCCGGGCCTGCAGCAGGCGCTGCTGCCCATGGCCTTCAACGCGGCGCGCCATTCCACGCTGGCCGCCACCTTCCTGGGCACCACGATACCGGCCGGCACGGCGGGCGACGCGGCGCTCAAGACCGCGCTCGACACCCTTTTCAACCACCCCAACGTGGGCCCCTTCATCGGCCGCCAGCTGATCCAGCGGCTGGTCACCAGCAACCCCAGCCCGGCCTACGTGGGGCGCGTGGCCGCCGCCTTCGCCAACAACGGCAGCGGCACCCGGGGCGACCTGCGCGCCGTGATCGCCGCCGTGCTGCTGGACCCGGAGGCGCGCAGCACCGCCGGCCTCGCCAGCCCCCAGTACGGCCGCCTGCGCGAGCCCATGGTGCGCTTCGTGCAATGGGGCCGCACCTTCGGCATTCAGTCGGCGCGCGGCACCTGGAAGATCGACAACCTGAGCGATCCGGCCACCCGCCTGGGCCAGAGCCCGCTGCGCTCGGGCTCGGTGTTCAACTTCTTCCGCCCGGGCTACGTGCCGCCCGCCACCGCCATGGCGGCGGCCGGCCAGGTGGCGCCGGAGTTCCAGATCGTCAACGAAAGCAGCGTGAGCGGCTATCTGAACTTCATGCAGAACACCATCCGCTTCGGCTACTACGTGAACGCGCCCGACCTGCCGCAGAACGGCAGCACCGCCGCCAACGGCTTCGACATCACCTGCAGCTACGCCAACCTGCTGCCCCTGGTGGCCGATGCCGCCGCGCTGGTGCGCAAGGCGGCGCTGCTGCTGTCGGCGGGGCAGGTGTCGGCCGCCACGCAGGCGCGCATCGTGGCCGCGCTCAACGCCACGCCGGTCACCGCCGGCAGCTCCGCCGCCGCGCAGCTCAACCGCGTGGCCGCCGCCGTGCTGCTGGTGATGGCCAGCCCCGAATACCTCGTGCAGAAGTGACCGACCGCCCAGCGAGCCCCGCCATGAACTTCATCGACCCCGCCCGCCACACGCGCCGCGCCTTCCTGCGCCGCAGCGCGCAACTGGCCGCCACCGGCACCGCCCTGCCCTTCGCCATGAACCTCGCCGCGCTGGGCGAGGCCGCCGCCTTCGAGTCCAGCGACTACAAGGCCCTGGTCTGCGTCTTCCTCTACGGCGGCTGCGACTACGCCAACACCGTCGTGCCCTACGACAGCAGCCGCTACGCGCAGTATTCCGCCATCCGCGGCGGCAACAGCGACGGCACGGCCGCGGGCATCGCCCTGGGCCGCGATGCGCTGGCCGCCACGCAGCTGCGGCCCGGCACCGCGCTGGCCGGCGGCATGCAGTACGCGCTGCACCCGTCCATGACGGGCCTGGCCGGGCTCTTCAACGCCGGCCACGCCGCCGTGCAGCTCAACGTGGGCCCGCTGCTGGTGCCGCTGACGCGCGCGCAGTACGCCAGCGGCGACCGGCGCAACTACCCGCTGCCGCCCAAGCTCTTCTCGCACAACGACCAGCAATCGGTCTGGCAGTCGCAGGGCGCCGAAGGCTCCACCGTGGGCTGGGGCGGCAACCTGGGCGACCTGGCCCTGTCGTCCAACGCCAATTCGCTCTTCACCTGCATCTCGGCCACCGGCAACGCCGTGTTCCTCTCGGGCGACCAGGCGCTGCAATACCAGATCAACCCCAGCGGCGCCACGCCCGGCGCCGTGCCCATCAACGCCGTCAAGGGCAACGTCTATGGCTCCAGCGCCGTGCGCAGCCTGCTGAGCGATCTGGTGCAGACGGCCGGCAGCCATGCGATGGAGGCCGAATACGCGCGCGTCACGCAGCGCTCCATCGGCGCGGAGGGGCAGATCTCGTCCGCACTGGCCGGCGCGAACATCTCCACCGCCTTTCCCACGGGCAACCCGCTGGCCGACCAGCTCAAGATCGTGGCCCGGCTCATCGCCGGCCGCAACGCGCTGGGCACGCGCCGGCAGGTGTTCTTCGTCTCGCTGGGCGGGTTCGACCTGCACGACAACCTGATCGCCAACCAGCCCCAGCTGCTGGACAAGGTGAGCAGCGCCATGACCTCCTTCTACAACGCCACAGCCGAGCTGGGCGTGGCCGACAAGGTCACCGCCTTCACCGCATCGGACTTCGGCCGCACGCTCACCTCCAACGGCGACGGCTCCGACCACGGCTGGGGCAGCCACCATCTCGTCGTGGGCGGCGCGGTGCGCGGCGCCGCCTTCTACGGCACGCCGCCGCCCGTCAGCGTGGGCAACGGCAGCGGCAGCGAAGACCAGTGGCACGTGGGCCAGGGGCGCCTGCTGCCCAGCACCGCCGTGGACCAGTACGCCGCCACCCTGGGCCGCTGGTTCGGCGTGGCGAACACCGAACTGGCCGGCGTGCTGCCGCACATCGGCAACTTCGGCGGCTCGGCCTATCCCGTCGATCTGGGGTTCATGGGCTGATCGCTTCGGCCGATTCCGGGCCTTCGGGCGCGGCATGCAGCAGCGCGAGGAAGTGCTCCAGCGCGGCGGACGCAGGTCGGTCCAGCCGCACCACGCTGCCATAGGCGGCCAGCCGGTTGCGCACCGTATAGGGCAGCACGCGCAGCAGCCCATGGCGCTCGTAGCGCAGCGCGATCGAGGCAGGGATCACGGCCACCATGTCGCTGCGCGCGATGAGGTTGGTGGTGGTGAGGATGGAGGCCGTCTCGACCAGCCCGCCCGGCAGGGGCTGATGGTGCAGCGCGAATTCCTGTTCCAGCACGTCGCGCATGGGGCTGCCGGCGGGCTGAAGGATCCACGGGTAGGCCAGCAGTTCGGCAAAGCGCAGCGACCGGCGGCGTGAGAGCGGGTGGTCGGTCGCCACCACCACCGACAGCACCTCCTCGGCCAGCGGCCGGAAGCGGCAGTCGCCGCCACTGCGCCCGGGCATGCGGCCGATCACCACGTCCAGCCGGCCTTCGCGCAGGCGCTCCATCAGGCGGTTGCTGGTGTCCACCGCGATCTCCACCGTGAGCAGCGGATAGGCCGTCTTCAGCCGTACCAGCGCGTCGCTCAGGAGTTCCGGCGCGGCCGCCATGATGCAGCCCACGAAGAGCTTGCCGGCGCTGCCCAGGTGCAGCGCGTCCAGCTCGCGGCGCATGGCCTCGATGCCGCCGCGCATGCCGCGGAAGTACTGCGTCACGCAGCTGCCCGCCACATTCACGCGCAGCCCCCGGCCCACGCGGTCGAACAGCGGATGGCCCAGGGCATCTTCCAGCTCGTGCAGCATCTTGGTGGCTGCCGGCTGGGTCATGCCGAGGTCCGCCGCTGCGGCGCGCAGCGTGCCGCGCGCTTCGATGGCCAGCATCAGCGCCACCTGCCGCATGCGCAGGCGGTTGAGCAGGGGCATGGGCAAGGGGGTGGTTTCCTCTCGGCGTTGTGTCACTGTTTTGATAACCCCAGGCGATCAATTCATCAGTTCATTTCATTTTACGGAAACAAACCCAACCCATAGCATGGGCCCCCATGAATGCCGCCACACCACAACAAGGCATCGTGATTCCAAGGAGACAAAAGACATGCTGCGCCGTACCCCATTGATCGGGCTGGCCCTGGCCGCCCTGCTGGCCCCGCTGGCCACCCACGCCCAGGAATGGCCTTCGCGCCCCCTTCGCATCCTGGTGGGCTCATCCGCCGGCGGCGGCACCGACGCCATGGCGCGCGCCGTGGCCGACCGGCTGGGGCCGCTGCTCAAGCAGCCGGTGGTGGTGGAGAACCGCCCCGGCGCCTCGAACACGCTGGCCGCTGACACCGCCGCCAAGTCCACCGACGGGCACACGCTGCTGATGGGCGTGGTCACGGCGCACGCCATCGCGCCGCACCTGCTCAAGCTGGGCTACGACAACAACAAGGACCTGGTGCCGGTGGCCTACGTGGGCGCCGTGCCCAACGTGCTGGTGGTCACCACCGGCTTGCCCGTCCAGTCGGTGAAGGAACTGGTCGCGCTGGCGAAGAAGGAGCCCGGGCGCATCAACTACGCCAGCAGCGGCACCGGCAGCACGCAGCACATCGCCGCCGAGACCTTCAAGGATGCCGCCGGCATAGACCTCACCCACGTTCCGTACAAGGGCAGCAGCGCCGCGCTGGTGGACCTGGTGGGCGGGCAGGTGCAGATGAGCTTCGACACCATGCCTTCGGTGATCGGACAGATCAAGAACGGGAAGATGCGCGCCCTGGCCGTGACCACGCCGCAGCGCAACCCGCAGCTGCCGCAGGTGCCCACCATGGCCGAGGCCGGGCTGCCGCAGGTGGACATCACCGCCTGGTACGGCATCTACATGCCCGCCGCGACGCCCAAGGCCGTGCAGCAGCGCGTACATGACGCCGTCAATCAGGTGCTGGCCATGCCCGAGACGCAGGCCCGCCTGGGCGCCGTGGGCGCCGAGCTCAAGCCCATGCCGCAAGCCGATTTCGTCGCCTTGCAGAACGCCGAATACCAGCGTTACGGGCAGCTCATCCGCAAGAACAACATCCGCATTGACTGATATGACGCAGACGAACCCGACGCTACCCGTAGTGGCACTCACACTCGGCGACCCCGCCGGCATCGGCCCCGAACTCATCGCCCGCCTGCTCGCGCGGCCCGAGGCCACCCGGCACGCCAACATCGTGCTGGTGGGCGATCCCTGGCTCTGGGACGACGGCCAGCGCATCGCCGGCGTGCAGGTGGGCACCGAGGCCGTCGCGTCGCTGGCCGAAGTGCGCGGGCGCGCCGGCACTTCGCGGCCGGCCTTCCTGCGCATGGACACGGTGGCGCAGTCCGACGTGCATCGCAGCCGGGCCGAAGCCGCCGGCGGCCGCTCGGTGCTGCAGGTGCTCGACCTGTGCATGGATGCGGCACAGGCCGGCGAGATCGACGCGATCTGCTTCGCGCCGCTCAACAAGCAGGCCATGAAGCTCGGCGGCATGCGCCACGAGGACGAGTTGCACCACTTCGCCCAGTACCTGGGCGTGCAGGGCTACTTCTGCGAATTCAATACGCTGGGCGGGCTGTGGACCTCGCGCATCTCTTCGCACGTGCCCCTCAAGGACGTGACGCAGTACCTCAGCGTGGAGCGCATCGAGCAGGCGGCCGAGCTGATCTACCGCTCGCTGCGCGCCAGCGGTGTCGCCGAACCCAAGGTGGCCATCGCCGCGCTCAATCCGCACGGCGGCGACGGCGGCACCTGCGGCCGCGAAGAGGTGGACATCATCGCCCCGGCGGTGCAGGCGCTGCAGGCCCGCGAGTGGCCGACGCCCGCGCCGTTCCACGGCCCCTTCCCGGCCGACACCATCTTCCTGAAGGCCCAGGCGGGCGAGTACCAGGCCATCGTGACCATGTACCACGACCAGGGCCAGATCGCCATCAAGCTGCTGGGCTTCTCGCGCGGTGTCACCGTGCAGGGCGGCCTGCCGATACCGATCACCACGCCGGCCCACGGCACGGCCTACGACATCGCGGGCCAGGGCAAGGCCAGCGTGGAAGCGACCTGGCAGGCCTTCCTGATCGCCTGCCGCATGGGCGCCGCGCAGCGGCAGGGCCACGCCGCCGCCCCCGCCTGACCACCGCTGCCGGCAGGCAGCCCCATCCCCGACCGACGACAACGTCCGCGCCTGCGCGGCGCGGGGAGAGGCCATGCCTGCAACGCCCGCATCCCCACCCGAATGACCCAGGAGACCACACCATGAAGATCAAATCCGTCCGCGCCCGCGTCTATGAATGGAAGGGCAAGACCGTTCCGCCTCAAGGCAATTTCTGCTCCAACGCCATGGACCTGCTCTATTCCAAGAAGGAGACCATGGCTACCTTCCGCTTCCACTCGTGGACGGTGGTGGAGATCGAGACCGACGACGGCATCGTCGGCCTCGGCAACGTGGCGCTGGCGCCCCGGATCGCCAAGGCCATCATCGACGAATACCTCGCGCCCCTGGTCGTCGGCCAGGACCCGTGGGACTACGAATACCTGTGGCAGCGCATGTACCGCGCCACCCACGCCTGGGGCCGCAAGGGCGTGACCATGGCGGCCATCTCGGCCGTCGATCTGGCGATCTGGGACATCCTGGGCAAGAGCGTGAACAAGCCCGTGTTCAAGCTGCTGGGCGGCCGCACCAAGGAAAAGATCCCCTGCTACTACAGCAAGCTCTACCGCACCGACCTGAAGGAAATGCAGGACGAGGCGCAGAAGTTCCTGGACCAGGGCTTCAAGGCCTTCAAGATGCGTTTCGGCTACGGCCCGGCGCACCTGCAGGAAGGCGTGAAGGAGAACCTGAAGTCGGTCGAGGCGATCCGGGAAGTGATCGGCTACGACACCGACCTGATGCTCGAGTGCTACATGGGCTGGAACCTGGAATACGCCAAGCGCATCCTGCCGAAGCTGGAGAAGTTCGAGCCGCGCTGGCTGGAGGAGCCGGTGATCGCCGACGACATCGACGGCTATGCCGAACTGAACCAGCTCACCAGCATCCCGATCTCGGGCGGCGAGCATGAATTCAGCCTCTACGGCTTCAAGCAGCTGCTGGACAAGAAGGCCGTCTCGGTCGTGCAGTACGACACCAACCGCGTGGGCGGCATCACCGCGGCGCACAAGATCAACGCGCTGTGCGAGGCCTACAGCGTGCCGGTGATCCCGCACGCTGGCCAGATGCACAACTACCACCTGACCATGAGCACGCTGGCCTCGCCCATGGCGGAGTACTTCCCCATCTTCGACGTGGAGGTGGGCAACGAGCTGTTCTGGTACATCTTCGACGGCGAGCCGATCGCGGAGAACGGCTTCCTGCAGTTGCAGGACGACGTGCCCGGCCTGGGGCTCACGCTCAAGACCGAGTACCTGGACCAGTTCCAGATCACCGAGTGAGGCGCGCCATGCCCGGACTCTCCCAGCCGCGCTTTCGCGGCATCTTCCCGGTCGTGCCCACCACCTTCCACGAAGACGGCACGCTGGACCTGGCCAGCCAGAAGCGCTGCCTGGACTTCATGATCGACTCCGGCGTGGACGGCCTGTGCATCCTGGCCAACTTCTCCGAGCAGTTCCTGATCGCCGACGACGAGCGCGAGCTGCTCACGCGCACGGCCCTGGAACATGTCGCCGGCCGCGTGCCGGTGATCGTGACCACCACCCACACCAGCACCAAGGTGTGCGCGGAGCGCAGCCGCCGCGCGCAGGACATGGGCGCGGCCATGGTGATGGTGATGCCGCCCTACCACGGCGCCACCTTCCGCTTCGGCGAGGCGGCCGTCCAGTCGTTCTACCAGGGCGTGTCCGACGCGATCGGCATCCCCATCATGGTCCAGGACGCGCCCGCCGCCGGCACGCCGCTGCCGCCGGCCCTGCTGGCGAAGATGGCCCGCGAGATCGAGCAGGTCAGCTACTTCAAGATGGAGACGGCCGGCGCCGCGAACAAGCTGCGCGAGCTGATCGCCCAGGGCGGCGAGGCCATCGAGGGCCCCTGGGACGGCGAAGAGGCCATCACCCTGTTGGCCGACCTGGAGGCCGGCGCCACCGGCGCGATGACGGGCGGCGGCTTCGCCGACGGCATCAGGCCCATCCTCGAAGCGCACCGCGCGGGCGACCGGGATGCGGCCTTCGCCCAGTACCAGCGCTGGCTGCCGCTCATCAACCACGAGAACCGGCAGGCGGGCTTCCTCGCGGCCAAGGCCCTCATGAAGGAAGGCGGCGTGATCGCCTGCGACGCGCCGCGCGCACCCTGGCCGCCCATGCACCCGCAGACCCGCCGCGAACTGATCGACATCGCGCGCCGGCTCGACCCGCTGGTGCTGCGCTGGGGGCGCTGACCCTGCACCGAACCCCGGCGGCAGGAGGCCCGCCCGCGCCCCGGCCTCCTGCCGCATCGACCGCGTTTTTCCGGCGACGACAAACACGACAACAAAGGAGACATCCATGAAACGGTTCGCTTTTCTCAAGGCGGTGCTCGCCGCCCTGGCGCTGGGCGCCACGGTGGCCGCGCCCTCGCTGGCGCAGGCCCAGCCCACCAAGATCCGCTTCGCCCATGCCGGGCCCGAAACGGCTTCGCAGCACCTGGCGGCGCTGGAATTCGCGCGCCTCGTCAAGGAGCGCAGCGGCGGCAAGCTGGAGGTGCAGGTCTTCCCGGGCAGCCAGCTGGGCAACGACTCCACCGTAATCGGCGCGGTGCGCGGCGGCACCATCGACATGATGATGGCCGGCAGCGGCAACTTCTCGGGCATGTCGTCCAGGTTCGACGTGCTGGACATTCCCTTCCTGTTCCGCAATCCGGCACACGCCTACGCCACGGTGGACGGCGAAGTCGGCCAGCGCCTGGCACGCGAGCTGGAGCCGCACAACCTGCAGCAGCTGGCGTTCTGGGAGGTGGGCTTTCGCTCCATCACCACCAGGAACCGCGCCGTGACCAAGCCCGAGGACGTCAAGGGCCTGAAGATCCGCGTCACACCCAACCCCACCCACATCCAGGCGTGGAAGCTGCTGGGCGCCAACCCCATCCCCATGCCGCTGGGCGAGCTGTACCAGGCGCTGGAATCGGGCGCGGTGGATGCGCAGGAGCACCCGGTGGACATCACCTACGCAGCCAAGTTCTACGAGGTGCAAAAGCAGCTCACCCTGAGCCGGCACGCCTTCACGGCGATGCCGGTGGTCATGAACAAGAAGAAGTTCGACGCCCTGGCACCGGCGCTGCAGCAGGCGCTGCTGACGTCGGCCAACGACGCCAAGCTGTTCCAGCGCCAGCTCAACCAGAAGAACGAGCCGGGCATCGTGGCGGAGCTGCGCAAGCACGGCATGAACGTGATCGAGACCTTCGACCCCGCGCCCTTCCGCGCCATCGTGGGCGAGTCGGTGCGCCAGTCCTTCGTGGCCAAGAACGGCCCCGAACTGCTGAACGCGGTGGACGCGGTCAAGTGACCGGCCGGGAGATTCCGACATGAAAAACCTGGTCACGCGCGCGGCCGAAGGGCTGCTGATCGTGCTGCTCGCCGTCATGGTGGTGCTGGTGTTCGGCAACGTCGTGCTGCGCTACTTCTTCAACTCCGGCATCGTCTTCTCCGAGGAGGTGTCGCGCTTCGTCTTCATGTGGCTCACGCTGATCGGCGCGCTGGTGGTGATGAAGGACAACGCCCACCTGGGCATGTCCAGCCTGATCGACCGGCTGGGCGAGCGGGGCCAGCGCATCTGCCGCTTCCTCTCGGACACGCTCACGCTGGCCTGCTGCGTGCTGCTGGCGCATGGCACCTGGGCGCAGGTGGTGATCGGCATGGACAACACCGCGCCCGTCACCGGCGTGCCGCTGGGGCTGGTGTTCCTTTCGCTGCTCATCAGCAGCGTGGGCATGGCCCTGCTGCTGGCGCATTCGCTGTGGCGCCAGGTCACGGGCCGCATGCCGCGCGAGGAACTGGTGCCCCGCTCCGTGAGCGCCGGCGAATGACGGACGCACGCACAAGGAGAACCCCATGACGATCGCCGTCTTCCTCATCGCGCTGCTGGGCAGCATGGCCCTGGGCATGCCCATCGCGTTCTCGCTGCTGGCCTGCGGCGTGGCGCTGATGGTCCACCTGGGCAATTTCGACACGCAGATCCTCGCGCAGAACCTGCTCGAGGGCGTGAACAACTATCCGCTGATGGCCGTGCCCTTCTTCATGCTGGCCGGCGAGCTGATGAACGCCGGCGGCCTGTCGCGCCGCATCGTCTCGGTGGCAGAGGCCCTGGTGGGCCACGTGCGCGGCGGCCTGGGCTACGTGGCCATCCTGGCCTGCCTGATCGTGGCCAGCATCTCGGGCTCGGCCGTCGCCGACACCGCCGCCGTGGCGGCGCTGCTGATCCCGATGATGCGCAACGCCGGCTACAACGTGCCGCGCGCCTCGGGCCTCATCGCCGCCGGGGGCATCATCGCGCCGGTGGTGCCGCCCTCGATCCCGATCGTGGTGTTCGGCGTGGCGGCGCAGCTGTCCATCACCAAGCTGTTCCTCGCGGGCATCTTCCCCGGGATCATGATGGCGCTGGCGCTGGCCTTCACCTGGTGGCTGTGCGCCAAGAAGGAGAACGTGGCACCGGGCCGGCCCTTCGACGCGCGCGTGCTGGCCCGGGCCCTCTACGACGGCATCTGGGCGCTGATATTGCCGGGCGTGATCATCGGCGGCATGAAGTTCGGCATCTTCACGCCGACCGAGGCCGCCGTGGTGGCCGTGGTCTATGCGCTGCTGGCGGGCCTCTTCGTCTATCGCGAGCTCAAGCCCCGGCAGATCCCGCACCTGATGCTGGTGGCGGCCAAGACCTCCAGCACGGTGATGTTCCTCGTGGCGGCCGCCCTGGTGTCGGCCTGGCTCATCACCATCGCGGACATCCCCTCGCAGGCCACGGCGCTGCTGCAGCCCTTCATGGACAACAAGATCCTGCTGATGTTCGTGATCATGATCCTGGTGATCGTGGTGGGCACGGCGCTGGACCTGATGCCCACGGTGCTGATCCTCACGCCCATCCTCATGCCGGTGATCAAGCAGGCGGGCATCGACCCGATCTACTTCGGCGTGATGTTCATCATGAACAACGCCATCGGCCTGCTCACGCCGCCCGTGGGCACGGTGCTCAACGTGGTGGCCGGCGTGGCCAAGGCGCGGCTGGACGACGTCATCAAGGGCGTCTGGCCCTTCCTGCTGGCGCAGACCATCCTGATGTTCCTCTTCGTGCTGTTCCCGCAGCTCATCACGGTGCCGGCGAGCTGGTTCCGCTGACCTGAAAAAAGGCTTTTCCCCATGACCCGCGAAACCCTCCTGCTGGTGCAGAAATGTGCCCACACGTTCAGCTTCTACGACGCAGCCAGCCGCCGCGCCGAAAAGCACATCGTGGTCCCCAACTTCCCGCACGAGTTCGTCGTCGATCCGGTGCGGCAGCTCGCCTACGTGGGCCACTACGGCATCGAGACCGCCAGCCACCTCGGCGACGAGGGCGGGCACTCGGTGTTCGTGATCGACCTGCAGCGCCGCGAGCATGTGAAGACGCTGAACCTCTGGCCCTACTACCGCCCCCACGGGCTGGCGGTGGACGGCCGGGGCCGGCTCTTCGCCATGTCCGAGGCGCACAACGTGCTGCTGCGCTTTTCCGACCCGCTGGCGCGGCAGGTGCCGGACCTGGCCGTGCCCTCGGGCGGCTACAAGACCCACCTGTTCGCACTGACGCGCGATGCCGAGACGGCCTATGCGCTGAACCTGCTCTCCAACACCGTCACCAAGATCCGGCCCAACGACCCCACCTTCGCGCCCGTGGCCGTGGTGCCCGGCCCGGTGCCGGAGGGCAACGTGCTGTCGGCCGACGAGTCCCTGCTCTACGTCGCCAACCGGGGCGACGACACGCTGGTGGCCATCGACACGGCGCGCATGGCGGTGGTGGCCTCGGGCAGGACCCGGCGCGATCCGAACCGCGTCTATCGCTATCTGGGCAGCGACGGGCAGGACCGGCTGCTCACCACCAACTCGGGCGAGCAGAGCCTGTCGGTGTTCGGCACCGACCTCAAGGAGCAGCGCTGCGTCGAGCTGCCGGCCAACCCGCTGGCGCTGTCGTTCCACCCGAAGGAGCGCGCCGCCTACATCTCGTTCCAGGACGAGAAGGTGCGCCGCCTGAACCTGGACAGCTTCGCCTTCGAGCAGGAGATCGCCACGCTGCGCGAGCCCGATTCGTCCTACCTCTGGATCGCCTGATCCCCGCTGCACACGCACCCACGCACCACACGACAGGAGACAAGCATGCAAAGACACCACTTCCTGCGCGCACTGGCCGGCGCCGCGCTGGCCGCCCTGCTGGCAGCCCACGCGCAGGCACAGACCACGAAGCTGCGCATGGCGCATTCGGGCGCCGAGACCGAGACTCAGCACCTCGCGGCGCTGGAGTTCGCGCGGCAGGTCAAGGCCCGCACCAACGGCCAGATCGAGGTGCAGGTCTATGGTTCCAGCGCGCTGGGCAACGACAACACCGTGATCGGCGCGGTGCGCGGCGGCACGATCGATCTGGCGACCTCGGGCACGCCCTACTACACCGGCATGGTGGGCCGCATGAACGTGCTGGACCTGCCCTATCTCTTCACCAGCACCGAGCACGCCTACAAGGTGCTGGACGGCCCCATCGGCCGCAGCCTGCTGGACGAGCTCGAAGGCCACGGAATGAAAGGCCTGGCGTACTGGGAGGTGGGCTTCCGCAGCCTCACCAACTCGCGCCGCGCGGTGCGCACGCCCGACGACGTGAAGGGCCTGAAGATCCGCACCACGCCCAACCCGGCGCACATCAAGGCCTTCCAGATCCTGGGCGCCACGCCCACGCCCATGCCGCTGGCCGAGGTGTTCACCGCGCTGGAGAACAAGGCCGTGGACGGGCAGGAGAACCCCGTCAACATCGTGCGCAACAACAAGCTCTACGAGGTGCAGAAGTACATGTCCCTCACGCGCCACGCCTACACCGCCATGCCGGTCGTGATGAACAAGGCGAAGTTCGCGGCGCTCAAGCCCGAGCAGCAGCAGGCGCTGATCGACGCGGCCCGCGCGGCCGCCACCTTCCAGCGCGACCTGATCAGAAAGAGCGAGGCCGGCGATATCGCCTTCCTGCGCTCGCAGGGCATGCAGGTGGAGGAGAACGTCGATCCCGAGCCGTTCCACAAGCTGGTGGCCGAGCCCACGCAGCAGATGTTCGCCGACAAGTACGGCCGGCAGTTGATCGACGCCGTGCTGCAGGCACGTTGACATGGCCCTCGACGTGCATGACGAGGCAGCCGCCGAGCTGCCCGTGGTCGATGCCCATCACCACCTGTGGAGCTTCGCCCACGGCCGCTACCCCTGGCTGCAGAACGAGTACGACGCCGAACGCTTCTTCCTGGGCGACTACCGCGCCCTGTGCCAGGACTTCCTGCCCGCGCACTACCGCGCCGCCAGCGCCGGCTGCAACGTGGTGGCGACGGTGCATATCGAGGCCGAACGCGACCGTGGCGAGCAGGTGGCCGAAACCGCCTGGCTGCACGCCCTGCACGCGGAGCACGGTTTTCCCAACGCCGTGGTGGCCCACGCTTGGCTGGACCGGCCCGAGACCGAGGAACGTCTGCGCGAGCACTTGCGCTACCCCCTGGTGCGTGGCATCCGCAGCAAGCCCGTCACGGCGCCGACGCCCGACGCCAGCGTGCGGGGCCAGCCCGGCACCATGCAGGACGAGGTCTGGCTGCGCGGCCTGGCCCTGCTGCCCGGACTGGGCCTGAGCTGGGACCTGCGCGTGCCCAGCTGGCACCTGGCCGAGGCGGCCGAGGTCGCCGCGATGTTCCCGCAGCTGGCCATCGTGCTCAACCACCACGGCTTCGCCTGGGACCGCAGCGAAGCCGGCCTGCAGCGCTGGCGCCAGGGCATGGAACGGCTGGCGCGCGAACCCAACGTCCACGTCAAGCTCTCGGAATTCGGGCTCAGGGACAGCCCCTGGATCGAGGCCGACAACGCCCGCATCGTGCGCGAGACGCTGGACATCTTCGGCTGGCAGCGCTGCATGTTCGCCAGCAACTTCCCCGTCGCGGGCCTGCGCATCGGCTACCGCGAACTGGTGGCCGCCATGCGCCGCATGACCGCCCACCTCGGCCCCGAACGGCAGCGCGCCGTGCTGTGCGACAACGCGCTGCGCTTCTACCGAATCCGCCTATGAATGCCGACCTGCAGGCCGCGCGCGAGGAATTCCTGGCGACGCAGGACGACCGGCTGCTGCCCATCGTCGATGCCCACCATCATTTCTGGGATCTGGGCCGCAACCCCCACCCCTGGCTGCAGCAGGAGCCGCCGGTGGCCTTCCGCTACGGCGACTACCGCGCCATCCGCCGCGACTTCCTGCCCGCGCATTACCGGGCGAGCCAGGGCACGCACCGCGTGCTGCGCCATGTGCTGATGGAAGGCGAATGGGATCCGCGCGACCCGACCGGCGAGGCCCTGTGGGTGGATGCGCTGGCCCGCGAGACCGGCAAGCCCCACGCCCTGGCGGCCCAGGCCTGGCTGGACGGCCCGGCGCTGGACGCGCAGCTGGAAGCCTATGCCCGCCTGCCGCTGGTGCGCAGCGTGCGCCACAAGCCGCGCAGCGTGCCACGTGCCGAGCACCATGCGGGCTACGCGGCGCACGGTTCCATGCGCTGCCAGCGCTGGCGCGCCGGCTATGCGCGGCTGGAGGGCGCCGGCCTGATGTTCGAGCTGCAGGCACCCTGGTGGCACTTCGGCGAGGCGGCCGAGCTGGCCCGCGATTTCCCCCGTACCCGGATCGTCGTGAACCACACCGGCCTGCCCGCCGAGCGCGATGCCGAATCGCTCGCGGCCTGGCGCGCCGCGCTCGAAGTGCTGGCGCGCGAGCCGCAGGTCTTCCTCAAGATCTCGGGCCTGGGCGTGCCCGGCCGCCGCTGGACGCCGGAACTGCAGGCGCCCGTGGTGCACGACGCGATCAGCATCTTCGGCTGGGAGCGCTGCATGTTCGCCAGCAACCATCCCGTCGATGCGCTGGTCGCTCCGCTCGACCGGATCTTCCAGGGCTTCAAGCAGCTCACCGCCGCGCGGCCCGCGCGGCAGCGGCTGGCGCTGTTCTGCGACAACGCCGCCGGGCTGTACGGGCTCGACTGAGCGGTCCCCATCCCACAACGACTATCGGAGACAACGACCATGCAACCCTTCTGGAAGATCGCGCTGGCGGCTGCCGCCATCGCAGCCAGCGCCCTGTCCGGTGCGCAGGAAATCAAGGCCCGCTTCGGCACCAGCCTGCCCGACAGCCACCCGCAGACGCTGGGCGCACGCAAATTCGCCGAACGGGTGGAAGCGAAGACGGCCGGCCGCATCAAGGTGGCGGTGTATTCGGCCGGCCAACTGGGCAGCGACCTGCAGATGCAGGCCGCGCTGCAGGGCGGCACGCAGGAATTCGCCGCGCCCTCCACCGCCACGCTGGCCGGCCTGGTCAAGGACTTCGGCGTGCTGGGCCTGCCCTTTTCGTTCGCCGACGAGAAGGAAGCCGATGCCGTGCTCGACGGCCCCCTCGGCCGCAAGCTGCTGGCACAACTGCCCGCTCGCGGCCTGGTGGGCCTGGCATTCTGGGAAAACGGCTTCCGCAACGTGACCAACAACAAGCGCCCCATCGTGCGCGCCGAAGACATCGCGGGCCTGAAGGTGCGCACCATGCAGAACAGCCTCTACATCGACATGTTCAGCGGGCTGGGCGCGAACGCCGTGCCCATGTCCGTCACCGAACTGTTCACCGCGCTGGAGTCGCACGCCGTGGATGCGCAGGAGAACCCCTACACCGTGGTCCATGCGCAGAAGTTCTACGACGTGCAGAAATACCTCTCCACCACCGGCCATGCCTATGACGCGCTGGCGCTGATCGTCTCGAAGAAGTTCTGGGACCGGCTCTCCGCCGCGGACCGCCAGGCCGTCCAGGCCGCCGCGGCCGAAGCCACCGTGTATGAGCGCACCACCAGCCGCGCACTCAACGCCCAACTGCGCGCCGAGCTGGCCCACCTGGGCATGCAGATCAACGACGTGTCGCCGCAGGAGCGCGCCCGCATGCGCGAGAAGCTGCAGCCCGTCATCGCAAAGTACACGGCCGGCGCGGGCGAAGAGACCGCGCGCGAGTTCTTCGCGGCCATCGAGCAGGCCCGCAAGCCCTGAAGACCTGTCCGCGGCGAGGGCCGAACGATTTCCACCACCTGCATCGAAAGCACCATGCAACAGCATCAGTCCACACATTCACAGCCCACGGGCGAGATGGTCATCGGCGCCGCCACGGTGCGCGGCACCGAAGGCAGCCAGCGCGCCTTCGACCCCGCGCGCAACAGCGAGATCGCCGAGCCTGTCTTCGGGCTGGGCGGCGCGGCGGAAGTCGAGCGCGCCTGCGCCCTGGCACGCGAGGCCTTCGACCCGTACCGTGCCCTGCCGCTGGAACGCCGGGCGGCCTTCCTCGAAGCCATCGCCGACCGCATCATGGGTCTGGGCGATACGCTCATCGCCCGCGCCCAGGCCGAAAGCGGCCTGCCCGCAGCCCGCCTGCAGGGCGAGCGCGGCCGCACCGTCGGCCAACTGCGCATGTTCGCCCAGGTGGTGCGCGACGGCCACTTCCTGCGGGCGACCATCGACCCGGCCCAGCCCGGGCGCCAGCCGCTGCCGCGCTCCGACCTGCGCCTAGCCAAGATCCCGCTCGGCCCGGTCGCAGTGTTCGGTGCCAGCAACTTCCCGCTGGCCTTCTCGGTGGCAGGCGGCGACACCGCCGCAGCCCTGGCCGCAGGAGCGCCGGTGGTGGTGAAGGCCCACGGCGCCCATCTGGGCACATCGGAGCTGGTGGGCCGCGCGATCCAGCAGGCGGTGGCCGATTGCGGCCTGCCGGAGGGCGTGTTCTCGCTGCTGATCGGCGCAGGCCGCCAGCTGGGCGAGGCGCTGGTGGCGCATCCGGCGATCAAGGCGGTGGGCTTCACCGGCTCGCGCCAGGGTGGCCTGGCACTGGTGCGGGTGGCCAACGCGCGGCCCGAGCCGATCCCGGTCTATGCGGAGATGAGCAGCATCAATCCGGTCTTCCTGTTCCCTGCGGCGCTTGCGGCACGCGCCGAAGCCATCGGCCAGGGCTTCGCGGATTCGCTCACGATGGGCGCGGGCCAGTTCTGCACCAACCCGGGCCTGGTGATCGCCATCGACGGCCCGGACCTGCAGCGCTTCGTCAGGGCAGCGAGCGCAGCGCTGGCGGCCAAACCGGCGCAGACCATGCTGACGCCGGGCATCCACCAAGCCTATGCCGCCGGCACGGCCCAGGTCGATGGCGTGGCGGGAGTGGAGAAGGTCGCAGCCGGCCTGGCCGCCGGCGAGATGCCCAACGCCGCAAGCGCGGCCCTCTACGCGACCGATGCGCAGCAGCTGCTGTCGTCACCCGCGCTGATGGAAGAGATGTTCGGGCCGGCCTCCATCGTGGTGCGCTGCCGCAGCCTGGACGAGATGCACGCGGTGGCCGAACACCTGGAAGGCCAGCTGACCGCAACGCTGCAGATCGACGCGGGCGACCATGCCGAGGCGGCGCGCCTGCTGCCGGTGCTCGAACGCAAGGCTGGCCGCATCCTGGCCAACGGTTATCCGACGGGGGTGGAGGTCTGCCAGGCGATGGTGCATGGCGGGCCCTTCCCCTCGACCTCGAACGCGATGTTCACCTCGGTGGGAGCCACCGCCATCGACCGCTTCCTGCGGCCGGTGTGCTATCAGGACCTGCCCGACGGCCTGCGCCCCGCAGCGCTGCAGGACGGCAATCCGCTCGCTCTCTGGCGCCTGGTGGACGGCGCGCTCGTGCAGCCCTGAGAGGTCGCGCCCGGGTGGAAGAAGGCGCGGGAGTCTTCCACCGCCCCATTGGCATGTGCGTGATGCGCTTGCCATGCCACGGCGCTTCCCGCGTCTAGCGGTTGCCGCGCAGGTCCGGTTCTTCCGCCGCCACGAGGACCTTGGCGAGCGGCTCGGCCACGTGCCGGTGGTGGCAGGCCATGAGGGCGCACGGGCGTGCCTGTCATGCTTTGTGATGATTTGCCACGCGCGCTTCACCACGGCAGCGTCGGCTTGGCGCACCATATGCCCCATCTCCGTCAAGCCACGAAGGAGCCGCCATGTTCCGACGCCGTTCCCCGTCTGCCGCCCTACCCCTCGCGCTCAGCGGGACGGCCATGGCCCGCCCCGTCTGGCACAGCGCCGCCGCCACCCTGCTGCTGGCGGGCCTGCTTTCCGGCTGCCAGGCCCAGCGGCGGCTGCACGAGGGCGATGGCGGCGGCGGCCTTGGCGAATCGCTGCGCAGCCGCTGGGCCGAGCGCGTGCAGGGCCCGGCGGCCTCGGCCGGCGCGCTGCCGGCCGGGGTGCGCAGGATCGCCGACCTGCCCTACGGCGGCGATGCGCGCCAGCGCATGGATGTGTACCTGCCGCCCGCGGGCGCCCTGCCCCCGGGCCAGCGCGCGCCGGTGATCTTCATGGTGCATGGCGGCGCCTGGCGCACGGGCGACAAGGCCATGCCGAAGGTGGTGGAACACAAAATCGCGCGCTGGGTGGCGCGGGGCTTCGTGCTCGTTTCCATCAACTACCGCATGCTGCCGGGCACGCCCGTGGCGCAGCAGGCGCAGGACGTGGCCCTGGCGCTGGCCGCCGCGCAGCGGCACGCGAGCGATTGGGGCGCGGACGCGGGCCGCTTCATCCTCATGGGGCATTCGGCCGGGGCGCATCTGGTGGCGCTGATCAACGCCCAGCCGGCGGCCGCGCTGCGCGGGGGCGCCCAGCCCTGGCTGGGCACGGTGGTGCTGGACAGCGCCGTGCTCGACGTGCCGCAGTACATGGCGCAGCCGCATGTGCGGCTCTACGACGAGGCTTTCGGCAGCGACCCGGCCCTCTGGCGGCAGCTGTCGCCCGCCGACCAGCTGGTGGCGGGCGCCCCGCCCTACCAGTTCGTCTGCTCCACCGAGCGGCGCGATCGCCCCTGCCCGCAGGCCGAGGCCATGGCCCGCCGGGTGCGTGCCCTGGGCGGCCGCGCCAGCGTGCTGCCGCAGCCGCTGAGCCACGGCGACATCAACGGCGAGCTGGGCCTGGAAAGCGCCTACACCCGGGCCGTGGAGGCCTTCATGGCCTCGCTGGACCCGCTGGTGGCGCAGCGCCTGCCGCGCTGAGCGGCTGGCTGCGCGCGCCCGGCGCCGCGCCGCGGCCTCATCAGGCCAGGTAGCGCTGCAGGTAGCGCCCGGTGTGGCTGGCCGGGTTGGCCGCCACCGCTTCGGGCGTGCCTTCGGCCACCACGGTGCCGCCGCCGGCGCCGCCTTCGGGGCCCATGTCGATGATCCAGTCGGCGGTCTTGATGACGTCGAGGTTGTGCTCGATCACGACGATGGTGTTGCCCGCGTCGCGCAGCTGGTGCAGCACCTTGAGCAGCAGGTCGATGTCGGCGAAGTGCAGACCGGTGGTGGGCTCGTCGAGGATGTAGAGCGTGCGGCCGGTATCGCGCTTGGAGAGTTCCTGCGCGAGCTTGACGCGCTGCGCCTCGCCGCCCGAGAGCGTGGTGGCCGACTGGCCCAGGCGCAGGTACGACAGACCCACGTCCAGCAGCGTCTGCAGCTTGCGGGCGATCGCGGGCACGTCCTGGAAGAAGGCGTGGGCGTCTTCCACCGTCAGGTCGAGGATCTGCGCGATGTTCTTGCCCTTCCAGAGCACTTCCAGCGTCTCGCGGTTGTAGCGCTGGCCGTGGCAGACGTCGCAGGGCACGTAGACGTCGGGCAGGAAGTGCATCTCCACCTTGACCACGCCGTCGCCCTGGCAGGCCTCGCAGCGGCCGCCGGCCACGTTGAAGGAAAAGCGCCCGGGGCCGTAGCCGCGTTCGCGGGCGGTGTTGGTCTCGGCCATCAGTTCGCGGATGGGCGTGAACAGGCCCGTGTAGGTGGCCGGGTTGCTGCGCGGCGTGCGGCCGATGGGCGACTGATCGACATTGATGACCTTGTCGAAGTATTCGATGCCCTCGATGGCCTCGTGCGGCGCGGGCTCGTCGTGGGCGCGGTAGAGCTGGCGCGCCACGGCCTTGTGCAGCGTGTCGTTGACCAGCGTGCTCTTGCCCGAGCCGGACACGCCCGTCACGCAGGTGAAGAGGCCCACGGGGAATTCGACGCTCACGTCCTTCAGGCTGTGGCCGGTGGCGCCCACCACGCGCAGGGCCTGCAGGCGGCCCTGGGTGGCGCGGTGTTCGGCCAGGCGCTCGGCGCGGCGGCGGCTGGCGTCGGTTTCGGGGAAGCGGGGCTTGCCGCTGCTGCCGCTCTTCTTCTCGGGCTCGGGCGCGGCGCCGCTGCCTTCGAGCACCGGCAGCCAGGGCGTGCGCCGCGCGGGCACGGCGATGGTGCGTGCGCCCGACAGGTACTGGCCGGTGAGCGATGCGGGGTTGGCGCGCACCTGGTCGTAGGTGCCCTGAGCCATGACGCGGCCGCCATGCACGCCGGCGCCCGGGCCCATGTCCACCACGTGGTCGGCGGCGCGCATCATGTCTTCGTCGTGCTCGACCACGATCACGCTGTTGCCGATGTCGCGCAGGTGCTGCAGCGTGGCGATGAGGCGGTCGTTGTCGCGCTGGTGCAGGCCGATGCTGGGCTCGTCGAGCACGTACATCACGCCGGTGAGGCCGGAGCCGATCTGGCTGGCCAGGCGGATGCGCTGGGCTTCGCCGCCGGAGAGCGTCTCGGCGCTGCGGTCCAGGCTCAGGTAGTTGAGGCCCACGTCGTTCAGGAAGGTGAGGCGCGTGGCGATCTCGCGCACCACCTTGCTGGCGATGTCGGCCTTGGCGCCGGTGAGCGAGAGCGTCTCGAACCAGGCCAGGGCCTCGGCCAGCGTGGCGCGGCTCACCTCGTAGATGGCGCGGGCCTGGTCGCCCTCGCCCACGAAGACGTGGCGCGCCTCGATGCGCAGGCGCGTGCCGTGGCAGTCCGGGCAGGGCTGGGTGCTGCGCAGGCGGGCCAGGTCTTCGCGCACGACGACCGAATCGGTCTCGCGGTAGCGGCGCGCCATGTTCGGCAGGATGCCTTCGAAGGGGTGCTTCTTGATGACGGCGCGGCCCTTGTTGGCGCCGCTGTCCAGGATGTAGCTGAAGGCGATCTCTTCCTCGCCGGAGCCGTAGAGCACGGCCTGCTGCACGCGCTCGGGCAGCGATTCGAAGGGTGCCTCCACATCGAAGCCGTAGTGCGCCGCCAGGCTCTCCAGCATGGCGAAGTAGTAGCCGTTGCGCCGGTCCCAGCCCTTGATGGCGCCGCTGGCGAGGCTGAGCGAGGGGAAGGCCACCACCCGCGCCGGATCGAACACCTCCTGCTGGCCCAGGCCGTCGCAGGTGGGGCAGGCGCCCATGGGGGCGTTGAACGAGAAGAGGCGCGGCTCCAGCTCGGGCAGCGAGAAGCCGCAGATGGGGCAGGCGAACTTGGCGGAGAAGAGGTGCTCGCGGCCCGAATCCATCTCCAACGCCAGCACGCGGCCGTTGCCGTCGGCGCCGGCCGCCTCCTGGCCCACGCGCAGCGCGGCCTCGAAGCTCTCGGCCAGGCGCTGGCGGAATCCGCCGCTGGCCTGCGGTTCGGTGTCGGCGCGCACCTTCAGCCGGTCGATCACCACATCGATGTCGTGCTTCTCGGTCTTCTTGAGCGGCGGCAGGTTCTCCACCTCGTGGATCTGGCCGTCCACGCGGAAGCGCACGTAGCCCAGCGCCTGCATCTGCGTGAAGAGCTCGGTGAACTCGCCCTTCTTGTCGCGCGCCACCGGGGCCAGCACCATGAGGCGCGTGTCCTCGGGCAGGGCCAGCACGATGTCCACCATCTGGCTCACGGTCTGCGCGGCCAGCGGCAGGCCGTGCTCGGGGCAATGCGGCGTGCCGGCGCGGGCATAGAGCAGGCGCAGGTAGTCGTGGATCTCGGTGACCGTGCCCACGGTGGAACGCGGGTTGTGGCTGGTGGCCTTCTGCTCGATGGAGATCGCGGGCGAGAGGCCCTCGATCAGATCGACGTCGGGCTTGTCCAGCCGGCCCAGGAACTGCCGCGCATAGGCCGACAGGCTCTCCACGTAGCGGCGCTGGCCTTCGGCATAGAGCGTGTCGAACGCCAGGCTGGACTTGCCCGAGCCCGACAGCCCGGTGATGACCACCAGCTGGTTGCGTGGCAGGTCCAGGTCGATGTTCTTCAGGTTGTGGGTGCGCGCACCCCGGATGCTGATGCGCTGCTCGCGCAGGGCGCGGGCCAGGTAGGTGCCGCTCTCGGGCAGGGCCGGGGCAGAAGCGGCGGCGTCAACATCGTGGGCAGGGGTGGTCACGGCGGGAAACGGTGGAAAAAGGTCAACCGGCCATCATAGGGGACGGCCCCGTTGCCTGCAGGGCGGCGCCCGGGTGCCGGCCGGGGGGTATCGTCCATTCACTACCAAAACCATAGCTGCCTGCGCAGGCAGGACAAGCGCAGGAGCCGGTTTTGGCCTCAAACGGCCACGCCCGCGGCGGCCGCCCCCGGGGCGATGCGCGAGAATCGCGGCTTCGCCCCCCGGGGGGCACCCCCACGATCCTCGCCAAGATAGGCGCACCCACCACCGTGCAGGACTCTTCCACGCCCTCTTCCCCGGCGGCCTCCACGCCTTCCGCCGGAGCCGCCGCCCCCACGGCCACCACCATGACCCCGCTGGAGCGCCGCTCCAGCCTGAGCCTGGCGCTGATCTTCGCGCTGCGCATGCTGGGGCTCTTCCTCGTGCTGCCGGTGTTCGCGCTGGAAGCGCGCAAATACCCCGGCGGCGACGACCCCGCCCTGGTCGGGCTGGCCATGGGTATCTACGGGCTCACCCAGGCCGTGCTGCAGCTGCCGCTGGGCCTGGCCTCCGACCGCTTCGGCCGCAAGCGCGTGATCGTGCTGGGCCTGCTGGTGTTCGCCGCCGGCAGCCTGGTGGCGGCGCTGGCCGATTCGCTCACCGGCCTGCTCTGGGGCCGCGCGCTGCAGGGCGCGGGCGCGGTGTCGGCCGCCGTCACCGCCCTGCTGGCCGACCAGACCCGTGACGGCGTGCGCACCAAGGCCATGGCGCTGGTGGGCGGCAGCATCGGCCTGATGTTCGCCGTGGCCCTGGTGGCCGCGCCGCCGCTGGCCGCCCGCTTCGGCCTGGGCGGCCTGTTCGGGCTGACCTGCGCGCTGGCGCTGGCCGGCATCGCCACCGTGCTGTGGGTGGTGCCGCCCGAGCCCGCGCGCCACACCGCCTCGCCGCGCGGCGGGCTGGCGCGCGTCTTCGCCCACCCGGATCTGCTGCGCCTGAACCTGGGCGTCTTCGTGCTGCACACGGTGCAGCTGTCGATGTGGGTGGCCGTGCCCGCGCTGCTGGTGCAGGCCGGCCTGCCCAAGGCCGAGCACTGGCACCTCTACCTGCCGGCCGTGGTGGCCTCGTTCGTACTGATGGGCGGGCTCTTCGCGCTGGAGCGCGCCGGCCGCCTGCGCGCAGCGCTGCTGGGCGCCATCGGCCTGGTGCTGCTGGTGCAGGCCGGGCTGGGCTGGGCGGCGGCGGCCGGCGCGCCCGCCCCGCTGTGGGCGCTGGGCGGGCTGCTGTTTCTCTTCTTCTGCGGCTTCAATGCGCTGGAGGCCAGCCAGCCCAGCCTGGTGTCGCGCACCGCGCCGCCCGAAGTGCGCGGCGCCGCCCTGGGCACCTACAACACGCTGCAGTCGCTGGGCCTGTTCGCGGGCGGCGCCCTGGGCGGCACGCTGCTGCGCTTCGGCGGCGCGCCCAGCCTGTTCGCGGTGACGGGCGCTTTGTGCCTGGCCTGGCTGGCCCTGGCCTGGGGCATGCGGCCGGTGCCTGCGGCGCAGCACCGCTGAATCGAGGGCGGCCCCCGGGCGCTGCCCGGCTCCCCGCCCCCGCTCAGCGGCCTTCCGGCGGGCGTTCCTGGGGCAGGGGCTCGCCCTCGGGCCCGGGCTTGGCCGGCTCCGCCTCTTGCGGCTCGCCCTCTTCGGGGAAGGTATCCGGCAGATGCGCCGCGCTCAGCATGGCGGCGGCCAGCGTCTCGTAGAGCGGCCGCGCCAGCATGCGCGAGATCAGGCTGGCCAGCATGGCCGAAGACATCAGACTCAGCACCAGCGCCTGGCCGTCCACCATCTCCATCACGATGATGAAGGACGTGAGCGGCGCCTGCGTCACCGCCGCCAGAAAGGCCGCCATGCCCATGGCGATGAGCGCCGGGGCGATGTCGCCGCCGCCCATCAGCACCGCCACGTTGTGGCCCACGCCCGCGCCGATGGAGAGCGACGGCGCGAAGATGCCGCCGGGCACGCCGGCCCAGGCCGTGAGCCAGGTGGCGATGAACTTGAGCGTGACGTAGAAGGCCGGCACGTCGGCCTCGCCCGCCAGCATGTGCTTGACGGCCTCGGAGCCCGCGCCGAAGGTGGCGCCGCCAGTCACCAGCCCGATCACCGCCACCGCCAGGCCGGCAACGGCGGCGAAGCGCACCGGCCAGCGCGCGCGCCAGCGGTTGAAACGGTTGGGCGCGCCGGTCAGCGAATCGGCCAGCAGCTTGGCGAAGAGCCCGCCCAGCACGCCGCAGACCAGCGACACGGCCAGGCCCGGCAGGAAGGCGTCCCAGCCCAGGCGCGTGACCAGGATGCGGCCGAAGTAGCTCAGGTTGCCGAACACCGACACGCCCATCAGGCCGGCCAGCACGATGGCCGCGATGATCAGGCCGCTGCTGCGCGACTCGAACTTGCGCGTCAGCTCTTCGATGGCGAACACCACCCCCGCCAGCGGCGCATTGAACGCGGCGGCGATCCCGGCCGCGCCGCCCGCCACCAGCAGGCCGTAGGGCGTGATGCCCGAACGCGGCCCGAACCAGCGGCGGCCGTGGTGCATCACGCCGGCGGCCACCTGCACCGCCGGCCCCTCGCGGCCGGTGGACAGGCCCGCCAGAAACCCCAGGGACGTGAGCACCGCCTTGGCGAACGACAGCCACAGCGACACGAAACGGCCCCGGTCCTTTTCGGTCAGACCGGTCTGCAGCGCCGCCGCCACCTGCGGAATGCCCGAGCCCGCGGCGTTGGCCGCCCAGCGCCGCGTGGCCCACACCACGAAGGCGGTGATGGCCGGCGTCCACAGCAGCACGAACCAGCCGCCCTGCCAGTGATAGACCTTCATGAAGATGCCGAACGCCCATTCGGCCAGCATGGTGAAGGCCACCACGCACAGGCCCGCCGCCACCGCATAGGCCAGCACGATGCTGCGGTCCAGCCAGCGGCGGCCGTCGCGAAACTCCGCGCGCAGGTTGTCCAGGAAGTTGGGTTCTCGTTGCATGGCGGAAGCGGGGGAGAAGAGACGAAACGGCGGAGGAATCGGAAAAAGGCACGGGGCCGATGGCCGGCGCTCCGGGTGCGCGGGCGCGGCGCGGGCCCGCGCGCAAGACGGCCATTGTGGCACCCGCGCCGCAATGCTGCCCGGCACGCCCATCGGCGGACGGCTTGGGGCACAATCGCCCCCTCTTCTTCGCGGCCCGCACAGGCCGCGCAGGCCGTAGTGCCTTCCCCCAACATTCTCTACAGGCCCATCAACCCCATGGCATCCGTCAACAAAGTCATCATCGTCGGCAACCTCGGGCGCGACCCCGAGATCCGCACCTTCCCCAGCGGCGATCAGGTCGCCAACGTCACCATCGCCACCACCGACCGCTGGCGCGACAAGAACACCGGCGAGAACAAGGAAGCCACCGAGTGGCACCGCATCGTCTTCAACGGCCGCCTGGCCGAGATCGTGGGTCAGTACCTGCGCAAGGGCTCCCAGGTCTACGTCGAAGGCAGCCTGCGCACCCGCAAGTGGACCGACCAGTCGGGCCAGGAAAAGTACACCACCGAAATCCGCGCCGACACCATGCAGATGCTGGGCAGCCGCCAGGGCATGGGCGGCGGCCAGGGTGGCGGCTATGACGACGGCGGCTACGGCGATGCCGGCGACAACGGCGGCGGCTACGGCGCTGGCAATGGCGGCGGCAACGCAGCCCCGGCCCGCCGCCCCGCCCCGCAGGCCGCGGCTCCGCGCCCGGCGCCGCGCCCCGCCCCGGCCCCCGTCGCCCAGCCGCCCCGCGCGGCCTCGGGCTTCGACGACATGGACGACGACATTCCTTTCTGAGCTTTGCCGTTGCCGAAATGGCCAGCAGGAAGCCCTAAGCAAAAAGCCCCAAGTGCCTGCCACCTGGGGCTTTTTGCTGGTAGGAATCGTGACTGACCTGCCACCCGCCATCCGCGCGAAGGCAGTACGGGCAGTACGACAAGGTGCGGCGACGACGCCAGAACGGTTTTGTCAGCCGCTATTGACCCATCCATCCCCGATCGTCTCGGCTTGCTCCAGCACCAGCTCCACCGCCGCGTCGGCCAGGTCAGGCGGGTACTTGTACTTGCGCAGAATCCGCTTGACCATCAGCCGCAGCTTGGCCCGCACGCTCTCGCGCTGAGCCCAGTCCACGCTGATGTTCTGGCGCAGGCTGGTCGTCAGCTCATGGGCGATCTTCTTGAGCGTCTCGTCGCTCAGTTCCCGCGCCGCCGATTCGTTGAGGATCAGCGCGTCATAGAACTTCACCTCGTCCTCGCTCAGGCCCAGGCTCTCGCCGCGTGAAGCCGCCTCGCGGAACTTCTTGGCCATCTCCACCAGCTCTTCCATGACCTGGGCGGTTTCGATGGAACGGTTCTGGTAGCGCTTGATGACGTTACCCAGCAGCTCGGAGAACTTGCGCTCCTGCACCACGTTGGTGGCAAAGCGGCTCTTGATCTCGCCTTCCAGCAGACGCTCCAGCAGTTCCACGGCCAGATTGCGCTCCGGCAGGTTCTTCACCTGCGCCAGGAACTCGTCGTCCAGCAGCCCGATGTTGGGCTTGTCCAGGCCCACGGCATCGAAGATGTCCACCACGCTGCCAGACACCACGGCCGAGCCGATGATCTGGCGGATGGCCAGCTCGCGCTGCTCGTCGGTCTTCTTCTGCCGTGTGATGTCCTTCTTGGTCAGGATCACCTTCACGGCCTGCATGAAGGCGACCTCTTCGCGAACGGCCTTGGCTTCGTCCAGCGTGCAGCACAGGGTGAAGGCCTTGCTCATGGCCAGCGCCGTGTCGGCGAAGCGCTTCTTGCCGTCGCGCTGGGCCTCGCTCTTCAAGCCCAGCACGTGGTTGGCCGCTCCGGCCAGCACCTTGTGCCCGCCTGTGATGAAGCCGCTGTAGTCGAAGCCGTGCAGCATGGCGCGCAGCACGTCGAGCTTTTCCTCCAGCACGGCGTAGGCCTCGTAGGCATCGACCGTGGGCTTGCCACGGCCCTGGCTGGCCGTGTACTCCTTCATGGCGGCCTTCAGCTCGTTGCCGATGCCGATGTAATCGACCACCAGGCCGCCCTGCTTGTCCTTGAACACGCGGTTCACGCGGGCAATGGCCTGCATGAGGTTGTGGCCCTTCATGGGCTTGTCCACATACAGGGTGTGCACGCAAGGGGCATCGAAGCCGGTCAGCCACATGTCGCGCACGATCACCAGGCGCAGCGGGTCGGTAGGGTCCTTGAAGCGCTTCTCCAGCCGCTTCTTGACCTGGCCGCTGTAGATGTGCGGGCGCAGCAGGGCCTTGTCACTGGCCGATCCCGTCATCACGATCTTGACGGCGCCCTTCTCGGGGTCCGAGTCATGCCAGTCGGGGCGCAGCTTGATGATCTCGTCGTACAGATGAACGCAGATGTCGCGGCTCATGGCCACGACCATGGCCTTGCCGTTCTGCGCCTTGTTGCGTTCTTCGAAGTGCCTGACCAGGTCCGCCGCCACGGCGGCCACGCGCGGCTCCGCACCCACCACCTTTTCCAGGGCGGCCCAGCGGCTCTTGAGCCTGGCCTGGGCGCCTTCTTCCTCGTCTTCGGCCAGCTCGTCCACCTCTTCGTCGAGGTGTGGCAGCTCTTCTTGCTTCAGGCTGAGCTTGGCCAGGCGGCTCTCGTAGTAGATGGCCACGGTGGCGCCATCTTCCTTGGCCTGCTGCATGTCGTAGACATGGATGTAGTCGCCGAACACGGCCCGCGTGTCGCGGTCTTCGCTGGACACGGGCGTGCCTGTGAAGGCCACGAAGGTGGCGTTGGGCAAGGCGTCGCGCAGGTGCTGGGCGTAGCCGGCCTGGTACTTGTGCTCCACCTCATAGGCGGGCGGCGCGAAGTTGGCAGGCAGCGCCGAACTGACTGCGTCACCCGTGGTCACTGCCGCCGCTGCGCCCTCTGGCTGGCCCGCCTTGCGCTTGATGGTCTTGAGCTTCGCCTCGAAGCCGTACTGCGTGCGATGCGCTTCGTCGGCGATCACAACGATGTTGCAGCGGTCCGAGAGCACCGGGAAGGTGTCCTCGTCCTCGCCCGGCATGAACTTCTGGATGGTGGCGAACACGATGCCGCCCGAGGGCCGGTGGGCCAGCTTGGCGCGCAGGTCCTGCCGCGTCTCGACCTGCACGGGCTGCTCGCGCAGCAGGTCAGCGCCCAAGCTGAACACGCCGAACAACTGCCCATCCAGGTCATTGCGGTCGGTGATGACCACGATGGTGGGGTTCTGCATGGCCGGCTCCTGCATCACCCGCGCGGCAAAGCAGGTCATGGTGATGCTCTTGCCGCTGCCCTGGGTGTGCCACACCACCCCGCCCTTGTGCGAACCACCCGGGCGGGACGCGGCCACCACCTGCTCGATGGCCGCGCGCACCGCGTGGAACTGGTGGTAGCCAGCGATCTTCTTGACCAGCCCGCCATCGTCCTCGAACAGCACGAAGTAGCGCAGGTAATCCAGCAGATAGGCCGGTGCCAGCGCACCGCGCACCAGGGTTTCCAGCTCGTTGAACTGGCCCAGCGGGTCGAGCGTGACACCGTCGATGGTGCGCCAGGCCATGAAGCGCTCGGCGTTGCTGGAGAGCGAGCCTATCAGCGCCTCGGAGCCGTCCGACACCACCAGCACCGCGTTGTACTGGAACACGTCGGGGATCTGCGCCTTGTACGTCTGGATCTGGTCGTAGGCCTTCCAGATGCTGGCGTTTTCGTCGGCCGGGTTCTTCAGCTCCAGCAGCACCACGGGCAGGCCGTTGAGGAACAGGATGATGTCAGGGCGACGGGTGTGGTGCGGGCCCTTGAGCGAGAACTGGTTGACGGCCAGCCATTCGTTCGCCGACGCATTGCCCCAGTCCACCAGGCGAACGAAGTCGCCACGGGTTTCGCCATCTTTCTGGTACTGCACGGGCACGCCGCCCACCAGCAGGCGGTGGAAGTGCCGGTTGGCCGACAGCAGCACGGGGGTGCCCAGATCCTGCACCTGCTTGAAGGCGTCTTCGCGCGCTGCCAGGGGAATGTGCGGGTTCAGGCGGGCGATGGCATCGCGCAGGCGCTGGGGCAGCAGCACCTGGCGTAAGTTGTCGCGCGCCGGCGTTGGGCTATCGGGGGCGATGTCGTAGCCACTCAGGTGGGTGTAGCCGACTTCGACGAGCCAACTGAGTGCGTCCTGTTCGAGTTGAACTTCTGTCATGGCTCTTCCGCGCTTCGGTATGACTGCAATTCGTGCGTCGGCGTGCCAGGGAACGCTCGGCGAATGCGGTGCTCTTTGACCAACGCCTCCAAATAGCCTTTGCGCAACCCGTCTGAGTTCCGGCTGAGCAGTTCAGCCAATACGCTCAGCCGTACATACCGGCCGGCACAAACGGACAAGATCACCTCGGTCATGACCTGAGGCCCAAGCCGGGCCTTTTCCCTCGGCAAGGCCGCGCGCTGCAACAGATCTGCCCTCAGTTCTTCAGACAACACGGCAAGCTCATCGACGACCGGCGCATCCAGAAGAGGCGACAGCAGGCAGCCATGTTCGTCTCTGAGCACGGAGCCGCTGGCGCCTCGTGCTGACGCGTCGGTAGCAGCCGCCTGCGCGGCCGCAAGCGCCTCGCCAGGCCAGAAACTGCCACCGTTACTACCGGAGCTAGCGCCACTACTACCGGAGCTGATACCGCTACTACCGGAGCTAAAGGCAGCCGGGAACACCTGCTCCGGGGTAACGGGGGCGGCACCGGGCAGGTGATAGACCTTGCCACGCGATTGCCCCTGAGACAGCAGCATCCCTTCCCGCTCCAGGCGCGCCAGCGCCAAGCTGATGTCATGGGAATGCTCGGCGCAGATTTCCGTCATTCGGGAGTGATTCACCACCCCCTCGATCACAGCGGTTGCCAGAATCATCCGATCGAGGGCATTGACATGGTCAAAAGCCACGCCAAACCGCGCTCGCAACGTGTCTAAAACCGTGGCAGGCAGCAGATCCAGCATGTGCAATTCCAACAGGGTTTGTTCAGGCTGATCCTTCTCGCGCAGAAGCGGCTGGCGCCAATGACAGCTCTGCCAACCGCTGTAAATCTTGGGGATGCCCGAACCACCGCGCTCGCCCAGGCCGATCAGCAAAAACATCTGGTGAAGAATCCGATTGCGGCAATCGCTTTCGCCACCCCGAATCACCTGCTCCAGGGGGAGCCGCAAAAGGCCGGGGTTGCGAAAGCCGAACATGTCTGGCCGCTTCACCACCAACACCGACACACGGCCGGTGTAGTCCGCATGCACCAAGGTGTTGACCAGGGCTTCCCGCAAGGCCACATGCACGGGCGTGTCGTCTTGCCGTTGCCCACCTTTGAGCGAGAAATGCACCTTCAGATCGGCCACCAGCTTGCGATACACACGCCGGTAAAACTCGAATAAATTGCCGGTCCAGGTGCCATCGGGCACCAGCCGATCCACCCACCGCAACTCGGTCTTCGCCTCCGGACGTTCCTGATAGTCCAGGAAATAGTGAGGCACGGCTTCTTGGATGGCAGACCACTGGCCAAACATCAGCAGCCCGGCCAGAGTCAGCCCCTCTTCTCCGGTGAGGCGGTCGCGGCGCCAGCCTCGCAGGCTCGTCAAGAAGGCGAAGTCATCCTGTTCGAGGTAAGGGTGACCTGGCTTTTCGTCCTTGAGCATCTGGCGATAGATGCGAAGGCTGTCCATGTCAATGTCTGACATGCCAAAGCCTGAAAGGATGCGGGCGTCGCGCTCATCTTCGACCTGCTCGGCCAACATGCGCTTGACGGTTTCTTCGTCACACAAACGATCGCCATCGTTGAGGCGCTTGTAGGTGTACCCCAAAGGCTGCCCGTTGAGGAACACCGGCCGCTGCTTGCGCGTGGCCTGCGGAACCTGGATGCACAGGATGGCCTTGCCCTCAATGACGACCTCTTGCACATCGGCATCGGTCAGCAAATTGGCGCTGACCTTGCCGGGGTTGTTCAGGTTGTTGAACAAGTCTGCACGCACCTTGGCGATGTCGGGCAGGCCAGCCACGGTGAACGAGCCATTGCGCTCCCTCACGCCTAACAACACCACCCCGCCATGCGCATTGGCCATGGCCGAGTAGGTGGCCCAGAAGTCCTTGGGCACCTCGCCTTGCCCACTTTGTCCCTGCGCCAGCTTGCATTCGAGTTCGTGGGTCTCACGCAGGGTCAATAAGTATTCTGGCGTTTGAAAGACCATGGGCATCAGCTCAACTCCTTGACCAAGGGCCGGAAGACCTCGGACATGCGCAGCGCTGCCTGCTCCAGCCAGGCGTAATAGGCAGGCCACTGGTCTTCGCTTTCCAGCGGCGATGCGGGCCGCACCTGCAGGATGCGGCAGGCGTGCCCGTCCGGCAGCTCCATCCATTCGAGCGTGGCGCCCAGGGCCGCGTCGATCGCCGCCTGATGGGCCTGGAGTTGCTTGAACATGCTCTTGGAGTTGCCGTGGTCGATATAGACCTCCAGGCCCACCCGGCTCTCCCGCGAATTGACGGTGGCGGACAGGTGGATGCCCGAGCGGCCCAGGGCGATATTGGTCCAGTGCTGCGGCAAGGGCTTTTGCGGGCGCAGCGTGGAGCCCCTGGCCTGCAGCCAGGCTTGCCAGCCCGACCAGAACTTCAGCTGGCGCTGCTTGGTGGGCGTGGTGGTGGCGGCGGCCTGGGCGTTCTGCTGGCCCGTCTTGGCCCAGTCATTGGGTTTGACGACCACGTTGAAGCTGGGCGCCATGGGCGAATCGCCGATGCGCCATAGCTCGATCTCGGCGGCGAAGAAGTCCAGCTCTTCGGTGGTGTGCTGGTTCAGGAACTCCAGCGCGGCCACATGCTCGGTACGGAAGGCTTCGGCCAGCCAGATCACCTTGCGCGCCCCCACCCCTGCGGCGTAGGTCAAGATCTGGCCCAGGTGGGTGTGGTTGGTCTTTTCCAACTGGTTCTCGATGATGACCTTGCCGCCATCGTCGGTGCAGAGGATGTCCACCTTGAAGTCGCCCACGGGGTGCTCGATGCCGGCCAGTTCCAGTTCCCCCAGCCCCAGGGCCTCGGCCAGCAGCAGAAGGTTGCCGGGCTGCGCCAGCCAGGGCGTGAACTCGCCGGCCTCATGGGCCCAGGCATGGCGCAGGGGGATGCGTTCGAGCTTACCGAGCGGGGGTTTCATGCGAGGGCTTCCTCCAGTTGGGACTGGGCTTCGGGCAGGCAGAGTTGGCCGGAGATGAGGCGGGGGAGCAAAGTGTCGCGCAGGTCCGCCAGACTTTGCGCATGTGTCTCGTTGCTCTTCACCCGCTCATGCAACGGCCTGGCAATCGACTCGAACGCTTCCACGCACGCCCGTTCAGGAATGACGTAGGGCAACCCGTGAATGTGGTTCCGATTGAGTGTTGGCACGGCTGACCCGGCATTGAAAGATTTGAAGTCCAACAATCGAAGCAGTTCATAGGCGTAGCAAGCAGTGGCCGCCCTGAACTCCTTGATCCATAACGTCGTGTTGAGCGGCCAGTAGTCATCGAACGTCAAGAACACACGACCCAGCACGCCTGAGCGACCCGTGACCACACCCGGGCCTTTCACCATGGCCTCGCGATGCGTGCCGCTTGGGCCACTGGCGGCGATGATTGGATATGCACCTTCGGTCCTGTCCTGCGCGGGAAGGTCAAATCCCCGCTGAAGCACAAGCAGGTCATCCAACTGACCAAGCTGCCACCCCTTCGGTACCAAGCCCCAGCTCGTCTCCTCCAACGCATCAGGGAACAGCGCGGCCGTGGCCTCGGCCATGCCTTCAGGGGCGCGGCCTGCCATCTTGGCGCGCACGGGGTCGAAATCGACGAACCACGACTTGAACAGCGCCTGGGCGATGGCTTCGAGGGTGGCGTTGGTTTCGCGCAGGAGGGTGATGCGGTCGTCGAGAGCGCCCAGAGTCGAGGCAATCTCTCGCTGAGTACCGATGGGAGGCAAGCTGAGTTTGAACTTGAAGCAGTCTCCCACCCGAATGTGGCTCACGACCGAGCCAGACCCCTCATGGCTCCCGAATTGGTGCTGCAAAGCTGGCGACAAGAACGTGTACAGCAAAAAGCGGGAATCGAGAAGCTTCGGGTTGGCGCGGTACTGCATCAACCTTTGTCCCAGAAACACGCCCTCGGCTTCTTTGACCATACCAACCTCACCGATTGGCGCCTCCCTTGTCAGGATGACATCGCCTGGCTGCAAATTGGCTCTGCGAGTCCACTTTTCGTAGGTGTCTTCTTCGACGTATCGGCATTCACTGAGATCGATTCGACCGTGACGCACGTTCGTAGTTCGAATCATCCTGAATCGAGTTTCATGTGCGACCAAGGGAGCGGTCTTGTTCACGCAGTCAACGATGAGGTCGCAGACATCCTCAATCGCCACTGTCGGCCACTCAGAGCTCATACCCCAGCCCCCCCAGCCTCTGCCGAATCAGCGCATCCAACTCCGCGCCCTTGGCCATCTGCTCGCCCAGCTTCTCGGTGAGCTTCTGCATCTTCTCGGCAAAGGCCTCGTCGTCGTCTTCCACCTCTTCGGCGCCCACATAGCGCCCCGGGGTCAGCACATGGCCGTGCTGCGCGATTTCGTCCAAGCGAACGCTGCGGCAAAAGCCCGGCACGTCTTCATAGCGGGTGATGCTGGCGCCCGCCTCCACCTCGCCACGCCAGGCGGCCACGGTTTCGGCGATGCGGGCAATCGCCGCATCGTCCAGCTCGGCCTGCACGCGTGAAATCATCTTGCCGAGCTTGCGGGCGTCGATGAACAGCACCTCGCCCTCGCGTGCCTTTTGCTTGGCCAAGAACCACAGGCAGGCCGGGATCTGGGTGTTGAAGAACAGCTGCCCCGGCAGGGCCACCATAACCTCGACCACGTCGGCATCGACCATCGCGGCGCGGATCACGCCCTCGTTGTTCTGGCTGCTGCTCATCGAGCCATTGGCCAGCACGATGCCGGCGCGGCCCGTGGGTTTCAGGTGGTGCAGCATGTGCTGCAGCCAGGCGTAGTTGGCATTGCCTTGCGGCGGGTCGCCGTAGTGCCAGCGGGCATCGCCTGCCAGGCTGCCGTGCCACCAGTCGCTGATGTTGAAGGGCGGGTTGGCCAGGATGTAGTCGGCCCGCAGGTCGGCGTGCTGGTCGCGGGTGAAGGTGTCGGCGGGCTCGCGACCCAGGTTGAAGTCGATGCCGCGAATGGCCAGGTTCATGGCCGCCAGGCGCCAGGTGGTGGGATTGGCCTCCTGCCCGTAGATGGACACGTCGCCTTTCCTGCCGCCGTGGGCTTCGATGAACTTCTCGCTCTGCACGAACATGCCGCCCGAGCCGCAGCAGGGGTCGTACACCTTGCCGTGGTGCGGGGCCAGCACGGCCACCAGGGTCTTGACGATGCTGGCGGGCGTGTAGAACTGCCCGCCCCGCTTGCCTTCGGCGCTGGCGAACATACCCAGGAAATATTCGTACACCTGGCCCAGCACGTCGCGGGCCACGGCGGGGTCGGTGCCGAAGCCGATGGTGGAGACCAGGTCCACCAGTTCGCCCAGCTTGCCGTCGGGTAATTGGGCGCGGGCATAACGCTTGTCGAGGATGTTCTTGAGCTTGGGGTTCTCGGCTTCGATCAGGCCCAGGGCGTCGTCGATGTGCTTGCCGATGGTGGTCTGCTTGGCGGCGGCGCGGATGGCCTCCCAGCGCGCGGCTTCTGGCACCCAGAACACGTTGGCCGAGGTGTAGTAGTCGCGGTCTTCGAGTTCGGCGGCGATGTCTTCGTCGCAGGCGTCGCCGTAGAAGTATTCGTCGTCGGGGTCGCGCAGGCGCGCGGCCAGTTCGGCTGTGCGGGCGGTGAAGGTGTCCGAGATGTACTTGAGGAAGATGAGGCCGAGCACGAGGTGCTTGTACTCGGCGGCGTCCATGTTGGCGCGCAGCTTGTCGGCGGTGGCCCAGAGGGTCTTCTTGATGTCGTCGAGCATGTGTCCCGAGGGCTGGATTCGTTGTTGACTGCAAGGTGGCAAGGGGATTTGCCCGATCTGTCGATCTTAGAACGTGCTCACGATCTCGCAGGGGATCGCGTTGGAGCGCAATCGGGATGAGTGGATGCTTCGGATGCGCCGCATGGACTCTCAGCCCATGCAATCAGCCGGGGCGTCAAAACTCGTTGCCATGGCCCGATTTCGCTCCAACCCGAAGGGCAGCTGTGTGGGCGGGCGGTCTGCGGCGTTGCGGCGCTTGTGGATAGCCGTGCTATCCACTGCGCACCGCGCCTTGCATCCCATCCCGCCGACGTAGCTGCGCGACCCCTGGGAGATCGTGAACACGTTCTTAGAACCTGCTCACCGTCTTTCCGGGATGGGTTCAGTCGGAGGCGGGGGCTTGCCGGCTTGTTGAAATAGGCCGCCCGGAAGCCTCTTCCTCTCGCGGGGAAGAGGCTTTTTTTACGGCCCGGGCGCCCGGCTTCTTCGGTGCTCAGTGGTCCCGCGCCCGCCAGACCGCCTCTTCCAGCGCCAGCGGCCGGGCCAGGTAGTAGCCCTGGGCGAAGTCCACGCCGAGCTGGCTCAGCACGTCCAGCTCGGCGGCCTGCTCCACGCCTTCGGCGACGAGCTGGCTGCCGATCTCGTGCGCGAAGCTGATGAGGCCCTTGGCAAGCGCGCGGCGGTGGCTGTCGCGGTCGATGGACTGGGTGATGCTCATGTCGAGCTTGATGACCTCGGGCTGCAGGTTGAGGATGTGGCGCATGCTGGCGTAGCCGGCACCCGCGTCGTCCACGGCCAGCCGCGCGCCGCGGGCGCGGAAGGGCCCCAGCGCCTGGGCCAGGGCGGCGTAGTCGTTGACGATGGCGTGTTCGGTGACTTCGAGCACCACGCGGGAGAAGTCGGTGCCGTCGTCCAGCAGCGGCTGCAGGGTGCCCGAGATGATGAGTTCGGGCGAGCAGTTCACGTTCAGCCGCACGTCGTGCGGAAAGGCCTGCAGCGCGGCCAGCGCCTTGTGGATGGCGTGCAGCTCCAGCTCCATGCCCAGCCCCACGGCGTGGGCCGCGCTGAACCACTGGTCGGGCGGGCGGCGGGGCTCGGCGTCGAAGCGCGCCAGGCATTCGAAGCCGTGGATGCGGCGCTGCGCGATGCCATAGACGGGCTGGAAGACGATGCGCAGGCTGTCGGCGGCCATGGCCATGCGGATGTCGTGGGCGACCGTGGCCTGCTGCTCTTCGCTGCGGGCCGCCGCGTCGAAGTGGAAGCCCAGGAACTCGGCGAAGGCGCGCAGCACGTCCATGTCGCGCTCGGTCAGCGTGGCGACGGGCTGGTAGCTGAAGCAGCACAGGGTGCCGAAGAGCCGCTGGTTGGCCAGCACGATGGGCACGCTCAGGTGCGAGCCGATCGGAACGGCCAGGGTTTCGGGGATGGCCATCGCGGCCGGGATGAGGGAGGTGTCGGGGATGAAGGCGGGCAGCTCGCCCCGGAACACCTTCAGGCAATAGCCCTGCGAGAGCGGGATCGCCTGGCCGGCGCGCAGCGGGCAGCCGGGCTCGGCGTCCAGGTGGTCCAGCACCCGGTCGGTCTCGCGGAAGCGCGACACGAAGGCCACGTCCATCGACAGATGGCGGCGCACCGCGTGCAGCACCCGCTCCAGGCCCGCAGCGCCGACCGAGTGCTCGAAGAAAGGTGCCAGCGGATCGGTGTAGTGTGGCGATGGTCCTGGTGGTGCCGACATGTCTCCTCCTTCGGGCGGATCGCTGCGAGGCGGCTGGCGGCTCCCGTACCGCCTGGCTGCCTTCCTCGACTCAGCAATGCTCATATCTATCGGTCGCCCGAGACGATTCGCTTATAGGCGGTTTCCTCCCTGCGCAGCAGGGGAATATCCCAAGATTCCATGCTGCGCACCGGCACCGGACGGCGCCTCCTTGAGGCAGATCAACCGGGCCCGCCGCCCTGCCGGCCAGCTCCTACCGCGCGGCAGGCCGTGCACCCACGGGGCGCACTCTGCGGGGGCGGCAAGCTGGAGGGCCACGGCGGCTCTGCCCGGGCCGCCGCACGACACACCCCCAGGAGTCCACCGCCATGCGTACCCCCGTTTCCATCGATAACGACGAACCCGGCATCGACCCGTCCGCCGACCCGAATGCCGAGCTGCCCGAGGGCGAGGACATCAACGACCGCCTGAGCGCGGAAGACGACGTGGCCGACTCGATCGAGGACGTGTCCGCCCATGCCTTCGACGACATGCCGCAGGACGGCCCGCTGAACTTCGACGACGGCACCGACATGGGCCACCCGCGCGGCAACACCGCCCGCCAGGGCGGCACATGGAAGGACGACGGCGCCGACGAGGGCGACCTGAAGCCGCCGGCGGAGCTGATGTCGGACACCAACGGGCCGAGCGACCCGGACCTCAAGCGCCAGGGCTGAGCGCGCCGTTTTTCGGCGCCTGTTCAGCCCCGGCTCAACGCCCGGCCGGCGCCAGCGCGGCGGCCAGGTGGTCGATCAGCGCCCGCAGCTTGGGCGGCATGTGCCGCGCTGCGGGAAACAGCAGGTACGCCGTGCCCTGGTAGAGCGTGTCCACCGTCCATTCGGGCAGCAGGCGCACCACGCGGCCGGCCGCCAGCGCATCGCGCGCGACGAAATCGGGCACGCAGCCCACGCCCAGGCCGGCCTCGATGGCGGCCAGGCGCATTTCGCTGTGGTTGACGGCGCAGCGGCCCGACACGGCGACTTCCACCGCTTCCCTTTCCTTGCCGCCGGATTGGCGCACGAAGCGCCAGCGCGCATCCCCGGCCTGCTCGCCCAGCGGCAGGCAGCTGTGCGCCATCAAGTCCTGCGGGGTGCGGATGCGGGGTTGGGCGGCCAGATAGGCGGGGCTGGCGAGCGCCCATTGCTGCACCGGCATCAGGGCGCGCGCGGCCATGCCGGGCGGTGGGTCGTCGGTCAGGCGCACGACCAGATCGACGCCTTCGCGCAGCGCGTCCACGGGCCGGTCCACCACCATCAGATGCACGTCCACCTCGGGGTAGGCGCGCAGGAACGCCAGCAGCGGCGCCTGCAGCACATGGCGCGCGAAGGCCTTGGGCGCGCTGAGGCGGATCAGCCCCTGCGGCGTGCCCACATGGCCCTGCGCCACGCGCAGGCTGGCCTGGGCGGCGGCCACCATCTCGCGGCCGCGCTCCAGCACGGCCAGGCCCGCCTCGGTCAGGCGCAGCTGGCGCGTGCTGCGCTGCAGCAGCGATACGCCCAGGGCGCCTTCCAGCCGCGCCACCTGCCGGCTCACGGCCGAAGGGGTGAGCCCGTGCCGCCGCGCCGCGGCCGAGAAGCTGCCCGACTCGGCCACGCGCACGAAGGCGACGAGTTCATGCATCACGTCCTGGAAATCGTCTGTTCTCACGCTGCACAGCTCCTGTTCTGCGGGCCAGTCTAGTCAAGGCCGGGGGGCGCGGCGAACATCCGGGCCTTCGTTTCGCATTCTCCCGAGCCCACCGCATGCAGCCTTCGACACTGGCCGACCGCCCCACCCTGCCCCCGCTGGCCCGCGCGCCCGTGCCCGCCGCCTTCGGCCGGGTCGAGGCGCTGCTGCTGCTGGTGGCCGTGATCTGGGGCGGCAGCTACAGCGCCGCCAAGCTCGCCACGGCGCAGGTGCCGGTGCTGCAGTTCCTGGTGCTGCGCTTCGGGCTGACCTTCGTGCTGCTGCTGCCGGCGCTGCGGGGCCTGCGGGCGGCGCAGTCGTGGCGCGCGGCGCTGGCCGGGGCCACGCTGCTGGGCATCAACCTGCTGGTGATCTTCGTGTGCGAGACCTTCGGCGTGTCGCTCACCACGGCATCGAACGCGGCGTTTCTGATAAGCCTCTGCGTGGCCTTCACGCCGCTGTGCGAATGGTGGCTGCTGGGGGTGCGGCCCAGCCGCACGGTGCTGGCGGCGGCAGGCCTGTCGCTGCTGGGCGCGGGGCTGCTGGCGTTCCAGCACGGCCGGGCGTCGGCGGGCCTGAACGGGGGCGACGGGCTGATGGTGCTGGCGGCGCTGCTGCGCGGCGTGATGGTCTGCCTCACGCGGCGCCAGGGCCAGCGGCACGGGCTGCCGGCGCTCACGCTCACCGCCGTGCAGATGGGCGTGATGGCAGCGGGCTCGGCCCTGCTGATGCTGGCCACCCACGGCACCGCCTGGCCGGCGCTGCCGCGCAGCGTGCCCTTCTGGGCGGCCATGGCCTTCCTAGTACTGTGCTGCACGCTCTTCGCCTTCTTCGTGCAGAACCATGCGGCCACGCGCACCAGCCCCTCGCGCGTGGCGCTGCTCATGGGCAGCGAGCCGCTCTGGGGCGCGCTCATCGCCGTGCTGTGGATGGGCGAGCGCATGACGGCGGAGGGCTGGGCCGGCGGGCTGCTGATCGTCGCCTCGGCCTGGTGGGTCACGCGCCGCAGCGGCCCCTAATGACGACGGGCGCCCGAAGGCGCCCGTGAAGTTCAAACCGCTCTGCTTTTCATAGCATGCAGCGCTTGCCAATCAAGCGCTGGAGCCCCAAAGCATGCAAAAGAGCGGGAGCGGTGCCCCAGGTCAGCGCACCACCATCAGCGTGAACGGCCAGACGTAGGCCTGCATGGTCACGAACACACCCACCAGGCAGGCCAGGGCGATGGAGTGGAAGAACACGTAGCGCAGGATGTCGCCTTCGTGGTTGAACCAGCGCGTGGCGGTGGAGGCGACGACGATGGACTGCGCGTCGATCATCTTGCCCATCACGCCGCCGGAGCTGTTGGCCGCGCCCATGAGGTTGGGCGACAGGCCCAGCTGGTCGGCCGCGACCTTCTGCATGCCGCCGAAGAGCACGTTCGAGGCCGTGTCCGAGCCCGTCAGCGCCACGCCGATCCAGCCCATCAGCGTGCCGAAGAAGGGGTAGAGCACGCCGGTGTTGGCGAAGGCCAGGCCCAGGGTGGTGTCGGTGCCGGAGAAGCGCGTCAGGGTGCCCAGCGCCAGCATCAGCACGATGGTCAGCAGCGAGTAGCGCACCATCCACAGCGTCTTGAAGAAGGTCCGCACGATGGCGACGGGGTTGTACTTCATCACCAGCGCCGAGACGATGGCGGCCAGCAGGATGCCGCTGCCCGTGGCGGACAGCAGGTTCAGCGTGTAGACGGCGCCTTCCGGGTGCGGCGTGGTCACCACCGGCGGCATCTTCATGATCATGTTGTGCAGCCCCTCGATCGGGAACTTGGGCGCGAACAGGCCGTTGAGCCAGGCCTTGACCGGCGGCAGGCCCCAGACGAAGACGAACACCGACAGGATCAGCCAGGGCGTCCAGGCCGCGACCAGCGCTTCCTTGCTGTGGCGCACCACGGGCTGCGCCGGCTTGGCTTCGGAGGCGCTGATGTCCTTTCCGCGCATGGCCGGCGAGGTCCAGACCTTCTTGGGCTGCCACACGCGCAGGAACAGCACCAGCGAGACCATCGAGACGATGGCGGCGATGATGTCCACCAGCTCAGGCCCCATGAAGTTGGCGACCAGGAACTGCGGGATCGCGAAGGACAGGCCCGTGACCAGGATGGCCGGCCAGATTTCCTTCATGCCCTTGAAGCCCGCGAAGGCCCAGATCAGCCAGAAGGGCACCAGCAGCGAGAAGAAGGGCAGCTGGCGGCCGATCATGGCCGTGACGGCGTGCAGGTCGTAGCCGTGCACCTGCGCCAGCGTGATGACCGGCGTGCCCAGGGCGCCGAAGGCCACCGGCGCCGTGTTGGCGATCAGCGACAGGCCCGAGGCGGCCAGCGGCGAGAAGCCCAGGCCGATCAGGATGGCGGCCGTGACGGCCACCGGCGTGCCGAAGCCGGCCGCGCCCTCGAAGAAGGCGCCGAAGCAGAAGGCGATCAGCAGCAGCTGGATGCGCCGGTCTTCGGTGATGCCCGAGAGCGAATCCTGCAGCACCTTGAAGCTGCCGTTCTGCTCGGTGAGCTGGTGCAGGAAGATGATGTTCAGCACGATCCAGCCGATGGGCAGGAGGCCGGTGAAGCCGCCCAGCATGGCCGCGCGCCCGGCCATCTCCGCCGGCATGCCATACGCGAACACGGCCACCAGCAGGGCCGCGATCAGGCCCATGCCGGCGGCGATGTGCGCCTTGATGTGGAAGAAGCCGAGTGCGCCGAGCATCACTACCACCGGAATCGCGGCCAGCGCGGTGGAGATGAACATGTTCCCGAACGGGTCGTAGATTTGCTGCCAGATCATGAGTCTTTGTCTCCGATGCGTTTGTTTGTTCGTCTGTTTCGGATGGATGGATAGGCACGGCAAACCCATCCCATCGCATGGCGGCTCCATGCCAGTCGCCCGAATGTATGGGGAATGTATGGAGAATGTTTCATCGCGTGCGTGAAATCCCGTCCGCGCGGGTTGAGCCGATTTCAAACGCGTCAGCGGCGTGTCAGCAAGCGCAAGCGGCGGCGCACCCGGGCCGCAGGGCCGCGGGCCGGGTGGGAACGGATGGACGGACGAACGAAAGGGAGCGCGCAGGGGCAGGGCGGGGGGGCCGCCCTCGCGCTCAGGCAATCAGGCGATCAATCGATCGGAAGATTCAGGCGCAGGCGGAGATGACGCCGCCGCCCAGGCAGACCTCGCCGTCGTAGAGCACGGCGCTCTGGCCGGGCGTGACGGCCCATTGCGCCTCGGCGAAGTGCAGGGCGAAGCGGCCCTCGGCATCCGCATCGGCCAGGGTGCAGGCCGCGTCCTGCTGGCGGTAGCGCGACTTGGCCGCCAGCGCGCCGGCGGCGGGCGGGTGGCCGGCCACCCAGCTCGCATCGGCCGCCTGCAGCGTGTGCGAGAGCAGCCACGGGTGGTCGTGGCCCTGCACCACGCGCAGGGTGTTGGTGTCCAGCTCCTTGCGGGCCACGAACCAGGGCGCGTGCTCGCCCGCGCCGCGCTGGGCGCCTTTTTCCTTCACGCCGCCGATCCCCAGGCCCTGGCGCTGGCCCAGCGTGTAGAACGACAGGCCCTGGTGGCGGCCCAGCACGCGGCCGCGCTCGTCCTTGATGAAGCCGGGTTCCTTCTGGATGTAGCGGTTGAGGAATTCGCGGAACGGCCGCTCGCCGATGAAGCAGATGCCGGTCGAATCCTTCTTCTTGGCGTTGGGCAGGCCGATCTCCTCTGCGATGCGGCGCACCTCGGTCTTGTGCAGTTCGCCCACGGGGAACAGCGTCTTGGACAGCTGCGCCTGGTTCAGCCGGTGCAGGAAGTAGCTCTGGTCCTTGGACGGGTCCAGGCCCTTGAGCAGCTCGAACAGGCCCGTGGCCGCGTTCTGCCGCACCCTCGCGTAATGTCCGGTGGCGATTTTTTCCGCGCCCAGGCGCATGGCGTGGTCGAGAAAGGCCTTGAACTTGATCTCGGCGTTGCACAGCACGTCGGGGTTGGGCGTGCGGCCGGCCTGGTATTCGCGCAGGAACTCGGCGAACACGCGGTCACGATAGTCGGCGGCGAAGTTGACGTGCTCGATCTCGATGCCGATCACGTCGGCCACGGCGGCGGCATCGACGAAGTCGATGTTGGACGAGCAGTATTCGCTGTCGTCGTCGTCTTCCCAGTTCTTCATGAAGATGCCGACCACCTCGTGCCCCTGCTTCTTGAGCAGGTGCGCGGTGACCGCGGAATCGACCCCGCCCGACAACCCGACTACCACCCGATGCTTGCTGTTCATGGGGCCGATTATCCCCGTGGCGGCGCGGCGGTGCCCGCGTGGGGCCGCCCGCGCAGGCCGGGCGCGTCACTATCGAAACCATAGCTGCATGCGCTGATGGCATGCGCGCCGGGGCCGGTTGCCATGCCCGACGCGGCGCGCCACCGTTCCATGGCTGCACCGCTGCGTTGCGCTGGCGGGGTCTGGCGCATCGGCCGGATGGCCCCATATGCTCAGCCATGGCCCGCCGCGTGCGGGCCCCCACGCCGACCCGAAGGACCCCGCCATGACCGCTTCCACCGCCTCGCCCATCCTCAGCCGCCAGCCGCTGGCCGGCGGACTCTGGCCCACGCTGGACCCGTTCCTCTTCTGCGCCCACCACGACGACGCCTATCCCGCCGGCACGCCCGAGCTGGGCCCGGACGCATCGCTGGCCGGCCGGCAGATCGGCCAGGACTTCTCCGGCAAGGACGGCTGGAGCATGTACCACGGCGACGTGGTGCCCGGCTTTCCGCCGCACCCGCACCGCGGCTTCGAGACCGTGACCATCGTGCGCGAAGGCCTGATCGACCACAGCGACTCGCTGGGCGCCTCGGCCCGCTTCGGCCAGGGCGACGTGCAGTGGCTGACCGCCGGCCGCGGCGTGGTGCATGCCGAGATGTTCCCGCTGCTCGACGCCGCCGGCCCCAACCCGCTGGAGCTGTTCCAGATCTGGCTGAACCTGCCCGCCCGCCAGAAGATGGTGGACCCGCACTTCACCATGCTCTGGTCCGAGCGCATTCCGCGCCTGGTGCTGCGCGAAGGCGATGCGCAGGAGGGCCCGGCCGCCCACGTCGCCGTGATCGCCGGCCGGCTGGAGGGTGCCGCGCCGCTGGCGCCGCCGCCCGGCTCCTGGGCCGCGCAGCCCGCGTCGGACGTGGCCATCTGGACGCTGCGCCTGGAGCCCGGCGCCCGCTGGACGCTGCCGGCCGCCGCCGGCGAGGGCACGCGCCGCATGCTGTATCACTTCGCGGGCAGCGGCGTCACCGTGGCGGGCGAGGCCACCGGCCACGCCGCGCTGGAGCTGCGCGCGGGCGAGGCGGTGACGCTGGCCAACGGCGGCACCGAGGACGCCGAATTCCTGCTGCTGCAGGGCCGCCCGCTGGGCGAGCCGGTGGTGCAGTACGGCCCCTTCGTGATGAACACGCAGCAGGAGATCATGCAGGCGCTGCAGGACTACCGCCGCACCGAATTCGGCGGCTGGCCCTGGGGCGACGCCGCCCCGGTGCACGGCCCCGAGCCCCGGCGCTTCGCACGCCGCCCGGGCACCGAGGCGGACGAGCTGCCCGCCGAAGCCGCCACCACGGCCTGATCCCGCCTGATTCGGCCTGACGCGGCCGGAAGGGGGGGGAGGGCAAGAGGAAGGAAAAGGGGGCAAGGGAAAGCCCCCGGCCCCACGCCCGCCGCAGTCTTGCCCCATGGCCGACAATCGCGGGCTCTTTTTTTCTCTTTCAGACACCCAGGACCGCCACCCATGCAGATCGCCAAGGACACCGCCGTCACCCTCCAGTACAAGATCACCGACCCCGTCACCGGCAAGCCGCTGGATTCGGGCGACGTGGCCTATCTGCACGGCGGCTACGAGAACCTGTTCGCCAAGGTGGAGGCGGCCCTGGAAGGCCAGGCCGCGGGCCAGACCGTCACGGTGGACCTGGCGGTGGCCGATGCCTTCGGCGAGCGCGACGAGAGCCTGGTGCGCACCATCCCCAAGAGCGAATTCCCGCCCGGCGTGAAGGTGGGCGGCCAGTTGCGCGGCGTGGGCAACGACGGCCACCCCGCCGTCTTCAACGTGGTCAAGATCAAGGGCCCCGAAGTGCACCTGGACGGCAATCACCCGCTGGCTGGCCGCGCGCTGCGCTTCACGGGCAAGGTGACCGAGGTGCGCGCCGCCACGCAGGACGAGATCGCCCACCGCCACGTGCATGGCGGCCACGGCCACCACCATTGATTTGATGGTGCGGCGGGCGGCCCATCCGCCCGCATGCCCAACCGCTGTTCATTCGATAGCTGAAGGCCCTTGATCTGCAAGGGCTGGCGGCTCAAATCATCTTGATCCGGGCAGGGTGGGCATTCAGCCCCGCGCCTTGATCGCCGTCTGCGTGATGGCGCGGCCCAGGGCCTCGAAGGCGCGGCCGGCCTGCTTCTGCTCGTCCAGCCCCTCGGCGCAGGTCGCCACGATGATGGCGCGCCGCCCGCCGTCCTGCGGATCGATCACGCCCATGTGGCAGGCGCGCTGGAACTGCGTGCCGGTCTTGTGGATGAAGCGCACCGTGCGCGGCAGGCCGGCTTCGAGCCGGTAGGCGTCGTAGGTGTCGAACTTCAGGTCCTTGTAGAGCTGCTGCTGGTGCTGCGCGTTCACCAGCTGGCCGCGCACCAGGCGCTCCAGCATGGCGCCGTAGTCCACCAGCGGCGCGGTGTTGTCGCCCCGGCGGTAGAAGCGCGCATAGGCCTCGTCCATGGTCCGCACCTGCAGCTGCGATTCGGGCATGCCGAGCGCCCGCGCCAGGGCCTGCACGCGGCGCGGGCCCTGCGGCGCGCCCGCGATGCGCACCAGGTCGTCGTGCGAGAGCTTGCGCGCATCGGGGTGGAATTCGGCATAGACGCCGTAGCGCACCTCGGAAAAGTCGGTGATGCGGCCGGCGCGCGCGCCCAGCAGGCTGCGCGCGCGGCGGGCCACCACGTCGGGCCCGGCCGAGCGCAGCAGCATGTTGGCGGCGGTGTTGTCGCTTTCCATCAGCATGCGGCGCAGCAGGCCCTGCACGTCGTGCCGCGTGCCGTTGTCCTGCCAGACCACGCCGCCCGATCCGTCCACCTTGTCGCCGTCCTGCACCGCCAGTTCCTGGTCTTCGCGCAGGCGGCCGGCTTCCACCTCCTGCAGCACGGCGATGGCGATCGGCAGCTTGGCGGACGAGGCCAGGTACCAGGGCCGGTCGGCCTGGTGGGCGAAGACCTCGCCCGTGTCCAGCCGCTTCACGTACACGCCCAGCTGGCCGGGCGTGGCCTTTTCGATGCGCTCGACCTGCTGGCGCAGGGCGGCGACCCAGGCGCCGTCGGCGGCAGGTTTGTCCGCCGCCCTGGGCTGGGCCAGCGCGGCGTCAGGGCTCGTCGCCGCCGAGCAGATCGCCGTCCACAGCGCCAGCGCGAGCAGCAGCCGCGCGCGGTTGGACGATGGTGGACGCGGCAGCAGCCGTGGTGGGGCAGGGTAGGTCATGGGGTTTCCCGTGGGTCAGCAGGCCGGACTGGCAGATCGCGATGCCGACCTGCCGCAGCGTGCGGTCGGATCGGGTGGTGGAGGGCTCGCCCCGCGTGCAGGCGACGACGATGGCGCGCACCGCGTGCGGGTGCAGGGCATCGGCCGGCCGGGTGATGAGGCCCGAATCGCAGGTGCGGGCGCGCTGGGTGCCGGTCTTGTGGGCGAAGGTCACGCCGGCGGGCAGGCCGGCCTTGATGCGCTGCGGGCCGGTCTGCACGCGCTCCATCACGCCCAGCAGGTAGCGGGTGTGGGCGGGGTTCAGCAGCCGGCCCTGCGCCAGCTGCGCGAGCAGCTCGCCATAGGCGTCGAGCCGGCCGGAATTGAGGCCGGTGGCGTAGTAGGCCTCGAAGGCCTCGCCCACGCCCAGCGGCCGCAGGCTGGCGGGCGCCACGTGCAGCAGGCGCGCCAGCGTGTCCTTGACCTCGCGGTCGCCGCGCTGGGCCTTGAGCTCCAGGAAGTCGCGGCCCGACAGGTGCAGCGCCTCGGGCGTGAGCTGCGCATAGGCCTGGCGGCGCACGTCGGCCAGGGTGGTGATGCGCTCCAGCCCGCCGGGCGCGGCCTCCTGCGCCACGGCGTTCACGGCGGGCAGGCCGACCAGCTCGATCAGCATGTCGCTGGCGGTGTTGTCGCTGAAGACGATCATCTGCTCCAGCAGCCAGCGCACGGTGAGCGGCGTGCCCGCCGCCTGGCGCTTGGTGGGGCCGGCGCCGTCCACGTAGTCGGCCTCGCGCAGCGTGAGCGGCGTGTCGAGCGTGAAGGCGCCGCGCTCCACGCCGCGCAGCACGGCGATCGCCACCGGCACCTTGACCGACGAGGCCAGGTACCAGCGCTCGGCGCCATGGAACGAGAGCGCATCGCCCGTGTCCAGATCGCGCACATAGACGCCGAAGGCCGTGGCGCCGGGCAGGGTGGCGGCCCGCTCCAGCCCGCGCTGCAGTGCCGGCACCCAGGGCGCGGGCACGGCGGCAGGCGCTGCGGCGCCGCCGGCCACGGAGGCGGGGACGGCCGGCGGCGCCGGTACCTGCGCCCGGGCCGGCAGGCCGGGCAGCGCGCACACGGCCAGGGCGGCGAGGGCGCGGCTCAGCGCACGGTTCAGCGCACGGCTCGGGGTGGACGAGGCGGGCTTCGGGATCGGCAGCGGAAAGCGGATCAAGGGCATGGGGCAGGCCAGGGTGCGGCAATGAAGGCAACCGCCACCGTACCGTGCGCACCTGCGCCGCCGCGTAGCACCCCAGGCGGCGCCCGTGTCGGACGGCAGCGCATGGGCAGCAAGGGCGTACTGGTTTTATCATCAGTGGTTCATGCCGGACTTCCAACCCACCCGATCCCACCGCACGCGCCTCATGCAGATCTGGCGCTCCGCCGGCTGGCCCTGCAAGGACGCGCTGGAGATCGACCTGCTCGCCGCCGGGCTGATCGCCCAGCACGCCACGCGCGAGGGGCACGAGCTGCTGCGGCTCACCGATGCCGGCATCGCCCTGCTGGCCCAGGCGCGCCAGCGCGGCCTGCGGGCGCTCTCGGCCCACGACCGGCTGGCCCAGCGCTTCGCCCACCATCTGCTGGCGGGCGGGCGCATCGTCTGGCGCGAACTGGCCCTGCGCGCCGCGCTGGAGGCCCCGGCAGCCCCTGCGGGCGCCGCCCTCCCACCCGCGCGGCCGGCTGCCGGGCCCACGCTCTGGGCGGACGAGGGCGACGGCGGCACGGCCACGCCGCCGCCCGCCGCGCAGGTCTGGCGCATGGCGCGGCCCGATCTTTTCTCGGTGCGCAACACCAGCGTGCCGGCCTACCTGCAGCCCATGGTGCACGAGATCAAGGCCAGCCGCGCCGATCTGCTCTCCGACCTGCGCCACGCCGAAAAGCGCCAGGCCTACCAGTGGCTGTGCGAGGAGTGCTACTACGTCTTCCCGGCCGGCGTGGCCGCGCCCGAGGAGATTCCCGAGCAGTTCGGCGTCTGGGTGATGCACGGCACGCTGGACGAAGGCGGCCCGGGCGAGGGCCGCTTCGAGCTGCTGCGCCCCGCCCGCCATGCCCGCTGCACGCTGCCCTTCGCGGTGTGGATGGCACTGGGCAAGGCCACGCCGCTGCGCCTGCCCGACGAGCCCGCGCAGGCGCAGCTGGGCGATGTGCCGGACGACCCGGACGGCCCCTGAACCCTTTCTGGCCAGGCCACCGCATCTCGTATTGCGGCATCACGTTCGGGCGGTAGGCGGTATTGCGCCCCGTTCCGACAGAAATGCAGTGCATTGCCCCGATGGCATGACCTGAATCCACGAGTCGCATGAATAACCCATGCGTCTTTGTTTCATATACACGGGTTCTTGACACAATCGCGCCCGCGCAATTCAGGCCGAGCGCATTTCAAAAATCACATTCCATTTCCATCTGGAGGTTCCCATGCGTAAATTTCTTCTCTCGATCGCAATCATGATCGGAGCTCTCGCTGCCGGCATCGGCTCGGCACATGCTGCTGACGCCAAGCAGGATTTCACGCTGATCAACCGGACTGGATACGATATTGACGCCGTTTTCGTCTCCCCCAGCAAATCGGACGACTGGGAAGAGGACGTGCTCGGCAAAGACGCCCTGGCCGATGGCGAAGCATGGGAAATCAAGTTTCATCGCGCTGCGAAGACCTGCCGCTGGGATCTGAAAGTCGTTTATTCGGACGACAATTCTTCGGCCGTCTGGTCGAATATCGACCTGTGCTCGGTGGAAAAGATCACGATCAAATACAACCGCTCTTCGGGCAAGACGTCTGCGACCTTCGATTGATCGCCTGATCGGTTGACTCATTCATGCAAAGGCCCGGTCGGCAATGCCGCCCGGGCCTTTGTCTTTTCCGGGCCTGGAAATCACTCCGGCTCGCACGGAAACCCTGGGCAGGGGTTCTGGCACAGAGCCATATCACCGCCCTGCGGCCCGCCGGCGTGACCGCCCCCGCCCCGACAAGACCTTGGGCCTTTCACCTACGCCGCGTATGTGAAATCGGCAAAGCGGTTTAACATACGCCGCGTATGTCAACCGACCCCGCCACCACTGCAGCGCCGCCCGCACCGCCACGGACCCGGCGCGCCGAGGCCATGGAGGCCACCCGCGCCCGCCTGCTGGCGACGGCGCGGCGCGCCTTCGCCACCCAGGGCTATGCCCAGACCTCGATGGACGAGTTCACGGCCCAGGCCGGGCTGACGCGCGGGGCGCTCTACCACCACTTCGGCAGCAAGCAAGGGCTGCTGACCGCCGTCATCGAGCAGATCGAGGCCGAGGTCGGCGAGCGCCTGCGGGCCGTTTCCGACGCCGCCCCCACGCCCTGGGAGGGCCTGCGCCGCCGCTGCCGCACCTACCTGGAGCTGGCGCTGGACCCCGAGATCCGCCGCATCATCCTGCAGGATGCGCGCGCCGTCTTCGGCGACGTGCCGCAGGCCGCGCAGTCGGTCGGCATCGCCGCGCTCGAAGCCGCGCTGCAGGGACTGATCGACCAGGGCACGGTGGCCGCCCCGCTGCATGCCGGCGCCATGGCCCGCATGCTCTACGGCGTGGTCACCGAAGCCTCCTTCTGGATCGCCGAGACCGACGGCGACCCGGCCGAGCGTCTGGCCCAGGCCAGCGATGCGCTCGACCGGCTCCTGGGCGGCCTGCGCGCCACCCGTTCCTGACACGCCTTTTACCCACACTCCACCCACCCTCATCCAGGAGCCTTCGCCATGCAGTGGACCAACACCCCCACCCGTTTCGGCGCCCTCGCCAAGTTCTTCCACTGGACGAGCGCCGCCGCCTTCATCGGCGCCTATGTCATCGTCTATTACGTGATCTGGTTCATGGACGACACCTCCGACGAGTCCCTGCCGGTGCTCAACATCCACTGGGTGCTGGGCCTGATCGTGGGCTTCATGGTGCTGCCCCGGCTGTTCTGGCGCCTGTCCAGCGTGCAGCCCGAAGACCCGCCCGGCACCCCGCTGGAACACGCGCTGGCCCACGCCGCGCACTGGGGCCTCTATGCGCTGATGATCGTGATGCCCTTCACCGGCTACATCGGCACGGGCGCGCCGACGCACTTCGGCCTCTTCACCATCCCCGGCTTCAACGAATCCGCGCTATTCGGCTGGATCAGCCACACCTGGGGCCTGAGCTGGGAGGCCTTCGAGGCGCCCATCGACGTGGTGCACCACTTCATCGGCAAATACGTGGCCTGGGTGATGGTGCTGCTGCACGTGGCCGCCGCGCTCTACCACCACCGCGTGCGGCGCGACGGCGTGCTCACGCGCATGCTGCCCGGCCGCGACTGAGTCCGCCCCGAGCCCCCCGCCTGACGCCGCGCCCCTGCCGGCGGCGTCAGCGGGCCATGCGCCGCCGCCGGCGCATCTCTGCCACACTGTGCCCGCATCCCACGCACCTTCCCTGGCACAACGGCATGGCCTCCCCCATCGACCCGCCCCGCACGCCGCTGGCGCCGGCCGCCCGCGCGCTGGCCGAGGCTGCGCTGCAGCGGCAGAACATGCTGCTGCGCCCTGCCGGCGCCACGCCGGCAGAGGCATCGTTTCCGGCCACGCTGCAGCCCGGCGCCGTGCCGCCGCAGTTCATCGCCCCGCCGCCACTGCCCCAGCCCGCCACGCCCGACCGCGTGAGCCTCTCGCCCCAGGCCCGTGAAAGCCTGCAGGGCGCGGAAGGCGGCGATGCGCCCGGCCGCACCGGCAGCGCAGCGGGCGGGTCGGACGGGCGGCCCGCGCAGGCGCCGCTGGCCAGCCTGGGCCGGCCCGCCGCAGCGGCCACCGATGCCGCCGCCCCGCTGCGCACCACGCCCTGGCCCACGGGCGGCGTGCCCGCGCCGCTGCGCCAGGTGCTCGACGCGCTGGTACGCCAGCTGACCGCGCCCGGCCAGGCGCCGCAGCGCGTGGTGGCCGCCCAGCCCTGGTCCGCCGCGCTGGAGGCGCAGCTCGCCGCCCACGAAGACACGGCCCTGCCGCCGCTGCGCACCTGGCTGGTGGGGCAGGGCGCGGTGCAGACGGGCGAAGGCGCCCGCCCCGTGGCCGTGGCGCTGCGCGTGCCCGCCGCGTGGCTGCAGGAACAGCCCCCATCGGCCGCTGGCGCCAATGCCGCAAGCCCGCTGTCCGCCGCCTTCGCCGGCCGGCCCCAGGCGCTGGCGTCGGGCCTCTTCGCGCTGGTGCTGCAGTCGCCGGAGGCGGACGGTGCCCGCACCAGCGCGCTGCTGGCCCTCGATGTCACGCCCTGGCTCGCCGCGCAGGCCGCCACCGTCTATGGGCGCGACCCGCGCAGCGCGGGCGACCCCTGGCTGCAGATGGCCGCCCTGCAAGCCGCCGGCTGGCGCCCGCCCGAGGAGGACGAAGACGCGCGCGGCGGCCAGGGCACGCCCTGCGACACGCCCGGCTGCCCCTATCTGGGCCAGGCCGCCTGCGTGCAGCCCTTCTGCATGGCGCTGCGCGTGGCGCCTGCGGATGAAGCGCAGCGCCTGGGCGAGCGGCTGCCGCCGCCCCCGCACAACGACAAACCGCCAGGGCCCGGGTAGGGCGCTGGCGGCTTCTGGCTGCCGCGCGGGCCGGATGGGCGCGCGCGGCAGGGGTTCGCTGTCGGGTTCGCCGACGTCAATGCATCAGGGATAGAGGCCGCGCATTTCGCGGGCGCTCAGGATGCGCTGGCAGGCCACGATGAAGGTGGCGGTGCGCAGCGTGACTTTGTGTTCCTGGGCCACGTGCCAGATGCCCGCGAAGGCCTCCTGCATGATGCGGACCAGGCGGGCGTTGATCTCGTCCTCGCTCCAGAAGAAGCTGGAGAAGTCCTGCACCCATTCGAAGTAGCTGACCGTCACGCCGCCGGCGTTGGCGATCACGTCGGGCAGCACCAGCACGCCCTTGTCGGCCAGGATGTCGTCGGCCTCGGTGGTGGTGGGGCCGTTGGCGCCTTCGATCACCAGCTTGGCCTTGATCTTGCCGGCGTTGTCCTTGGTGATCTGGTTCTCCAGCGCGGCGGGGATCAGGATCTCGCAGTCCACGCTCCAGAAGTCTTCGTTGGCGATGGTCTCGGCGCCGGCGAAGCCGCCCACGCCGCCGGTGTGCCGCACATACGCCAGCAGCGCCGGCACGGCCAGGCCGTCCTTGTTGAAGATGGTGCCGGTGTGGTCCTGCACGGCGACGACCTTGGCTCCCGCTTCGGCGAAGAGCTTGCCGGCGATGCCGCCGACGTTGCCGAAGCCCTGCACGGCGACGCGTGCGCCTTCGATGGGCAGGCCGGTGAGCTTGGCGGCTTCCACGCCCACGGTGAAGACGCCGCGGCCGGTGGCCTCGACGCGGCCGAGCGAGCCGCCCAGGTCCACGGGCTTGCCGGTGACCACGCCGGTGGCGGTGGCGCCCACGTTCATGGAGTACGTGTCCATCATCCAGGCCATGACCTGGCCGTTGGTGTTTACGTCAGGCGCGGGAATGTCCTTGGAGGGGCCGATCAGCAGGCCGATCTCGCTGGTGTAGCGGCGCGTGAGGCGTTCGAGTTCGCCGCGCGAGAGCTTCTTGGGATCGACGCGGATGCCGCCCTTGGCACCGCCGTAGGGCACGTTCACGGCCGCGTTCTTCACCGACATCCAGGCCGAGAGCGCCATCACTTCGGACAGCGTCACGTCCTGGTGGAAGCGCACGCCGCCCTTGCCGGGGCCGCGGCTCAGGTTGTGCTGCACGCGGTAGCCCTCGAAGTGGGCGATGGTGCCGTTGTCCAGCTCGATGGGCACGTCAACGATCAGGATGCGCTTGGGGCGCTTGAGCGTTTCGACCCAGCGCGCGAGGCCGCCGAGGTACGGCGTGACGCGGTCCACCTGCTGCAGGTAGTTGCCCCAGGGGCCGAGGTGGTCGGCCTGGAGGTAGGAGGGCACGGCGTGCTGGACGAGGGTGTCGGGGGTGTTCGACATACGGAGGTTCCTTGAAGGAAGTCAGTTCAGGCGGATGACTGTATGCCTGCCCCCGGCGGCTGTCCAAGGCCGGAGTGTTTCGGGGTTATGCATCGGATGCATAACCTTGCCGAACGCCGTGCGATCCCGACGGACCATCAAAAACCATAGCATCTTACCCAGATTCAACAAGGGCTACGGCGCGATAAGGTCAGAAGCCCAGGCCCTTGAGCAGCTGCGTGCCGGTGCCGATCGGGTCCTGCCGCATGCGGGTTTCCTCGCGGCCCACATAGGTGAAGATGCCGTCGGCGGTCTTGCCGGCCACGTAGTCCGAGAGGCGCGCCTCGTCGAAGCCCAGCGCCGAGAGCTGGGCCGTCTTCTGCAGCACGCCGCTGGCCTGCAGGGCGTTGCGCACCAGGGGCTTGAGCTGGCTGGTGACCTGTGCGCCCGTGCTCTTGCGCAGGTAGTCGGTGGCGCCGGTGCTGCCGCCCCGGGCGATGTCGATGGCGTCGTTGAGCGTGGCGCGGTCGATGGCGGCGCGGAAGATGGGCTTGGCCTGCGCGGCGGCCTGTTCGGCGGCGCGGTTCAGGGCCGCATCGAGGTTGCCCGACAGGCCCGACTGCTGGGCCAGGTCCAGCAGCTTGCCCACGCCGCCGTGGCCCGCCGCGCCCGGCAGGCCGATGCGGATGGCCGAATCGGCCGAGAAGGCGCCGGGCTGCGAGAGCTTGTCGAGCGCGGCGTCGGACGCCTGGGCCAGCAGCGGCTTGATGCCGAAGGAGGGCGCCTGCGCGGCGGCGGGCTGGGCCGCGAGGGCCGCACAGGCCAGGGTGGCGGTGGCGCCCAGGGCGCGCCAGAAGGAGAAGCGGGAGGTCATGGGAGCGGTCTCCGAAACAGGAACATGCGCGCCATTGTGCGGCGGGGCCCGGGCCGGGCCGCCACCACGCCACACACCCCGCGCCGCACCCTGCGCTATTCGACCTTGAACTTGGAGAGCGCCGGATCGCCCTCGGGGTAGCGCAGGTCGAGTTTCTGCAGCACCTCGCGCAGCACGGTGGCGATCATCAGGTTGCGGTGGGTCTTGGAATTGGCCGGCACGATGGTCCACGGTGCCCAGGGCGTGTGCGTGGCGGCCAGCAGGGTGGCGTAGGCGCGCTGGTAGTCGTCCCACTGCTTGCGCGCCTCGATGTCGCCCATCTCGAACTTCCAGTGCTTGGCCGGGTCGTCCAGCCGCTCCTGCAGACGCTCGCGCTGCTCGTCCTTGCCGATGTGCAGCATGAACTTGACGATCACCGTGCCGGTCTCGGCCAGCATGCGCTCGAAGTCGTTGATGTGCGCCAGGCGCTGGGCGTGCTGCTCGGGCGTGATCCAGCCCTGCACCACGGGCACCAGCACGTCTTCGTAGTGGCTGCGGTTGAAGACCACGGTCTCGCCGGCCCCGGGCACCTGGGCGTGGATGCGCCAGAGGTAGTCATGTGCGCGCTCCACGTCGGTGGGTGCACGCCAGCCCACGGCGCGCAGGCCCAGGGCGCTCATGCGGCCGAACACGCCGCGGATGGTGCCGTCCTTGCCCGAGGTGTCGGTGCCCTGCAGCAGCACCAGCAGCTTGTAGCGCCGGTCGGCGTAGAGCAGGTTCTGCAGGCCGTCCAGCTCCGCGGCCAGGGCCTCCACCGCGGCCTTGTCCTTGGCCTTGTCGCCTTGCGAGAAGGGCTTGGCGCCGGGGTCGAAGCGCTCCAGCGCCAGGGGTTCGGGCACGTCCTTGCGGTGGGCGGGCAGGCTGGCGAAGGCCTGGGGCTGCCAGTCGGCCCATTGCCGGGCCAGATCGGGATCGATGCGGGAAAAGGGTGCGAAGTCCATCGGCGCGTCTCGTCTCTGCTTCTTGTGGGAGGAAACACTGTAGCCGCGCCGCGGGCCTCAGCTTGTGGGCCGAAGGCTAAGCCTGCGTCACATGCACCCCGGGCCGGCGGCCATCGTTCCAGCGCCCGCCCAGCGCGCGCTCGATCTGCGCAGCCAGCTGCAGCAGCAGGCCGTCGTGGCCCTGCCGGGCCTGGGCGTGGATGCCGAAGGGCAGGCCGTGGTCCTGCGCGCCCATGGGCAGCGAGAGGGCCGGAATGCCGCAGAGGTTGGAGAGCGGCGTGTAGGCGAAGAACTGCCAGAGGTTGTCGAACCAGTCCAGCACGTCGGGGTTGCTGCTGGTGGTGAGGTATTCGGTGGTGCCCACGGGCGGCGTGGGCCGCGCGGTGATGGGGGTGAGGATGATGTCCCACTCCTCGAAGAAGGCGCCGAAGCCGCGCGCCGTGGTGTTGAACACGGTCTGCATGCGGTGGCGCTCGGCATAGGGCAGGTCGCGGCCGGCCTCCCAGATGCGGATGTTGATGGGCTCGATCAGGTCGGCGGGCGGCGATTCGAGGCCGCGCCGCTCCAGCAGGCCGTTGATGACCTGGGCGAAGTTGCTGATGTAGCAGGTGGTCTGGGCGCGGAAGGCGGCGCGCAGGTCCACCTGCGGCAGCGCCCATTCGACGTGGTGGCCCAGGCCTTCCAGGAAGCGGCCGGCCTTTTCCAGCTCGGCCACGATGGCGGGCGTGGCGCGGTAGTCGCCCCATTCGTGCGAGAGCGCGATGCGCAGGCGGGCCGGATCGCGCCGGATCAGTTCTGTATAGGGCTCGGGCGCCGTCCAGTAGGGCATGAACTCGCCCGGCGCGCCGCCCCGGCAGGCATCGACGAAGGCGGCCGTGTCGCGCACCGTGCGGCTGTGGCAGCCCTGGGTGGAGACATAGCCCGTGATGTCCGAAGCCTGCGGCGCGATGGAGAACACGCCGCGCGAGGGCTTGAGGCCGATGTTGCCGTTGAAGCCCGCCGGGATGCGGATGGAGCCGCCGCCGTCGGTGGCGTGCGACATCGGCACCACGCCCGCCGCCACGATGGCGGCCGTGCCGGCGGAGGAGCCGCAGGTGGTGTAGCCGGTGTTCCAGGGGTTGCGCGTGACATAGACGGCCGGGTTCTCGGCCGAGCTGCAGACGCCGAATTCCGGCGTGGTGGTGCGGCCCATGAGGTTCAGCCCCGCGCGGCGCATCTGCCGCGTGAGCCAGGCGTCTTCGGTGGGGCGGTTGCCGCGCATGAAGAGCGAGCCCTGCTCCTGCAGCCGGCCGGCCAGGGTGGGGCCCAGGTCCTTCATGAAGAAGGGCACGCCGGCCAGCGGGCCCTCGGCATTCACGCCGGCCTGCAGCGGATCGGCCACCGCATCGGCGAAGACCTCCACCACCGCGCTCAGGGCGGGGTTCACCTTCGCCACGCCGGCCGCCGCCTGGGCGGCCAGTTCGGCGGCGGTCACCTCGCCCCGGCGCACCCTCTCGGCCAGGCCCACCGCGTCGTGGGCGGCCCATTCGTCCCAAGTCATTGCCAAGCTCATGTCGTACCTTGCGTTCGTTCGTAGGGATGTTTGCGTTGTCGTCCTGCCGCGCTCAGGCCCAGCCCAGGCCCAGGCGCAGCACCAGCAGCGTCGCCGTGCCGGTGAGTATGGTGCCCGTCACGTCGCCGCGCCGGGCCCAGTGGTAGAGCAGGGCGGCGGCCACGGCGGCCAGGCGCGCATCGCGCCAGTCCGACGGCAGGTGGCCCTGGTTCAGGAAGATTTCCGGCACCACCATGGCCAGCAGCGCGGCCACGGGCGCGTGGCGCAGGCCCTGGCGCAGCCAGCCGGGCAGGCGCGGCTCGCCGTGCGGCAGCAGGAAGAAGCTGCGCGTGAGCACGGTGACCAGCACCAGGGCGATGACGGCCAGCCAGGGGAGGAGGTTCTCTGCGGCGAAGGGCATGGCGGTGGCTGCGGCTCTCAGGCCTTGTTCCAGCGGCGGTCGGCCCAGATGCCCACCGCGAAGGCCGTGGCGATCGCCATGACCACGTTCAGCCCCATGGGCCAGGAGGCAGTGGCCAGCGCCACCACCGCGGCGGCGGCGGCCGAGCAGCGCACGGCGCGGTCCACCAGCATGGGCAGGGCCAGCGCCAGCAGCGCCAGCACGCCCACGAAGCGCAGCCCCCAGGCGGTGGGGATCGCATCGGCCAGGAAGATGCCGGCCAGCGACGCTGCCTGCCAGGCCGCCCAGTTGGTGAGCGCCAGCCCCAGGAAGTAGCCCTGCTGCTCGGGCGTGGCGCGCCCGCCCGGCGCGGGCTGCGGAAAGCGCTGCACGAAGCGCGCATAGATCGGGTCGCCCGCCAGGTAGGCCAGCAGCATGCGCCGGCCGCGCCCGTGGCCGCCGAAGTAGCGCCGCCAGTGCACGCTGAACACGACGAAGCGCAGGTTCAGCACCCCGGCGGTGGCGGCGATGATCCAGAGCGGCGCGCCCACGGCGATCAGCGGCAGGCAGGCCAGCTGCGAGGCGCTGGCGAACACCAGCAGCGACATGGCCAGCACCAGTTCCAGCCCCAGGCCGCTGTTGCGCATGGCCACGCCCGTCACCAGCCCCATGGCCACCGTGCCCAGCGCGGCGCCGGCGATGTCGCGCCCGCCGCGCGCGAAGGCGCGGCGCCAGGCCGCATCGGCGGGCAGCAGGCGGCGCCGTGGCAAGGAAAGCGACGGCATCAGATGACAGCGGCGGCGCCGGCCAGCTCGGCGCGGGGCGCGGCGGCCAGCAGGCGGCGCGTGTAGCCGTGCGCGGGCGCGCCGAACACGGCGGCGGTGGCGCCTTCCTCGACGATGCGTCCCTGGCTCATCACGATCACGCGGTCGCACAGCTGGGCGGCCACGCGCAGGTCGTGGGTGATGAAGAGGATGCCCAGGCCCAGGTCGCGCTGCAGCTCGCGCAGCAGGTCCAGGATCTGCGCCTGCACCGACACGTCGAGCGCCGACACGGCCTCGTCGGCCACCAGCACCTGGGGCTGGCAGGCGATGGCGCGGGCGATGGCCAGCCGCTGGCGCTGCCCGCCCGAGAACTGGTGCGGATAGCGCTGCAGCGCGGTGCGCGGCAGCTGGATGCGGTCCATCAGCTCTTCGGCCGTGCGCTGGGCGTGGCGCCGGTCCATGCCGAAGTTCATGGCGCCTTCGATCATCGAGGAGCCCACCGTGCGGCGCGGGTTGAGCGAGCGGTTCGGGTCCTGGAACACCACCTGCACGCGCGAGCGCAGCGGGCGCAGCCGGCTTTCGGGCAGCGACTGCACCTCGCGCTCGCCCCAGGCGATGCGGCCCTCGGTAGGGTCGATCAGCCGGATCATGCAGCGCGCGAAGGTGGACTTGCCCGAGCCCGATTCGCCCACCACGCCCACCGTCTCGCCGCGGTGCACGGCCACGCTCGCGTCCTGCAGCGCGGTGTTGTGGCGGGCGCGGCCCAGCCAGTCGCGGCGGGTGTAGGTCTTGCCCACGCCCTGGCCCTGCAGCAGCGGCTTGCCGCCGGGCAGCTCGCGCGCGGGCGGCGGCGTCATGCCGGGCACGGCGGCCAGCAGCATGCGGGTGTAGTCCTCGCGCGGCTGGCGCAGCACCTGTTCGCAGGGGCCGTGCTCCACCAGCGCGCCGCGGTGCATGACCATCACCTCGTCGGCGATCTCGGCCACCACGCCCATGTCGTGCGTGATGAACAGCACGGCGCTGCCCTGCTCGGCCTGCAGCTCGGCGATGAGCTGCAGGATCTCGGCCTGCGTGGTCACGTCCAGCGCTGTGGTGGGCTCGTCGCAGATCAGCAGGCGCGGCTTCAGGATGATGGCCATGGCGATCACGATGCGCTGGCGCTGGCCGCCCGAGAGCTGGTGCGGGTAGCTGGCGAAGATGCGTTCGGGGTCGGGCAGGCGCACGCGCTCGAACACCTGGAGGATGCGGCGCTTGCGCTCGGCGGCGCCTTCGGTGGTGTGGGTGCGCAGCAGCTCGTCGATCTGCTCGCCGCAGGCCAGCACCGGGTTGAGCGCGGTCATCGGCTCCTGGAACACCATGCCCATGACGCGGCCGCGCAACGCGCGCAGCCGGCTTTCGGGCACGTAGCGGCCGGCCTGCAGCAGCGGCTCGCCGCCCAGCGCGATGTCGCCCGACGTGATGGCAAGGCCCTTGGCCAGCAGCCCCATCACGGTGGTGGCGAGCACCGACTTGCCCGAGCCCGATTCGCCCACGATGCACAGCGTGCGGCCGGCCTCGATGCGCACGTCGAGCTGAGCGATGGCGTGGGGCCGGTCGGCATCGGCGGGCAGGGCCACCTGCAGGCCGCGCACTTCCAGCACGGTGGAGGGCGCGGCGGCGGAGCCTGCGGCAGCGCCGGCCAGCACTTCGCCGAGCGCGCGTTGTTGGGGATGGGGTTTCATGGCGTGGGCCCTTCTCGTTTCAGGCGCGGCGGGAGAACTTGGGATCGAGCACGTCGCGCAGACCGTCGCCCAGCAGGTTGATGGCGAGTACCGTCGGCACCAGGAAGAGCGCGGGCCACAGCACGTTGCCCGGCGCCTGCGAGAACAGCACCCGGCCTTCGGCCATGATGTTTCCCCAGGTGGGCACGTCGGACGGCAGGCCCAGCCCCAGGAAGCTCAGGATGGCCTCGGTCAGCACGGCCGAGGCGGCGATGAAGGTGCCCTGCACGATCAGCGGCGCCAGCGCGTTGGGCAGGATGTCGCGCCACAGGATGGTGGCATCGGGCGTGGCCAGGGCGCGGGCGGCCTCGACGAAGGGCTCGTCGCGCAGGCCGATCACCAGCGCCCGCACCAGGCGCGTGACGCGCGGCACCTCGGGCACGGCGATGGCCAGGATCACGGTGGGCAGCGTGGCGCCCAGCATGGCCACCAGGGTGATGGCCAGCAGCACGGCGGGAATGGCCATCAGCCCGTCCATCACGCGCATGAGCACCGCGTCGGCCGCGCGGAAGTAGCCCGCCAGCATGCCCAGCGTGCAGCCCAGGGCCACGGCCAGCGCGGCGGTGAAGCCGCCCACCATCAGCGAGATGCGGGTGCCGTAGAGCACGCGGCTCCAGATGTCGCGGCCCACGCTGTCGCTGCCCATCCAGAAGGTGTGCTGCACCTGCGCGCCGTCGGGCAGGGTGACGGCGCCCGAGGCGCCGGCCGCCACGTTGATGAAGGAGGCATCCATCGCCGCCGGGTCGATGGTGCCCAGCCAGGGCGCCAGCAGGCCCAGCAGCGCGAGCGCGGCCAGCACGATGGCGCCGCCGCGCACGGCGCCGTGGCGCAGCAGGCGAATCCAGGGGGTGGTGGGGTTCATGGGGAAGGCTCCAGGCAGGTCGGCGGGTGGGCGTTTTTTCAGTAGCGGATGCGGGGGTCCAGGGCGAGGTAGCTCAGGTCCACCAGCAGGTTCACGGCCACGTAGATCAGCGCGAAGAACAGCACCACGCCCTGCAGCACGGGGAAGTCGCGGTTGAGCACCGCATCCACCGTGAGCTGGCCCAGGCCGGGAATGGCATAGACGGTTTCGGTGACCACCACGCCGCCCAGCAGCAGCGCGGCGCTCACGCCGATCACGGTGACCACCGGCACGGCGGCGTTGCGCAGCGCGTGGTGGGTGAGCACGGCGCGTTCGCTGATGCCCTTGGCGCGGGCGGTGCGGATGTAGTCCTCGGTCAGCGCCTCGCTCACCGCGGCGCGCGTCACCCGCGCCAGCAGGGCCACGTAGGTCACGGCCAGCGTCAGGCAGGGCAGGGCCAGCTGCCGCGCCCAGGGGCCCAGGCCGTCGGCCATGCGGCGGTAGCCCTGCACGGGGAACCACTGCAGCTTCATGGCCAGCAGGTAGATGAGAACGTAGCCGATCACGAACACCGGCACCGAGAAGCCGGCCACCGAGAAGGCCATCACCGCCTTGTCGATCCAGCTGCCCATGCGCCAGGCGGCCAGCGTGCCCAGCGGCAGCGCGATGGCCACGGCCAGCACCAGGGTGCCCACGGCCAGCGACAGGGTGGGCTCCACGCGCTGGGCGATCAGCTCCAGCACCGGCTTGTTCAGGAAGAAGGAGAAACCCAGGTCGCCCTGCAGCACCTTGCCGGCCCACAGCAGGAACTGCGTCCACAGCGGCTGCGTGAGGCCCAGCTGCACGCGGATGCGGTCCAGGTCTTCGTTGGTGGCGCTGTTGCCGCCGATGATGGCCGCCGGATCGCCCGGCGTGAGCCGCACGATCATGAAGACGGTGATGGCCACCACCAGCACGACGGGCAGCGTGGAAAGAAGGCGTTTGCCGAGAAAGGCCAGCATGGTCGCGCTCCCCGGCTTATTGCTTGCGGATGTTCCAGTACACCTGGGCGCCGGCCGGCACCAGGCCGCTCACGCCCTTGCGCACCGCCGCAGGCTGGCTGAACTGGCCCACGGGCACGTGGGTCACGGTCTCGAAGGCGCGCAGCTGGGCGGCCTCGGCGAACTTCTTCTTGTCGGCGTCGGTGGTGGCCGTGGCGAACTGTTTCTTGATGGCTTCGAGCGTGGGATCGTCCTGCCAGCCGAACCAGCCCTTGTCGCCCGTGGCGTTCATCATCGACATGGTGATCGGGTTGAGGATGTCCGAGGCCGTCCAGGCGGTGAGGAAGGCGCTCCAGCCGCCGGCCGTGGGCGCGTCCTTGCGGGCGCGGCGGCTCACCAGGGTCTGCCAGTCCATGTTCTGCAGATCGACCTTGAAGCCGGCCTGCTCCAGCTGCTGCTTGGCCACCAGCGGCAGCTTGCCGATGGTGCCGTTCTCGGCCGGGCGCATCAGCACCACGGGTTCGCCCTTGTAGCCGGCTTCCTGCAGCAGCGCGCGGGCCTTCTGCGGGTTGGCGATGCCGGTGTACTCGCCCGTCTTGTCGGATTCGAACGGCGTGCCGCAGGGGAACATGCTCTTGCAAAAGCGCGTGAGGCCGGGCGCGCCCACCTGGGTGCGCAGGAAGGCCTCCTGCCCCAGCGCCAGCATGGCGGCGCGGCGGATCTTCTCGTTGTTGAACGGCGCGTGCAGGAAGTTGAAGCGCAGGATGAACTGGTTGCCCGCGGGCTGCGCATCCACCAGCTCGATCTGCGGGTTGCTGCGCAGCACGGCGTACTGCTCGAACGCGGGCTGCTCCAGGATGTCGGCCTCGCCGTTGAGCAGCGCGCTGAGCTGCGTCTGCGCATCGCGGATGAAGAGCCATTCGACGCGATCGACGTACACGTTCTTGCCGCCGGCGGTGCCCGAAGGCGCCTCTGCGCGCGGCTTGTACTTCGTGTTCTTCACGAACACGGCCTTCTCGCCGGGCCGGAATTCGTCGGCCTTGAAGAGATAGGGGCCGGAGCCGATGGTCTCCTTGATCTGCACGTCGCCGGGCGTGTCGGCCACGCGCCTGGGCATGATGAAGGGCACGTTGGACGAGGGCTTGCCCAGCGCCTCGGTCACCAGGCCGAAGGGGCTCTTCAGGCGCAGCACGAAGGTCCTGGCGTCGGGCGTTTCGTACTGGCCGATGGCCTTGGCGAGCTGGTCGCCGAAGGTGTCGCGGCTGGCCCAGCGCTTGAGGGAGGCCACCACGTCCTCGCTGGTGACGGGCTTGCCGTCGCTGAACTCCAGCCCGTCGCGCAGCGTGAAGGTCCAGACCTTGCCGTCCGGCGACACCTTCCACTGGCTCACCATCTGCGGCTGGATGCGGCCCTGCGCATCGGTGCCGAACAGCGTGTCGTAGATCATGTAGCCGAAGTTGCGCGAGATGTAGGCGGTGGTCCAGATCGGGTCCAGCACCGTCATGTTCGACGCGGGAATGATCCGCAGCGTGCCGGCGGCTGCTGATGCCGCTGCGGGCTGCGCCGATGCGCCCAAGGGCAGGCTGCAGGCCAGCACGGCCGTGAGGGCGCAGGCCCAGCGCGCGAGCTGCGCTGCGGCTCGGCGGCGGGCCGGCTGGGCGGGGAAGGACTGGGTGGTGGTTGGCATGACGGGCTTCCTGGGTCGCCGGGGCACGGCGTGTCGGGGGGCCGCACCGCATCGCGCTCCAGGCGCTGGAGCAGGGCGGCGGGCCGGGCTCTATTGAGGCATCGAAAGCGCCGAATGTGTATGTACAGTTGGCACCGCCTGTTGTAGAACAGTTGCCGCCGCGCCCTGTTTTGGGGCCGGCCCGCGCACAGCTTGCGTGCACGCCTGCTGCGCATGCCGGCTGCATGCCAACCACCACCACCGCACGCCATGATCCCTCTCGACCCCGCAAGCCCGCAGCCGCTGGTGCGGCAGGTGTACGACGCCCTGCTGGCCGACATCTCCACCGGCCGCCGGCCCGCCGGCGAGCGCCTGCCCTCGGTGCGCAAGCTGGCGCAGGCCTGCGGCATCAGCACCATGACCGCCACCAACGCCTACCAGCGGCTGGTGGCCGAAGGCCATGTGGAGGCGCGCCCGGCCAGCGGCTACTACGTGGCCGCATCGCCCATGGACAAATCGCAGCGTCGCCGCCCCTTCCAGGGCCGCACGTCGGTGGATTCGCTCTGGCTGCTCAAGCACGTGTACGAGGACGACCGCGCCCTGCGCAACGCCGGCTGCGGCTGGGTCCCTCCCGAATGGCTCTATGCCGACGGCGTGCGGCGCGCCATGGCGGCGCTGGCGCGCAAGACGCCCACGGGCCTGGCCCGGTACGGCACGCCCTACGGCTACCTGCCGCTGCGCCAGCAGATCCAGATCCTGCTGGGCCAGCGCGGCATCGAGGCCGCGCCGCACCAGATCGTGATGACGCACGGCGCATCGCAGGCGCTGCTGCTGGTCGCCAAATGCCTGCTGCAGCCCGGCGACGTGGTGCTGGTGGACGAGCCCGGCTCCACCAACCTGTTCGCCATGCTGCGCTCCATGGGCCTGAAGCTGGTGGGCGTGGAACGCACGCTGCAGGGCCCCAACCTGGCCGCGCTGCAGTCGCTGCAGCAGCGCCACCGGGCCAAGGCCTTCTTCACCACCTCCAACCTGCACAACCCCACGGGCAGCCAGATCAGCCCGGCCGTGGCCTACCAGCTGCTGCGCCTGGCCGAGCAGATGGACTTCACCCTGGTGGACAACGAGGCCATGGCCGGGCTGGAGCCGCCCGGCTCCACCTGCCTGGCGCGGCTCGACCAGCTGCGCCGCGTGATCCACGTGGGCAGCTTCTCCAAGACCGTCTCGCCCAGCCTGCGCGTGGGCTTCGTGGCCTGCAGCGAGGAGATGGGCGAGAAGATCATCTTCCAGAAGATGGTGAGCAGCCTCACCACGTCGGAGCTGAACGAGAAGCTGCTGCTGGCCGTGCTGGTGGACGGCCACTACCGCACCCACCTGCAGCGCCTGGCCGAGCAGCTGCAGCAGGCACAGCAGGCCGTCTGCCGGGGCCTGCAGGCCGCGGGCATGCAGCTCTTCATGGAGCCTGCCGGCGGCCCCTTCCTCTGGGCGCGCTTCGAGCGCGGCGACGTGGACATGCGCGCCCTGGCGCAGCGCGCCATCGCCCACGGCTTCCTGCTGGCGCCGGGCGACCTGTTCCGCAGCGACCTGCGGCCCGCGCCCTGGCTGCGCTTCAACGTCGGCTATGCCGACGATGCGCAGCTCTACCGCTTCCTGGAGCGCGAGGCGCGGGCGCTGCGGGTACAGGCATGAGCCCGGCTGGCGCTATTCATTAAATAGCGCCGCACCCTTATGGGGAAAGGGCTGCAGGCCGGAATGCCTGGAATTTCTGCAGCCCCGGCGCGAACCGTCAGCGCATCGGCACCGGCATCAGAAGCTGTGCTGCAGCCCCGCCACCACCTGCCGGCCCAGGCCCGGCATGACGGTGAGCGCGCCCCACGAGGTGGCGGCGTAGTGCCTGTCGAAGAGGTTGTGCACGTCCAGCGTCAGGCGCGTGCGCGGGTCGATCTGCCAGTAGGCCGTCACACGTGCCGTGGTGTAGCCCGGCAGGCGGTAGGTGTCGTTGGCCGTGGCGGTGCGCTCGCCCACGTACACCAGGCCGCCGCCCACGCCATAGCGCCCGCCCGAGGCCAGGCGGTCTTCGCGGATGGCGAAGAGGCCGCCGCTCACGCGCGGGATGCCCAGCAGGCGCTTGCCCAGCAGGGCCGGGTTGTTGTCGCGCAGCACCTCGGTGTCGGTATAGGCGGCGTTGGCCGTCAGGCGCCAATGGGCGTCGAGCTTGCCGGACATGTCGGCCTCGATGCCGCGGCTGCGCACCTCGCCCGCCGCCACGCTGAAGTTGGCGTTGTTCGGGTCACGCGTGAGCACGTTGGTCTTGCGGATGTCGAACACGGCCATGGACGCGATCAGGCGCTGGTCGGGCGACTGCCACTTGGCGCCGGCCTCGAAGGCCTTGCCCTTGGTCGGCGCGAAGGCGTTGCCCGACGCATCGCCGCCGGCATTGGGCCGGAACGAGCGGCCGTAGGAGACATAGACCGAGCTGTCCGGCGTGAGCATGTAGCTCAGGCCCACGCGCGGCGAGGTGGAGGAATGTTCCTGCGTGGTGTTGGTCTTGGCCAGCCGGTCCTCCAGGCTCTGGTGGAAGCGGTCGAAGCGCACGCCGGCCAGCAGCTTCCAGCGCGCAGTCAGGTCGATCTGGTCCTGCAGGAAGAGGCCCGTGGCGCGCTGGTGGTCCACCGTGTCGAAGAGCGGCGTGAGCGGCGCGGTGCGCCCCACGCCGTAGGTCGGCTGGTAGATGTCGATGGCGTACGGCGCCGTGTTCGGGTTGGAATAGATGCCGTACTGGCCCACGAAGAGCCGCCAGGATTCCACACCCGCCAGCAGCGTGTGGCGCAGGCTGCCCGTGGTGACCTTGCCTTCGACCTCGGCCTGCAGCGAGACGTCGCGCGAGGGCAGGGTGCGCCAGCTGTCGCGGCGGCGCAGCGTGCGGTTGTCGGGCAGCAGCGTGCTGTTGAGGTCCATCGCATCGCCGTAGAGCTCGGTCTCGCGGTAGGAAGCACCCACGCGCGTGCGCCAGCCCTGGCCCAGGTCGTGGTCCAGCGTGAGCTGGTGCGTGTCGCCCGTCACGTGCAGCTTGCCGCGGTTGGGCTCGCCCAGGAAGCGGTCCGCCGGCAGGGCCAGCGCGTTGCCGTTCACCTGGATGGTGCCCCGGTCCAGCGGCGTGCGGATGCGGATGAACTCGGCCTCGTACTGCAGCACCGTGCTGTCGCCCAGCGTCCAGGCGAAGGCCGGGGCGACCACGTACTTTTGGTTGTCCACCAGGCTGGTGCGGCTGGCGCCGTCCTCGGCCGCCACGTTCAGGCGATAGGCGAGGTTCTGCGAAATGGGGCCGGTGGTGTCCAGCGTCGCGCGGCGCATGCCCAGCGTGCCCACTTCCAGGCCGGCCTTGTGCGATGCGGTGAACTGCGGCTTCTTGGTGACGATGTTGAGCGTGCCGCCGGGCTCGCTGCTGCCGTAGAGCGCGGCGGCCGGGCCCTTGAGGAACTCCACCCGCTCCACCGTCGCCATGTCGCGCATGGGGCCATAGCCCCGGCCGGAGGCGAAGCCGTTGAGCAGCGAGCCGCCGTCGGTGTTGCTGAAGCCGCGGATGGCGTAGTTGTCCCAGGTGCCGCCGAAGTCATTGAGGCGCGTGACGCCGCTCACGAAGTCCACCGTGTCCGCCAGGCGCGTCGCGCCCAGGTCTTCGATGAGCTGCTGCGACACCACGCGCACGGCCTGCGGCGTCTCGATCAGGGGCGTGTCGGTGCGGGTCGCCGCGGTGTTGCGCTGCGCGCCCTGGTAGCCGGTGGCGGCATCGCTGGCGTCTTGCACGCGCACTTCGTTCAGCGTGGCGGTCGGCGCTGCCGCTGCAGCGGCGGCAGCAGCGTCCGCCGCATGGGCCGCGCCATGGGCAGCCAGCGCGGCCGTGAGCGCCAGCACGGCCTGCGCCAGCGGCGCGCGGCGGGGAGCGAACGAAGACGAAGACGGGGAGGACGGCGAGAAAGCAGGCATGGGAGGAGGACGAAGGCAACAGGCCGGATGGCTCCGGCCCGGGTGGGCAGGGGAAAGAGACGGTGGGGGCCGCGCTCGGCGCGGACCGGTGCGAAGACGGCAGGCACTCCACCGATGCGTGAAGCGGCCGAACTGTAACACCATGTTGAGAACCAATCTCATTCTCTGTCGCATTTGTGCGACGCGATGCGGGGTTGACGCACTCTTGTCTTTCATCCCTCTTGGGTCAACGAGCGCTCTTTGGCGCTGCGACGAAATGTGGTGACGGCAGCGGCCACGAAGATGGTCGTGACGGCAACATGAGGTCTCATCAACTCAACGAGACCAAATATGTCCAACGTCCTTTCAGAGGATGACCTCCGCCACAAGCTCATCAACTTGCTCAAGGAAGATGAGCGTACTCATAACAGTCTCGCGGAGTGCCATGGCTGTCTGTGGTTCGACAAGCATCCTCACGTCATTTCTGGCCCTAACTGGGCGATCGCCAGATCTGAGCAGTTCAAGCGGCTTCCCGTAGAGGTACAAGCCGCAATGAGGGACGCAGAACTCGCAATGCAAGAGGAACATCAGTTGGGGCTCATGCCACTTGGGCTATCAACGACCAGCTAGTTCCCAGCTTGACACGCAGCAAGCAATACACGGCGATCGCTCAGTCCTGCGCCTGCTCGCTGCCCCGCTGCAGCCACTCCACGAAGCGCCGCGCGCCCAGCCCCAGCGGGCGTTCCTTGGACCACACCACGTCCACCCAGAGCTTCACGCCGTTGCTGAGGTTGTCGAACGGCATCTCCACCAGCGTGCCGGCCTGGATGCGCGGGTCCACCAGCTCGCGGGGCTGCCAGCCCCAGCCCAGGCCGGCTTCGATCAGGCTCAGCGCGGCCAGGTGGTTGTCGGTGCGCCAGTGGTGGCGGGCGAAGACGAAACGCGGGTCGGTCTGCGCCAGATCGCGGCCGGCGACGACGATCTGGCGGGTGGTGGTGAGGTGGACCTCGCTGAGCGGCGCGCCGGCAGCGGCCTGCATCACCGGGTGCTGGGGCGCGATGACGGCCACCAGGGTTTCGCTGCCCACTTCCTGGAAGCCCTCGCGCCCGTCGATGCTGGGGCGTTCGAACACCAGCGCGAGCTGGGCGCGGCCGGCGTGCAGCAGGGCCATGGCGTCGGCCTGGGGGGCGGCCAGCACTTCGACCTGCAGCAGGGGATGGTCGGCGGTGAGGGCGGCCAGCGCCTCCGTCCAGGGGCCGGCCAGCAGCTCGGGGGCGATGGCGATGGTCAGGCGCTCTTCCAGCCCCTGCGTGAGGGACAGGGCCTGCGCGTTGAGTTGGCGCAGCTGCGCGCCCAGCAGCCGCGCCTGTGGCTCCAGCGCCCGGGCGGCGGCGGTGGGCTGGGGCTCGCGCCCGCTGCGGTCGAAGAGCTGCACGTCCAGCTCGGCCTCCAGGTGGGCGATGGTCATGCTCACGGCCGAGGGCACGCGCGAGAGCGCCCGGGCGGCGGCGGAGAACGAGCCGTGGTCCAGCACGGCCAGGAAGACGTTGACGCTGTCGGAGGAGAAAGCCATGGCCGGATTTCTATCAGAAAAACTGAAACAAGCTGACTTTATGTATCAGCCGCACGCACATACAGTGCGAGGCATGTCTTTGCACACCTCTTCCTCCGCCGCCGCTGTTTCCCCCGCCAACGCACCCGCCGCCCCGCGCGCTGCTGCCGCCGCCGCCGGGCTGCAGGGGCCGTGGCGCCGCGTGGTCTATGTGTCGCTCTACGAGCTGATCGCCATCGCCTTCGCCACGGCCGGCCTGGCGCTGCTGACCGGCCAGGGCGCCGGGCACTCCAGCGCCGTGGCGGTGGCCTGTTCGGCGATCGCCATCGCCTGGAACATCGGCTTCAACTGGGCCTTCGAGCGCTGGGAGGCGCGCCAGCCGGTGCGCGGGCGCAGCGTGGGCCGCCGGGTGGCGCATGCCATCGGATTCGAGGGCGGGCTGGCGCTGATCCTGGTGCCGCTCTTCGCCTGGTGGTTCGACGTGACGCTCTGGGAAGCGCTGGTGATGGACCTGGGCCTGCTGCTCTTCTTCCTGGTCTATACCTTCGTCTTCAACTGGGGCTTCGACCGTGTGTTCGGGCTGCCGGCCTCGGCGCGAGGCTGAGCCGGCTGCGCTGGCTCTAGGAACGTGTTCACGATCTAAGCGGTCCACAGCGCCGCAGCGGCCGTGCGCGTTTCCACGCCCAGCTTCTCGAAGATGTGCTCCAGGTGCTTGTTCACCGTGCGCGGGCTCATGCCCAGGATGTCGGCGATGTCGCGGTTGGTCTTGCCCTTGGCGATCCAGGAGAGCACCTCGGTCTCGCGCGGCGTGAGCGGGGTGGGGGGCGTGCGCGCAGCCGGCGCGGCGCCCGCTGCGTCCACCGACAGCAGCAGCATGGTTTCTCCGAGGCCGCTGGCGCCCAGCGGCCGGGCCGCCAGGCGCTGGCCCTCCGGCAGCGGCACGGTGCCGTCGCCCTGCCGCTGCGCCTGCGCCAGCCAGCGGAGCATTGCGGGCACGGGTGCGGGGTCGGTCACGAAGGCGGCCTCCAGCCAGCGCGTGGCCTGGGGCGAGCGCCAGGCGATGCGGTCCTGCCCGTCGAGCACCACCACGCCCATGCCGGCCACGTCCACTGCCTCGCGCGCCAGCCGGGCTGCGCGGGCGTTGGCGACGTGCGTGGCCAGCCGGGCCATCACCTCTGGCAGGCGCAGCGGCTTGACCACGTAGTCCACCCCGCCGGCCGCGAAGCCGCGCACGATCTGGTCGGTTTCCGAGAGGCCGGTCATGAACACGATGGGCACGTGCGACCAGGGCGGCGTGGCCTTGATGCGGGCGCAGAGCGTGAAGCCGTCGGTGCCGGGCATGACGGCGTCCAGCAGCACGCCGTCGGGCACGGCCAGGTCGAAGCGTTCCAGCGCCTCGTCGGCATCGCGCGCGGCCAGCACGGCGTAGCCTTCGGCGGCCAGCGCGTCGCCGATCATGCGCAGCGTGGCGAGGTCGTCGTCCACCACCAGGATGACGCGCTGCGGCGCAGCGGAAGGGGCGGCGGGGACGGAAGCGGGGGCGAGGTCAGTCGGGTTCATCGGTGTCGTCTTCGGGTTCGCGCAGCAGGCGGGTGAGCCGGTCGAAGTCGAGCTGGCCGGCCGCCTCCTGCAACTGCTCCAGCAGCGCGGCCAATTCGGGATGTGCGGCCTGGACCGCATGCAGCCGGGCGCGCAGCGCGGAGGCCTGGCCGGAGCGGGCCAGCTGGTGCAGCGCCTCGCGCAGCGGCTCCGGCAGCGGCGCTGCGCAAGCCGCCGCGGCAGCGGCCTGCGCGGGGGTGGTCGTGGTGGTGGCGGCGGCGGGGCGGGGCGTTTCGTCCGGCGCCGGGTCGTGCAGCCACTGCAGGCCCAGCGGGGACTGCAGGGCCTGCAGCAGTTCGGATTCGACCACCGGCTTGCCCACGAAGCCCTGGCAGCCCTGGGCGGCCACGCGCGCGCCGTCGTTGTCGAACTGGTTGGCGGAGACGAAGACGATGGGCAGCGCCGCGGCCGGCAGGCGCTCGCGCAGCAGCGCGGCGGTCTGCCAGCCGTCGAGATCGTCCATGGTGATGTCCAGCAGCACCAGGTCGGGCGGCGACTGGCGCACGATCTCCAGGCATTCGCGCCCGCTCGCGGCTTCGCGCACGTCGAAGCCCAGCGGCATCAGCAGGCCGGCGAGCAGCTGGCGCTGCAGCGGCTGGTCGTCCACCACCAGCAGGGTGCGGCGCGGCGGCCGGTAGCCCACCACGGGCCGCAGGGCGGCGGCCTGCGCGGGCTGCCAGGCCGGGTCGGGCGCGGCGGCGGGCAGATAGAGGCGCGCGGTGAAGGTGCTGCCCTGGCCGACGGTGCTGCGCACGCTGAGCTGGCCGCCCATGAGTTCGGTCAGCAGATGGGTGATGGTCAGGCCCAGGCCGGTGCCGGCCTCGCTGGCGCGGCGGCCGGCGCTGCCGCGCTCGAAGGGCAGGAAGATGCGTTCGAGGTCCTGCGGCTCGATGCCGATGCCGGTGTCGATGACCTCGATGCGCGCCACGTGCGCGCGGAAGTCCAGCCGCAGCCGCACTTCGCCCTGGCGGGTGAAGCGCACCGCGTTGGACAGCAGGTTGATGAGGATCTGCCGCAGGCGCTTGGCGTCGGCGCGTATCCATTCGGGCATCGCACCCAGCACTTCCACGGCGAAGGCCAGGCCCTTGGCCTCGGCCTGCGGGCGCAGCATGCCCTCGACGTCGCGCACCAGCTCGGGCAGCGGCAGCGGCGCGAGCACCTGCCGCAGCCGGCCGGCCTCGATGCGCGCGAGTTCCAGCGAGTCGTCGATCAGCGCATGCATGTGCCGGCCGCTGCGCTCGATGGTGGAGAGCGCGTCGCGCAGGGCATGCGGGTCCGGCGGGCCCTTCTGCAGGATCTGCGTGTAGCCCAGGATGCTGTTGAGCGGCGAGCGCAGCTCGTGCGTCATGCCGGCCACGTAGCGGGTCTTGGCCATGTTGGCGGCCTCGGCGCGGTCGCGCGCGGCCTGCAGTTCGGCGTCGGTGCGCTTGTGCGCCTCGATCTCCTGCAGCAGCAGCTGGGTCTGGCGTTCGGATTCGTCCTGCGCCATGCGCCGGCTGTCGGTGCTGAGCACCACCCACCACGCGCACACGGCGGCCAGCAGCGCGAGCAGGGCATAGACCTTGAGGAAGGGCCCGCGCAGGAACTGCGCGGGCGTCTCCAGCCCCTCCTGCACATAGACCACGCCGATCAGGAAGGCGAGGGCCGCGCACAGCGACACCAGCACCATCAGGTACTGGCCGAGCCGGAAATTCACCTTGGCCGCCCAGGCGCGCGGCAGCAGCAGCGTGGCCAGCCCGCGCAGCTGGTCGGCCGCGCGCGAGCCGGTCTTGCAGCGGTCGTGGCAGCGCGATTCGAGCGAGCAGCACAGCGAGCAGATGGCCGCGCCGTAGGCCGGGCAACCGGCCATGTCCTCGGACTCGAAGCGGTTCTCGCACACGGCGCAGCGCACCAGCTCGCCCGGCGCCCAGCCGTTGGCGGGCTGGCGGGCCAGGTAGTAGCGCCCGCCCGTCCACCACGCCAGCAGCGGCGACAGCGCCATCGACAGGGCCAGCGCGATGAGGGGCGAGAAGGCCGCCGCGGCCTCGCCCAGCAGGCCGGCATAGGCACAGCAGGCCACGGCGGCGGCCAGCACCATGGCGCCCAGGCCCACGGGGTTGAAGTCGTAGAGATAGGCGCGGCGGAACTCGATGCCGCGCGGCGAGAGGCCCAGCGGCTTGTTGATGACCAGATCGGCCACCAGCGCGCCCACCCAGGCGATGGCCACGTTGCTGTAGAAGGCCAGCACCTTCTCCAGCGCGCCGAACACATCCAGCGTCATCAGCAGCGTGGCGATGCCCACGTTGAACACCAGCCACACCACGCGCCCCGGGTGGCTGCGGGTGATGCGCGCGAAGAAGTTGGACCAGGCGAGCGAGCCCGCATAGGCGTTGGTGAGGTTGATCTTGATCTGCGAGACGACGACGAACAGCACCGTCACGGCCACCGCCATGCCGGGCAGGCCCAGCGACTGCATCACCTGCTGGAAGCCGGCCAGGAACATCTGCGTGGGCTCGGCCGCGCGGTGCACGCCCACCTCGAACTGCAGCGCCGCGAACGCGAGGAAGGCGCCGCCCGCCATCTTGAGCATGCCCATGGCGATCCAGCCCGGCCCGGCCACCAGCACCGCGCCCCACCAGCGCCAGCGGTTGGCGGCGGTGCGCTCGGGCAGGAAGCGCAGGAAGTCCACCTGCTCGCCGATCTGCACCACCAGCGAGAAGATCACCGCGCAGGCCGAGCCGAACATGAGCGGATCGAACTGGCTGCTGCCGCTCTTGAGGCCCGAGAGGCTGGTGAAGTCGCGGTAGAGCTGCGGCTGCGCGAGCGCGATCCACACGAAGGGCAGCAGCAGCAAAAAGAGCCAGAGCGGCTGCGTCCAGGCCTGCAGGCGCGAGATCAGCGTGATGCCGCGCATGGCGAGCGGCAGGATGACGAGCGAGGAAAGCACGTAGCACCACTGCAGCGGCCAGTCCACCACCAGCTGCAGGGCGAGGGCCATGATGGCCGCCTCCAGCGCGAAGAAGATGAAGGTGAACACCGCGTAGATCAGCGAGGTGATGGTCGAGCCCAGGTAGCCGAAGCCCGCGCCGCGCGTGAGCAGGTCCATGTCCAGCCCGTAGCGCGCGGCGCAGTAGGCGATCGGCAGGCCGGTGAGGAAGATCAGCACGCCCACCGCGAGGATCGCCCAGAGCGCGTTGGCGAAGCCGTAGTTGAGCGCAATGGCGCCGCCGATGGCCTCCAGCGCGAGGAACGAGAGCGAGCCGAAAGCCGTGTTCGCCACGCGGAATTCGCTCCAGCGCCGGAAGCTCTTGGGCGTGTAGCGCAGCGCGTAGTCCTCCATGGACTCGTCGGCCACCCAGGCGTTGTATTCGCGCCGGAAACGGAAGATCGTCTGCCTGGCCGCAGGGGCATCGGTGGGGGTTGCCATGCCGTGCAGGCATGCAAGAAACGTTCTTGAAGCGGCGCGCAGCAGCGCCGTGCGCAGGCCACTACGTTAATTGACGTATGGGCGCCCTGCAGGGTTCTCCCTAACCTTCATTCCAGCGCGGAACTTCTCCCGCCGACCGCGACGACGACCCGTGCGTCGCCCTCTCCCCCCTCGCCAGATGCAAGGAGCGCCTTCATGAAGCACCCTCTCGATCCCCGGAACGCCACGTCCCCCCTGGCCGGCGCCGATGCCGGCCGCCGCCGCCTGCTGCAGGCCATGGGCGCCGCCTCCATCGCCGGCCTGCCGGCCTGGGGCCAGGCCCAGCCCACGGCCCAGGTCAACACGACCAAGCTGGCCGTGACCGACACCGAGGTGACGGTGGGCCAGCTGCATTCGGCCACGGGCACGATGGCGATTTCGGAGACGGGCTCCATCCAGGCCGAGCAGCTCGCCATCGACCAGATCAACGCCATGGGCGGCGTGCTGGGCCGCAAGATCAAGGTCATCAAGGAAGACGGCGCCTCCGACTGGCCCACCTTCGCCGAGAAGGCCAAGAAGCTGCTCATCAACGACCACTGCGCCGCCGTGTTCGGCTGCTGGACCAGCGCCTCGCGCAAGGCCGTGCTGCCGATCTTCGAGAAGGAGAACGGCCTGCTCTACTACCCCACGTTCTACGAAGGCCTGGAGCAATCGAAGAACGTGATCTACACCGGCCAGGAGGCCACGCAGCAGATCCTCTACAGCCTGGACTGGGCGCAGAAGGAGAAGAAGGCCAAGACCTTCTTCCTCATCGGGTCGGACTACATCTGGCCGCGCACCTCGATGAAGATCGCGCGCAAGCACATCGAGAACTTCCAGAAGGGCAAGGTCGTCGGCGAGGAGTACTACCCGCTGGGCAGCACCAACTTCGGCTCGCTGATGAACAAGATCAAGGTGCAAAAGCCCGACTGCATCTTCGTGGCGGTGGTGGGCGGCTCCAACGTGGCCTTCTACAAGGCGCTCAAGGCGGCCGGCATCACGGGCGACAAGCAGCTGCTGGTGACGCTGTCGGTCACCGAGGACGAGATGACCGGCGTGGGCGGCGAGAACTTCGCGGGCTTCTATTCGTCGATGAAGTACTTCCAGTCGCTGGACAACGAGAACAACAAGAAGTTCGTGGCCGCCTTCAAGGCCAAGTACGGCCCCAACGCGGTGATCGGCGACGTGACGCAGGCCGGCTACCTGGGCCCCTGGCTCTGGAAGGCCGCGGTGGAAAAGGCCAAGAGCTTCGACGTGGACAAGGTGGTGGCCGCATCGCCCGGCATCGAGCTCAAGAGCGCGCCCGAAGGCTACGTGAAGGTGGACGCCAACCACCACCTCTGGAGCAAGTCGCGCATCGCCCAGGGGCTGCCGGACGGCACGTTCAAGGTGGTGTCCGAATCGCCCGAGCTCATCAAGCCCGATCCGTTCCCCAAGGGTTATCAGTGAGCACCCCCTGAGGCGCTGCGTGCCTTCCCCCTCTCTCTCTCGCTGCGCGGGAGGGGGACGACACCGTCGGTGCGGGGCGGCCCTTCCTCGGTGTCTCTGGCCTGGGGCCGCGCCAGCCTTCGATGCCGCGCCTGGTGCGGGCCGCTGCGGCGGCTGGTGCCGGCACGGATCGCATTTATCCCTTGGTTTGCACGCAGGAGCTGCACCATGACTTTCTCCGAAATGATGAACATCGGCCTGATGCAGGGCTTCGCGGGCCTGAGCCTGTTCGCGGTGCTGCTGCTCATGGGCCTGGGGCTGGCGATCATCTTCGGCCAGATGGGCGTGATCAACATGGCGCATGGCGAGTTCATGACCATCGGCGCCTACACCATCTACCTGGGCTCGACGCTCACGGCGCAGTACGCGCCCGGCTTCATGCCGTTCTATTTCCCGCTGGCCATCGTGGCCGCGTTCGGCTTCGCCTTCGTGGCCGGCTGGCTGGTGGAGTGGGGGCTGATCCGCCACCTCTACAAGCGCCCGCTCGATACGCTGCTGGCCACCTGGGGCGTGAGCCTGGCGCTGCAGCAGTGCTTCCGCACCTTCATCGGCCCCAAGGAGGTCAGCCCCACGCTGCCCGAATGGCTGATGGGTTCCTGGGCACCGGCCGAGGGGCTGGACATCCCCGTCAACGGCCTGTTCGTGCTGGCGCTCACCCTGGTGGTGACGGCCGGCGTGCTGATCGCGCTGCACAGGAGCCGCTGGGGCCTGCGGGTGCGCGCCACGGTGAGCAACCGCGTGATGGCCAACGCCATCGGCATCGACACCAAGAAGACCGACCGCCTCACCTTCGCCATCGGCTGCGGCATCGCCGGCGTGGCGGGCGCGGCCTTCACCACCATCGGCTCCACGGGGCCCACCTCGGGCTCGCTCTACATCGTCGATGCCTTCCTCGTCGTGACCTTCGGCGGCGCGGCCAGCCTGCTGGGCACGGTGGTGTCGGCCTTCGGCATCGCGCAGACGCAGTCGATCACCGAGTTCTTCCTGGCCGGCTCCATGGCCAAGGTGATCACGCTCTCGCTCATCGTGCTGATCCTGATGGTGCGGCCGCAGGGGCTGTTCGCCTCCAAGGTCCGCCGCTGAACGGCCGCGCTCACGTCCTTCCCGCATCCACCGGAGTCACCCCATGAACGCCTTCAAAGCCTGGGTCCAGCGCTACCAGCTCGCCAGCCTGGTGCTGCTCACCGTGCTGCTGGCCGTGGTCCTGCCACTGAGCCTCGACGTCTTCCGCCTCAACCTGGTGGGCAAGTACCTGACCTATGCCTTCGTCGCCATCGGCCTGGTGATGGTGTGGGGCTACGGCGGCGTGCTGAGCCTGGGGCAGGGCGTGTTCTTCGGCCTGGGCGGCTACGCCATGGCGATGTTCCTGAAGCTCGAAGCCTCCGACCCGGTCAGCACCAAGATCCAGTCCACGCCCGGCATTCCGGACTTCATGGACTGGAACCAGATCACCGCGCTGCCCTCGTTCTGGGTGCCGTTCAAGAGCCTGCCGTTCGCGCTGGCGGCCGTGGTGGTGCTGCCCACGCTGCTGGCCTGGATCGTGAGCTTCGCCATGTTCAAGCGCCGCGTGGGCGGCGTGTATTTCGCCATCATCACGCAGGCCGTGGCGCTGATCTGCACGGTGCTCATCATCGGCCAGCAGGGCTACACGGGCGGCGTGAACGGCATGACCGACCTCAAGACCCTCTGGGGCTGGGACACGCGCACCGACAGCGCCAAGATCGTCCTCTACTACGTGTGCGTGGCGCTGCTGGTGCTGTCCATCCTGCTGTGCCGCTTCATCCAGCAGAGCAAGCTGGGCACGCTGCTGCTGGCCATGCGCGACAAGGAAGACCGTGTGCGCTTCTCGGGCTACGACGTGGCCAATTTCAAGGTCTTCACCTTCTGCCTGGCGGCGGCGCTCTCGGGCATCGGCGGCGCGCTGTTCACGCTGCAGGTGGGCTTCATGTCGCCGAGCTTCGTGGGCATCGTGCCGTCGATCGAAATGGTGATCTACGCCGCCGTGGGCGGGCGCATGAGCCTGGTGGGCGCGGTCTATGGCGCGCTGCTGGTCAACGCGGGCAAGACGTACTTTTCCGAGAGCTTTCCGGACCTGTGGCTGTTCCTCATGGCGGCGCTCTTCATCGGGGTGACCATGGCCTTCCCGATGGGGCTGGCCGGCGTGTGGGAAGAGCGCATCGTGCCCTGGTGGAAGGGCCGCCGCGAGGCCCTGCGCCGCGCCGCCGTACCCGCGCCTTCGCCGGCGCCATGGCCCGCGCAGGCCCCGGCCGCCGAGCCGCAGCCCTCCGCACTGACCGCCCCCGCCGGCGCGCCGCTGCCCCAGGGCACGCGCCACCAGGGCGTCTGAACACCACCACCACCGCGCAGGAGCCCCATCCATGAGCAACACCGACTTCGCCCTCGCCGTGGAAGACCTCACCGTCTCCTTCGATGGCTTCAAGGCCATCGACCAACTCACGCTGTACGTGGACAAGAACGAGCTGCGCGTGATCATCGGCCCCAACGGCGCGGGCAAGACCACGCTGCTGGACCTCATCTGCGGCAAGACGCGCGCCACCGGCGGCAGCATCAAGTTCAAGAACGAGGAGCTGACGCGCATGGCCGAGCACCAACGCGTGCGCCTGGGCATCGGCCGCAAGTTCCAGACGCCGTCCATCTACGAGAACCTGTCGGTCTTCCAGAACCTGGAGGTGTCGTATCCCACGGGCCGCACCGTGTTCGGCGCGCTGGCCTTCCGCTGCACCAGCGCGGTGAAGGAACGCGTGCAGGCCGTGGCCGAAGACATCGGCCTGGCCGAGCGCCTGGAGACCGAGGCCGGCCTGCTCTCGCACGGGCAGAAGCAGTGGCTGGAGATCGGCATGCTGCTGATGCAGGAGCCGGAGCTGCTGATGCTGGACGAGCCCATCGCCGGCATGAGCGCGCGCGAGCGCGAGCTGACGGCCGAGCTGCTGGAGCGCATCTGCCGCAACCGCGCGGTGATCGTGATCGAGCACGACATGGAGTTCGTCAAGCGCATCGCGCACAAGGTCACGGTGATGCACCAGGGAAAGATCCTGGCCGAAGGGCCGATGGACAAGGTGCAGGCCGACCCCAAGGTCATCGACGTGTACCTGGGGCATTGAGCATGCGGTGCGAACGTTATTTCGTGGCCCGTGGCGCTGTAGAGCGTGCTTTCGGGGGGGGCTTCCACCACCACGGGCAGCCAGCGCCGCGCCTTCTCCTTGGCTGGCAAGGCAGAGCACCGAGCTGGCCGGGAGTGCCGGGTGGCCCCTGCAGCGAAATCAAGGAGGAGGCGAAGCCGGGGGACATTCGCGGAAGGGGCCACCCGGCGATCCCGGCCCGTCCACCCATCCCGCACATCAAGAACTCTGCACCGACGGCGCCCGACCGAACGCAGAGCCCACACATCCGAGCCGACATGGCAGGCATCCCAGAGCACCCCCCAGGAGCGATCCCATGCTGAAAGTCACCGACCTCCACGTCGCCTACGGCCAGAGCGAAGCCTTGCACGGCATCTCGTTCGAAGGCCATGCCAACGAAACCGTCGCCATCATGGGCCGCAACGGCATGGGCAAGACCACGCTGTTCAAGAGCCTGATGGGTGTGCTGCCCACCAAGAGCGGCAGCATCCGCGTCGCGGACCAGGACGTCACGCGCGACGAAAGCTTCCGCCGCGTCGCCAAAGGCATCGCCTACGTCCCCCAGGGCCGCATGATCTTCCCCACCCTCACCGTGGAGGAGAACATCCAGACCGGCCTGGAGAACGCCAAGGACAAGCGCATCCCGGACGAGATCTACGCGCTCTTCCCCGTGCTCTGGGACATGCGCCGCAGGAAGGGCGGCAACCTCTCGGGCGGCCAGCAGCAGCAGCTGGCCATCGCCCGCGCGCTGGTCACCGACCCCAAGGTGCTGCTGCTCGACGAGCCCACCGAAGGCATCCAGCCTTCGATCATCAAGGACATCGCGAAGGCGCTCAACGAGATCCGAAAGATGCGCCAGCTGACCATCGTCGTGTCCGAACAGGTGCTGAGCTTCGCGATGGACGTGGCCGACCGGCTCTTCGTCATCGAAGGCGGCCGGCTGGTGCACGAGACCACCCGCGCCGACACCGACCAGCAGCGCATCAAGTCCTACCTCTCCGTCTGACCACCATCCACCCCCCAAGGAGCCTGCCATGACCGACACCCTCATCAAAGTTGACCTCACCAAGTCGCCCACCGAGAACGAGAACATCCACAACCGCTGGCACCCGGACATTCCCATGGCCTGCTGGGTCAACCCGGGCGACGACTTCATCCTGGAGACCTTCGACTGGACCGGCGGCTTCATCAAGAACAACGACAGCGCCGACGACGTGCGCGACATCGACCTGACCACCGTGCACTACCTCTCCGGCCCGGTGGGCGTGAAGGGGGCCGAGCCGGGCGATCTGCTCGTCGTGGATCTGCTGGACATCGGCGCCAAGCAGGACAGCCTCTGGGGCTTCAACGGCTTCTTCTCCAAGAAGAACGGCGGCGGCTTCCTGACCGAGCACTTCCCCGAGGCGCAGAAGTCCATCTGGGACTTCAAGGGCATGTTCACCAGCTCGCGCCACATCCCCGGCGTGAACTTCGCGGGCCTGATCCACCCCGGCCTGATCGGCTGCCTGCCCGACCGCGCGATGCTCGACCAGTGGAACGCCCGTGAGCAGCAGCTGATCGACAGCGACCCCACCGCGGGCCTGGCCAACCCGCCCTCGCCCGGCACCGCCCACATGGGCCGCATGCAGGGCGAGGCCCGCGACAGGGCCGCCGCCGAGGCCGCCCGCACCGTGCCGCCGCGCGAGCACGGCGGCAACTGCGACATCAAGGATCTCTCGCGCGGCGCGAAGGTGTATTTCCCGGTCTATGTGGACGGCGCGGGCCTGAGCGTGGGCGACCTGCACTTCAGCCAGGGCGACGGCGAGATCACCTTCTGCGGCGCCATCGAGATGGCCGGCTGGGTGCACATGAAGGTGCAGCTCATCAAGGGCGGCATGGCCAAGTACGGCATCAAGAACCCCATCTTCAAGCCCAGCCCCATCGTGCCGACCTACAACGACTACCTGATCTTCGAGGGCATCTCGGTGGACGAGGCCGGCAAGCAGTACTACCTGGACGTGAACGTGGCCTACCGCCAGGCCTGCCTGAACGCCATCGAATACCTGAAGAAGTTCGGCTACAGCGGCGCGCAGGCCTATTCCATCCTGGGCACGGCCCCGGTGCAGGGCCACATCAGCGGCGTGGTCGATGTGCCCAACGCCTGCGCCACGCTCTGGCTGCCCACGCAGATCTTCGACTTCGACATCAACCCCAGCGCCAGCGGCCCCGTGAAGATGCTCGACGGCAGCATCGACATGCCCCTGTCGCACGACATCGCCTGAGCGCGCGAGAAGGAAAGCCCGCCCATGCCCACCTACGACTACCACTGCGCGGACTGCGGCGGCTTCGACGCGCTGCGCAGCGTGGCCCAGCGCAACGAGCCCGCGGCCTGCCCGGTCTGCGGCGCGGCCTCGCCGCGCGTCTTCGCCAGCGCCCCGCACCTGGCCTGCACGAGCCCGGAGCAGCGCCGCGCGCACGAGACCAACGAGCGTGCCCGCCACGCGCCGCGCTCCTCGCGCGACACCGAGGCCGGCAGCTACGGCCGGCTGCGCCACCCCGCGGGCTGCGGCTGCTGCAGCGGCGCGGGCAGCGGCAAGCGCAGCGCCACCGTCACCGCGCCCGGCGGCGCCAAGGCCTTTCCATCCAAGCGCCCCTGGATGATCAGCCACTGAGCGCGGCGCCCGGACGGCCTTTTCCTCTCGTCACCGATTCACAGTCATCCCAGGAGCCCCGCCATGATCCACGGCGATATTTCGAGCAGCGACGACACCGTCGGCGTCGCGGTCGTCAACTACAAGATGCCCCGGCTGCACACCCAAGCCGAGGTGCTGGACAACGCCCGCAGGATCGCCGACATGCTGGTCGGCATGAAGGCAGGCCTGCCGGGCATGGACCTGGTCATCTTCCCCGAGTACAGCACCCACGGCATCATGTACGACCGCCAGGAGATGCTGGACACGGCCGCCACCATCCCCGGCGACGAGACGGAAATCTTCGCCGCCGCCTGCCGCAAGGCCAAGGTGTGGGGCGTTTTCTCGCTCACCGGCGAGCGGCACGAGGAGCACCCGCGCAAGGTGCCCTACAACACGCTCATCCTCATGAACGACCAGGGCGAGATCGTGCAGAAGTACCGCAAGATCATGCCGTGGACGCCCATCGAGGGCTGGTACCCCGGCGACCGCACCTACGTCAGCGACGGCCCCAAGGGCCTGAAGATCAGCCTCATCATCTGCGACGACGGCAACTACCCCGAGATCTGGCGCGACTGCGCCATGCAGGGCGCGGAACTCATCGTGCGCTGCCAGGGCTACATGTACCCGGCCAAGGAGCAGCAGATCCTCATGAGCAAGGCCATGGCCTTCGCCAACAACAGCTACGTGGCCGTGGCGAACGCGGCGGGCTTCGACGGCGTGTACAGCTACTTCGGCCACAGCGCGCTGATCGGCTTCGACGGCCGCACGCTGGGCGAATGCGGCGAAGAGGAAATGGGCGTGCAGTACGCCGCGCTCTCCAAGCACCTGATCCGCGATTTCCGCCGGCACGGCCAGAGCGAGAACCACCTCTTCAAGCTGCTGCACCGGGGCTATACCGGCGTGCTGAATTCGGGCGAGGGCGAGCAGGGCGTGGCCGACTGCCCCTACGGCTTCTACCGCCAGTGGGTGACCGACCCGGCCGCCGCGCGCCGCACGGCCGAAGCCGTCACGCGCAGCACCGTGGGCACGGCGCAATGCCCGATCGAGGGCGTCCCGCATGGCGCGCGGGAGCCCTGAAGCGGGCGCCAGCGGCTACCGGCCCCGGGACGAGTAATCGCTCTCGATCCACGCCAGCGCGCTGGCCTGGCTGAGCTTGAAGCCGGCCTCCACGCGCGCCTCGCCCAGCAGCTCGCCAGCGGCGTCGTGCGCCGTCAGCACGGCGTACGGATATTCCTCGTCCGGCACGATGCGCAGCGCCACCCGGACGAGGTCGGCGCCGGAACCGACGGCCACCTCCTTGTGCAGTTGCGCGTGCAGTTGCTGCTCGTGGCGGCGCAGCACTTCGGAGGCCGTCTTCACCAGCGTGTGGAAGGCCGGCGCATCCAGCGGCTTGGGGTTCTTCTTGTCGCGGCCCATCGTCCAGGGGCCGACCAGCGCCGGCTCGGACTCGCCGCGCAGCGTCATGGACACGGCCCAGCCGTCGTCGTCTTCGTTCTTGATCACTTCGGCCGTCCAGCGCTCGTCGCGCCAGAGGCGCGCTTCCTGGATCGGCGCGTCGGGGGTGTCGAGCGCCGCCTCGTCGGCCGCTCGCAGGGGGGAATCGTTCATCGGCGTATTGTCCGGCAGGCAGGCACGCCGGACGCCGTGGACGCGCGCGAGTGCGCAGCGCCCCGGCTCAATCCCCGCGCCGCTTCAGGGCCCCGGACGCCTGCGTGGTCACCAGCCAGATGCCCCAGCAGACCAGCGCCAGCGCGGCGGCGTTGCGCCATTCCAGGATGCTTTCGCCCAGGAACAGCGCCGACAGCAGCGCGCCGAACACCGGGATCATGAAATTGAAGGCGGTGATGAGGCTGACGCGGTTGTGCTGGAGCAGCAGGCTCCAGATCGAGATGGCCAGCGCCGAAAGCACCGCCATGTAGCCCAGCAGCGCCGACGAGGCCGGCGTGATGTGCCCCAGCGATCCGCCCAGCGCATAGCCCGCCGCCAGCAGCACGGCGCCGCCCACCACCAGCTGCCAGCCGGTCATGGCGACCGGGTCCATGTGCTGCGAGATGCGCTTGCCGTAGATGCCGCCCACGGCCAGCACCAGCGCGGCGATGACCACGAAGCCTTCGCCCAGCAGCGTGAATTCCACGCCCGGCAGCGCGCCGGCCAGCCCCCCGCCCAGGTTGACCACCATCACCCCCACGAAGCCCGCGCCGCAGCCCAGCGACTTGCGCCAGGTCAGCCGGTCGTTGTGATAGAGCCAGTGCGCCAGCAGCACGCTGAAGAAGGTGCTGGTGGCGTTCATGATCGAGGCCTTCACGCCTGTGGTGTGCGCCAGGCCGATGTAGAAGAACACGTACTGCACGCTGGTCTGCACCAGGCCCAGCACCACCAGCTGGCGCCACACGGAAGGCGGCCAGCCGCCCAGGCGCCGGCCGGTGGCCGCGGCCCAGGCCAGCAGCAGCCCGCCCGCCGCCAGGAAGCGCCAGCCCGCGAAGACCAGCTTGGAAGGAATGTCGTCGCCCGCGATGCCCAGGAGCGCATAGCCCGACTTGATCGCCGGGAACGAGCTGCCCCAGAGCAGGCAGCACAGCAGCGCCAGCGCGAACACGCTGCCGCGCCGGGTGAAGACGGTCGAGGCAGGAGCAGCAGCAGCGGCGGAGGCGGGCGCGGCGGGCGCAGGAGAAGCGGCAGAGGACACGGCAGGCACTTTCATCATCGACCGGGGCGCCCAGGCCCCGGGGTGCAGTCATTCTAGGCAGTGGTACGACGACTGCCGCGCGCCGGCCCGCAATGCCCTGGCGGCAGCGCCCCGGGCCGCGCCACACGCCCCTCCACGGCTCCGGCACGCCGCGCCTTTAGCTATCCAATTGATAGCATCATGCCCAATCAACAAAAGCGCTGCGGGCATATTTCGCTTGCATCCGCCGAATGGACGGCCCCCTGTGGCACGATGCGCCCCGGCCCGCTGCCCGCTTGCCCGTGCGGCCGGCCGCCCCCTCAACCGCCCCAGGAATGGCCGCCGTGGACACACCCATCTCCCCACCGCCCGCCGGCGACGACGACCACGCCGCAGCGGCCATGCCGCCGCCCCCCTTGCCGCCGCTCTCGCAGGCCTGGTGCTTCTGGCTCAAGCTCGGCTGCATCAGCTTCGGCGGGCCGGCAGGGCAGATCGCGCTGATGCACGAGGAGCTGGTGGAGCGGCGGCGCTGGATCTCGGAGCGGCGCTTCCTGCACGCGCTCAACTACTGCATGCTGCTGCCCGGCCCCGAGGCGCAGCAGCTCGCCACCTACATCGGCTGGCTGCTGCACCGCACCTGGGGCGGCATCGTGGCCGGGGCGCTGTTCGTGCTGCCCTCGCTCGCGCTGCTCATCGGGCTGTCGTGGCTCTATCTGGCGCATGGCGACGTGCCGGTGATCGCGGGCCTCTTCTACGGCATCAAGCCGGCCGTCACCGCGCTGGTGGTGCAGGCCGCCTGGCGCGTGGGCGGGCGCACGCTCAAGAACGGCTGGCTCTGGGGCATCGCCCTGGCGGCCTTCGTGGCGCTCTTCGCGCTGCAGCTGCCGTTCCCGCTCATCGTGCTGGGCGCCGCGCTGGCGGGGCACCTGGGCGGCAGGCTCTCGCCGCAGTCGTTCGCGGCGGGCGGCGGCGCGCATGGCGGCCGCGCGGCAGGCCAGCCGGCCGCCCCCGCCCTGATCGACGACGACACGCCCACGCCGCCCCATGCGCGCTTCAGCTGGCCGCGCTTTCGCGCCGTGCTGCTGGCCGGCGGCGGCCTGTGGCTGGCGGCCATGGCGGGCCTGGTGGCGCTGCAGGGCTGGCAGGGCGCGCTGACGCAGATGGGCTGGTTCTTCACCAAGGCCGCGCTGCTGACCTTCGGCGGCGCCTATGCCGTGCTGCCCTACGTCTATCAGGGCGCGGTGGAGCACTTCCACTGGCTCACGCCCGCGCAGATGATGGACGGGCTGGCGCTGGGCGAGACCACGCCCGGCCCGCTCATCATGGTGGTGGCCTTCGTCGCCTTCGTGGGCGGCTGGACGCAGGCCCTCTTCGGCCCCGGCGCGCTGCCGCTGGCCGGCGCCGCCGCCGCGGCCGTGGTGACTTTCTTCACCTTCCTGCCCTCGTTCGTGTTCATCCTGCTGGGCGGGCCGTTCATCGAATCCACCCACGGGCAGCTGCGCTTCACCGCTCCGCTCACGGCCATCACCGCCGCCGTGGTGGGCGTGATCGTCAACCTGGCCGTGTTCTTCGCCTGGCACGTGCTCTGGCCGCAGGGCCTGGGCGGGCGCTTCGACGCGGCCAGCGCCGTCATCGGCGTGCTGGCCGGCGTGGCGCTGATGCGGCTGAAGTGGGGCGTGATGCCGGTGCTGGCGCTGGCGGGGCTGGCCGGCGTGGGCTGGCGGCCGCTGCTGGCGGGGGGCTGAGGGCAGCGCCGGCATCGGCCACGGCGGCGACGGCACCCATGGCCGGCAGCAGCCGCGCCACGAATTCCCGCGCCGCCGCGCTGCGCGAGGCGCCCCGGCGCCAGAGCACGCCCGCGCGGCGCACGGTGGCGGGATCGGTCAGCGCGATGGCGCGAATGCCCGGGCCGGCCTGCGCGGCGGCGCGTTCGGCCGCGATGGTGGCCAGCGGCCCGCTGCGGCAGGCCTGCAGCAGCGCGTCCACCGACTCCATCTCCACCCGTACCGCGGGCGCCACGCCGGCCTGCGCGAAGGCCGCGTCGATCATGCGGCGCGTGGCGAAGCTCTGCGGCAGCAGCGCCAGCGGCACGCCGGCAAGCTCGCGCATGCGCAGGCTGCGGCGGCGCGCCAGCGGGTGGCCGGCGTGCACCACCAGCTGCAGGCGTTCGTCGAAGAGCGGCTCGGCCTCGATCTCGTCGCGGTGCGCGGGGTGGAACGAGATGCCCACGTCCAGCCGGCCGGCGATCAGCTGCTCCTCGATCGGGCCGCCGCGCAGCTCGCGCACCACCACCTGCACGCCGGGGTAGTGCGCGCTGAAGGCAGCCACGGCCTGCGGCAGCAGGTGCGTGAGAAAGGTGGGGATCACGCCCACCGTGAGCGTGCCCGCCTGCAGGCCCGCCATGTCGGCCAGCGCCATGCGGCCGGCCTCCAGCTCCTGCAGCGCGCGCGCCGCGTGGCTGCGGAAGGCCATGCCCGCCTGCGAGAGCTGCAGGCCGCGCCCCAGCCGGTCGAAGAGCGGCAGGCCCAGCTCGGCCTCCAGCTGGCGCAGGCCGTGCGACAGGGTGGACTGGGTGACGAAAAGCGCGTCGGCCGACTGCGTGAGGTGCTCGGTCTCGGCCACGCTCAGAAAGTAGCGCAGCTGGCGCAGTTCCATGGCGGGGAATCCTGGGTGGATGTGGTGCAAGGGCAGGGGGAACATCGTTCGATGCCATCGAACGATGCATTCCATATATACCATTGGATCGCAGGCTCGCCGGGGGCTAAGGTCGCCCCCCATGACTGCATCCGCTGCCAACGCCCTCCTGCGCATCGAGCGCATCGAGGCACGCATCCTCGACATCCCCACCATCCGGCCGCACAAGTTCTCGTTCGGCGCCATCCATCGCCAGAGCCCGGTGATCGTGCAGCTGTGGCTGGCCGGCGGCGCCTGCGGCTTCGGCGAGGCCGCGACCATTGGCGGCCCCTCGTGGAACGAAGAGTCGCCCGAGTCCATCCTGCACGCCATCACGCAGTACCTGGGCCCTGCCGTGGCCGGGCAGGACGCCGGCCGCTTCGAGCGGCTGCTGGCGCGCATGGACGCCGTCTGCAAGGGCAACCGCTTCGCCAAGAGCGCCGTGGAGATGGCCGTCATCGACGCCGTGGCGCGCTCCTTGAGCCTGCCCGCCTGGCAACTGCTGGGCGGCAAGCAGCGCGAGAGCCTGCCGCTGGCCTGGACGCTCGCCAGCGGCGATTCCGCCAGCGACGTGGAAGAGGCCGAGCGCATGCTGGCCGCCCGCCGCCACCGCATCTTCAAGCTCAAGATCGGCGCCCGCTCGCCGGAGGACGACGTGGCCCACGTCACCCGCATCGCGCGCGGCCTGGACGGGCGTGCCGCCCTGACGGTGGACATCAACCAGGCCTGGGACGGCAATACCGCGCGCCGCTGCGTGCCCCAGCTCATCGACGAGGGCGTGAGGCTGATCGAGCAGCCCGTCGCGCAGTGGAACGTGGAGGCCCTGCGCCAGCTCACCGCCAGCCTGCCCGGCGGCGCCCTGGTGATGGCCGACGAGACCGTCTGCACGCCGCAGGACGCGATGGCGCTGGCGCGGCAGGGCGCCTGCCACGTGTTTTCGCTCAAGGTCGCCAAGCACGGCGGCCTGCTGCGCACGCGCGCCGTCGCCGCCGTGGGCGAGGCGGCGGACATCGGCTGGTACGGCGGCACGATGCTGGAGACCTCGCTGGGCAGCGCCGCATCGGCCCACGTCTTCGCCACCCTGCCCGGCACGCACCACAACTGCGAGCTGTTCGGCCCGCAGCTGCTGGTGAACGACATCGTCGCCACGCCCATGGAGGTGCGCGACTTCGCCCTGCAGCTGCCCGACGGCCCCGGCTTCGGCGTGGAGGTGCTGCCCGAGGCGCTGCGCCGCTTCGACCGTGCCCGCGAGGGCCTCACGCCCGTGCATGTGGACCTGGGGCGCGGCACCACGGGCGCAGCGACCACGCCCCCCGCCGAAGCCGCCCCGGCCGCGCCACCCGGCTGACCGGCGCACCCGCGCAGGGCATCGACCGCTCACCGATTCCGATCCGATCCCGATTCAGACCCACAAAAAACAGGAGACAAGACCATGGCCCCCAACGCCCTTCCGCCTTCCCGCAGCGCCATCGCCGCCGCCATGCCCACTCGCCGCCACGCCCTGGCCCTCGCGGCCGGCACCATCGCCACCGCGGCGGCGGCCACGCTGGCCGGCCTGCTGCCCACACCGGCCCATGCGCAGCAACCCGCAGCAGCCGATGCCGCCACCGTGGCCGCCTGGCCCGCCAAGCCCATCCGCTGGGTCGTGCCCTTCCCGCCCGGCGGCGCCATGGACGTCATCGCCCGCACCCTGGGCGAGCGCGCCGGCCGCGCGCTGGGCCAGCCCTTCGTGATCGAGAACCGCCCCGGCGCGGGCGGCAACATCGGCGCGGACGCCGTGGCCAAGGCCCCCGCCGACGGCTACACCATCATGATCACCTCCATCGGCATGGCGACCAACAAGGCGCTCTACGCCAAGCTGAGCTACGACCCGGTGAAGGATTTCGCCCCCGTCAGCCTGCTGGCCGTGGTGCCCAACGTGCTGGTGGTGAACGCCCGCAGCCCCGACAAGACGGTGGCCGACGTCATCGCGCATGCCAGGCGCGATCCGGGCAAGCTCACCTATGCATCGGCCGGCAACGGCACCTCGATCCACCTGGCGGGCGAAGTGTTCGCCTCCATGGCCCAGCTCAACCTGCTGCACGTGCCCTACAAGGGCAGCGGCCCGGCCATGACCGACATGCTGGGCGGGCAGGTGGATCTGATGTTCGACAGCATCACCTCCGCCGCACCGCACATCCAGTCCGGCAAGCTGCGCGCGCTGGGCGTCACCAGCGCCAGGCGCTCGGCCACGCTGCCGGGCGTGCCCACCATCGCCGAGGCCGGCGTGCCCGGCTACGAGGTCTCGCCCTGGTTCGCCGTCTTCGCCCCGGCCGGCACGCCCGCGCCCATCGTGCAGAAGATCAACGCGGCCCTGCTGGACGCGATGAAGCAGCCGGAGACCCAGGCGCGTTTCGAGGCCATCGGCGCCGAGCCCATCGGCAGCACGCCCGCGCAGCTGGCCGCGCACCTGGACAAGGAATTGGCACGCTGGGGCAAGCTGATCAAGGAACGCAACATCCGGATGGATTGATCGAAGAAGGGCGGGGCCGCCCGCTCAAGCCTTGTGCTTGGCCGCATACATGGCGGCATCGGCGCGCGCCAGCAGCGCATCGGCCTGCGCCGCATCGTGCGGATACACCGCGATGCCCACGCTGCCCGAGATGTCGAGCAGGCGGTCGTGGATATGGAAGGTCTGGCGAAGCGCCGCCGTGATCTTGCGCATGACCTGCTGGGCCACGGCCGCGCCTGCCTGCAAGCCCGGCAGCAACACGATGAACTCGTCGCCGCCCAGGCGGGCCACGGTGTCGCCCTTGCGCAGGCAGCCTTGCAGGCGAGAGGCCACCAGGCAGAGCAGCTCGTCGCCGACCGCATGGCCATAGGTGTCGTTCACCGGCTTGAATCTGTCGAGGTCGATGAACAGCAGGGCCACTTCGGATTGCATGGAAGCGGCCTGCTCGACGGCCTTCTCCAGGCGGTCGGTCAGCAGCCGGCGATTGGGCAAGCCCGTGAGCGCGTCGAAATGGGCATAGTTCCATGTCGCCTCTTCGCGCCGCTTGCGGTCGGTGATGTCGCGGATGAAGGCGGAGAACCGCTGCTGCCCCGATTGCAGATGCGGCCAGATCGACAGCTCGATCGGGAACAGGCCGTTCGAGCGGTGCAGGGCGGTGATCTCGATCGTCTTGTTCAGCACATTGGACGACTGCTCGGCCTTGAACCGCTGCAGGCCCTTGGCGTGCTGCACCCGATGCTCGTGCGGAACGATCAGGTCGCCCAGAACCCCGCCGACGGCCTCGCTGGCCGGCCAGCCGAACATCTTTTCGGCCGCGCGGTTCCAGTGGATCACCCGGCCCGTCAAGTCGATGGTGATGACCGCATCCTGGGCGGAATCCACCAGCTGGCGGTAGTTCTCTTCGCTTTCCTCCAGAAAGCGCCGCATGGAATCCAGCTGGACGATGTAGTCCTGCAGTTCCCGGTGCACGTCCGTGAGCGTCAGCGAGAAAAAGTGCAGCCGCTCATCGACAGGCATGAGGGTCAGCTGCTCGTACAAGTCCCTGGCGTTCGGTGCGAGCATGTCTTCAGTCTCCCTTTGTCAGGGCCCCCTTCGCCGCCGCAGAACCGAAGTTCGACAGCGCCTGAAAGCGGCCCCCGCGCCTTTCACGCGTAAAGGCGATGCAGTGCACTGAGCCCGCATCGCCGGTATCGGCAAAACGGCCTGCACGCATGCCCCAAGAAGAATCGTCACCGAAGAGAAGAACTCTCACAGAGGCCGTGTGCGAGCGACCAGCCGCAAGATTAAGGCGGGCAGCCTGCGCGACCTACATTATTTTGACATATTTATCAATTGCTTACATTCCCGGGTGCGCCGATCCCATCCACGGGTTATGCAACCAGACAGGGCATGCAGAAAGCATCTTCAGCCCCCAGCGCACGCAGGCCCGGGACTCAGGCCCTCATGGAGGCTATCGGCACGGTGCCCATCGGCAGCGCGCCCATGCACCGGCGGCGCCGCTCAGGAAGGGAAGGGCACGGCAGGGGCTGCCGAGGCTTAGCCATCAGGGCATGCGCAAGTCCATCCCGAGATGCCTGGCCAGGGTGAACGTGAAGAACAAGAGGATCGCGAGCGCCACCAGAAAGACGGCGCCCAGCTTGCAGGCCGTGAGCAGCAGCGCACGCTTGTCCAGCTTCTTGCCGCCCTGGTCGTAATGCCACTTGATGGCGAAGAACATGCACGTGCCGAACACCAGCACCTTGAAGACGATGAAGACGACGGGGACCCAATCGATCATGTGAGACTTTCCGGGCCATGACGTGGCCCTCTGTGGAGGGCGGGCAGCGCGGCTGCGCCCACGGCACAGGCAAAGCCAAGCCAAGACGTCGAGCGACGGCCATGCAAGCATGCAGCCGCGGCCCGTTCTGGGCATGGTACGTCGAAGCAATATCCATACATCGAGAGACAACGCCCCCTTCAGATCCATGCAAGAAGACGACAACGCACCCCTCTGGCTACCGCGGCTGGCCGCGCAGGGCGGCCCCCGTTTCCTCCAGATTGCCGATGCCTTGCAGGCGGCGGTGGCAGACGGATCGCTGGCCCCCGGCGACCGGCTGCCGCCGCAGCGCCTGCTGGCAGCGCAGCTGGGCGTGGACCTCACGACGATCACGCGCGCCTACGACGAGGCCAAACGCCGCCACCTGCTGGAGGGGCGCGGCGCCCGGGGCACTTATGTCGCCGCGCCGAAAGTCGAATGGGGCGCGGTGCTCGATCTGAGCATGAACATCCCGCCGCCCCCGGAGGGCGTGGACTTCGGCGACCTGCTGAAGCAGGGCCTGTCGCAGGTCCTGCTGGGGGCTGATGCCGAATTGCTGATGACCTACCAGCTGGGCGGAGGCAGCGATGCCGACCGCGAGGCCGGAGCCCGGTGGCTCGCGCCGATGCTGGGCGATGTGGACGCTCGCCAGGTCGTCGTCTGCCCCGGCGCGCAGGCCGCGATCGCCGCACTGATCCTGGCGCTGACGGAGCCCGGCGACGTGATCCTCGCGGAACCCACGGCCTACCCCGGCTTGATGGCCGCAGCCGCCCCATTCGGCCGGCGCATCGTGGCGGTGGAGGCGGACCCGCACGGCATGCTGCCCGAGCGGCTGGAGCAGGCCTGCCGCCAGCACCAGCCCAGGCTGGTCTATCTCAACCCGACGCTGCAGAACCCCACCGCCATCACCATGCCCGAACACCGGCGCAGGGAGATCGCCAGCGTCGCGGAGCGCTGCCGCGTCCGCATTATCGAAGACGACCCCTACTGGCTGCTGGCGGATGCCCCGCCGCCGCCGATCGCCACGTTCGCCCCGGGGCAGGTGTACTACCTCTCGACCCTGTCGAAATGCCTGACGCCCGGCCTGCGCATCGCCTTCGTGGTCCTGCGCGATGCGCACGAACGCGAACGTTTCCTCATCGCGCTGAGGTCATTCGCGCTGATGGCCGCGCCCTTGACCGCCGCCCTCGCCACGCAATGGATCCTCGACGGCTCGGCCGCCGCATTGATGGACGGCGTGCGCAAGGAAGCGCGCCTGCGCCATCGGATGGCGAGGGACATTCTGGCGGGGCGTTACAGCGGCACGGGAGACGGCCTGCATGTGTGGCTGGAGTTGCCAGGGTATTGGAGCTCTGCAGAGCTTGTGCGTGCGACCCGCAGCGAGGGGATCGCGGTAATGCCGGCGGAGGCGTTCGCTACCAGCAGCGGATTGGTGACTGCCGATGCCATTCGGATATCGCTGGGGAGCATCCAGGAGCGGGGGCGCTTGCAGGCGGGGCTTCGGAGGTTGTCGCAATTGCTTGCGCGGCAGCCCTAGGGAAGGTCTGCATAAATCGCCTGCTGTCGTGCTTGGCAGTGACGTGAAGCACTGAGAACGTGTTCACGATCTAACGCTGCACATGCTCCGCCACGGAAGCGTCCATTTCCCGAAATCATCTTCGATCCGCTCTGCAAAGTGGGCATTGCAGGTATCGCACTCTTCATCGTCGAATGAGTCAATCGTTGCCCACTTGGTCCGGGATGGCGTATGCCAATTTTTTGAACTTGACCTCAGGCATTCTCAGGCCGCAGTAGCGGCAGCACTTCTTGGCCTTGTCGCCCAAGAAGACGCGATCACTGCCTGGCTGAAAGGTAAAAGAATAATCGATTTTGTAGCGCGCTTTAACCCATTATTCAACCTCGACCATCCTGGAGTTGATCTCGGTGCGAGATTGCTTGGCGTCGGATTTATCGGACATCGCCATGAAGTGGATGATAGGTGCAGCCTGCCTTGTTGGAAATAGTCAATATTTCGGCATGCCAGGTGAGGTGGCCTTGGATTATCGGCTCCTCTTCGCGCTTTCGGTCACGCCATCCGCAATTTCAGTTGCAATGTCAGCCGCAGGGAAATGCGAATTGAAGTTTCGCTGATTGCATTTTATCGGCCGACTGTTACAAAAATTTGCTTCAGTCATTAAAAATAATGCCGAAGAATAATTCGCAGGGTGTGCCCGAATGGATTCGAGAGATATTTAAATCTAGCGCTACCGTTATTTTGGCGTTGAATCAATGACGGGGTGGTTTATGAAAATTGATGCTTCTCAGATTTATCAATCTCAGCCGAGCAGTTCGAGGTTGGTAGTTAATTCGATATCGAAGCCTATGAGGGGCCAGCAGGAGGCGGTGAACTCCGTCACTAGGGCTACGATATCACCAGAAGCGTATCGGGCTGCGGCGACAGGGGACGTGCAGTCAGTCGATGTAAATCGACCTCTGGCCGGCCTTAGCTTGAAGGATCTGCTTGGCAAGTACGATTTCAAGAATGTCACGCCAGAGCAGTTCGCTCAACTAGCGGGCGAGCTACTTGCCCGCAAGGAAATATCCAAAGAGGTTGCTGGAAACTTTATGGGGACCGATTTGGATAAAGTTGAATCCATTCCGAGGAACAAGCCTATAAACATGCTTGAGCATATGGAGATGATGGCCGAAGTTGCGAAAACTCCCTCTCCTATTGCTATCAAATCGCGGGATGAGGAACTGTCAACTCTGAAGAATATGATCTCTTTTGCCAAGGGCGAACGCTTATCTCTAAGCTAGGCATACTGCTTAGAACCTGTTTACGATCTTCGACACAGCAAAGCCAAGAATGCCAAGTGGACGAACTGCAAGCTGGTGTTGAGCAACCTCTCGCAGTTCTTCCATAAGCGCCTGTTCTTGTCCAACCAGGCAAAGCTGCGCTCCACCACCCAGCGCTGAGGCATCACCTTGAACGCGTGCAACTCGCTTCGCTTGGCGATCTGAACGGTGACGTGCTCGCCCAGGATCTCTTGCACGCCCAGGGCGAACGGCTTGCCCACGTAGCCGCTGTCGCACAGCAGGCTTCGCACCCTGCCCAGCGCAGGTCGGCAGCGCTGCAGCGCCTGCAAGGCTCCTTTGCGGTCCGTCACTTCTGCCGTGGTCACTGCAATGGCGTGCGGTAGCCCTTGGGTGTCCACTGCAATGTGGCGCTTGACGCCCGAGACTTTCTTGCCCGCGTCATAGCCCTTGTGGGTCGCTGTATCCGTGTTCTTCACGCTCTGTGCGTCCACGATCAAGAGCGCGCTCGAGGCGCTGCGCCCCAGTCTCTCGCGGGCCGCGCCAACCTGATTTTTTGAGGGCCTGCTCCAGCACGCTTATCCCGTGCAGGTCAGGCTCGCTCCACTTGCGCCAGTACGCATACACGTTCTGCCACTTGGGAAACTCCGGCG
>NZ_FONX01000022.1 GCF_900113035.1 Paracidovorax wautersii | reverse complement strand
CACCAGCCCATGCGGCGCATCCGAGGCATCCACTCATCCCGACTGCGCTCCAACGCGATCCCCTGCGAGATCGTAAACACGTTCTAAGCGCCGGGTGGCGGCCCTGCGATGGCGTTTGCGTTGCGGCGAGGCCACCCCGAGTCGCCCATGCAACTGAAATTAACAGTGTCTGATGAAACGCAAGGTTACATTCGATACGTATTGCGCCCATGACCGGACGTGCGGGATCGGCCCGCGCGCCGCATGCCTCTGGCGCTTCATGACCTCAGCCGCCATGCCACTGCACAAAAATGCCTCGCTAGCCCAGAAGCTGTCCGCCCTGGTGGGCGTGCTGCTCCTGATTCTCGTGGTGGTCGGCGTGACCGCCATCACGCAACTGCGCTCCGTCAGTGCGGCCCAGCGGGAGATGTACACCGACACGGTGGTTCCCCTGCGCAAGGTGGTCGATGGCGGGCGTCAGGCCGCCGTGCATTTCCGGCGCATGTATCCGTACATGCTCAAGGCCGACCCCAAGTCCCGTGAAGAGACGATCAAGCTCAACGAGCAGTCCGAGAAGTCCGTCACCGATGCCATCGAGTTCCTGCGCCAGGGCAGCGACGATGCCACCTTGCGCGAGACGGGCCGCAAGCTGGCGGACGCCTGGGCGACCTACAAGGCCTCGGTCACGAAGCTGCAGGCCTCGGCCGACGCCGGCAACATCGACGCCGCCATGGCGGAGCTGAACACCACCACCGACCCGCTGCACGTCGCCGTGCGCAACCTGCTGCTGGAGGCCGGCAAGCAGCAGGAAAAAGAGGCGTCGGAGAAGACGCAGAGCGTGGCCGCGTCCGTGGACCGCACCTCGCTGGTGCTCTCGCTGCTGATCGGCCTCGGCACCCTGGTGGGCGCGGCCCTGGGATGGCGGCTGATCCGCTCGGTGCTGGGGCAGCTCGGCGGCGACCCGGCGCAGGCCGTGGCCATCGCCCGCCAGATCGCCGAAGGCGACCTGCGCGAGAGCTTCCAGGCCAAGCCCGGCGACAGTTCCAGCCTGCTGTACCAGCTCGCGGCCATGCGCGGGCAGCTGGAGCGCGTGATCGGTCAGGTGCGCGATTCGGCGGAGGCCGTGTCGCAGGCATCTGCCGAGATCTCGCTGGGCACCAACGACCTGTCGGCACGCACCGAGCAGCAGGCGGCGGCCCTGGAAGAGACGGCCGCGTCCATGGAGAGCCTGGGCACGAGTTCGCGCCAGAACGCAGACAGCGCCCGCGAGGCCAACCGCCTGGCGCAGACCGCCAGCTCGGTGGCCGTGCAGGGCGGCGACGTGGTGGCCGAGGTGGTCAAGACCATGAGCGGCATCAACGAGAGCTCGCGCAAGATCGGCGACATCATCGGCGTGATCGATTCCATCGCTTTCCAGACCAACATCCTGGCGCTGAATGCCGCCGTGGAAGCGGCCCGTGCGGGCGAGCAGGGCCGCGGCTTCGCCGTGGTGGCCAGCGAGGTGCGCAGCCTCGCCGGCCGCTCGGCCGACGCCGCCAAGGAGATCAAGGGCCTGATCGGGACCAGCGTGGCGCGGGTGGAGCAGGGGACGCAGCTGGTGGACCGGGCTGGCTCCACCATGGCGGAGGTGGTGAGCGCCATCCAGCGCGTGACCGATCTGGTGGGCGAGATCAGCGCGGCCAGCAGCGCGCAGAACGAGGGCGTGAGCCAGGTCGGCGAGGCCGTCACGCTGATGGACCAGAGCACCCAGCAGAACGCCGCGCTGGTGGAGGAAAGCGCAGCCGCCGCCCAGTCCATGCGCCAGCAGGCCGCCCAGCTGGTGCAGGCGGTGGATGCCTTCCGCATCGGTGACAACGCCGCGCATCGGCGCGCCTTGCCGGGCTGAGCCGGCATCCGTGAAGCGCAATGAAAAAAGCGGCCTTGGCCGCTTTTTTCATCGGGGGCGGCAGAAGGCGCCGCGCTTCAGGCGAAGACGCCCGCCGTCTCCTGCATGTGGGCCGAGACCTCGCCCAGGTGGTGCAGCGTGTCGCCCCAGGCCATCTCCATCTGCGTGAGTTTCTTGAAGTAGTGGCTGCCGATGTATTCGTCGGTCACGCCGATGCCGCCGTGCAGCTGCACCGACTGCTGGCCCACGAAGCGCATCGACTGGCCCAGCTGCACCTTGGCGCGCGACAGGGCTCGACGGCGCTCTGCCGGCGCCTCGCCCAGCTTGAGGCTGGCGTAGTAGCTCATGGAGCGGGCCAGCTCCAGCTGCATCTTCATGTCGGCCACGCGGTGGCGCAGGGCCTGGAAGCTGGCGATGGGCACGCCGAACTGCTTGCGCTGGTTCATGTAGTCCACGGTGAGGGCCAGGGTCTGGTCCATCACGCCCACGGCTTCGGCGCAGGTGGCGGCAATGCCCACGTCGGCGGCCAGCTCCAGGGCGGCGAGGCCGTCGGTGGTGAGGAGCGTGGCCGGCGCGTCGGTCAGCGTCACCTCGGCGGCGCGGCTTTCGTCCTGCGTGCGGTAGCCCTGGGTGGCGACGCCGCTGGCCGTGCGCTCGACCAGGAAGAGGGCGATGCGCCCGTCCAGCTGCGCGGGCACGATGAAGGCATCGGCCTGGTCGCCGGCTGGAACTATGCTTTTGATAGCGGTAAGCGCATGGCTGTCGCCGGCCGGTGTGGCTTTCGCCTCGCAGACGTCGAGGCGGTAGCGCGCCTTGCGTTCCTGATGGGCCAGCACCACCAGCGCCTCGCCGCTGGCAATGCGCGGCAGCCAGTCGGCCTGCACGGCTTCCGGGGCGTAGTCGGCCAGCACGCGGCTGGCGATGAAGGTCTGCGCCAGCGGCTCCAGCACGATGCCCCGGCCCAGCTCTTCCATGGCCACCATGGCATCCACGGCGCTCTGGCCCAGGCCGCCCTGCGCCTCGGGCACGGTGAGCGCCGTCAGGCCCAGCTCGGCCAGCTCGCCATAGGCGGCGCGGTCGAAGCCGCCCGCTGCCACGATGCCCTTGCGGCGCTCGAAGCCGTAGCCCTTTTCCACCCAGCGGCGCACCGCGTCACGCAGGGATTGCTGGTCATCGGAAAAATCAAAGTCCATTGCATGTCTCCAAAAGCAGTTCGGTGCAGAGCACTTGCGCGCCCCCTGCAAAGTCCAGCGAAGTTCTTGCTGGAACCCCCTTGCGGAGGGGGCCGGGGGGAGCAGTCCGTTCGCGCTGGGCGCGGGCCGTTCAGGGCGTCAGCCCAGAACGGTCTGAGCGACGATGTTGCGTTGCACCTCGTTGCTGCCGCCGTAGATCGTGGTCTTGCGCAGGTTGAAATAGGTCGAGGCGAGCGGCGCATTGGCGGCCGCGCCGCCAGGGAAGTCGCCCTGCCAGCCGGCTTCCATGGCCTCTTCGATGAAGGGCAGGCTGAAGGGGCCGGCCGCCAGCATCATCAGCTCGGCATAGCGCTGCTGGATCTCGCTGCCGCGGATCTTGAGCAGGCCGGCGATGTCCAGCGAGTTCTTGCCCGACTTCTCGGCCGAGAGCACGCGCAGCACCAGCATCTCCAGCGCGACGATGTCCACTTCCAGCTGCGCGATCTGGTCGCGGAAACGCAGGTCGTCCCAGAGGCCCTCGGCCTTGGCGATGCGCTTCAAGCGTTCCAGCTCGCGCTTGCTGCGGTTCACGTCGGCGATGTTGGTGCGCTCGTGGCTGAGCAGGTGCTTGGCGTAGGTCCAGCCCTTGTTCTCCTCGCCGATGAGCTGGTCGGCGGGCACCTCGACGTTGTCGAAGAACACCTCGTTGACCTCGCACTCGCCGTCCAGCAGCTTGATGGGCCGCACGGTGACGCCGGGCGACTTCATGTCCAGCAGCAGGAAGGAGATGCCGGTCTGCGGCTTGCCTTCGGTGCTGGTGCGCACCAGGTTGAACATCCAGTCGCCGTACTGGCCCAGCGTGGTCCAGGTCTTCTGGCCGTTGACGATGTATTTGTCGCCCACGCGCTCGGCGCGGGTCTTGAGGCTGGCCAAGTCCGAGCCCGAGCCGGGTTCGCTATAGCCCTGGCTCCACCACACCTCGCCGCTGGCGATGCCGGGCAGGAAGCGCTTTTGCTGCTCGGGCGAGCCGAAGGCCATGATGACGGGCGCCACCATCACCGGGCCGAAGGGAATGATGCGCGGCGCGCCGGCCAGCGCGCATTCTTCCTCGAAGAGGTGCTTTTGCACGGCCGTCCAGCCCGGGCCGCCGAATTCCTTGGGCCAGCCGTAGCCCAGCCAGCCCTTCTTGCCCAGGATCTTGGCCCAGCCCTGCATGTCTTCGCGCGACAGGCGCAGCGCGTTGTGGACCTTGTGGGCGATGTCTGCTGGCAGATGGGCGCGGACCCAGCTGCGCACTTCCTCGCGGAAGGCCTGTTCTTCGGGGGTGAAAGCGAGATCCATGCAGCTTGTCTCCTGTCCTGAAAATTCTTGGAAAGCCGGGGCTTTTTCGATCTCGCCGTTGTAGCACGGGCGTGCTTTTCCTCTCTGTCAGGGTGGCGACACGGCCCCTTCGTCCGCGCTGCCCGCGTCGCCTTCATCCGGTGCTGTGGGCGGGGCGATGCCGAGTTCGCGGCACAGCTGCTGCACCACGCCGCGCAGCTGGGCGACTTCGGCCTCCAGCGCGGCCACCCGGGGCGCCAGGGCGCCGCCGGCAGCGCCTTCGGCCGGGGCGTGCGCCGCCTGCGCGGCCGCCAGGCTGGCCACATCGACCGGGCCGCAGAGCAGGTGCGCCCAGCGCGGCTCGCGGGCGCCGGGCGCGCGCGGCAGCAGCACGACCAGTGGGCCGCCTTTTTCGTCGCTGCGCTCGGCCAGCTCGTTCAGGAAAGCCTCGACCGAGGAGATGTCGGCGAAGCGGTGCCAGCGCTCGGAGTTGATGCGCAGCTCGCCCGCCGTCTGCGGGCCGCGCAGCATCAGGAGCGACAGCAGCACGGCGGACTGGTCGGGCACGCCCACGCCGCGCGGAAAGTTGTGCTCGAAGCGCGTGGCGCGGTTGCCGCCGATCTCCACCGACAGGCTGCGCTGGCGCAGGCCGTCCAGCGCCTCCTGCGCCTGGGCGTCGGTGATCTGCATCACCGGGTCGCGGCTGCTTTTCTGGTTGCAGCCGGTGACGACGGAGTTGAGCGTGAGCGGATAGCTGTCGGGCACGGTGCGCGACTTCTCCATCAGCGTGGCGAGCACGCGGGCTTCGGTGGCGGTCAGCGGGCGGGTGCGAGGGTCGAAGGACATGATGGCGGCGGGGATAATTGCGGGCTAATGAAGAAGAACATCGTGATTTTGATCTCGGGCGGTGGCTCCAACATGGCAGCCATCGTGCGGACCGCGCAGCAGCAGGACTGGGAGGGCCGCCACGGCGTGCGCGTGGCCGCCGTGCTGAGCAACCGCGAAAGCGCCCAGGGGCTGGAATTCGCCCGCAGCCAGGGCATCGCCACCCAGGCCATCGACCACCGCGCCCACGCCACGCGCGAGAGCTTCGACGCGGCGCTGGCCGCCGCCATCGACGCGTACGAGCCCGCCCTGGTGGTGCTCGCGGGCTTCATGCGCATCCTGACCGAGGGCTTCGTCGCGCACTACGCGGGCCGGCTGGTCAACATCCACCCCTCGCTGCTGCCGGCCTTTCCGGGTCTGCACACGCACCAGCGCGCCATCGACGCGGGCTGCAAGGTGGCGGGCGCGACTGTCCACCAGGTGACGGCCGACCTGGACGCCGGCCCCATCGTGGCCCAGGGCGTGGTGCCCGTGCTGCCCGGCGACACGGCCGAGGCGCTGGCCGCCCGCGTGCTGGCGCAGGAGCACGCGATCTATCCGCCGGCGGTGCTGGGCCTGCTCATCAATCCATAGCGGGTGGCGCAGGCTGCAGGCGGGCTGCAGCCGTTTTCAGTGCGAATCCTGGGTGTCTGCGTCGCCGCAGCGCGTGAAGCGCGGCTGCGCCACGCCCTCGATCACCACGGTTTCCTCGAACATCGCCGCGGGCCGCACCCAGAGGCCGTGGGCGCCGTAGAGCGCGCGGTAGAGCACCATGGGCTCCAGCGTCTCGCTGTGCCGCACGAGGCCCAGCACGTCGTAGAGGCCGCCCTTGTAATGGCGGTAACGGCCCGTGGCCAGGGTGGGCAGGGGCGGCAGGTCGTCGTCGGTGGGCGCGGTCATGGGCTGGGTCTTTCTCGAGCTATCGAAATGGTAGCTGCATGCGCCGCCGGCGAAAGCGCCGGGGCCGGTTTGAGGCCAATGCGGCGCGGCTGTGTCCCCGGGCCCGCCGCAATGGGACAATCGCCCCATGCACCCTAAAGCCCTTTTGGACGCCTGCGCGGAACTCGTCAGGCTCACGTTGACCTTCGAACACCCCGCGGATTCCGTCGTTTCCCGTTTCTTCCGCGACAACCGCGCCCTCGGCCCGCGCGAGCGCGCCACCCTGGCCGAAACTACCTACACCGTGCTGCGCAAGAAGCTGCTGTTCGAGCAGTTGGCCCGCTCCGGCAGCGGCCCCAAGGAGCGGCGCCTGGCCATCCTGGGCTTCCACGGCCCGCGCGACTTCCTCAAGAGCGCGCTCAACGACCAGGAAAAGACCTGGCTCGACCAGTGCGACACCGTCCAGCCCGACGACCTGATGGAGCGCCACCGCCACAACCTGCCCGAGTGGCTGGCCGGCCCGCTCAAGGCCCAGCTGGACGCGGGCTTCTGGCCGCTGGCCGAAAGCCTGCAGCAGGGCGCGCCGCTCGACCTGCGCGTGAACGCCCTGGCCGACAAGCGCGCCGAGGTGCAGAAGGAACTCTCCGCCGCCGGCATCAAGGCCGTCGCCACGCCGTATTCGCCCTGGGGCCTGCGCGTGGACGGCAAGCCTGCCCTCACCAAGCTGCCCGCCTTCGTGCGCGGCGCCATCGAGGTGCAGGACGAGGGCTCGCAGCTGCTGGCCCTGCTGCTGGACGCCAAGCGCGGCGAGATGGTGGTCGATTTCTGCGCCGGCGCGGGCGGCAAGACCCTGGCCATCGGCGCCAGCATGCGCAACACCGGCCGGCTCTATGCCTTCGACGTGTCGGCCCACCGGCTCGACGCGCTCAAGCCGCGCCTGGCGCGCAGCGGCCTCTCGAACGTGCACCCGGCCGCCATCGCGCACGAGCGCGACGACCGCGTCAAGCGCCTGGCCGGCAAGATCGACCGCGTGCTGGTCGATGCCCCCTGTTCCGGCCTGGGCACGCTGCGCCGCAACCCCGACCTGAAGTGGCGCCAGTCGCCCGAGGCGCTGCAGGAGCTGGTCGCCAAGCAGACCGCCATCCTCGCCAGCGCCGCCCGCCTGCTCAAGCCGGGCGGCCGGCTGGTCTATGCCACCTGCAGCGTGCTTCCGCAGGAAAACGAGGAGATCGCCCAGGCCTTCTCTGCCGCACACTCCGACTTCGTGCCGGCCGATGCGGGCGAGCTGCTGACCCAGCTCAAGGTGGAGAACGCCGCCCAGCTGTGCAGCGGCGGCGAGACGGGCACTGGCTATTTGCGCCTCTGGCCCCATCTGCATCAGACCGACGGCTTCTTCGCCGCCGTGTGGACGCGCAAGCCCTGATCCGGGGCGAGCGCCCTTTTGAGAGACGGAATACCTTCGATGCTGCTACCTGACTGGGCGTTCCTCGACGCCGCGATCGACTGGCTGGCCCATGGCGCCCTGGATTTGTCCTGGTGGCAGGTGCTGCTCTACACGCTGGTCACCACCCACATCACCATCGCGGCGGTGACCATCTTCCTGCACCGCTCGCAGGCCCACCGCTCGGTGGACCTGGGCCCGGTGCCCTCGCATTTCTTCCGCTTCTGGCTGTGGCTGGGCACGGGCATGGTCACCCGCGAATGGGTGGCCGTGCACCGCAAGCACCACGCCAAGTGCGAGACCGAAGACGACCCGCACAGCCCGCAGACCCGCGGGCTGGACACCGTGATGTGGCGCGGCGCCGAGCTGTACCGCGCCGAATCGGCCAATGCCGAGACGCTCGCCAAGTTCGGCCACGGCACGCCGCAGGACTGGATGGAGCGCAACGTCTATGGCCGCTACAGCGCTTTAGGCGTGTCGCTGATGCTGGTGCTTAATCTGGCGCTCTTCGGCGCCCTGGGCGCCACCGTGTGGGCCGTGCAGATGCTCTGGATTCCGTTCTGGGCGGCCGGCGTGGTCAACGGCGTGGGCCATTTCTGGGGCTACCGCAACTTCGAGGCGACCGATGCCTCCACCAACCTCGTGCCCTGGGGACTGGTCATCGGCGGCGAAGAGCTGCACAACAACCACCACACCTATCCCACCTCGGCCAAGTTCTCGGTCAAGCGCTATGAGTTCGACATCGGCTGGGCCTATATCCGCCTGATGCAGGCCGTGGGCTGGGCCAAGGTCAAGAAGATGCCGCCCAAGCTGCGCCTGGGCGAGGTCAAGGCCGTGGCCGACGAGAAGACGCTGGAGGCGGTGATCGCCCACCGCTACGAGATGATGGCCGGATACGCCCGCAGCGTGCGCCGCGCCTGCCGCGACGAGTTGGCCGCCCTCAAGGCCCGCCAGGCCGACGTGTCGGTGCTGCGCGCCGCGCGGCGCTGGCTGCACCGCGACGCCGAGAAGGTGCCGGCGCGTGCCCGCGAGCACATCGCCCTGGCCCGCCAGGCGCACCCGGTGCTCGACAAGATGGTCTCCATGCGCGAAGAGCTGCGCCAGCTGTGGCTCAACACCTCGCGCACCCGCGAGCAGCTCACCGCCGACCTGCAGGCCTGGTGCCAGCGCGCGGAAGACAGTGGCGTGGCTGCGCTGCGGGACTTCTCGCTGCGCCTGCGGGCCGCGCAGGCCTGAGCGAGCGGCCGGGGCTGCTGACCAGCAGCCTCTGACCCGTCAGGAAAGGCGCGCCGCGCGTTCCTCCGCCGGAGGCCGGGCTGCCAGAAAGCGCTGCAGGCCGGCCAGGGCTCGCGCCAGCCGCCCGGCGGCGAGGGCCATCCAGCCGGGCGCCGGCACCGGTTCCTCCAGCTGTGCGTGGCTGCTCTGCAGTGCGGTAATGCGCAGCCAGTGCGCCCCCGAGCCGGGCAGCCCCTGCCAGCCCTCGCCGGCAGCGAGCAGGCGGTCCGGCCCCACCCCCACCAGCACCTGGCCGCAGACCAGCGGTCCTTCCTGCACCGCCAGGCAGCCCTGGCGCGTGCGCAGCGTGGCGCCTTCCGGCACGCACACCAGGGTGGTGCAGCCCCGGGCCAGGGCAATGGGCAGGACCGGGCCCAAAGAGGCGGGGGCGGGGACGGAGGGCAGGGGGGGAGTGCGGGTGGCGGGCATGGGCGGACCTCGGTCGTGAAGGTAAAGAGAAGGCCTCCAGCGTAGGGAGTCCGGCTGCACCGCGACAGGCACACGCAGGGGCTGCTGCAGGCGGAACAGCGTGCATGGCGTGGTGCCTGTTATGGTTCCGCCGGCCGCGGCCTGTATCTGTTGCCGTACAGGGGCTTGCGGCATGATGGCTGTAGCGCGCGGCACACCTGTACAGCCCACTCACCCTGCCGCCTCCGCCCGACTGCCCCACCGCCATGCCGCTTCGCTCCATCGCCTCTCCGCCCTCTGCAACCCACGGCTCCGAGGCGCCCGGGGGCAGCGGTGCCCCGACCCTGTACCGCCAATTGGCCGGCCTGTACGAGCAGGCCGTTGCCTCGGGCAGCCTGTCGCCGGGCATGCGGCTGCCATCGGTGCGGGAGCTGTGCCAGCGCCACGGGGTGAGCCTCACCACCGCCTTGCAGGTGCTGCGCCACCTGGAAGAGCGCGGCGTGGCCGAGGCGCGCGAGCGCGTCGGCTACTTCGTGCGCCATCCTGCGCATGCGGCCTTGCTGCCCGCCGTGCGGGAACCCGAGGTGCACGAGCCGCTGCAGCCGGACCCGCAGGTCTTCGCCGGCATCAACGAACGCATCTCCGTCTTCCTGGAAAAGGCCCGGCTGGCGGGGCCTGGCGTGCTGGACCTGGGCAGCGCCATGCCGGCCCCCAGCCTGTTCGATGCTGCCGCGCTCAACCGGCTGGCCATCGGCCTGCTGCGGGAGCAGCCCGACGTGCTGGTCTATGGCCCGTCCGCCCCGACCACCCATGCCGAGTTCCAGCAGGCCATGGCACGCCATGCGCTGGGCTTCGGCGTCAGCCTTTCGCCCGACGAGATCGGCGCCACGCATGGCAATTCCGAAGCCGTGAACCTGGCGCTGGACGCCATCGCCGAGCCGGGCGATGTGATCGCGGTGGAGTCCCCCACCTTCTTCGGCATCCTGCAGGCCATCGAGGTGCGCGGCCTGCGTGCGCTGGAGATTCCCAGCAGCCCGCGCACCGGCATCTCGCTGGAGGCGCTGGAGCTGGCCGCGCGCAACGAGCCGCGCCTCAAGGGCGTGGTGGTGGTGCCCCACCTGCAGATGCCGCTGGGCAGCGTCATGCCCGACAGCCACAAGGAGCGGCTGGTGGCGCTGTGCGTGGAATACGGCCTGGCGCTGGTCGAGGACGACATCTACCGCGAATTCGTCGAATCGCCCCAGCCGCTGCGTCCGGCCAAGGCCTGGGACCGGCCGGGCGAGGCGGGCCAGGTGATCTACTGCGCATCGCTCAGCAAGAGCTTCGCCCCGGGCCTGCGCCAGGGCTGGATGAGCGCCGGCCGCTGGCATGCGCGGGTGCAGATGCTCAAGTTCGCCCGTACCCGCAACATGCAGTCGTGGTCGCAGCTGCTGGCGGCGCGCAGCGTGGGCTCGCCGGCCTACGAGCGCCACCTGCGGCGCATGCGGGTGCAGCTGCGCGAGCAGCGCGAGGCCTCCGCCCGTGCCATCGCCCGCTATTTCCCGCAGGGTACCCGTCTGAGCCTGCCGCCCGGCGGCATCAGCCTGTGGATGGAGCTGCCTGCAGGCATTTCCACCAGCCGGCTCTACGACGAGGCGCTGGCCCGCGGCATCCGCGTGGCGCCGGGGGCGATGTTCTCCAACACCGGCCGCTACGACCATTTCCTGCGCATGAGCTGCGGCATGCCGTTCACTCCGCGCGTGGAGGAGGGCTACCGCGTGCTGGGCGAGCTCATGGCGGCCCAGCAGCGCCCGGCGGCCGCCGTGGCGCCGGGCGCTGCCCGCCTCGGCGGATTGCGGGCATAAAAAAACCGCCCTGAGGGGCGGTTTCTTCGTTCAAGGGAGTGAACCTGAAGGATTACTTCAGCTTCATTTCCTTGTACTCGACGTGCTTGCGAGCCTTGGGATCGAATTTCACGATCAGCATCTTCTCGGGCATCGTCTTCTTGTTCTTGGTCGTGGTGTAGAAGTGGCCGGTACCCGCAGTGGATTCCAGCTTGATCTTGTCGCGTCCGCCTTTGGTTGCCATGGTCGCTCTCCTTTAAGCCTGGCCGCGTGCACGCAGGTCTGCGAGCACGGCGTCGATACCGTTCTTGTCGATCAGGCGCAGACCGGCGTTGGAAATGCGCAGACGCACCCAGCGGTTTTCGCTCTCAACCCAGAAACGGCGGTATTGCAGGTTCGGCAGGAACCGGCGCTTGGTCTTGTTGTTGGCGTGGGAAACGTTGTTCCCGACCATGGGGCCTTTGCCCGTGACTTCACATACGCGTGCCATGAGGACACTCCGAAAGTTTTTTAACGGCCGAAAGCGAAGTGCCCTGCAGCTCGTGCCGCCGGGCCTGCTCATGCGGCCTCACCTCGCCAGAAAGGGTGGCGGTAACCCGATTGCCTTCGTCCCACTGCACCCGTGAAAGAGTGCGCAGAATTCAGCAAAGCCGCGGATTATAGCCTGAACGTGGCCGGGGCCTCAAGCGGGGGCGCGGCAAGCGCCTTGCTTGAGGCCCCTTGAGGTGGCTTAGATCGTGCCTTCCTGTTCGAGGAAGCGCTGTGCGTCCAGCGCGGCCATGCAGCCCGTGCCGGCGCTGGTGATGGCCTGGCGATAAACGTGGTCCTGCACGTCGCCGGCCGCGAACACGCCGGGCACGCTGGTCTGCGTGGCGAAGCCCTTGAGGCCGCCTTGCGTGACGATGTAGCCGTTGTCCATCGCCAGCTGGCCGTTGAAGATCTCGGTATTGGGCGCGTGCCCGATGGCGATGAAGCAGCCTTGCAGGGCGATGTCCTGCGTGCTGCCGTCCTGCGTGCTCTTGATGCGGATGCCGGTCACGCCGGAGGCGTCGCCCAGCACTTCGTCCAGCGTGTGGAAGGTCTTGAGCTCGATCTTGCCGGCGGCGACCTTCTCGTTGAGCTTGTCCACCAGGATGGGCTCGGCCTTGAACTTGTCGCGGCGGTGCACCAGCGTCACCTTGCGGGCGATGTTGGAGAGGTAGAGAGCTTCCTCGACGGCGGTGTTGCCGCCGCCCACCACGCACACGTCCTGGTCGCGGTAGAAGAAGCCGTCGCAAGTCGCGCAGCCCGACACGCCCTTGCCCATGAAGGCTTCCTCGGAGGGCAGGCCCAGGTACTTGGCCGATGCGCCGGTGGCGATGATCAGCGAGTCGCAGGTGTAGGTGCCGCTGTCGCCCGTCAGGGTGAAGGGGCGCTTGCTGAAGTCCACCGTGTGGATGTGGTCGAACACGATCTGGGTCTTGAAGCGCTCGGCGTGCTCCAGGAAGCGCTGCATCAGCTCGGGGCCCTGCACGCCGTTCACGTCGGCGGGCCAGTTGTCCACCTCGGTCGTGGTCATCAGCTGGCCGCCCTGGGCCATGCCGGTGATGAGCACCGGGTTCAGGTTGGCGCGGGCGGCATAGACGGCGGCGGTGTAGCCGGCGGGGCCGGAGCCGAGGATCATGACTTTGGCGTGCTGGGTGTTCGACATGACGGGATCAGGAAGGAAAGGGTTGGTTGGCGCCTGGCCGGGTACTTGGCCGGGCGCGGATCGCCTCGGTGGGCGGCTCCAGCGAGTATGGACGCGCGGGGGCCGTCCGGGGCGGCGGCTTATTAATGGCCGCGATTGTAAGAACCGATGACCGACCCCGGCGAGGGCAGGCCATTCGGGCGCATGGCCGGCTGTGACAGGTCGTGACAAGCCCATCGGGTAAGCTTCGCCGCGCATTTTTCGATATGACCTATTCCCTCAATACCCTGAACGCTTCGTCCTCCGCGAAGTCCGCGCCCCGCAGTGGCGCGGCACGCTTCGGCCACGAAATCGGCCTCGTGCTGGGCCTGCTGGCCCTGGTCTTCTGGCTGCTGGCGCTGGTCAGCTATTCCGGCCACGATCCGGCCTGGTCCACCTCGGGCGCCAACGACGGCCGGCTGGTGACCAACTGGGCGGGGCGCTCCGGCGCCTGGCTGGCGGACTGCAGCTATTTCGCGCTGGGCTTTTCGGTCTGGTGGTGCTTGGCGGCCGGCGTGCGCGCCTGGCTGGCATCGCTGGCGCGCTGGATGAGCGGCGGCGCGGTGGAGGCGGGCGCGCATGCACCCTGGCTGCGGCGCGTGCTGTTCTGGGGTGGGCTGGCCATCTTGCTGTGCGCGAGCACGGGGCTGGAATGGTCGCGTCTCTACCGTTTCGAATCGCTGCTGCCCGGCAAGGCGGGCGGCGTGCTGGGCTATGCCATGGGCCAGCTCGGCGTGAAGTGGCTGGGCTTCACCGGCTCGGGCCTGGTGGGCGTGATGCTGGTGGTGCTGGGCGCGGCCCTGGTGTTCCGCTTCTCGTGGGGGAACGTGGCCGAGCGCCTGGGCGGGCGCCTCGAAGGGCTGGTGCAGTTCGGCCGCGCCAAGCGCGAGCAGGCGCGCGACGTGGCGGTGGGCAAGCGCGCGGCGCGCGAGCGTGAAGAGGTGGTGCAGGAAGAGCGCCACGAGGCCGAGGAGCACCACCCGCAGCCCGTCCACATCATCGAGCCGGTGCTGCACGACGTGCCGCAGAGCGCGCGCGTGGTCAAGGAGCGGCAGAAGCCGCTCTTCACCGAAATGCCCGACAGCCGCCTGCCGCAGGTGGACCTGCTCGACGGCCCGCTGGCGCGCCAGGAGACCGTGGCGCCCGAGACGCTGGAGATGACCAGCCGCCTGATCGAGAAGAAGCTCAAGGATTTCGGCGTCGAAGTGCGCGTGGTCGCGGCCATGCCCGGGCCGGTCATCACGCGCTACGAGATCGAGCCCGCCACCGGCGTGAAGGGCTCGCAGATCGTCAATCTCGCCAAGGATCTGGCGCGCTCGCTCTCGCTGGTCTCCATCCGCGTGATCGAGACCATTCCCGGCAAGAACTTCATGGCGCTGGAGCTGCCCAATGCCAAGCGCCAGTCGATCCGCCTCTCGGAGATCCTGGGATCGCACATCTACCACGAGGCCAAGAGCATGCTCACCATGGGCCTGGGCAAGGACATCGTGGGCAACCCGGTGGTGGCCGACCTCGCCAAGATGCCGCACGTGCTGGTGGCCGGCACGACCGGCTCGGGCAAGTCGGTGGGGATCAACGCCATGATCCTCTCGCTGCTCTACAAGGCCGAGGCGCGCGACGTGCGGCTCTTGATGATCGACCCCAAGATGCTGGAAATGTCGGTCTATGAAGGCATCCCGCACCTGCTCGCGCCCGTGGTCACCGACATGAAGCAGGCCGCCAACGGCCTGAACTGGTGCGTGGCCGAGATGGAGCGGCGCTACAAGCTCATGTCCAAGCTGGGCGTGCGCAACCTGGCGGGCTACAACGTCAAGATCGACGAGGCCAAGGCGCGCGAGGAGTTCATCTACAACCCCTTCAGCCTGACGCCCGAGGAGCCCGAGCCGCTGCAGCGCCTGCCGCACATCGTGGTGGTCATCGACGAGCTGGCCGACCTGATGATGGTCGTGGGCAAGAAGATCGAGGAGCTGATCGCCCGGCTGGCGCAGAAGGCGCGCGCGGCCGGCATCCACCTCATTCTGGCCACGCAGCGGCCCAGCGTGGACGTGATCACCGGCCTCATCAAGGCCAACATCCCGACCCGCATCGCCTTCCAGGTGAGCAGCAAGATCGACAGCCGTACCATCCTGGACCAGATGGGCGCCGAGGCGTTGCTGGGCATGGGCGACATGCTCTACATGGCCAGCGGCACCGGCCTGCCCATCCGCGTGCACGGCGCCTTCGTTTCCGACGATGAAGTCCACCGCGTGGTCAGCTACCTCAAGAGCCAGGGCGAGCCCGACTACGTCGAAGGCCTGCTCGAAGGCGGCACCGTCGATGGCGAAGATGGTGCCTTCGGCGAGGGCGGCGGCAGCGAAGGCGGCGAGAAGGACCCGATGTACGACCAGGCGGTGGAGGTGGTGCTCAAGGACCGCAAGGCCAGCATCTCCTACGTGCAGCGCAAGCTGCGCATCGGCTACAACCGTTCGGCCCGCCTGCTCGAAGACATGGAAAAGGCCGGCCTCGTCAGCGCCCTCACGGCCAGCGGCCAGCGCGAGGTGCTGGTGCCCAACCGCGGCGAGTGAGCCGCTGCGCCGTCACCGGCGCACCATCGAGGAGCGGGCCGGCAGGCGGCCCATCTTGAATCGCCCGCATTCCGCCCCCAGGTGACAAGGCCCGGCCTCTGGCCCCAAGGAGACCCCATGAAGCAGTGGATCGCTATTGTTTTGATAGCTGCTGGCGCCCAGTCCGCCAGCGCTGACGGCCTGAAAAGCCTGGAATCTTTCATGCGCGGCGTGCAGTCCGGCAAGTCCGACTTCACCCAGACCGTGACCTCTCCGTCCAAGGACGGCCAGGCCCCGCGCGTGAAGACCTCCACCGGCAGCTTCGAATTCCAGCGCCCGGGCCGCTTCAAGTTCGCCTACAAGAAGCCGTTCGAGCAGACCATCGTCGCCGACGGCAAGACGCTCTGGCTCTACGACGCCGACCTGAACCAGGTCACCCAGCGCGCGCAGGACAAGGCCCTGGGCTCCACACCCGCCGCGCTGCTGGCTTCCGCGCCCGATCTGCAGGCGCTGCAGAAGGAATTCACGCTGCAGTCAGCGCCCGAGCAGGATGGCCTGCAGTGGGTAGTGGCGAGCCCGAAGTCGCCCGACGGCCAGCTCAAGAGCGTGCGCGTGGGCTTCGCCGGCGAGAACCTGGCGGCGCTCGACATCCAGGACAGCTTCGGCCAGCGCTCGCAGATCCGCTTCACGTCCATGCAGACCAATACCTCGCTGCCGGCCTCGGTCTTCCAGTTCAAGCCGCCGGCCGGTGCCGACGTGGTGAAGCAGTAAGAACGTGTTCACGTTCTAAGGCTGCGGGCGGTGCGGATCAGCGCGCCGCCAGCACCAGCAGCAGGCCGATGGTCGCCGGCACGGCCTGGATGAACAGGATCTTGCGGCTGGCGGTCAGCGCGCCGAACACGCCGGCCACCAGCACGCAGAGCAGGAAGAACATCTGCACCTGCTGCCCGAAGGCCCCGCCCAGCCACAGGCCCCACAGCAGCCCCGCCGCGAGAAAGCCGTTGTAGAGGCCCTGGTTGGCCCCCAGCACCTTGGTGGCCGTGGCTTTTTCCTGCGTCATGCCGAAAGCCCGCAAACCGGCGGGCTTGTCCCACAGGAACATCTCCAGCACCAAGATATAGATGTGGAGCAGCGCGATCAGCGCGACGACGATGGCGGCGGCGGTGGATAGCATGGGCAGGTTTCCCGACGAAGAATGCAAGGGCTGGCAGCATAGCGGCCCCGCTTTGCCAAGCCCTGTCGCGCCGGGCGCTTCCTGCTCCGATCGAATCTTTTGCCCCAGTCCATGAACGCCAGACCCTCCGCCGCGCCATCGCCCCAAGCCCACCAACCCCTGGCCGAGCGCCTGCGCCCGCGCACGCTGGGCGAGGTCATCGGCCAGCAGCAGGTGCTGGGCCCGGGCATGCCGCTGCGGCTGGCCTTCGAGTCGGGCCGCCCGCACAGCTGCATCCTCTGGGGGCCGCCCGGCGTGGGCAAGACCACCATCGCCCGGCTGATGGCCGACGCGTTCGACGCTCAGTTCATCAGCATCAGCGCTGTGCTGGGCGGCGTGAAGGACATCCGCGAAGCCGTGGAGCGGGCCGAGTCCGCGCGCGACGGCCTGATGCAGCAGCGCACCATCGTCTTCGTGGACGAGGTGCACCGCTTCAACAAGAGCCAGCAGGACGCCTTCCTGCCGCACGTCGAATCGGGCCTCTTCACCTTCATCGGCGCGACGACCGAGAACCCCTCGTTCGAGGTGAATTCGGCGCTGCTCTCGCGTGCCGCCGTCTATGTGCTGCAGCCGCTCGCGGCCGAAGACCTCAAGCGGATCGTGGCCCTGGCCCAGGAGATGCAAGCGCTGCCTGCTATCGAAGACGTAGCAATCGACCGCCTCATCGCCTATGCCGACGGCGATGCCCGGCGCCTGCTCAACACGCTGGAGACGCTGGCCATGGCGGCCACGCAGGAGCGGCTGGAAACCATCGCGGACGACTGGCTGCTCAAGGTGCTGGGCGAGCGCATGCGGCGCTACGACAAGGGCGGCGAGCAGTTCTACGACACCATCAGCGCGCTGCACAAGTCGGTGCGCGGCTCCGATCCCGACGCTGCGCTCTACTGGTTCGTGCGCATGCTCGACGGCGGCGCCGACCCGCGCTACATGGCCCGCCGCCTGGTGCGCATGGCCAGCGAAGACATCGGCCTGGCCGACCCGCGCGCGCTGCGCCTGGCGCTGGACGCGTCCGAGGTCTATGAGCGCCTGGGTTCGCCCGAGGGCGAGCTGGCGCTGGCCGAGTGCGTGATCTACCTGGCCGTGGCGCCCAAGTCCAACGCCGCCTACAAGGCCTACAACGCCGCGCGGGCCCACATCAAGGCCGACGGCACGCGGCCGGTGCCCATGCATCTGCGCAACGCACCCACCCAGCTGATGAAGACGCTGGACTACGGCAAAGGCTACCGCTACGCGCACGACGAGGAGGGCGGCTTCGCGGCCGGCGAGAACTACCTGCCCGAAGGCATGGAGCCGCCGGGCTTCTACCGCCCGGTGCCGCGCGGGCTGGAAATCAAGATCGGGCAGAAGATGGACGAGCTGCGCGCCCGCAACGAAGCCGCCGGCCAGGCCCGCCCGGACGACGACGCTGCGTGACGCCTATCGGTTCATCACAATTTCTAATGAGCAGCGTTCGAGACTGATGGCTCGATCTTTCCAGGGAAAACCCCGTCCGTAGGCTCTCGGCCGGCACGAAAGCAACTGGCTACAATCCCGCCACCTAAACCCGCACGGTACTCGTCCTGGCGGGTTTTTTGCTACATGGCCGCTGGCCCACAAGGCTGCACCGAGCCCTGGTGCCTGCGCAATGGGCGCGTCACAAACGAAGGACCTTTTCTTATGGATATCTTGCTGCAACAGATCATCAACGGTCTGGTACTCGGCAGCATGTACGCATTGATAGCCCTGGGCTATACGATGGTGTACGGCATCATTCAGCTGATCAACTTCGCCCACGGCGAGGTGCTCATGATCGGCGCCCTCACCAGTTGGAGCTGCATCGGCCTGATGCAAGAGGCCATGCCCGGCGCGCCCGGCTGGCTGATCCTGCTGCTGGCCACCATCATCGCGTGCATCGTGGCGGCCACGCTCAACTTCGTGATCGAAAAGGTGGCCTACAGGCCGCTGCGCAGCAGCCCCCGGCTGGCTCCGCTCATCACCGCGATCGGCATGTCCATCCTGCTGCAGACGCTGGCGATGATCATCTGGAAGCCGAACTACAAGCCCTATCCCACGCTGCTGCCCACCACGCCGTTCAACATCGGCGGCGCGGTGATCACCTCCACCCAGATCCTGATCCTGGGCGTGACCGTGGTGGCCCTGGCATCGCTGATGTACCTGGTGAACTACACCCGCCTGGGCCGCGCCATGCGTGCCACGGCGGAGAACCCGCGCGTCGCGGCGCTGATGGGCGTCAAGCCCGACATGGTCATCTCGGCCACCTTCATCATCGGCGCGGTGCTGGCCGCCATCGCCGGCATCATGTATGCGTCCAACTACGGCACGGCGCAGCACACCATGGGCTTCCTGCCCGGCCTGAAGGCCTTCACGGCGGCTGTGTTCGGCGGCATCGGCAACCTGGCCGGCGCGGTGGTCGGCGGCATCCTGCTGGGGCTCATCGAGGCCATCGGCTCGGGCTATATCGGCACCCTGACGGGCGGCATCCTGGGCAGCAACTACGCCGACATCTTCGCCTTCATCGTGCTCATCATCATCCTCACGCTGCGCCCCTCGGGCCTGCTGGGCGAACGTGTGGCCGATCGCGCCTGACCGAGAGGGACACACCATGAAAAACACCAAAGTCCAATGGATCCTGGGCGGCATCGCACTGCTGGTGCTGCCGCTGCTGCTGCAGTTCTTCGGCAACGCTTGGGTGCGTATCGCCGATCTGGCGCTGCTCTACGTGATGCTGGCCCTGGGCCTGAACATCGTGGTCGGCTACGCCGGCCTGCTCGACCTCGGCTACGTGGCCTTCTACGCCGTGGGCGCCTATCTGTTCGCGCTGATGGCCTCGCCCCAGCTGTCCGACAACTTCGCCGGCTTCGCCGCGATGTTCCCGAACGGCCTGCACACCTCGCTCTGGATCGTCATACCGCTCGCGGCGCTCGTCGCGGCGATATGCGGGGCGATGCTCGGGGCGCCTACGCTCAAGCTGCGGGGCGACTACCTGGCCATCGTGACGCTGGGCTTCGGCGAGATCATCCGCATCTTCCTGAACAACCTGGACCACCCCATCAACCTGACCAACGGCCCCAAGGGCATCGGCCAGATCGATTCGGTCAAGATCTTCGGGCTCGACCTGGGGCGGCGGCTGGAGCTGTTCGGCTACGACATCAACTCCGTCACGCTCTACTACTACCTCTTCCTGGTGCTGGTCGTCGCGAGCGTGGTGATCTGCTATCGCCTGCAGGATTCGCGCATCGGCCGCGCCTGGATGGCCATCCGCGAAGACGAGATCGCCGCCAAGGCCATGGGCATCAACACCCGCAACATGAAGCTGCTGGCCTTCGGCATGGGCGCTTCGTTCGGCGGCGTGGCGGGCAGCATGTTCGGCGCGTTCCAGGGCTTCGTCTCGCCCGAGTCCTTCAGCCTGATGGAGTCGGTGATGATCGTCGCCATGGTGGTGCTGGGCGGCATCGGCCACATTCCCGGCGTGATCCTGGGTGCCGTGCTGCTGTCGGCGCTGCCTGAAGTGCTGCGCTACGTGGCCGGCCCGCTGCAGTCCATGACCGACGGCCGCCTCGACGCGTCCATCCTGCGCCAGCTGCTGATCGCGCTGGCCATGATCGTCATCATGCTGCTGCGTCCGCGCGGCCTCTGGCCCGCGCCCGAGCACGGCAAGAGCCTCACGCAGAAGAACTGACAACAACACCGCGGAAAGTTAGCAATGGCAGAAAATTCCAAAGATGTGGTGCTGCAGGTCTCCGGCATTTCCAAGCGCTTCGGCGGGCTGCAGGCCCTGTCCGACGTGGGCATCACCATCCAGCGTGGCCAGGTCTATGGCCTGATCGGCCCCAACGGCGCCGGCAAGACCACCTTCTTCAACGTCATCACCGGGCTCTACACGCCCGACAGCGGCAGCTTCGCGCTGGCCGGCAGGCCCTATGAACCCACGGCGGTGCATGAGGTGGCCAAGGCGGGCATCGCCCGCACGTTCCAGAACATCCGCCTCTTCGCCGACATGACGGCGCTGGAGAACGTGATGGTCGGCCGCCACATCCGCACCCGTTCGGGCCTGCTGGGCGCGGTCTTCCGCACCAAGGCCTTCAAGCGGGAAGAGCAGGCCATCCGTGCCCGTGCCCAGGCACTGCTGGACTACGTGGGCATCGGCCGCTTCGCCGACTACAAGGCGCGCACGCTGAGCTACGGCGACCAGCGCCGCCTGGAGATCGCCCGCGCCCTGGCCACCGATCCGCAGCTGATCGCGCTGGACGAACCCGCCGCCGGCATGAACGCGACCGAGAAGGTGCAGCTGCGCGAGCTGATCGACCGCATCCGCAACGACAACCGCACCATCCTGCTCATCGAGCACGACGTGAAGCTGGTGATGGGGCTGTGCGACCGCGTGACCGTGCTCGACTACGGCAAGCAGATCGCCGAAGGCCATCCCGCCGACGTGCAGAAGAACGAAAAAGTGATTGAGGCCTATCTGGGCACCGGAGGACACTGAGATGGCCGAGAAATCGAACAAAGTTTTGCTGGCCGTCAAGGGACTGAAAGTGGCCTACGGCGGCATCCAGGCCGTCAAGGGCGTGGACTTCGAGGTGCGCGAGGGCGAACTGGTCTCGCTGATCGGCTCCAACGGCGCCGGCAAGACCACCACCATGAAGGCGATCACGGGCACGCTGCCCTTCGTCGATGGCGACATCCAGTACCTGGGCGAGAGCATCAAGGGCAAGGGCGCGTGGGACCTCGTCAAGAAGGGCCTGGTCATGGTGCCGGAAGGCCGCGGCGTGTTCGCCCGCATGACCATCACCGAGAACCTGCTGATGGGCGCCTACATCCGCAACGACAAGGCCGGCATCCAGGCCGACATCGAGAAGATGTTCACCATCTTCCCGCGTCTGCGCGAACGCAAGGACCAGCTGGCCGGCACCATGTCCGGCGGCGAGCAGCAGATGCTGGCCATGGGCCGCGCGCTGATGAGCCAGCCCAAGGTGCTGCTGCTCGACGAGCCCTCCATGGGCCTGTCGCCCATCATGGTGGACAAGATCTTCGAGGTGGTGCGCGATGTGTACGCCTTGGGCGTGACCATCCTGCTGGTCGAGCAGAACGCCAGCCGCGCGCTGGCCATCGCCGACCGCGGCTACGTGATGGAGTCCGGCCAGATCGGCATGACCGGCGCCGGCCAGGACCTGCTGAGCGATCCGCGCGTGCGCGCCGCCTACCTGGGCGAGTGATCCCCTTGGCCGAGGCATCGCCCCGGCAAGCGTCTGCAAAGGGCACCTTCGGGTGCCCTTTCCATTTATGCGCCGGCCGTCGCCGCGTTGCGCCCGCGGCAAGACATGGGGTGCCGGGCGGCCTTTTGTAGGACCCTGCCGACGCCATGGGAGCCCGGTTACACTCGCGCCTTTCGCCGGATCGTCACAAAAAGTTCACGGCGACGTCATCATTTCTTGTACAGGTCTGCTCAGGAGTTCGCATGTTGTTTGGAAAGCTGTTGCCGCGCGAAGGCAATTTCTTCGAGATGTTCAATCAGCATGCGGACCGCATCGTGGAGGCAGCGCGTGCCTTTTCCCAGCTGGTCGCCAACTACAACGACCCGCACCTGCGCGACAAGTACAACCAGGACGTGGACAACGCCGAGCGCGCGGCCGACCGCGTGACGCATGAAGTCAACCGCACGCTGCACAAGACCTTCATCACGCCCATCGACCGCGAGCAGATCCACTCGCTCATCAACACGATGGACGACGTGGTCGACCTGATCCAGGATTCGGCCGAGACCATGGCGCTCTACGACGTGCGCCACATGACCGAAGAGATCACCCGCCTGACCGACCTCAGCGTCAAGTGCTGCGAGCGCCTGCGCGATGCCGTCAAGCTGCTCGAGAAGATCGCCGATCCGGCCGTGGCTGAAGCCGCGCTCAAGACCTGCGAGGAGATCGACCGCCTCGAAAGCGATGCCGACCGCGTGATGCGCAGCGCCATGAGCAAGCTCTTCCGCGAAGAGCCCGACGTGCGCGAGGTCATCAAGCTCAAGGCCATCTACGAGTTGCTGGAAACCATCACCGACAAGTGCGAAGACGTGGCCAATCTGATCGAGGGCATCATCCTCGAGAACTCCTGACGCGCAGCGGTCGTCCCCTCTAGCTCCCAACAGCTTTCCATGGCAACCGTACAAACCGCCCTCTGGGTCGTGGTCCTGCTCGTCGCGCTGGCCATCCTGTTCGACTTCATGAACGGGTTCCACGACGCGGCCAACTCCATCGCCACCGTCGTCTCCACCGGCGTGCTCAAGCCCGGCCAGGCCGTGGTCTTCGCCGCCTTCTTCAACTTCGTCGCCATCTTCATCTTCCACCTGAGCGTGGCGGCGACCATCGGCAAGGGCATCGTGCATCCGGGCGTGGTCGATACGCACGTGGTGTTCGGCGCGCTGGTCGGCGCCATCAGCTGGAACCTCATCACCTGGTACTACGGCATTCCCAGCAGCTCGTCGCACGCGCTGATCGGCGGCATCGTGGGCGCCGTGATGGCCAAGGCCGGCGCAGGCGCGCTGGTGTCCTCCGGCATCCTGAAGACGGTGGCCTTCATCTTCGTGTCGCCGCTGCTGGGCTTCCTGCTGGGCTCGCTCATGATGGTGGCCGTGGCCTGGATCTGCCGCCGCGCCCGTCCGGGCAAGGTGGACAAGTGGTTCCGCCGGCTGCAGCTGCTCTCGGCCGGCGCCTACAGCCTGGGCCATGGCGGCAACGATGCGCAGAAGACCATCGGCATCATCTGGCTGCTGCTGATCGCCACCGGCTACGCATCGGCTTCGGACACCTCGCCGCCCACCTGGGCCATCATCGCCTGCTATGCGGCCATCGGCCTGGGCACCATGTTCGGCGGCTGGCGCATCGTCAAGACCATGGGCCAGAAGATCACCAAGCTCAAGCCCGTGGGCGGCTTCTGCGCCGAGACCGGCGGGGCGATGACGCTCTTCCTGGCCACGGCACTGGGCATTCCGGTGTCCACCACCCACACCATCACCGGCGCCATCGTCGGCGTGGGCTCCACGCAGCGCGCCAGCGCCGTGCGCTGGGGCGTGGCGGGCAACATCATCTGGGCGTGGATCCTGACGATTCCGGCCAGCGCCTTCGTGGCGGCCATCGCCTACTGGGTCAGCCTGCAGCTCTATTGAGGGGGCTGATCGCCGGGCGGGGCGGGGCGGGGCGGCTGCCCCGGGTTGCTCCGTTTTTCATAGCGGCCTGCGCCCGGCCTGCAAGCGCCCGCCGCCTGAAAGCCTTGAACCCGGCTGCGGCTACTGCGAAATCTTGCGGGCTTCCTCGACCTGGTATTCGAAGTAGCGCTGGAAGCTGAACGCCAGGCTGGCCATCAGCACGGCCGTGCCCACGAGCAGCGCCAGCGCGACGGCGAAGATGGTGAACCACTGCGTGCGCCCGGGCGCCGCATCGGCCGCCGATGTGGGGTTGTGGCGGGCGTTCCACTTCTCCGGCGACATCAGCCCATAGACGATGGCGCAGAGCGCGCAGCCCGCGATGGTGAAGCCCAGCAGCGGGATCAGCACCCAGCTCAGGTGATCGTCCTGGCCCAGCGCCTGCACCCGCTGGATGCCGTACACGCCGAGAGCCGTGGGGATCGGCAGCAGCCAGCCCAGCCAGTCGCCCAGGCCGTGCAGATAGAAGCGGTGCAGCCCGAGCGGCCCGCCCGCGAAGGCCAGCCAGGCGGCGACGGTCTTGCTTTTCATGGTGCGGGGGCGGCCGGGTAGTTGGGCTTGCCGGTCAGACGGCGGCTTCGCTGCCGACGGGCTCGGGCGGGGTGGCGTCGCCATCGCCCAGCGGCTTTTCCATCAGCACCACGTCGCGCCAGGCGCCGAACTTCCAGCCCACCGAACGCATCACGCCGATCTGCGTGAAACCCGCCGAGCGGTGCACGCCGATCGAGCCCTGGTTGGCCGAATCGCCGATCACCGCCAGCAGCTTGCGCACGCCGGCGCTTTCGGCGGCGTCGCAGAGCGCGCCCAGCAGCTGGCTACCCAGGCCCATGCCGCGTGCCGCGTCGGCCACGTAGATGGAGTCCTCGGCCGAGAAGCGGTAGGCCGGGCGCGGCTTGAACCAGTTGCAGTAGGCGAAGCCCAGCACCTGGCCGTCCTGCTCCGCCACCAGGTAGGGCAGGCCGCGGCCCAGCACGTCGGCACGGCGCGCAGCCATGTCGGCTTCGGTCGGCGGGGTGGTCTCGAAGGTGCCCGTGCCGTGCAGGACGTGGTGGGCGTAGATGGCGGCAATGGCGGCGATGTCTTCGTCGCGGCTCGGGCGGATGAGGGGCATTGGCAAGATGTGGATATAATCGCGGACTTTGCAGCGTGTCGCTGGCCGGGTGGCCATGTCGCGTGTCTCAAACGCAGCAAAACTTTCTGCAGCCCTCGTAGGGGCTGCACCACCCGAAGGATTCATTATGGTCGTGATTCGGCTCTCCCGCGGCGGTTCCAAAGGCCGTCCGTTCTTCAACATCGTCGTTGCCGACAAGCGCGTTCGTCGCGACGGCCGCTTCATCGAACGCCTGGGTTTCTACAACCCCACGGCCAAGGAAAGCGAAGAAGGCCTGCGCATTGCGCAAGACCGTCTGACGTACTGGAAGAGCGTGGGCGCCCAGGCATCTCCCACCGTGGACCGCCTGATCAAGCAAGCTGCTGCCAAGCAAGCTGCCTGATCGCTGCGTATTCCGCTGCTAGGGGCGGGCTCCGTTGGTTCTGCTGACGGGCCCCGCCCTTTTTCTTTGCCTGTCTTCTTTGTCCTTTCCTCCTTTCCTGCACTGAGCCCGCCATGTCCAAGCTGCCCGTTCTAGAGCCCGCAGACCTGCCCGCCGATGCGGTGGAAGTCGGCCGCATTGCCGATGCCTGGGGGGTGAAGGGCTGGTTCAAGGTGCTGCCCTACAGCGCCTCGCCCGAGGCCCTGCTGTCGGCCAAGCACTGGTTCCTGCTGCCGGCCGAAAAGGGCGCCAAGAGCTTCTTCAGCGGCACCGTGTCGCTGGCCGTGCGCCAGTCGCGCGAGCATTCCGATTCCATCGTCGCCATGGCCGAGGGCGTGGACGACCGCGATGCGGCCGAGGCCCTGCGCGGCGCGCGCATCTTCGTGTCGCGCTCGAGCTTTCCCGCGGCGCAGGAGGGCGAGTTCTACTGGGTCGATCTCATCGGCCTGGAGGTGGTGAACCGCGAGGGCGTGGCGCTGGGCACGGTGCGCGACCTGTTGGCCACCGGGCCGCAGACCACGCTGGTGCTGGCCTACGAGCAAGAAGGCAAGACGCTCGAGCGCATGATTCCCTTCGTGTCGGCCTTTGTCGATGAGGTCAAGCTGGCCGAGCGCCGCATCCTCGTGGACTGGCAGCCGGACTACTGACGCTCCTCGCCGCGCGAGCCGCGCCGCAGACCATGCGCTTCGACGTCATCACCCTGTTTCCCGAGATGTTCGCGCCGTTCCTCGTGAGCGGCGTGACCCGGCGCGCCTATGCCGGCGGCCAGGTGGACGTGCGCCTCTGGAACCCGCGCGACCATGCCGAGGGCAACTACCGCCGCGTCGATGACCGCCCCTTCGGCGGCGGCCCGGGCATGGTGATGATGGCCGAGCCGCTGGAGCGCTGCCTGAACGCCATCCGCGCCGACCGTGCATTGGCCGCGCCCGAAGGCGCGAGCGTGCCCGTGGTGCTGTTTTCGCCCATCGGGCAGGCGCTCAACCATGCCGGCGTGGCTGGCTGGTCGGCCGGGCCGGGCGCGATCCTGCTCTGCGGGCGCTATGAAGGCATCGACCAGCGCTTCATCGACGCGCATGTCGATGTGCAGCTGAGCCTGGGCGACTTCGTGCTTTCGGGCGGCGAGATTCCGGCCATGGCGCTGATCGACGCCGTGGCCCGCCTGCAGCCCGGCGTGCTGAACGACGAGGGCAGCCACCAGCTCGACAGCTTCAACCCCGCGCTCGACGGCCTGCTGGACTGCCCCCACTACACCCGCCCCGAGGAGTGGGCCGGCCGCGCCGTGCCCGCGCCGCTGCTCTCGGGCCACCATGCGCAGATCGAGCGCTGGCGCCGCGACCAGCGACTGGCGCTCACCGCGCGCCACCGCCCGGACCTGATCGAAGCCGCCCGCGCGCAGGGCCTGCTGAGCCGCGCCGACGAAGCGGTTGTCTCCCGGCTGGGCGACTTGCTATAATCCTGGGCTCTTCGATCCTCTGGCCGGCCGCTGCTTCCACATGCCGTGTGCAGCATTTGAGGCGCCAATCCGGGCGCCCATGCCAATTTCTGGCGCGGACATGATCGGTAGGAAGTAACCATGAATCTGATCCAGACCCTCGAGCAGGAAGAAATCGCCCGCTTGAACAAGACCATCCCCGAATTCGCACCTGGCGACACCGTGATCGTCAACGTGAACGTGGTGGAAGGTACCCGCAAGCGCGTTCAGGCCTACGAAGGCGTGGTGATCGCCAAGCGCAACCGTGGCCTCAACAGCGGCTTCACCGTGCGCAAGATCTCCAGCGGCGAAGGCGTGGAACGTACGTTCCAGACCTACAGCCCGCTGATCGCCAGCATCGAAGTCAAGCGCCGCGGCGATGTGCGCCGTGCCAAGCTGTACTACCTGCGTGACCGCAGCGGCAAGTCGGCACGTATCAAGGAAAAGCTGCCTTCGCGCGTCAACAAGGCCGCAGCAGCCGCTTGATGCGCCTCCAGGCCTGGCATCTTCCGTCCAGGCCTGCGCCAGAATCCTGGCCTCCCGCCGCTACCGCGCAAGCCGTAGCGGCTTTTTCTTGGGTGCCCGCCGCATGACCTTGCCGCCTTCCGCCGTGCCTCCCGTTCCGGCGCCCGCCGATGGCGCACCTTCCGCGCCCACCTCGGCCATCGCGCCCGCCGTGCCCATTGCGCCTTCCGCGCAGCCGCCCGTGGTGCCAGTCTCTTCCGTCATCCCGCCCGCGGCCCGTCTGCCGACGTTCGACCCGCGCACGGTGCCCGTCTCCGGCGTGGATGCGCACCTGCCGGCCGTGCCGCGCGCCGCGCAGACGCCCGAGGCGCTGCGCCAGCGCTTCGCGCATGCGCCGCACTGGGAGCCCGAGGTGGTGCTTGAGCGCGCCTTCACCGACCGCGCGCCCTCGCACGCCGCCGTGCTGGTGCCCATCGTGCTGCGCGAGCGGCCCACGGTGCTGCTCACCGAGCGCACGGCGCACCTGTCGCAGCATTCCGGCCAGGTCGCTTTTCCCGGCGGGCGGGCCGATCCCGAAGATGCCGACCCCGCTGCCACGGCCCTGCGCGAGGCCTGGGAAGAGGTCGGCCTCGAAGCCCGCTTCGTCGAGGTGCTCGGCTCCCTGCCCACCTATGTGACGGGCAGCGCCTTCATCATCACGCCGGTGGTCGCGCTGGTGCAGCCCGATTGCGTGCTGCGGCCCAACCCTTATGAAGTGGCCGACGTGTTCGAGGTGCCGCTCGACTTCTTGCTCGACCCCGCGCACCACCGCCGCCAGCGCATGGCCTGGCAGGGGCTGGAGCGCGAATGGTTCGCCATGCCCTATGCCGACGGCGCGAAGGAGCGCTACATCTGGGGCGCTACCGCCGGCATGCTGCGCAATTTCTACCGCTTCCTCCTGGCCTGACGCGGCGCTCGGCAGCCGGGCTGCGGCCTGCCGTGGCCGCTCACGCGGGCCCGGAGCGGTGCGGAAAAGGGGCCTCGCTATCATTGGCCTCCATGAGCTTCTTCGCCATCTTGTTCGCCTTGCTGATCGAGCAGGCCCGCCCGTTGGCGCGCACCCATCCCGCCCATGCGGGCGTGCGCGCCTGGGCGCTGTCGGTGCGGCGCAATTTCGACGCCGGCAGCGCCGCGCAGGGCTGGGCCGCCTGGAGCCTCGCGGTGCTGGTGCCCACCTTCCTCGCGCTGCTGGTGCATTGGCTGCTGCTGCACTGGATCGGCTGGCCGGTGGCCATGGTCTGGAACGTGGCGGTGCTCTACCTCACGCTGGGCTTTCGCCAGTTCAGCCACCACTTCACCGGCATCCGCGACGCGCTGGAAGAGGGCGACGAGAACCGGGCGCGGGCGCAGCTGGCCGCGTGGCAGCAGGTCGATGCGCGCGATCTGCCGCGCAGCGAGATCGTGCGCCACGTCATCGAGTATTCGGTGATCGCCGCGCACCGCCATGTCTTCGGCGTGCTGGCCTGTTTCTCGCTGCTGGCGGCGCTGGGCCTGGGGCCGGCCGGCGCGGTGCTCTACCGCATGGCCGAATTCGTGGCGCGCCACTGGAAGGAGCAGGCCCTGCGCATCTCCGACCACCCACCCAGCGCGGCGCTGCTGCATGCCGCCGACCGGGCCTGGACGGCGATCGACTGGCTGCCCGCGCGCCTCACGGCCCTGAGCTTCGCCGTGGTGGGCAGCTTCGAGGAGGCCATCGACGGCTGGCGCTTCCACGCACAGCGCTTTCCCAACGACAACGACGGCGTGGTGCTGGCGGCCACGGCCGGCGCCATCAACGTGCGGCTGGGCGGCGAGGCCCTGCGCACGCGCATCGACCCGCAGGTTGCCGCGATCGACCCGGCGGTGATCGACGCCGTAGAGGCCGATGCCGACAGCGACAGCACGCCCGGCCGAACGCCCGAGATCGGGCATCTGCGCAGCGTGGTGGGCCTGGTCTGGCGTTCGGTGGTGGTGTGGATGCTGCTGCTGGCGCTGCTGACCTTCGCGCGCCTGCTGGGCTGATTGCTATTGTTTTTATAGCTGCCAGCGCTTGTTCTTCAAGCGCTGCAGCCCGTTTTGGCCCTGATCCGGGCCGGAACTCACCAGCGCCGCGTCTCGCTCAGTTCCGCGAACAGGTTGGCGTAGATCTGGTAGCGGCTGGCGCTGATGGTGCCCGGGCCGGTGCGTGATTCGCCCTGCAGGCCGTCCACATGCTCCATCACCGCGCAGCCCGGCTCGTGCAGGTGGGTGCAGTTGTAGAAGCGGCAGTGCTCCGCATGCAGGCCGATGTCGGGCATCAGGCGCGGCAGATCGGCCGGGCCGATGTGGTGCAGGCCGAATTCCTGAAAGCCGGGCGAATCGATGAGCGCGGTGGTGCGCTCCTGCGGGTCCACCCAGTAGAGCGTCGTGCTCGTGGTGGTGTGCTTGCCGGAGTTGAGCGCCTGCGAGATCTCGCCGGTCAGCACCGTCGCGCCGGGCACCAGCAGGTTGATGAGCGTGCTCTTGCCCGAACCCGAGGGGCCGAGCACCAGCGTGGTCTTGCCGCGCAGCAGCTCCAGCAGCGCCTGGCGGTCCACCTCGGCCGATTCGGAGAGCGAGAGCGGCAGCACGCGGTAATGGTGGCTGGCGGTGTGGCCGCCCTCGCTGCCGTCGCCGCCCATGTGGCGGTAGGGCAGCAGGCGCTCCCAGGCGCGGGCGAAGGGCTCGACCAGATCGCTCTTGTTGAGTGCGATCAGCGGCTGGATGCGCTCGGCCTCGGCCGCGATCAGCGCGCGCGCCAGCTGGCTTTCGGAGAACACCGGCTCGGCCGCGATCAGGATCAGCACCTGGTCGAGGTTGGCCGCGAAGGACTTGGTGCGGATCTCGTCCTGCCGGTAGAAGAGGTTGCGGCGCTCCTGCACGCGCTCGATCGTGCCTTCCTCGCCCTGGCCGGGCGGCGGCGCCTGCCAGAGCACGCGGTCGCCCACCACGGCCTGGCTCTTCTTGCCGCGCGGGTGGCAGATGCGGCGGCTGCCGTCGGGCGATTCGACCAGGCAGTGGCGGCCGTGGCTGGCTACCACCAGGCCTTCGTACAGGGCGCTGCGCTCAGCCATGGCAGCGCAGCGGCGAGGAGGCGGAGCGCGTCATGCGGCCAGCAGGGCGTCGAAACGCGCCGCGCAGTCGATGTCGGTGGCCGAGATGCCGCCCACGTCGTGCGTGTTCAGGCGCACCACGCAGCGGTTGTAGTGCACCGACAGGTCGGGGTGGTGGTCCTGCGCGTGGGCGATGAAGGCCACCGCGTTCACGAAGGCCATGGTCTCGTGGTAGTTGGCGAAGCGGTAGGTCTTCTCGATGGCCACGGCGGCGCCGTCGCCGCTCAGCGCCCAGCCGTTCAGCTCGGCCAGCCGGGTGACGACTTCGGTGGCCGTCAGCGCCCGGCGGGGCTCCTGGGACCAGTCTTTGCGGGGGAACATGGATGGAGTGCTCATGACGGCATCGGGCTCGGGGTGGGCATGCGGGCCAGGCGTTCGCTGGCCGGCGGATGCGAGTAGTAGAACTTCACGTACACCGGATCGGGCGTGAGCGTGGAGGCGTTGTCTTCGTAGAGCTTGAGCAGCGCGGCGGCCAGGTCGCTGCCGCTGGCCTGCGCCATGGCATAGGCGTCGGCCTCGAATTCATGGCGGCGCGAGATCTGCGCAAAGAGCGGCGAGATGAACACCGTGAAGACGGGCGCGGCGAGCAGGAAGAGCAGCAGCGCCAGCGCGTCGTTGGGCGCGGCGGGCGCCAGGCCCGGCAGCATCAGGTTGGGCACCACGCCCAGGCCCGTGTAGAACCAGAACTGCGTGCTCAGCCAGCCCAGCAGCGCGAAGCCCGCCAGGCTCAGCGCGAACAGGCTCACGATGCGCTTGACGATGTGGCGGTGCTTGAAGTGGCCCAGCTCGTGGGCCAGCACGGCCTCGACCTCGCCGGAGCTCAGCTGGCGCAGCAGCGTGTCGTAGAACACCACGCGCTTGGCCGCGCCGAAGCCGGTGAAGTAGGCGTTGGCATGGGCGCTGCGGCGGCTGCCGTCCATCACGAACAGGCCTTTGGCGGCGAAGCCGCAGCGCTGCATCAGCGCCGTCACGCGGGCCTTGAGCGATTCGTCCTGCAGCGGCTGGAACTTGTTGAAGAGCGGCGCGATGAAGAGCGGGTAGATCACCATCAGCAGCAGGTTGAAGCCCATCCAGACGGCCCAGGCCCAGAGCCACCACACCGGGCCGGCCGAGCCCATCAGCCACAGGATGAGCGCGGCGATGGGCAGCCCCACGATCGCGCCCATCAGCGTGGACTTGAGCAGGTCGCCCAGCCACAGGCGCGGCGTCATCTTGTTGAAGCCGAAGCGCTGCTCGATGACGAAGGTCTTGTAGAGCGTGGTCGGCAGGTCGATCAGTCCGCCGATCAGCGCGAAGGCGCCCAGCAGCGCCAGCTGCTGCAGCATGCCGCCGCCCAGCCATTCCAGCAGGGCGCGGTTGAGCATGTCCAGGCCGCCCAGCAGGGTCCAGCCCAGCGTGACGGCGGCCGAGATCGCCATCTCCAGCAGGCCGAAGCGGGTCTTGGCGATGGTGTAGTCGGCCGCTTTCTGATGGGCGGCCAGCGGGATGCGGCCAGCGAAGGCGGCAGGCACGGCGCTGCGGTGGCGCGCCACGTGGCGGACCTGGCGCGTGGCCAGCCAGAAGCGCAGCGCCAGGCCGGCCAGCAGCAGGGCGGCGAACGCCAGCGTCAGCAGCACCGACGGTGTCCAGAAGGGGGGAGTGGAAGCAGAGTGAGGCATGAGCGCTGGAGTGTAGGGCTTTGCCATGGCGCCAGATGCCCGCGTGGGAATGCCTGCGCCGGTGCGGGGCGCCCTGCCCATCGGCGACAATCGCGGGCATGTCTGAAACCGCTGCCACCCCTGTGCCTGCCTTGCCCAAGTCCGACCAGAACCTGGTCTGGCTCGATTGCGAAATGACGGGCCTGAACCCCGAAACCGACCGCCTGCTGGAGATCGCCGTCGTGGTGACCGGCCCGAACCTGGAGCCCCGCGTGGAGGGCCCGGTGTTCGCCATCCACCAGTCCGATGAACTGCTCAACGGCATGGATGCCTGGAACAAGGGCACGCATGGCCGCAGCGGCCTGATCGACAAGGTGCGGGCTTCGGCCATCACCGAGGCCGAGGCCGAGCAGCAGATCATAGAGTTCCTGGCGCGCTACGTGCCCAAGGGCTCGGCGCCCATGTGCGGCAACAGCATCGGCCAGGACCGGCGCTTCCTGGTGCGCTACATGCCCCGGCTCGAAGCCTTCTTCCACTACCGCAACATCGACGTGAGCACGCTCAAGGAACTGGCCAAGCGCTGGAAGCCCGAGGCCTATTCGTCCTTCAAGAAGGCGCAGCGGCACACGGCGCTCGCCGACGTGCACGAGTCCATCGACGAGATGGCCCACTACCGCACGCATCTGCTGGCGGTGTGACGCTCCGGCGCCCGCTGCCCCGCACAAAGATGGGGCAGGGCGCAAAAGAGGCATTGCGGGAAAACCCCAGGCATGCCATAATCGCCGGCTTGCGTGACACATTAGCCCTTTGCGGCTCACGCAGATTGCGCATCTCCCTTCACACACCGGGCCTGCAAGCCGCTTGAAACCCACGTTTCAGCGGCACTTCGCACAAATGCCCACCCGCGCTGCTCCCCGCAGCTCTGGTTTCGTTTGATGGTTGATGTTTTTTAACCATTGACGAAGCCTCCGCAGGCCACGCCTGCGGCTGTCTTCGTGTGAGAAAAAATATGACTGACACTCTCCAAGTGCAGGGCGAATTCGCGCCTGCAGATACCTCCATTGCCGCTGCAGACGCAGTCCTGGCTTCCGAATCCGTGGCCGTGCAGGCCGACGACGTCGAAGTGACGGCCGAACCCAATGGCTTCGTCCAGCTGGGCCTGGCTGCCGAACTGGTGCAGGCCGTGGCCGACCTGGGCTACACCCAGCCCACCCAAGTGCAGGCTCGCGCCATTCCCCTGGCGATGAGCCCGAGCGACGCTTCGGCCCGCTTCATCGACCTGATGGTCTCCAGCCAGACCGGCAGCGGCAAGACCGCAGCCTTCCTGCTGCCCGTGCTGCACACGCTGATCGGCGAACAGGCCGCTGCAGACGCCGCCGCCCGCGCCGAATTCGACCGTGCCGTGGCCGAAGCCACCGCCCGTGGCGAACCGGCCCCGAAGCGCGCCAAGCGCAAGGACCCCACCAACGCCCGCAACTTCAAGCCCGCCGTGCCCGGCGCGCTGATCCTGTGCCCGACGCGCGAACTGGCGCAGCAGGTGGCGCACGACGCCATCGAGCTGGTCAAGCACTGCCGTGGCCTGCGCGTGGCCAACGTGGTGGGTGGCATTCCCTACCAGCTGCAGATCGCCAAGCTGCAGAACGCCAACCTCGTGGTCGCCACGCCGGGCCGTCTGCTGGACCTGCAACGCTCCATGCAGATCAAGCTCGACCAGGTGAAATTCCTGGTGGTCGATGAAGCCGACCGCATGCTCGACCTGGGCTTTGCCGACGACCTGGCCGACATCAACCAGATGACCAGCCAGCGCCAGCAGACCATGATGTTCAGCGCCACGTTCGCGCCGCGCATCCAGCAGCTGGCCATGCGCGTGATGCACGACGGCGGTTCGCACGTGCAGAAGGTGCAGATCGACAGCCCGCAGGAAAAGCACGCCAACATCAAGCAGACCCTGTTCTGGGCCGACAATGCCCAGCACAAGCGCAAGCTGCTGGACCACTGGCTGCGTGACACCTCCATCAACCAGGCCATCGTGTTCGCCAGCACCCAGGTGGAGTGCGACGGCCTGGCCAACGACCTGCAGCAAGAAGGCTTCTCGGCCGTGGCGCTGCACGGCGCCCTGAGCCAGGGCCTGCGCAACCGCCGCCTGATGGCGCTGCGCAGCGGCCAGGTGCAGGTGCTGGTGGCCACCGACGTGGCCGCTCGCGGCATCGACGTGCCGACCATCACGCACGTCTTCAACTACGGCCTGCCCATGAAGGCAGAGGACTACACCCACCGCATCGGCCGTACCGGCCGTGCAGGCCGCCAAGGCCTGGCCGTGACGTTCGCCGAGTTCCGTGACCGCCGCAAGATCTTCGACATCGAAGGCTACAGCAAGCAGCAGTTCAAGGCGGAAGTCATCCCCGGCCTGGAGCCGCAGCAGCGCGCGCCGCAAGCCCGCCCTGAATTCGGTGGCCGTGGCGGCCGCGAAGGCGGCGGCTTCCGTGGCGGCGATCGCCGTCCTTCGGGTGGCGGTGCTGGCCGTGGCGGCTTCGGTGGTGGCTTCGGCGGCGACCGTGACCGCGGTGGCGACCGTTTCGGCCGCGGCGCTCCGGCTGCCCGTGACGGTGGCGGCTACCAAGGTGGCGGCCATTTCGCTCCCCGTGGCGACGACCAGCGCGGCTTCGGCGGCGGTGCTCCCCGCCGCGACGGCGAAGGCTACGGCCGCAAGCCAGGCTTCGGTGAACCCGCACGCGGCGGCTTCGGCGACCAGCCGCGCGGCAACTTCGGTGGCGGCCGTCCTGACGGCGCTGGCCGCGGTGGCGACTTCGCTGCACGCAAGCCGGCGTTCTCCAAGCCCGGCACGGGCGGTGGCAAGCCCTTCGTGCCGCACGATGCACGCAAGCGCCCGGCCCGTCCGGCCCGCTGAGGCCTGATCGCCAGGCACCCATTCACCCTCGTCGGTGAATGAGTGAAAGAAAAAGCCAGCCCTTGAGGCTGGCTTTTTCTTTGGGGCGTGCTCAGAGGGTGTGGACGGCGCGGTCAATAATTCGACATGGGTGGATCGCAATGCGGCTGTCACGCCCTCGTCATGACCATGGAGTGCCCAGGATGTCTTTTTCTCCCTCGCCGGAAAACGATTTCGAGCATATGTTCGACATCGCGCCCGTTTCGCTCTGGCTGGAGGACTTCAGTGAGCTGAAGTCCTTGCTGGACACCTGGCGCAGCGAGGGCGTGGTCGATGTCGAGGCGCATGTGCGTGCCGACCCGTCCCGCATGCAGGCCTATGGCGCGGCGATCAAGGTGCTGCGGGTGAACCAGCGCACGCTGGAGTTGTTCGCTGCGCCCGACCAGGCCACGCTGCTGGCCTCGCTGGGCAGCATCTTCCGGGGCGACATGCACCAGCAGGCCATCCAGGAATTGCGCCAGCTCTGGTCCGGCGCGCTGGAGTTCTCGAACCAGACCGTGAATTACGCGCTCGATGGCCGGCGGCTCGACGTCCACATCCGCGGCCGCATCCTGACCGGCCATGAAGACCGCTGGGACCGCGTCCTCATCTCGCTGGAAGACAACACCCAGCAGATCGAGAGCCGCACGCGCCTGCAGCGCAGCGAGGAATACGCGCGGGGGCTCTTCGAGCATTCGCCGGTGTCGCTCTGGGTCGAGGACTTCAGCGCGGTCAAGCGGCTGCTCGACGACGTGCGCCGCCAGGGCATCCGCGACTTCAAGACCTTCCTGAAGGTGCACCCCGAATTCGTGGGCCGGTGCATGCAGGAGATCCGGGTCATCGACGTGAACCAGCAGACGCTGGAGATGTTCGGCGCTGACAGCAAGCAAACCCTTTTCAAGCAGATCGCCAAGGTCTTCCGCGGCGAGATGCACGAGTCCTTCGCCGAGCAGCTGCTCGACCTCTGGGAGGGGCGGCTCTTCCAGCAGCGCGAGGTCGTGAACTACAGCCTCTCCGGCGAGGCCGTCCACATCCACATGCAGTTCTCCATCCTAGAGGAGCGCCAGGACGACTGGTCCATGGTGCTGCTGTCCCTGGTGGATATCACCGCCCGCAAGAAGGCCGAGGCCTATCTGGAATACCTGGGCAAGCACGACGTGCTCACCCAGCTGCGCAACCGGGCCTTCTATGTGGAAGAGCTGAACCGGCTCACGCGCAAGGGGCCCTTCCCCGTGGGCGTGGTGGTGATCGACATGAACGGGCTTAAGTTCATCAACGACGAGTCGGGCCACGCGGCCGGCGATGCCATGCTGCGGCGCGTGGGCGAGGTGCTGGGCAAGGCGGTGGATGTGCCGGCCTGCGCGGCCCGCATCGGCGGTGACGAGTTCTCGTTGCTGATGCCGGGCGTGGACGAGCGCGGCGTCCAGGCGGCGGTGGATCGCATCCAGTCTTTGCTGGACCTCAACAACCAGTTCTATCCGGGCTCGGAGCTGAGCCTGTCGATGGGCGTGGCCATCGCCGCTTCGGGCGACCAGATCGAGGCCGCGGTCAACCGCGCCGACCAGGCGATGTACCTGGCGAAGACGCGCTACTACGCCGAGCACGGCCTGGAGCGCCGGCGGGGCTGAAAGCCATCGCTGCGGTTGTGGCCTGGCAGAAGGCTCTGTCAGCCGGGGCTGCTGCGCGGCGTCAGGCGGCCGTCGCCACGCGGCCGATGTCGGGCCAGCGGTGGTGCAGGTACACCCAGGCCACCAGTCCGACGCAGGTCATGCCTGCCGATGCGCAGGCCAGCAGCACGGTCGAATGCATCACCAGCGGCGCGACCACGCCGGCCACCACCCCGTTGGCGGTGGAGCCCACGAAGGCCTGCAGCGACGAGGCCATGCCGCGCCGCTCGGGGTAGAGATCGAGCACCAGCAAGGTGACGACCGGCACCATCAGTGCCCAGCCGAAGGCGAACACCGCGATCGGCAGCAGCGCCCAGGAGACATGCGCCGTGAACAGGGCGTTGGCCGCCAGATTGAGCGCCGCCATGGTGAACATGATCAGGAAGCCGTGGCGGATCTGCCGCTTGGGCGGAATGCGGCCCGCCAGCCGGCCGCTGAGCCAGGCGCCGCCCATGATCCCGGAGATGGTCAGGATGAAGAACCAGAAGAAATGCGTGGGCGCCAGATGCAGGTGGTCGCCCAGGAAGGCGGGCGCCGCCAGCACGTAGAGGAACATGCCGTTGAACGGCACCCCGCTCGCCAGCGCCAGCAGCAGGAAGCGCGGGCTCGAACCCAGTTGCCAATAGCCCTGCAGCAGGTGCCGTGCATTGAAGGGCTGGCGCTGGCTGGCATGCAGCGTTTCGGGCAGCAGGCGGAAGTTGGCGATCCATAGCAGCAGGCCCACGCCGGTCAGGAACCAGAACACGCTGTGCCAGCCCAGGTGCACGAACAGCCAGCCGCCCACGATGGGCGCGATGGCCGGCGCCACCCCGAAATAGATGGTGACCTGGCTCATCACCTGCTGGGCCTGCGCCGGCGGGAACATGTCGCGGATCACCGCGCGCGACACCACGATGCCGGCCCCGGCCGACAGCCCCTGCAGCGCCCGGAACAGCACCAGCTGGCCGATGTTCTGCGAGAGCGCGCAGCCCGCCGACGCGAGCGTGAACACGGCGATGCCCCAGAGCACCACGGGCCGGCGGCCGAAGCTGTCCGACAGCGCGCCGTGGAACAGCGTCATGAAGGCGAAGCCGAACAGGTAGGCCGACAGCGTCTGCTGCATCTCCACCGGTGTGGCGCCCACGGCCGCGGCGATGCCCGAGAACGCCGGGATGTAGGTATCGATCGAGAACGGCCCCAGCATGCCGAGCAGGGCCAGCAGGGCGGCCAGGGCCCAGCGCGGCGCGCGCCAGAGTTCGTGGGCTTGTGGGTTCATGGGTGGCGGCAGGGCAAGGCAGGCGAGGCGGGAATGGCGAGGGGAGGGCGGTCAGCCGATCGATCGATGTAACGATCGATCAATCAATCAGTGCTTGTGCATGCCGCCGCCGTGCTCGCCTGGCCCGGCCATGCTGCCGCCTGCGGGAGCGGCTGCGCTTGCCATGCTGCGCGCCGGGGCCTGCACCTGCACGGTCTCGCGCTGGCCGTCCTTGCCCTGGAACACCAGCGTCAGCGGCACGACGTCGCCAGCCTTCACCTGGGCCGGCAGGTCCATCAGCATCACGTGGTAGCCACCTGGCTGCAGGTCCACGCTCTTGCCGGCGTGCAGGTCTAGACCCTCCACGGCGCGCATCTTCATCACGTTGTCCACCATCTTCATTTCATGGACTTCGGCGATCGGCGCGGCGGGCGTGCTCACGGACACCAGGCGCACATCCTTGTCGGCCTTCAGCCGCATGAACGCGCCGGTGGCCTTTTGCTGCGGCACCGTGGCGCGCACCCAGGCGTCCTGCACGGTGACCTGCTGGGCTTGTGCGGCGCCGATGCAGGAGGCGATCAGGGCGGCGCCGAGGGTGATGCGGGAGAGGAAGTGCGGCATAGGCTGGGCTGAAGGTGCTTGACGGCGGGGCGGCGGTGCCTGCGGCCAGGATGGGCGGAAGGCAGGAAGCCCCGGCACGCAGAGGTGGCGAGGCTTCGGCGCTCCATGAGGAGCGGAAGGCGCTCGGCAACGATTATGGCGGCCGAGCGGCGCGAGCGTGTGCCGCCCGGCGCTGATTTCGTCAGGAGTTGCCTGCGCCCGCCTGTTCGATGCGGTCGTCGTTGGTGGTGCTGCGCGTGCCCTTGAGGTGCATTTCCACGTCGGAGGCCTTGTCGCCCGCTGCGGCCACGGCATCCTGGATCTGCTGCTCGCTCACGCTCAACTTCTGGGCCCAGTGGGCCACCGACTCCGGGTCGCCCACGGCGATGCGGTCGGGGGAGGCTGCGGTGTTGTCTGCGTTCATGATGTTCTTTCCTGGCCTTGCGGCGAATGGGTGGAGGTGGAACATCGAAGCTAGCGTGCAGCCGGGAGGGCGGCCTGTAGGTCGAACACCTTCTTGGGGGCTGCGTGCCGCAGGCCTTGAACGGATGGTCCAGGCGTCGCGGCGAATGCGCTCAGGTCGCCAGCAGGTTCATCCTGCCGCGCGGCGAGTGCTTCAGCGTTCTGCTTTCCGCCTGGCCTGCGGGCAGGGCGTGCGTCTGCGTATCCAGCCGGAACACGGCCACCGCCGCCACGAGGCTCTCGGCCTGCTGGCGCAGTGAATTGGCTGCGGCGGCGCTTTCCTCCACCAGCGCAGCGTTCTGTTGCGTGACCTGATCCATCTGGGTCACGGCCTCTCCCACCTGGCTCACCCCCGCGCTCTGCTCGCGGCTGGCCGTGCTGATCTCCGACACCACCTCGTTCACCCGGCGGATGGAGTCCACCACCTCCGTCATGGTCACGCCGGCCTGATCCACCAGCGCCGAGCCGCTGCGGACCTGGGTCACGCTGTCGGTGATCAGTTCCTTGATCTCCTTGGCGGCTCCGGCACTGCGCTGTGCCAGGTTGCGCACTTCGCTGGCCACCACCGCGAAGCCGCGGCCTTGTTCGCCGGCTCGGGCCGCTTCCACCGCCGCGTTCAGGGCCAGGATGTTGGTCTGGAAGGCGATGCCATCGATCACGCCGATGATCTCGGCGATCTTGCCGCTGCTCTGGTCGATGCCGCGCATGGTGCTCACGACCTGGGACACGACCGCCCCGCCACGGGCCGCCACTTCCGAGGCCGTACGCGCCAGCTGGCTGGCCTGCTGGGCGTTGTCGGCGTTCTGGCGCACGGTGGCACCCAGCTGATCCATGGACGCCGCGGTCTCTTCCAGCGCGCTGGCCTGGTGCTCCGTGCGTGCGGAGAGGTCGTTGTTGCCCTGGGCGATCTCGGCGGATGCCGTGGCCACGCTTTCGGAGCCTTGCCGCACGGTGGACACCACCTGCGTGAGCGCGTGCTGCATGTCGCCGAGGGCGCTCAGCAGCGGGCTGAATTCGTCTTGAGCCGTATCGGCCACCGGCATGGTGAGGTCGCCATCGCGCACCCGCTCGGCCACTGCGCGGGACTGTGCGATGCGGCGTTGCAGCACGCGGGCGATGTACCAGGAAAACGCGATCAGGCCCACGGCGATCGCGACCACCAGCCAAGACAGCTGGGTGCGGGTCTTGATGGCTTCCTGGCGAATGTCTTTCAGCTCTGCATGCAGCAGGTCCGTCTGGTGCTGGCGCTCCTTCGCCAGCCAGGCCAGCAGGCGGTTGCGCATGGGGATGGTTTCGGCCACCAGCACGTCGAACGCCTCATCCTTGCGGCCCTGGACGATCAGCTGGAGGTTTCGGTCAGCGATGGGCTTGAACTCCTGCTCCAGCTTCTGCCAGACGTTCACGAATTCTTCCCGCGCCTTGGGGTCCTTCACCTCTGCCAGGAAAGCCGCATCGTTATCCGCGATGCGCTTGTACTTGGTGTCGATATCGGCCAGGGTCGTCTTCAGGTCCTCGGGCGTGCGCACCAGGATGGCATGGCGGATCTGCAGGGAGATCTGGGTGATGCTCAGCTCCGTGCTCGCAATGCGGGTGAGCTGGGGAACACGGGCGCTGCCCGTCTCGTCGGCCAGTTCTCCCACGCGATTGAGTTGCGTCCAGGCCATCACGGCCGCTGCCGCGAGCGCGATGATCAACAGGAACGATACGGCGTGCAAACGCCGTGCGATGCCGGAAAAAGCAGTCATGGTGACTCTCCACAGTAAAAGGCCGAATCCCGACAGAATGCATCGGAAATTGAAATAAATGATATGGATATCATTCTTTCATGGCGAGCTTCTATCATATTTTCACTGGAGAGTCACTCCATTAGCACTTACGCGTAGTCTCCGGTGTCTCGGATCCGGCGCGACCGGCCTCGTCCTCTCCGGTCGCTGGCCGGCGTCGCTTCGTGGGCGGTATGGACTTCGTTTGCCACGCCGAGGCTGGGGCTCTTGCGCGGCCTGTTTGGGCGTGGATTCGGCTCGATGAAGGTTTTCCGAATCTGAGCGGCGATGGGGTGCAGGGTGCTGGCGTGTGGGCGGCGGTTTCCGCCCGTGCGCAGGCCGTACGGCAGATCGGCCGCATGGGCCTTAGATGGTGTTGCGCGACGGCGGGTGGCGGACGGACTCGGGCTGATCCGTGTCGGCGAGACTGCAGGCGCCAAGGACGATTTCAGTGCACCGGACATTCCGGTCGTCGGAAACGGTGTCGAAACCTCGATCCGAGCTGGGGGGGGCGGGAGACGCTGCTGGTTTGGCCTGAACGCACCAGCGTGCCGTGTGAGGGTCGTCACATCAACGTCTCGTACCGGCGGACAATGAAAAAAGCCGAAGTCACTGATGTGACTTCGGCTTTTTTTGCCTTGCGGCTTGTAAGTGGTGGGTCCTGAGTGACTCGAACACTCGACCTACGGATTAAGAGTCCGCTGCTCTACCAACTGAGCTAAGAACCCACTTTTTAATTCGTGTCTGCGTTGCTGCAGAGCCTCGAATTATGCACGAATTTTTTCGGTTGGCGCAAGTGCAGCGAAAAAATTTTGAAAAAAGAGGGCGTGCAGGCCCTCCCGGGGCTTCACATCAGCAGGTGTTCGCCCGCGTTGTCGCCGCCCAGGATCACGTAGTTCACCTTGCGCACGTCCATCAGCTTGGTGCCGCCGGCATAGCTGATGGAGCTCTGCACGTCCTGCTCCATCTCGATCAGGGTGCTGGCGAGCGTGCCCTTGATGGGTTCGAGGATGCGCTTGCCTTCGACGTGCTTGTATTCGCCCTTGTTGAAGTCGCTGGCCGAGCCGTAGTACTCCTTGAAGCGTTCGCCATCGACTTCCACGGTCTTGCCGGGCGATTCCTCGTGGCCGGCGAAGAGCGAGCCGATCATGACCATGGTGGCGCCGAAGCGGATGCTCTTGGCGATGTCGCCGTGGCTGCGGATGCCGCCGTCGGCGATGATGGGCTTGGTGGCCACGCGGGCGCACCACTTGAGCGCCGAGAGCTGCCAGCCGCCCGTGCCGAAGCCGGTCTTGAGCTTGGTGATGCACACCTTGCCCGGGCCCACGCCGACCTTGGTGGCGTCGGCGCCCCAGTTCTCCAGGTCGATCACGGCTTCGGGCGTGGCCACGTTGCCGGCGATGACGAAGGAGCCCGGCAGCTTTTCCTTCAGGTAGCCGATCATGTTCTTCACGCTGTCGGCATGGCCGTGGGCGATGTCGATGGTGATGTATTCGGGCACCAGGCCTTCGGCGGCCAGGGTGTCCACGGTGGCGTAGTCGGGCTGCTTCACGCCCAGCGAGATGGAGGCGAAGGTGCCGGCCGCGTGCATGTCGCGCACGAACTGCACGTTGTCCAGATCGAAGCGGTGCATGACGTAGAAGTAGCCGTTGTCGGCCAGCCAGCGGCAGATCTTTTCATCCACCACGGTCTTCATGTTGGCGGGCACCACGGGCAGGCGGAAGGTGCGCTGGCCCAGCGTGACGCTGGCGTCGCACTCGGACCGGCTTTCCACGCGGCACTTGCGCGGCAGCAGAAGAACGTTGTCGTAGTCGAAGATTTCCATGAGATTCCAAGCTCCTGTGAAAGGTCGTGCAGGAAGAATTTCCTGCCCGATGGGGCGCTTGGCTTGGAGACCGGTCTGGAGGGCGCGCCGTGCGGCGTCGCCGAGCCCTGCTGTGCGCAGGCACCAAAAAAAACCGGACGCCAAAAAACTTGGGCCCGGTGATTGATTCTACCCCTGCGGCGCAAACCCTGCCCGCGGGGCGGCAGGCCCGCGTCAGGGCGCGGTGCAGCGCGAGCGGGCGGCCGCCACGATGCGCCCGCTCGCGTCTTCGAGCCAGCCGACCACGTTCATGCGGTCGGGGTTGGCGCCGTCGGGAATGCGCATGGGGCGGGTTTCCTTCCAGAGCAGGTCGCGAGCGCTTTGAGGCAGCTGGTTGCCCTGGCTCCAGGTGTCCTGCAACACGTTGCGCACCAGGTTGCGGGCGACCGGCGATCCTTCGGTGCCGGCCGGCAGCGTCTCGGTCAGCAGCAGGGTGTAGCGGTAGGCGGGCTGCTGCGCCTTGCCGCGCGGCAGGCTGATGCCTGCGGCCCGGTAGTCGTTCACCGCCGGCCCGACCATCACCCGCAGGCGGCCGGGGGCGGCAGCCGCAGCGGCGGGGCCGATGTCGCTGACGTAGGTGTCGGTGGCCTGCGCCACCGGGCGGTGCAGCTGCTCCAGCCGTTCCTGCGATTCGCGCAGGGCCGCTGTGGCCAGCGGGGCGTCGTCGCCCAGCCGGCTGCCGGGCACGATCCAGTCCAGCACCACGGCCGAGGTCGCGGGCTCCACGGCCGGGGGCTGGGTCCAGCAGTCGCCGCAGTCGGCGTTGATGAAGCGCTCGACCAGCGCCACGGGCTGGGCCTGCCCGTCGCTGGAGCAGAGAGATTGCGAATGCGCCAGCAGCGGTGCGCCGGCGATGAGGGCGGTGGCGAATGCGGCAGCGGAGAGGCGTCGTGGTGTGGGCATGGCGGGCTGGGCAGTGGGAAAGGGGCTCGGGGATGGGCGTGCCGCGCCATGTTCCCACAAGCCCATCGCCCGTGCTGCGCGCCCGCCGGCCGGCCGCTGCGGCGCTGTCAGCTCACTCGGGCTTGATATTGGCCTTGCGCACCACGGCGCCGTAGGTGGCGAGGCGGTCGGACATCATCTTCTCGAAGCCGGCGGGCGACATCTCTTCGGGCGGGATCACGCCGCGCGCCTTGAGGTTTTCGATCATGGCCGGCTCGGTCGCCGCCTTGCGGATGGCCCGGTGCAGGGTCTTGACGACCTCCGCCGGCGTGCCGGCGGGCGCGGCGATGCCGGTCCACGAGGTCTGGTTGAGCGCGGGCAGGCCCAGTTCGGCGAAGGTGGGCACGTCGGGCAGCTGGGCGACGCGCGTGTCGGAGGCCACGGCCAGCGCGCGCAGCTTGCCGGCCTGGATGTGCTGCAGGAAGACCAGCAGGTTGTCGAGTGCGAACTGCACTTCGCCGCCCAGGATGGCCGTCACGTAGGGCGAGCCGCCGCGGTAGGGGATGTGCACGCCCTTGGCGCCCACGGCCTGCAGGAAGGCCTCGGCATTGATCTGGCCCATGCTGCCGGCGCCGGCCGTGGCGAAGTTGACCTGGCCGGGGTTGGCCTTGAGGTAGGCCACGAACTCGGCGAAGGTCTTGGCGGGCACGCTCGGGTGCACCACCAGCACGTTGGGCTGGCGGCCCAGGATGGCGATGTTCTCGAAGTCCTTGATGGGGTCGTAGCCCAGCTTGGGCTGCACCAGCGGGTTGGCCAGGTGGCTGCTCTGCGAGGACACGACCAGCGTGTAGCCGTCGGCCGGGGCGCGCGCGACCGGCTGCGTGCCGATGGAGCCGCCCGCGCCGGGCTTGTTGTCCACCACCATGGGCACGCCCAGGATGCGGCCCAGCGCTTCGGTGTACTGGCGGGCCATCATGTCCACGGAGCCGCCGGGCGGGAAGGGCACGACCAGGGTGATCGGCCGGCTGGGGTACTTGGCCGCGCCCGTGGCGAAGGCGGGCAGGGCGGCGGCGCCGGCCAGGCCCAGGCCGGTGGCGAGGATCTGGCGGCGGGAGGCGAAAGAGGACATGCGGTTCATGAAAGGCATCTGCAGAAGGTCAACGAACAAGGAAACGAAAGCGAAAAACGGAAACGGGAAAGTGAAGTGGGGCGGGCGCGATCGGATCAGCCCAGCGCCAGCAGCGTGAGCGCCAGCGCCTGGGCGCGCGGCACGAAGGTGGCCAGGTCGCAGAACTCGCGCTCGCTGTGCGCGTAGCCGCCCACGGGGCCCAGGGCGCAGAGCGACGGAATGCCCATCTGCGAGGTGATGCCGCTGTCGGCCGCGCCGCCGGTGGGCTCGCCATCGACCGCGAAGCCGACCTGCGCCGCGCAGCGCTGGTAGGTCTGCAGCAGCGCATCGGGCGTGCGGGCCATGGGCAGGGTGCCGGTCTGGGCGAGGATGCGGCCGCTGGTGCGCGGCAGCGATTCCTCTTCGATCACGGCCTGGATGCGCGCCAGCACGGCCTGCAGGTCGTTCTCTGCCGTGTAGCGCAGATCGACGTGCGCGGTGGCGAGCGGAGCCACCACGTTGGAGGCCATGCCGCCCTGCACTACGCCCACGTTCACGGTGATGCCGGGCTCGCAGCCATTGAGCGCATGCAGCGCCAGGATCTTGCGGGCCAGCGCGTCGATGGCGCTCGCGCCCTGCGTGGGGTTGACGCCGGCATGCGCCGCCACGCCCTGCACCTCGAAGTGCAGGTGGTAGGAGCCCTTGCGCTCGTTGACCACGTTGCCGCTGATGCGGCCGGGTTCGGCGTTGAGCACCGCGCGGGCGCCCTGCACATGCTCGCGGATCACGGTGCGGCAGGTGGGCGAGCCCACTTCCTCGTCGCAGGTGAAGAGCAGATGCACGGGCGTGGCGTTGGCCTTGAAGCGCGCCAGCGCCTCGGCCACGAAGACGTTCATCACCAGGCCCGACTTCATGTCGGCCACGCCCGGGCCGTAGGCCTTGCCGCCTTCCACGCGCCAGGGCCGCTGCGCCGCCGTGCCCAGCGGGAAGACGGTGTCCATGTGGCCCATGAGCTGGTAGTGGCCGGTGGCGGCGGCGTCGCTGCCCGGCACCTTGGCCAGGATGCATTCGCCCCAGCCCGGCTGGGGCAGGGTCTGCACGGCGATGCCGGCGGCCTCCAGCCGGCCGCGCAGCAGGGCCGCGACCTGGCGCACGCCCTCTTCGTGGCCGCTGCCGCTGTCGATGTTCACGACCTGGGCCAGCAGGTCCGCCATGGCCTGTTCCTGCGAGGCGAGCCAGTCGAGCAGGGGCTGGGCGGAGGCGGCGGCGTCCGCGACGTCATGGGAAGGGTTGGAGTGCATGGCCTGGGCGTGAAGATGATGGTTGAAATGAAAATTTCACGAATCATATTTGTTTGCAATGTACGTTGCAATTCGCGCTGGCTGGCGGCGGGGCCCGCATGCACAATCGGCGCACCCGGGCACCCGCTCGCGTTTGGCCTTCTCCCTTCCTGCCCAAGATGCTCCTGACCGAACGGCTCGCTGCCCGCGCTGCCTCCCTGACCGCCAGCGAGCGAGCGCTGGCCGACGACCTGCTGCGGCACTATCCCGACGGGCTGCTGGATTCCGCCAGCGCCATCGCGGCGCGCACCGGCACCAGCGCCTCCACCGTGGTGCGGATGTTCGCCAAGCTGGGCTACGACAGCCTGGCCGAGGTGCGGCGGGAGGCGCGTTCCGAAGTCACCTCGCGCCTGCAGACCGCCGCGCAGCGCGCCCCGGCCACGCTGGGCGCGAGCCGCAGCCTGGCCGAATGCGTGGACGACGCCCTGCTGCACGACCAGCACAACCTGGCCGCCACGCGCAGCGGGCTGGACATGCCCGCCTTCGAGGCCATTGCCCGCCTGCTGGGCAGCGGCAAGGGCCGCGTCTTCGTGCTGGCCGAGAAGAACAGCGCGCCCGTGGCCAGCTACCTGGCCACGCACCTGCACCTGTGCCGCCCCGGCGTGCAGGACCTGGGCGCGGGCGCCTCGTTCGTGGTGGATCGGCTCTTGTGGGTGCAGCCGCAGGATGTGCTGCTGGTCTTCACCATCCGCCGCTATTCGGCCGGCAGCCTGCGGGCGGCGCAGCATTTCCGCGCGCAGGGCGCCACCGTGGTGGCCCTCACCGACAGCCCGGTCGCGCCCATCGTGCAGCACGCGCAGCACGCCCTGGTGGCGCGCACGGCCAATGCGTCGCCTTTCGATTCGTACACCGCGGCCTTCTTCCTGTGCAACGCGCTGGTGTCCGCCGTGGCCCAGCTGCGCCATGGCGCGGTGCAGGAGGCGCTGGAGCGGCGCGACGCGCTCTGGCAGAAATTCGAATCCGACGCGCTCGACGGCCTGCTGGGCTGATGGCGGCGTGTTTAGCTCCAGGGCCCCGCGGCGCGCATGGAGGCTGCGTCCTCTGCTATCGAAAGCATAGAGCTTGACCTTGGGGCCCGGCGGGCGCGGCCGGGTTCCTACAATGGCGGGATGCCTTCTCAAGACCTGTTTTCCGGCGCGCACGATGCGCCTTTCGGCGCTGGCGAGCCCGGCCCTGCGCCGCGCGTCGATCCCGCCACCTCGCCCCTGCTGCAGAACCTGAACGACGAGCAGCTCGCCGCCGTCACGCTGCCGGCGGGCCACGCGCTCATCCTCGCGGGCGCCGGATCGGGCAAGACCCGCGTGCTGACCACGCGCATCGCCTGGCTGCTGCAGAACGGCTACGCCACGCCCGGCGGCATCCTGGCCGTGACCTTCACCAACAAGGCGGCCAAGGAAATGGTCGCCCGCCTGGGTGCGATGCTGCCGGTGAGCGTGCGCGGCATGTGGATCGGCACCTTCCACGGCCTGTGCAACCGCCTGCTGCGCGCGCACTACAAGCTGGCGGGGCTGCCGCAGTCGTTCCAGATCCTGGACACGCAGGACCAGCTCTCGGCCGTCAAGCGCCTGTGCAAGCAGTTCAACATCGACGAGGAGCGCTTTCCGCCCAAGCAGATGGCCTATTTCATCAGCGGCTGCAAGGAAGAGGGGCTGCGCCCCGGCGACGTGGATGCGCGCGATGCCGACAGCCGCAAGAAGGTGGAGATCTACCAGCTCTACGAAGAGCAGTGCCAGCGCGAAGGCGTGGTCGATTTCGGCGAGCTGATGCTGCGCAGCTTCGAGCTGCTGCGCGACAACGACCCGGTGCGCCAGCACTACCAGCGGCGCTTCGCGCACATCCTGGTGGACGAATTCCAGGACACCAACAAGCTCCAGTACGCCTGGCTCAAGCAGCTGGCCGGCGACCAGGTGGGCGGGCGCCTGCAGACTTACGGCAGCGTGATCGCCGTGGGCGACGACGACCAGAGCATCTACGCCTTCCGCGGCGCGCGCGTGGGCAACATGGCCGACTTCGTGCGCGAGTTCGGCGTCGAGCGCCAGATCAAGCTGGAGCAGAACTACCGCAGCTACAGCAACATCCTCGACTCCGCCAACGCCCTCATCAGCCACAACAGCAAGCGGCTGGGCAAGAACCTGCGCACCACGCAGGGCCCGGGCGAGCCGGTGCGCGTGTACGAGTCCACCACCGACCTGGCCGAGGCGCAGTGGATGGTCGATGAGATCAAGCAGCTGGTGAGGAGCGACGGCTTCGAGCGCAAGGAAATCGCCGTGCTCTACCGCAGCAATGCGCAGAGCCGGGTGATCGAATCGGCGCTCTTCAATGCCTCGGTGCCCTACCGCGTCTATGGCGGCCTGCGCTTCTTCGAGCGTGCCGAAATCAAGCACGCGCTGGCCTACCTGCGCCTTCTGGAGAACCCGCACGACGACACGAGCTTCCTGCGGGTGGTGAACTTCCCGCCGCGTGGCATCGGCGCGCGCACCATCGAAGTGCTGCAGGACGCGTCCCGGCAGGCCGGCTGCTCGCTGCACGACGCGGTGAGCGCCGTGCCCGGCAAGGCGGGCGCCAATCTGGGCGCCTTCGTCGCGCTGGTCGATGTGATGCGCGAGCAGACGCAGGGCCAGAACCTGCGCGGCATCATCGGCCAGATGCTGGAGGCCAGCGGCCTGGTGGAGCACTACCGCAACGAAAAGGAAGGCGCCGACCGGCTGGAGAACCTGGACGAACTCGTCAACGCCGCCGAGAGCTTCGTCACCCAGGAAGGCTTCGGCCGCGACGCCGTGGCCCTGCCGGTGGACGAGCACGGCGGCCGCGCCGCGCCCGGCCTCTCGCAGAGCCCGGCCAGCCAGGGCTTGGACCCGGCTCTGCCGCAGACCGACGAGCCGCTGCCGCCGGTGGCCGGCATCGTCGATGCCGACACGGGCGAAACCTTGTCGCCGCTGGCCGCCTTCCTGACCCACGCCGCGCTGGAGGCCGGCGACAACCAGGCCCAGGCCGGGCAGGACGCGGTGCAGCTCATGACCGTGCACGCCAGCAAGGGGCTGGAGTTCGACGGTGTCTTCATCGGCGGCATGGAAGAGGGCCTGTTCCCGCACGAGAACTCCATGAACGACCGCGAGGGCCTGGAGGAAGAACGCCGCCTGATGTACGTGGCCATCACCCGCGCGCGCAAGCGCCTCTACCTGAGCCATTCGCAGACCCGGCTGCTGCACGGCCAGACCCGCTACAACATCAAGAGCCGCTTCTTCGACGAACTGCCTGAAGGGGCCCTGAAATGGATCACGCCCAAGCAGCAGGGCTTTGGTACCTATGCTCCTAATAGCGGAGCAGGCGGCGCTTATAAATCAAGCGCTGGCGGCGGTTTTGGCTTCAAGTCCGAGACCTTCGCCAGCCCGCCCGTGCCGGTGCAGAAGACGCCTCCCGCCCACGGCCTGCGCGTGGGCCTGGCCGTGTTCCACACCAAGTTCGGCGAAGGCAAGGTGCTGGCGCTGGAGGGCTCGGGCGACGATGCCCGCGCCCAGGTCAACTTCCCGCGCCACGGCACCAAGTGGCTGGCGCTCTCCGTGGCCAAGCTGACGGTGGTGGATTGAGCGGAGGCTGAGTGAGGCCTGTCACGGGCCCGGTGCGTCCGGGCCCTGGCCGCCGCTTTCCGCCCCTCATGGCCTCTCGCTGCTTCTCGCCGTCCGCCGGTCCGCCGTTGCCGAGGCGGGGCCGGCCGCCATCGCCGAAACCTTCCCAGGAGATCCCGTTGAGCATTGCCCACCGTATCCGCATCGAAGACGTCACGACCCTGTCGGACGACTGGTACGTGCTGAAGAAGACCACCTTCTCCTTCCAGCGCAGCGACGGCCGCTGGCAGCGCCAGTCGCGCGAGACCTATGACCGGGGCGACGGCGCCACGATCCTGCTCTACGACCTGCAGCGCCGCACCGTCGTCCTCACCCGGCAGCTGCGCTATCCCGCATTCGTCAACGGCCATGACGACCTGCTGATCGAAACGCCTGCGGGGCTGCTCGACGACGCTGCGCCCGAGGTCCGCATCCGCGCCGAAGTGGAAGAGGAAACGGGCTTCCGCGTGCACGAGGTGCGCAAGGTCTTCGACGCCTTCATGAGCCCCGGCTCGGTGACGGAGCGCCTGCACTTCTTCGTGGGCGAATACCAGCCGGGCGACCGGCAATCCGAAGGCGGCGGCATCGAGGAAGAGGGCGAAGACATCGCCGTGCTGGAGGTCGGCATCGCCGAAGCGCTGGCGATGGTCGAGGCGGGAACGATACGGGACGGCAAGACCATCATGCTGCTGCAGTACGCCGCCCTGCATCTCTTTCCCGATCTGCCGAAGGCGCGATAGAGCACCGGGGCTGCAGGGCTCGCGGCGCGGGATGGCACGGGCGGGATGCCCCCAAAGAAAAACGAGGCCCCGGGCCTCGTTTCTTCTGGGTGCCTGGCCCGGCCCTGCGAAGGGCGCCGGCCAGGGAGGGCGCTTCAGCCTTTCCTGGGCTTGTCGAGCGTCATCTGCGTCTGCACGGCCGTCAGGTAGCCGACCGACGCGCCGAAGCGGTCCTTGTAGTTGGCGCGCACCAGCGGGTCGAGCTTCGGCTTGACCACGTCGTGCAGCGGGCTCTCCCAGTCGCCGGCGTGCTGGAAGTTGCTCATCACGTAGGTCCAGCCGTTGATCTCGTCCACCGCCTGCAGGCCGGTGGATTCGGCGCCTGCCGGCACCGACAGCACGCGGCTGAGCTGCTGGGTATCGACGTTGTAGGCCCAGAGGAAGTTGTTCACGTGCATGCCGCTGTCTTCGCCGATGAAGAGGGTGCGCAGCTTTTCCGCGAACTTGATGTTGTCGGGGTTGGCGATCTTGTCGGCGTGGGCCAGGTTGCCCAGGGCGTCGGCCTTGGCCAGGTCTTCGCCGATCAGCGCGGCGGGCGCCTCCATGCGCACGGACACCCATTCGCTGTGGATGGGGTTGCCGGCCGTGTCCTTCTGGTCGCCCATCAGGATGTGCTCGTACACGGCGCCGGCCTTCGGGCCTTCGACCTGGATGTCGCCCTGGTTGGCGGCGTTGCCCTTGAGCATGCTGCTCTGCACGTAGGACATGGCGGAATAGGCCCGCTTGTCCTTGACGTTGACGGTGGTGCCTTCCATCTTGGTGAAGCCCATCGAGCCGCCCTTGAGCGCGGCATAGCGGTGGGTTTCCAGGAAGGCGGCGGCCTTGTCCATGCCGGGCTGGAGCTTGACCCAGTTCTTCTTGCCGTTGAAGAAGATCTGCGTGTAGCTGCTGTCGGCGGGGTCGCTGGTCTTCACGTCCATGATGTCGGCGGGCTTGATGCCGCCGTCCACCAGGGCCTTGATCTCGGCGCTGGTGGCATGGCCCAGGCGGATCCAGCGGATGTTGCCGGCGCCGGGGCCGGTGCCGGAGGTCTGCGTCCACTGGCCCACGTACAGCGTGCCGGCGGAAAGATCCTTCGCCTTGTCGGCCACGAACATGAACAGGCCGCCGTTGGTGGCGTCGTCGCCCATCAGCGCGGTGCGCTGGTCGGGCATGACCTGCACCAGCTCGTGCGAGATGCGGCCCATGCAGTAGTGCTTCTTGATGCTGCCCGTGCCGTCGGGGTGCACGGTGACTTCGGGCATGTGGCCGTAGTCGTAGGGGTTGGCCTTCGTGGCGTCGCCGAACAGGTTCTTGCTGAAGCTTTGCAACTGGGCGTTGGTGGCCAGCATGGCGTCGGGCTCGTACTCTTCGCTGGACAGGTGGGTGTTCCAGGGCGAGAGGCTGGCGCCGCAGGTGATCCACAGGCCCTTCACGGCCGAGGTGTCCACGTTGTGGTACTTCACCAGGCTCAGCTTGCCGGTGGCCGGGTCCTGGTCCAGCGTCAGCACGGCGATGGGCGAGGGCAGCTGGCCGTACATCGAGGCCTGGGCCTGGTTGCGGGTGGTGTATTCGAACTGCACCACGGCGAACACCGGGTGGCCCTTCACGCCCTGGACGCGGGCCTTGTCCAGCTTCAGCAGCGAGGTGCCGTCCGGGCAGTCGGAGAAGAACTGGCGTTCCTTGCCGGGCACCGAGGCGTCGATGATCGGCCGGTTGTGGATGTCGAAATAGCCGCCGGCCAGGATGGTGCCGCCGGCCGTGCTGGGCACCTGGTCGCCGGTCATGAAGAAAGGCTGGTAGGCCAGCTGGTAGCTCTGGCTGGAGTCATCGCTGAACTGCACGTTCAGCGTGGAGCCCACCGTGGTGGTCGCCATGGCGGCGGGGGTGGCGAGCGAGGGGGCGGCCATCGAGCCGAAGCTCGCCGCGCGGTAGCTGGCGCCGGTGCTGCCCTTGGCAGCGGCGGCTTGAGCGACGAAGGCGGCAGCGGCGCCGGCGCCCAGCGGCAGCATGGGCACGCCGGCCAGGAATTGCAGGGCTTTGCGGCGCGAAGGCAGGGAGGGGGATGGCATGTTCATTCCAGTGGGGCGGCAGCGATGGCCCGGACCACCCGCATCTGCGTGCGGGGCGAGCTTCCAGGCAGGGGAGCGGCGCCGGAGGGTTCCGGGCCGCCTTCGCCGTGGATGCTAGGAATGAACGATGACAGGAAGGTGACGCGGCTGCCAGACAAATGTGGCAGCGCGATGAATCATTCCACCGGCGTGTGGGTGGAATAGCTGTCGCTGGAGGCCTCCGGCAGGCGCTCCGGCGGCTCGAAGCAGTCGCGGAACGAGAACACCACCGAGGTGAAGAACATGGCCGCCAGCAGCATGGCGGTGCCCACCATGATGCCGGCCATGATGCCCGTGCCCAGCCCCATCACCGCCAGCAGGGCGGCGACCACGCTGGCGGCGATGCCCGCGCCCAGGAAGACGCCCGTCCAGGCCAGGCCATAGACGGTGAAGGCCCAGAAGTTGCGCGTGCAGGCCACGATGCTGAAGAAGAGGGCCTTGACCGGCGGCACGCCGTGCCAGTGCACCAGGCCGGGCGCATGCCAGAACAGCAGCGACAGCGGGATGTAGAGGATGAGGGCCAGCCACATGGCGGCCTGGAACTGGGGCTGCTCAGCGATTTCGCGCGTCATGGGATCGCCGCCCAGATAGACGCGGGCGAACTGCCCGTCGTCCAGCAGCGCGGACAGGGCCATCACCGCCAGGAAGCCGATGGCGTAGAGCACGCCCAGGGTGAGCATGGAGCGCAGGCGTTGGCGGCCGGTGCGGAAGGCCACCAGCAGCAGCGCGGGCGTGGGGTAGCGGCCCTGCGTGGCGTCGCCCGCGGCCACCATCATGGCCAGCGTGGCGGCCGGCAGCAGCGCCAGCGCCACGGCCGGGCCGATCAGCGGCACCAGGGTGGCGATCGACATGGCGGCCATGGTCACGAAGAACAGCGAGGCCAGCGCCATGGGTTGGCGCCAGAAGACGCGGATGCCGAGGCGGACCCATTCCAGGCCGGCGCGGGCGGGGACGATATGCAGTTTCATGGCGTGGCGGTGTGCGTGGATCGCGGGCAGGGCCGGGGCCGCGAGGCCCGGGCCGGGTGCTTGAACAGAATCAGGAAAAAGGGATCGGTGAGCGGTTGCGCGCCGGCGGGCGGACGCGTTTTCGCCATTGTCAGGCCCCGGCGCGGGCGGAGGCCGCAAAGCCTTGCATCTCCGGGCCCGTAAGGGGTTTCCGGCGCTTCTGGGCGCCCAATGCGTTGCGCGGACGCCGCACCGGGCCGGCGCCGCAGGGTCTTTCGCGCCGCTGCGTCAGACCGCGCTGGCGAGCACCGGGTGCGCCACGCGCTCGCGCAGCACCCGTTCGAAATGCGTCGGGTCGTGCGGCTTGAGCATGGCGGCCTCGCGCGGCAGGTAGAAGTCCCAGAGCCGCGAGATCCAGAAGCGCAGGGCGCCGGCGCGCAGCATGGCGGGCAGCAGCGTGCGTTCCTCGGCCGTGAGCGGGCGCTCGGCCTGGTAGGCGGCGAGCAGGGCCGCGGCGCGTTCGGGGTGGTGCGTGCCCGTGGCGAGGTCGATGCACCAGTCGTTCAGGCACACGGACAGGTCGAACAGGAAGGTATCGACGCCCGCGAAGTAGAAGTCGAAGCAGCCGGTGAGCGTCTCGCCCTCGAACATGGCGTTGTCGCGGAACAGGTCGGCATGCACCGGGCCCCGGGGCAGGGCGGCGTAGGCGGACGATGCGGCGATGTGGTTCTGGTAGGCCAGTTCGGCCTGCAGCAGCGCGGCCTGGGCTGCATCCAGGTGGGGCAGCACGACCGGCACGGTCTCGTTCCACCAGGGCAGGCCGCGCAGGTTGGGCTGGCGGCGGTCGTAGTCGCGCCCGGCCAGGTGCATGCGGGCCAGCATGGTGCCCAGGGCCGCGCAGTGCACGGCCTGGGGCGCCAGCTGGCTCTTGCCGCGCAGCTTGTTGACCACGGCGGCCGGCTTGCCGGCCACGCGGTGCAGGATGTCGCCGTCGGAATCCGCCTGCGGATCGGGCACCGGAATGCCGGCATGCGCCAGATGCTTCATCAGGTGCAGGTAGAAGGGCAGCTGTGCGGCCGACAGGCGCTCGAACAGCGTCAGCACGTATTCGCCCTGGTCGGTGGTGGCGAAGTAGTTGGTGTTCTCGATCCCGCCCTCGATGCCGCGCAGCTCGATGAGCGAGCCGAGATTCAGGCGGCGCAGCAGATCGCTGGCCTCGGGTAGGGAGACTTCGGTGAAGACGGCCATCGGTCAGGACAACAACAAAGGGGAAAAGGGGCGGGGAAGAAGCTAAAAAGCGGAGCCAATGGCCCCGCTCTGGTGTGCCGGCTCCGGCGTGGCCGCAGCCGCGGCGCCGATCAGAACTTGCCGAGGTTCCAGACGCGCGGGCCGGTGATGGTCTCGGAGCCGTTGCGGCCGCCGGGGCTGGAGCGGGCGCCGTCGGACGGCTGCACTTCGTATTCGGGCATGGAGCCGGTCTTGGGCTGCACGGTGATGCTGCGCGTCTGGCCGCCGATGCGCAGCTCGTTCACGCGGCTGCCTTCGTCTTCCACCACGATGCGCTCGGTACGCTGGTTGTAGCGGTTGCCGGCCTGGCCGCGTTCGTCCACCGGTTCGCGCTGGACGGCGCCGCCCGTGGCGGGAGCAGCCGCAGGGGCTGGAGCCTGGGACTGAGCCAGGGCCGAGGCGCTGGCGAGGGCCAGCAGGAGCAGGGAGGTGTGAGCGGCGCGCATCGCCGGATTGTAGGCCTTGCGCCCGGCGCGGGTCGGGCCGTGGCGGGCACAATCCGTCCATGAGCAAATCCAAGACCCTGGTGCTGGTGGACGGCTCCAGCTATCTCTACCGCGCCTTTCACGCCATGCCCGACCTGCGGGCCGTACCCGGCGACCCGACCAGCCCCGCCACGGGCGCCATCCGCGGCATGATCAACATGCTGCAGGCCTTGAAGCGCGAGGTGCCGGCCGGCTACGCCGCCTGCGTGTTCGACGCCAGCGGCCCGACCTTCCGCGACGCGCTCTACCCCGAATACAAGGCCCAGCGCGCGCCCATGCCCGACGACCTGCGCGCGCAGATCGAACCCATCCATGAAGTGGTGCGCCTGCTGGGCTGGCCCGTGGTGTGCGTGCCGGGCGTGGAGGCTGACGACGTGATCGGCACCCTGGCCTCCTGCGCGGCGCGCCAGGGCTTCGAGGTGATCGTCTCCAGCGGCGACAAGGACCTGTCGCAGCTGGTGAACGAGCGCATCACCATCATCGACACCATGAGCGGCAAGCGCCGCGACGTGGCGGGCGTGACGTCCGAATTCGGCGTGCCGCCCTCGCTGATGGTCGACTACCAGACCCTGGTGGGCGATGCGGTGGACAACGTGCCCGGCGTGCCCAAGGTGGGCCCCAAGACGGCCGCCAAGTGGCTCAATGAATACGGCTCGCTCGATGCGCTCATCGCCCGCGCCGACGAGATCAAGGGCGTGGCCGGCCAGAACCTGCGCGGCGCGCTGGACTGGCTGCCCAAGGGCCGCGAGCTGGTGACCATCAAGACCGACTGTGACCTGGTCGGCCATGTCGAGGGGCTGCCTGCTATTGATTCGATAGCTGTAGGCCCAGAAGAGACGGGCGCACTGCGCGATTTCTACGAGAAATACGGCTTCAAGGGCCTGGCCCGCGCGCTGGAAGCCGCCGCGCCTGCCGCCGCTGCCGGCGCCACCACCGAGCCTGGCGCCAGCGGCGACCTGTTCGCCTCGTCCGAGGCCACGGCCGTGGCCGAAGCCGCCCAGGGCCGCGAGGTGGCCTACGAGGCCGTGCTGACCTGGGAGGCCTTCGACCGCTGGCTCGCCACCGTCCAGGCAGCAGAGCTGGTGGCGCTGGACACCGAGACCACCTCGCTCGACGAGCTGCGTGCCGAGATCGTCGGCATCAGCTTCAGCGTGGAGCCGGGCGCCGCCGCCTACATCCCGCTGCGCCACGAAGGCCCCGATGCGCCCGAGCAGCTGCCCATCGACGAAGTGCTGGCGCGCCTCAAGCCCTGGCTGGAAGACGCCTCGCGCCCCAAGCTGGGCCAGCACGTCAAGTACGACCGGCACGTGTTCGCCAACCACGGCATCGACGTGCGCGGCTACGCGCACGACACCATGCTGCAGAGCTACGTGCTGGAAGTGCACAAGCCCCATGGCCTCGCCAGCCTGGCCGAACGCCACCTGGGCCGCAGCGGCATCAGCTACGAAGACCTGTGCGGCAAGGGCGTGCACCAGATCCCGTTCGCGCAGGTGGCTGTGGACAAGGCCACGGCCTATTCCTGCGAAGACTCCGACCAGACGCTGGACGTGCACCGCGTGCTCTGGCCGCTGCTGCAGGGCCAGGCCGGCCTGCTCGACATCTACGCGCTGGAGATGGCCAGCAGCGAGGCGCTGTTCCGCATCGAACGCAACGGCGTGCTGATCGACGCCCCCACGCTCGCCGGCCAAAGCCACGAGCTGGGCCAGCGCATCCTGCAGCTGGAGCAGGAGGCCTACGAGATCGCGGGCCAGCCCTTCAACTTGGGGTCACCCAAGCAGCTGGGCGAGATCTTCTTCGACAAGCTCGGCCTGCCCGTGGTCAAGAAGACCGCCACTGGCGCACGCAGCACCGACGAAGAGGTGCTGGAGAAGCTGGCCGAGGACTACCCGCTGCCCGCCAAGATCCTGGAGCACCGCAGCCTCTCCAAGTTGAAGGGCACCTACACCGACAAGCTCAGCCAGCTCGCCAACCCGCGCACCGGGCGCGTGCACACGCACTACGCGCAGGCCGTGGCGGTGACGGGGCGGCTGTCCAGCAACGACCCCAACCTGCAGAACATCCCGATCCGCACGGCCGAAGGCCGCCGCGTGCGCGAAGCCTTCGTCGCGCCGCCGGGGCGCCTGATCGCCAGCGCCGACTACAGCCAGATCGAGCTGCGCATCATGGCCCACCTCTCGGGCGACGAGTCGCTGCTGAACGCCTTCACCCAAGGGCTGGACGTGCACCGCGCCACGGCGGCCGAGGTGTTCGGCGTCGAGGTCGATCAGGTCAGCAGCCAGCAGCGCCGCTATGCCAAGGTCATCAACTTCGGCCTGATCTACGGCATGAGCAGCTTCGGCCTGGCCAAGAACCTCGGCATCGAGACGAAGTCCGCCGCCGCCTACATCGACCGCTACTTCCAGCGCTACCCCGGCGTGAAGCAGTACATGGACGACACCAAGGCCGCAGCCAAGGCCCAGGGCTACGTGGAAACCGTCTTCGGCCGGCGCCTGTACCTGCCCGAGATCAATTCGCCCAACGGCCCGCGCCGCAGCGCCGCCGAGCGCGCCGCCATCAACGCGCCCATGCAGGGCACGGCGGCCGACCTCATCAAGAAGGCCATGGTCGAGGTGCAGCGGGTGCTGGACGAACAACGGCCCGACGTGCTGATGATCATGCAGGTGCACGATGAACTGGTGTTCGAGCTGCCCGCCGAGCACGAAGCCTGGGTGCGCACCGAAGTGCCGCGCATCATGGCCGAGGTGGCCGAGCTGAAGGTGCCGCTGCTGGCCGAAGTGGGCGTGGGGCCGAACTGGGACAAGGCACATTGACCAGAGGGGCTGCAGGGGCCTTGGCCCTCGCCCTGCAGCCCGAAAGCCCCGTCGCTAAACTCATCCGGCAAACGCTGGCGGCCCGCCAGCCTCCGTCCCCTCTGCCTGGAATCCCCATGTCCGACACCACCCCCTACACCCCTCCCGCCATCTGGCAATGGCACAAGGAAAACGGCGGCCAGTTCGCCAGCATCAACCGGCCCGTCGCCGGGGCCACGCACGATAAAGAGCTGCCGGTGGGCAAGCACCCGCTGCAGCTCTATTCGATGGGCACGCCCAATGGCGTGAAGGTGACGGTGATGCTGGAAGAGCTGCTGGCGCTGGGCCACAGCGGGGCGGAGTACGACGCCTGGCTGATCCGCATCGGCGATGGGGACCAGTTCGGCAGCGGGTTCGTGGGCATCAACCCCAACTCCAAGATTCCCGCGCTGCAGGACCGCACCGACCCGGCCCACCCCGTGCGCGTGTTCGAGTCCGGCGCCATCCTGATGTACCTGGCCGAGAAGTTCGGCGCCTTCCTGCCCAAGGACGGCGCGGCGCGGGCGGAGTGCCTGTCGTGGCTGTTCTGGCAGATGGGCAGCGCGCCCTTCCTGGGCGGAGGCTTCGGCCATTTCTATGCCTATGCGCCGGTCAAGATCGAATACGCCATCGACCGCTACGCGATGGAAGCCAAGCGCCAGCTGGATGTGCTGAACCAGCGCCTGGCCGTGACGGAGTACGTGGCGGGCGACGAATACACGGTGGCCGACATGGCGATCTGGCCCTGGTATGGCCTGATGGTCAAGGGCGAGGCCTACGACGCGGGCGAATTCCTGCAGGTGCAGGAATACACCCATGTGCTGCGCTGGGCCGATCAGGTGGGCCAGCGCCCCGCCGTGCAGCGCGGGCGCATGGTCAACCGGGTGCGGGGCGACCTCGCCAGCCAGCTGCTGGAGCGGCACGACGCCAGCGATTTCGACACCCGCACGCAGGACAAGCTGGCCGCCAGCGCATCGAACACGGGCGCCTGACCGGCTTTCAGCCGGCCTTGTTGCGCCTGGGCGAGGGCGGCAGCAGCCATTCGGGGTGCTGGGCCATCAGGGCGCGGCTCACGGCCGCCACCTCCTGCATGGCGGCGGCGGCGATCGCGCTGGGCTGGCCCAGCCGGCGCGTGACGACGCCCACCGAGCGCAGCGGGCCGTCGGTGATCTCCGAGATCTGCACCCCGCGCATGCCGCCCAGGATAGGCAGCACGCCCAGATAGGGCAGCACGGCCACGCCCACTTCCTTCTTCACCAGGCCCGCCACGGTGGCGACCTGGTCCACCTGCATGCGCGGGCGGTATTCGATGCCGCGCTGCAGGTAGGCCGCGCTCATGTAGCGCATGGCGGTGCTGGCATCGGTCAGCGTGATGAGGGGCAGGGCCAGCAGCTCTTCGAGCCGGATGCGCGCGGCCACCTGACGGCGCCACTTGCCGCTGGACAGCAGCACGAAGCGGTCGCGCAGCAGCTCCTCGTAATGCAGGTCGGGGTGCGAGGGCGCGACCGAGGCCAGCGCGAAGTCGGCCTGATGGTCCAGCAGGCGCTGGATGCAGGCGCTGTTGGCGCAGTCGTGCACCGCCAGCTGCGGCGCGCGGAACTGCCGCTCCAGCGCGGCGCAGACCTCGGGCAGCACCGCATAGGCCAGCGACGGCCAGGCGGCGATGGCGAGCTGCTGCGCCTCGCGCTCGGCCGAGGACTGCATGCGCTGCAGGCCCGCGTCCAGTTCGCCCACCACCGAGCGCGCCAGCACCGCCATGCGCGCGCCGCCCGGCGTCAGCCGCACGCTGCGCGTGGTGCGTTCGAAGAGCGGCAGGCCCAGCTCGGCTTCGAGGTCCTGGATCGCCTTGCTGAGCGAGGGCTGGGTGATGAAGAGCTTTTCGGCGGTCTTGCTGAAGTTCAGCGATTCCGACAGCGCCAGGAACATGCGCAGCTGCTTGGGTGAGATATTCATTCCCTGGCCTGATAAATCGATAGATGCAAAGAATTTCAAAAATATATCGCAGCGGCCTAGGATGAGTCCACGAACCGCCGGCGCCCGCCCGCCCCGCCAGGGCGCGGCGCCCCATGCAACTGGAGTGAACCCGTGGCCCGAATCCCCTATGCCGACTGCACCGCCGATGGCGTGCGCCCCCTGGCCGAGCGCATCGCCGCCGAGCGCGGCAGCGTCCTGCATCTCTACCAGATGCTGCTGCACAGCCCGCCCTTCGCCGAGGGCTGGCTGAACTACCTCACGGCCGTGCGCCACAAGAGCTCGCTGCCCGGCTCGCTGCGCGAACTCATCATCATGCGCGTGGCCCAGCTGAACAACGCGCCCTACGAGGCCGACCAGCATGCGCCCATCGCCCTGCGCGAAGGCATCACCCAGGCCCAGCTCGACGCGCTGGCCGACTGGCAGGCCTGCGGGCTTTTCAGCGCCGAGCAGCGCGCCGTGCTGGCCTACACCGACGCCATGACGCGCCAGGTGCAGGTGCCCGACGCGGTGTTCGCGGCCGTCGCCGCGCTCTACGAATCGCCCCAGGTGGTCGAGATCACGGCCACCGTGGCGGCCTACAACATGGTTTCGCGCTTCCTCGAAGCCCTGCAGATCCACAGCGACGACGCGCACAAGGACGCAACTCACGGTGCAGCCCCCGGCGCGCACTGACAGACAGGTATCGAGCAACAAGGCCTGACCGCGCACGAATGCGGCAGCGATGCCCAGAGAAGAACGAACCACAACGGAGACAAGCACCATGATGACCACCCGCACCTTCCTCGCCGCCGCCGCGCTGGCGCTGGCCCTGCCCGCCGCCGTGCAGGCGCAGCCCGATGCCTGGCCCAGCCGCGCGATCACCTTCGTCGTGCCCTATCCGCCCGGCGGGCCCACCGACCTGATGGCGCGCCTCATCGCCACGCCGCTGGCCCAGCGGCTCAAAGTGCCGGTCATCGTGGACAACAAGGCGGGCGCGGGCGGCAACATCGGCACCGGCCAGGTCGCCAAGGGCAAGCCCGACGGCTACACGCTGCTGCTGGCGGCCAGCGGCAACCTGGCGGCCAACCAGTTCCTCTATGCCAAGCTGGGCTTCGATCCGCTCAAGGACCTGGCGCCGGTGATGCAGATCTCGCGCTTCCCGCTGGTGCTGGAGGTGTCGGACAAGAGCCCCATCCGCAGCTTCCAGGAGTACGTGGCCTTCGCCAAGGACCCGGCCAACCGCGCCACCTTCGGCTCGGCCAGCAACGGCTCGCCCCAGCACCTGGGCGCCGAGCTGTTCAAGGCCCAGGCCAAGATCGACATCTCGCACGTGCCCTACAAGGGCGCCGGCCCCGCGCTGGTCGATCTGATGGGCGGGCAGATCACCAGCATGTTCGACATCCTGGGCAGCTCGCTGCCGCACATCAAGTCGGGCAAGCTGCGGCCGCTGGCCGTCACCACCAAGGCGCGCACGCCGCTGCTGCCGGGCGTGCCCGCGATCAGCGAGCTGGGCTACCCCGACTTCGACTACTACGCCTGGCACGGCATCTCGGTGGCGGCCGGCACGCCCCGGCCCATCATCAACCGCCTCAACGCCGAGCTGAACGCCATCTTCGCGGACCCGGCCTTCAAGGCCCGGTGGCAGGAGATCGGCTCCGAAGTGGTGGCCGGCACGCCCGAGCAGTTCGACCGCGTGATCCAGTCGGAGGCGCGCCGGATGCAGGCGCTCATCAAGAACCTGAACATCCAGCTGGATTGAGCGAGCGGGCCGGGCGCGGCCTGCCGTGCCTGCCGCGCCCCGCCGCGCATACCATCGGTGCATCCGGTCTCCGCCGCCTGCCGGCATCGCCCCCTCCATGCGCCTGCGCCACATCGAAGTCTTCAACGCCGTCATGCTCACCGGCAGCGTGAGCGCCGCGGCGCGGCTCATCAACGTCACGCAGCCGGCGGTCAGCCGCATCCTCTCGCACGCCGAACTGCAGCTGGGCTTCGCGCTCTTCCATCGCCACAAGGGCCGGCTGGTGCCCACGCGCGAGGCGCAGACGCTCTATCCGCACATCGAGCGGCTCTTCAACCAGCTTGACGAGGTGCAGCGCCTGGCGGGCAGCCTGCGCGGCCAGCAGCGCGAGGGCGAGCTGCACATCCTCAGCGTGCTGGCGCTGAGCCATGAGGTGATGCCCCGCGCGCTGCGGGCCTTCCGCGAGCTGCATCCCGGCGTGCGGGTGACCATCGAATCGCTGCATTCGCCGCAGATCGTTTCCGCGCTGGTGCTGCAGGAGGCCGACGTGGGCTTCGTCTTCTCGGCGCTGTCCCACCCCTCGCTGGAGCAGGAAACGCTGGCCGAAGGCCACATGGTCTGCGCCGCGCCGCGCGGCCTGCTCGACGCCGCTCTCGTGGCCGCGGGTTCCGTGCAGTTGGCCGATCTGGCGCAGGTGCCGGTGGTGCGGCTGGGGCTCAACGACCCGCTGGGCACCTTGCTGAACCATGCCTGCCGCGAGGCGGAGGTCGGGCTGCAGTCCACGATCACGGTGCAGACCTACCACGCGGCGCTGGCCCTGGCCCACCATGGCCTGGGCGTGGCGCTGGTGGATGCCTGCACCGCCGCCTCCGCCGACCGGGCGCGCGTGGACGTGCTGGAGCTGCAGCCGCACATCGCCGTGCCCGTGAAGGCGCTGCGCATGCCGAACCGGCCGGCGTCGCTGCTGGCCGATGCGATGGTGCGCTGCATGCGCGACGCCATCCTGGCGACGCTCGGTCGCTGAGCCGCCCCGGCGAGGCGCAGTCGAAGGCTGCCTTAGAACGTGTTTACGATCTCCCAGGGGTCGCGCAGCTATGTCGGCGGGATGGGATGCAAGGCGCGGTGCGCAGTGGATAGCACGGCTATCCACAAGCGCCGCAACGCCGCAGACCGCCCGCCGACGTAGCTGCCCTTCGGGTTGGAGCGCAATCGGGCGATTGGATGCCCCGGCTGCTTGCATGGGCACGAGTCCATGCGGCGCATCCGAGGCATCCACTCATCCCGATTGCGTTCCAACGCGATCCCCTGCGAGATCGTAAACACGTTCTTACTGCCCCATCGCCTGCGCGAGCTGCCCGGCCGTGCCGAACGACAGCGTGAAGCCCAGCGCGCCATGCCCGGTGTTCAGCCACAGATTGCCCGGGCCGCCCGGCTGGCGGCCCACGATGGGCAGGCCGGTGGGCGTGGCGGGGCGCATGCCGGTCCAGGGGCGGAGCTGGAGCGCGTCGCGGTTCAGCTCCCGGCCCAGCACGGCCGCCACGGTGGCGCGCAGGCGTTCGATGCGGTCCGCGGGGATGCTCCGGTCGTCGCCCACCAGCTCGGCCATGCCGGCCACGCGCAGGCGGTCGCCCAGCCGGGCGAAGACGACCTTGCGGGCCGCGTCGGTCACGTTCACCCGGGGCGCCCAGGCCGCGCCTGGGGGCGCATCCACCGTGATGCTGTAGCCCTTGAGCGGATAGACCGGCAGGTAGAGGCCCAGGCGCGCGGCCCAGTCGGCACTCGCGCTGCCCAGCGCCAGCACGAACTGGTCGGCGGGCAGCGATGTTTCCTTCTCCGGTATGCCGGAGCGCACGCGCACGGCGGAGAGGGCGCCATCCGCGCTGCGCGTGAAGCCCGCCACCTGCGCGCCCAGCAGAAAGCGCACGCCGCGTACGGCCAGCAGGGCGTGCAGGCCGTCGCAGACCTTCTGGCAGTCGGCGGCGCATTCGCCCGGCGTGTGGATGGCGCCGGCGATGTGCTCCGCATCGTGGGCGAGGGCGGGTTCCAGCTCCACGCAACGGGCGGCGGAAACCGATTCCTGCTCGCAGCCCCAGGCGCTTTGCAGCGCCATCTGCCGCTCGCCGGCGGCCAGCGCTTGGCGCGAGCGGTACACCACCAGCTTGCCGGTGCGCGTGAAGTCGCAGTCCAGGCCCTCGCGTTCGCGCAGCTGCTCGAAGGCCTGGCGACTGCGCGCCGCCAGCTCCAGCAGCGTGCCGGTGGTGCGCCTGGAGGTCTCCGCATTGCAGGCCGCGAGAAAGGCCGCGCCCCAGCGCCACTGGCGCAGGCTCCACTGCGGGCGCAGCTTGAGCGGCGAATCCGGCGAGAGCAGCAGCTTGGGCAGCTGGCCCCAGACCGAGGCGTCGGCCAGCGGCTGCACGTAGCTGTAGCTCAGCTGCGCGCCGTTGCCGCCGCTGGCGCCGCCGCCCACGGGCCCCTGGTCGATCACCGTGACCTGCCAGCCCCGCCGCTCCAGCGCATAGGCCGTGGCCAGGCCGACGATGCCGGCGCCCATCACACATGCATGCTTGCCCATTCCGATTCCGGTTCGTTCCATCGGCGGGGACTGTAGGAGCGCACGCGCCGCTTGAACAATGCCGATCGGATCGCAGCCCATGCCGGCAGGTTATGCACCGGATCGAAGCAGCCTGCACGAGGTGCGCGGGCGTGGCTCTTGCTTTGCTGAGGGATGGCCCGTGCCCCGCCATAACTTTCAGGCATGGCATGGCGCGCGGAAGGCATTGTTCAAGTCGCCTCCGCCTTCCTACAGTGCCTGAACCGCCGCATCGTGCGGGGGCCGTGCCGGCCTTTGATTTCCTTTCCTTTCCTTTCCTTTCCTTTCCACCCGCTCACCCCCTTCGACAAGGAACCACCCATGAAGACCACCCTCTGCTCCGCCGCGCTGCTGGCTTGCGGCCTGCTGGCCGGCGCCGCCGCGCAGGCCGACACCCTGAAGAAGATCGCGGACAGCGGAAAGATCACGCTGGCCTACCGCGAATCGTCGGTGCCCTTCAGCTACCTGGCCGGCGCCGGCGAGCCCATCGGGTTCGCGGTGGACATCTCCAACGCGGTGGTGGACGCGGTGAAGAAGAAGCTGAACCGGCCCGACATCAAGGTCGAGCTGCAGGCCGTCACCTCGCAGAACCGCATTCCGTTGGTGACCAACGGCACGGTGGACCTGGAATGCGGCTCCACCACCAACAACAGCGCGCGCGGCAAGGACGTGCAGTTCGCCATCAACTATTTCTATACCGGCACGCGCCTGCTGGTGAAGAAGGCCTCGGGCATCAAGAACTACGCCGACCTGGCGAAGAAGACCGTGGCCAGCACCACCGGCACCACGAACGCGCAGGTGATCCGCAAGTACAACCGCGACAACAACCTCGACATGGACCTGGTGCTGGGCAAGGACCACAACGACTCCATGCTGCTGGTGGACTCGGGCCGCGCCCAGGCCTTCGCCATGGACGACATCCTGCTCTTCGGCCTGAAGGCCAATGCGGCCAACCCGGCCGAATGGGACGTGGTGGGCGATGCGCTGCAGGTCGAGCCCTACGGCTGCATGATGCGCAAGGACGACCCGCAGTTCCAGGCGCTGGTCAACGGCGTGATCGGCGACATGATGAAGTCCGGCGCGTTCGAGAAGCTCTACAACAAGTGGTTCCTCTCGCCCATCGCCCCCAAGGGCCAGTCGCTGGGCCTGCCGATGTCCAAGGAACTGCGCGACAACCTCACGGCGCAGAGCGACAAGCCGGCCGTATGACGCCCGCGGCTGCGCTGCCGCACGCTGCGCTGCAGGCCCGGCCGCGCATGGTCGGCATCCTGGGCGGCATGGGGCCCGCGGCCGGCGCCGACTTCGTGCGCCTCTTCGTCGAAGCCTGCAGGGCGCGCATGCAGGCGCTGGGCATGGCCGTCTGCGACCAGGCCTATCCGGAACACTGGCTGGCCCAGCTGCCGGTGCCCGACCGCACGGCGGCGCTGGATGATCCCCGCCCCGGCGCGTACCAGCCGGGCGATGCCCTGCTGCAGGCCACGGGCCGCCTGGCCGCGCTGGGCGTGCAGGCCGTGGCCATGGCCTGCAACACCGCCCACGCCTGGCATGGCCTGCTGCAGGAGCGGTTTCCGCAACTCACCGTGCTGCACATGCCGCGCGAGGTGGCGGCGCTGCTGCGCCCCCAGGGCCGGCGGCGCGTGGGCCTGCTGGCGACCCAGGGCACCTACCGCAGCGGCCTCTACCGGCTGGCGCTGGAGCAGGCCGGCATCGACTGCCGGGAGCCGGATGCGGCCGGCCGGGAGCGGCTCATGCAGGGCATCTACGACGGTGTGAAGGCGGGCGACATGGCGCTGGCGCGCCGGTGCTTCGGCGAGGTGGCGCAGGCGCTGCGCGATGCAGCCGATGCCGATGTGATCGTGATGGGCTGCACGGAAATCCCGCTGGCGCTCGACGAGGCGGCCGCCGGCGCGCCGCTGCTGGATGCGGCCCAGGTGCTGGCCGATGCGCTGGCGCGCGAGGCGTACCGGGCCTATCGCCCCCAGGCTTGACGGGCTGCAGGCCCGGTCCGGGTGGCCGTGCCTGGCTCGTGCCTCAGGCGTTGTTCCAGGCCCGCGCGACCAGATCGCGGTAATGCACGCCGGGGCGGCCCAGCAGCGCATGCAGCGTGGCGGCATCGGCCGTGTTGTCGCTGCCCAGCATGGCCAGGCTTTCGCTGCACCAGGGCGATGACGGCACCAGGTCGCCCAGCAGGGCGCTCAGGCGCGTCAGCGGTTCGGGCAGCGGCAGCACGTGGGCGGGGCCGCGGCCGCTCTGGGCGCGCAGGCTGGCGATGAGGTCGCCCATGGGCAGCGATTCGGGGCCGGCGCATTCGATCACGCCCTGGCGGTCGGCCTCGCGGCCCAGCAGGGCGGCCACGGCATCGGCCAGGTCCTGCACGGCCACGGGCTGCACGCGGGCCTTGAGCACCGGCCGTGGCAGCAGCACCACCGGCAGGCGGGCCAGATTCATGAAGAGGGCGCTGCTGGCGCCGCCCCGGCCGAACACCACGCTGGGCCGCACCACGCAGGCCGACAGCGCCGTGCCGCCGGCCGGCGGCATGCGGGTGGACAGGGCCAGCAGATGCTCGTCGGCGGCGCGCTTGGTGCGGGCGTAGCGCGTGTCGCTGCCGGCCACGCCCAGTGCGGAGATCTGCACCACCCGGCGCACGCCGGCCTGCAGGCAGGCGTCGAAGAGGGCGCGGGGCGCGTCGCGGTGCAGCGCGTCGATGGGCCGGCGCGGGCTGTCGCGCAGCACGCCCACGGCGTTGACCACGGCATCGATGCCCTTGAGGCGCGGCAGCCAGTCGCCGGGGGAGAGGTCCTGGGCGAAGTCCATGGCGCACTGGTCGGCCCCGATGGCATGGCGCTGGGGCGAAAGGCCCGCCACCACGCGGTGGCCGTCGTCGCGCAGCCGGCGTGCCACATGGCGGCCGACGAAGCCGGTCGAGCCGGTGAGAAGAATGTTCAACATGCGGGGCCTTTGCCTTTCCTGGACGAGCGCCTTGCCGGGGCGGCGGGCCCGACGGGCACGGCCGGCCGCTGCAAGCGCCTTTGAGGTTAATCGGCATCTGCGGGGCGGAAAGTAGGCGCAGGCCGAAACAAAGGGGGTTTTGTCCGGCAAGCGCGGTCGAGCGGCAAGCCCTAGACTGCAGCGCGGGCGCGACGCCCGTTCAGCCTCGGGGGCGCAAGGCCCCGTTCCCCTTCCATGGCATGGCGCCTGCGGCATTGCCCAGCCCGCAGGCAGCGGCCATCCACCGACACAGCACCAGGAGCGATCTCATGCAGCAGGACGATCTGAAGAAGGATTTCGACGCGCTTTTGCCCGGCCAGTCCACCGAGGCCGGCGCCAGCCGGCGCACCGCGCTGCGCGTGGCGCTGGGGGCGGGCTTCGGCGTGGGCTATGCGGCGGCGGCCATGCCGGTGATGGCGCAGACGGCCATCCAGACGCCGGCCGACGGGCTGGAGGCGGGCAAGGTCGAGATCGAGGTGGACGGCTTCAAGGTGCCGGCCTACCGCGCCGCGCCCGCCGGCCGGCACAACCTGCCGGTGGTGCTGGTGATCCAGGAGATCTTCGGCGTGCATGAATACATCGCCGACACCTGCCGGCGCCTGGCCCGTGCGGGCTACCTGGCCATCGCGCCGGAGCTCTATGCCCGCCAGGGCGATCCGTCGAAGTACACCGAGATCGCCAAGCTGCAGAGCGAGCTGGTCTCCAAGGTGCCCGACGCGCAGGTGATGGCCGACCTGGACGCCACCGTGCAATGGGCCGGCCGCCACGGCGGCAACCTGAAGAAGGTGGCGATCACCGGCTTCTGCTGGGGCGGGCGCATCGTCTGGCTGTATGCCGCGCAGGGCCCGGTCAAGGCCGGCGTGGCGTGGTACGGGCGGCTGGTGGGGCAGTCGGGCGCGCTCACGCCGCGGCACCCGGTGGATGTCGCCTCCAGCCTCAAGGCGCCGGTGCTGGGCCTCTATGGCGGGCAGGACAGCGGCATCCCTCTTGACACGATTGCTAAGATGCAAAACGCACTGCGGGACGGTTCCGCGGCGGCGAAGGCTTCGGAGTTCGTGGTGTACCGCGAGGCTCCCCATGCCTTCCATGCCGACTACCGTCCCAGCTATCGCAAGGACGCGGCCGAGGACGGCTGGAAGCGCATGCTCGCCTGGTTCAAGACCCACGGCGTGGCCTGACGCTCCGGCCCCCAGCCTGGCGCCGCACGAAGCCCTTCGGGGCTTTTTTTGCGCCTGCAAGAGGGCGCTTTTGGCATTGATATCGGCCTTCAAGGCTTATAGAGAAAGAACTGGCAGCTATGACATTAATAGCAATCATTTTGGCCACGCTGGCCGCAGGCATCGGCAGCGTGTGGGTGGCAGCCTGGCTCATGCGGGCCGGCATGGGCACGAACGGCCGCGTGGGGCCGCAGCATCTGCTGAGCCTGGCGGCCGGCGCTCTGCTGGCCACCGCCTTCATGCACCTGCTGCCCGAGGCGTTCGAGAGCGAAGCGGGCGCTCACGATCTCTTCGCCACGCTGCTGGTGGGGCTGGTGTTCTTCTTCCTGCTGGACAAGGCCGAGCTCTGGCACCACGGGCACGAGCACGGCCATGGACACGGCCACAGCCATGGCCACGCCCACGCCGGGGAAAAGCGCGCGGGCGGCTGGGCGGTGCTGACGGGCGACAGCCTGCATTGCTTCGGCGACGGCATCCTGATCGCGTCGGCCTTCATGGCCGACCTGCGGCTGGGGCTGGTCGCGGCCCTGTCGGTGCTGGTGCACGAGGTGCCCCACCACATGGGCGACCTGGTGGTGCTGCGCCAGAGCAGCGCCAACCGCCGCGCCGCGCTGGTGAAGGTGTCGCTGGCCGGCGCGGTCACCAGCCTGGGCGGGGTGCTGGGCTACTACCTGGTGGGCCGCTTCGAGGACTGGCTGCCGTACTTCCTGGTCATCGCCTCCAGCAGCTTCGTCTATGTGGCGCTGGCCGACCTGATCCCGCAGCTGCAGAAGCAGACCGGCGCCCGCCAGACGCTGGCCCAGATCGCCTGGCTGGTGGCCGGCGTGGTGGTGGTGACGGTGGTGAGCGGCATCGCGCACGCGCACTGAGCTTGAGCGCCGCGGCAGGCCGGCGGGCGGCTCCGTGCCACCTGCCGGTCTGCTATTGAAAACATAGCTGATAGCCCAGGTGTGATGGGCGCTGGTGGCCTAAAACGTTCGGATTCTGCCCAGTGCCGGGGGCGACCTCAGCCCGCCAGCACCTCGCGCACGGCAGCCACCTGCCGGCGAGAGACGGCCACCAGCTCGGCCAGCCCGTGCAGGCGCAGCGCCCAGCCTTCGCCTTCCTCCGCGTCGTAGTGCTTTTCCAGTGCGCGCATGGCGCGGCGGGCGACCAGGGTGCTGCGGTGCACGCGCAGGAATTGATCCGGATAGCGCGCCTCCAGCTCGGCGAGCGAGGCATCGAGGATGTAGCTGCGGCTGCCCGTGCGCACGGTCACGTATTTCTGTTCCGACTTCAGATAGAGCACATCGGCCAGCGGCACCCGCTCGGTGCGGCCTCGGTCCTGGATCACCAGGGCCTGCCCGCTGGGCGGCTGCGCAGCCGTCGCGCTGCCCTGGCGGGCCTGGCGCTGCACCTTGGCCAGCGCCTGCTGCAGCCGCTCCAGGCGCACCGGCTTGGTCAGATAGTCCACCGCGTCCAGCTCGAAGGCGCTGACCGCGTGGTCGGCATGGGCGGTCACGAACACGATGGCCGGCGGCTGCGGGCTCATGCGCAGGCTGTGGGCCAGGCTCAGGCCGTCCTGCCCGGGCATGCGGATGTCCAGCAGCACCGCATCCACCGGCCGGGCCTCGGCGCTGGATCGCACCAGGGCCAGCGCCTCGGCGGCATGCGCGGCCTCCGAGATCGCGTGGCGCTCCTCGCAGTCGCCCAGCAGGGTGCGCAGGCGGCTGCGGGCCAGGGCTTCGTCATCGACGATGAGGATGTGCAGGGAGGAGGGCATGGGCGTCGGTCCGTCGGGCAATGGCGCAGGGGTGCCGGTCGTGGCGTCTTTCTTATTGCGGGCTCTCGGTCTCAGCCGTGCGGCGGCAGGCTGATGCGCACCTGGTAATGGCCCCCATTGTGCGGGCCGGCGCTGAAATCGCACTGCACGTCGTGCAGCAGCCGGAGGCGGTCGCGCACGTTGGCCAGCGCGATGCCGTGGCCGCGCGGGGCCGGCACCGGGCTGGCCGCGGGCAGGCTGTTGGTGATGACCACCAGCACCCGGCTGCCGCGCAGCTCGGTGCGGATGTGGATGCTGCCGCCTTCCGGATCGGGCTCCACGCCGTGCTTGACGGCGTTCTCCACCAGCGGCTGCAGCAGCAGGCTGGGCAGCGGGGCGCCGTCGGCGCGCGCGTCCAGCGACCAGTGCACCTGCAGCCGGTCGCCGAAGCGGACCTGCTCGATGTCCAGGTAGCGGCGGGCGAGGGCGATCTCCTCGGCCAGGGTCACGGCCTCGCCCTGGTCCAGCAAGGCGTGGCGGAAGAGGTCGCTCAGGTCTTCGAGCAGCGTCTCGGCCCTCGCGGGTTCGGCCCGCACCAGGGCGATGGCGCTGTTGAGGGTGTTGAAGAGAAAGTGCGGCCGGATGCGCGACTGCAGCTCGGAAAGGCGCGCGGCGGTGGCCGCCGGCGTGCGGCCCCGGGCGCGCAGCACCAGCGCCGCCACCAGCGCGGCCGAGAGCAGCGCGCCGCTGGCCGCGCTGGCCAGCCAGGGCGGCTCCTGCGCCGCGCCCACCAGCGCCAGCGTGCCGCAGGCGTAGAGCCCCGAGACCGCGCCCAGCAGCACGCCCGCCGCGTATTGCAGGCCCACATGCAGCTGCTCCAGCAGCCGCTTGAGGCTGCAGGCCGTGACCAGCCAGGCCAGCGTGGCCGGCAGCGCGCCGCCCGTCAGCAGGGACAGGCGCACCAGCCATTCCAGCGGCGTCATGGCACCGAACATGGCGCCCACGCCCAGCACCGCTTCGACGAACAGCACGGCGCGCAGGATCACGCCCACATGGCAGGCGTCGAACACCAGCGCACGGCCCAGAGGGGCGCGCGGAGCGTTGGCTGGGGGGCGCTTGGCCGGCGGTGCGGGCGGGGTCGATAAAATTTGCGTCTCCTGCATTGCGGCATCCGGGCGTTCCGGGTGTCCGAACCACCGGATTATTGCCCTCCATGTCTTCCAGCCCTGCCTCCAGCCCAGCGTCCGCCCCGTCCCACAACCAGCTCGACACCAAGGCCCAGGCCTGGTCGGCGCTGTTCTCCGAGCCCATGAGCGACCTGGTCAAGCGCTACACGTCGAGCGTGTTCTTCGACAAGCGCCTCTGGCAGGCCGACATCGCCGGCAGCCTGGCCCATGCCGGCATGCTGGCCGCGCAGGGCATCATCAGCGCTCAAGACCACGCATCCATCGAGCGCGGCATGGCGCAGATCACGCAGGAGATCGAATCCGGCGCCTTCGAATGGAAGCTCGACCTCGAAGACGTCCACCTGAACATCGAGGCGCGCCTGACCCAGCTGGTGGGCGACGCCGGCAAGCGTCTGCACACCGGCCGCAGCCGCAACGACCAGGTCGCCACCGACGTGCGCCTCTGGCTGCGCGGCGAGATCGACCTGATCGCCGATCTGCTCAAGGAGCTGCAGGGTTCGCTGGTCGATGTGGCCGAGCGCAACGTGGACGTGATCCTGCCCGGCTTCACCCACCTGCAGGTGGCCCAGCCGGTGAGCTTTGCCCACCACATGCTGGCCTATGTGGAAATGTTCGCCCGCGACGCCGATCGCATGCAGGACGTGCGCCGCCGCGTGAACGTGCTGCCGCTGGGCAGCGCGGCTCTCGCCGGCACCACCTACCCGCTGGACCGCGAGCGCGTGGCCCGCACCCTGGGCATGGACGGCGTCTGCCAGAACAGCCTGGACGCCGTGAGCGACCGCGACTTCGCCATCGAATTCACCGCCGCCGCGAGCCTCTGCATGGTGCACGTGAGCCGCCTGAGCGAAGAGCTCATCATCTGGATGAGCCAGAACTTCGGCTTCATCAGGATCGCCGACCGCTTCACCACCGGCTCGTCGATCATGCCGCAGAAGAAGAACCCCGACGTGCCCGAGCTGGCGCGCGGCAAGACCGGCCGCGTGGTCGGCCACCTGATGGGCCTCATCACGCTGATGAAGGGCCAGCCCCTGGCCTACAACAAGGACAACCAGGAAGACAAGGAACCCCTGTTCGACACCGTCGATACGCTCAAGGACACGCTGCGCATCTTCGCCGAGATGGTGGGCGGCCAGCTGGACCCGGCCACGGGCCGCAAGGAAGGCGGCATCACCGTCAACCCCGAAGCCATGGAGCAGGCCGCCAAGAAGGGCTACGCCACCGCCACCGACCTGGCCGACTACCTCGTCAAGAAGGGCCTGCCCTTCCGCGACGCGCACGAGACCGTGGCCCATGCCGTGAAGGCGGCCACCTCGCACGGCGTGGATCTTTCGGAGCTGCCCCTGGCCGTGCTGCAGGGCTTCCACCCGGCGATCGAGAAGGACGTGTTCGACGCGCTGAGCCTGCGCGGCTCGCTCAACGCCCGCAACACCCTGGGCGGCACCGCGCCGGCCCAGGTGCGCGCGCAGCTGGCGCGCCACCGCGCACGGCTGGGCTGATCCGCGCCGGGGTGGCCGCACGCGCACCGCAGCGGTGAGCGCAGGGCAGAGCGGGGCGGAAGGGCGCTTGCAACGATGTCGGCATAGTTGTAAAAAGTGTATCTGCGCGGGAATCTTCCCGCCTTGCACCACCTCGCATTGCCTCCCACGCCGCCTGCCGCCAGGAAAACCTCTCATGTCCTTCGTCCGCCCCTTCTGCGCCCGCTGCGCCGTCGCCCTGAGCCTTGCGGCGCTGGCCGGCCTGGCGGCGGCTGCCGCGCCGGCGGCGCCGGCCGGCCTGGCGCAGGAAGCGCTCCCGCCCGCCTATGCGCGCTGGCAGTCCAGCCTGGACGCCTTCGCCGCCGCCGACCGCGAGCGCGCGCCCGAGCCGGGCGGCGTGCTGTTCGTGGGCAGTTCCACCATCCGCCTGTGGACCGACCTGCGCCAGGACTTCCGCGACCTGCCCGTGGTCATCAACCGGGGCTTCGGCGGCTCCACCATGGCCGACTGCAACGGCCTGGCGCGCCGGCTGGTGGTGCAGTACCGCCCGCGCCACGTGGTCGTCTATGCGGGCGACAACGACCTGGCCGAAGGCCGCAGCCCGGCCCAGGTGCTGGAGAGCTTCCGCGCCTTCGTGGCCGCGGTGCGCACCGCGCTGCCGGACACGCGCATCAGCTACGTCTCGATCAAGCCCAGCCCGCTGCGCAGCGCGCTGCTGCCGCAGGTGCGCGAGGCCAACGCCCTGCTGGCCGCCTATGTGCGCGGCGTGCCCAACAGCGACTACATCGACATCTTCACGCCCATGCTGGGTGCCGACGGCCAACCGCGCGCCGAGCTGTACGGGCCCGACCGGCTGCACATGAACGAAGCCGGCTACGACCTGTGGCAGGGGGTGATCGCACCGCACCTGCAGGCTGGCCGCCCTGAGGCGGCTGCCGTGCAGCAGCAGGCCGCAGCGGCTGCCTCGGCCGCCACGGCCCTGGTGGCACGGCCCGCCAGCGGGCGCTAGCTGTGAACCGTCAAGAGGTTATTTGCAGATTTGAGCCTGGACATCGGAGCGATGTGACCAATGCCGCTGTGTGGCCTGTGCCAGTTGTAGTGGTGCTGCCAGCTCGCCAGGGCAGTGATCCGCTCGGCTGAGTTCTGGTACGTCCAGCCGTAAGCCCACTCTCGCAACGCCGACTGGATGAACCGCTCGGCTTTGCCATTGGTCTGCGGCCGGTATGGCCTGGTGAACTTGTGCTGCACTCCCAAGGCTTTGCAGGCAGCCGCAAACTCCTTGGACCGGAAGGCCGCTCCGTTGTCCGTCAGCAACCGTTTGACGTGCACGCCCAGCCCC
>NZ_FONX01000007.1 GCF_900113035.1 Paracidovorax wautersii | reverse complement strand
GTACTACGCGGGGCTGGGCGTGCACGTCAAACGGTTGCTGACGGACAACGGAGCGGCCTTCCGGTCCAAGGAGTTTGCGGCTGCCTGCAAAGCCTTGGGAGTGCAGCACAAGTTCACCAGGCCATACCGGCCGCAGACCAATGGCAAAGCCGAGCGGTTCATCCAGTCGGCGTTGCGAGAGTGGGCTTACGGCTGGACGTACCAGAACTCAGCCGAGCGGATCACTGCCCTGGCGAGCTGGCAGCACCACTACAACTGGCACAGGCCACACAGCGGCATTGGTCACATCGCTCCGATGTCCAGGCTCAAATCTGCAAATAACCTCTTGACGGTTCACAGCTAGAGGCCAGCGGCTGCGAGCCATTTGCCGCCGTTCACCCACATCGGCAGGGCAATGGCAGTGCTATACATTGCCCGAATCAACACATCACCATTCAAGGAGGACCGCATGCCCATCAAAACCGTTCTGAAATCCGCCGTGGCGGCGCTGGCGCTTGCGGGCAGTGGATCGCTCTTCGCACAAGGCGCCCCCATCGACACCGCCGCCTTCGACGCCCTGGTGGCGAAAGGCCCCGTCGCCAGTGCCGAGACCATCGCCGCCAGCCCCTGGGCCAGCAAGATCAAGCAGGCCGGCACGCTGCGCCTGGGCGGCACGCAGACCTCGAACCTGTTCTCGCTGCTCAACGAGAAGGACGGCAAGATCCGCGGCTTCGATGCCGGCATTTCGCAGCTCCTTTCGCGCTACATCCTGGGCGACGGCGCCAAGATCCAGTTCACGCAGGTGAACTCGTCCACGCGCGAGCAAGTGCTCATCAACGACCAGGTGGACCTAGTCGTGGCCACCTACTCCATCACGCCCGCCCGGGCCGAGAAGATCTCGTTCGCAGGCCCCTACTACACCTCGCAGGCCGGGGTGCTGGTCAAGGCGAACAACAAATCCATCCAGTCGTACAACGATCTGGCCGGCAAGAAGGTCGCCACGCAGGCCGGCTCCACCGGGCCCGCGATCCTCGCGCAGTTCGCGCCCAAGAGCACCGTGCAGGAATTCCAGACGCACCAGGAAGCGCTCGATTCGCTGCGCCAGGGCCGCGTGGATGCCTACGTGACCGACTACACCCTGCTGCTCAACACCCTGAGCCTGGGCACCGGCGACGCCAAGCTCGCCGGCGCGCCCTTCGGCGCGCAAGACCCCTACGGCATCGGCCTGCGCAAGGGCTCCGACGGCGTGGCCTTCGTCAACGCCTTCCTGAAGAAGATCGAAGCCGACGGCACCTGGGCCAAGCTCTGGACCATCTCCATCGGCCAGCGCACCGGCAGCACGGCCGTGCCGACGCCGCCCGCCCTGCCCTGACCTGACCGAACGGAACGATGGGCGACAACATCTCCAGGCTCCTCGCCGACCATGGGCCTGCCTTCTGGCAGGCCCTTTTGCTGACGTGGAAGCTCACCGCGCTGTCGTTCGTGCCGGGCGTCGTGCTGGGTGTGGCCGTGGCGGCACTGCGGCTCTTTCCCCTGCCCCCGCTGCGCGGCTTCCTCACGTTCTACGTCGAGGTCTTCCGCAACATCCCCAGCGTGGCGCTGCTGATCTTCATCGTGTTCGCGCTGCCCGATCTCGAATTCGTGATCGACTACGAGCCCAGCGTCGTCCTCACGCTGATTCTGGTCTGCTCCGCCTTCACGGCCGACTACCTGCGCTCGGGCATCAACACCATCCCCAGCGGCCAGATCGAGGCCGCGCTCAGCCTGGGCATGCGGCCCGCGCGGATCATCTATTCGGTCGTGCTGCCGCAGGCGCTGCGCTCGGTGGTGCAGCCGATGACCTCGCTGCTCATCGCGCTGATGCTGTCCACCTCGCTCGCATCGCAGGTGCCCATGCCGGGCCGGGAGCTGACCGCGCTGGTCTCCAAGCTCGCCAACGACTCCGCCGCCGGCATGGCCGCATTCGCCGTGGCCGCCGCGATGTACGTGGCGACCGGCCTGCTCATCGCCTGGGCCGGCGCCACGCTGGACAAGAAAGTACGCATACTGCGATGAGCCGATCCCTGGAAGACACCTTGTTCGGCGCGCCCAGCCCCCGGGCGCGCACCATCACCCGGGTGGTCAGCGTGATCGCGGCGGGCGTGCTGCTCCTGCTCGCCGCGGGCATCGCCTACCGCTTTCATTCCGCCGGGCAGCTGGAAGGCCGGCTCTGGCAGTTCTTCGCCTGGCCCACGACCTGGGCCTTCCTCGCCAAGGGCCTGCTCGGCACGCTGCAGTCGGCTGCGATGGGCGCCGCCATCGCGCTGGCCCTGGGCCTGGTGCTGATGACCGGGCGCCTGGCGCGGCCCCGCATCCTGCGCTGGCCCAGCATCGCGGCCATCGAATTCCTGCGCGGCACGCCGACGCTGCTGCTCATCTACCTGTGCTTTCTGGTGCTGCCCTCGGCTGGCATCAAGCTCAGCACCTACTGGATGCTGACCCTGCCCATCGCCTTAAGCACCGCCGCCGTGGTGGCGGAGGTCTATCGCGCCGGCGTGCTCGCCGTCCCCCGCGGCCAGACCGAGGCCGCACGCAGCCTGGGGCTCACCGAAACCCAGGTCTTCTTCACCATCGTCTTCCCCCAGGCCCTGCGCTACATCGTCCCGGCCCTGGTCGCGCAACTGGTCATCGTGGTGAAGGACACCACCTTCGGCTATGTCGTGACCTATGGCGAGCTGATGCAGAACGCCAAGGTGCTGATCGCCAACTACCACTCGCTGGTTCCGGTGTACCTGGTCGTGGCGGGGCTGTATTGCCTGGTGAATTACGGGATATCGCGGGCGAGCCGGTGGGTGGGGCGGCCGGTGTATTGAGTGGCAGCGGGTTTATTTTTCGTACAGCAGTCGATAGATGCCGCAGCAGAACGGCGACCAATCAGAGACAACCGTCGTCAAACGCTCGGTGGAGATAGCCCCATTGGTGGACATGCCCCTTTTTGCAGCTACCGATAAAGACTGAACAGCATTCTTGCTGGTGACGCATCGAGGCTTTCGCTGAGCTTGACGATGCGTACCCGTGCTACCGCTTTAGACTGAATACAGTCAGCAGATCGTCCTTCCAAGAAAACTACTGCGACTAAGATCGGGACTTGAGAATATCGACGGGCACGAATCCAATTTCTGGCCTCACGTAGCCAAGCTAGCCGAAATTTCGCTGAAATGGGGGCGCCAATTTTTAAGGATGGCCACAGGGCCTATCTACCACACGGAATTTCACCTAAGCAATTCACTGCCTTTTTGCCGGTACATTCTCGGCGAACACAAATCAGGAGCAGAGCATGCAGATGAACGCCGTCGATTTAAGCGAAAGCCCTGGTCGCCTCATGGTGCACTTTGTGCTAGCAGATCAATCGCATGAGATGGATGCGTGGGTGCTCCACGAATGCGAGGGTGAGATACTGGCACTGGTCAAGGAGGTAGCCAAACAGCTTGGTATTTCCATGCGCATCGAGACGATGGCGCATGGCGAAGGCGGCCTTGAAGTCTATCTGAACTTCATTGGGAAACATGCTATAGCGCTAGGCCTCATCGGTTCGGCAGTAACAGCAATCTGCTCTGCAAGCGCTTGGTGGCACTACCAGAGCACATTATTAGGCCAGCAGATCGAAGCCAACTCTATGGCTATAGACCGCGACAAGAAACTTGCTGCTCAACAGATCGAACAGAACGAGTTGAATCTCCGAAAGACTCGCCTAGAACTAAGAAAGATGGAGCAAGAGGTGGCGGCAGACGCTCCTAAGTTGCCGGCCACGGACTCTAACCTCTCGTTGCATCTTGAAGATGCCCCTACCGTCGGAGCAATTTTACCTTCCCTACTCGCTAATCGCAGAATTATCAAATTGCGTTCACAACTCTATGAGTCGTTACTCACCTACGACAAGGTGGAAGCAATAGGGTTCGCGAACACACACACACCCACGGGTGATGAAGAGACGCTTGTCCCGCGAGCGCGCTTCCAAGGCTTCGTGGTAAGCCTGGAAGATTTAGAGCCAAGAGTAATTGAACGGGCAGACATAGAAATTATCGCGCCCGTGCTGACACGGGATGGCGGCAAGTGGCGTGGACGATTCGGAAAGCGCAATATCAGCTTTGTGATAAGCGACGATCGATTCCTGATGCAAGTTGCCCTGAAGCAAGTGAAGTTCCAGAACGGCACATCCATGATTTGTCGGCTAGTCGTACACCAGAAAGAGGATGAAGCAGGCATACCACAACCCCATGAGTACGTAGTTAATGAGGTCCACAAGCTTCATTCCAAGAACCGACGAACGAATCGACTGAGCAAGGAGACGATAGCAGCAATCTCAATGACCGAAGTCAATGACCAAGCCAACAACGGGCAAGGAAATCTTTTGCCTCCGGACGCCTAAGCAAAAATCAGATTCTTTCGCAACGACACAAATTCCCGCAGAAATCATATAACACTGCACCAGCACTTGCAGATTACTAACTGCATTTTCTTGGCGGATTTGCTACCGATATGAGACTTCACTTGACTACGCCAACCGTTGCCCCGCAGCCTTACTTTCAATTTCGTTAGCACCAGCAAGCGATCAGAGCAGGAGTACAGAAATTGAAGTGGCCGCAAAGCGGCCACTTCAATTTCCATAGCAACCAGCGCTTACCCCGCAAGCGCTGGCGCCCTATTCCACCTCAACTCGCCAACGCCCGCATCTCCGCAATCAGATCCGACTTGCCCTCGAACCCGATGCCCGGCAACGCCGGCAGCGTCACATACCCGTTCTCCACCTTTACTCCATCGGGGAAGCCGCCATAGGGCTGGAACAGGTCCGGGTAGCTTTCGTTGCCGCCCAGGCCCAGGCCGGCGGCGATCGCCAGGGACATCTGGTGGCCGCCGTGGGGGATGCAGCGGCTGGGGGACCAGCCGTGGTCCTTGAGCATGTCCAGCGTGCGCAGGTATTCGACGAGGCCGTAGCTCAGGGCGCAGTCGAACTGCAGCCAGTCGCGGTCGGGGCGCATGCCGCCGTGACGGATGAGGTTGCGGGCGTCCTGCATGGAGAAGAGGTTCTCGCCCGTGGCCATGGGGCCCTGATAGACCTCGCCGAGTTTGGCCTGCAGTTCGTAGTCCAGCGGGTCGCCGGCTTCTTCGTACCAGAAGAGCGGGTATTGCGACAGGGCACGGCCGTAGTCGACGGCGGTCTTGAGGTCGAAGCGGCCGTTGGCGTCCACGGCGAGTTGCTGGCCGGGGCCGAGGATCTTGAGGACCGATTCGATGCGCTCGCAGTCATCGGCCAGCGTTGCGCCTCCGATCTTCATCTTGACGACGGAATAGCCGCGCGCCAGGTAGCTTTCCATCTCTTTCCTGAGGCCGTCCAACCCCTTGCCGGGGTAGTAGTAGCCGCCGGCCGCATAGACGAAGACGCGCGGGTTGGCGGGCTTGCCGTTGCCGTAGCGTTCGGCGAGCAGCTGGTAGAGGGGCTTGCCGGCGATCTTGGCCACGGCGTCCCACACGGCCATGTCGATGGTGCCCACGGCGACGGAGCGCTCGCCGTGGCCGCCGGGTTTCTCGTTGATCATCATGCGCGCCCAGATCTTGTGGGGGCAGAGGTTGTCGCCGGTGTCGTCCACCAGGGAGGCGGGGTCAGCCTCCAGCACGCGGGGGATGAAGCGGTCGCGCATGAGCGCGCCCTGGCCGTAGCGGCCGTTGGAGTTGAAGCCGTAGCCGATCACGGGCTTGCCGTCCTGGATCACGTCGGTGACCACGGCCACCAGGCTCAGCGTCATCTTGGAAAAGTCGATATACGCGTTGCGGATGTCGGACTTGATGGGGCGGGTGGATTCGACGATATCGACGATTTTCATGGTGCTCTCTGGAATGGAATGAGGGGGTGTCTTTAAAAGGAGAAGGCGGAGCCCATCGAGGTGGATCAGCGGGCGAGCGACGAGCCGCCGCAGATGGCGATGTCCTGGCCCGTGATGGCGGCGGCGGGCGCCGACAGCAGGTAGCCCACCAGCGCGGCGATCTCTGCCGGCTCGATCAGGCGGCCGATGGGCGGCAGGCGCGGCGCGCTGCCGGCACGGGCGGGATCGCTCAGCATGCCGGTGGCGGTGGCGGCGGGCGAGACGACGTTCACCGTCACGCCCTGCCCCGCCACCTCGGCCGCCCAGCTGCGCGCCAGCGCGATGAGCGCGGCCTTGGTGGCGGCGTATTGCCCCCGGCCGGCCATGCCCTGCGCCACGCGGCTGCCGATGAAGACCACGCGGCCGCTGCCGCGCTGGGCCATGCCGGGCACCAGGGCGTCGGCCAGGCGCGTGGCGGCATCGACATGCAGGCGCCACATCAGCTCGCCGCCCGCGTGGTCGAGCTGGCCCAGCGGGCCCACGCGCAGCACACCGGCGGCATGCACCAGGGCGTCCACGGCGGGCAGCGCGGCGGTGGCGCGGGCGATGGCGGCACCGTCGGCCAGGTCGAGAGGCACATGGGTGAAGCTGCTGCCGGCCACGCCTTGCGCCAGGGTGGGTGCGGCCACGTCCAGGCCCGTCACGCGCCAGCCGGCGGCCAGCAGCGATTGGGCGATGCACTGGCCGATGCCGCTGCTGCTGCCCGTGACCACGGCATGGCGCTGCGGCTGCGGACGCAGCTCATTCGGCACGGATGTTCCCTTCGGTCACGATCTTCTGGGAACGCTCCATGTCGGCGCGCTGGAACTTGGCGAAGTCTTCGACGCTGCCGGGCGTGGCGAGCAGGCCCTGTTCCTTGAGCTTGGGGCCCATCTCGGCCAGGGCCTTGTTCACTTCCGTATTCAGGCGCTGCACGATGGCCTGCGGCGTCTTGGCCGGCGCCCAGAGGGCGTACCAGCTGTAGAACTCGTAGCCGGGGATGGTTTCGGCCACGGTGGGCACGTCGGGCAGGTTGGGCACGCGCTGGGCGGAGGTGACGGCCACCACGCGCAGCATGCCGCTCTTGTGGTACTGGAGCGAGCCCAGGATGGGGTCGATGAAGCCGTCGATCTGCCCGCCGATCAGGTCCTGGAAGGCCGGGGCCGTGCCCTTGTACGGCACGATCATGTATTCGATGTGGCCGGCGCGCTTGAGCATTTCGGTGGACAGGTGCCCGGCCGAGCCGATGGAGCCCACGGCGAAGGTCATCTTGCCGGGGTTGGCCTTGGCGTAGGCCAGCAGCGACTTGATGTCGGTGATGGGCAGGTTCTTGTTGATGGCGACCGAGAGCGGCGCCTTGGCGACGAGGGCGACGGGCGTGAAGTCCTGCGTGACGTTGTAGGGCACGGACTTGAGCGTCATGGGCGCCGTGGTGTGCGTGGAGGCGCTGAACAGCAGCGTGTAGCCGTCGGCCGGCGCCTTGGCCACCGTGTCGCCGCCGATCACGCCGCTGGCGCCGGGCTTGTTCTCGATCACGAAGGGCTGGCCCATCTGGTCGCCCAGGCGCTGGGCCAGCATGCGGGCCACGGTGTCCAGCGTGCCGCCCGGCGGGAACGGCACGACCACGCGCACCGGCTTGTTCGGATAGGTCTGCGCGAAGCTGCCGGCGGCGGCCACGAGGGCCGCGGCCCCCACGGCTGCGCGCAGGGCGGCGCGGAGGAAATGCTTGCGTTGCATGGTGTCTTGTCTCCTGTCTTTTGTTCTGAGGACCCCGATGCGGGGGCGTGAAGGGCCCCCGCTCTGCACCGGCGCGGTTCAGCGCTTGAGCAGGCCCGCCTGCTGCACGGCGGCGCGCAGCGCGTCCATTTCCTTGGCGCTGGGCGCATCGGTGGGCGGGCGCACGGTGGCGTCGGCGATCACGCCGGCCAGGTACATGCCGCCCTTCATGCGGGCATGGGCCTCGCCCGTGGGCTCGCCGCCGCCATAGACGGCGTCTTTCAGCGGAGTGATGACGGCCTGCACTTCCATGGCCTTTTTCAGGTCGCCCGCCTTCACGGCATTCCACAGGTCGATGATGAGCTGCGGGATGAAGGTGGCGAAGCCCACCAGCGCGCCATCGACGCCCTGCACCATGGAGGCCAGCAGGTACTCGTCGTGGCAGGTCAGGATGGCCTTGGAGGCATCGGCCTCGCGGATGGCCTGGATGTCGCGGGCGTACTTGTTCATGTCGCGCTGGCCCACCTTGAAGGCCTGCAGGTAGGGCAGCTTCGCCAGTTCGGCCAGCAGCTGCGACGAGTAGGAAGCCCGCGTCCAGGCGGGATAGACGTGGCAGACCAGGTCGGCATCGGGCGCGGCCTTGTGGATGGCCTCGAAGTACTGCAGCGCGTGGCCGGAGGTGAAGCCGAAGCGCAGCCAGTGGTGCGGGGGCATCACGTCCAGCGCCACGGCGCCGGCGGCCACGGCGGCGCGGGCATGCTCGGCGGCTTCGGCCAGGCCTTCGCAGACGATGGAGGAGATGACGGGCACAGGACGAGGAAGGCCCTTGAGCTCATCGGCCACGATGCGGGTGACCTCGGCGCGCTCGGCCGGGGTGAGCGAGAACACTTCGCCCGTGTGGCCGTTGGTCATGATGGCGACCACGCCCTCGTGCCCGGCCAGCCAGGAGGCCAGCTTGCGCAGCGCGGGTTCGTCGATGCGGTGGTCGGGCGTGAAGGGGCAGGAGATGGCGGGGATGATCCCCCGATAATTCTGGATGGCAGGCATGTGCGGGATGTCTCCGTGATGGGGAAGGCAAGGCTTCGTTGAATGACGGGGCGGATCATTTCCCGCACGGCCCGGGGCCGTCCAATACCCGAATCGCATACAACTATTCCGACCGACAGGAGACGCATGGGCCCAGGCAACCGACCGCTGGATCTGGAGTGGCTGGAAGACTTTCTGGCGCTGGCCGAGACGGGCAATTTCTCGCGCGCGGCCGAGGCGCGCGCCATCGCCCAGCCGGCCTTCAGCCGGCACATCCGCGCGCTGGAGGACTGGGTGGGCGTGGAGCTCTTCGACCGCACCGCCCACCCCGCGGCGCTCACCGCGGCGGGCCAGCGCTTCCGCCCCCTGCTCGCCGCCCTGCTGGCCGATCTGGAGGCCGCGCGCATCAAGGCCCGCGCCGCGCACGACCAGGCCGCCGCCAGCCTGCGCTTCGCGGCCACGCACGTGCTGTCGCTCACCTTCTTTCCGCGCTGGCTGGGCATGCTGGAGGCGCAGCTGCGGCTGGGCCCGATCCAGACCATCTCCGACAGCTACGACGCCTGCGAGGACGAGGCGCTGCAGCGGCGCGTGCAGTTCGTGCTCTGCCACGGCCACCCCGACGTGCCCGGCCGGCTGGACGAGGCGCAATACCCCGTGCTGCGCCTGGCGGACGATGTGCTCATGCCCGTCTGCGGGCCGGCGGCGCCGGGCGCGGCCGAGCCGCTGCACCCGATCGCGCAGGCCACAGGCGCGGGCTCGGGAGCGGACCCGTTGGCAGACGCGGCGCCCCTGCCGGTGCTGGCCTATGGCGAGGCCTCGGGCCTGGGCCGCATCATGCGGGCCCGCATGCGGGGCGTGTTCGGCGACGGCCCGGAATCGGCCATCGCGCAAGGGGTGGCGGTGGTGTTCACCGCGCACCATGCCGCGCTGCTCAAGACCATGGCGCTGGAAGGCCGGGGCGTGGCCTGGCTGCCGCACAGCCTGATCGCCGACGAACTGCGCGCCGGCACCCTGATGCATGCCGGCGATGCGGCCTGGAACGTGCCGGTGGAGATACGCCTCTACCGCCAGCGCGCCGAGATGGCGCCCACCGCGGAAACGCTGTGGGCACTGGCGCGCGGGGACAGCGCGCCGGCTGGGGCCTGACGCGGCAGGCCGGGCGGCTTGCGGCGGCGGGCATCGCGCCCTCGGGTCAAATTGCTATTTAATTGATAGCTATCAGCGCTTGATCCATAAGCGCTACCGGCCGAAAAGGCTTCGATTCCTTCTCGGCACCCGCCGGCCGCACGGCCCCACCGGCACCTGGCGGGCGGCCTGGCGATACGCGCTTCAGTCCCCCAGCCGCCGCCGCAACCGGGCGATCTCTTCTTCGAGATCGGCGACCAGCGCGGCGAGTTCGGGGTTGGCGTCCATCGTGCGCTCGACGAAGGCCATGCGCCGGGCGCGCACGACGTGGGTGCTGGCGAAGCGCCACTGCACGCGGTCCACGCCGTCGCCCTGCGCGGGCAGCTCGATCAGGCCGGACTCCACGCGCTCGATCACCCAGTGCGGCTCCACCGCGCAGGTGTGGGCGAAGTCGTGCAGGCCCAGGGTGTCGTCGTCCAGCAGCACCCCGGTGACGGAAGAAGAGGTTTCATGGCTCATGGCATCAGCTCCGAGGTGTGGGGTTGGCGTCGGCACGCGGATCGAAGGCCAGGTCGCGCGCCATGGCGGCATAGAGTTCGCGGGCGCGCGGCGTGTCGGCCGGCGGCCAGACGATGTCGAGCACCAGATACATGTCGCCGGCGGGGTTGCCGGGAATGCCCCGGCCCTTCAGGCGCAGCTTGCGGCCCGGGCGCGAGCCGGCCGGCACGGTGACCTGCAGCGTGCCGCCTGCGGGCGTGGTCACGTCCACGTCGCCGCCGAGCGCGGCCTCCCACGGGGCCACGCGCAGGGTCTGCGTCACGTCGCGGCCCTCGACCTGCCAGCGCGCATCCGGGTTGAAATGCACTTCGAGGTAGAGGTCGCCCGCGGGCCTGCCCTCGCCGCCCGGCGCACCGTAGCCGGCCAGGCGGATCAGCTGGCCTTCCTTCACGCCCTGGGGAATGCGCACTTCCAGCGTGCGCTCGGTGGGCTGAACGCGGCCTTCGCCGTCCAGCTGGGCGCTGCGCAGGTGCATGGCGCGCGTGGCGCCGGCATAGGCGTCGGCCAGGTCGATGTCGATGCGGGCATGGTGGTCGCGCCCGCGTGCGGCCTGGCGCGCGCCGCCGCCCCGGCCCTGCGCCGCAGCGGCATGGCCGAAGAGGGATTCGAAGAAATCGCTGTAGTCGGCGCCCTCGCCTTCCATGCCGCCGGGGCCGCCGGAAAACTCGAAGCCGCTGGCCCAGCCGGGCGGCGGCTGAAAGCCCTGGGCGCCACGCTCGCCCCCCCCGGCGCCCTGGCCGGCGCCCGTGGTGCGCTGCTGGCCCAGCGTGTCGTAGGCGGCGCGCTTTTCGGGGTCGGAGAGCACGGCGTAGGCCTCGTTCAGCTCGCTCATGCGGGCGGCGGCGTCGGGCTCCTTGCTCACGTCGGGGTGGTACTTGCGCGCCAGGCGCCGGTAGGCCTTCTTGACGGCGGCGGCATCGGCGCCGCGCTCCACGCCCAGGGTCTGGTAGTAGTCCTTGAAATCCATCGGTTCAGGCTCCCACGGGTTGAGAGGCGCCGCAGGGCGCCCACTCTTGCGCACATGGTAGCGATCGGGCGAAACGCAAGCTCTGCGGTCCGCCTGCAGGCAACGAGGTGCGCCGGAAGAACGCTGGGGTGAGGCAGCGCGCGGCGCCTACGCCACTTCGCCCGCCGCCTGCAGCGCGGCGATCGCCTCGGGCGCGTAGCCCAGTTCCTGCAGCAGCGCGGCCGTGTGCTCGCCGCGCTGGGGCGGGCTGCTGCGCACGCCCAGGCGCTGGCCGTCCATGCGCAGCGGCATGAGGGCGACGCGGGCGGTGTGGCCGGCGCGTTCGCCGTCGGGCAGGGTGACTTCGGCCAGGCCGCCTGTGGCGTTCAGGTGCGGGTCGTCGAAGAGCTGTTCGGGCCGGGCGATGGGCGCGAACGGCAGGCCGTGGCGCTCGAAGATCGCGGCCAGTTCGGCGGCGGTATGCGCGGCCAGGCGGCGGCGCAGCTCGGGCAGCAGGGTGGCGCGGGCGCGCACCCGGTCGTTGTTGGTGGCGAGCTGCGGATCGGCGCGCAGGTCGGCATAGCCCAGCGCGTCGCAGAAGGTGCGCCACTGCGCATCGCTCACGGCGGCCAGGAAGATCTGTTCGCCGCCCTGCACGCTGAACACGTCGTACACCGCCCAGGACGAGATGCGTTCGGGCATGGGCGCGGCCGGCTGGCCGGTGACGGCGTACTGCATCATGTGCTGGCCGACCAGGAAGACGTTGTTCTCGAACAGGGCGGCATCCACCTCCTGCCCGCGCCCGGTGGCGGCGCGCTGCATCAGCGCGGCCATGGCGCCGATGGCGCCGAACATGCCGCCCATGATGTCGTTCACGCTGCTGCCGGCGCGCAGCGGGTCGCCGGGGCGGCCGGTCATGTAGGCCAGGCCGCCCATCATCTGCACCACCTCGTCCAGCGCCGTGCGGTGCTCGTAGGGGCCGGGCAGAAAGCCCGCGTGGTTCACATAGACCAGCCGCTCGTTCAGGCGCGAGAGCGCGGCGTAGTCCAGGCCGTAGCGGGCCATCACGCCGGGCTTGAAGTTCTGCGCCACCACGTCGGCCGACGAGGCGAGGCGGATGGCGACCTCCAGCCCGCCCGGGCTGCGCAGGTCCAGCGCGATGCTCTTCTTGTTGCGGTTGAACATGGCGAAGAAGCCGGCGCCCGCGCCCAGCAGGTGGCGCGTGCGGTCGCCCTCCACGGGTTCGACCTTGATGACCTCGGCGCCCAGGTCGGCCAGAACCATGCCGCAGGTCGGGCCCATGACCATGTGCGAGAACTCCACCACGCGCAGGCCGGCGAGCGGCAGCGCGGCCCGGGCGGGCGTGGCGGATTGCGAGGCGGATGGCGGGGTGGCGGCGTCGGCCGCTGGGGTGCTGTGGTGCATGGCGTGGCCGGGCGGCAGGAGCCTGTGGAGGCCTGGATTCTAGGAAGCGCAGCCGCCCCGTGGCATGGCTGCAACACATTGTCACGACGGGGTTTTCACCCTCCAGCGCAGATAGCACTTCACTACCGAGCTATTAAACTTGTAGCAAATTCATTTCGCCGCTATATTGATAGCGATCTCGCGGAAGTCGCCGCCCGCCCGGCACGACGGCCAAATACCCTGATACCTGAGCAAGGAGAAGCATCCATGAGCTCCAAAGAAAACGCCGCCATCAACCAGTTGTTCGAGAAGCTGGAATGCCGCTATGCCTTGCGCGTGCTGTGGGCCCTGCGCGACGGCCATCCGCAGACCTTCCGCCTGCTGCAGGACAGCGTGGGCGGCATCACCCCCAACACGCTGAACACCCGGATCAAGGAACTGCGCGAGTGCGGCCTGCTGGACCATGGCAGCGACGGCTACACCGTCACGCCCTCGGGCGTGGACCTGCTCAAGCGCCTGTCGGACGTGCAGGCCTTCGCCACCCGCTGGGCCGCCGCCCGCGTGAAGAAGTAAGCCATCGCCCTCCGGCGCGCGCCCCGGCTGCGCGCTTACAGGCTTTTCGGGCTGCAGCCCTTGCAAAACCTGCGCATGCAGCTCATCTTTTCATAGCAAATTAGCACACCGAGGAACACCATGGCATTGACCACCACCGCATCCGGCCTGCAATACGAAGACACCGTCGTCGGCGAAGGCGCCGAGGCCACGCGCGGCCAGCACGTCAGCGTCCACTACACGGGCTGGCTCTACAACAACGGCGAGCAAGGCGCCAAGTTCGACTCCAGCCGCGACCGCAACGACCCCTTCCAGTTCGGCCTGGGCGCCGGCATGGTCATCAAGGGCTGGGACGAAGGCGTGCAGGGCATGAGGGTGGGCGGCCAGCGCACGCTGATCATCCCCGCAGCCCTGGGCTACGGCGCACGCGGCGCGGGCGGCGTGATCCCCCCGAACGCCACGCTGAAGTTCGACGTGGAACTGCTGGCCGTCGGCCGCTGATCGTCCACGGCAGCGCTTGCGGGCCGGCCTTCGGCCCCGCGTGCCGGCAGCCCCCCGGGCTGCCACATGGATCCCTCCAAGCGGCCTGCGGGCCGCTTTTCTTTTGCCTGGATGGTTCCCGTTCAGGCCTTGGGCGCCGCGGCATACTTGTCGCCGACCTGCTCGCGCAGCGGATGCGTGTCATAGACGATGCGCATGTCCTGGATGCGGGCGCTGCCCGGGCGGAAGGTGAACACGTCCACGCAGGTGAAGTCCACCACGCTGCCGTCGGCCAGCGTCCAGTCGTAGCGGAAATAGGCCGCCACGCGCACGCCCTGCGGGTCGGTGGGCTGCACCGAGGCGAACAGGTCCAGCACGGTGATGACGCTGCGGCTGGAGGCCTGCGCCAGCCGCTGGAAGAATTCATCCGCGCGCATCGTGCCCAGGAAGGGCGAATGCACCACGCCGTCCGGCTCGAACGCGGCCACGAGGCCGGCGGTGTCACCCGCGTGCAGGCATTTCAGATAGGTGCGGACGGTTTCCAGGGGTTCGTGATGCATGGTGATTCGTTCGGGAGAAGAAAAGAGTCGTCGCAGGGGCCGGCGTGCACGAAGCTGCGGGCGCCCTCGCCCATCGGCCTTACCGCCTGCCCGCAAACGGCGTGCCAGTGCAGCCCGCGCGGCGGCGCGTGAAAGGCGCGGCCGATCAATCGAACAACGCAGCATGCAGCCGGGCGTAGGCCACCTCGCCCACGGCCTCGCGGATGCGCGGTGCCAGCGCGGCCAGTTCCTCGAAGCTGCGCACGCGCTCCACGGCCAGGTTAAGCCGCAGGCCCCGCAGCCCCAGGCCCCCGGTGAGCTGCGTGGCCACCGGGTAGGCCGCCTGATAGCGCTCGATGCCCGGCCGCCCGCTGCCGGCCTGCGGGGGCGAACCAAGTGAAGGAGCTGGCGGCGCAGGCGGCGGCACGGAAGGCTCGGCCGCACCGCCCACTTCCAGCAGGCCGAAGTCGAGCATGGCCTGCACGTCCGCCATGGTGATGCCCAGGCTGGAAGTGGCCTCCAGCACCTGGCCCAGCGTGCGCTGGCCGTCGAAGAGAATGAACGCCGAGCGCTGGCGCGGGGTGAGCAGGCCGTGGCGGGCTTTCAGCGCCTGCAGGCCGGCCGGCGTCTTCGAGAAGATCATGGCGCCTTTCGAGGAAAGACTGGCCGCGCTCTGGCGCGGGATGGGCGGATGGGGCGAAGCGAGCGGAATGGAGTTCTGGCGGCGAGCGTGCCACCCGCGCCCGCGCCCGTGAATCGGGGTTTATCCAGAAACCGCGGTCTGGCGGCCGCCGCGCGTGGCCAGGCTCACGGCCCAGGCGGTAGCCAGCCCCACCGGCACGCCGAACACGCCGGCCGAGATCGGCTGGATGCCGAACCAGAGGCCATCGGCCAGCAGCGGCGCGGGCACCACGGCGCGCACGCCGCCCACGTGGGAGAGCAGGTAATACACCGTCACCCCCAGCCCGGCCAGCATGCCGGCCACCGCGCCCTGGCGGCTGGTGCCCCGCCAGAAGATGCCCAGCACCATCACCGGCACGAAGGCCGAGGCCGCCAGCGAGAACGAGGCCGTGACCATGGGCAGGATGTCCGACGGCTTCATCGCCGCGACGAAGGCCGCCGCCAGCGCCACGATGAGCAGCGTGAACTTGGTGAGGATCACGCGCTGCTCGGGCGAGGCCTTGCGGCGGGTTTCGCGGAAGTAGAGATCGCGCACCAGCGCATTGCTGATGGTGAGCAGCAGCCCGTCGGCCGTGGACAGCGCCGCCGCCAGGCCGCCCGCCGCGACCAGGCCCGAGACGGCATAGGGCAGCCCGCCGATCTCGGGCGTGGCGAGCATGATGAGGTCGGTGCCCATGCGGATCTCGCCGAACTGCAGGATGCCGTCGCCGTTCACGTCTTCCACCGACAGGAGGGCTCCATCGACCCGCGCCCACTGCGCCATCCAGTGCGGCAGCGCGTCGAAATGGCTGCCCACCAGGTTGTTCATCACCTCGAACTTGACCAGCACGGCCAGGGCCGGCGCGCTCAGGTAGAGCAGCGCGATGAAGAAGATGGTCCAGGCCACCGAGGCCCGCGCCGACGACACGCCCGGCGTGGTGTAGTAGCGCGTGAGCAGGTGCGGCAGGCCGGCCGTGCCGACCATGAGGCAGAACATGAGCGCGAGGAAGTTGCGGCGCATGCTCTCGTATTCCGCCTGCTGCTCCGGCGTGCCGTCCGGGTCGCCGCCGTAGGCCTGGCTGTGGCGCGGCAGGCCGCCCAGCGGGCGCGCGCGCTCCAGGTTCTCGCGCATCTCGCGCGTCCAGCGCTCGCGGGCCACGGCCTCGTCGTGCGGCAGCGCGGCCAGCTCGCGGCTGGCGGCGACGATCAGGCCCACGTCGGCGTTCTGCGCGCGGAGCGTGCGCATGCGCTCGCCCAGGGCCTGGCGCTCGTGCTCCATGGCGGCGGGCACATCGGCCAGCCGCGCCTGCAGCTCCTCGGCGCGGCGCTGGTAGGCGAGCACCACCTCGTGCTCGGCGGGCGAGGCCAGCAGGCGCGATTCCAGCTCGGCGATCTTGCCGATCTGCGCGCCATAGACCAGGGGCGCCACCGGGTTGCCCAGCTGCTTGTAGGCCAGCCACGACACGGGGATGAGAAAGGCCAGCAGCATGACCACGTACTGCGCCACCTGCGTCCAGGTGATGGCGCGCATGCCGCCCAGGAAGGAGCACAGCAGCACGCCGCCCAGGCCGAGCATGATGCCGATCTCGAACTGCACGCCCGTCAGGCGCGAGGCGATCAGCCCCACGCCGTAGATCTGCGCGACCACGTAGGTGAACGAGCAGGCCGCCGCCGCCAGCGCGGCGATCACGCGCGGCCAGCGTCCGCCGAAGCGCACCTGGAAGAAGTCGGGCACGGTGTAGAGCCGCATGGCGCGCAGGTGCGGCGCGATCAGCATGGCGACCAGGCAGAAGCCCCCCGTCCAGCCCAGCAGGTAGGCCAGGCCGCCCGCCTGGCGCGGCAGGCCGGCGAAGCCCTGCAGGTAGAGCGCGCCGGCCAGGCTGATGAAGGAGGCCGCGCTCATCCAGTCGGCGGCGGCGGCCATGCCGTTGTAGACGGCGGGCACGCGGCGGCCGGCGACGTAGTAGTCGTCCGGGTCGGTCGTACGGCCATAGACGCCGATGACGGCATAGGCCATCACGGTGAGGAAGAGGAAGATCGGCCCGATCCACTGGCGCGACAGGCCCTGCTGCTCGGCCCAGGCCATGACGCCCACGAAGAGCAGCACGCCCACCACGTACATCCACACGATGCGGTGCAGGGCCGAAGTGGCGCCGGAGGAGCCGGAGGCGCCCGCGCCGTAGCCTTCGCCACCACCCTGCCGCTCAGCCATGGGGCGGGCGCGGCGCGGCGGCCGGATGCTCGGGCGAGCCGGATGAGTCGGATTTGGCAGCGGGGGCGCAAGCGCCCGCGTCGTGGCGCTCGAAGCGGTCCATGGCCACGCAGTAGAAGACGGTGATGGCGAGGAAGGCGAGGATCGCCCCCTGCGCCGCGATCCAGTAGCCCAGGGGCCAGCCGGCCACCATCACCTGCAGATCGCGCGCGAAATAGCAGGCGACGAAGGAGACCAGCACCCAGGCCAGCAGCAGCCCAGCCTTGAGCCACAGGTGCCGCGCATCGTGCAGGTCCGGCGCGAACGGAGCGCCCTCACGGAACGCTTCGTCCGGTGCCGGCTGCGGCATGGCGGCGATCGGTCGGTAGCCCAGGCCGGCGCGGGCGTCAGCGCGCCAGCTGCTGCCAGGTGGCGATCACGCTGTCGGGGTTGAGCGAGATCGAGGAGATGCCCTCGTCGGCCAGCCACTGGGCGAAGTCGGGGTGGTCGCTGGGGCCCTGGCCGCAGATGCCCACGTACTTGCCCTGCGCCAGGCAGGCGCCGATGGCGCGCTTGAGCAGCGCCTGCACAGCCGGGTCGCGCTCGTCGAAGTCGGCTGCCAGCAATTCGAGGCCGGAGTCGCGGTCCAGGCCCAGGGTGAGCTGGGTCAGGTCGTTCGAGCCGATTGAGAAGCCGTCGAAGTACTGCAGGAACTCGTCGGCCAGCACGGCGTTGCTGGGCACCTCGCACATCATGATGACCTTCAGGCCGTTCTCGCCGCGCTTGAGGCCATGGTCGGCCAGCAGCTTCGTCACGCGGTCGGCCTGCTTCAGCGTGCGCACGAAGGGCACCATGACCTGCACGTTGGTCAGGCCCATCTCGCCGCGCACGCGCTTCAAGGCATCGCATTCCATGGCGAAGGCTTCGCCGAAGTCTTCGCTGATGTAGCGCGCCGCGCCGCGGAAGCCCAGCATGGGGTTCTCTTCCTCGGGCTCGTAGCGGCTGCCGCCGATGAGCTTGCGGTATTCGTTGGACTTGAAGTCCGACAGGCGCACGATGACCGGCTTGGGCCAGAAGGCGGCGGCGATGGTGGCCACGCCTTCGGCGACCTTGTCCACGTAGAAGGCGCGGGGCGAGGCGTGGCCGCGGGCCACGGATTCGACGGCCTTCTTCAGGTCGGCGTCGATCTGGGGGTAGTCCAGGATGGCCTTGGGGTGGACGCCGATGTTGTTGTTGATGATGAATTCCAGCCGGGCCAGGCCCACGCCTTCGTTGGGCAGCTGGCAGAAGTCGAAGGCCAGCTGGGGGTTGCCCACGTTCATCATGATCTTGGTCTTGATGGCGGGCATCTCGCCGCGCTGCACCTCGGTGACCTCGGTTTCCAGCAGGCCATCGTAGATCTTGCCGGTGTCGCCCTCGGCGCAGCTCACGGTGACCAGGGTGCCGTCCTTGAGCAGGCTGGTGGCGTCGCCGCAGCCCACCACGGCCGGGATGCCGAGTTCACGCGCGATGATGGCCGCGTGGCAGGTACGACCGCCGCGGTTGGTGACGATGGCGCTGGCGCGCTTCATCACCGGCTCCCAGTTGGGGTCGGTCATGTCGGTGACCAGCACGTCGCCGGGCTGCACCTTGTCCATTTCGGCGATGTCGCTCACCAGGCGCACGGGGCCGGTGCCGATCTTCTGGCCGATGGCGCGGCCTTCGGCCAGCACGGTACCGGTGCCCTTGAGCTTGAAGCGCTGCTCGGCCTGGCCCTTGGACTGGCTCTTCACCGTCTCGGGGCGCGCCTGCAGGATGTAGAGCTTGCCGTCGGTGCCGTCCTTGCCCCACTCGATGTCCATCGGACGGCCGTAGTGCTTCTCGATGACGATGGCGTATTCGGCCAGCTGCTGCACTTCGGCGTCGGTCAGCGAATAGCGGTTGCGCAGCTCTGCGGGCACGTCGGTGGTCTGCACCAGCTTGCCGGAGGCCTTCTTCTCCTCGGGCGAGGCGAACACCATCTGGATCAGCTTGGAGCCCAGGTTGCGGCGAATCACGGCCTTGTTGCCGGCGGCCAGCATGGGCTTGTGGACGTAGAACTCGTCGGGGTTCACGGCGCCCTGCACCACCGTCTCGCCCAGGCCGTAGCTGGAGGTGATGAAGACGACCTCTTCGAAGCCGGACTCGGTGTCGAGCGTGAACATCACGCCGGCCGCGCCCTTGTCGGAGCGGACCATGCGCTGCACGCCGGCCGAGAGGGCCACGACGTCGTGCGCGAAGCCCTTGTGGACGCGGTAGCTGATGGCGCGGTCGTTGTAGAGGGAGGCGAACACCTCCTTCATCTTGTGCAGCACGTCTTCGATGCCGACGACGTTCAGGAAGGTTTCCTGCTGGCCGGCGAACGAGGCGTCGGGCAGGTCTTCGGCCGTGGCGGACGAGCGCACGGCGAAGCTGGCTTGCGGGTTGCCTTCGGACAGCGTGGCGAACGCGTCGCGCACGGCCTTTTCCAGGTCGGCCGGGAAGGGCTGGGCTTCGAGCCAGCCGCGGATCTCGGCGCCGGCGGCGGCGAGCGCGCGCACGTCTTCGGTGTCGAGCGTGGCCAGGCGCTGGCTGATGCGGTCGGCCAGGCCTTCGTGCTTCAGGAACTCACGGAAGGCATGCGCCGTGGTGGCGAAGCCGGTGGGCACTCGCACGCCCTGGGGCAGCTGGGAGATCATCTCGCCGAGGGAGGCGTTCTTGCCCCCCACCGACTCGACGTCGCTCATTCTCAGGTTTTCAAACGGAACGACCAGGGCGGTCGATTCGAACAGTGCAGACATGGGAAAGCTCCAGAAGTTGAAACCGGGTCTGCGCCTGCGCCCAAGCGGAGCGAACGAGGTGGGCGCGCGCCCATGCAAGGCAGCTGGCTTTGCTGTTCTGGTAGTGGGCAGCCGCGTTGCATGGTGATGAATTGGGAATAATGGGCGCGATTGTAGGCCGGCCGAGGCGCATGCGCCCCAGCCCGCCGGCCGCACACCCCGCCATCCCTCCCACCGCCCCTCGCCAAACCACCCGCTCCATGCACACGCGCACCGTTTTCTTCATCTCCGACGGCACCGGCATCACCGCCGAAACTTTCGGCAACGCCATCCTCGCCCAGTTCGACATGAAGCCCCGCCACGTGCGCCTGCCCTTCATCGACACCGAAGACAAGGCCCACCAGGTGGTGCGGCAGATCAACCACACGGCGGAGCTGGAGGGCAAGAAGCCCATCGTCTTCACCACGCTGGTGAATATGAGCGTGCTGCACATCATCGAGCAGGGATGCCGGGGCATGCTGCTGGACATGTTCGGCACCTTCATCCGCCCGCTGGAGACCGAGCTGGGCATCAAGTCCCACCACCGCGTGGGGCGCTTCTCGGACGTGAGCCTGAGCAAGGAATACACGCAGCGCATCGACGCCATCAACTTCAGCCTGGACCACGACGACGGCCAGAGCCACCGCGACCTGGCCGGCGCCGACGTGATCCTGATCGGCGTCTCGCGCTCGGGCAAGACGCCCACCAGCCTGTACCTGGCCATGCAGTGCGGCCTGAAGGTGGCCAACTACCCGCTGATTCCGGAAGACTTCGAGCGCCGCCAGCTGCCGCCCGCGCTGGAGCCGCACCGCAAGAAGATCTTCGGCCTGACCATCCAGCCCGAGCGGCTCTCGCAGATCCGCAACGAGCGGCGGCCGGGCTCCAAATACGCCGACCTGCTCAACTGCCGCTACGAGGTCTCGGAGGCCGAAAGCATGATGCGGCGGTCGGGCATCCGGTGGCTGTCCACCACCACCAAGAGCATCGAAGAGATCGCCACGACCATCCTGCAGGAAGTGCGGCCCGAGCGCCTCATGTACTGACCGTACCGGGCGCACGGCGCGCCGTTTGCTATTCAATAGATAGCACGATGCGCAGGCACAGCCTGCGCTACGCCCGTATCGACCGCAGATTCAGGCCGCCACGGCGGGCGCATCCGTCTGGAGCGAATCCAGCGGCCAGCGCGGCTTGACGTCGAAGGCGTAGTCGCGGCTGGGCCTCTGCTGGCCGGCCTGCAGGCGCATGGCGGCGGCCATGGCGATCATGGCGCCGTTGTCGGTGCACAGGTGCAGCTCAGGATAGTGCACCCGCACCTTCAGGCGCGCGCAGGCGGCGTCGAGCTGTTCGCGCAGCAGGCGGTTGGCGCCCACGCCGCCGGCCACCACCACGCGGCGCAGGCCAGTGCCCTTCAGGGCGCTCAGGGTCTTTCGGACCAGCACGTCCACGATGGCCGCCTCGGTGCTCGCGGCCAGGTCGGCGCGGCGCGCGTCCAGATCGTCGCCCAGCTTCCTGGCCTGGGTGAGCACGGCGGTCTTCAGGCCGGCGAAGGAGAAGTCGAGGTTGCCGCTGTGCAGCAGCGGGCGCGGCAGCTTGAAGGCTTCGCCATCGCCCTGCTGCGCCAGCCGCGAGAGGGCCGGCCCGCCCGGGTAGCCCAGGCCCAGCAGCTTGGCGGACTTGTCGAAGGCCTCGCCCGCCGCGTCGTCGATGGTTTCGCCCAGCAGTTCGTAGCGGCCCACGCCGTCCACCCTCATGAGCTGCGTGTGCCCGCCCGAGACCAGCAGCGCGACGAAGGGGAATTCGGGAGGATCGGCGCTCAGGAAGGGCGAGAGCAGATGCCCTTCGAGGTGATGCACGCCCAGCACCGGCTTGCCCAGCGCGGCGCCCAGCGCGCAGGCCACGCCCGCGCCCACCAGCAACGCGCCGGCCAGGCCCGGGCCGCGCGTGTAGGCCACCACGTCCACCTCGGCCAGCTGACGGCCGGCCTGGTCCAGCACGCTCTGCGTGAGCGGCAGCACGCGGCGGATGTGGTCGCGGCTGGCCAGCTCGGGCACCACGCCGCCGTAGGCCTGGTGCATCTCGATCTGGCTGTGCAGCGCGTGGGCCTCCAGCACGGGCACGCCCGCACCGTCGGGCAGGCGCACCAGCGCCACGCCGGTCTCGTCGCAGGAGGATTCGATTCCAAGGATCAGCTGACTCATGGGCGGGAGTTTAGACGGGCCCTTCCGCCCACCCCATCGCAGGGCCAAAACTATCATTTAGATCAATTCAAGCATCGCAAACACGCATTCAATTGAAATATTTGATAAACAAAAAGAAACAATCATTTACATTGCAGGCGTTCGACCACCTGCCGGCGGGCCACGAAGGCGCATAGCGCCCCGCACCCGGAGCCCCGGCCACAACACCCACGGAGACCGCCCGCCATGCCCCACACCCGCTTTGGAACCTCATCGCTTTCGCCCTGCCCGCCGCGCAGGCCCGCGGCCCTGGCCTGGACGCTGGTCGCCATGGCGGCCAGCCTGGCTTCCTGCGGCGGCGGTGGCAGTTCGGCCACCGACAACGTCACGATGCAGGCCGGCGAGATCGCGGCCAGCCTGACCACGCTCTCCTCGCAGGACGGACTGCCGCCCGACGTGCCCGCCACGCTGCAGGCACAGCCCACCTTCCACGTCGCCCCCGTGCTGCTGCCCGAGCCCGGCGACCAGGACGTGGCCGACCCCGGAGCCAGCGCCGCGATGCAGCCCAGCCTGAAGGCGGTGGACGCGGGCCTGGCCGCCCTTTCCACCAAGGGCCTGACGCTGGGCAAGCTCGAAGCCGCCCACCTCAAGGCGCAGGCGGCCGACGGCGGCGCCACGGCGGCCCCGCTCGCGACCGGCGCGGTCGCCACCTACACCCCCGCCCAGGTGCGCGCGGCCTACGGCCTGCCGGCGCTGCCCGCCACGGGCGCTGCGCCCACCGCGCAGCAGTGGGCGCAGATGGGCGCGGGCCAGACCATCTACATCGTGGCGGCCTATCACAACCCCAATGCCGCGGCGGAGCTGGCCACCTTCAACCAGAAGTTCGGCCTGCCCGCCTGCGCCGCCAAGGTGCTGCCCGCCGTCACCGCCCTGCCCCTGGCCGCGCCGGCCGCCAATGCCGGCTGCGAGCTGTGGGTGGCCTATGCGAACACCTCGGGCGGCCTCGCGTCCGCAGCGCCAACCTACGACTCCGGCTGGGCCACCGAGATCGCGCTGGACGTGCAGTGGTCGCACGCCATCGCGCCGGCCGCGCGCATCGTGCTGATCGAGGCGCCCGACGCCTCGGTGGGCGCTTTGTCCGCCGCCATCCGCCTCGCCAACGCCATGGGGCCCGGCCATGTGTCCATGAGCTTCGGCGCCGGCGAAGGCAGCTGGGCCAGCGGGCTGGAATCGGCCTTCACCGGCACGCGCATGAGCTATCTCGCCGCCACCGGCGATTGGGGCGCGGGCGTGATGTGGCCGGCGGCATCGCCCGGCGTGCTGGCCGTGGGCGGCACCTCGCTCACCTATTCGGGCACGGGCTCGCGCTCGGAAGTGGCCTGGTCCGGCACGGGCGGAGGCACCAGCGCGTACTTCGGCACGCCGGCCTATCAGCAGTCGGGCCTGCCCGGCGTGGGCACGGTGGCGCGCCGCACGGTGGCCGACGTGGCGATGAATGCCGACCCTTCCACCGGCCAGTACGTGGCCGTGATCTCGCCCGGCGCCAGCACGGCGCAGTGGCTGAGCGCGGGCGGCACCAGCATGTCCACGCCGATGTGGGCCGGCCTGCTGGCCTCGGCCGGCGCACTGCGCGCCCAGGCCGGCCAGGCAGCCCTGGGGCGGCCGCATGCGGTGCTCTACGGCAACATCGGCGCGCAGCCCGGCAACTACGCCAGCGGCTTCCTCGACGTCTCGGCCGGCACGCACGGCACCTGCGGCACCTGCACGGCGCGCACCGGCTATGACCAGCTCACCGGGCTGGGCACGCCGCGCGCCAGCAGCCTGCTGACGCTGCTCTCCGGCGCCACCGTGGCCGCGCCGCCCCCGGCCGTGGGCAGCGCCGCGGTGAGCGGGCTGGCCGGCCAGCCGCTCTCCTTCACCGTGTCCGTCACGGCCACCAATGCGGTCACCTACAGCCTGGCCGGTGCGCCGGCGGGCATGACGGTGTCCAGCGCGGGCGTGGTCAACTGGGCGGCGCCGGTGGCGGGCATCTATTCGGTCACCGCCATCGCCCGCGACACCAAGACCGGCCTCACCGGCCAGGGCATCTACAAGGTGACCGTGGCGGCGCCCACGCCTCCGGCCGTGCCGGGCGGCAGCATCGCCGGCACGGTGGGCAAGGCCCTGTCCTTCAGCGCCGCGGCGCCTTCGGTCAACCCGCTGCGCTATGCGCTGAGCGGCGCGCCAGCAGGCATGGCGGTCGGCACCGACGGCACGGTGAGCTGGGCCAGCCCGGTGCTGGGCACCTACACGGTGACCGTTGCGGCCACCGACACCAAGACCAACCTGGTGGGCCGCGGCACCTATACGGTCCGCATCGCGGCGGCGGGCAGCACCGTCTCGTCCAACGGCCTCTCGATCACGGCGGCGCCGTGGACGGGCAAGCCCGGGCAGGCGCTCTCCGGCAGCATCGCGATCGCCGCGCCGGGCGCCTCGTGGCTGTCGGTCACGCTCTCCGGCGCGCCGCTGGGCATGGGTTTCTATATGCAGGGCACCACCATCACGGCGATCTGGCCCTCGCCGGTGGCCGGCAACTATGCGCTGACCGTGGTGGCGCGTGATTCGCTGGGCCGCACGGCGCAGATCACGGTGCCCGTCACCATCCGCTGACGCGCCCGCCACAGCGCTCTGCCGCCGCGCCCGGGGTGTCGGACTCGAAGTCCGCACCGCCGGGCGCCGCCGTTTCCGTGGCCGCCGGCCCCTGGCACGCACCAGCACGATGCACCAATTTGGCGTGTTTCTTGCTCACAATGCCGGTCATGAACGAGTCCCTGCGCATCGTGGTGGTGGCCCCCGACCTGTCGGAGACGGGGGAAGATGACGAGCATGCCCAGATGCAGGCCGAGCGCTCGCGCGCGCTGCGCATCGGCCTGCTGGAGAACCGTTTCAACCTGGTGGCGACGCTGCCGGCCGACGTGTTCCTGCGCGAGCGCATCGCGCAGCTGCAGCCCGACCTCATCATCGTGGACGCCGAGAGCGAGGCCCGCGACGCGCTCGAACACGTGGTGATGGCCACGCGCGACGAGCGCCGCCCCATCGTCATGTTCACCAACGACGAGGACACCAGCCACGTGAAGGACGCGGTGGCGCTGGGCGTGTCGGCCTATATCGTGGCGGGCCTGGCGCCCCAGCGCATCCGCCCGATCCTGGACGTGGCGATGGCGCGCTTCCAGCACGAGCAATCGCTGCGCTCGCAGCTGGCCGATGCGCGCTCCGAGCTCAAGGACCGCAAGACCATCGACCGCGCCAAGGGCCTGCTGATGCAGCGCCAGGGCCTGACCGAACAGGCCGCCTACGACAAGCTGCGCAAGACCGCCATGGACAAGGGCCTGAAGCTCGCCGAGGTCGCCCAGCGCATGCTGGACGTGGCCGACCTGCTGGGCTGAGCTCCCCTCGCTTCTCTTTTGGTGCAGCGCACAAGCGCAGTGCGGGCCGGCACCGTGCCGGCTCTGCCGCGAGCGGCCTGCAGCGCCGGTGCCATCTGAGCCTGATCGCCCTGCAGCCCTTATCCGACCGGCGCATCCAGCTATCGACTCCATAGCGCGGCAGAACACCCAGGCGCGCTGGCACACCGCTTGCGTAGCACCGTGCAGACCAACGCAGGTCGATGCTTCCGCGAAGCAGGCAGCCCAATGACGGGCGGCCTGCATCGCACCCCAGGACAAAGGCGTCCCCACTCGCAGTTGCGCTCACGCCAGAGCGCAGTTGCGATGTGTGGACGCCTTTTTCTTTGCCTGCGCTGTTTCGCTTCGTGTTGCCTTGTCTTGCCTTGTCTTGTTCCGTCTCTTTCCATCCGCTTCGAGGACGCTGCCATGACCGATGTTTCGAAAACCAGCCTGCAACGCCGCACCGTGCTGCAGGCGGCCACCGTGGGCGCCGTGGGCATCAGCCCCGCGCTGCGCTCCCTGGTGTATGCCGCAGGCTCCGATGCCCCCGAGAAAAAGGAAGTGAAGATCGGCTTCATTCCGCTCACCGACTGCGCCAGCGTGGTCATGGCCTCGGTGCTGGGCATCGACCAGAAGTACGGCGTGAAGATCATCCCCAGCAAGGAAGCGAGCTGGGCCGGCGTGCGCGACAAGCTGGTCAACGGCGAGCTGGACTTCGCCCACGTGCTCTACGGCCTGGTCTATGGCGTGCACCTGGGCGTGGGCGGCCCCAAGAAGGACATGGCCGTGCTGATGACGCTGAACCAGAACGGCCAGGCGATCTCGCTGAGCAAGAAGCTCGCGGACAAGGGCGCCGTGAACGGGCCCACGCTCGCCAAGCTGATGGCCGCAGAGAAGCGCGAATACACCTTCGCCCAGACCTTCCCGACCGGCACGCACGCCATGTGGCTGTACTACTGGCTGGCGGCCAACGGCATCGACCCGATGAAGGACGCCAAGGTCATCACCGTGCCGCCGCCGCAGATGGTGGCCAACATGCGCGTGGGCAACATGGACGGCTTCTGCGTGGGCGAGCCCTGGAACCACCGCGCCATCATGGACGGCATCGGCATCACCGCCACCACCACGCAGGCGATCTGGAAGGACCACCCCGAGAAGGTGCTGGGCACCACGTCCGAGTTCGTGCAGAACAACCCCAACACCGCGCGCGCCGTGACGGCGGCCATCCTGGAAGCCAGCCGCTGGATCGACGAGAGCCTGGCCAACAAGAGCAAGATGGCCGAGACCATCGCCGGCAAGGCTTACGTGAACACCGGCGTGGACGCGATCAACCAGCGCATCCTGGGCCGCTACCAGGACGGCCTGGGCAAGACCTGGGACGACCCGGACCACATGAAGTTCTACGCCGGCGGCGCGGTGAACTTCCCCTATCTCTCGGACGGCATGTGGTTCCTCACGCAGCACAAGCGCTGGGGCCTGCTGAAGGAACACCCCGACTACCTGGCCGTGGCCAAGTCCGTGAACCGCATCGACCTCTACAAGCAGGCCGCCGCCGCCGCCAAGACGCCGCTGCCCGCCAGCGAGATGCGCACCGCCAAGCTGGTGGACGGTGTCGTCTGGGACGGCAAGGACCCGAAGAAGTACGCCGACGGCTTCAAGATCCACGCCTGACGGCTGTACCCCTCGCCTCCCGCGCTCCCCGCCCCTCGTCCGCCCACGCACACCGGAGAACACACCATGGTCAGTGCCGTCTTCCATTCCCCGCTGGATTCCGCGTCGCCGGAAGCCATCAAGAGCATCGCTGGCAACGCGCCATCCACGGGCGCCGCCAAGCCCCTGGCCGCGCAGGCCCCGGCGGCTGCTGGCAACGCCAGCGCCACCGCAGCCCCGCAGCGCCGCGACTGGGCCGCGCTCTCGCGCAGCTTCTGGATGGCGGTGCTGCCGCCGGCCTGCGGGCTGGGCCTGCTGCTGGGCATCTGGGCCCTCGTGTCGGCCACCACCGGCCAGAGCATTCCCGGCCCGGCCGAGACCTGGCGGCAGGCCGTGACCATCTTCAGCGACCCGTTCTACCGCAACGGTCCCAACGACCAGGGCGTGGGCTGGAACGTGCTGGCCTCGCTGGAGCGCGTGGCCATCGGCTTCGGGCTGGCGGCGGTGGTGGGCATTCCTGCGGGCTTCGTGATCGGGCGCTTCACGTTCCTCTCGCGCATGTTCAACCCGCTCATCAGCCTGCTGCGGCCGGTGTCGCCGCTGGCCTGGCTGCCCATCGGCCTCCTGGTGTTCAAGGGCGCCAACCCGGCCGCCATCTGGACCATCTTCATCTGCTCCATCTGGCCCATGATCATCAACACCGCCGTGGGCGTGCAGCGCGTGCCGCAGGACTACATGAACGTGGCCCGCGTGCTGAACCTCTCGGAATGGAAGATCGCCACCACCATCCTCTTCCCCTCGGTGCTGCCCTACATGCTGACCGGCGTGCGCCTGGCCGTGGGCACGGCCTGGCTGGTGATCGTCGCGGCCGAGATGCTGACCGGCGGCGTGGGCATCGGCTTCTGGGTGTGGGACGAGTGGAACAACCTGAACGTCAAGAACATCCTGATCGCGATCTTCGTGATCGGCATCGTCGGGCTGCTGCTCGAATACGCCCTGGTCAAGCTGGCCACGGCCTTCACGTTCGAAGAGGTGAAAGCATGAATGCGTCGCTCACGTCCAAGTTCATCGAAATCCAGCGCGTCGATCAGACCTTCAAGACCGCCAAGGGCCTGTTCCCCGCGCTGCGCGGCATAGACCTGACCATCGCCAAGGGCGAGTTCGTCGCGCTCATCGGCCATTCGGGCTGCGGCAAGAGCACGCTGCTGAACCTGATCGCCGGCCTGACCACGCCCACCTCCGGCGCCCTGCTCTGCGCCAACAAGGAGATCAAGGGCCCCGGGCCGGAACGCGCCGTGGTGTTCCAGAACCATTCGCTGCTGCCGTGGCTGACCTGTTTCGACAACGTCTATCTGGCCGTGGAACGCGTCTTCAGCCGCACGGAAAGCAAGGCCCAGCTGCGCGAGCGCACCGATGCGGCGCTGGCGCTGGTGGGCCTGACGCACGCCGCGCAGAAGCGCCCGGGCGAAATCTCCGGCGGCATGAAGCAGCGCGTGGGCATCGCCCGGGCGCTGTCGATGGAGCCGCAGGTGCTGCTGATGGACGAGCCTTTCGGCGCGCTGGACGCGCTGACCCGCGCCAAGCTGCAGGACGAGCTGCTGGAGATCGTGGCGCGCACGCAGAGCACGGTGGTGATGGTGACGCACGACGTGGACGAGGCCGTGCTGCTGTCCGACAAGATCGTGATGATGACCAACGGGCCGGCGGCGACCATCGGCGAGGTGCTGCAGGTGGACATTCCGCGGCCGCGCAGCCGGGTGGAGCTGGCGGAAGATCCGATGTATCTGCAGTGCCGCAAGGCGGTGATTGATTTTCTCTACACGCGGCAAGGGCATGTGGAGAAGGTGGCTTGAGGGGCTGGGTGCTCTGGCTGGGCTGAGTTGAGGCTGGTTCTTTTCGGCGCTGCGGCGAGATCACTTCCCGGGGATCGGGATGTGCGCCCGACAGCGCACTCACTTTCTTTTGCTTCGCCAAAAGAAAGTAAGCAAAGAAAAGGCGCCCCCCAGTCTGCGACCCCTTCGCTGTCGCTACGGGGCAGACCTGCGGCGGGGCGCTTGCGGGGTGCCGCCGCAGAACTCACTACGCGCTGCGCGCTTCGTTCGGACAGCCGCGGCGAGTCAGAGCACGAGGCATGCGTGTCCTTCGGCACGCATGCGCACCCCGCAAGCACCCCGCCGCAGGCGCAGCCAGCAGGGGGTGAACAGCCGCACACGGGCCATTGCTTCGCTCGGCCCACATCGCGCGCGCTTCGCGCTGCGCTGGGCTTTCTCCGTGCGAGGGCCGAGCGCAGCGATGGCCCGACTGGTTCCCCACTCCCTTCTGTGCGTGCCGAGAAGCGCAGGGCGGCGGGTGCGTGCGTGTGCCGAAGGACACACGCACTTCGTGCTCTGACTTGCCGCAGCTGTCCGAACGGAGCGCACGCAGTGCGCGCAGTGAGTTCTGCGGCAGCACCCGCCGACCGAGCATCGCAGGTTGCCCGTAGCGCAGCGGAGGGACACGCACAGTAGGGTCGCCTTTCTTTGGGGTACTTTTCTTTGGCGAAGCAAAGAAAAGTACCTCGCCCGCCGGGGCGAGACCCGGCCCCGGGAAGCAAACGCCCAACAAAGGCCTGTCAAGCCAATGAGGCCAACACCCCCTCAAGCAGCCAACTTCTGAAACGACCCCAACACCGCCGCCCCATTGAACGGCTTCACGATCCACCCCTTCACCCCCGCCGCCTTCCCCCGCTCCTTCATCGCCGGCGAACTCTCCGTCGTCAGCATCACGATGTTGACCTTGTGGTTGCCCAGCTCGCTGCGCACCCGCTCCACCATGGTCAGGCCATCCATGTTGGGCATGTTCACGTCGCACACGACCAGCTTGATGCCGCTGTCCTGCCGCAGCTTGGCCAGCCCGTCGTGGCCGTCCACCGCCAGCGCGACCTGGAAGCCGTTGTTGCCCAGAAAGTTGCCCACCTCGTTGCGCACGGTGCTCGAATCGTCAACAACCAGAACGTTGGCCATGGAAATGCTCCTCGGAAACAGAAAGAGAAAAAGAAAAAGAGAAAGAAGAGAAAAAGCTCAGAACAGCTCCAGCTCGCCGGATTCGACGAAGCCGCTCAGCAGCGCCTCGCTCTCGCGGTAGAGCTCGGGCGCCCAGCTCAGGCTGAAGGCGAAGCGCTGGTAGATCGTGATGGCCGTGGCCTCGGGGTCTTCCGGGGCCCAGAGCTGGCACTTGAAGCACAGCTGAGGGCTTTCGGTGCCGAAGCTGATGTAGCGGTGCAGGTGGTTGACGATGATCGGCACCTGCACGCCGAAGGAGCCGCTCGCGCCCTCGGTGCCGAAGCGGTTGCGGAACGCGCCCCAGACGAGGTTGGTCAGCTCGCCCAGGATGGCGTTGAGGTTGCGGAAATCCGCGCTCTCTTCGGCCGAGAAGGCCGTGCGCCCGGCCGCCACCGCGCGGCGCAGGGAGCCGGCGTCGGTCTGCAGCGTCATGAAGCCGCGGCACCAGGGCGTTTCCATGGGGATGAGCGTGAACAGCTCGCCGTGGATCAGCCGGTCGCGCACCACGTAGGGCGGGTCCAGGCGCACCTGCATGCCCTTGAACTGGCTGGCCAGGGCCGCCTGCGTCATCTCGCCGAGCGTGCGCACCAGCGAGGTGGGATAGACGCGGTCGAAGAGCTTGCGGTCCACCTCGGCCTTGAGGGCATCGATCTCGGCGAGCGTGTAGCGCACCACCGATGGCTCGCGCTGCAGGGCGATGGCGGCGGCTTCGGCCTCCGCCTCGGGCATGCCGTCCATGCGCAGGAAAAGCGGCAGCTCGGGCCGCAGCCAGGCGATGTCGCGCGCCAGGGCCAGGCCGTCGGTCACCGCGCCCTGCAGTTCGGCGCCCACGAACACCGCGCCCAGGTCGATGCGCGAGCGCAGCACGGCGGGCACGTTCAGGGGATGGACCTTGTGGCCCTGCAGGCCGTGGGCATCGCAGAAGTCACGGATGGCGGCCAGCGCGCCCGCATCGGTCTCGATGACCAGAACCTTGCTGACCAGCGCGGCGGGCTCGGGCGCAGCGCCATTGGCTGCAGCAGCGGCGGCATCAGCGGCTTCAGCATCAGCGGGCGCGTTCTCGATCTCGGGCAGTGCGGTTTCCATACGCAGGTGTCCTCCGGCAGGGATTGAAGAAAAGACAGTCAACAACAAGAAGAACGGCGGCGGTGCGGCAGCAGCGACTCGCCGCGCTCCGGGGCAGGCAAGCCGGCCTCAGAACATTTCCAGCTCGCCCGACTCCACGGCCGCTTCGGCGGGCGGGCCGCTCCAGTGGAAGTCCTGCGGCAGGTAGGCGCGCGCGCAGAGCGAGGCGTAGAGCGTCAGATCGGGTTGCACCTGCACGCGGAAGTGGCGCAGATGCTCGGCGCCGTCGCGCACGAAATGCGGCAGGCAGCGCACATCCAGGATCTGCGGCGTGGAGAGCCCCAGGAAGGAGTGGAACTCGCCCAGGTCGCGGTTGATGGAGCCGCAGCACAGGTTGCCGACTTCGCAGATGACGTCGATGAACTGCTGCTCGCCGATGGGCTCGGCGCCCTCCTCCATGCCGGCGCGCCGGGCGGCCCAGGCCAGCAGGGCCTCGGTGCGGGCGAAGTGCAGCGCGGTGTTCAGCCGGAAGGGAAAGGACGCGATGGACAGCACCGCCATGTGCGTGGCGGCGCCCGGCGGCACGGCATCGACCGCCTCGATGACGGCGCCGGCGTCGCCCGGCACCAGGCTCTGGCGCAGGCCCGAGAGCATCATGCGGTCCAGGCTGTCGCAGGCGCGCTGGCTCAGCAGGCGCAGCACCTCCGAAGCCGCCGGCTTCGCAACGGCTGCGGAGAACGAAGAAGCGGAAAACCCCGCGGCGCTCATGCGGCCTCCTCCAGCGCGGCCTGGATGCGGCCGTTGGTCATCTGCAGGCCCATGGCGGCGTTGATGACCATCTTGCCGCCCGCCTGCATGTCCTGGAAGGTGGTGGTGGCGATGAGGTCGTTGGCGTAGAGGCTGGCGCGGTAGTCGCGCGAGAGCGCCTCGGCGCGGGACGAGAGCTCGCGCATCTCGCCGGCCACCACGTTGAAGCCGCGCCCCTGCGCGCCCGCGCGCGCCGCCTCGATGGAGGCGTTGAGCGCCACGATCACCATCTGCCGCACGATGCGCGCGAACTCGTCGTTCTTGTCGTGCATGGTGCGGTTGTGCTGCACCAGCGCGCTCATGTCGGCATGCCAGCGCTCGAAGGTCTTGCCGATGCCCTGCAGTTCCTGCAGCGAGCGGCCCTGCGTGTGGATGTGCTCCAGCGCGGGCACCACCTGCGAACGGCGCGCCTGCTCGGCCTTGAGCACGCTGTCCTGCTGCTGGCCTTCCCAGGCCGTGGCGGCGCTCTGCCACTGCTCGCGTTCCTTGTTCCATTCGGCCTGCACCCGGTCCAGGTCGGCCTGCAGCGAGGCGTTCTCGCGCAGCGCCGTTGCCAGCGCCTCGGCCTGCGGGGCCGCCTGCCGGGCGGCGGCCTCGGCAGCGCGCCGCGCCCGGGCGGCGGCGAAGCGCCACATCAGCACGGCGCCCAGCAGCGCGCCCACCAGCCATCCACTCCACCAGTCTCCCAGCACCATCACGCGGCCTCTCCCAGCGCGCCCCGGCTGCCCTGGGCGCTGACCGTCCAGCGCAGCGGCAGGCGGATGACGGTGGTGAAGGGCGTGGCGTACACCGCCGCGTCCGCATCCAGCACCACGGCCACGCTGCCGTCCAGCGCCTCTATGAAGGCCTTGACCGCATCCATGCCCACGCCCCGGCCGGAAACGGCCGTCACCTGGCTGGCGGTGGAAAAGCCGGGCGCGAAGATCATCTGCGCCAGCGCCTCGGCGCTGGGGGCGTCGTCCGGGCCCAGCAGGCCCTGGGCCAGGGCCCTGTCGTGGATGCGCGCCAGGTCCAGCCCCCGGCCGTCGTCCTGCAGGCGCACGATGACGTCATCGCCGTCGATCTGCGTCTGCGCGCGGATGTGGCCCCGGGCCGGCTTGCCCTTGGCCGCACGCTCCTGCGGCGGTTCGATGCCGTGGTCCACCGCGTTGCGCAGCAGGTGCACGAAGGCATCGCGCATCGCCTGCCCGGCCTGGGCGCGCAGCAGCACGGGGGTGCCGGTGCATTCCGCCACAGGCGCTTCCTTGCCCAGCTCGCGGGCCAGGTCCGGCAGCGAGGCGGCAACGCTGCCGAAGACCTCGGCGAGGCCGGCCGCATCGGGGTGCTGCAGCGCATGTGCGACCTGCGCCAGCCGCTCGCGGTGGTCCTGCGGCCAGTCGCCCTCGAGCAGCACGCTGTCGATGCTGGCGCGCAGCGCGTCCAGCCGCTCGCGGGCGATGCGCACCGCGCCTTCCGCGCCCTCGTGGCCGGCGGCGCCGCGCCCCAGGGTCTCGTCGTTCACATGCACGTAGGCCTGCAGCGCGGCATCGACCGCGTCCAGGTCGGCCACCAGCGCCGCCTCGTCCCAGCCGGAGAGGTCGTCGCGCAGCGCGGAATAGCGCTGCTCGGCCACGTGCGCCGCATCGGCGATGCGCGGCAGGCCGTAGGTGCGGGCATTGCCCTTGATGGTGTGCATGCCGCGAAAGAGCGCGGCGATGGCCGAGGCACGCGCCTGCTGCGGCGCCTGCAGCTGCACGCGGGCTTCGTCCAGCAATTGGGCTGCGGCACCGGCGAAGGCGCGGAACTTCTCGGCCGGCACGGCGAGCAGTTCGCCCACCATCGACAGCTCTTCCTTGCGGGCCTGGGCATCGCGGGCCAGCTCGCGCAGCTCGGTCACGTCGCGCAGGCTGACCAGCAGGCGCGCCACCGTGCCGTCGGCCGCGGTGATGGGCGACCAGCCCAGCTCGATGATCTTGCGCCGGCCGTCGTCGCAGGCCAGGCACAGCTCCTTGGGCAACAGGTGGGCGTTGAACGAGAAGTTGAGCTCGTCCTCGCCGATGCAGGCGTCGATGGCGGCATCGGCCTGGGCGCGGGCGTCGGCGCTGCCCTCGCAGCGGTCGAGCAGCGCCTCGTCCAGCGTGCGGCCGGCCAGCTGCTGGCGCTCCAGCAGGGTGCAGAGGTAGGACGAGTATTCGGGGTGGATGCGGCGCCCGGCTTCGAGCGTCAGGATGCCCTGGGGCAGCGTCTGCAGCATGGCCTGGATGTCGGCCGTCTTCTGGCGCACCAGCTCGGAGCTTTCCTCGATCTTGGCCACCATGGCGTTGAAGGCGGTGAGCGAGCGGCCGATCTCGTCCATGCGGGCCACGGGCACGCGGTGCGAGAAGTCCTGGCTGGTGGCGATCTCGGTCATCTTCAGCTGCATCTCGCCGATGGGTTGCACGATCTGGCGGTAGAGCATCAGCCCCGCGCCGCCCAGGCCGATCACGCTCACGGCCGCCACCAGCAGCAGCATGGTGGTGGTGCGTTCGAGCTGCTGGTTGAGCTCGGCGATGGCTTCGTCCTTGCTGCGGCGGCGCTCGACCTGCACGGCCTCGATCATCTGGCCCTGCTCGCGCAGGTACTGGTCCACCGTGGCGGCCATGTAGGCCTCGGCGGCCTCCTGCTGGCCGGCCAGCTTGAACTTGGCCGTGTCGTCGATGGCGGCGAAATAGTTGTCCAGGCTCATCTCGGCTTCCTTGATGAGCCCGCGCTGGGCCTCGCTGTCGGCGCTGCGGGACTGCGCCTCCAGCGCCTGGCGCAGCGCGTCCTTGCGCTCCGTCACCTGCTGGTGCATGGCCTCGGCGGCGGCGCGGTCCGGCGCGCCCACCATGTTCAAGGCCGCGATCTGCACGTCCTTGAGCTGGCCCATCAGCTCCACCGAGTGGATGGTGCTGGGCACGACGCCCTCGGTCACGCGCTTGACCTGCAGGGCGCCCTGGGACGATTGGTAGAGCGCGAAGCCGCCGATGGCGCACAGCGCCAACAGGGCCAGCACGATCAGCAAGGCGATTCGTGAACGTACAGTCATAGGAATGAATTCACAGTTTTTAACAATAAAGACAGAGTATCGGCACCATCTATGGCGGGTTCGTGACACACCAATTAACAATTGAGGAAATTTCGCCGGAGGCCGCGAGGACGTGGCATGGGCCCCAACCTGGGGCATGGCCGGGCGTTCCGGGGCTCTTGAGGCGGGTTGGCCGCCCTCGCGCAGGGCACCCGACTGGCATCGAGCTTGCTTGCCCTCACGCAGAGCCAGGCGCGACGCTGCGTCAGGCCCCCAAGGACGAAGGCGTCCGCCCGCACGAACCCGGCTTCCGGCCGGCCCGTGCGGGCGGACGCCTTTTTTTGTTTTGGCCTTCCCGCACCGCAAAGACTTCCGGCACAGCCGGCCCCGCACCATGACATCCCTGCGCGACTTCCACCGATCCGGCCACGCGCCCACCCTGTGGGCCTCGTTCCTCTACTTCGCCTTCTCCTGCGGCATCTGGGTCATCAACGGCGCGATGGCGCCCTTCATCAGCGAGGCCTACCAGCTCACGCCCGCGCAAAAGGGGCTGATGCTGTCCATCCCCATCTTCGCGGGCGCGCTGATGCGCTTTCCGCTGGGCGTGCTGGCGCAGTACATCGGCCGCAAGAACGCCACGCTGGTGGAGATGGGCGGCATCGCCCTGGCCATGGCTTTCGGCTATTTCTTCGTGGACAGCTATCACGACCTGCTGGCCATGGGCGTGCTGCTGGGCATCGCGGGCGCCAGCTTCGGCGTGGCGCTGTCGCTGGGCTCGGGCTCGTTCCCGCCGCGCTACAAGGGCCTGGCGATGGGACTGGTGGGCGCGGGCAACGTGGGCACGGCCGTGTGCGCGCTGCTGGCGCCCCTGCTGGCCCAGCGCTTCGGCTGGCAGACGGTGTATGGCCTGGCCGCGCTCGCCATGGCCGTTCCGGTGGTGGTGATGATCGCCTTCGCGCAGGAGCCGCCCGACGTGGACGCGCACGCCAGCCTGCGCGAGCACGTGGCCTGCCTCTTCGAGAAGGACGGCTGGGCCTTCAGCCTGATCTACGCCGTGACCTTCGGCGGCTTCATCGGCCTCACGACCTTCCTGCCGAGCTACTTCTACGACCAGTTCGGCGTGAGCAAGACCGAGGCTGGCCAGCTCACCATGCTGGTGGCCTTCATGGGCGCGGCGCTGCGCATCTTCGGCGGGTGGCTGTCGGACCACTGGGGCGGCGTGAACACGCTCACCGCCGTGCTGGTCACCGCCGCGGCCAGCCTGCTGCTGTGCGGCTTCGCGCAGGGCTCGCTGCCCACCACCGTGCTGCTTTTCCTCGTGTGCTTCGCAGCATTGGGCGCGGGCAACGGCGCGCTCTTCCAGCTGGTGCCGCTGCGCTGGCCGCTCACCACGGCGGTCGCGGGATCGATGATCGGGGAGATCGGCGCGCTGGGCGGCGGCTTCATCCCGAACGCGATGGGTCTTTCCAAGCAATACACGGGCAGCTATCTCTGGGGCTTCGTGCTGTTCGCTGCGGCCGCCGCCGCCATGCTGGTGCTGCTGCAGGTGATGCAGCGCCGCTGGACACGCACCTGGGCCGAAAAAGGCGGCCGGGCGCGCGTGGCAGCCTGAGCCCCGTCACCGCAGCAGCAGCACCAGGCACACCAGCAGCAGGTTGAGCAGCAGGCTGAAGGCCAGCGCCACCTGCCAGGGCGCGAGGCGCGAGCGCGCGGCCAGCGGCGTGGCGCCGGGCGCCGGCAGCGGGCGGGATGCGCCGCGCTGCAGTGCCAGCACCAGCTCTTCGGCCGTCTCGAAGCGCTGCGGCGCGGCCCGCGCCACCGCCTTGAGGACGATGTGGTCCAGCCAGATCGGCACGGCCGGGTTCAGCCGGCTGGGCGGCACCGGGTCGCGGTGGTAGCGGCCCAGCTGGTAGGGCGCGACCTCGCCGTACGGCAGGCGCCCCTGGGTGAGCAGCTGGTAGAGCGTGACGCCGAGCGCGAACAGATCGCCGCCGGCATCGGGCACGGCGGCCTCGCCGCGCCGGGCCGCGTCGTAGCCGGGCCACTGCTCGGGGTTGATGTAGCTGGGCGTGCCGGCATGCAGCAGCCGCGTGGCCTCCGGCTCGCGGCCCGAGAGGGCCACGCCCAGGTCCAGCACCCGCAGCACGCCGTCCGCGCCCACATGCAGGTTGTCGGGCTTGATGTCGCGGTGGATCACGCTCTGGCGGTGCAGCAGCCCCAGCGCCTGCGCGGCCTGGATGGCCCAGTCCACGGCGCGGGCCACGTCCACGGGCTGGCTGCGCGCCAGCAGGGGGGCCAGGGTTTCGCCTTCGAGCCAGTCGTAGAGCAGGTAGAAGGCCGAAGCCTCGCCCGCAGGCGGCGCGGCATGCAGGCGCGCCAGGTGGCGGCCCGCGCGCCCTTCCTGCAGGCGCTGCGCCAGCCAGGCTTCGTGGGCCAGCATGTCGCGCTCGACGGCATCGTGCGCCCGGCTCGGGGCCAGGGCCTTGAGCGCGAAGTGGCGCGGCTCGGCGGGCACGGCGTCTGCGCCGCCATCGGAGCGCGGCGCGGTCTCGGCCACGCGGTAGAGCAGATGGGTGCCGGTGTCGGACACGGTGCCCAGCACGCGCAGCCCGTCGATCACGTCGCCCGTGCGCAGGCGCGGCGGCACGGGCAGCGCCTGGGCCTGCCGCGTGCGGTCGTGCAGCGTGGCCTGGCTGGCGCCCTGCACCTGCACCACCAGCGCGGTGCAGTGGTCGCGGCTGCCGGCGGCCAGGGCGGCCTGCACCAGCGCATCGGCCACGGCCTGGGGCGTTGCGCCGGGCGTGGCGACGAGGCTGCGCAGCGCGGGATCGGGCAGCGCGCCGTGCACGCCGTCGGTGAGCAGCACGAAGCGGTCGCCCTCCAGCAGATCGCCCTGCACGTAGTCCACCAGCAGGCGCTCGTCGGAGCCGACGCTGCGCGTGAGCTGGTGCGCGAAGTCGCGGTGGGCGAGGACGTGGTCGGTGGTGAGCTGCTGCCACAGGCCGCCGCGCAGCAGGTAGGCGCGCGTGTCGCCCACATGCGCCAGGGTCCAGGTCTGCCCGCGCAACACCAGCGCGGTGAGGGTGGAGAGGCCCATGGCCGGGCTGCGCCGGCGGTTCATGCCGGCCAGCCACTGGTTGTGGGCCAGCAGCACGCGGTCGAGCGCGACGGACGTGTCCCAGGTGCCGGGCGTGGCGAAGTAGTCGCGCAGCAGCGTGCCGACCACGGTCGATGCGGCCTCGGCGCCCAGGCCGCCCCGGCTCACGCCGTCGGCGATGGCGGCGATGGCGCCGTGCCCGGCCTCGGCGCCCTGCCCCTGGGCATGGCCAGCGCGGTCTTCATTGGGCGGCTTGCGGCCGGCGTCGCTGGCCTGGCCCCAGGCCAGGTCGAAGCTCATGGGCGCGCCCCCTGCGGCGGGCACGGAGCACCGCAGCGGGCGCATGCGATGCGTGGTTCGCGCAGGGCGGCGGCCGGGCGCATCAGGCGCGGTGGCCCGTGATGTATTGCTCCATCTGTTCGATGATGAACTGCTGCTCGGAGATGATGTGCTTGACCAGATCGCCGATGGAGACGATGCCGGCGAGGCGGCCCGCGTCATCGACCACCGGCAGGTGGCGCAGGCGGTTCTCGGTCATCAGGGCCATGCACTGGTCGGTGTTCTGCGAGGGCCGCACGAAGCGCACGGCGCTGGTCATCACCTCGCTCACCCGCGTGTCGCCCGAGGTGCGGCCCGCCAGGGCCACCTTGCGGGCGTAGTCGCGCTCGGTGAAGATGCCCGCGATCTCGTCGCCCTGCATGACCAGCAGGGCGCCGATGCCGTGCTCCGCCATCGCCTTGAGCGCCTGCAGCACGGTGTCCTGCGGTGTGACGGTGTGAACGCCCGACGGGGGTTTGGACTTGAGGATTTCTGCGACGGTGGTGGTCATGGGAGCCTCCTTGTGGAATGGCGCTGGCCGAAGTGGCGAAGCAAGACGCGCCACCAGTGTCGGCCCAACCATGGGGCGCTGGCAACCCGCCGCAGGCGCGGGCTGCCGCAGCCCTCAGAACGTGTTCACGATCTCGCAGGGGATCGTGAACACGTTCTCCGCGGTCTTTCAGCGCCGCCCGCCGAACAGGCTGCCGCCCACCTTGAGCAGATCGCCCAGATCGAGCTTGCCGTCGCCGTTCTGGTCCAGCAGGCTGCCCAGCAGGCCACCGGCCAGGCCGCCCTGCTGCTGCACGCGGGCGTGTTCCTGGCCCAGGGTGTCGCCCAGGTCGCCGGCATCCATGCCGCTGGCCTTTACGTGCTGCGCGAGAAAGGCCATGACGATGGGCGCCAGCACCTGCAGCAGCTGACCGGCATTGGCGCCCAGGCCCGTGGCCTCGCCCAGGCCGGATGCGGCCTGCCGCTGCTGGCCGCCGAAGATGTGGCCCAGGATGTCGGCCCCGGCCGAAGGCGCGGCGCCGCCGCTGCCCGAGCCGCCCAGCACCGCGCCCAGCAGGCCGCCCCAATCCATGCCGCCGCCTTCGGCAGGAGCGGCCGGTGCGGCATCGGCATGGTCGCGCTGCAGCGCGTTCAGCAGCGCATCGGCGCCGCCGGGCTGCTGGGCATTGCGGCCCAGCGCGCCCAGCAGCAGCGGCAGGGCTGCGCTGACGGCGCCCTGGGTCTGCTCCGGGCTGGTGCCCAGCTGCTGCGCGATCTGCTGCAGGGGTTCGCCCTGCAGTTGGGCGAAGAGCTGGTCGGCAAGGGAAGCGGAGGAATTGGTCATGAAGCGTCCTTCTGGCAACGGTCGAAAGCGTGAGCTGCAGCCGGCTGGCTGCGACCGCGCATCGTAGGCCAGTGCCGTGTCCATCGCCAGACGCCGGGGACACGCCGGGTGCGCGGACACGTTTGTTAACGCAGGCAGCGGCGCACGCGAGCACCATCGCTACGCTATTGATAGCACACTGCGCTTGCTCAGCCTGCGCCAGAGGGTGATTTGGCCTTGAACCGGAGGGCTGACCTACGGGGAGCGCGCCGGTCTTGGGCCTGGGCACCCAGGCCCATTCCACTTAGGCCTGTTCCAGCATCGCCTGGCTGGAGGAGCCCGCCTGGGCCTGCTGCACCTTCATGGCCTTGCGCAGCGATACCGCGTCCTGCCGCGTGGCAGCGGACGTGCCGGCCGCGACGCGGAAGATCTGCACCGTCTCGGTCACGGTCTGCGCCTGGGTCTGCAGCTGCTGCGCGAGGCCGGCGCTGTGCTCGACCAGCGCCGCGTTCTGCTGGGTGATGGTGTCCAGGTGGGCCACGGCGGAATTGATCTGCGAGATGCCCGAGAGCTGTTCGTTGGCCGCGCTGTGGATCTCGCCGATCAGCGCGCTCATGTCGCGCACGAGTTCCAGCGATTCGCCCATGGTGGTCTGTGCGCCGTCGGTCTTGCGATGGCCTTCCTGCACCTTGGCGGCCGAATCGTCGATGAGCGCGCGGATTTCCTTGGCGGCCGTCTGCGTGCGGTGCGAGAGGCTGCGCACCTCCTGCGCCACCACGGCGAAGCCCCGGCCCTGCTCGCCGGCGCGGGCGGCTTCCACGGCGGCGTTCAGCGCCAGGATGTTGGTCTGGAAGGCGATGCTGTCGATGAGCTGGTGATCTCGCCGATGCGCCCCGACGCGGCCTGGATCTGCTTCATGGTGTCGGCCACGCTGTTGACGGCCTCGCTGGTGCGCTCGGCCACATCGGTCGCGCGGTTGGCCATCTGGCTGGCCTTGCTGGCAGATTCGGCCGTGAGCTTGACGGTGCCGGTGATCTCCTCCATCGACGCGGCCGTCTCCTCCAGGCTGCTGGCCTGGGTCTCGGTGCGGCTGGAGAGGTCGCGGTTGCCGCGCGCGATCTCCTGCGTGGCGTTGCGCATCTTCTCGCTCTCCTCGCGCGCGTCGCGCACGATGGACAGCAGGTTCACGTTGAGCTGGCTCAGCGCCTTCTGCAGATCGCCCATCAGGTCGGAATGCGTGACCTGCAGCGACTGCGTGAGGTCGCCGGCTGCCATGCGGTTGGCCGCACGCACCATCTGGCCCAGCGGCGCGACGGCGGCGCTGCTGATGTAGAAGGCCGCGCCCGCGGCCACGGCGAGCGCCGCCAGCCAGGCTGCCGCAGCCCCCATGCCCGACAGCGGCGTGCCGGCCAGCGAGGCCAGCAGGCAGGCCAGGAACACGGCCGCGCAGGCCATCCACACCTTGGTGCCCATGCCCAGCCGCAGGGCCTGCGCCACGCGCCCCAGCGGGGTGTTGCTCACCAGGCGGGCGGCCTGCAGCGCCAGCACCTGGCGGCCGGACTCCTTCTCGGCGCGCATGCGGGCGTAGAGCGCTTCCGCCGCCTGGATCTGCTCGCGCGTGGCCTCGGTGCGCACCGACATGTAGCCCACCGGACGGTCGCCCTCGATCAGCGGCGTGACGTTGGCCATCACCCAGTAGAAGTCGCCGTCCTTGCGCCGGTTCTTCACCGGGGCCGACCAGGGCAGGCCGGAAGAGATGGTGGCCCACATGTCGCGGAAGGCTTCCTCGGGCATGTCGGGGTGGCGAATCATGTTGTGCGGCTGGCCCAGCAATTCCTCGCGCGTGTAGCCGCTGACCTCGATGAACATCGGGTTGCAGTACAGCATGCGACCCTGCAGGTCGGTCGTGGAAACCAGGGTCTCTCCGCGAGGGAAGGGATATTCGCGGGTGGTAACGGGAAGGTTGACGCGCATGAGGTCCTCGATATGGCGGGTTCCACCGACCGGGGGTATGGGGATCGCCCACCCGCCAGCCGCACTTAATGTTTTATTTCACATTTTTTTCAAATGTTATTTCATATCCATCAAATCATCCAGAATTTCATCTGCTGGTAAACAGCATTCTCCAGAGCGCGAGCGGGCCCGCGAGACTGATTGGGTAGCGCTTGACCCACATCAAGAAAATGCGAAGACCGCGCGCAACGCAGGCCGCCTGGGCGCCCAAGGGCCCAGTGGAGAAGGAAACGCAGAAGGTATTCCCGGGCAGCGCCCGGCAGGCCAAGCGCTACAGATCGAGCCGGAAGCCCACGCCATAGACCGCGCGGATCGGATCGCAGTCCGCATCCACCTGGGCCAGCTTGCGGCGCAGGTTCTTGATGTGGCTGTCCACCGCCCGGTCGGTCACGGCGCGGTGGTCGTGGTGCAGCTTGGTCAGCAGCACGTCGCGCGAGAAGACATGCCCGGGCGCCGCGGCCAGGGTGCGCAGCAGGCGGAATTCGACGGGCGTCAGGTCCAGCAGCGCGCCGTGGAAGTAGGCGCGGTAGCTCTCCACGTCGATGCGCAGCACCGGCTCGCTCACGGGTGCGGGCGCGGCGGCCTGCGCCGGCACCAGCCGGCTGCGCCGCAGGATGGCCTTGACGCGCGCCACGATCTCGCGCGGGCTGAACGGCGTCTTGCAGATGTAGTCGTCGGCGCCCCACTCCAGGCCGGCCAGGCGGTCGGCCTCTTCCACGCGCGCGGTGAGCATGACGATGGGCACGTCGCTGAAGCCGCGCAGCTCGCGGCACACCTCCAGCCCATCGCGGCCGGGCAGCATCACGTCCAACAGCACCAGGTCGGGCGCGTGCTCGCGCACATGGGGCGCCACGGCGCGGCCATCGTCCAGCCAGTGCGGTTCGTGGCCGGCGGCGCGCAGGTAGTCCAGCAGCAGCGCGGCCATCTTGGGCTCATCCTCCACCACCAGGATGCGGGCCGGCGGCACGGCCTCGGCTGCGCGCTGCACCAAGGAACTCATGGCGCTTCCTCCATCGACGGGGGAAGGCTCGCACCCTGCGCGAGCGAATCGCCCACTGGCACCGGCAGCCACAGCAGCACGCACAGGCCGCCCAGCGGCGACTGCCGGGCTTCGATGCGGCCGCCATGGGCTTCGGCGATGCGGCGGCAGATGGCCAGGCCCAGGCCGGCGCCGCCGCTGGCGCGGTTGCGCGAGGCATCCACGCGGTAGAAGCGGTCGAAGAGGCGCGGCAGATGCTCGGGCGCCACGCCGGGGGCCGAATCGCTGAACGCCACCCGCACCCAGCCCGCGGCATCGCGCTCGGCCTCGATGCGCAGCGTGCCGCCGCCGTCGGTGTAGCGCACCGCGTTCTCCAGCAGGTTGCCGAAGAGCTGGTGCAGCCGCCGCCCGTCGCCCGCCACGGCCAGCGACTGCGCCGCCAGCCGCATCTCCAGCGCGATGCCGGCACTGGCCAGCCGCGAACGGTAGGCCGTGGCGCTGGCCTGCAGCAGCTCCGCCAGATCGAGCGGCACCAGCCGGAAGGTCATGGCGCCGGCTTCGGCCAGCGACAGGTCGTAGAGATCGCTCACCAGCTTGTTGAGCGTGGCGACCTCGGCCTGCAGCGAATGCACCGCCGCGCGGTTGAGCGGGCGCACGCCGTCTTCCATGGCCTCCAGCTCGCCGTGCAGCACGCCCAGCGGCGTGCGCAGCTCGTGCGATATGTCGGCCATGAAGTCGCGCCGCATCTGCTCGTTGCGCTCCAGGGTGACGGCCAGGCGGTTGAAGTCCGAGGCGAGCTGGCCGACCTCGCCGGCCGCCACCACCGGCACGCGGGTGGCATAGTCGCCCGCCGCCAGCCGGTGGGTGGCCGCCGCCACCGCCCGCAAGGGGCGCAGCAGCCGGCGCGCCGCCCAGAGCGCGATCAGCGCGGCCAGCAGCACGGAGACGGCGCCCATGGTCCAGCTGGCGCGGTACTGGCTGGCGGCGAAGCGCACGTCGCCCGCCGCGCTCACGCTTTCGAACGGCGCGGTGGTGATCCAGCCCACCGTGCGGCCGCCTACCTGCACCGACCAGCGGGGCGCATCGAGCCGGAAGCCCTCGTAGCCGACGACGAAATGCAGCTCGGCATCGAGCAGCGTGCTGCGCAGGGCCGCGCCGGTCAGGTCCGACAGCGGGCGCTGCGCGAGCACGGCCGCGGGGGAGGCATCGGCGTCGGCCACCGGGCGCAGCAGCTTGAACCAGCGCTTGCGGTCATCGCGCAGGAAGTCCCACTGCCCGCCGTTTTCGGCGTAGGCCTGCTCCAGCCGCGGGCGCACGGCCTGCAGGCGGTCGGCCGCCGCTTCGTTCAGATAGCCCAGGAAGCCGCGGCTGAAGCTCCACTGCGCCGCCGCGCCCATGGCCACGACCATGAAGATGGCCGTGCTGAGCACGGCCAGGAAGAGCTGCGCCGTGATGCCGGGCTGGAAGCGACGCCAGGGAAGTTGCACGGATACCTGTGGAGCGAGGGTGATGAAAAGGGTGCCGCCTGAGAACGTGTTCACGATCTCCCAGGGGTCGCGCAGGGATTAGATCACCCGCCGCGCCGCCCCGGGCGCACGACCCGGCGCGGCGCGGGGCGCTTCAACCTTTCTCCCACATTCGCCGGCAGAATGTTCCAAGTCTCCCCCAGCCCTCCGCCCTCCGGTTTGCGCCCGCACGATGAATCCGCCCCCTCGCCCCAGCAACCGCCCGTCTCCCGCATTCCCGCCCGCATCCGACCTCTTCGCCACCCCTGCCGCCGCGCCGCGCACCCGCCCGGGGCACGGCCTGCGCTGGCGGGCCGGCGCTGCGGCGCTGGTGGCGCTCGTCGCCTTGTCCGCCTGCTCCGACAAGGCCGCGCAGCAGCCTGCGGCGCGCGGGCCGGTGCAGGTCGGCGTGGTCACGCTGCAGCCGCAGCGGCAGACGGTCACCACCGAGCTGCCGGGCCGCACCACGGCCTACCTGAGCGCCGAGATCAGGCCCCAGGTGGGCGGCATCGTGCAAAAGCGGCTTTTCACGGAAGGCGCCTCGGTCAAGGCCGGGCAGGTGCTCTATCAGCTGGACGATGCGGGCTTCGCCGTGGCCCTGGCCAGCGCCGAGGCCGCCCAGGCCAAGGCCCGCTCGGCCGTCACCACGGCCGAAACCAATGCGCGGCGCAATGCCGAGCTGGTGAAGATCGACGCCATCAGCCGCCAGGTCTATGACGACAGCCAGGCCGCGCTCTCGCAGGCGCGTGCCGACCTGGGCGTGGCGGCGGCGGCGGTGGAGAACGCGCGCATCAACCTGGGCTACACCCGCATCAAGGCGCCCATCGGCGGGCGCACCACCACGTCCACGGTCACGCCGGGCGCGCTGGTCACGGCCAACCAGACGGGCGCGCTCACCACCATCTCGCAGATCGACCCGCTCTATGTGGATGTGACCCAGTCCACCACCGACGTGCTGCGCTTGAAGCGCGACATGGCGCAGGGCCGCTTCCAGCAGGCGGATGGCGGCAGCGCGCGCATCCAGCTGCTGCTGGAAGACGGCAGCACCTATCCGCATCCGGGCCGGCTGCAGTTCAGCGGCGTGAACGTGAACCCGACCACCGGCACCATCACGCTGCGCGCCGTAGTGCCCAACCCCGACGGCCTGCTGCTGCCCGGCATGTACGTGCGCGCCGTGCTGCAGGCCGGCGTGGATGAGCAGGCCCTGCTGGTGCCCCAGCAGGGCGTGTCGCGCGACACGGCCGGCAGCGCCAGCGTGCTGCTGGTGAATGCGCAGAGCAAGATCGAGCGCCGCCGCATCGAGGTGGGCTCCGCCGTGGGCAACCGCTGGCTGGTCACCCAGGGCCTCGCGGCCGGCGACCGCGTGGTGGTCGATGGCCTGCAGCGCGTGAAGCCGGGCGACGCCGCTGAGCCGGTGGAAGTGCAGATCAAGCCGCAGGCCGCGCAAGCCGCCCAAGCCGCACCAGCCTCGCAACCAGGCGGCGGCACGGCGGCAGCAGCCCCTGCCGCAGCCGCAGCGTCCGCGCCGGCCGTGGCCGCCTCGCGCTGACCGGGGAACGCGGCCCATGGCACAGTTCTTCATCAACCGGCCCATCTTCGCGTGGGTCATCGCCATCATCATCATGCTGGCGGGCGCGCTCTCCATCCGCAACCTGCCGCTGGAGCAGTACCCGGACATCGCCCCGCCGCGCGTGTCCATCAGCGCCACCTACACGGGCGCCTCGGCCAAGACGGTGGAGGATTCGGTCACCCAGGTGATCGAGCAGCAGCTCAAGGGGCTGGACAACCTCATCTACATGGGCTCGACCAGCGATGCCTCGGGCAACTCGCGCACCACGCTCACCTTCAACGCCGGCACCAACATCGACGTGGCCCAGGTGCAGGTGCAGAACAAGCTGCAGCAGGCCATGTCGCGCCTGCCGCCGGCCGTGCAGAGCCGCGGCGTCACGGTGACCAAGGGCGGCAACGACTACCTGATGGTCATCACCTTCACCTCGCCCGACCCGTCGGCCTCGCAGGTGGACATCGGCGACTACATCTCCAGCAACCTGGTGGACGTCATCAGCCGCATCGACGGCGTGGGCGACGTGGCCACGCTGGGCACGGGCTACGCCATGCGTGTGTGGATGGACCCGGCCAAGCTGGAGAAATACGGGCTCATGCCCTCCGACGTGGGCAGCGCGCTCAACTCGCAGAACGCCCAGGTCTCGGCCGGCCAGCTGGGCGCCCTGCCCGCCGTGGGCCAGCAGCAGCTCAACGCCACCATCACGGCGCGCAGCAAGCTGCAGAGCAAGGAGCAGTTCGAGAACATCGTGCTCAAGGTCGCCACCGACGGCGCCGTGGTGCGGCTGAAGGACGTGGCGCGCATCGAGCTGGGCGCGGACAACCTCACCATCACCACGCGCCTCAATGGCCAGCCCGGCGCGGGCATGGGCGTGGTGCTGGCCGACGGCGCCAACGCCATGGCGGTGGCCGAGGCGGTGAACGCCAAGATCGCCGAGCTGCAGCCCTTCTTCCCCTACGAGCTCAAGCCCTTCACCAGCTACGACACCACGCCCTTCGTCAAGGCCTCGATCGAAGAGGTCATCAAGGCCCTGGTGGAAGCCATGGCCCTGGTGGTGCTGGTGATGTATCTCTTCCTGCAGAACTTCCGCGCCACGCTGATCCCCGCGATCGCGGTGCCGGTGGTGCTGCTGGGCACCTTCGGCGTGCTGTCGGCCGCGGGCTATTCGATCAACACGCTGACCATGTTCGGCATGGTGCTGGCCATCGGCCTGCTGGTGGACGACGCCATCGTGGTGGTGGAGAACGTCGAGCGCGTGATGAGCGAGGAAGGCCTCTCCCCGAAGGAGGCCACGCGCAAGTCCATGGCCGAGATCACGCCGGCCCTGGTGGGCATCGCGCTCACGCTGTCGGCGGTGTTCATCCCCATGGCCTTCTTCGGCGGCTCCACGGGCGTGATCTACCGGCAGTTCTCCATCACCATCGTCTCGGCCATGGTGCTGTCGGTGCTGGTGGCGCTGACGCTCACGCCGGCGCTCTGCGCCACGCTGCTCAAGCCGATCCCCAAGGGCGCGCACAGCCCCCACGGGGCCGCGCCGCGGCGCGGGCTGATGGGCCTGACGGACCGTTTCTTCGACGGCTTCAACCGCCGCTTCGACCGCACGGCCGACGGCTACCAGCGCGGCGTGGGCCGCGTGGTGCGCCGGGGCGGCCGCATGATGGTCGTCTATGCGCTCATCGTGGGCGGCATGGCGGTGCTTTTCATGCGCCTGCCCACCTCGTTCCTGCCCAACGAAGACCAGGGCGCGGTGCAGATCCAGATCACGCTGCCGGCGGGCTCCTCCAACACGCGGCTGCAGGCCGTGATGGCCGAGGTGCAGAAATACTTCGCCGCCCAGCCCGACGTGGTGAGCTTCAACTCCATCACCGGCGCCAACGGCGACCAGAGCTCGGCGCGCGGCTTCGTGCGCCTGACCGACTGGAGCCAGCGCACCCGGCCCGAGCAGAGCGCCGACGCCATCGCCCGCAAGGCCACGCGCGACCTGCGCCAGATCCGCGATGCGCGCATCTTCGTGGTGCTGCCGCCGGCCGTGCGCGGCCTGGGCGCCAACGCGGGCTTCAACTTCCAGCTCAAGGACCTGAACGGACTGGGCCACGAGGCGCTGGTGGCCGCGCGCGACAAGGTGCTGGAGCTGGCCCGCGGCCGGCACGAGATCTCCAACCTGCGCTTCAACAACGCGGACGACACCTCGCAGCTGGGCGTGACCATCGACGACGCCAAGGCCGGCGCGCTGGGCCTGGCGACCGCCGACATCAACAGCACGCTCTCCAGCGCCATCGGCGGCACCTACGTGAACGACTTCCTCAACAAGGGCCGGGTCAAGCGCGTCTACATGCAGGGCGATGCGCCCTTCCGCATGCTGCCGCAGGACATCGGCCCCTGGACGGTGCGCAACAACCAGGGCCAGATGGTGCCGTTCTCGGCCTTCTCCAGCACCTACTGGACCTACGGCTCGCCCCAGCTGCAGCGCTACAACGGCAGCTCCAGCTATGAATTCGTGGGCGACGCGGCGCCGGGCGTGAGCTCCGGCGCGGCCATGGCGGCGGTGGAAGACATCATGAAGCAGATGCCCCCGGGCATCGGCTACGAATGGACCGGCGCCTCCTTCCAGGAACGGCTCTCGGGCTCGCAGGCGCCGGCGCTCTACGCCGTCTCCATCCTGTTCGTGTTCCTGTGCCTGGCGGCGCTCTACGAAAGCTGGTCGGTGCCGTTCTCGGTGATCCTGGTGGTGCCGCTGGGCATCGTGGGCGCGCTGCTGGGCATCGGCATCCGCGGGCTGTCGAACGACGTGTACTTCCAGGTGGGCCTGCTCACCACCGTGGGGCTGGCCTGCAAGAACGCCATCCTGATCGTGGAATTCGCCACCCAGCTGCAGGCCGCCGGCAAGAGCGTGATCGACGCCACGCTCGAAGCCGTGCGGCTGCGGCTGCGCCCCATCCTCATGACCTCGCTGGCCTTCGGCTTCGGCGTGCTGCCCCTGGCCATCGGCACGGGCGCGGGCGCCGGCGGGCGCCAGGCCATCGGCTCGGCCGTGCTGGGCGGCATGGTGGCCGCCACGGTGCTGGGCATCTTCTTCGTGCCGGTGTTCTTCGTGCTGATCCGCAGCTTCTTCGCCCGCGGCGCCGTGCGCGATGCCGGCAGCGCCCCGCCCTCCCACCCGGGCGCAGGCGACTCTTCTTCCGGAGCCTCCGCATGACGCGCATCTCGCTCCCCCCATCGCGCCGCGCGCTGCTGGCCTGCGCCGCCGCCGCGCTGCTGGCCGGCTGCGCCAATCTGGCGCCGCCCTATGCGCCGCCGGCCCTGCCGGTGCCCGCCACGCTGGAGGGCCAGGCCACGGCCGGCGCCTCCGCGACCTCAACCGCTGCGTCAACCGCTGCGGCCAGCGCATCGGCCGACGCTGCCGCGCAGGACGGCGCCCGCCTGCCGGCCTGGGAATCGTTCATCACCGACCCGCGCCTGCGCGACGTGGTCGGCCGCGCCCTGGCAGGGAACCGCGACCTGCGCGTGGCCCTGCTCGCCATCGAGCGCGCCCGCGCCCAGTACGGCGTGAGCCGCGCCGACCTGCTGCCCACCGTGGCCGCCACCGGCGGAGGCACACGCGCACGCACGGCCGACGACCTGACCGCCGCCGGCCGCAGCAACACCACGGGCCAATACAGCGCCCAGGTCGGCTTCGCGAGCTACGAGCTCGACTTCTTCGGCCGCGTGCGCAACCTGAACGACGCCGCGCTGCAGGAATTCCTGCGCGTGGGCGAGAACGCGCGCAGCCTGCGCCTGTCGCTCATCGCCGACGTGGCGGGCGCCTGGCTCACGCTCGATGCCGACGCGCGCCGCCTGCTGCTGGCCCGCGAAACGCTGCGCACGCGCGAGCAGTCGCTCGCCGTGTCGCGCCAGAGCCGCGAACGCGGCGCCACCTCGGGCCTGACACTGACCCAGACGCAGACCACGGTGGACAGCGCCCGCGCCGATGCCGCCGCCGCCGCCGCGCAGATCGCCAAGGACCGCAACGCCCTGCAATTGCTGGTCGGCGCGCCACTGCCCGAGACGCTGCTGCCGCCCAGCGCGGTGGAAGCCTTCGCCCTGGCTGCCACGCCCACCACCATGGAAGCGGCTGCCGGCGCGGCCCCATCGGCACAGGCCGGCAGCCCCGACGCCGCGCGCTGGCAGCGCCCCACGCTGGAAGCCGCCCCGCTGCTGGCCGTGCCCTCCGCCCTGCCCTCCAGCGTGCTGCTGCGCCGCCCGGACATCCAGGCCGCCGAACGGTCGCTGCAGGGCAGCTACGCCAGCATCGGTGCCGCGCGCGCCGCGTTCTTCCCGTCGATCACGCTCACGACCAGCGTCGGCACGGCCAGCAACGCGCTCTCGGGCCTCTTCGGATCGGGCAACAGCACCTGGAGCTTCGCGCCGCAGATCCGCCTGCCGATCTTCGACGCGGGCCGCAACCAGGCCAACCTGCGCGTGGCCGAAGTGGCCCGCGACACGGCGCTGGCGCAGTACGACAAGGCCGTGCAGACCGCCTTCCGCGAGGCGGCGGACGCCCTGGCCGACCGCGCCACGCTGCAGGAACGCCTGCAGGCGCAGGCATCGCTGGTCGCCAACACGCAGCGGGCGCTGGACCTGACCCTGGCGCGCTGGCGCCTGGGCGCCGACAGCTACCTCGCGGTGCTGGACGCGCAGCGCTCGCTCTACGCCGCGCAGCAGACGCTGATCGGCCTGCAGCTGACCGAGCAGACCAACCGCATCACGCTCTACAAGGTGCTGGGCGGCGCGGACTGAGCGCACCGCCGGGGTCACACGGCAGAACGCTGCGTCCAGCCTCTGTAGGCAGGGCCCAACAGCTGTCAATTCTTCACGATGTGAAAGTGACATATTGATACATTCGTGGCACCACGATCACATCGCCACGTTGCCATGAAGCTCTCCACGCGCATCGCTCTGGGCTACGCACTCATCGTTGCACTGCTCATCATCGTCTGCGGCTACTTCTCCCTGCGCATGAGCGGCCTGGCCGACGTGGCCGATGTCATCGCCAGCCAGCGGATCGTGCGCCTGGAACAGCTCCAGCTGCTGCGCAACAACTTCAACGCCCAGGGCCACCAGCTGCGCAACGTGCTCATCAGCCCGGACCGCGCCTTCCAGGACGCCGAGCTGAAGAAGGCGAACGCCATCAAGGCCGCCAACCAGAAGATCGTGGCGGACCTGCTGCTGGTCGAAACCGACGACGCCGAGCGCCGCCACCTGCAGGACATCGCCCGGCTGCTGGAGCCCTTCAACACCGAGATCGACAACACCGCCCGGCTGGCGCTGGCCGGCTCGCTGGACGACGCCCGCAAGAACCTGATCGGTCCGATGCGCGAACGCCAGATGCCGCTCGTCAAGGCGATGGACGACGGCGTGAAGCGGCAGGTGGAACTCTCCGCCTCGCTCGCGCAGGACGCGCGGCAGGACGCGCAGCGGACCGCCTGGCTGGCCCTGGCGCTGGGCGGGCTGGGCGCGCTGCTGGCCGCGGGCGCCGCCTGGGCCATCGTGCGCAGCGTCCGCCGCTCGCTGGGCGGCGAGCCCACCGAACTGGGCGGCGCGGCGCTGCAGGTCGCCCAAGGTGACCTGACACCGATCACCCTGCCGGCCTCCGCCCAGCCCGACAGCGTGCTCGCGCTGATCGCCTCCATGCAGCAAAGCCTGCACGGCATCGTCACCCAGGTGCAGCAGGCCTCCGACTCCATCTCCACCGGCGCCACGCAGATCGCCGCGGGCAGCTCCAACCTGAGCCAGCAGACCGAGCGCCAGGCGAGCGCGCTGGAGGAAACGGCAGCCACCATGGACGAGCTCACGCAGTCCGTGCGCTCGAACGCCGACCACACGCATGCCGCGAGCCGGCTGGCCGAAGACGCGGCCGAGGTGGCCCTCAAGGGCCGCAGCGCGGTATCGCGCGTCGTGGAAGCCATGCGCGACATCAACGGCAGCTCCAACCGCATCGGCGACATCATCGGCGTGATCGACGGCATCGCCTTCCAGACCAACATCCTGGCGCTGAACGCCGCCGTCGAGGCCGCCCGTGCCGGCGAGGAAGGCCGCGGCTTCGCCGTGGTGGCGTCGGAAGTGCGCAACCTGGCGCAGCGCAGCGCGGCCGCCGCCCGGGAGATCAAGGCGCTGATCCAGACCAGCCAGTCCCAGGTGGAGAGCGGCTCCACCATCGCGACCGAGTCCGGCGATGCGATGCAGGAGATCGAAACCGCCGTGCAGCGCATGGCCACCATGGTCAAGGAGATCGCCACGGCCACCGCGGAGCAGAGCACCGGCGTCGCGGCCGTGGGCAGCGCCATCGGCGAGCTGGACGACTCCACCCAGCGCAATGCGGCGCTGGCAGAAGAAAGCGCCGCGGCGGCGCACAGCCTGGAGCGCCAGGCCCGCACCCTCATGGATGCGGTTTCGATCTTCCGCCTGAACGGCAATGCCGCCCGGGGGGGCACCCCGGCGCACGGCTGAACGCGGGAGGTGGCTTCAGCGGCCGCCCGTGGTTACAGCCTCTAGGCGACCACCAGCCGCCCCACCTCGCGCTGCAGCAGCGCCAGCCCGGCCTGCGTGGAGGCGTGGCGGTTGGTGACCAGCACGTCCACGTCCTGCGCCGTGCAATAGGCCAGGCGGCTGGCCGCGCCGATCTTGGTGTGGTCGGCCAGCAGCGCCACCTGGTCCGCCTGCCGCACCATGGCCTGCGCCACGGCGGCCTCGTGGTGTTCGTAGCTGCTCGCGCCCTGCTGCACGCACAGGCCCACGGGCGAGAGCATGGCGATGTCGGCCCGGAAGCGGTGGATCTCGCCCACCGTGGCCTCGCCGAAGGTGGCCTGCACGTCGGCGCGGGGCTCGCCGCCCAGCAGCACCACGCGGTGGCCCCCGCTGCCGTCCGGGGAGGCGAGCGTCAGCGCGATGGCGATGGAATTGGTGACCACGGTCAGGCCCTTCAGGGAACGCAGCTCCTGCGCGAAGCAGTGCATGGTGCTGCCCGCGTCCATGAACAGCGTCTGCCCGGGCGAGACCAGCCGCAGCGCGGCCTTGGCGATGGCGCGCTTTTCCCGCTCGCGCAGCCGCTGGCGTTCGGCATAGGGGGCCTCGGGCATCACGGGGTTGAGGGCCACGGCGCCGCCGTGCACCCGGCGCAGCGCGCCACGGGATTCGAGCGCCAGGATGTCGCGGCGCGCGGTTTCGCGGGAGATGTCCAGTTCCTGGGCGATCCGTTCGGTGCTCACGCGCACGTCGGTGGCCAGCAGGGATTCGATGCGCAGCAGGCGCTCCTCTTGCAGCATGGCGGGTTCAGGGCTCCTGGCGGGGATGGAACGAAGGGGTGCGGAATGCAGGGGTGGAACGGCCGCCGGGGGCTGCTGCCATGCAGGAGCCCCCGGCGACGCGAACGCGCCCTCATCGTGCCACGGCGGCGCGCTCTCTGCGAGCGGGCCGCCGTGCGCGCGGCAGCGCGGCAGCTCAGCCCGCGGCGGCCATGGCCGGGTCGCTCAGCCCGTCACGGCCGGTCTCGACGCGGCCGGCGAAGCGCCGCACGAAGCCCGGCAGCGCATCGCAGGTGACCACGAAGTCGTACCAGCTGGCGCTGCCGCCCAGGTCCCAGTGCAGCTCCTGCGTCTGCCCCGGCGCCACGCTGGCGCTCCAGGGGCCGTCGTTGCGATAGGCGGCGGCCTTGACCTGCAGCGCCGCGTTGGCGGTGCCCTGGTTCATGAGCGTGAGATAGACGTTGCCCTTGTCGATGTCGTAGCACACGCGCACCTCGGGGTGGGGCGTTGCGGCGGCGCGCAGCGCGGCCAGGTTGCCCACGAAGCTGCGGTGAAAGCCGTTGGGGCCGAGCACCCAGAGGTCGTAGGCGCCGCTGTCGGCCGTGGTGTCCCAGCGGTCGTCGAGCTGCTTGCCCGCCTCCACCACGTAGCGCCGGGGCGCGCGGTCCAGGTGCAGCCGGTCATAGACGTGGAACACGGCCGCGGCGCTGCCGGTGTTGGAGAAGATCAGCTGCACCGTGCCGCCGGCGGCGTCGGCGCGGGCGCTGGTGTGCAGCTCGTAGGGCAGCGCGCGGGACGGGCGCGTGCCCGCATCCTGGAGCGGCAGCGCCTGTGGCGACGGCACGGCGATCTGCGGCAGCGCCCCCTGCGCGGTGCGCAGCGCGTCGGCGTCCACCTTGCTGCGCCGGCCCGCCAGGGTGGCCAGGGGCGCATCGTTGGGCGTGGCGAAGTTGAAGGCGCTGGTCAGGTCGCCGAAGACGGCGCGGCGGTACGGGCTGATCAGCGGCGCCTTCACGCCGAAGCGCGCCTCCAGGAAACGCAGGATCGAGGTGTGGTCGAAGTGCTGCGAATTCACCCAGCCGCCGCGGCTCCAGGGTGAGATCACCCACATCGGCACCCGCGGTCCCGGGCCGTAGCAATCGCCGTCGGGCGGCGGCATGTTGGTGCCGGCGTAGGGCGTGTGGGTGTAGTACTCGTAGGCCATGTCGCCCGCCGCCAGCGTGGACTTGCCCAGCGTGCCGCCCTGCCCGTCCAGCGAGGGCGCGCAAGGGGGCGGCAGGTGGTCGAAGTAGCCGTCGTTCTCGTCGAAGTTGATGAGCAGCACGGTCTTGCTCCACACGTCGGGGTTGGCGGTGAGCGCGTCCAGCAGTTCCTGCACGTACCAGGCGCCCTGCACGGGGCTGGACGGGCCGGGATGCTCGGAATAGGTGGCCGGCGGAATGATCCACGACACCTGCGGCAGCGAGCCGTCGAGCACGGCCTGGCGGAAGGTGCCGAGGAAGCCCCCGTCGGGCATGGTGTTGGCGATGCCCTTGTAGAGCGGGTTGCCGGCATCGTCCTTGGCCGGGTCGTAGGCCGGGCAGACGGCCTGGTCGCTGTACACCGGCTTGCCCGAGGCGAGGTTGGCCTGGCGGTACTGCTTGAAGCCGACGAGGGGGTTGTCGGTGAAGTTGTCGGGCATGTTCTGATAGACCATCCACGACACGCCGGCCTGCTGCAGGCGCTCCGGGTAGGTCGTCCAGTCGTAGCCGCCTGTGCGGATGTCGGTGTCCGAATCCAGTTCGTCCCAGACGTTGTTCACCACCACCTGGCCGGAGGGCCCGGTGGCGCCGTTGGTGCCGGTCCAGTGGAAGAGCCGGTTGGAGTTGGTGCCGCCGTGCAGCGAGCAGAAATACGCATCGCACACCGTGAAGGCATTGGCCAGCGCGAACTGGAACGGGGCCTCGGTCTGCATGTAGTAGCCCATGGACTGCGGCTTCTTGTAGCGCGGCCATTCGCTCATGCGGCCACGGTCCCAGGCGTTGCGCGCATCCACCCAGCTGTGCGGCGTGCCGCTCACGCGCTGGGCGTTGCCGGCGGACTGATCCAGGTGATAGGGCAGCACGGGGTTGCCGTTGGCGTCGAACTGCTGCCACACGCTGCGGCCGTTCGGCAGGGGAATGGTGAAGCGGTCGCCGAAGCCGCGCACGCCGGCCAGCGTGCCGAAGTAGTGGTCGAACGAGCGGTTTTCCTGCATCACGATCACGACGTGCTGCACGTCCGCGATCGTGCCGGTGCGCTGGGCGGCGGGAATGGCCAGGGCGCGGCGGATGCTGGGCGGGAAAAGGCTCAGTGCCGCAACACCGGCCGTGGTGCCTGCAGCGGCCTGCAGGAGCTTGCGTTTGGAAAGATCGATGGTCATGGTGGGCGCGGGAGGGTTCCGGGGGCGTGGGATGGGAGGGCGGCGCAAGAGGGCTACGGCGCGCAGCGCAGGCGCGGCTGCTCGGCAGCCGGCGGGTTGCCGCTGCCCGGATTGCCGCCGCCGCCGTTGCCGGCGGAGCCGCCGCCGCCGCAACCGGCCAGGGCGCAGGCCAGTGCCGAGCCGGCCATCAGGCCGAGAACGAGCCGCATCCAGCGAGGACGCGCGAGGGAATCTGTGGAAGGGGTCATGGAGGGCCTCATCGGGGTGAAGGAAGCGATGGGCCTGCCGCCGGGCCAGGCCCGGGCACGACAGACCTATTTGCAGAAATTTGCACAAACACACAAATTCGCAAATCAACAGGTCGCATGATCCGCCTGCCCCATGTCAGTCCGATGACCGGGATGCAGCCTCTTGCCCTCCGCGTTGCCCCACGCGCCCTGCCCTCCTGCGCGGCCCTCAGCAATCGGCGCTGGCGCCCACCCTGGCGTCGAAATGCATGCGCGCTCCGTTGTGGCCGAACTGGGGCCAGCGGGGCCGGCTGCCGCCGTCGGGGCTGCCCGTGCGGATGAAGTCGCAGAGCGCTCCCTGGAAGATCGACGACAGATCCTGCAGCTCCCGCGCACCGGCCCCCTGGAGCATGGGCGCGGCCTGCCATGTGCCGAAGTTGCCGAAGAGGAATGGCAGGTCGATGCAGTGGCAGGCGCCCAGGCCGGACTGCGGCGCAGACCAGTCGAACTGATACAGGTACGAACGCGCCCCATGCCGCGCCTGCGCCCGCGCCAGATCGACCGCCGGGCCGGTGAATATCTCGTCGCCACGCAGGGCGCTGAGCACCGAGCCGGGATCGGCGGGCGCCAGCCGCGCCCGCGCGCAGGCCAGCGCTTCTTGCGCGCGTTCGCCATGCAGGCGTGCGTATTCCGTCCACAGCTCGGCCGCCGTGAACCGCTCGAACGACGGGTTGCCGTGCGAGAACGCCGCGTACTCGTCGCGCGTGGTGCCCACCAGGGTGTCGCACCAGGCGCCAGCCCCTTCGCGCAGCGCATCGAGGGGGTCGCGGGCCAGCCAGTCCCCGTCGATCGCGGGCAGGAAGGGCGGCGTCATGTCGCCCGGCACCAGGGGCGGCTCCAGCCGGCCTGCCTGCTGCACCCGGTCCAGCGCACCCAGCAGATCGGCCACGGGCAGGGTGCGCAGCGGCTCCAGGTCCGCGGGATCGCGCCCCAGCGCACGCAGCAGGGCCTCGGCCGTCGGCGGCGCGGCCAGGGCGCGGGGCAGCGCCAGGCCCAGCGGCGCGCTCATGAGGATGGCCCGCTGGAACAGCCCCCGGCAGGACGGCTCGGCCAGCAAGGCCGCCACGCCGAAGGCCCCCACCGACTGGCCGGCCACCGTGATGTTCCCGGCATCGCCGCCGAAGGCGCCGATCGCCCGCGACACCCAGCGCACGGCGGCCCGCTGGTCGCGCAGCCCCAGGTTGGCCGGCGCGAAGCCCGGGTGCGCGAGAAAGCCGAAGAGCCCCAGCCGGTAGCTGGCGTTCACCACCACGATGCCGGCCCGGCGGGCCAGCAAGGCGCCGTCGTAGCAAGGCAGCGAGCCGCCGCCCGTCATGAACGCGCCGCCGTGCAGGAAGACCAGCACCGGCGCGGGCGCGGCAGGCAGCGCGCCGTCCGGCCAGGGCGTCCAGATGTCCAGGTGCAGGCAGTCTTCGTCCATGTCCGCCGGGTAGGCGCCCATGACGGCGTCCAGCCGCGACGGCAGCTGCGGCGCCACCGTGCCAGGCGAGCGCGCTTCGCGCACGCCGGCCCAGCACGGCGGCTCGCCGGGCGGCGCGAATCGGCCGGGGCCCACCGGCGCGGGAGCGTAGGGCACGCGGCGAAAGCAGGCGACGCCGTCGTGCGCGTCGCCGCGCAGCGCGCCGAAAAGGGTATGGACGATGGTTTCGGAGGGTTCCCGCATGGCAATGGCTCCTGGAGTGTTGCGATGGGGAAATCCTACGTCCGGGCCCCGTCGCCAGCCGTCCCATAATCAGGACTTCATATCGACAGGAATGGGACGGCAGCATGCATGGCATCGACGACATGTACCTGTTCAGGGCCGTGGTGGAGCACGGCGGCATCTCCGCTGCGGCACGGAGTCTGGACCTGCCCAAGTCCACGCTGGCGCGCCGCATCGGCGAGCTGGAAGCACGGCTCGGCCTGCCGCTCTACCACCGGGGCGGCCAGGGCTTTGCGCTGACGTCCTTCGGCGCGCAATGCCATGCCCACTGCGTGCAGCTGGCGGCCGAGGCCGACAAGGTGCTGGCCCTGGCCGACCGGCTGCGCAACCGGCCCAGCGGCGTGCTGCACGTGGTCTGCCCGCCCGCCATCGGCGCGGCCATCGTGGACGGGCTGGCGGCCCGTTTCGCGGCGTCGATGCCGGATGTGCGCCTGCATCTCGAAGAAGTCGCCGGGGCCTTCGACCCGGGCGACCGGCATGCCGATCTCATCATCCATCCGGGTTTCGCCCCGCTGCCGGATGCCTCGCTGGTCGCGCGCAGGATCGCCGCCGTGGACTACGCGCTCGTGGCCGGCCCGGGCGTGCTCGCAGCCGGCGCAGCGCCCCTGCACCCGGACGACCTGGCGCCGCTGCGCTGCCTGGGCCTGGGCGGGCGCGGCGCCGAATGGGTCTGGCGGCTACGCCGCGGGCGCCACACGGCCACGCACCGCTTCGAGCCGGTGTTCACCACCAACGTGCCCACGGCGCTGCTGCAGGCCGCGCTGCAGGGCCTGGGCGTCGCCGCGCTGCCGCAGGCACTCTGCCAGGACGCGATCGCCCGCGGGCACCTCACGCGGCTGCTGCCGGACTGGACGCCGGAGCCGGCGACCATCTATGCGCTCTACCCCAGCGGCCGCGCGCTCACGGCGGCGGCGCGCCGCTTCCTGGCGATGCTCGCGGAACACCTGCCCCGGCGGCTCGCCTCCGCCTGAGCGGCGCGGCCGGGCGGCGCGCAAGGCAGCAAAAAAGGGAGCGACCCTGCGGCCGCTCCCTTCGTCTTTTCCTTTTCTACCGCTGACGGGCGCAAGGCCCGCCGCGCCCCTAGAACGTGTTCACGATCTCAGGCCGGAGCCGAGGTGCGGATCAGGTGGTCGAACGCGCCCAGCGCCGCCTTCGCGCCCTCGCCGGCCGCGATGATGATCTGCTTGTACGGCACCGTGGTGCAGTCGCCGGCCGCGAACACGCCGGGCACGCTGGTGCGGCCATGCGAATCGACCACGATCTCGCCGAAGCGCGACAGCTCCACCGTGCCCTTGAGCCAGTCGGTGTTGGGCAGCAGGCCGATCTGCACGAAGATGCCTTCCAGCGCCAGCACATGGTGCTCTTCGGTGGTGCGGTCCTTGTAGCTCAGGCCGGTCACGCGGTTGCCGTCGCCCTTCACCTCGGTGGTCTGGGCGTTGAGGATCACGTCCACGTTCGGCAGGCTGCGCAGTTTGCGCTGCAGCACGGCATCGGCCTTCAGTTCACCGGCGAATTCCAGCACCGTGACATGGGCCACCACGCCGGCCAGGTCGATGGCCGCTTCCACGCCGGAGTTGCCGCCGCCGATCACCGCCACGCGCTTGCCCTTGAAGAGCGGGCCGTCGCAGTGCGGGCAGTAGGTCACGCCCTTGGTGCGGTACTGCTCTTCGCCCGGCACGTTCATGTTGCGCCAGCGCGCGCCGGTCGAAATGATGACGGAGCGGGACTTGAGCGTGCCGCCGTTTTCCAGCTCGACCTCGATCAGGCCGCCCTCGGTGGGGGCCGGCGTGAGCGACTTGGCGCGCTGCAGGTTCATCAGGTCCACCTCGTAGTCGCGCACGTGCTGCTCCAGCGCGGCGGCGAACTTGGGGCCGTCGGTCTTGCTGACCGAGATGTAGTTCTCGATGTCCAGCGTGTCGTTGACCTGGCCGCCGAAACGCTCGGCCGCCACGCCGGTGCGGATGCCCTTGCGGGCGGCGTACACGGCCGCTGCCGCGCCGGCCGGGCCGCCGCCGACGATCAGCACCTCGAACGCGTCCTTGGCCGAGAGCTTGGCGGCTTCGCGCTTGGCGGCGCCGGTGTCGAGCTTGGCCACGACTTCCTCGATGCTCATGCGGCCGGAGCCGAACACCTGGCCGTTGAGGAACACCATGGGCACAGCCATGATCTCGCGGTCGGTCACTTCCTGCTGGAAGGCGCCGCCTTCAATCACGGTGGTGCGGATGCGGGGGTTGAGGATGGCCATGAGCGACATCGCCTGCACCACGTCCGGGCAGTTGTGGCAGGTCAGGCTCATATAGACCTCGAAATCGAAGTCGCCTTCGAGCGCCTGCACCTGCTCGATCACATCCTGCTCGACCTTCGGGGGATGGCCGCCGGTCCAGAGCAGCGCCAGCACGAGCGAGGTGAATTCATGGCCGAGCGGCAGGCCGGCGAAGCGCAGGCTGGTCTGCGTGCCGGCGCGCTGCAGCGTGAACGACGGCTTGCGGGCATCGGCGCCATCGGTGCGCAGGGTGATCTTGTCGCTGCGCAGGGACTGGATGGTTTCCAGCAGCTCGCGCATCTGGGCGGAGGTCTCGCTGCCGTCCAGGGACGCCACGATCTCGAACGACTGCGTCACGCGCTCCAGATAGGCGGAAAGTTGGGTTTTGAGTTGGTCGTCGAGCATGGCTTGCATCCTGTATTGGGGGGTGTTTGTCTGGGGCCCGGCCGGCGACGGGCGCGGGCATTCAGGCAAAAAAATAGCCGGACGGCATGGCGACGAGCGCCATGCTGGGGTCCGGCCGGGGAGGCGCCGGGGGGCGCCTCCTGGATCGCGGGAGGTTTCTCGCGGGGCTTAGATCTTGCCGACCAGGTCCAGCGAAGGCGTCAGGGTCTTGGCGCCTTCCTTCCACTTGGCAGGGCAGACCTGGCCGGGGTTGGCGGCGGTGAACTGGGCAGCCTTGAGCTTGCGCAGGGTTTCCGACACGTCACGGGCGATTTCGTTGGAATGGATTTCCATGGTCTTGATCACGCCATCGGGGTTGATCACGAAGGTGCCGCGCAGTGCCAGGCCTTCTTCGGGGATGTGCACGCCGAAGGCATTGGTCAGCTGGTGCGTCGGGTCGCCGACCAGGGGGAACTTGGCCTTGCCGACGGCGTCGGAGGTTTCGTGCCAGACCTTGTGCGAGAAGTGCGTGTCGGTCGTGACGATGTACACCTCGGCACCGGCCTTCTGGAATTCGGCGTAGTTGTCGGCGGCGTCTTCGATTTCGGTGGGGCAGTTGAACGTGAAGGCGGCCGGCATGAAGATCAGCACGGACCACTTGCCCTTCAGGTTTTCTTCGGTCACGGTAATGAACTCACCCTTGCCATTGCGGTTCACGAACGCTTCGGTCTTGAAAGGCTGGACTTGGGTATTGATCAGGGACATTGCTGTTTCCTTAAAGAGTTGGAACGAACGGGAATGAAGACAGGACTGAAGTCTAGGGGTAAACCATCGATGTCTCCAATCAATTGAACAAATGATTTCAATTGCCTATAACTATCGAAATTTCAGCGTGATGTCATGGGTCTAGATGAGAAGACGACTCAGCCTCACACGCACGCAGAACAGGCGACCGGGGGTTTTGCCTTGTGCGCCATGACCCAGGTCACGACAATGCCGGCATTCGAGTCACACAAGCAAAGAGGAGAGCCCCATGAAAGGCGACGATCAGGTCATCGCGCATCTGCAAGCGCAGCTGAAGAACGAACTCACGGCCATCAACCAGTACTTCCTGCACTACCGCATGCTCAAGCACTGGGGTTTCGACCGCCTGGCCAAGAAGGAGTATGAGGAATCGATCGGCGAGATGAAGCACGCCGACAAGCTGATGGACCGCATCTTCATGCTGGACGGCCTGCCCAACCTGCAGGACCTGGCCAAGCTGCAGGTCGGCGAGGATGTGCCCGAGATCCTGGAATGCGACCTGCGCTCCGAACTCGGCGCGCAAGCCACCATCAAGGCCGGCATCGCCCACTGCGAAACGGTGCGCGACTACGTCTCGCGCGATCTGCTGCAGGAGATCCTGGACGACACCGAAGAGCACATCGACTTCCTGGAAACCCAGATCGAGCTGGTGTCCAAGGTCGGCGTGCAGAACTACCTGCAGTCGCAGATGGGCGAGGACGACTGAGTCCACCGCCACCACGCAGCCAGCGCCTTCGGCGCGACGGCATATGCATCGGAAACGGGCTTCGGCCCGTTTTTTCGTTTCTGGACGGTTTGCGCCCCCTTCCAGGGTTCGCGCTGCGCACCGCGGAACGGGCGCAGCGCGCTAGCATTTTCAGAGCACCCGGCATGCCGCGATAAGACGGTGTTCCACCGCGTTCGCAGGCGCTTCAGCGGCGGCGGCATATGTAACAGTCGGACGGCCTTTTGTCAGCCCGCCGGAAGGGTGCCGAAAGCCGTGCAGCACGGGGACTGCGGCGCGCTGACCCGGCCGCCCCAGCAGAAAGGGGCCCACGCCCGCCGCGACGGCGCCCACCAGCCAGACAGGCGCGTAAGGCAAATTCCTACATCCGTGTCTCGCCGACCAGACGCTACGCGCAGCCACCCCCCGACTTAATTTTTGATTGGGCCGAATTCACAATCCATTTCAACGGATCACGCAACACATGCAGACCGCATGCAACGCGATCCGGGTACTGGAAAAAGGACTGACCCATGACCTCCGAACAACTGCTCGCCGAAATCCGTGAAGCCAACCTCACTTACCTGATGTTGGCCCAGACGCTGATTCGCCACGACAAGGCGGAGGCGGTGTTCCGTCTGGGTCTGAACGAAGACGCGGCCGACCTGCTGGCCTCGCTGTCGTCGGCGCAGGTGCTCAAGCTGGCATCGCGCAACACCCTGCTGTGCAGCTTCCGGGTGGACGACAACATGGTGTGGAGCTTGCTCACCAACCACAACACGCCCAAGAAGGTCGGCAACGAGGCGACCAACGCGCTGCACGCCAACATCCTGATGGCCAGCCGCGTCTCCGAAGTGCTCTGAAGCACCTTCGCACCGCCCTCGCCCGCCTCCCGTCCAGCCGTCATCCCGAAGAAAGCCCGCCATGCCCGCAGCAGCACCCGTCAAGAGCGTTCTGAACGAATCCAAGCAGATCGAGCGCGCCGCGCTGCTGATCCAGATGGGCGCCCGCATGCAAGTGCTGGAGTCGGAAACCACGCTCTCCTACGAGCGGCTGATCCGCCTCTACAAGGAGATCGCGGGCAAGTCCCCTTCCAAGGGCCAGCTGCCCTTCTCGACCGACTGGTTCCTGACCTGGCAGGAAAACATCCACTCGTCGCTGTTCCTGAACATCTACCAGTACCTGTCCAAGGGCGTGGACCTGGATTCGGTGGAACTGCTGACCAAGGCCTATCGCCTCTACAACGAGCAGGTCTCCATGTCGGGCATCGAGCCGCTGCTGTCCTTCACCCGCGCCTGGCGCCTCATCAAGTTCGTGGATGCCGGCATGCTCACGCGCACGCAGTGCACGCAATGCGGCGGCCAGTTCGTGACCGAGCTGTACGAGAACCGGGGCTACACCTGCGGCCTGTGCAACCCGCCCGCCCGCGCCGGCAAGAGCAAGAGCGCCGGCGCGCTGATGCTGCACTGAGCATCGACGGATTCACCGCGCAGGGCCTCAAAGGCCCTGCAGCGCTTGCCAATCAAGCGCTTTCAGCTACAAAAAATATAGCTAACGCATTCGCTGCAGATGCGCCCGCAGGATCGCGCGCCTGCGCGCCAATGCGGCCTATTGCGCCATCAGCAGCCCGCGCACCGTGGCATCCATCGGCAGCGCGTAGTCGTACGCGGCCAGCACCACGTTGCCCGACGGGTGGACCAGCTTGAGGCTGATGAAGACCGCACGCGGCGACACCGCATAGGTGCCCACCAGCACGGCCTGCGCGGCCTGGGCCTGCACCACCTCGCGCGCCTCGCCCGAAAGCAGCAGCTGGCCCTGGCCCGAACGCATGGCCAGCGTCTCGCGCAATTTCAGTTCCGTCACCCGCAGGCCGCGCTGCGCCAGGCGGCCCGCCAGTTGCTCGGACACCAGCCGGCCCAGGCGGGACGATTCGGACAGACGGTCGATCTGCACGATGGTGGCGACCATCAACGGCAGCGCGGGGTCCAGCGGCGGGCTCTGCAGCAGCAGCGCATCGACGGCCGCATAGTTGGCGCCGACCAGATCCACCGGAGCGGCCCCCGCGGCGCTGCCGTAGTAATAGCTCGCGCAGCCGGAGCTGGCCAGCACGGCCGCCGTGGCGGTCACCAGAGCGGCCACGCTGCGCAGGCCGCGGCGCCGGCCCAGGTCGGGCAGCGCGCCCGACGACGCGGCGCCGGAGAAAAGGCTGGACTTCATGGCACGACCTTCCAGCTGCGCAGGGTCGCGGCCGGCGCGGCGGCAGCCGGCTCGGGCAGCGGTGTCTGGTAGAGCTGCAGATCGTCCTGCGCGATGGAATAGACGTCGGAGGTCCGCACCAGCAGGCGCTGCTCGCGCTCCAGCGACGTGGTCACCAGGATCTCGGTGCGCAGCGGGCCGGCAGGCGCTGCCGGGGCATGCGCGATGGGGCCGTAGCCCGAGGAGCCGCGCTCCACCTGGATGCCGTCGGCCAGCCAGGCGCCGCGGCTGGTCAGCGGCGCGCCGGCGTGGTGCTGCACCAGCTGCGTGATGACGCGCAGTTCCAGCGGCGTGGGATCGGTGCTGACGGCCAGGCCCCGCTCGACCAGATGGGTCGCCAGCAGTTGCCGCAGCCCCCGGCCGAAGCCGGACGGATCGGGCGAAGGAACGATGTAGATCGGATGCTCGCCCGGCGGCCAGTCGCGCAGGCGCTCGGCCAGATGGGCGGCGATGTCGGCGGCCATCACATCCCAGTGGTGGGCGGCGCGCGAGGTCAGCTGCGAGGACGGCGCGTAGGCCGCAGGCGCCGGCACGTCCAGCCGCGAGGCGCAGCCGGCCAGCACCGAGGAGAGCAGCAAGGCAGCCGCCAGCGGCGCCAGCAGCCGCGACGACGACGAGCGCGCGCGAACCGGCGGCTGCGTCCTGGCAGCGGCACGGCATGAAGCGCCCCGGGCGCGGAATTCGAATGGCATGCGGGAATGCTAAGCGGGCCGGCCGCGCCCGAAACGGCGGAACAGCGCGGACTTTCGGTGGCTGCTCGCAGGCTGCGGATGCGTGCGCGGCCTCGAACGCTACTTTTTCAATAGCAAACTACCTATATAAGACAAGGGCTGGATGGCTTTTTACCCCGAAGATCAGCCGGTGATCGGCAGGGCCCACCGGCTTGGGGCCCCTCAGGCAACGACCTACGCCCGGGGCGGGCCGCGCCGAAGCACAATCCAGGGCATGCCAGAAACGCTGCCAGACTCTTCCCCACCGGCCCGGGCAGGCGCCGAATCCGCCACGCCGCCCGATCATCCCGCCCCCCAGCCCCCCGAACCGCCCCCGCCGCCACCGCCTGCGGCGGAAGCCGTGCTGCAGCACACCGAGGTCCCCCGTGTGCTGCTGCACATGCCGGTGGATGTGCGCAGCGTGTCGCTGGCGCTGATCGCGCTCTTTCTCGGCATCGGCATGCTGCACTGGGCGAGCGCCGTGTTCATCCCGCTGATGCTCAGCGTGCTGCTGACCATCTCGCTGCAGCCGGCAGTGAATTGGCTGCACCGCTGGCGCGTGCCGCGCGCGGTGGGCGCGGGGCTGCTGCTGATGGGCATCATCGGCGGACTGGGCGGCACGGCCTGGTCGCTGAGCGAGGGCGCCTCGCAGCTGGTGGATTCGCTGCCCGTGGCCGCGCGCAAGGTGCGCGACGCGGTGCGCCTGAGCGTGCCCGGCGTGAGCCCGCTGGACACCATGCAGAAGGCCGCCAGCCAGCTGGAACAGGCCGCCTCCGAAAGCGTGCCGCCGCAGACCCGGCGCGGCGTGCAGCGCGTGGTGGTCGAGCGCCCGCCCTTCAACATCCGCGACTACGTCTGGAGCGGCACCATGGGCCTGGCCTCGGCCGTCGGGCAGATGACGGTGGTGGTGTTCCTCACCTTCTTCTCGCTGGCCTCGGGCAGCCTGTTCCGGCGCAAGCTGATGCGCATCGCCGGCACCAGCCTGGAACGCCGCAAGATCACCATGGAAGTGCTGGACGACATCACGGGCCAGATCCAGCGGTACCTGCTGGTGCAGGTCTTCACCAGCGTGCTGGTGGGCGCTGCGACCTGGGCGGCCTATGCCGCGCTGGGCCTGCAGAACGCCGTCGTCTGGGGCGTGGTGGCTGCGGCGCTCAACTTGGCGCCCTACGTGGGCTCGCTGCTGGTCACGGGCGCATCGGCGCTGGTGGCCTTCCTGCAGTTCGGCACGCTGGACATGGCACTGGCCATCGGCGGGGCCTCGCTCGTCATCCACACCCTCATCGGCAATCTGGTCACGCCCTGGCTCACCAGCCGCACCAGCCGCATGAGCCCGGTGGCGGTGTTCGTGAGCGTGCTGGCCTGGGGCTGGCTCTGGGGCCTGTGGGGCCTGCTGCTGGGCATTCCGGTGATGATGGTCGTCAAGGCCATCTGCGACCGGGTGGACGACCTGCGGCCCGTGGGCGAGCTGCTGGGCGACTGACGCGGGGCCCGGGCGGCCTGCCGCCCTGCCCTGCCATCCCTCTATCCCACGATCTTGAGGCCATCAGGCCCTCAAGCCAAAAAGCCCTCAGGCCGGCACGCGGATCGGGCGCGCGGCCGGTTCGCCGCTCTCGGGCCCGGCCACCAGCTGAGCGGCCATGGCCCCCAGCGGCGCGATCTGCCGGCAGACCAGCGCCAGCTGGGTGAGCACCAGGCGCAGCGGCTCGCCGGCCGTATCGGCCTGGCGCTCCAGCGCATCGGCCAGGGCGGCGGCAGCGCCGTCGTCCGGCTCGGGCGCGCGGCGCTCCAGCAGGGCCTGGGCGATGCCGTCGATCTGCGCGGCGGCATGCTCGGCCGCCTGCGTGACCAGGGAGCCGTCTTCCTGCGCGTCCAGCTGGCCGCGGTGCGCGCCCAGGGCCGAGAGGAAGTTCAGCAGCGTGTGCGAGAGCACCAGCATCTGCATGCCCTGGCGCGCATGCCGGCGCACGGAGCGCGGCTCCTGCAGCATCTGCGCGAGCGCGGTGGAGAGCGCCGCGTCGGCGTTGTGCGCGGTGCGGCGGGCCAAGCGGTAGTCCAGATCGTCCACCTTGCCGGTGGCGTACTGCGACATGATCTCGCGCAGGTAGAGCCCGTTGGAGCGCACGGCCTGCGCCACCACGGCGGCCAGGCGCCGGCCCTGCCAGTCGGGCAGCACCAGCAGCATGGCCGCAGCGGCGATGGCGCTGCCCACCAGCGTGTCCACCAGCCGCGGCCAGATCAGCGCATAGCCGTTGCCCGTGGTCTGGTTGAAGCACATCAGCACCAGCAGCGTGATGGCCGCCGTCGCCACCAGGTAGCGCTTGGTGCGCGTGACGAAGAACAGCACGCCCGAGGCCACCGCGATCAGCGCCTGCACGTGCAGGCTGGGAAAGAGCCGCAGCAGCGCCCAGCCCGCCACCAGCCCCAGCGCCGTGCCCAGCACGCGCTGCGTGACCTTGGAGACCGTGGCGCCATAGGTGGGCTGGCAGACGAAGAGCGTGATCATCGGAATCCAGAAGCCGTGGGCCGGGTCGGTGAACTGCATGACCGCGCAGCCGGCGGCCAGCGCCAGCGACAGCCGCACCGCGTGGCGCGCCAGCGGCGAGCCGGTATGCAGCTGCGCGCGCACGCGGCCCCAGGCATCGGCCAGCGAACGCGGCGTGCGGTCGAACAGGCTGCTGTCGCCCGGGCGCTCGCCGCCTTCGGGGTGGGTGGCGGCCACCAGCTGCGCGTCCAGCGTGGTCAGGTTGCGCGCCAGCGCGCGCAGGGAGCGCAGCGGGCGCTGCCAGGCCGGCTGCTGCTGGCGCTCCAGGTAGGCGATGGAGTCGTTCAGGTCGGCCAGCGCGCGTTCCGCCTCGCCGTCGCGCACGTAGGGCTGGTGCAGCTGCAGCGCCTCGGCCACCTGCGAGCAATCCACGCCCTGCAGCTTGAGCACGCGCTGGCAGCGGTAGAGCACGTCGCTGTGGAACAGCACGTCGGCCCATTCGTTGTAGTGATAGTGGGACGAGCTGGCGCGCTCGTGGATGTCCTGCGCCACGAAGTAGAGATTCAGGTGGCGCAGCAGGCGCCCCGTGGGCGGCTGGCGGCCGAGCCGGGAGAAAAGGCTTTCCTTGGTGGTGTTGAGCGCGGCCACCACGCGGCCGTTGGTCTGGGCCAGCGCCAGGCGGCGGCGCTCCATGTCCACCGCGCGCACCGGCTCGAACACGCTGGCCTTCAGGCGCAGGTAGGCGCCCAGCTCGCGGTAGAGCTGCGCCAGGTTCTGGCGCACCGGCTGGTGGGGGAACAGGGCGCACCAGGCCAGCGACAAAGCGCCATACCACGCCGCCCCGGCCAGCAGCAGCACCGGCACCAGCCAGTGCGGCAGCCCGGTGGGGTGCCCGGGCGCGACGCTGATGGCGGTGTAGATCGCCAGGATGACGGTGGCCGATGCGATGGCCCGGTAGCGCTCGCCCATGGCGCCCAGCATGGTGAAGCTGAAGGCGGAACAGGCCAGCCCCAGAACGAAGAGCGGCGGCCAGGCCAGCAGCGCCTGCACCGAGAAGGCCGCCAGCGCGAAGCAGCCCAGCGTGACGACGATGGCCCGCAGCCGGCCCTGCCAGCTGTCGTCGGTCTCGGCCAGCGCCATGGCGATGATGCCGAGGAACAGCGGCGTCACCAGCGGCACATGGCCCAGCGCCCAGCACAGCGCCATCACGCTGCTGAGCGCGACGAACACCCGCAGGCTGTAAACGAAATCATCCTTCGCCCAGAGGCGCCGCAACAAACCCATCCATCCGTTATCCACGATCACTCCCGTACCCTCACCAACGAAAACAGGCCCGCGAGGGGCCTTGGAGCCTGTGGACGATCCCGCGGGGGGATCGCATGGGCGCGCCATCGGGACGATGGCGCGCACGATGCCGCGCCGGCCCGAAGGGCGCCGCCGCGCCGTGCCGCCCCTTGCGCCAACTCCAGGGCGCGAACCCTGGAGGATGGCAGGCAGGCATCCTACGATGCCCCGCCGGCACGCAAGTTCCGCGCCGGTGGGGGCCAGCCGCCGTCAGCCCGTGTTGCGCAGCCCGGCCGCGATGCCGTTGATGGAGATGTGGATGCCGGTCTGCACGCGCTCGTCGCCCTTGCCGGCGCGCCAGCGGCGCACCAGCTCGACCTGCAGATGGTGCAGCGGGTCGATGTAGGGAAAGCGGTGGCGGATGGAGCGCGCCAGCGCGGTGTTGCCCGCCAGGCGCTGCTTCTCGCCGGTGATGCGCACCAGCGCCTCGCCGGTGCGCTGCCATTCGGACTCGATGGCGCCGAACACCTTGCGGCGCAGGCGTGCATCGGTCACCAGTTCGCTGTAGCGCGAGGCCAGCGCCAGATCGCTCTTGGCCATCACCATGTCCATGTTGGACAGCAGCGTGCGGAAGAACGGCCACTGGCGGTACATGCGCTGCAGGAGAGCCAGCCGCGCCTTGGGGTCTTCGCCCGGCGCCTTGATGAAGGCCTCCACGGCCGAGCCGAAGCCGTACCAGCCCGGCAGCGTGAGCCGGCACTGGCCCCAGCTGAAGCCCCAGGGAATGGCGCGCAGGTCTTCGATCTTCTGGCTGGGCTTGCGCGATGCGGGGCGCGAGCCGATGTTGAGCTCGGCGATCTCGCGGATCGGCGTGGAATTGAAGAAGTAGTCGGTGAAGCCCGGCGTGTCATAGACCAGCGCGCGGTAGGCCCCCATGCTGGCCTGCGACAGCTGCGCGGCCGCCTCCAGGAAGGCCTTGGTGGCCGGCTTGGTGGGCTGCAGCAGCGTGGCCTCCAGCGTGGCGGCGACCAGCGTTTCGAGGTTGCGCCGGCCGATCTCGGGATTGGCGTACTTGGAGGCGATGACCTCGCCCTGCTCGGTCAGGCGGATCTGCCCGCGCACCGTGCCGGGCGGCTGCGCCAGGATGGCCTGGTAGCTCGGGCCGCCGCCGCGCCCCACCGTGCCGCCCCGGCCGTGGAACATGCGCAGCTGGATCGGCGCGGCCGGCTGGGCCGCGGCGTTCATCTCGTCGAACAGCGCCACCAGCGCGATCTCGGCGCGGTAGAGCTCCCAGTTGCTGGTGAAGATGCCGCCATCCTTGTTGCTGTCGCTGTAGCCCAGCATGATGTCCTGCTCGGCGCCGCCGGCGCGCACCAGCGCGGCGAAGCCGGGCAGCGCATACAGCTCGCGCATGATGGGCGCGGCATTGCGCAGGTCTTCGATGGTCTCGAAGAGCGGCACCACGATCAGGTCGGCGCGCGCGGCCTGCGGGCCGGCGTCCAGCGTGCCGTGCATCAGGCCCACTTCCTTTTGCAGCAGCAGCACCTCCAGCAGGTCGCTCACGGTTTCGGTGTGGCTGATGATGTAGTGGCGGATGGCCTGGGCGCCGAAGCGCTCGCGCATCACGCGGGCGGCCTCGAAGATGGCGATCTCGCCGGTCGTGTGCTCGGAATAGGCCGCGCCCACCACGCGCAGCGGGCGCGCGTCGCACAGCAGGCTCAGCAGCAGCTCGCGCCGCCGGGCTTCGTCGAGCGCGGAATAGTCCGCCTCGATGCGGGCGGTGGCCAGCAGCTCGGCCACCACGCGCTCGTGCTGGTCGGAGCTCTGGCGCAGGTCCACCGTCGCCAGGTGGAAGCCGAACACCTCCACGGCGCGCACCAGCGGGTGCAGGCGCTCGGTCGCCATGCCGCCGCCGCCGTGGGCGCGCAGCGAGGCCTCGATCACGCGCAGATCGGCCAGGAACTCCTCGGCCTGGCGGTAGGGGTTCTGGGGCGCGACGGCATGGCGCGCTGCGTCACCGCCGGTCAGCTGCTTGAGCGTGGCCGCCAGCCGGGCGTAGATGCCGGTGAGCGCGCGGCGGTAGGGCTCGTCCTGGCGGTGCTCGCTGGCGTCGGGCGAGCGCTCGGCCAGGGCCTGCATCTCGGGCGACACGCGCACCAGCCGGGCCGACATGGACAGCTCGCCGCCCAGGTAGTGCACTTCGGTCAGGTAGTGGCGCAGCGCCACCTCGGCCTGGCTGCGCAGGGCCAGCTCCAGCGTGGCGGCGGTGACGTTGGGATTGCCGTCGCGGTCGCCGCCGATCCACTGGCCCATGCGCAGGAAGCTGGCCACCGGCTGGTCGCCCAGCTCGCGCTCCAGGTCGGCATAGATCTTGGGGATCTCGCTGAGGAAGGTGGATTCGTAATAGGAGAGCGCGTTCTCGATCTCGTCGGCCACCGTGAGCTTGGAATAGCGCAGCAGGCGCGTCTGCCAGAGCTGGGCCACGCGGGCGCGGATGCGGGCCTCGTTGGCGGCCAGGTCGCGCGGCGTGATGGCGTCCTTGGCGCTGTTGTAGAGCTGGGCGCGGGCGGCGATGTCGTCGCGCTCGGTCAGCAGGCGGGCGATGTCGCGCTCGGCGTCGAGGATGCTCTTGCGCTGCACTTCGGTGGGGTGGGCGGTGAGCACCGGCGCCACGTAGCTGGTCGCCAGCGTCTGCGCCACGGTGCGCGGCGCGATGCCGGCCCAGCGCAGCCGCGCCAGCGCGACCTCGATGCTGCCCTCCTGCGCGCTGCCGGCCCGCTCGTGCACGGCGCGGCGGCGGATGTGGTGGCGGTCTTCGGCCAGGTTGGCCAGGTGGCTGAAATAGGTGAAGGCGCGGATCACGCTCACCGTCTGGTCGCCCGTCAGGCCCTTGAGCAGCTTCTTGAGCGCCTTGTCGGCTTCCTGGTCGGCATCGCGGCGGAAGGCCACCGAAAGCGTGCGCACCTGCTCGACCAGGTCGTATGCGGCCACCCCCTCCTGCTCGCGGATCACGTCGCCCAGGATGCGGCCGAGCAGGCGGATGTCCTGTATCAGCGGCAGGTCCTTGTCGCCCTTGCGGGCGGCAGCGGGGGCTGCGGGCGCGCGGGCTGAGGCATCGGTCTTGCGGGGGGACGCATTCATGCAGAAATCTCCATCCGCCGGGCCTGCGCGCGGCGTGTTGTTGTGAGTGGATATGACTTGTGTCAACAAGGGTGCTGCAGTGCACCATGCTAGCATTCCCCACGCCCCGCCAAGCCCCTGTTCCGGGGCGATCGCGCTCCCCTTTTTTCCGCTCCGGCAGCCCTGCCGAAACCCGCGATGACCCCTGCCTCTACGCCCCCGCTCACCATCACCATCGCGACGCGCGAAAGCCGCCTGGCCCTGTGGCAGGCCGAGCATGTGCAGGCCCTGCTGCGCGGGCGCGGCCACGCCGTGGACCTGCTGGGCATGACCACCAAGGGCGACCAGATCCTGGACCGCTCGCTGAGCAAGGTGGGCGGCAAGGGCCTGTTCGTCAAGGAACTGGAAGTGGCGCTGGAAGAAGGCCGCGCCCACATCGCCGTGCATTCGCTCAAGGACGTGCCCATGGAGCTGCCCGACGGCTTCGCCCTGGCCTGCGTGATGGAGCGCGAAGACCCGCGCGACGCCTTCGTCTCGCCCCGCTACGCCCGGCTGGCCGATCTGCCGCAGGGTGCGGTGGTGGGTACCTCCAGCCTGCGCCGCCAGGTGCTGCTGAAGGCGCTGCGCCCCGACCTGCGCATCGAGCCGCTGCGCGGCAACCTCGACACGCGCCTGCGCAAGCTCGACGAAGGCCAGTACGACGCCATCGTGCTCGCCGCCGCCGGGCTCAAGCGCCTGGGCCTCACGGACCGCATCCGCGCCATCTTCGAGCCCACCGAGATGCTGCCCGCCGCCGGCCAGGGCGCCCTCGGCATCGAGGTGCGCACCCAGCGCACCGACCTGATCGAAGCCCTGGCGCCGCTGCTGCACCGCCCCACGGCGCTGGCCGTGACGGCCGAGCGCGCCGTGAGCCGCGCGATGGGCGGCAGCTGCTCCATGCCGCTGGCCGCGCATGCGCAGTGGCAGGCCGACGGCAGCCTACGGCTCGACGCCGCCTGGGGCGACCCCGAAGGCGTGAGCCCGCTGGTGAACGCCAGCGCCATCACCGCCGTCACCTCGGCCGCCGATGCCGAGGCGCTGGGCGCCGATGTCTCCCGGCAGCTGCGCGCGGGCGGCGCCCAGGGCCCGGACCACGCGGCCCCCGCCACGGCCTGACGCGCCCCATGCCGGCCGCCCTGCCCCGCCGCGCCATCGTCACCCGCCCCGCGCGCGACGCGGCCCAGTGGGTGGCCGACCTGCAGCAGCGCGGCGTGCCGGCCGTGGCCCTGCCGCTCATCGCCATCGGCCCGGCCACGCAGCCGGCGCTGCAGGCCGCACTGCAGCAGGCCCGCGCCGACCTGGGCCGCTGGCGCGCGCTGATGTTCGTGAGCGGCAACGCCGTGCACTACTTCTTCGCCTCAGAATCGGCTGCAGCGCTTGATCCGTCTGCGCTTTCAGCTATCAAAACAAGAGCGTGGGCGCCCGGCCCCGGCACCCGGCAGGCCTTGCGGGATGCGGGCGTGGCCGCCGCCGCCATCGACAGCCCCGCGCCCGATGCCGCGCAGTTCGACTCCGAAGCCCTCTGGCAGCAGGTGCAGGCCCAGGTGCGGCCGGGCGACCGGGTGCTGATCGTGCGCGGCACCACGCCGGAAGCCGCGGCCGGCCCCGGCGCCGCCGGTGGGCGGGGCCGCGACTGGCTGGCCCGGCAGATCGAAGCGGCTGGCGGGCAGGTGGACTTCGTCGCCGTCTATGAACGCGGCGCGCCGCGCCTGGACGCCGCCCAGCTCGCGCTCGCCCAGCAGGCCGCGCACGACGGCTCGGTCTGGCTGCTGAGCAGCTCCGAAGCCATCGCCCACCTGTCGGCCGCCGTGCCCGGGCAGGACTGGCAGCGCGCCCATGCGCTCTGCACCCATCCGCGCATCGCAGAGGCCGCACGAACCCTCGGTTTCGGGGTCGTGAACGAATGTCGCCCCGCCCTTTCGGATGTGGTCGCGTCGATAGAATCCTTGCATGAGTTCTGAGCCCACCCCCGGCCTGCCGCCAGCCGCACCCGCCGCCACCAGTGCCCGCGCCGCTGCACCGCTGTCGGCCAGCGCCCGCCTGGGCATCACCGTGCTGGGCTGCATCGCACTGGCCGCCCTGGTGGCCAGCCTGCTGCTGTGGCAACGCCTCTGGAGCGTTCAGGAACAGCTGGCGCGCCAGTCGGCAGATTCCGGCACGCAGGCCATCGAGGCCCGCTCCATGGCCCGCCAGGCACAGGATCTGGCGCGCGACACCGCCGCCAAGCAGGCCGTGGCCGATGCGCGGCTGAACGAAGTCACGCTGCAGCGCCGCCAGCTCGAAGAGCTCATCCAGAGCCTGTCGCGCTCCCGCGACGAGAACCTGGTGGTGGACATCGAATCGGGCCTGCGCCTGGCCCAGCAGCAGGCACAGCTGACCGGCAACCTCGAACCGCTCGTGGCCGCACTGCGCAGCGCGCAGCAACGCATCGAACGCTCGGCCCAGCCGCGCCTCGCGCCCGTGCAGCAGGCCATCGAACGCGACCTGGACCGCCTGGGCCGCGCCTCGGTCACCGACACCGCCGGCCTGCTCGGCCGCATCGACGACCTGATCCGCCAGGTGGACGACCTGCCCCTGCTCAACGCCGTGGCGCACGCATCGGCCATGCGCCGCATGGCGGCGGCGCAGGGCGCGGACGACGCGCCCGCGACGCCCGCCTCCACCGCCGGCATGCCGCGCTGGCAGGCGGTGCTGACCAGCGCCTGGGAAGTGGTGCGCGACGAGATGCGCGGCCTGCTGCGCATCACCCGCATCGACCGGCCCGACGCCATGCTGCTGGCGCCCGAGCAGGCCTTCTTCCTGCGCGAGAACCTCAAGCTCACGCTGCTCAACGCCCGGTTGGGCGTGCTGGCGCGCCAGCTCGACTCGGCCCGCTCCGACCTGGCCGCCGCCAGCACGTCGCTGAACCGCTATTTCGACCCGGCATCGCGCCGCACCCAGGCCGCCGCCACCACGCTGCAGCAGGCGCAGGCCCACCTCAAGACCGCGCAGCTGCCGGGCATCGACGATTCCCTGGCCGCGCTGGCCACGGCCGCCGCAGGCCGCTGAAGCCGGGAGCAACGACGCATGCGCGCAGCACTCTGGCTTCTCGGGCTCTTCGGCATCGCCGTGGCGGTGGCGCTCTTCGCGGGCAACAACCAGGGCTCGGTCACGCTGTTCTGGCCGCCCTATCGCATCGACCTGTCGCTCAACCTGGTGCTGGTGCTGGCCGTGGGCGGCTTCGGACTGCTCTACGGCGCGCTGCGCGGCCTCGCCGCACTGCTGGCCCTGCCCCGCCAGGCGCGCCGCTGGCGCGTGCAGCAGAAGGAACGCGCCATGCACGGCGCGCTGATGGATGCGCTGTCGCAGCTGCTCGCCGGCCGCTTCCTGCGCTCGCGCAAGGCCGCCGTCGCCGCGCTGGCGCAGGAACGGGCCCTCGATAGTGCCGGCGCTCCCGTGCCGCACGGCCGCCAGCTGCGCACGCTGGCCCATCTGGTGGCCGCCGAAGCCTCGCACGCGCTGCAGGACCGCGCAACGCGCGCCTCGCACCTCGACCACGCGCTGAACAACATCCCCGACCGCGCCCCGTTGAGCGAGCTGGAACTGCGCGAAGGCGTGCAGCTGCGCGCCGCCCGCTGGTCGCTGGACGAGCGCGACGCGCCCGCCGCGCTCGAATGGCTGGCCGCCCTGCCCCAGGGCGCGGCCCGGCGCACGCTGGCGCTGCGCGCCCGCCTCAAGGCCGCCCGCCTGTCGCGCCACACGCAGGACGCGCTGGACACCGCCCGGCTGCTCGGCAAGCACCGCGCCTTCTCGCCCGCCGCCGCGCAGAGCATGGTGCGCGGGCTGGCCATGGAACTGATCGACGGCGCGCACGACACGGCCCAGCTGCAGCGCCTATGGCACGACCTGGAGACGGCCGAACGTGCCATGCCCGAGCTGGCCGTGCATGCCGCGCAGCGCCTCGCGCAGCTGGGCGGCGATGCAGCCCTGGGCCGCAGCTGGCTGCAGCCCGCCTGGGAACGGCTGGCCGACCCGGCCGCCGACCTGCCCGAAGCGCTGGGGCTGAAACTGGTGCGCACCCTCGAAAGCCATCTGGACGGGCTGGACGCCCAGTGGCTGGCGCGCATCGAGACCGCGCAGCAGAACAACCCGCGCAACCCCGCGCTGCTCTACCTCTCGGCCGCCGCCTGCCTGCGCCGCCAGCTATGGGGCAAGGCGCAGCAGCGCTTCACCCAGGCCACCCAGCAGCTGGGCGACCCCACGCTGCGCTGCCGCGCCTGGCGCCATCTGGCCGAACTGGCCGAAGAGCGCGGCGACGCCGAAGCGGCCGCCACCGCCTGGAAGCACGCGGCGCTGGCGCACTGACCGGCAGGCCGGGCCACGAGCGCCCGGCACCGCCTCAGCGCCACGTCGGCATCGCCCCGGCGTGGCCATGCAGTGGATCAGCCCGCCCCAGCCTCGCGTTCAGATTCCACCGCCGCCCCCCCCTGGCCCAGACCACCTGCGGCCGGAGCGCAGCCAGCAGGCGCAGGTCGTGCGATGCCACCATCAGCGCGCCGCCGTAGCCGACGCCCTAAGAACGTGTTTACGATCTCGCAGGGGATCGCGTTGGAGCGCAATCGGGATGAGTGGATGCTTCGGATGCGCCGCATGGGCTCATGCCCATGCAAGCAGCCGGGGCGTCCAATCGCCCGATTTCGCTCCAACCCGAAGGGCAGCTACGTCGGCGGGCGGTCTGCGGCGTTGCGGCGCTTGTGGATAGCGGGGCTATCCACTGCGCACCGCGCCTTGCATCCCATCCCGCCGACGTAGCTGCGCGACCCCTGGGAGATCGTAAACACGTTCTAAGTGTGGCCTTGGCCATGCCGAGCTCACGAAGGACCGAATGCGCCGCGGCACCTAACGGGCAGGACGCGGTACGAACGAATGGGGGACTCAGAAGCGCATGGGCAGGTCACTTCCTGGGGAGAGAAAGGGGGAAAGGGGCGGATCAGGAAGCCGGGAATCCAGCCGATGGCCTTCAACCCCAGTCACGAGCGCATCATTCCCCTAAAGTAAATCGATTACGGATAGTAGAATTTCAAGACCATTCCAGGAGACTCGCATGAACGCCGTCATGACCCCCGCCGCCTTCGCCGCGCTGCCGGCACCGGCCGCCGTCCAGCAACTGCACCACTACGCCTACAAGGCGCGCGATGCGGAGGAGACGCGCCACTTCTACGAAGACATCCTGGGCCTGCCGCTCTATCACATCATCCAGAGCGACCATGTGCCCAGCACGGGGGAGTACTGCCCCTACACGCACTTCTTCTTCCGGCTGCGCGACGGCTCCTTCATCGCCTTCTTCGACCTGGGCGACGACGTGAAGGCCGAGCCTTCGCCCAACACGCCCGCCTGGGTCAACCACATCGCCTTCCGCGTCGATACGGTGGAGGAGCTGGCCCGCACCAAGGCCCGGCTGGAGGCTCACGGCGTCGAGGTGCTGGGCATCACGGACCACCACATCTTCAAGAGCATCTATTTCTTCGACCCCAACGGCATCCGGCTGGAACTGGCCGCCCAGCTGGCGAGCGACGAAGAGATGGCCAGGGACAGCACCATCGCCCACCAGCGCCTGCGCGAATGGACGGCGCGCAAGGAGGAATGGCGCCGCCAGCGCGCCGCCGGGCAGACGGCCGCACCGCTCAAGCCGCAGACCAACGACCGGCCCGAATACGGCGGCTCCGGCCACTGAACGCTATTGAAACCATAGCTGCATGCGCTTTATTCGTGAGCGCTGCAGGGGGTTTTCACGCTGAATCCGCCCGGCCGGACATTGCCGCCCGCCGCGCGGCCTGCCGTTGCGGGGCGCGCCGGTAAAATCGGCGCCATCGTCCATCGCCAACCCCACGGCATCTTGTGCGCAAGATGCCGTTTTTCCTTCCATTTGCCCGCCATGAGTGACACCCCTTCGCAGCCCGGCCTTGAGAGCCTGTCCAAATCGTTCGAGCCCGCCGCCCTGGAAGCCCACTGGGGCCCCGAGTGGGAGCGCCGCGGCTACGGCATGGCAGGCCACCGCGGCACGCAGCAGCCCGACGCGAACGCGCCCGCCTTCGCCATCCAGCTGCCGCCGCCCAACGTGACCGGCACGCTGCACATGGGCCATGCGTTCAACCAGACCATCATGGACAGCCTCACGCGCTACCACCGCATGCTGGGCCACAACACGCTGTGGGTGCCGGGCACGGACCACGCCGGCATCGCCACGCAGATCGTGGTGGAGCGCCAGCTGCAGGAGCAAGGCGTGAGCCGCCACGACCTGGGCCGCGAGAACTTCGTGGAGAAGGTCTGGGAATGGAAGGAAAAGAGCGGCAACACCATCACCACGCAGATGCGCCGCATGGGCGACAGCGTGGACTGGAGCCGCGAGTACTTCACCATGGACGACAAGCTCTCCAAGGTGGTGACCGACACCTTCGTGAAGCTCTACCAGCAGGGCCTGATCTACCGCGGCAAGCGCCTGGTCAACTGGGACCCGAAGCTGCAGTCCGCCGTGTCGGACCTGGAAGTGGAAAACGAGGAGAAGGACGGCTCGCTCTGGCACATCGCCTACCCGCTCACCGACGGCAGCGGCAGCCTGACGGTGGCCACCACCCGCCCCGAGACCATGCTGGGCGACGTGGCGCTGATGGTCCACCCCGAGGACGAGCGCTACGCCGCCCTCGTCGGCAAGACCGTGACCCTGCCCCTGGTGGGCCGCGAGATCCCCGTCATCGCCGACGCCTACGTCGATAAGGAATTCGGCACCGGCGTGGTCAAGGTCACGCCCGCGCACGACCCCAACGACTACCAGGTGGGCCAGCGCCACGGCCTGCCCATGATCGTGGTGCTGACCCTGCAGGCCACCATCAACGAGAACTCCCCCGAAAAGTACCGAGGCATGGACCGCTTCGTGGCCCGCAAGGCCATCGTGGCCGACCTGGAAGCCGCCGGCGCGCTGGTCGAGACCAAGAAGCACAAGCTGATGGTGCCTATCTGCGTGCGTACCGGCCAGGTGGTGGAGCCCATGCTGACCGACCAGTGGTTCGTCTCCATGAGCGAGGTCGGCAAGGGCGACGCCACCGGCAAGTCCATCGCCCAGAAGGCCATCGACGCCGTGGCCTCGGGCCAGGTGCAGTTCGTGCCCGAGAACTGGGTCAACACCTACAACCAGTGGATGAACAACATCCAGGACTGGTGCATCAGCCGCCAGCTCTGGTGGGGCCACCAGATCCCGGCCTGGTACGACGAGGCCGGCAACGTGTACGTGGCCCGCAACGAGGCCGAAGCCCAGGCTCAGGCCGGCGCTGGCGCCAAGCTCACGCGCGATGCCGACGTGCTGGACACCTGGTATTCGTCGGCCCTGGTGCCGTTCTCGTCGCTCGGCTGGCCCGAGGCGCTGGATGACGCATCGCCCACCAAGGACTACGACCTCTACCTGCCCTCCTCCGTGCTGGTCACGGGCTACGACATCATCTTCTTCTGGGTCGCCCGGATGATCATGATGAGCACGCACTTCACCGGCCGCGTGCCGTTCAGGCACGTGTACATGCACGGCCTGGTGCGCGACGCGCAGGGCAAGAAGATGAGCAAGTCCGAGGGCAACGTGCTCGACCCGGTCGATCTCATCGACGGCATCGCGCTGGAACCCCTGCTGGACAAGCGCACCACCGGCCTGCGCCGCCCCGAGACGGCGCCCCAGGTACGCAAGAACACGCAGAAGGAATTCCCCGAAGGCATTCCCGCCTACGGCGCCGATGCGCTGCGCTTCACCTTCGCGGCGCTCGCCAGCCTGGGCCGCAACATCAACTTCGACAGTAAGCGCTGCGAGGGCTACCGCAACTTCTGCAACAAGCTCTGGAACGCCAGCCGCTTCGTGCTGATGAACTGCGAGGGCCGCGACTGCGGCCTGGACGACCACGCGCCCACCGCCTGCGATGGCGAATACCTGCAGTTCAGCCAGGCCGACCGCTGGATCGTGTCGCTGCTGCAGCAGGCCGAGGCCGACGTCGCCAAGGGCTTCACCGAATTCCGCCTGGACAACGTGGCCAACACGGTCTATGACTTCGTCTGGAACGAGTTCTGCGACTGGTATCTGGAAATCGCCAAGGTGCAGATCCAGACCGGCAGCGAGGCCGAGCAGCGCGCCACGCGCCGCACGCTGATCCGCACGCTGGAGACCATCCTGCGCCTGGCCCACCCGATCATCCCGTTCATCACCGAAGGCCTCTGGCAGCAGGTGGCGCCCGTGGCCGGCCGCGCCGGCCCGTCGGTCAGTATCGCGGCCTACCCGCTGGCGCAGCCCGAGAAGATCGACCCGGCCGCCATCGCCCACGTGGCGCGCCTGAAGTCGCTGGTGGATGCCTGCCGCACGCTGCGCGGCGAGATGAACGTCTCGCCCGCCACCCGCCTGCCGCTCTACGTGGTCGGCGACACGGCCTTCATGCGCGGCGCCGCACCCGTGCTGCAGGCCCTGGCCAAGCTGAGCGAAGTCAAGGTCTTCGACGACGAAGCCGCCTGGGCCGCGGCCGCGCAGGCCGCCCCTGTGGCCGTGGTGGGCGAGGCCCGCATGTGCCTGCACATGGAGATCGACGTCGCGGCCGAGAAGGCGCGCCTGTCCAAGGAAGTCGCGCGCATCGAGGGCGAGATCGCCAAGGCCGGCGCCAAGCTCTCCAACGAGGCCTTCGTCGCCAAGGCGCCGCCCGCGGTCATCGACCAGGAAAAGAAGCGCGTGGCCGACTTCGGCGCGACGCTTTCGCGCCTGAAGGACCAGCTGGCTCGCCTGGGCTGATTCCGGCCCGCCGTTCATCGCATCCAGGCCGCGGGCAGCCCAAAGCCCGCCGGCCTGCTGCGATAAAAGGACGGACAGTGCAAAAAGTGCGCAAAGGCGCGCTATTTGGCGCAATCGACTACAGGGCGTTACCTTCAGCGCCTATATGATGCCCACCGACTTTCATCATCACGCGCACGCATTGCATGACCAAATCCATTCCAACGATTCGCAAGGCCGTCTTTCCCGTCGCGGGTCTGGGCACCCGCTTCCTGCCGGCCACCAAGGCCCAGCCCAAGGAAATGCTGCCCGTGGTGGACAAGCCGCTGATCCAGTACGCGGTCGAAGAGGCCTATGCTGCGGGCATCCGGCAGATGATCTTCATCAATGGCCGCAACAAGCGCGCCATTCCTGACCACTTCGACACCGCATACGAGCTGGAATCCGAGCTGGAATCCAAGGGCAAGGACGATCTGCTGGCGCTGGCCCGTTCCATCGTGCCGGACGACATGGAATGCATCTACATCCGCCAGCCCAAGGCCCTGGGCCTGGGCCATGCGGTGTATTGCGCGCACAGCGTGGTGGGCAACGACCCGTTCGCCGTGCTGCTGGCCGATGACCTGATGGTCGGCAAGCCCCCGGTGCTCAAGCAGATGGTGGAGCAGTTCGCCGAATGGCAGGCCACGATCCTGGCCGTGCAGGAGGTGCCCGAGGAACACACGCGCCGCTACGGCATCGTGGCCGGCAAGCCGGTCAATGACCGCCTGCTGGAACTCTCCCACATGGTCGAGAAGCCCGCACCCGAAGACGCGCCCTCGCGCCTGGGCGTGGCCGGCCGCTACATCCTCACGCCCGGCGTGTTCCGCGAGATCGCGTCCCTGCCGCGCGGCGTGGGCGGCGAGATCCAGCTCACCGACGGCATCGCCGCGCTGATGCGCCGTGAAAAGGTGTTCGCCTACCGCTACGACGGCAAGCGCTACGACTGCGGCAGCAAGGAAGGCTTCCTCGAAGCCAACGTCGAACTCGCGCTGGACCACCCCCAGCTCGGCGCCGACTTCCGCGCCTACCTCAAGAACCTGTCGCTCTGACGCCCTCGGCCACCTTTGCGGGTGGCCCACCAACGACAAGGCCCGCATGTTGCGGGCCTTTTTTGTGGGCATCGGGGGCGGCACACGTGGAGCCGTCGCCCTGCCGTGGCGCACGCCGCACAGGCGCCGCGTCAGCGCCGGCGCAGCACGTGGATGAATTCCTCGCCCACCGTCTGCTGCTCGACCAGTTCGTTGCCGGTCTGCTTGGCGAACGCCTGGAAATCACGCAGCGAGCCGCCATCGGTCGCCAGCACCTTCAGCAACTGGCCGCTGACCATGCCTGCAAGCGCCTTCTTGGCCTTCAAGATGGGCAACGGGCAGTTCAGGCCGCGGGTGTCGATTTCCTGGTGGATGTGCATCGGTGATTCCTGGAGGTTGTCCGATATTTTAGGCCGACGGCGCACGCCTGCGTAGCACGCGCCCCGCCGCCATGGCAAGACGGCGGCGGCCTCAGGCCGGGTCTTCCGCGCTGCGTGGCGCCTGGAAGTCGGCGAACCGGGGCTCGATCCCACGCGTGCGCAGCCAGTCCGCCAGCGCATAGCCCGTGCCCGCCGGCCAGCAGATCACGGAAGACGGCGCGATTAGCCGGTATTCCACCAGCTCCGGCGACAGGCGCACCTGCCCATGCGCCACGGCGTGGTAGGCGATGATGACCTGGTTCATGCGCTGGAAGTCGTAGGCGCCGATCAGTTGCAGGCCACCCGCCTGCACATCGACATCCAGGTTCGTTTCTTCCTTGATCTCGCGCGCGATGCCTTCCTGCGGCGTCTCGCCCGCCTCCATGAAGCCGGTGATGAGCCCGAACGCCCGCCCGGGCCAGGCCGCGTTGCGCGCCAGCAGCACCTGGCCCTCGTATTCGACGATGGCCGCGAGGACCGGCGTGGGGTTGTTCCAGTGCGTCCAGCCGCAGGCCGGGCAGCGCAGGCGCTCCTTCGGCCCGCCGTCTTCCATCAGCGTGACGGGTTGCAGCGCGGTCGCGCAGTGGGTGCAAAAACGGGTTTCGTACACCAGAGCCTCACCTTCCGGTCGAGTGCGCCATCGCTACACAATTCATAGCATGCTGCGCAGATAGATAGTGCGCTGGCGGCCAATTCCGCACCCATTCCGGAATGCAGTTCGGCCGCCCCACCCCGCCAAGGCTTCAGGCGGGGAACACGCCCGTGGACAGGTAGCGGTCGCCCCGGTCGCACACGATGAAGACGATGGTCGCATCGCGCTCGCGCTGCGCGATCTGCTGGGCCGCCCAGCAGGCACCGGCCGCGGAGATGCCGCCGAAGATGCCCTCTTCGCGCGCCAGGCGGCGGCACATGTCCTCGGCATCGTCCTGGCCCACGCTCAGCGTCTCATCGACGGCGCGCGGGTCGTAGATCTTGGGCAGGTATTCCTCGGGCCACTTGCGGATGCCCGGAATGCGCGAGCCTTCCTTGGGCTGCGCGCCGATGATCTGGATCGCCGGGTTCTTTTCCTTGAGGAAACGCGAAACGCCGGTGATCGTGCCCGTCGTGCCCATCGCGCTCACGAAGTGCGTGATCCGGCCTTCGGTCTGCTCCCACAGCTCGGGGCCGGTGGTTTCGTAGTGGATGCGGGGGTTGTCCGGATTGGCGAACTGGTCCAGCACCCGGCCCTTGCCCTGCGCCACCATGGTGTCGGCCAGATCCCGCGCGTATTCCATGCCGCCGCTCTTGGGCGTCAGGATCAGCTCGGCGCCGAAGGCCTTCATGGTCTGCGCACGCTCCACGGAAAGATCCTCCGGCATCACCAGCACCATGCGATAGCCCTTGATCGCCGCCGCCATCGCCAGCGCGATGCCGGTGTTGCCCGAGGTCGCCTCGATCAGCGTGTCGCCGGGCTTGATCTCGCCGCGTTCCTCGGCGCGCCGGATCATCGACAGCGCCGGCCGGTCCTTCACCGAACCCGCCGGATTGTTGCCCTCCAGCTTGCCCAGCACGACGTTGCCGCGCGCCTGATTGTCCTGTGCGCCGATGCGCTGCAACGCCACCAGCGGCGTGCGGCCGACGGCGTCCTCGATGGTCGGGTAGGTCTTCATATGGTGCTACTGTGCCATAATTCGCCCTTCGCTTCTTCGCGTCGCCCGGGTGGTGAAATTGGTAGACGCAGGGGACTCAAAATCCCCCGCCGCAAGGCGTGCCGGTTCGATTCCGGCCCCGGGCACCATGGCTGTCTTGCTATGGATTTTGAGGGATGCCACGCATCCCATTGCGCGCCCCATCATCAAAACGCTTGCCCTCTAAAGCCTCGGCACGCCAAGTCGAGCTGCAGGCAGTCCAGTTCAGCGCAAGAAGAATCTGCTCCGCTCAGCAGCCCCAACGCTCATCCATTGACCCAGCGCCCTGCGGCGGCGGCATCCGCACGCCGGCCGGCCCATGCCTGTTTATTCAGCCTCGGCCACCCTTGGTCGCCACTGCGACGATGGCCAGGCCCGCCGCAACGATCAAGGCGTCTTCGATCAAGCCGCTCGGCGTCTGGCCGATGCGCGATATGGCTTTTTTCCGGACGTTGAGGGTGGCATAGGCCAAAGGCACCGCAGTGGCGACGGCGACGGCGGCCCCTTCCTTCTCTTTGCCGCGCGGCGCCAATGCGGCACCGGCGATCCCCGCGCTCATGACACGGGCCAGCAGCCCGAGGAAGACGGTGCGGTCCGGCGCGGTCTTCATCTTGTCGCCGTAGAGCTCGCCAGCCCCCATGGCCAGTGCGCCGCCCCGGAACAGCGGGCGGTCCAGCAGCACCAGGGCCCCGGGCGTTTCCCGCCCGAGCAGCCGTGCCAGGGACAGGGCCGCCATGGGCGTCATGGAGCGTGCGCTGGCCACGGCGCCGATCAGGGCGGAAGGAAGCAGGCTTCGGATGTTCATGATGGTCAGGACCTCAGTTGTGTAGTCCGCCGAGGGTGGATCAGCCCCGTGGACTTGCCTGGAGGGATTTGCAACAGAGCTGCGTAGGACGGAAACACGGCTGAAGTGCAACGGACGAAAACCGCACGCCGACCTACGGCGCATGGCAACGGCCCACCCATCAGGGTTGCAACCGCGGTTCCACCTCCGTAGTTGCCTGCGCAGCCGGCGACTGTCACGCTGATTTCCGCCAAAGCCGGAGCGCGGGGACTGCATGGCCGAGTGCGCTGCGGCACCGATTCGAGAAACGGGCAAGTCACCGCTGCCACCCTTGCCGGCCACCACGCTGCGCACGAAGCGGAACCGCCGTACCGCTGTATCCAAGCGGCTGCCGCCGACACGCGAAATGGCCCATCGGCTTACGCAGGCGCTCCTGGAGCCGCTGCTTTAATGCCGCATGACTTCGCATGAAGAAAAGCCACCCATTCAGGGCTCCCGCGCACCGGAGGTGTCCATGGCGGGCTCCGACGTGCGCACGCTGGTGGACCACGAAGACGACATCTTCTTCACCGCCATCGAAACCACCCGCATGCCCATGCTGGTGACCGATCCACGGCAGCCTGACAACCCGATCGTGTTCGTGAACCGGGCTTTCCTCTCGATGACGGGCTACACGCGCGAGGAGATCCTTGGGACCAACTGCCGCTTCCTGCAGGGGCCGGGCACCGACCGCGCCACCGTCGCCGCGCTGTCCGAAGCCATCGCCAGCCGGATGGAGTTCACCACCGAGATCCTGAACTACCGCAAGGACGGCTCCTCGTTCTGGAACGCCCTCTTCGTCTCGCCCGTCTATAACAAGGACCGCCAGCTGGTCTATTTCTTCGCCTCGCAGCTGGACGTGAGCCGCCGCCGTGATGCGGAGCAGGCCCTGGCCCAGGCGCAGAAGATGGAGGCGCTGGGGCAGTTGACCGGCGGCATCTCGCACGACTTCAACAACCTGCTGCAGGTGATCTCGGGCCACCTGGAGATCGCCAAGCGCCGCATCCAGTCCGGCAAGGATGCCGAGGCCGTGCTGACCAGCGTCGGCAGCGCGTCGGAGGCGGTCAAGCGCGCGGCCACGCTGACTCAGCAGCTGCTGGCCTTCGCGCGCAAGCAGCGGCTGGAGGGCCGGCCGATCAATCTGAACGCCACGGCCCAGAGCATCCGCGCGCTGATCGAAGACACGCTCAAGGACCGGGTGCAGCTGGAGCTGCAGCTCGATCCGGCGCTGGGCAATTGCCAGGTCGATCCCACGCAGCTCGAAGCCGCGATCCTCAACATCATCACGAACGCGCGCGACGCCATGCCCACCGGCGGCAAGGTCACGCTGCAGACCAGCAACGTGGAAGTGACGGGCGGCGATGTGTCGGCCTATGGAGGCCTGCAGCCCGGCGCGTACGTGACCCTGGCCATCACCGACACGGGCGAAGGCATTCCGCCCGAACTCATCAAGCAGGTCATCAACCCGTTCTTCACCACCAAGCCCGAGGGCCAGGGCACCGGGCTGGGCCTGTCGATGGTGTATGGCTTCGCCAAGCAGTCCGGGGGCACGGTCAACATCTATTCCGAAGTCGGGGTAGGCACCACCGTGCGGCTCTACTTTCCCGCGACGGGCAAAGCCATGCACCTGCCGCCCAGCAAGCAGCCGGACGACAAGGCGGCCGAAAGGGGTGGCACGGAATTCGTGCTGGTCGTGGACGACCGGCAAGAGGTGGCCGACCTGGCCGGCGCGATGCTGGAAAGCCTGGGCTATCAGGTCGAGATCGCCACCGATGCGGCCCAGGCGCTGGCCCGCCTGGACTCGCGCACCAACCCGATGGTGCCGGACCTGATCTTCTCCGACGTGCTGATGCCCGGGGGCATGAACGGCTTCATGCTGGCGCGCGAGGTGCGCAAGCGCAATCCCCGCATCGCCATCCTGCTGACGACCGGGTACGCGGGTGACGGCAATATCTCGGATGTGCCGGAGGGTGCGGAATTCGACGTCTTGAAGAAGCCCTACGGCATGAGCGAACTGGCCCGCAGGGTGAGGCTGGCGATCGAGGGCCATACCGGGGCGCGGATGCTGCGGCCCCGCTGAAGGAGTTGGCCGGGTCGCTCGGGGTGGCTGAAACGGCTGCTCCGGCTATCCCGTCCCGGATTCACGCCAGGTCAGTGCTCTACACAAAGGATGTGGGGCGGGGCGTCCGCGGGTTCAGGCGCCGGGCCGGGCCCATCGGGCTCCACCGGCTGGCCCGGCTTTCCGGGCGACAGGCGCTGAACGCGTACGCCTGCCATCGAAAGGGTCCCAGCGTGGCATCGCGGGAGTGGTGTACTGATTGGCCTGCCCGATCCCGGGGAATGTGGGGCAGTATGAATCCGTTCACCACCACGACCGTCGCCTGCATCCTCGCGCCGCACCTGCAATAGGTTTGGCTGGACGAATCGGCTGAGCGATGGTGCGATCACGCTGGTGAACGGGTCAGCTCTGCTGCGCAACCAGGCGGAATGCCTGGAACGCCATGGCCATGCGGCGGGAGCATTCGCAACCCAGGCCTACCGCACACCGCTTGCAGCCTGCGCTGCCGGCGGCAAGATCGACGATGGGCTGAGGACAGCGGTGCGGCATGGTCACACTCCTTGGAGCTGGGAAAACCGGGATGACGAGGGCTCCGATCACGACGCCCCCACTGATTCCAGCCAATGTATGTGGCGGTTGACAGCGGGCGCGTAGGACGAGATCGCTTGCCGCAGCCACCGCCCCGCGGCTCCAGCGGGGCGGCCCGCCCGGGCGGGATCAGTTGTTCTGGCGCCTGATGATCTGGCGGCCGGCTTCGGTGATGTGCCAGTCGCCGCCCGTGGCCTGGGCGACCATGCCCCAGTGCAGCAGGCGGCCTGACAGGTGGTGCTTGAGCGCTTCGGGCACGCTGATGGTGCGCCCCATCTCCAGCTGCTTCAGGGTTTCGATCTCGTCCAGGGTGGGCTCGAACGTGGGTGCATGGTAGGTGGACGGGATGGCAGCCATGGTCGGAACTCCTTGTTGTTGATGCTGATGAAGGACAGAGTGCGCACGAGGCGCGTCGGTTCCGGCAGGCAGGACGCGCGCCGGAAAAACGCGGCATCCGGCCTTTCGGAACCTGGCTCCAGCGTAGCCCTGCTTCCGCATTGATGCAACCGGTTACACCTTTACCCTGCCCCACTCGCGGCGCAGTCCTGCAGCCATGCGGCGAAGGTGGCGAGCACGGCGGGCGGCTCCTGCGCTGGGCTGATGAGGTAATACGCACGCTCGCCGCGCAAAGGCTGGGCGCAGGCCACGACCAGCTCGCCCCGGGCGATCTCGGCTTCGATCAGCAAAGGCGGTATCAGCGCCACGCCCAGGCCGTGCGTGGCGGCCACTGCCAGCATGGAAAAGAGCTCGTAGCGCGGCCCGTCCAGCGCGCGCGGCGCCTCCACGCCCGCCGCGGCGAACCATTGCTGCCATGCCAGGGGGCGCGTGCTCTGCTGCAGCAGCGGCAGGCGCGCCAGCATCTGCGCCGGCACGGGCTGGTGCGCCCGGCCGGGACTGCGCCGGGCGGCGGCTTCGAGCAGGCGCGGGCTGCACACCGGCACCACGTCTTCGTGCAAGAGCAGTTGCGCCTGCACGCCCGGCCACTGGGCGATCTGCTCGGGCGTGCCGGCGTAGAGCGCGGCGTCGAAGGTGGTGTCGGCGAAGAGGAAGGGCCGCGTGCGCGTCTCGATGTGGACCACGATGTCGGGATGCAGCGCCGCCAGCTGCGGCAGGCGCGGAATCAGCCAGCGCGTGGCGAAGGTCGGCACCGCTGCGAGCGACAGCGCACCGCCCCGGCCCTGGTGGGCCATCACCTCCAGCGTGTCGCGCTCCAGCCCCTGCAGCCAGCGGGCGACCTGGCGGCCGTAGCGCGTGCCGGCAGGCGTCAGCACCACGCCGTGGCGCGTGCGGCGAAAGAGCTGCACGCCCAGCCATTCCTCCAGCGCGAGGATCTGGCGGGAGACCGCGCTCTGCGTCAGCGACAGCTCCTGCGCCGCGCGGGTGTAGCTCTCGTGCCGGGCGGCGGCTTCGAAACAGGCCAGCGCCTGGGTGGAGGGAAGATGTCGGTGCATGGGCGCAAGGCTAACCCAGACATTCCATCTGCGCATTTCTGGATGAAAACAAGTCGTTTGCGCGCTGGCCTTGCGCTCCATACGATGCTGGCACCAGCTCACGCCATGCATTGCCTGCATGCCTGGGCACCCTGCCCTCACCGATACCGGAGACACGCCATGGCCCACGCCGCCTTCCAATGGGACGACCCTTTCCTGATCGAGCAACAGCTCACCGACGACGAGCGCGCCATCCGCGATGCCGCCGCCGCCTATTGCCAGGACAAGCTGGCCCCGCGCGTGCTGGACGCCTTCCGCCACGAGAAGATGGACACCAGCATCTTCCGCGAGATGGGCGAAGTCGGCCTGCTCGGCCCCACCATTCCCGAACAGTACGGCGGCCCGGGCCTGAGCTACGTGGCCTACGGCCTGATCGCGCGCGAGGTCGAGCGCGTCGATTCGGGCTACCGCTCCATGGCCAGCGTGCAGAGCTCGCTGGTGATGGTGCCCATCCATGAATTCGGCTCCGAGGCGCAGAAGCAGAAATACCTGCCCAAGCTGGCCAGCGGCGAATGGATCGGCTGCTTCGGCCTGACCGAGCCCGACCACGGCTCCGACCCGGGCAGCATGGCCACGCGGGCCTACAAGACCGCCGGCGGCTACAAGCTCAAGGGCACCAAGATGTGGATCACCAACAGCCCGGTGGCCGACGTCTTCGTGGTCTGGGCCAAGGAAGTCTCCGAAGGCGGCGCCCTCGGTCCCATCCGCGGCTTCGTGCTCGAAAAGGGCATGAAGGGCCTGAGCGCGCCCGCCATCCACGGCAAGGTCGGCCTGCGCGCCAGCGTGACCGGCGAGATCGTGATGGACGACGTGTTCGTGCCCGAAGAGAACGCGTTCCCCGAAGTGCAGGGCCTCAAGGGCCCGTTCACCTGCCTCAACAGCGCGCGCTACGGCATCGCCTGGGGCGCGATGGGCGCGGCGGAGTTCTGCTGGCACACCGCCCGCCAGTACACGCTGGACCGCAAGCAGTTCGGCCGGCCGCTCGCCGCCAACCAGCTCATCCAGAAGAAGCTGGCCGACATGCAGACCGAGATCGCGCTGGGCCTGCAGGCCGCGCTGCGCTTCGGCCGCATGAAGGACGAGGGCATCGCGTCGGTCGAAGGCACCTCCATCATCAAGCGCAACAACTGCGGCAAGGCGCTGGACATCGCCCGCCTGGCCCGCGACATGATGGGCGGCAACGGCATCAGCGACGAGTTCGGCGTGGCGCGCCATCTGGTCAACCTGGAGGTGGTCAACACCTACGAGGGCACGCACGACGTGCATGCGCTCATCCTGGGCCGGGCGCAGACCGGGATCGCGGCGTTCGGGAACTGACCCGCCGTTCGCGCCGCACCGGCGCAACGCTATCGAATCAATAGCTTGCAGCGCTTGATCCACCTGGGCTGCCAGCTGTTTTCACTCAAACCCACGGTTTCGACACCCATGACCGCGCCCCACCCCTCCCCGCCCGGCGCCCTGGCGGGCATCAAGGTGCTCGACCTCTCCCGCGTGCTGGCAGGCCCCTGGTGCACCCAGGTGCTGGCCGACCTGGGCGCGGACGTGGTGAAAGTGGAGCGCCCCGGCGCGGGCGACGACACGCGCCACTGGGGCCCGCCCTTCCTGCAGGATGCCGAGGGCCGCGACACGCCGCAGGCCAGCTACTTCGCCGCCTGCAACCGCAACAAGCGCTCGGTCACCATCGACTTGGGCAAGCCCGAAGGCCAGCAGCTGATCCGCCGCATGGCGCAGCAGGCCGACGTGGTGGTGGAGAACTTCAAGGTCGGCGGCCTGCGCCAATACGGGCTGGACCACGACAGCCTGTGCGCGCTGAACCCGCGCCTCATCTACTGCTCGGTCACCGGCTTCGGCCAGACCGGCCCCTATGCCGAGCGCGCCGGCTACGACCTGATGGTGCAGGCCATGACCGGGCTCATGAGCATCACCGGCCGGCCCGACGAAGCGCCCGGCGGCGGCCCGCTGCGCGTGGGCGTGGCGGTGATCGACCTCTTCACCGGGCTCTATGCCAGCAACGCCATCCTGGCCGCGCTCCATGCCCGCGACAACGCCGCCACCGGCACGGGCCGGGGCCAGCACATCGACATGGCGCTGCTGGACGTGGGCATGGCCGTGCTCGCCAACCAGGCGGCGGGCTTTCTCGCCACGGGCGAATCGCCCGGCCGCATGGGCAACAGCCACCCCAGCCTGGTGCCCTACCAGGACTTCCCCACGGCCGACGGCAACATGCTGCTGGCCATCGGCAACGACGGCCAGTTCGCCCGCTTCTGCGCCGCCGCCGGCATGCCGCAGTGGGCCGAGGACGCGCGCTTCGCCACCAACACCCTGCGCGTGCGCCACCGGGCCGAGCTGGTCGCGCTGATGCAGCCGCTCACCCGCACGCGCAGCACGGCCGAGTGGGTCGCCCTGCTGCAGGACAAGGCCGTGCCCTGCGGCCCCATCAACACCATCGCCCAGGCCTTCGACGACCCCCAGGTGCAGGCGCGCGGCCTGCACGTGGACCTGCCCCGCTGGCCGCAGGGCGAGGCCGGCGACGGGGTGGACACCATCGCCACCGTGGCCAGCCCGCTGCGGCTTTCGGCCCACCCGCCCGTGCTGCGCCATGCACCGCCGGCCCTGGGCCAGCACACGGACGAGGTGCTGGCAGAGCTCGGCCTGGATGCGGCCGGCATCGCCGCGCTGCGGAGTTCGGGCGTACTATGAACATGAGGCCGCAGGCACTCCACGCACAAACGGCGACGTCGCGTGGCCTGCGGTGAAAGGTCCCGCGCTCACGCCAAGGGCATTCATGGCGCGCCAGGACAGGCCGACGCGGCGTACCTAGACTTTTCGACCTCGTTTTCAGCCCCTGCCTGCTCTGTCTTGAACAGCGCAGAGGGCGATGCGTCAATAAAACACTCCCAAGGGAATCCATGCAAAACAATCCAACCGCCGCATCCGCCGGCGCAAGGGTGTGGCTGGCCGTGCTCGGCCTGCTCATCCTCTGCGCGGGCGCGTTCCTGGCCGTCTATGGCTACCGGCTGGCCGCGCTCGGCGGCAGCAAGTACTTCGTCATCGCCGGCATCGCGCTCGCCGTCTCCGGCGTGCAGATCGCGCGGGCGCGCGCATCGGGCAGCTGGATCTACGGCGCCGTGTTCATCGGCACCGTGGCCTGGGCGCTGGCCGACGTGGGCCTGGACTTCTGGCCGCTGGTCTCGCGCATCATGACCTTCGCGGGCATCGCCATCCTGGTGGCCGCCTCGTACCCGCTGGTGCGCGGCACGGCGCGCCGGCCGGCCTGGGCCCTCGCGGGCGTGCTGGCGCTGGCCTTCCTGGGCGGCGTCTGGGGCATGTTCCAGCCGCATGCGGTGGTGGCCGCGCAGGGCCCCGGCCCCGCGCTGACGCCCGTGGCAGCCGGCGCCGGGCCGGCGGACTGGGCCCACTACGGCAACACCTCGGGCGGCAGCCGCTTCGCGGCGCTGGACCAGATCACGCGCGACAATGTTTCCCAGCTGCAGGTGGCCTGGACCTACCGCACGGGCGACACGCCCGTCAGCCCCGGCGGCGGCGGAGCGGAAGACCAGCTCACGCCCCTGCAGATCGGCGACCGCGTGTTCCTTTGCACGCCGCACAACAACGTGATCGCGCTGGACGCGGCCACCGGCAAGGAAATCTGGAAGACCGAGATCAACGCCAAGCAGAAGAAGTGGATGCGTTGCCGCGGCCTGGCCTACTTCGACGCCAATGCGCCGCTGGAGCAGCCCACCGTGGAGGGCGCCACGCCCGTGCCGGCCGTGAAGCTGGCCGCCGGCGCGGCCTGCCAGCGCCGCATCCTGATGAACAGCGTCACGCCCGAGCTGATCGCGCTGGATGCCGACACCGGCGCCTTCTGCGCCGACTTCGGCAAGCAAGGCCGCGTGGACCTGCGCGCCGGCATGGGCAAGGGCGCCGACAAGGGCGAGTACTACCCCACCTCGGCCCCCACGCTGGCTGGCACGACCATCGTCGTGGGCGGCCGCGTGGCCGACAACGTCAGCACCGACATGCCCGGCGGCGTGGTGCGCGGCTTCGACGTGATGACCGGCGCGCTGCGCTGGGGCTTCGACCCGGGCAACCCTGCGGACCCGTCCGCTCCGGCCCCTGGCAAGACCTACGTGCGCTCCACGCCCAACGTGTGGGCGCCCATGTCGTACGACCCGCAGTCCAACACCGTCTTCATGCCGGTGGGCAGCGCGGCCATCGACCTCTGGGGCGTCAAGCACACGGCGCTGGACCGCAAGTACGGCGCATCGATGCTCGCCGTGGACGGCACCACCGGCCGCGAGAAGTGGGTGTACCAGACGGTGCATGACGACCTCTGGGACTTCGACGTGCCCATGCAGCCGACCTTCTTCGACTTCAAGAAGCCGGACGGCAGCAGCGCGCCCGCCATGGTGTTCGGCACCAAGGCCGGCCAGCTCTTCGTGCTGGACCGCCGCACCGGCCAGCCGCTCACGCGCGTGGAAGAGCGCCCCGTGACGCCGGGCAAGATTCCGAACGAAACCTATTCGCCCACGCAGCCCTTCTCGGTGGGCATGCCCAGCATCGGCGCGGACCGGCTCCAGGAATCGGACATGTGGGGCGCCACGCCGTTCGACCAGCTGCTGTGCCGCATCCACTTCAAGTCCAAGCGCTACGACGGCCTGTTCACGCCCCCGGGCACGGACCCGTCGCTGAACCTGCCCGGCTCGCTGGGCGGCATGAACTGGGGCGGCCTCTCGATCGACCCGACCAGCGGCTACCTGTTCGTCAACGACATGCGCGTGGGCCTGGAAGTGCAGCTGATTCCGGCCGACCCGGCCGATGCCGGCAAGAAGTCCGACGGCAACGAGGCCGCCGCCATCACCCGCCCCGTCGCGCTCGACGGCACGCCCTACGCCATCAACGCCAAGGTGCGCTTCATGTCTCCGCTGGAGATCCCCTGCCAGAAGCCGCCCTTCGGCACGCTGACGGCCGTGGACCTGAAGACCCAGCAGGTCGCCTGGCAGGTGCCGGTGGGCACCGTGAAGGACACGGGCCCCTTCGGCATCAAGATGGGTCTGCCCATCCCCATCGGCATGCCCACCATCGGCGGCACGATGGCCACGCAGGGCGGGCTGGTGTTCATCGCCGCCACGCAGGACTACTACCTGCGCGCCTACGACAGCGGCACCGGCCGCGAAGTCTGGAAGGCCCGCCTGCCCGTGGGCAGCCAGGGCACGCCGATCAGCTACAAGGCCCGCTCCGACGGCCGCCAGTACGTGGTCGTGTCCGCCGGCGGCGCGCGCAACTCGCCCGACCGGGGCGACTACGTGATCGCCTACGCCCTGCCCCGCTGAGGCGCAGGCACGGTGCGCGGAGGGCGCGCGGGGAACCACCCAGCGCGCCACCGCGGCACCTGCCGGGATGGCTCTGCCCGCCTTTGTGCGCTCCGTGTCACACCCGTGGCATGCAGGCCACGCAGGCGGGGTAAACGCCAGCCAGGGAAAAAGCGGTCGCCCCCTTAGAATTTGCCGGCACGCGCATCCGCGCCAAGGAGTTGCAATGAAAGCAGTTCAGCAGGACATCGACGAGCGCACCAGCCTCACCGGCACCAACAAGTTCGAATTGCTGCTGTTCCGGCTGGGCACGGATAGCGCACTCGGCAAGTCGGAGCTGTTCGGCATCAACGTGTTCAAGATCCGCGAGATCGTGGCCATGCCCAACATCACGCCGATCGCGGGCGCCACGCCGCACTCCCTGGGCGTCGTCAACCTGCGGGGCCAGATCATTCCGGTGCTGGACCTGCCCGCCATCGTCGGCTGCACGCCGCAGACCGGGCTGAACATCATGCTGGTGACCGAATACGCGCGCACCACCCAGGCCTTCGCGGTCGAGTCGGTCGAAGACATCGTGCGGCTGGACTGGAAGCAGGTGCTGTCGGCCGAGACCAGCGGCGCCGGCGGCAAGCTGGTGACCAGCATCGCCCGGCTGGACGGCAACACCGACGGCTCGCGCCTCGCCCAGGTGCTGGACGTGGAAGCCATCCTGCAGATGGTGTCGCCTTCGGACGAACACCATGTGGACCCGGAGAAGGTCGGCCCGCGCCTGAAGATCAAGCCCGGCAGCATCGTGCTGGCGGCGGACGACTCCTTCGTCGCCCGCACGCTCATCGAGCAGGAACTGCAGGCCCTGCAGGCGCCTTACGAAATGACCAAGTCCGGCAAGGAAGCCTGGGACCGGCTCAACGCCATCGCCCGGGGCGCCGAGGCCGAGGGCAAGACCGCCGCGGACCGCATCTCGCTGGTGCTGACCGACCTGGAAATGCCCGAGATGGACGGCTTCACCCTGACCCGCAACATCAAGCAGGACGCGCGGCTCAAGGACATCCCGGTGGTCATCCACTCCTCGCTCTCGGGCTCGGCCAACGAAGACCATGTGCGCAGCGTCGGCGCCGATGCCTACGTCGCCAAGTTCGTGGCCGAAGATCTGGCCGAAACCATGCGCCGGGTGCTGCCGACCTGAAGCCACCCATTACCCATCGAAAGAGCTGCCAGCGCTTGTACTGCAAGCGCTGGCAGCTCTTTTTTTCATAGCATCAGACGGGCGATCCGCTCACGGACCGGGAACGGCTGCCCCTCGGCGAACCGGCTCCGTGAGGCACCGCACCGCCGCCCGCAGCGCGGGCCGGCAACCCCGCACGGCGCTTGGCGTGTGCCGCTTCAGGCCGGCAGCTCTTCGGCCACCGTGAAGCGCGCGCGCACGTGCTGCGGATCTTCCAGCTCGTCCACCAGCGCCACGGCCAGGTCGGCCACGCTGATGCGGCCCGGCTGGTCGCCGTTCATCAGGGGCGATTCGGTGCCGCGGCGGTAGCGGCCGGTGCGCGGGCCCGGCTCCAGCAGGATGGCCGGGGAGAGGAAGGTCCATTCCAGCTGCTGCTCCTGGCGCATGCGGGTCAGCAGCTCGCGGGCCGCGAGGGCGCCCTGCTTCCATTCGGCCGGAAATTCCGGTGTATCGACCAGCTGCACGCCCGGCGCCACGAACAGGCTGCCCGCGCCGCCCACCACCAGCACGCGCCTGACGCCCGAGGCACGCACGCCTTCCAGAATGGCGAGGCTGCCGGCCAGGAACTGGTCGTGGATGTCCGGCACCGTCCAGCCGGGGTTGTAGGCGCTGATCACCGCGTCATGGTCCCGTACGGCAGCCGCCACCTGCGCGGCCACCTGCGCATCGGCCGCCACCACGCTCAAGCCTTCGCGCGGCTCCAGCTTCTCGGGGTGGCGGGCCAGCACCGTCACGCGATGGCCGCGCTCCAGCAGTTCTTCCAGCACCGCGCTGCCCACGAAACCCGTACCGATCAATGCGATTTTCATCAGAGTGTCCTTCCGTCCCAAAAGCCGTCGAGGCGATGCCGCCATCGTATGGAATGCACAATCGACGCACTAGACGGCTTTTTCAGCCATCTCCTTGAAGGACAGCTTCACAATGGACGATCTCAAGCGCATGGCCATCTTCGCCACGGTGGTGCGGCATGGCTCCATGAGCGGCGCCGCCCGGGCGCTGGGCATGAGCCCCTCGGCCATCAGCCAGCAGGTGCGGCTCTTGGAACAGGCGGGCGGCGTCACGCTGCTGCATCGCTCCACCCGCAAGCTGACCCTGACCGAAGCCGGCGCCCGCTACCACGCGCAGTGCGCGGCCATGTGCGCGGCGGCCGACCAGGCCCGGGCCGAGCTGGCGGCCTCGCGCGATGTGCCCAGCGGCGAGCTGCGGCTGGCGGCTCCGGTGGGCTTCGCGCGGCACATCGCGCCCTCCCTCGGCCCGCTGCTGGCCGCGCACCCAGCGCTGCGCCTGCACCTGCTGGTGGACGATGCGCTGATCGACCTCATCGAGGCACGCGTGGACCTGGCCGTTCGCTTCGGCGGCCTGCCCGATTCCTCCTGGGCCGCGCGCAGCCTGGGCACGCTGCACTGGTGGCTGTGCGCCGCGCCGCAGTGGCTGGCCCGGCACGGCATGCCGCAGACACCCGGGCAATTGCTGGACCCGCCCTGGCTGGGCTTCGCGCGCGAAGGCGGCCTGCGCATCGAGATGAAAAGCAGCGCACCCGGCGCCGAGTCGCACACGCTGCGCGTGCAGCCCCGCATCGCCAGCAACAACCAGCTGTCGATCCAGCAGATGTGCGAAGCCGGCCTGGGCCTGGCCCTGCTGGGCAGCATCGACGTGCAGGACGCGCTGGAGAGCGGCCAGCTGGTGCGCGTGATGCCGCAGTGGCACTTCGGCCCGGCGGACGGGCTGCGCATCTGGGCTGTCACCCCGCAGCGCGACACCCAGCCCGCCAAGGTGCGCCAGGCCATCGCCGCGCTGCAGGACTATCTGCGGCAGCAGCCGGGCGTGAGCGACTGAGCCGGCGGGGCTTGGCGACACGCGCGGCCCCACGAAGCAGCCCCCGGCAAGGTCAAGGCCAAGGCGGACACGGGCCAGGCCGCAGGGTCAACCAAAATAAGCCGTCGCGCGTCAGTCAGTCATGGAAAGCGCCATCGACCGGCGAATCCGGCGCACCGAGGCCGGCCCCGGCACGCAATGCCCATGAGCGAGGCTCCGGGCCACATCCACCCAGAAAGAAAGAGACAGGCCATGCCCCATCTGCTCCTTGCGCTGCGGCTCACCGCAACCACGGCGCTGGCCGGCCTGGTCATGGGTTGCGTCGCGCTGCCGGGCGAGCCCTACGACGACAACAGCTACTACGGCGAATACCCGCGCGTGCCCGACATGGCAGGCGGCTACCCGGCCACCTATTCCACCATCCCGGTGTACGAGCCGCCGCCGCGCTACGTCTATTCCAGCCCAGGCGGCATTCCCATGCCCCGTTCCGCCAACTCCGCGCCCGTCCCGCGGCCGGTCTGGCAGCGAGGCGACGGCCCCTCCGGGAACGACTGGCGCTGAGCGCCAGGATTGCCGCACACTTGCAGCACCTCGCGCCCGCCGCACCCCATCGCCATCCATCCAGGCCATCCCATGCCATCGCCGCACACACCCCGTTCCCCCTCTCGCCCATCGCGGCTGCTGCGGGCGCTCGCCTGCGCGGCCGGTGCCGGCCTGCTGGCCGCAGGTGCGGGCGCCCAGGTGCTGCGCTGCACCGACGCCACCACCGGCAAGGTCACCTACACCGACGGCAGCTGCAGCCGCGGCACGGCCGTGACCGAAGTGGAGCCTCGCAAGACCGAGGCGCAGATACGGCAGGAACGGGAACAGGCGGCGCAGGCGCTGGAACAACGCCAGCAGCGCCTGCGCGCCGAAGCCGAACAGGAGCGGCTGGATGCCGCCCGCGATGCGCGCGAGCGCCGTTCGCAGGCGCGCAGCGGCAACGAGGCGCGGCCCGACCCAGCGCAGAGCGCCGCCTGCCAGCGCGCGCGCCGGCAGCTGCAGGACGTCACGGCCAGCCTGGGCCAGGGCATGTACGACGAGGCGACGCGCCTGGACGCGGCCCAGCGCCAGGCCGATCTGGCCTGCCTCACGCCCGCGGCCTATGCCGAAGCCGAACGGGCACGCGCCAACCGGCCGGCCTATGTGGCGCCGCAATACGCATCGCCCTATTACGCGCCGCCCGGCGTGGTGGTCGTGCCATCCCGGCCTGCGCCGCAGCCCCGGCCGGAGATGACGCAGTGCAACGTGTTCCGCTGCTACGACCGGCAGGGCAACGTGTATCCGCACTGAGGCGGTAGCGGGCCGCCAGCGAGGGGCAGCCCAGCGCGCCGAGCCCGAGCCATCGCGGGCTCCGTACCTGAGCACGCAACGGCCGGGCTGCTGACCGCCCCAGCAGGGCCAGGGCACAGGCCCTGGCCTTGGGGCGCTCAGGCGCAGATCACACGTTGGTGATCGAGACCGAACGGGTGTTCAGGTGCGCCTCGATGGCTTCCGGGCCGCCTTCGGAGCCGTAGCCCGAATCCTTGAGGCCGCCGAAGGGCAGTTCGGCCGACGGCGTGGCGGGCTGGTTGATCCAGAGCATGCCCACTTCCACGCGCTGCGACAGCAGATGCGCGTACTTCAGCGAGCTGGTGAAGGCATAGCCCGCCAGGCCGTAGGGCAGGCGGTTGGCTTCGGCGATGGCGTCCTCGATCTTCTCGAAGCCGCGCACGGCGGCCACGGGGCCGAAGGGCTCTTCGTTGAAGATGCGGGCCGACAGCGGCACGTTGTCCAGCACGGTGGGCTGGAAGTAGTTGCCTTCGCCGCCGATGCGCTCGCCGCCGGCCGTGACCTGCGCGCCGTTCTTCACGGCGTCCTGCATCAGATCGGTCATGGCGCTCACGCGGCGCGGGTTGGCCAGCGGGCCCATCTGCGTGCCTTCGGCCAGGCCATCGCCCACCTTCAGGCTCTGCGCATGGCGCGTGAGCGCGGCGACGAAGTCGCGGCGGATGCTTTCGTGCACCAGGAAGCGCGTGGGCGAGATGCAGACCTGGCCGGCGTTGCGGAACTTGGCGCCGCCGGCGGCCTTCACGGCCAGTTCCACGTCGGCGTCTTCCGCCACGATCACCGGGGCGTGGCCGCCCAGTTCCATGGTCACGCGCTTCATGTGCTTGCCGGCGAGCGCTGCCAGCTGCTTGCCCACGGCGGTGGAGCCCGTGAAGGTGACCTTGCGGATGATGGGGTGCGGGATGAGGTAGCCGGAGATCTCGGCCGGATCGCCATACACCAGGCCCACCGTGCCGGCCGGCACGCCGGCATCGGCGAAGGCGCGGATCAGCTCGGCCGGGCTGGCCGGGGTTTCTTCAGGCGCCTTGACGAGGATGGAGCAGCCCGCGCCCAGAGCGGCGGCCATCTTGCGCACCACCTGGTTGATGGGGAAGTTCCAGGGCGTGAACGCGGCCACCGGGCCCACCGGGTCCTTGAGCACCAGCTGGCGCACGTTCAGGTTGCCGCGCGAGGGCACGATGCGGCCGTAGATGCGCAGGCCTTCGTCGGCGAACCAGTCGATGATGTCGGCTGCGGCCATGGCTTCGATCTTGGCCTCGGCCAGCGGCTTGCCCTGCTCCTGCGTGAGGATGCGGCCGATGGCTTCGGCGCGCTCGCGCATCAGGCCGGCAGCGCGGCGCATGATCTTGGCGCGCTCGATGGCGGGCATGTCGCGCCAGGTCTCGAACCCCTTCTGAGCCGCCTCCAGCGCCCGGTCCAGGTCGGCCTTGCCGGCGTGCGCCACGCGGCCGATTTCCTTGCCCGTGGACGGGTTGTGGACGGCGATGGTCTTGCCATCGGCGGCGTCCTGCCAGGTACCTGCGATGAAGAGTTGCGTATTCGGATACGTCATGCAAAAAGCTCCTGTTGGGGTTCTGAGAGAGGGGTGTCGAACGCGCTGCACGCTCCGGGACCGCACGGGGCAGGCCGGGCACGCGCAGTGCCAACCGGCAACTATAGGCCGGTTGTACGATGTCTGCAGGCTCGGGCGAGACATCGCCATGTAATAGCGTGTTCCAGGCCGCATTCAGAAGGACATGCGCCCCCTGCCGGCGAAACGGCCCGGGCCGCCGTGCGTGGCTTATGCTCCACCGCCATGACCGTCGTTCCTTCCAGCCCCAGCGCTCCTGCCGCTTCCGCGGCGGCTGCGACCCAGCCATCCACCCCGCCAGCGCCGGCCACAGCGGCAACAGCCTCGGCAGCAGAGGCTGCGGTAGCCACCAAGCCCACCCCTTCCTCGTCCCGCGACCCGCTGCACGGCGTGACGCTGGAGGCCATGGTGGTGGGGCTGCACACGTATTTCGGCTGGCAGGGCCTGGCCGAGCGCATTCCCGTGCGCTGCTTCCAAAGCGACCCGAGCGTGTCGTCCAGCCTGAAGTTCCTGCGCAAGACGCCCTGGGCGCGCGAGAAGGTGGAGAGCCTGTACCTCTTCATGCTGCGCGACCAGCGCCGCAACGCCAGGCCGTAGAACGGGCGACGCGAGTAACCCGGCAGCTTCCGGGGCAGATATCAGGCCGCGGCTGGCGAAAGCGGGCGGCGATTCGCGCAAGCCCTGCGGCGCTTCGTCGCAGCGCACTGGATCGGGGCCGGCTGCGGCAGCACAGTGACGGCACGGAAGGCAATCCGCCCTCCGGCACTCACCAGAAGTTGCTGCCATGAACCCTCTGCCACTCCACCCCTCACGTCATTCCCGCACGGCCCTGCAGGCCGTTCGCTCCGCCACGGCGGGCCTGCTGCTGGCCACGCTGGGCTGCCACGCCGCGATGGCGCAAACGGCGCCCTCCGCAACACCGCAGACGACGTCTGCCGCCGCAGCTACGGCGCAGCAGCCGCTGACCCGCGCGCAGGTCATCGCCGAACTGGAATGCGCCCGCAAGACGGGCGAGCTGGACGCGCAATTGCTGCGCTCCTACGGCATGCCTGACGCCCTGCCGCCGCATGCCCCTGTCCCGGGCTGCCCCGGCGGGCACGCATCGGTGAGCGCCAGCGCCGCCCTGCCCACGGCAGCGCCTGCGCACTGACCGCCGGCTTCGGGGCTTACGCCGGCACCGGCACCAGGAAGTCGCGGCTGATGCCCACGCCCAGTTCGTTCACGCGGTCGAGGAACTGCGTGAGATAGGCGTGCAGGCCGGTGGCCAGGATCTCGTCGATGCGGCCATAGCGCAGATCGGCCAGCAGGCGGCCGGCCTTGCGCTGGGTCTCGCCCGAGTGCTCGTTGGAGAGCACGGCGAGGTTGTCCGCTACCTCGTTCACGCTGGCGTGCAGCGAACGCGGCATGTCGCGGCGCAGGATCAGCAGGTCGGCCACGCGCTCGGGCGTGATGACGTCGCGGTAGGCCTTGCGATAGACCTCGAAGGCCGAGACGCTGCGCAGGATCGCGCTCCAGTGGTAGAAGTCGAACTCCGGCGTGGCCCGGCGCGGGTTCTGCACCGAGCCGTGGAAGTCGCTCTGCACCGCGTGGAACTTCACGTCCAGCAGGCGTGCCGTGTTGTCGGCCCGCTCCAGGAAGGTGCCCAGCCGCAGGAAGTGGAAGGCCTCGTCCTGCAGCATGGTGCCCAGCACCACGCCGCGCGAGAGGTGCGAGCGGTACTTGACCCATTCGAAGAACTGGCCCGGGTCGCGCTCGAACGCGCCGCCGCCCAGCTGCCGGCTCAATTCCAGCCAGGTCTGGTTCTGCGTTTCCCACACCTCGGTGGTGAGCGCGCCGCGCACTGCGCGGGCGTTTTCGCGGGCCGCGCGCAGGCACGACACGATGGACGACGGGTTGGTGCCGTCATGCACCATGAAATTCAGCACCCCGGCCGGCGTGACCTCGCCGTGCTTGGCGACGTAAGCGGGCATCAGCTCGCTGATGGACAGCAGGCCCTGCCAGCCCTCTTCCGAGACGGCGGCGGACTGGGGCAGGAGCGACGTCTCGTAGTTGACGTTCAGCATCCGGGCGGTGTTCTCTGCCCGCTCGGTGTAGCGGGACATCCAGAACAGATGATCGGCAGTACGACTCAGCATGCAGCCTCCTCGGGCAGAGAACCCCGCACGCGCTGCGCGCGCACGCGGTGTTGTAGCGAAAGCCCGCCTGCGGCGTGCTTTTCTGCTCGCTCGGTGCAGCGGGACATCCAGAACAGGTGATCGGCGGTACGGCTCAGCATCTCAGAGTCCTCCCAGGGGGGGCGTCACGCTGCCCAGGGTCTGGGTCATGCCGCCGAGGGTTTGCGTGGGTGCGGGCCAGGGCACGGGCGGGGCGGCGTTGTCTTCGCCCAGGACCCAGGTGTCCTTGGTGCCACCGCCTTGCGACGAGTTGACGACCAGCGAGCCTTCCTTCAGCGCCACGCGCGTGAGGCCGCCGGCGGCCATCTGCACCTTCTGGCCCGAGAGCACGAAGGGGCGCAGGTCGATGTGGCGCGGCGCGATGCCGGATTCGACGTAGGTCGGGCAGCTGGAGAGCGACAGCGTGGGCTGCGCGATGTAGCCCGACGGATTGGCGAGCAGCGCGGCGCGGAATTCCTCGATCTCGGCCTTGCTGGCGGCCGGGCCGATCAGCATGCCGTAGCCGCCGGCGCCGTGGACTTCTTTGACCACCAGTTCGTGCAGGTGGTCCAGCACGTACTTCAGGTCGTCCTCCTTGCGGCACATCCAGGTGGGCACGTTGGCCAGGATGGGTTCTTCGCCCAGGTAGAAGCGGATCATCTCGGGCACGTACGGATAGACCGACTTGTCGTCGGCGATGCCCGTGCCCACCGCGTTGCAGATGGCGACGTTGCCGGCGCGGTAGGCGCTCATCAGGCCCGCGCAGCCGAGCGTGGAGGTGGGGCGGAACACCTGCGGGTCGAGGAAATCGTCGTCCACGCGGCGGTAGATCACGTCCACCCGCTGCAGGCCGCGCGTGGTGCGCATATAGACGAAGTTGTCCTTGACCACCAGGTCCTGGCCTTCGACCAGTTCCACGCCCATCTGCTGGGCCAGGAAGGCGTGTTCGAAGTAGGCGCTGTTGTACATGCCGGGCGTGAGCACCGCGACCGTCGGGTTGGCGGCGCCGGCCGGGGCGCTGGCGCGCAGCGTGTCGAGCAGCAGGTCGGGGTAGTGCGCGACGGGTGCGACCTTGTGCAGCGAGAAGAGCTCGGGGAAGAGCCGCATCATCATCTTGCGGTTCTCGAGCATGTACGACACGCCCGAGGGCACGCGCAGGTTGTCTTCGAGCACGTAATAGACGCCGTCGCCGCTGGCGTCGGGCGCCCGCACGATGTCGATGCCGGCGATGTGCGCGTAGAGGTCGCGCGGCACATCGACGTTCACCATCTCGGGCCGGAACTGCGCGTTGCGCAGGATCAGGTCGGAGGGCACGATGCCGGCGCGGATGATGTCCTGGCCGTGATAGACGTCGTGGATGAAACGGTTGAGCGCGGTCACGCGCTGCACCAGGCCCTGCTGCATGCGGGACCACTCGTGCGAGGGGATGATGCGCGGGATCAGATCGAACGGAATCAACCGCTCGGTACCCGCGCCGTCCTCGTCCTTGGCGCCATACACCGCGAAGGTGATGCCGACACGGCGGAAGATCATCTCCGCCTCGGCGCGGCGCGCTTGCATCGCTTCTTCTGACTGCTTACCCAACCATTGCCCGTAGCGCTTGTAATGGTCTCGAACGTCGCTGCCCTGAAACGGCAGCGACGCATACATCTCGTCGAACTTCTGCATAAAAGCGGTGCCTCCTGTAGTCAGCATAGCAAGTTGCGGGCCCACACTTGGGAACATCGCCGACAGATTTGATACAGCGTTCTGTAGGAGAGCAGGCCGACCTGATGACTGTGCGATGAACGCACGCCGCAAAACCGTCGGGGAGTCAGGATGAATCGTCAGGCGCTATCGGCACATGCTGCCAATAGTGCCGCTGCGCCGCGCGTTCGCAACGCACCTGCTCCGGTGTTTCGGACGTCCAGCCGATGGCCCCGCAGCGGTCGGATCGCACGAGATCGATGCCGCGGTCGAGGTAGCGCCGGGCCACGTCGGGCGCCGGGTGGCCGAACCGGTTGCGGTAGCCGGCCTGCACCAGCGCAGTGCGGGGCGCCACGGCCTCCAGGAAGGCCGGGCTGGACGACGTGCGGCTGCCGTGATGCGGCACCAGCAGCACATCGGCATGCAGCGGCGCGCCGCGCGCGATGAGCGCGGCCTCCTGCGCGCGTTCGATGTCGCCCACCAGCAAGGCCGCCGTGCCCGCCGTGGCCTCGATGCGCAGGGCGCAGCTGTGGATGTTGGGCTTGCCCGCGGCCAGGTCGCCGCCCGCGGGCGGATGCAGAACGGAAAAGCGCACGCCGTCCCATTCCCAGCCGTCGCCCGCCCGGCAGGGCACGACGGGGCGCAGCTGCTGCAGCGGATGGCCCGGCTCGATGGAGCCGAGCACGTCGGCTCCGGGCTGCTGGGCCAGCACCGCCGCCGCGCCGCCCGTGTGGTCCACATCGCGGTGGCTCAGCACCACGCGGTCCAGCCGCTCGCCGCTGGCTCGCAGCAGCGGCACCAGCACGCGGTCGCCGGCATCGCTGTCCTGGTGGTAGCGCGGGCCGGCGTCGTAGAGCAGCGCATGGCGCGCGGTGCGCACCAGCACCGTCTGGCCCTGGCCCACGTCGGCGGCCAGCAGCTCGAACTGGCCCGGCGCGGGGCGCGGCGGCTGCCACCAGAGCGCCGGCAGCAAGAGCGGCAGGCCCAGCAGGCGCACCGGCACGGGCAGGCGCAGCGCCAGCAGCGTGCCGCCCACCACCGCCGCCACGCCCGCCCAGAGCGGCGCCACCGCCAGCGACAGCTGCGCCCAGGGCCAGCCCGCGAGCCACTGCAGCCCGGCCGAGAGCGGCTGCACGCTCCACGCGGCCGCATCCCAGAGCGGCGGCCAGAGCACGCCGCCCAGGGCCAGCGGCGTGACCACCAGCGTGGTCCACGGAATGGCCACCAGATTGGCCAGCAGCCCGACCAGCGACACCTGCCCGAACAGCATCAGGCTGAGCGGCGTGAGCGCCAGCGTGACCACCCACTGCTCGCGCAGCATCGCGGCGAATCGGCCTGCAGCGCCCTTTCCACCTGCACCTTGCGCTATCGGATTGCTAGCAAACAGCACGGCGACCGCGATGAAGCTCAGCCAGAAGCCCGCCTGCAGCAGCGCCCACGGATCGGCCAGCAGCACCGCCGCGCAGGCCAGCAGCCACACCTGCGGCCACGGCCAGCGCCGGCCCGACAGGCGCAGCAGCGCCACCACGGCCAGCATGCAGATGGTGCGCTGCGCCGGCACGCCCCAGCCGCTGAAGAGCGCATAGCCCGCCGCCAGCAGCACGCCGCAGACCAGTGCCGCCCGGGGCGCGGGCACGGCCAGGCACAGCCGCCGCGAACGGCGCCAGGCCGCGCCCACCGCATGCGCGGCCAGCCAGGCGAACAAGGTGATGTGCAGCCCCGAGATGCTCATGAGATGCGCCACGCCGGTGGCGCGGAACACGTCCCAATCGGCGCGGTCGATGGCGCGCTGGTCGCCCGTCACCAGCGCGGCTACCACGCCGGCGGCGCGCTGGCGGGCGATGTCGGCGGCGGAGGCGGCCTCATCGCCCGGCGCACCGCTGCGCCCGGCCAGCCGCTCCAGGATGGCGTCGCGCACGTGCTGGCGGGCCCGCTCGATCGGGTGGACCCAGGTCGCGGCCAGCAGGCGCGGCGGCGCATCGCGCGGGCCGGCGCGCACGTAGCCGGTGGCCTGCACGCCCTGCTCCCACAGGTAGAGCTCGTAGTCGAAGCCGTGCGGATTGCGTGCGCCGTGCGGGGCCTTCAGCCGCACGGTCAATTCCCAGCGCTCGCCGGGGCGCACCTCGGGCGGCGGGGGCTTCTGCAGCTCGGCGATGGCCGCCGCGCCCTGCCCCGGGCCGCCGTCGCGCAGAAAGAACGGCCCCGAATACCAGGCCACCTCGATCAGCGGCGGCAGGCGCACGGGCTGGCCGTCCCGCTGCGCGGATTCGACCTCCAGCCGCATGCGCAAGGCGTTGTCGCGCTCCTGCGGCATGGCAGCCACCATGGCGGTCACGCGCAGGTCGCGCCCCTCCAGGGCCGGGTCCAGCGCCTGCGCCAGAAAGACCGTGGCACGCAGGCCGCACAGGCCGAAGAGCAGCGCCGCCCCTGCGCCAAAAGCCAGCGCCGGGCACGTGAGTCTCGCCAGCCCACCCGCAGGGCCTGGGCCGGCACGGTGCCCGCGCATCGCCCGACCAGCCACGGCGCACGCCAGCATCACTGCGGCCAGTGCGATCAGGGCGCCATAGACCCAGGCCGGCGACAGCGCGGGCTGCTGCAGCTGCACCGCCGTGCCCGCCACGCCCCCGCACAGGATGGCCGGCAAGCGCCACACCCGCCCCTGTGGCCGGGGCGGCGCTGCGCTGGCGGACGGGTGGGACACGGGTGGCCGCATGCGGGCATCCTAGCGGCTGCGGGCGGGGGCTCCGGCTGTGTAACACTTCGGTTCCTGGCCGCAGCCTACGCACTCCTGCGTGCTGCGTGCCGTCCTTTTTCGTACCACCCAACCCATTGCAAGGATTGCCATGAACGTCTATGAAAAGCTCAAGGAACTGCAGATCGAACTGCCCCCGGTGTCCGTGCCCGCCGCGGCCTACGTGCCCTACGTGCAGACCGGCAACCTGGTGTTCCTGAGCGGCCACATCGCCCGCAAGGACGGCAAGCCCTGGGCCGCGCAGTTCGGCCGCAACATCAGCACCGAAGAAGGCAAGGCCGCGGCCCGCGCCGTCGCCATCGACCTGCTGGGCACGCTGCACGCGGCCACCGGCGGCGACCTCAACCGCATCGCCCGCATCGTCAAGGTGATGAGCCTGGTCAACTCGACCGGCGACTTCACCGAGCAGCACCTGGTCACCAACGGCGCCAGCGAGCTGTTCGGCCAGGTGTTCGGCGACAAGGGCGTGCATGCCCGCAGCGCCTTCGGCGTGGCGCAGATCCCCATGGGCGCCTGCGTCGAGATCGAGCTGATCGCCGAACTCTCCTGAGCGCCTGACCACCGCCCAAGCCCCTGGCCACCCGCCATGACCCTGCACGCCGCCGAGCCGCCCCTGGTGCTGTCCATCCAGTCGCACGTCGCCTACGGGCACGTGGGCAACGACGCGGCGGTGCTGCCGCTGCAGCTGCTGGGCCTGCAGCCGGTGGCGGTGCACACGGTGCAGTTCTCCAACCACACGGGCTACGGCGAGTTCAAGGGCCAGGTGTTCACGCCCGCGCACATCGGCGACGTGCTGGACGGCCTGCGTGCGCGCGGCGTGCTGGCGCGCTGCCAGGCCGTGCTCTCGGGCTACCTGGGCGATGCCGGCGTGGGCGAGGCCATCCTCGCGGCCGTGCAGGAGATCCGCGCCGCCCGCCCCGGCCTGCACTACCTGTGCGATCCGGTGATGGGCGACGTGGGCCGGGGCGTCTTCGTGCGGCCCGGCATTCCCGAATTCCTGCGCCGCCGCGCGCTGGCGCAGGCCAGCATCATCACGCCCAACCAATACGAATTCGAGCTGCTGCACGGCGGTGCACCGCTCGCCTCCGTCGATGAGGCCATCGCCGCAGCGCGCACCCTGCTGGGCACGGCGCCCGGCACCGGGCCGGCGCTGGTCGTGGTCACCAGCCTGCGCACGCCCGACCTGCCCGAAGACCGGCTGGGCACCCTGGCCGTGACGGCCGGCGCGGCCTGGCTGGTGCAGACGCCGTTCATCGACCTGCAGCCCCTGCCCAACGGCATGGGCGACGTTTTCTCCGCCGTGCTGCTGGGCCACCTGCTGCGCGGCGCGGCCACGCCCGATGCCGTCTCGGGCGCCGTGAGCAGCCTCTACGCGCTGGTGGCGCGCACCGTGCCCGGCCAGCGCGACCTGCCGCTCGTGGCCTGCCGCGAGCAGATCGCCGAGCCGGCAGAGCGCTTCCCGGCCCGGCCCTGGAACGGCGCTCCGGCCTGACCTCGTCAGGACGCGAAGGCTCCTGGCCTGCCTGGGCCAGCGCCCGTGCCAGCGCCCATGCCAGCGGCCGGGGCCCGCGCTCCTGCCGATGGCATGCCGACGCGATCCACGGCGAGATCGTCAGCCCGGGCTCAGAACGACACCGTGGCGGACAACTTGAAGGTGCGCGGAGCGCCCGGCATGACGAAGCCATCGCCGAAGGTGCCGATCCAGTAGCGCTTGTCGGTCACGTTTTCCACGCTGGCATTGAAGCGCACCGGCTTTTGGCCCAGCTTCATGGCGTAGCTGGCGCTCAGGTCGAAGCGGTTCCACGATGGCAGGCGCAGCTTGTTGCCCGAGTCGGACCATTGCGAGCCGGTGTAGATCACCCGGCCTCCGACCTTCAGGCCCCGCACCGTGGTCTGCCAGTCCAGGCCGATGCGGGCGCGCCACTCCGGCGTCCCGTAGGTGTCGCGGCCCGTGCTCCGCTGCTCGGAGGTGATGTGGGTGACGCCGCCCAGCAGCGAGAGCGCCTGCGTCAGGTTGCCGTAGGCGCTCCATTCCAGCCCGTTCAGGCGCTGTTCCCCGTCGCTGGCCAGGGTGGGCAGTGCGCCACCGCCGTTGACGCTGATGAATGAAGGCCGCTTGATCTGGTAGGCACTGATCGTGTGGGTCAGCTCGCCGGCCTGCAGCTTCACACCCAGCTCGACCTGCTTGGTGATCTTGGGTGCCAGGGCCTGCCCTTCGTTGGCATAGCCCACGCCGACCACCTCGCCCGGCTCCAGTCCTTCGGTGTAGTTGCCGAACAGCGATATCTTGTCTCCCCAGGGGCGCACCACGCCGGCGACCATGGGCGAGAAACGGCTTTCGTCGTAGCCGGAGTAAGGCATCTTCACCGTCTGGTGGCGGCCGCCGACGGTCAGCAGTACGGTGTCGCCCGCAAGAGCCAAGGTGTCTGCGATGGCCAGCGAACGGAAGTCATTCTTGGTGGCGACCCAGGCCGATCCGTAGCCCGTCCACGGAGGTGCCGGCGGGAACACCGGCGTGGACGGGTCGTACAGATTGGTGGGATTGCAGTAGGAGCAAGGGGTGTTGTTCGTGCCCTCGATGATGCGCAGGATGTTGGCCGACAGTTGCAGCCGGTGCTTGATGCCGCCGGTGTCGAACTTGCCGATCACGCCGGCCTCGGCCGTGCGGCGCTGTGAGCGGGTATCCACGTTGTAGACGGCGCCGCGCGTGGCGCCGTCCGCCCCGGTGACGATGGCGCGCGTGCCGAACATCAGGCCCCGGCCTTCGGAGCTGGAGCCCCCCACGGCCGCATAGCCTTGCCAGCGCTGGCTGAAGTCCACCTCCGCACGGGCCAGCACACCGCTGTTGTCGTACTTGCCATGGGTGCCGCGGAACAGGTTGACATCTCCGTCCGGAGGGGGCAGCAGGCGGCCCACACCCCGAATGGCCGGGCTTCCCAGGAAACTGAACATGGCGGGACTGCCATTGTCGATTTGGTTGACGCTGCTGTAGAGGTCGAGCGAGAAGCGTGCGCTATCGCCCAGATAGTCCAGCGCCAGCGCACCGACCTGCCGCTTCTGGCTCTCGTCCTTGGCGCCCATCTTGCCGTCGCCATAGACACCATTGAATCGCACGCCCAGGCGCTGGTCCGCGCCGAAGCGCTTGCCCAGATCGGCATGGGCCTGGAAATAGGAGCGCGACCCATAGGTCACCGTCAGATCGGCGATGGGCTGTGCCAGCGCACGCTTGGTCACCATGTTGACCGTACCCGCCACACTGGATGCCGGGGGCATGCCGGACAGCAGCACGTTCGGGCCGCGCAGCACCTCGACGCGCTCGAACAGCTCGATCGGCACCGCATTGGCCGGAGCGATGCCGTACAGGCCGTTGGTGGCGATGTCGATGGCACCGATGTCCAGGCCGCGCAGGTTGAAGTTCTGCAGCATGTGGTTCTTGTTGGTCGTGAAGACGACGGCGGAGTCGTTTTCGAGCACGTCCTGCAGCGTCAGCGCCGACCAGTCCTCGGCCAGCTCACGCGTATAGGCATTGACATGCACCGGCGCATCCATGATGGAAGTCGCACCCAGGATGCCCAGGCGCGCCCCGGAGGCCGCCTTGTGGCCGGGCGCTCGCTGCGGCAGGTCTTCGCGTTCGTAATTGCTGCGCACCGTCGTCGTGGGCAAGGCGGCTTCTTCCTTGTGCGCCGAAACCGGCTGCGCGAGCGTTCCGGTGCCGAAAGCGGCCAGCGCCAGGGCGATCGGCGTGAGCTGGAGTCGGCGTCGGGTAGAGGTATGCATGGATAGTGCTTTCGCTTGGTTGAACATTCGGTAGAGAAGAGCCGCGCCGCAGGTTTCCTGCGCATGCACAGGCAAAGGCACGGCGGCGTCGCAGCGCGCAGGCAGACAGGCAGACAGGAAGGCCTGCCGATGCATCGCCGGAGTGCCCTCGCCTACGCCTTTGCCTTTGCCGGGAATGCAGCCCGGAAGGGAAAATCGGCCGGAATCGGGAGCGGGCTCGGTATTTGGATCTCAGCGCTGGGCGGCGCCTGGCGGCGAGGGCCGCAGCCTCCAGGCCTGCCAGGCGAAGAAGAGCGCCAGCGCCGTGCAGGTCGCGCCGAGCAGAGCGCCGTCAGCGCCTGGGCGCAACGCCACGGCCAGCGGCACCAGTGCGTTGCACGACGCGGCGCACCACAGCAGGCCCGGAGCCGCGCGCTCGGTGCCGCGCCAGATGGCCCAGGCGATGCAGCCCCCGAAGAGCGCGTAGTACGCGCCCTGGTGCAACCCATTCAGATCGACCAGCCACGGGCCCAGCCAGCGCGCGAGCACCAGCGTGGCGGGCAGCGCAGCGGCACACCCGAGGCACACGCCCAGCGTGAGGGCGGAGACGATGCGAACGTGGCGGGGCCGTTCACGCACGGCGGCTTCTTGCGGCACGCGCGCGCGTTGCGTCCGCGTCTCGATCCACAGCAAGTTGCCGGTGTAGAAAAGCAGCGCGCCGGAAAAACCCAGCAGCAGATACAGCACGCGCACCGTGTCCCCGCCATAGCTGCCGAAGTGCAGCGAGAACAGGCTGCCGAGCAGCGCGGTAGACACCGCGCCGCTGGCGCCGGGAAGATAGCTGCGGTCATGGATCTCACCGCTGCTCAGATCGACGATGGCGAGGCCGTAGCGCGAGGCGCGCTGGAAGTGGCGCTCGTCGCTGCCGGATACGAACGCCGAAGTGCCCTGGGGCTGAATCACGTAGTCCAGCGCCAGCGGCCGGAAGCCCGCCGCCTGCTGCTGCACGCGGCGCTTGATCTCGCTGGGGGGCAGCCAGTCCGCACGGTTCACCGTGGGGCGCGGAACGCTGTCGCGCGCCACCGTGGGGCCCAGCCCGGCTGGGTAGATGAACCGGTCCTGCGCCATGTACACCACATCGTGCAGGCCGAATACGGCGGCACTCAAGGCGATCACCAGATGGAACGGCAGGCTCGCCACGCCGAGAAGGTTGTGAACGTCCAGCCACATGCGCTTGAGGTTGGCGCCCAGGCGGAGATGGAACAGATCCTTGGCCAGCGAGGGCAGCACCACCACCACGCCCGATACCAGCGCCAGCGCATAGGCCAGGGCGACGAGGCCGATGATCGGCTCGGCCACATCGAGGGGCAGCGGCAAGCCACCCTTGCGATGCAGGTAGTCCACGAACTTGCCGCTGGTGCTGTCTTCGCGCGGCATCCCGTCCATGCGGTGCAGCTGGCCATCGATGCCGAGCTGCCACGCGACAGCCTCCTTGCCTCGCACCAGATGCACCAACACGGGCTGTGCGTTGTCAACGCCCGGCCAGATCAGCCGCACCCGGCCCGTGGCATGGGGCTCTGCATCCCAGAAGGCCTTGACCAGCTGGTCGGCATCGCCGCTGACGGCGCGGGAAGCCGGAGCGGGCGGCTGCGTCCAGCGGGTGATCTCCGCTTGCAGCATCGAGAAGGCGCCCGCATAGAACGCCACGTAGAGCACCAGGCCGCACAGAATGCCGACCCAGGTATGGACCGCCAGATAGTCCTTGACCGTTTGCGCCTTCATTGCAGCGCCCTCCAGGCGGCGAACGCAGCGACATTCGCCAGCAGGAAGACCGTGGCGCATTGCACGCGGCTGGCCGCCAGGAACGCGACGCAGGGCGCGCAGGCCCAGAGCAGCACCGCGAGCCACATCGCGATTTGGTCGCGCACGGGCACGAAGCCAGGCAGCAGGCCGCCGTACATGAGCAGCCAGCTGAGCCAAAGCGCCAGCGGAAAGCCCAGCAGGAAACCCGTCAAGCCCTTGAACAGCAGATGGCGCGAAGCGGATGGCGCACGCCCCTTGCGGCTCATCGCGCCCCCTTCGCTGGCCGGCGCCGGAGGGCACGCCAGTAGCTCAGACAGGGCAGCGCGAGCATGGACGCGGCCGACACCACCGCGATAGCCACCGCCAGGCCGAACCCTGCGCCGTGCACCTGCCAAGCCGCAAGTGCCGCAACGGCCACGCCACACAGCGTGCCAGGCCAGCCTGTGAGCGCACTTTCAGAACGCCGCGTTGCACCAAGAAAGAACCAGCTGCCCACCACAGCCAGTGAAACCCCAACCCACATAGACAAAAAACGAATAAGAATTATTACTAATAATACCATTAGCCAAATTGGCGAGTCCGATCGAGACGGGCTATCGCCATGCCTGCAGCAGGCCCGTGCGCTGCCCTCGCCTGCGCACAGGCGACCACGATGCAGCGACAGGGAGCCACCCGGGCACTGTGCTCGCCGAGGCCTTGGCAGTGGACGGTGCCGCGCGGGTTGCGGCAACCGGGCGGCTCGGCGAGGCGGGGGCCAGCGCGGCAGCCACCGGCGTGCGCCCCGCAGACGCAAAGCGGAAGCAGCAGCCATTGCAAGGGTCGGAGCCCTCCGCGTAACTGGGACCGAGGCAGCCCCTAGGCGCTGGTGGCCCGTGCAGTGTCCGGCGGGCGGATCGCCGAGCCCTCGCAGCGCTTCGCCGCCGAAGCGGTCGGTCGAGAGAGCGCGTTCAGGCCGCGAGCCTGCGGCGCGCGCCCTGCGCAGGCAGCGGGGGCAAGGCCACGCCGGCCTGTCCGGGCATGGAGCGCAGCTTGAAGACCGACACCGTGCGCGCCAGGTGCTCGGCCTGCTCGCGCAGGCTCTGGGCCGCGGCGGCGCTTTCCTCCACCAGCGCGGCGTTCTGCTGCGTCATCTGATCCAGCTGGCCCACGGATTGGTTCACCTGGCCGACGCCCGCGCTCTGCTCGGAGGCCGCGGCGGTGATCTCGCCGATCATGTCGTTGACGTGCTGCACCGAGCGCACGATCTCCTGCATGGTCGTTCCCGCGTCGTGCACCAGCTGGCTGCCGGCCTCCACGCGCTCGACCGAGGTGCCGATCAACTGCTTGATCTCCCGTGCGGCCGTGGCGCTGCGCTGCGCCAGCGTGCGGACCTCGCTGGCCACCACGGCGAAGCCCCGGCCCTGCTCGCCCGCGCGCGCCGCCTCCACGGCGGCATTGAGCGCCAGGATGTTGGTCTGGAAGGCGATGCCGTCGATCACGCCGATGATGTCGGCGATCTTGCGGCTGCTCTGGTGGATGTCATCCATGGTGGCGACCACCTGCGTGACGACGTCGCCGCCGCGCTGGGCCACGCTGCGGGCGTTGGCCGCCAGCCCGCTGGCCTGCTGCGCGCTGCCCGCGCTCTGCTGCAGGGTGCTGGTGAACTGGTCCATCGCCGATGCGGTGGCCTGCAGGCTGCTGGAGGTCTGCTCGGTGCGCGCCGACAGGTCCTGGTTGCCCGTGGCGATTTCCGCGCTGGCGATGGCGATGCTGTCGGTGCTCTGGCGCACCTGCCGCACCACGCCGTCGAGCGCTTCGGCCATCCGGCCGAGCGAGCGCAGGAGCTCGCCGAACTCATCGCCCCCGCCTTCGGGCACCGGCGAGGCCAGGTCGCCGCTGGCGATGCGTGCGGCCACGGCATTGGCTTCGGCCAGCGGCTTCTGGATGCCCCGGATCAGCAGCCTGCCGCCAGCGACGATGCCCACCAGCAGCAGCGCGAGGCCCGCAGCCGCGCCCAGCAGGATGCGGCGCAGCGACGCGGCCGAGTGCGCCTGGAGCGCGTCGGCAGCGTCGGCCTGCATCTGCGCGAAATCGCGCAGCAGCTGCAGGTAGTCGGCCACCGCCGGCTGATAGCGCTGCAGCACCACGGCCCGCGCGTCGTCCTTCATGCCGGCGGCCGACAGCCGGCCGACCTCGGCGCGCAGATCCAGCGTGGCCTGGCGTGCCTTGGCGATCCGCTCCATGTGGGCCTTGTCCTGCTCCGAAAGCTCCATGCCGGCGAGCTTTTTCTGGGCTTCGGAAATACGGGCCGACGTCGCAGCGATCAAGGGCTTGAACTGCGCCTCCAGCACGGGTTCCGCCGTCAGCGCCAGCGCCAGGGTGCGGGCTGCATTGGTTTCCGTCAGCCCCGCCCAGCTCAGCGCCAGCTGGGTGCGCTGCGCCATCTGGTCGCGCGCGGCCTCGGTCCGCGCCTGTTCGCGCTGATACAGCGCTCCCGCCACGCCGAATACCAAGGAGAGCATCACCACCAGGGTGGCGACGGCGATCCACAGCTTGTGGACGATACCCAGAGATCGGGACATAGCGGACTGCCTCTTGTTGCGTTGGTTGCGGAGCCTGTTGACGGCCTCCCAGGACCGCCATCTGCGTTGAGCGGCTGCAGCCATGGTGCATGAAGCACGGTGCGGATTACTCGGTAGTTACACCAGCGGCGGGCACCACCGTGATCCAGGGGAGAGAGAGCAGCACCGCAAGAAGGCGCGGGGAGCGCGGCGTCTTGGCGCCTGCTCCCCGCGTCAGAGACTGCCGACGACCGCGCAGGGCTCGTCAGCCCGCCGTCGGAAGAAGTTCAGAAGGTTTCCCAGTCGTCATCGCCGCCCGCAGCCTTGCGTGCGCTGGGTGCCGGTGCCGGAGCGGGCTTGGGTGCTGCAGGTGCTGCAGCGCGGCCCGGCAGTGCCGGCGCGGCGGCAGGGCGTGCTGCGGGCTTGGCCGCAACGGCCGGCGCCTTCGACGGGAACCTCGCCGGGGCCGGAACAGCCGCCGGCGCGGCAGCGGGCACGGCCTGGGGCTGGTACGCCGCAGCCCGGCCGCCATCGCGCAACTTGAACAGCGCCACCAGATCGGACAGCATGGCCGCCTGCGACTTGAGCGAACTGGCCGCAGCCGCGGCTTCTTCGACCAGCGCCGCGTTCTGCTGCGTCACCTGGTCCATCTGGCCGACGGCCTGGCTCACCTGCTCGATGCCGGAGCTCTGCTCGACGGTCGCGGCGCTGATCTCGCCCATGATGTCGGCCACGCGGCGGATGCTGTCCACCACGGTCTCCATGGTGCGGCCGGCTTGCGCCACCTGCTGCGAGCCCTGGTCCACCTTTGCCACCGAGTCGCCGATCAGCGTCTTGATGTCCTTGGCGGCCTCGGCGCTGCGCTGGGCCAGCGAGCGCACTTCGCCCGCCACCACGGCGAAGCCCCGGCCCTGCTCGCCGGCGCGGGCCGCTTCCACGGCCGCGTTCAGCGCCAGGATGTTGGTCTGGAAGGCGATGCCGTCGATCACGCCGATGATGTCGGCGATCTTGCGCGAAGACGCATCGATGGCGCCCATGGTCTGCACCACCTCGGCCACCGCCTTGCCGCCCTCGCCCGCCACCTGCGATGCCTGGGAGGCGAGCTGCGTGGCCTGCCGCGCGCTGTCGGCGTTCTGGCGCACGGCGCTGGTCAGCTCCTCCATGGAGGCCGCCGTCTGCTGCAGGGCGCTGGCCTGGCGCTCGGTGCGGGCGGAGAGGTCCTGGTTGCCCGAATCGATCTCGCGCGCGGCGACGGCGATCTGGTCCGCGCCTTCGCGCACGCGGCTGGTGACCTGGAGCAGGTTGTCGTTCATCTGGCGCAGCGCCTGCAGCATCTGCCCGGGCTCGTCGCGGCCACCCGGGGCGATCTCGCTGGTCAGGTCGTTCGCCGCCACGGCGCGGGCCACGCGCACCGCCTCGCCCAGCGGGCGCGTGATGCTGCGCGCGATCCACCAGCCGACGCCGCCGCCCACCGCCAAGGCCAGCAGGGTGGCGATGATCACGGCCACTCGCGTCTCTCCGTAGCCGACTTCGACCTCGCCCAGCGCGCTGTCGATGTCCGCGCGCTGCACGTCCAGCAGCTTCTGCACCGCGTCGAGGAAGCGCAGGGTTTCCGGCTGGAACTGCTGCGCGAAGAGGCTCTGCACCTCGTCCGTGCGCCCTTCGCGCTTGGCCTTGTAGATCGCATCGCGCGCCGCGAGGTAGCCGGTGCGCGCCTTCTGGATGTCGGCCATCAGCGCCTTCTCCTGATCGGTCTCCAGCAGCGCCTGGATGCGCTTGAGCAACTCGGAAGACTGCTGCGACGACGCTGCGGCCTCTTTCGCGAATGCGTCGTTCAGCGACGTGTCGTTGCTGAGCACGACCGCCTTGGTGCGCTGCACGGCCACATGGATGGTCCGTGCCCAGTCGCTGATGAGCCGCTCCTTGACCAGCGACTCGGAAGAAACGCTCTTCACGGAGCGCACCATGACGCCCATGCTGGAGAGGCCCCGCATGTTCATGAGGAACATGATGAGCAGGATGAGCGCAAAGCCCAGCGCAAGCCGGGTCGTGATTTTCAAGTCTTTCAAGGTGGGGGCTCCCGGGGCAAACATCACGGACACGACGAATAGGCGCGGCACGGTAACGATGGTCGGCCGTGGTCACGCTAGAGGCGATATTGCATGGATACAAGCGGAAACACCACTCCGCATTAATACCAGCCGCACACCGCGATGCGGCAGCGCAACAAAAAAGGGCCGCCCATGGGGCGGCCCTTCGCGGGACGGGGGAGAAGGCTTGTTCCAGCACCTTGCCGGGAACGCGCCGCGCCTCGTCACTCCACGCGCAGCACGGCGTTCGGCTTGAAGCCCAGATCGGCCGCCTTGCCCTTGCGCCCGCGCGGGAAGCGCGCGTTGTTCAGGCTGCGGATTTCCAGCGTCTCCTCGCGCTCCTTGCCGCCCCGGCCCAGGCCGGCGATGCGCACGCTGCGCGTATAGGCCGCGGCCCCTGCGAGCTGGTCCTTGTCTTCCAGGTCGATCAGCATCAGGCCGCGGCCGCCGTTGGCCATGGTCTTGAGTTCGCTGATCTCGAAGGTCAGGATGCGCCCGCCCACCGAAGCGCAGCAGACGTGCGTGGCCGGCGCCAGCGGCTGGCCGCCCGCGCTGCAGCCCGCTGCAGGCGAAGGCCGGCAGAGCTGCTCGCCCTCGCCCAGCGTGACGAAGGCCTTGCCGCCCCGGTTGCGCGCCACCATGTTCTCGACCGCCGCGATGAAGCCGTAGCCGCCCGAGTTGGCCAGCAGCAGCGTGGCGGCAGCCGGGCCGGCGAAGTAATGCACCGGCTGCGTGCCGGCTTCGAGCTCGATCAGCGTGGTGATGGGCTGGCCGTCGCCGCGCGCGCCCGGCAGCTGCGACACCGCCACCGAATACAGGCGGCCGTTGCTGCCGAAGACGATGAGCGTATCGACCGTGCGGCACTCGAAGGTGGAATAGAGCCCGTCGCCCGACTTGAAGGCGAAGCTGGCTGCGTCGTGGCCGTGGCCCTGGCGCGCGCGCACCCAGCCCTTTTCCGAGACGACCACCGTGACCGGCTCATCGACCACCTTGACCTCGGCCACGGCCTTCTTCTCGGCCTGGATGAGGGTGCGGCGGGCATCGGCGAACTGCTTGGCGTCGGCCTCGATCTCCTTGATCATGAGGCGGCGCAGCGACGTCGGGTTGCCCAGGATGTCTTCGAGCTTGCCCTGCTCCTCGCGCAGCTCGGCGAGCTCTTGCTCGATCTTGATGGCCTCGAGCCGCGCCAGCTGGCGCAGGCGGATTTCCAGGATGTCCTCGGCCTGCCGTTCCGACAGGTTGAAGCGCGCCATCAGCGCGGCCTTGGGCTCGTCGCTGGCGCGGATGATGGCGATCACCTCGTCGATGTTGAGCAGCACGGTCTGCCGCCCTTCGAGGATGTGGATGCGGTCCAGCACCTTGGCCAGGCGATGCTGGCTGCGCCGCGTGATGGTCTGCTGGCGGAAGGCGACCCACTCCTCCAGCATGCGGCGCAGCGACTTCTGCACGGGCCGGCCGTCCAGCCCGACCATGGTCAGGTTGATGGGCGCCGAGGTCTCCAGGCTGGTGTGGGCCAGCAGGCAGGTGATGAGTTCCTGCTGCGGCACACGGCCGGTCTTGGGCTCGAAGACGATGCGCACGGGCGCGTCCTTGCTGGACTCGTCGCGCACCACGTCGAGCACGCCGAGCACCGTCGCCTTGAGCTGCACCTGCTCCTGCGAGAGCGCCTTCTTGCCGGCCTTGACCTTGGGGTTGGTCAGTTCCTCGATCTCTTCGAGCACCTTCTGCGCCGACACGCCCGGGGGCAGCTCGGTCACCACCAGCTGCCACTGGCCGCGGGCCAGGTCCTCGATCTTCCAGCGCGCGCGCACCTTCAGGCTGCCGCGCCCGGTGCGGTAGGCGTCCTGGATGTCGGCCGCGCTGCTGATGATCTGGCCGCCGCCGGGGTAGTCCGGGCCGGGGATCAGCGTGAACAGTTCCTCTTCGGAGAGGTGGGCGTTCTTGACCAGTGCCACGCAGGCGTCGGCCACTTCCCGCAGGTTGTGGCTGGGGATCTCGGTGGCCAGGCCCACGGCGATGCCGCTGGCGCCGTTGAGCAGCGCGAACGGCAGGCGGGCGGGCAGCTGGCGCGGCTCTTCGGTGGAGCCGTCGTAGTTGGGCACGAAGTCCACCGTGCCCTGGTCGATCTCGTCGAGCAGCAGGCTGGAGATGCGCGTCAGGCGCGCCTCGGTGTAGCGCATGGCGGCGGCGCCGTCGCCGTCGCGGCTGCCGAAGTTGCCCTGGCCGTCGATCAGCGGATAGCGCTGGCTGAAGTCCTGCGCCAGCCGCACCAGCGCGTCGTAGGCCGACTGGTCACCGTGAGGGTGGAAGCGGCCCAGCACGTCGCCCACCACGCGGGCGCTCTTGACCGGCTTGGCGGGTACGTTGCGGGTGGGGCCGCTGTACGACAGGCCCATGCGGTCCATCGCGAAGAGGATGCGCCGCTGCACGGGCTTGAGGCCGTCGCACACGTCGGGCAGCGCGCGGCCCTTGACCACGGAGAGCGCGTATTCCAGATAGGCGCGCTGCGCGTAGCCGGCCAGGGCGAGCTGGTCGTCGGCCGGCGCGGGCGGAGTGAAGTCGAGGGTGGGTTGGTCGTTGTCGCTCATGCGTCGAAGGAAAGGAAGGGAACGAAGGATGAGGTGGCGCGGGCCTGGGCCGGGCTCCACCCATCCACTACCAAATCAATAGCAGCATGCGCAAGCGGGACGGGCGCTGCAGCCCGAAACCGCTCCAAGGCGCAGCAGGAACGGCTAGATATCGATCTCCACCGCATCGCCGTGCAGTTCCATCAGCTCGCGGCGGGCGGCGGCCTCGCCCTTGCCCATCAGCTTGGTGATCAGGCTCTCGGTATCGGCGAAGCCCATGGCGCCCAGCTGCACCGGCAGCAGGCGGCGCGTGTCGGGGTTGAGGGTGGTTTCCCAGAGCTGCTCGGCGTTCATCTCGCCCAGGCCCTTGAAGCGGCTGATCTGGCACTTCTCGCGCGCCACGCCGTCCTTGGCGCATTTGTCGAGGATGGATTCGAGCTCGCCCGCGTCCAGCGCATAGACCTTGGAGGCCGGCTTCTTGCCGCGCGCGGGCACGTCCACCCGGAAGAGCGGCGGCCGGGCCACGTAGATGTGGCCGGCGTCGATCAGCTTGGGGAAATGGCGGAAGAAGAGCGTGAGCAGCAGCACCTGGATGTGCGAGCCGTCCACGTCGGCATCGGACAGGATGCAGACCTTGCCGTAGCGCAGGCCCGAGAGGTCGGGCGTGTCGTTCGGGCCGTGCGGATCGACGCCGAGCGCCACGGAGATGTCGTGGATCTCGTTGTTGGCGAAGAGGCGGTCGCGGTCCACCTCCCAGGTGTTGAGCACCTTGCCGCGCAGCGGCAGCACGGCCTGGCATTCCTTGTCGCGGCCCATCTTGGCGCTGCCGCCGGCGGAGTCGCCCTCGACCAGGAACACCTCGTTGTGCGAGAGGTCGCGGCTTTCGCAGTCGGTGAGCTTGCCGGGCAGCACGGCCACGCCGGAGCCCTTCTTCTTCTCGACCTTCTGGCCGGCCTTCTGGCGCGTCTGCGCGGCCTTGATGGCCAGTTCGGCCAGCTTCTTGCCGTATTCGACGTGCTGGTTCAGCCAGAGCTCGAGCGTCGGCCGCACGAAGCTGGAGACCAGCCGCACGGCGTCGCGCGAATTGAGCTTTTCCTTGACCTGGCCCTGGAACTGCGGGTCCAGCACCTTGGCCGACAGCACGTAGGAGGCGCGGGCGAACACGTCTTCGGGCAGCAGCTTGACGCCCTTGGGCAGCAGCGAATGCAGCTCGATGAAGCTCTTGACCGCGTTGAAGAGGCCGTCGCGCAGGCCCGCGTCGTGCGTGCCGCCCGCGCTGGTCGGGATCAGGTTGACGTAGCTCTCGCGCACCGGCGCGCCTTCGTCGGTGAAGCCCACGCACCAGGAGGCGCCCTCGCCTTCGGCGAAGCTCTCGTTGTGGCGGTCGGCGAAGCCCTCGCCCTCGAAGAGCGGGATCACCGGATCGGCCGACAAGGTTTGCGCCAGGTAGTCGCGCAGGCCGCCCTTGTATTGCCAGGTCTGCGTGTCCTTCGATTTCTCGTTGACCAGCGTCACCGTCACGCCGGGCATCAGCACCGCCTTGCTGCGCAGCAGGTGGGTCAGCTCGCCCATGGGCAGCACGGAGGTCTCGAAGTACTTGGGATCGGGCCACACGCGCACGGTGGTGCCCTGCTTGCGTTCGCCAGCGGCGAGCGGGCGCGCCACCAGCGGCTCGGTGACGTCGCCGCCCTCGAAGACGAGCCGCGCCACCTGGCCTTCGCGGTGGGTGTGGGCCTCCAGCCTGAGCGCCAGCGCGTTGGTCACCGACACGCCCACGCCGTGCAGGCCGCCCGAGAAGCTGTAGGCGCCGCCCTTGCCCTTGTCGAACTTGCCGCCCGCATGCAGGCGGGTGAACACCAGCTCGATCACCGGCGCCTTCTCTTCGGGGTGCAGGCCGAACGGGATGCCGCGGCCATCGTCTTCCACGCTGACCGAGCCATCGGCATGCAGCGTGACCTTGATCTTCTTGCCGTGGCCGGCCAGGGCCTCGTCGGCGGCGTTGTCGAGCACCTCCTGGATGATGTGCAGGGGGTTGTCGGTGCGGGTGTACATGCCCGGGCGCTGCTTGACGGGCTCCAGGCCCTTGAGCACGCGGATCGAGCCTTCGGAATACTCGCTGCTCGCGGCGGAGGATGCGGATACGGATGCGGGTTTGACTGCCATGGCGGCGGATTGTAGTGCTGGATATAACCACAGCCCACCAATGCGCGAGACGCTTGCGTGCCAGCGGCCCCGCGCGGTTTTGGCTACATTCGCCCGATGCCTCAAGACCCCACCCGCAAATTGTCCATGGCCCAGGTGCTGCTGTGCGGCGCCGCCGTCGTCACGCTGTCGATGGGCATACGCCATGGCTTCGGTCTCTGGCTGCAGCCCATCACGCAGGAAATGGGCTGGACGCGCCAGACCTTCGCGCTGGCGATCGCGGTGCAGAACATCGCCTGGGGCCTGTTCGGCATCCTCGCGGGCATGGCGGCGGACCGCTTCGGCGCCTTCCGCGTGCTGATCGGCGGCGCCCTGCTCTACGCGCTGGGCCTGGCGGGCATGGCGCTCTCGCCCACGCCGCTGACGTTCGCGCTCACCGCCGGCGTGCTCATCGGCGCAGCCCAGGCGGGCACCACCTATGCGGTGATCTACGGCGTGCTGGGGCGGCAGATCGCGCCCGAGAAGCGCTCCTGGGCCATGGGCGTGGCGGCGGCGGCGGGCTCGTTCGGGCAGTTCCTGATGGTGCCGGTGGAAGGCCAGCTCATCGCCCGGATGGGCTGGCAGGAGGCGCTGCTGGCGCTATCGCTGCTGGTGCTGCTCATCGTGCCGCTGGCCTTCGGCCTGCGCGAGCCCGGCTTCGCCAAGCCCTCCGGCCAGGGCGCCGCGCCCACGCCGCAGCGCGGCCAGTCGATCGCGCAGGCGGTGGCGGAATCGCTGCACAACCCGAGCTTTTTGCTGCTGACGGCGGGCTACTTCGTCTGCGGCTTCCAGGTGGTGTTCATCGGCGTGCACATGCCCAGCTATCTCAAGGACCACGGCCTCTCGCCGCAGGTGGCGAGCTACGCGCTGGCGCTCATCGGCCTCTTCAACATCTTCGGCACCTACCTGGCCGGCACGCTCGGCCAGCGCATCCCCAAGCGCTACATCCTCGCGTTCATCTACTTCGCGCGGGCCGTGGCCATCAGCGCCTTTCTGCTGGCGCCGCTCACGCCGGCCTCGGTCTATGTGTTCTCGGCCGTGATCGGCGCGCTGTGGCTGTCCACCGTGCCGGTCACCAACGCCACCGTGGCGCAGATCTTCGGGGTGCAGCATCTGTCGATGCTCAGCGGCTTCGTGTTCTTCAGCCACCAGATCGGCAGCTTCCTGGGCGTGTGGCTGGGCGGCTATCTCTACGACCGCACCGGCAGCTACGACGTGGTCTGGTACATCGCCATCGCGCTGGGCGTCTTCGCGGGCCTGGTGAACCTGCCGGTGCGCGAAGCGCCCCTGCTGCGCGCACCGCGCCCCGCCTGAAAGGCCTGGCCAGCATGCCCCACCAGCCCCACAACCGCCTGCGCCTGGCGCTCGGCGTCGCCCTGAGCGGCGCGCTGCTGGCGCTGGTGTTCTGGCTGTACGCGGAGCCGGGCTTCGTCGTCATGCTGGCCGACCAGATCTGGGCCTGCTTCTGAGCGGCCGAACTCCGACTCCGGCATCGATTCCGACTCTTTTCTGCCGCCTGCGCCCGCTGGACAAGCGCAGGCAGCTATCGAAACAATAGCAAACCCACCATGCACGGCAACGACAACCCTTCCGAATGGATCCGGCGCTGGGCGCATCTGGCGCCTGCGGGCGGCAGCGTGCTCGACGTGGCCTGCGGCGCGGGCCGCCACCTGCGCTGGATGCACGGGCGCGGCCATGCGGTCACCGGCATCGACCGGTCGCAGGACGCGCTGGCGCCACTTTGCGCATTCGCCGAAACCCTGTGCGCCGACATCGAGGCCGGCCCCTGGCCGCTCGCCGGCCGCCGCTTCGATGCGGTGATCGTCACCAACTACCTCTGGCGGCCGCTGCTGCCCGCCATCGTGGCCAGCGTGGCGCCGGGCGGCGTGCTGCTGTACGAAACCTTCGCGGCCGGCAACGAAACCGTGGGCCGGCCCGCGCGGCCCGACTTTCTGCTGGCGCCCGGGGAACTGCTGCGCGCCTGCGAGGGTCTGCGCATCGTGGCGTTCGAAGACGGCTGGCTGCCGTCGCCCGAACGCTTCGTGCAGCGGGTGGCCGCGGTGCGCGAGGCACCCGGTGCAACACCCCCACGCCATCCCCTCGTTCCCGATGCGACGCCCTCCATGCCACGGGCGCCTAGTTAGAATGCCCTTTTACCGTTTCACCATGCGGACATGACACTCCCCAGCGCTCCTCTTACCGGCAGCATCGTCGCCCTCGTCACCCCCATGCACGAGGACGGCAGCGTGGACTACCCCACGCTGCGCAAGTTGATCGACTGGCACATCGCCGAAGGCACCGACTGCATCGGCGTGGTGGGCACCACGGGCGAATCGCCCACGGTCAACGTCGAAGAGCACTGCGAGATCATCCGCGTGGCCGTCGAGCAGTCCGCCAAGCGCGTGCCCATCATGGCCGGCTGCGGCGCCAACTCCACGTCCGAAGCCATCGAGCTCGCCCGCTTCGCCAAGAAGGTCGGAGCGGACAGCCAGCTGCAGGTCGTGCCCTACTACAACAAGCCCACGCAAGAGGGCCAGTACCAGCACTTCAAGGCCATCGCCGAAGCCGTGGGCGACCTGCCCACCATCCTCTACAACGTGCCCGGCCGCTCCGTGGCCGATATGCAGCACGACACGGTGCTGCGCCTGGCCCAGGTGCCCGGCATCATCGGCATCAAGGAAGCCACCGGCAACATCGAGCGCGCGCAGTGGCTGATCCGCGAAGTGCCCAAGGGCTTCGCCGTCTATTCGGGCGACGACCCGACCGCCGTGGCCCTCATGCTCTGCGGCGGCCATGGCAACGTCAGCGTGACGGCCAACGTGGCCCCGCGCCTGATGCACGAGCTCTGCGTGGCGGCCCTGGCGGGGGACGTGCGCCGCGCCATGGAGATCCAGTTCCAGCTGATGCCCGTGCACAAGCAGCTCTTCGTCGAGGCCAACCCGATTCCCGTGAAGTGGGCCATGAAGCGCATGGGCCTGTGCGGCGGCACCATGCGCCTGCCCATGACGCCCCTTTCCACCGCCAACGAGCCCGTCGTCGAAGCCGCCCTGAAGGCCGGCGGACTGCTCTGACGCCCCGCCCCACCTTGACGCAACACGTACCCGGCCGCACCTGCAGCCTCAGATCACAAGAGGATTTCCGCGTGAACGCAATCAATCGACTGGGCCTGCTGGGCCTCGCCATGGCCTTGTCCGCCTGCTCCGTCCTGGAAAACGACAAGATCGACTACAAGAGCGCCACCAAGGGCCCGACGCTGGAAGTGCCGCCCGATCTGCGCCAGATCACCACCGACGCCCGCTACGTCGTGCCCGGCACCACCGTGTCGGCCGCCGCGTTCGAGGCCGGCCAGACCCAGCGCGCCAACAGCCGCACCAACGCCGCGCCGCAGACCATCGGCGACGTGCGCATCGAGCGCGACGGCAACCAGCGCTGGCTGGTCGTCAACCGCACGCCGGAACAGCTCTGGGAGCCCGTGCGCGACTTCTGGCTCGAAAACGGCTTCGTCTTCACCACCGAAGAACCCAAGCTGGGCCTGCTGGAAACCGACTGGGCCGAGAACCGCGCCAAGCTGCCGCAGGACATCATCCGCTCCACCCTCGGCAAGGTGTTCGACTCGCTCTACTCCACCGGCGAGCGCGACAAGTTCCGCACGCGCCTGGAGCGCGGCCCCAACGGCTCCACCGAGATCTTCATCTCGCATCGCGGCATGGCCGAGGTCTATACCAACCAGCAAAAGGACAGCACCGTGTGGCAGCCCCGCCCGGTCGATCCCGAACTGGAGACCGAATTCCTGCGCCGCCTGATGGTCAAGCTGGGCGTGAGCGAAGAGCAATCCCGTGCCATCGCCAACGCTCCGGTGCAGGTCGCCCCGGCCGCGCGCCTGGCCACCGTGGCCGGTGCCCCGGCCGTGCAGCTGGACGAGCCCTTCGACCGCGCATGGCGCCGTGTCGGCCTGACGCTGGACCGCACCGGCTTCACCGTGGAAGACCGCGACCGCAGCCAGGGCGTCTATTTCGTGCGCTACGTGCCGCCGACCGACAAGAAGGACAAGGGCTTCTTCAGCAAGCTGTTCAGCAGCTCGTCCGACGGCGTGGCACCGCTCAAGTACCGCATCGTCGTGCGCACCCAGGGCAACGTGAGCACCGTCTCCGTGCTCAACGCCGCCGGCGCGCCCGAATCGTCCGAAAACGCCCAGCGCATCGTGCGCGTGCTGGTGGACGACCTGAAGTAAGCCCTCCCGAGTTGCTCCGCTTTCGCAACCTGGCCAGCGGCAGCACGGGCAACGCCACGCTGGTCGAGGGCGGCAGCAACGGCGCCTGCGGCCCGCAGGCCCGCCGCAGGCTGCTGGTGGACTGCGGCCTCGGCATCCGGCAGCTGGAATGGCGGCTGGATGCCGCAGGCGTGGCGCTGAACGAGCTCGACGCCGTCTTCATCACGCACGAGCATTCGGATCACATCGGCTGCGTGCAGAAGCTCGCCCTGCGCCACCGCATCCCGGTGTGGATGAGCCAGGGCACGCACGAGGCCCTGGGCAGCCCGGATCTGGACGGCCTGCTGCGCATCGCCCGCGACGGCGAGGCCATCGACCTGGGCGCCTTCGAGGCCCGCCCCTTCACCGTGCCGCACGATGCCCGCGAGCCCCTGCACCTGCGCTGCAGCGACGGCGCCACGCACATCGGCCTGCTGACCGACCTGGGCCACGCCTCGGAGCATGTGCTGGAGCAGCTGCAGGGCTGCCACGCGCTGCTGCTGGAATCCAACCACGACGCCGAGATGCTGCAGGCCTCGGCCTATCCCGCCTTCCTCAAGCGGCGCATCAGCGGCCGCCTGGGCCACCTGCCCAACCATGTCGCGGCCGGCATCCTGGGCGCGGTGCGCCACACCGGCCTGCAGCGCGTGGTGGCGGCCCATCTGAGCGCCCAGAACAACCGCCCCGAGCTGGCCCGCGCCGCGCTCGCCGATGCCCTGGGCTGGCCCCAGGAGGCCGTGGACGTGGCCCATCCGCGCGAAGGCACCGGCTGGATCGAAGTGGGCTGAACGTCCTCGCCACCGGCAGCGCTCGCAGCCGCGGCAGCAGCGGCGGACAAAAACGACGGACGAAAAAAAGCCCCGACCAGCGGTACGGGGCCTTCTTCGACCGAACCCCGGGCGAACCCGGGGAAAAGCCTGGAGTGCTTACTTGGCTGCGGAAGCGGCGGTAGCAGCAGCAGCGGCGGCGTTAGCGGCAGCAGCAGCGTCGGAAGCAGCGGAAGCGGCTTCGGAAGCAGCAGCGGCGGCAGGAGCCACGGCAGCGTCAGAAGCGGCGGGAGCGGCAGCCGGTGCGGCGGCAGGAGCTTCCACGGCAGGTGCGGGAGCGGGTGCGGGCTCTTCCTTCTTGCCGCAGGCGGCGAGGGCAGCAGCAGCGATCAGGGCGGCCAGAACGACGGAATTCTTCATTTCAGGTTTCCTCTTGGACAAACGGGATTCTTCGAATGGACAACACCGTCCACCTCTTGCAGCGGTCCGGTTGGCCAGGCACGCCGAGCGGCATGCGTGTGGTAATGAGGCCAACACGAAATTATAAGGATTTTCGTCAATACCCAGTAACACCGATAGGTCCGCGACACAGGGTCTGCGAGCTTGTTGACGATCTCGCAGAGGCCGTCCCAAGGCTACGTTCGCGCTCCGGGCAGGCCGCGCATCAGAGCCCCAGCGTGGTCGCGGGAAAACCCGGCGCGCTCCTGCGCAGCAGCCATTCGTCCAGTTCCTGCCGCAAGAGCACGCGGCGGTCGGCCTCCCGGCCGGCCACGCCCACGCAGCGCGGCACGTCGATGCGGTGCAGCACCCAGCCGGGCGACCAGAGCGCGCTGGGCAACTCCTGCGGCTGGGCGCTCGCCGCCCTGCGGCAGGTGACGATGTGGCTCCAGGTGCCGCGCCACTGCACGAATCGTGCGTGCTGGCGCTGCACGGCGCCGACATCCGCCGCCAGCATGGTGCACTGCCGGCCGGCGCGCGCCCAGGCCTGCAGCGATTGCTCCACGGCCCGCTCGCCCAGCGGCCAGTCGCGGAAGTCCGGGTCGCTCAGCACCAGTTCGGGCCAGCCCTCGCGCGCCGCGCAGGCCAGCGCATCGCGGATGAGCTGCCGGAAATCCTCGCGGCCGGCGAACCGGCCTTCGGGCAAGTCGCCGGCCGAATCAGCCGGCAGGGCGGCGGCGTCGCTGGGCGGGTTCATTCAGCACCTCTTTCGACTTGCAACAACAGATACACCCGGATGCACCCAGGCGCGCCCGGACGCCCCGCCGCCTCACGCCGGCTACGCCAGCGAGTGCACCCAGCCGCTGTCGCACCAGACCGACAGCAGCTCCAGCGCATCGTCGCTGGCCCGGGCCAGGTCCTGCGCGGACAGCGAGCGCTCGTCCGCCAGCCGGCGCATCAGCGTGGCATCGCGCCCTGCGGCGCGGTAGCTCTCGCCGTTGATGAAGACGTGGCGCTCGTCGTACATCATGCGCGTGCGGCGGTCCAGCACCACGCCTTCCAGCAGGCCGCCGGGCGGCGCCGGGTCGAACCAGACATTGGGCTTGGGCTCGGTCAGCGATTCGCCCAGGGCGCGCTCCAGCGCCTGGGGGTCATCGAGCGCGCGGCGCACGGCGTCGCGCACGAAGTCCTGCAGCGCGGACGGAATGGCGCCCGGCTGGGCCACGGCTTCCTGGCGCGGATCGCGGTAGATCGGCGTGTCCTCGTCGTCGCCGGCCTCGTCGGCCAGGCGCAGCAGCACGTTCTGCGCGACCTCCGCCCGGCTGGGCGAGCGAAAGCCGATGGAGTAGGTCATGCACTCGCCCTCGGCGACGCCGTCGTGCGCCCAGCGCGGCGGCAGATAGAGCATGTCGCCGGGCTCCAGCACGAACTCCTCCTCGGGCTCGAAATGCTCCAGCACCTTGAGCGGGATGCCTTCGCGCAGCGTCAGGTCCTTCTGGCGGCCGATGCGCCAGCGGCGGCGGCCCTGGGCCTGCAGCAGGAAGACGTCGTAGCTGTCGAAGTGCGGGCCGACGCCGCCGCCGTCGCTGGCGTAGCTGATCATCAGGTCGTCGAGGCGCGCCTCGGGCACGAAGCGGAACTGCTGCATCAGCTGATGCACGCCGTCGTCGTGCAGGTCCACGCCCTGCACCAGCACGGTCCAGCCGGGCTTTTGCAGGGGTGGCAGGCTGCGGCGCGCCAGCGGGCCGTGGCTGAGCTTCCAGCGGCCGCCGTCCTGCTGCTGGATCAGGCGCGACTCCACGCCCTCCTCGCCCGCCAGGGCAAGCAGCTGCGCGCGCGGGATCAGGGGCGTGAAGCCCGGGATCGCCTGGCGCACCAGCAAAGGCTTCTTGTGCCAGTGGCGGCGCATGAATTGGGAGGCGGTGAGCCCGCCCAGCAGGGCGAGCGGAATGTGGGTGTCCATGAAGCGGGTCCGGAAATGAGCTGGGAAACAGTGCGGCATTGTCCTATGCGGCAGGCGGCATGCCCCACTACGATGGCGGGCCCGCCAGGCGGCAGCCTGCGCCCCGGGGCATTTCCCCATCCGACCGAGGAGACATTCGTGATCGAACAAACCATGCTGATCGCCGGAGAAGCCGCAAAGGCCGGCAACGGCGCCACCTTCGAGCGCCGCAATCCGCTGGACGGCTCGGTGGCCACCCGCGCCCCGGCGGCCACGCCCGAAGACGCGGTGCGCGCCGTCGAGGCCGCGCACAAGGCCTTCCCCGCCTGGGCCGCGCTGGGCCCCACCGAACGCCGCCAGATGCTGATGAAGGCATCGCAGGCGCTGGAAGCCAAGGCCGAGGCCTTCGCCGCCGCCATGGCCGCCGAGACCGGCGCCTCGGGCCTCTGGGCCGGCTTCAACGTGCACCTGGCAGCCAGCATGCTGCTGGAGGCCGCATCGCTGACCACGCAGATCAACGGCCAGATCATCCCCTCCGACGTGCCGGGCAGCATCGCCATGGCCGTGCGCCAGCCGGCCGGCGTGGTGCTGGGCATCGCGCCCTGGAATGCGCCCGTGATCCTGGGCGTGCGCGCCATCGCCACGCCGCTGGCCTGCGGCAACACCGTGGTGCTCAAGGGTTCCGAGCTGTGCCCCGCCACCCACGGCCTGATCATCGAGGCGCTGCAGGAAGGCGGCCTGCCGCCCGGCGTGGTCAATTTCGTGACCAATGCGCCCGACGATGCCGGCGCCGTCGTGGAAGCCATGGTGGCCCACCCGGCCGTGCGCCGCGTGAACTTCACCGGCTCCACGCGCGTGGGCCGCATCATCGGCCAGACCTGCGCCAAATACCTCAAGCCCGCCGTGCTGGAGCTGGGCGGCAAGGCGCCCTTCCTGGTGCTGGACGATGCCGACATCGACGCCGCCGTGGCCGGATGCACCTTCGGCGCCTTCGCCAATTCGGGGCAGATCTGCATGTCCACCGAGCGCATCATCGTGGACGAGGCCGTGGCCGATGACTTCCTCGCCAAGCTGGTGGCGCGTGCCAAGGCGCTGCCGCTGGGCGACCCGCGCCAGGGCCCGGTGGTGCTGGGCTCGGTGGTGGACATGGCGACCGTGGAGCGTGCCAACCGCCTGATCGACGACGCCCTGGCCCAGGGCGCGCGGCTGCTCTGCGGCGGCAAGGCCACCGACACGCTGATGCCGGCCACGCTGATCGACGGCGTCACGCCCGCCATGGCCATCTTCCGCGAAGAGACCTTCGCCCCGGTCAAGGCCATCGTGCGCGTGCGCGGCGAGGAAGAGGCCATCGCCATGGCCAACGACAACGAGTTCGGCCTGGCCTCGGCCGTCTACACCCGCGACACGGCGCGCGGCTGGCGCGTGGCCGCCCGCATCGAGGCGGGCATCTGCCACGTCAACGGCCCCACCGTGCACGACGAGGCACAGATGCCCTTCGGCGGCGTAAAGCACTCGGGCTACGGCCATTTCGGCGGCCAGGCGGGCATCGACGCCTTCACCGACACGCGCTGGATCACCATGCAGACAGCGCCGCGCCACTACCCGTTCTGAAGGGGATACCGCAAGGGGCACGCCTGGCGGCACGCGCAGCCGTGGGAAAATCGCGCCCAGCGGCCGCCCGAGTGCCTTCGTGAGAACGGAGCACCGGCGGCCTTCGATCTTTCCCGTCGCGGCACGAACCGCGCAAGCTGCTCACACCATGGAAATCACCTCTCAATGCGTGGTCGCTCTGACCTGGATCCTGAAAGACACCCTGGGCGAGGAACTGGACGTGCTCGATGAGCCCGTGGAGTTCCTGGTCGGCGGAGACGACCTGCTGGCCCGGGTGGAAGAAGCCCTGCAGGGCCACTCGGTCGGCACCCAGCTCGACCTGCACCTGGAGCCCGAGGAAGCCTTCGGCGACTACCAGGACAAGCTGCTCTTCCTGGAGCCGCGCAACCTCTTTCCGGCCGACATCGAAGAAGGCATGACCTTCGAGGGCTCCGCCCTGCCCCCGGGCTGCAATGCCGATGCGCCCCGCGATGCGCTCTACACCGTCGCCCAGCTCTACCCCGACCACGTGGTGCTGGACGGCAACCACCCGCTGGCGGGCATCGCCCTTCGCCTGCATCTGCAGGTGGAAGGCGTGCGCGAGGCGACCGAGGAAGAGATCGGCCGCGGCACGGCCGGCACGGGCTTCTTCCGCATCCAGCCCCAGGCGCCCGAAGGCGGGCTGCTGCACTGAGCCTTTGCAGCGCGCATGAAAAACGGGCCCCGCGGGGCCCGTTGTGCTGTGTGCGCCCGCCGGGCGCGCTGCCCGGCGGTGCGTTGGCGCAATCACATGCGCGAGATCTGGCCGCCGTTGATGCGGACGCGGTCGCCGGGGCGCAGATCGCCGGGCGAGGGCACGTCGAAGATGCGCTGGCCGCCGTTGTCCAGATTGATGATCAGGCGGTAGTTGCCGTTGCCGGCCACCTGGTTGTTGTTGGTGCGCCCTTCGATGGCATTGCCCGCGAAGCCGCCGCCGATGGCACCCACCGCCGTGGCTGCGGCGCGGCCCATGCCGCCGCCCACCTGGTTGCCCAGCACGCCGCCGACCACGGCACCCAGCAGGGCGCCTGCGCCGCTGGTGCCGCCGCTGCGGGCCTGGGGCACCTCGATGTTGGCCACGGTACCGAATTCCGTGCCGTACTGGTTGTTGGCGCCGGACGGATAGGTGCTGTAGCCCGGGGCCGGCTGCGGCTGCGACGGGTACTGCGAATACATGGGCTGCTGCGCGCAGGCGGCCAGCGTGCCGGCGGCGATCACGGAAGCGGCCAGGGTGGCCAGACGGGAAGAGGTACGCATGGTTTGAACTCCTTTGTCATAGCAATGGCCGATGGGGCCCGTGCGTTGACCGATTGAACCATTGCTCACATTTGCCGCCGTGCGGGCCGGCAGGCGGTCTGCGCGTAGTGCGACCTCCTACACACGGCGCTTAGAACGTGTTAACGATCTCGCAGGGGATCGCGTTGGAGCGCAATCGGGATGAGTGGATGCTTCGGGTGCGCCGCATGGGCTCATGCCCATGCAAGCAGCCGGGGCGTCAAAGCTTCTTTGTCATGGCCCGATTTCGCTCCAACCCGAAGGGCAGCGGTGTGGGCGGGCGGTCTGCGGCGTTGCCGCGCTTGTGGATAGCCGTGCTATCCACTGCGCACCGCGCCTTGCATCCCATCCCGCCGACGTAGCTGCGCGCCCCCGGGGAGATCGTAAACACGTTCTTAGTTCGTGCCCGTGGAGCCGTAGCCGCCCTGCCCGCGTTCCGAGGCGGCGCTGAATTCGTCCACCACGTTGAACTGTGCCTGCACCACCGGCACGATCACCAGCTGCGCCAGCCGCTCCATGGGCTGCAGCGTGAACGCGGTGCCGCTGCGGTTCCAGGCGCTCACCATCAGCTGGCCCTGGTAGTCGCTGTCGATCAGGCCGACCAGGTTGCCCAGCACGATGCCGTGCTTGTGGCCCAGGCCCGAGCGCGGCAGGATCATCGCGGCGTAGCCCGGATCGCGCAGGTGGATGGCGATGCCCGTAGGCACGAGCTGCCAGGCGTTGGGCTCCAGGGTGATGGGCGCATCCAGGCAGGCGCGCAGGTCCAGGCCGGCGCTGCCGGGCGTGGCGTAGGCAGGCAGCTGCTCTGCCATGCGGGGGTCGAGAATCTTCAGGTCGATCTTCATGGAAAGGCGGCGGACGATCGGTCCGCCCAGGTGAGGAAAAAGGAAAACGGGCAAGCGCCGCAGGCCCCACGGCAGGCGCAGGGGCGGCGGCGGTAAACGCCGGCGGAAGCGGCCCCGTCAGCGCGCGGCTGGCAGGCGCCGGGCGATCTCTTCGACGAGCCGGCCGGCCAGCTCGTGCTTGGAGGCGCGCCCCAGGTCCTGGTGGCCCTGGGCATCGAACAGCACCAGGGCATTGTCGTCCTGCCCGAAGGTGGCAGGGCCGATGTTGCCGACCAGCAGCGGCACGCCCTTGCGCACGCGCTTGGCGCTGGCATGGGCGACGAGGTCTTCGCTCTCGGCGGCGAAGCCCACGCAGAAGAGCGCGCCCGAGCGCGCCCGCTCGGATTGCGCCACCGTGGCGAGGATGTCTTCGTTCTCGACGAAGCCCAGCGTGGGCACCTCGCCCGAGCCGTCCTTCTTGATCTTCTGCGTGGCGGCCTGCGCCGGGCGCCAGTCGGCCACGGCGGCGGTCGCTATGAAAACGGTAGCACCCTGCGCTTGCGGGATCACGGCCTGCAGCATTTCTTGCGCCGATTGCACGGCGATGCGGCGCACGCCGCGCGGGGTGGGCAGATCCACCGGGCCGGCCACCAGCGTGACCTCGGCGCCCGCATGGCGGGCCGCACGGGCGATGGCGAAGCCCATCTTGCCGCTGGAGCGGTTGGTGATGCCGCGCACCGGGTCGATGGCCTCGAAGGTCGGCCCGGCCGTGACCAGCACGCGCTGGCCTGCGAGGCGCTTGGGGGTGAAGAAGGCGGCGAGCTCTTCCATGATCTCGGCCGGCTCCAGCATGCGGCCGTCGCCGGTCTCGCCGCAGGCCTGCTCGCCGTTGCCCACGCCCAGCACGGCGGCGCCATCGGCCGCCACCTGGGCCAGGTTGCGCCGGGTGGCCGGGTGCGCCCACATCTCGCGGTTCATGGCGGGGGCCAGCAGCAGCGGCACGCGATCGGCCGGGCGCGCCAGGCAGAGCAGGCTCAGCAGCTCGTCGGCCCGGCCCTGCACCAGGCGGGCGATGAAGTCGGCGCTGCACGGCGCGATGAGGATCGCGTCGGCCTCGCGGCTCAGGTTGATGTGCGGCATGTTGTTGGCTTCGCGCGCGTCCCACTGCGAGCCATAGACGGCGCGGCCGCTCAGGGCCTGCATGGTCACCGGGGTGATGAACTGGCCGGCGGCCTCGGTCATCACCACCTGCACCGTGGCGCCGGCCTTGATCAGCAGCCGGGTGAGTTCGGCGGCCTTGTAGCAGGCGACGCCTCCGCTCAGGCCCAGGACGATGTGTTTGCCAGCAAGCTCATTCATAGGGGGCGCAATTTAGCAGACGGTGCCGGGGGACATGGGCCGGGCCGCGGCGAGCGCAGTCGGGCCGGCCTCTATAATTCCGATTTCCCACCACCATAAAAGACATGACCAAATTTGTCTTCGTCACCGGCGGTGTGGTGTCTTCCCTGGGCAAGGGAATCGCCTCAGCCTCCCTTGCCGCGATCCTCGAATCGCGGGGCCTCAAAGTCACCCTCATCAAGCTCGACCCGTACATCAACGTGGACCCGGGCACCATGTCCCCGTTCCAGCACGGCGAGGTGTTCGTCACCGACGACGGCGCCGAGACCGACCTCGACCTGGGCCACTACGAGCGTTTCATCGAAACGCGCATGAAGAAGTCCAACAACTTCACCACCGGCCGGATCTACCAGTCGGTGCTGGAGAAGGAGCGCCGCGGCGACTACCTGGGCAAGACCGTGCAGGTGATCCCGCACGTCACCAACGAGATCCAGGAATACGTCAAGCGCGGAGCCGGCGTCGGCACCGACGACGCGGTCGATGTGGCCATCGTCGAGATCGGCGGCACCGTGGGCGACATCGAATCGCTGCCCTTCCTGGAGGCCGTGCGCCAGCTGAGCCTCAAGCTCGGCCCCAACAACGCCGCCTTCGTGCACCTGACCTACCTGCCGTTCATCGCGGCAGCCGGCGAGCTCAAGACCAAGCCCACGCAGCACACCGTGCAGGAGCTGCGCAAGATCGGCATCCAGCCCGATGCGCTGCTGTGCCGCGCCGACCGCCGCATTCCCGACGAGGAACGCGCCAAGATCTCGCTCTTCACCAATGTGCCCGAGTGGGGCGTGATCAGCATGTGGGACGTGGACACCATCTACAAGGTGCCCCGCGTGCTGCACGAGCAGGGCCTGGACGGCCTGATCTGCGACAAGCTGCGCCTGAACACGCCGCCCACCAGCCTCAAGCGCTGGGACCAGCTGGTCTATGAGACCGAGCATCCGCAGGGCGAGGTCACCATCGCCATGGTGGGCAAATACGTCGATCTGTCCGACAGCTACAAGTCGGTCAACGAGGCACTGCGCCACGCCGGCATGAAGAACCACGTGCGCGTGAAGATCGAGCACGTCGATTCCGAGACCATCGGCGCGGCCGACGCGGCCGAGAAGCTGGCCAAGTACGACGCCATCCTGGTGCCCGGCGGCTTCGGCGCGCGCGGCGTGGAAGGCAAGATCTGCACGGCCCGCTTCGCCCGCGAGCACAAGGTGCCCTACCTGGGCATCTGCCTGGGCATGCAGGTCGCCACCATCGAATACGCCCGCCACGTGGCCGGCCTGAAGAACGCCAACAGCACCGAATTCGATGCCGCCACGCCCCACCCCGTGATCGCCCTGATCACCGAGTGGAAGGACGCGGACGGCACGATCAAGAAGCGCGACGCCAACTCCGACCTGGGCGGCACCATGCGCCTGGGCGCGCAGAGTTCCGACGTGGCGCCCGGCACGCTGGCCCACCAGATCTACGGCAACGTGGTGACCGAGCGCCATCGCCACCGCTACGAAGCCAACGTGAACTACCTGGACCAGCTGCGCAAGGCGGGCCTGGTGATCTCCGCGCTCACGCAGCGCGAGCAGCTCACCGAGATCGTCGAGCTGCCCCAGGACGTGCACCCCTGGTACATCGGCGTGCAGTTCCACCCCGAGTTCAAATCGACGCCCTGGAACGGCCATCCGCTCTTCAACGCCTTCATCAAGGCCGCGGTCGAGCACCAGGCTTCCCGCGCCCCGGCGGCGCTGGCAGCGCTGGCCACCCCGGCGGCCTGAGCCGCAGACACCACGGAGACAACGCCATGCAACTGTGCGGCTTCAACGTCGGCCTCGACCAGCGCTTCTTCCTCATCGCAGGCACCTGCTCCATCGAGGGCCTGCAGATGTCGATGGACGTCGCCGGCCAGCTCAAGGAGATCTGCGCGCCGCTTGGCATCCCGCTGATCTACAAGGGCTCGTTCGACAAGGCCAACCGCTCCTCGGGCTCCAGCAAGCGCGGTGTGGGCATGGAGGCGGGCCTGAAGATCCTGGACGAGGTGCGCCGCCAGCTGCAGCTGCCCATCCTGACCGACGTGCACGACGCCTCGCAGGTCGCCGAGGTGGCCAGCGTGGTCGATGTGCTGCAGACGCCCGCCTTCCTGTGCCGCCAGACCGACTTCATCCGCGCCGTGGCGCAGTCGGGCAAGCCGGTGAACATCAAGAAGGGCCAGTTCCTCGCGCCCTGGGACATGAAGAACGTCATCGACAAGGCCCGTGCCGCCGCCGAAGAGGCTGGCCTGTCGCCCGACCGCTTCCTGGCCTGCGAGCGCGGCGTGAGCTTCGGCTACAACAACCTCGTCGCCGACATGGCGAGCCTGGCCGAGATGCGCAAGTCCGGCGCGCCCGTGGTGTTCGACGTGACCCACTCGGTGCAAAAGCCCGGCGGCCAGGGCGCCGTCAGCGGCGGTGCCCGCGAGATGGTGCCGGTGCTGGCCCGTGCCGGCGTGGCCGCAGGCGTGTCGGGCCTCTTCATGGAGACCCACCCCTGCCCGGCCGAGTCCTGGTCCGACGGCCCCAACGCCGTGCCCCTGGGCCGCATGAAGGCGCTGCTCGAAACCCTGGTGGCGCTCGACGAGGTCACCAAGAAGAACGGCTTCCTCGAAGACGATTTCGAGGCCTGATCACTGCCCCGCCCCCACCACACATCAACCACCAAGAGACAAGCACCATGCCCAGCGGATACGTCATCGCCAGCGTCAACGTCACCCATCCCGAGCAGTACGAGGAGTACAAGAAGCGGAGCACGCATGCCATGCAGGTGCATGGTGCCGAGGTGTGCATCCGCGGTGGCAAGGTCGAAGTGCTGGAAGGCGACTGGAACCCCGGCCGCATGGTGGTGCTGAAGTTCCCCTCGTTCGAGGCAGCTAAAGGCTTCTACAACACGCCCGAATACCAGAAGGCCAAGGCGGCCCGCGAAGGCGCGGCCGTCATGCGCATGGTCTGCGTCGAGGGCGTCTGACCCGAAAACGCTACTTTTTCGATAGCAAACTGCGCAAGCAAATCAAGCGCTGGCGGCCGATTAGGCATTGAAGATCGGCCCCGCCCATCCCGGTTTTTGAAACTCTCCCTGAAGGAAACCCATGAGTGCGATTGTTGATATCGTCGGCCGCGAAGTGCTGGACAGCCGTGGCAACCCCACCGTCGAATGCGACGTGCTGCTCGAATCGGGCGTGATGGGCCGTGCGGCCGTGCCCTCGGGCGCGTCCACCGGCAGCCGCGAGGCCATCGAGCTGCGTGACGGCGACAAGAGCCGCTACCTGGGCAAGGGCGTGCTCAAGGCCGTCGAGCACATCAACACCGAGATCTCCGAAGCCGTGCTGGGCCTGGACGCCTCCGAGCAGGCCTTCCTGGACAAGACCCTGATCGACCTGGACGGCACCGACAACAAGAGCCGCCTGGGCGCCAACGCCATGCTGGCCGTCTCCATGGCCGTGGCCCGCGCCGCCGCCGAAGAATCCGGCCTGCCCCTGTACCGCTACCTGGGCGGCATGGGCGGCATGCAGCTGCCCGTGCCGATGATGAACGTCATCAACGGCGGCGCGCACGCCAACAACAGCCTGGACCTGCAGGAATTCATGATCATCCCCGTGGGCGCTCCGAGCTTCCGCGAGGCCGTGCGCTGGGGCGCCGAGGTGTTCCACGCCCTGAAGAAGATCATCAACGACAAGGGCATGAGCACCGCCGTGGGCGACGAGGGCGGCTTCGCCCCCAGCGTCGAGAACCATGAGGCCGCCATCCAGCTGATCCTGCAGGCCATCGACGCCGCCGGCTACACCGCGGGCGAGCAGATCGCCCTGGGCCTGGACTGCGCCGCCAGCGAGTTCTACAAGGACGGCCACTACGTGCTGGAAGGCGAAGGCGGCATCCGCCTGACGGCCCAGCAATGGACCGACATGCTGGCCACCTGGGTGGACAAGTACCCCATCATCTCCATCGAGGACGGCATGGCCGAAGGCGACTGGGACGGCTGGAAGCACCTGACCGAGCGCCTGGGCAAGAACGTGCAGCTGGTGGGCGACGACCTGTTCGTGACCAACACCAAGATCCTGAAGGAAGGCATCGACAAGGGCATCGGCAACTCGATCCTCATCAAGATCAACCAGATCGGTACCCTGACCGAGACCTTCGCCGCCATCGAGATGGCCAAGCGCGCCGGCTACACGGCCGTGATCTCGCACCGCTCGGGCGAGACCGAAGACTCCACCATCGCCGACATCGCCGTGGGCACCAACGCCGGCCAGATCAAGACCGGCTCGCTGTCGCGCTCGGACCGCATCGCCAAGTACAACCAGCTGCTGCGCATCGAAGAAGACCTGGGCGACATCGCCCACTACCCCGGCCGCGAAGCGTTCTACAACCTGCGTTGAACCGCCTCCGCGCTGCCGCCGTGAGCGCCGCCGCTTGCAGCCACCCCACCGCCGGGCCCCGCGCCCGGCGCAACGCCCCGTGCCGGGGCGGGTGGGCTGCAGTGCGGCGAAGCGCGCCCCCGGCATTCCCATACCAGGCCCCATGACCCCCCGCATCGTCCCTCTGGTCCTGCTGCTGCTGCTGGCAGGTGTGCACGCCCAGCTATGGACCGGGCGCGGCAGCCTGGCCCATGTGCAGGAAATGCAGGAAAAGATCGCCGCACAGAAGGCCGCCAACGAACAGGCCCGCCTGGCCAACGATCGGCTCGCCTCCGAAGTGCAGGATCTGCGCGACGGCCTGGACATGGTCGAGGAAAAGGCGCGCAGCGAATTGGGCATGGTCAAGCCCAACGAGATCTACGTGCAGATCGCCGGCAACCGGCGCTAGAAACGCGCGCCGCCCGCCCACCTCGCTGGCTGGCAGCACCCTTCGCCCCGTATTCCTCTCCCCACGCGCGCAGCCCCTCGCCGTTCCGTCACCTTCAGGCGAATTCCTCTTGCCTACCGCCGTTTTCCAAGTGGCCATCCTGGCCGACCGCGCCGACGACAGCGCTGCACTGGCGCATGCGCTGGATGCCGCCGTGCGCGCCGACCTGCCCGCCGGCCGCGAATGGCTGCTGCAGGGCCGCACCGAGCTGCAGGCCCAGGTGCTGGACCCGGCTCTCCCCACCGAATCCGATGAGGCCACCCGGGCCGGCCCCGCTGGCCAAGGCGAGGCCCGCATCCCGGGCCCAGGCGCCATCGAGGCCGCTGCCCGCCGCCATGCCGCGACCTACCAGCTGACCTTGCTGGGCGGGCTGGAAGGCCCCGTGCCGGACGCTCCGGCCGAGGCCCTGCACGCCCGTCTGCGCGATGCGCTGCATGCGGCGCAGATTCCCTACCAGGTGCTCTATGGCGACATGCAGGCCCGCGTGCGGCAGGCAAGCAGCGCCCTGATGGCCCTCGCAGGCGTGCGCCGGGCCAAGGCCGCCGCAGCCGAAACGCAGGCGCCGGCATCCGCCGCCGACCGACCGCTCCGCATGCGCAGCTGGGGCTGCGAGAAGTGCAGCGACCCGGAATGCGAGCACCAGCTGTTCCAGCGGCTCATCGCCGCGCGCTGAAAAAAAACGCTGCGACGTGTTCACGTTCTGAGGCTCGCGGGCTGCGCACCCGGCCGCCGGCAAAGCGGCAGCCCGTTATCTCACCGCATCACTGCACCGCGTCCGTGCCCGGCGGCAGCTTCACGGCGCCGGTGAAGATCTGCGCCGCATCCACCGCGTCGTAGCGGTACTGCTGGCCGCAGAACTCGCAGGCCACCTCGATCTCGCCGCGCTCGGCCAGGATGCTTTCGGCCTCTTCCGCGCCCAGGCTGCGCAGCATGTTGCTCACGCGCTCGCGGCTGCAGGTGCAGGCGAAGCGCGGACCGTCCTCGCCTTCGCGGGGCACGAAGCGCAGCAGCTTCTCTTCCCAGAACAGGCGGCGCAGGATGGTGTCCGTGTCCAGCGAGAGCAGTTCCTCGCGCGTCAGGCTGGCGGTCAGCGTGGCGATGCGGTTGTAGTCCTCGTTGCGGCCGATCTGGTCCTCGTTCTCGCTGTGGCTCAGCTCGCCGCCGCCGAGGTTGCCCTCGCCCTTGATGGGCATGCGCTGGATCAGGATGCCTGCCGCCACCTTGTCGTCGGCCGCCAGCACCAGGGTGGTGTCGAGCTGCTCGGACTGCAGCATGTAGTGCTGCAGCACGTCGCTGAGCTTGTCCAGCTTCTCGTAGTGGTCGCCATGCAGCGGCACCACGCCCTGGTAGGGCTGCTGGCCGGGCATGCGGTCCTTGGGGTCCAGCGTGATGGCGCAGCGGCCGCCGCCGCCCACGTTCACCATGTCGGAGAGGCGCGCCGTCGCCGGCACCTCGCCCGTGACGGAGGCCGTCGCGCGCAGGCTCAGGTCGGACTGCACCTCGGCCACGGCCAGCTTGACCGGGCCATCGCCGAAGACCTGCAGCACCAGCGCGCCGTTGAACTTGATGTTGGACTGCATCAGCACGGCGGCGGCGGCCATCTCGCCCAGCAGCTCGCGCACCGGTTCGGGATAGGCGCCCGTGGCGGTGTTGCCGGCACGGCGGGCGAGGATCTCGGTCCAGGCATCGGTCAGGCGCACCAGCATGCCGCGCACCGGCAGGCCATCGAAAAGGAATTTGTGGAGTTCGGACACGCTGTGCCTTCCTGCAAAAAAGGGGAAAAAATAAATGAACGACCGCAGCCGGGCAGTCCCGGCCAGGCAGGCGCTTGCGCGGGCGGTCAGCCGATGCGGTGCAGCCCCGCGCGGAACCGCCGGGCGTTCTCGACATAGACCTGGGCGCTGCGGCGCAGGCCGTCGATCTGCTCGGGCGTGAGCTGGCGCACCACGCGGGCGGGGCTGCCGAGGATCATGGAGCCGTCGGGGAACTCCTTGCCCTCGGTGACCAGGGCGCCCGCGCCCACCAGGCAATGGCGGCCGATCTTCGCGCCGTTGAGCACCACCGCGCCGATGCCGATCAGCGACTCGTCGCCGATGGTGCAGCCGTGCAGCATGACCTTGTGGCCCACGGTCACCCGCTCGCCCAGGGTCAGCGGCTGGCCGAAGTCGGCATGCAGCACGCTGCCGTCCTGCACGTTGGTGCCCGCGCCGATGGTGATCGGGTCGTTGTCGCCCCGCAGCACCGCGCCGAACCAAATGCTGGCGTCCTCGCCCAGCGCCACGTTGCCCATGACCTCGGCGCTGTCCGCCACCCAGGCCGATTCCGCCACGCGCGGAGCAATGCCATCGAGTTCATACAGCGCCATGTGGTCTCCCGTCATCGTGATGTGGTGGAAAACCTAGAATTGTAGGGATGGAGCTTCGCCAACGTGCCCTGGAGGTCTTGCGCCTCGCAGACCCTGAAGAAAAATCGGCCGCAGCGCTTGAGATGCATGCGCAGTCAGCTATGCTTTCCATAGCAAGCCAGGCCACGCTGCCGGAGCCCGACCCGGCCACCCTGCCCGGCCGGCCCGAGCGGCCGCCGCTGCTGCGCCACACCGAGGTCGCCCGCCGCTCGCCCGCCACGCCCGAAGGCCGCGCCGTGCTGATGCACGCCATCGCCCACATCGAGTTCAACGCCATCAACCTCGCGCTCGACGCGGTCTGGCGCTTCGCGGGCATGCCCGATGCCTACTACCGCGACTGGCTGCGCGTGGCCGGCGAGGAGGCCAGCCACTTCCGCATGCTGCGCGCCCATCTGCGCAGCACCGGCCACGACTACGGCGACTTTCCCGCGCACCAGGGCCTCTGGACGATGTGCGAGAAGACCGCGCACGACATCGTGGCCCGCATGGCCCTGGTGCCGCGCACGCTCGAAGCCCGCGGGCTGGACGCCACGCCCCAGATCCAGCGCAAGCTGCGCCAGGTGGGCACGCCCGACGCGCTGGCGGCGGTGGACATCCTGGACGTGATCCTGCGCGAAGAGATCGGCCACGTGGCGATCGGCAACCACTGGTACCGCCACACCTGCGAGAGCGCGGGCCTGGACCCGGTCGCGCACTACGCGCACCTGGTGCGCGAGTACGAGGCGCCGCGCCTGAAGCCCCCCTTCAACGCCGACGCGCGGCGCGCGGCGGGCTTCAGCGACGCGGAGATGGACTGGCTGCAGAACGGCTGAAAGTTTGTCAACGATCTTGTCCCCGATCGCCGCCAGCCCCTGAGGAACCACAGCATCTCCGGCCATCTCCATCCGGATGGCGAGGTCTGGCCCGCAACGCAGGCCCCCGCCCAGCATACTGGCCTACACGTTGCTCCGGGGGTTTGGAGCTTTTCGTCCCGCGGCGCGCCTCTCAAGCTATGCTTGGCCGAAAATCATCGTTTTCCTCAATCATGCCTACTGCAACGCCTCCCTTGTCCGCCGCGGCATCCCCTGCCGGATCGTCCGCGATCAGCAAGGCGATGATCGCGCGGCAAGCCATCGTCAACGGTGAGCACGCCGTCATCGGCTACGAACTCTTCAACCGCTCGCGCACCCAGACCGAGCACACGGCCGCGAGCGACGTGACCCTGGTCTTCACGGCACTCTCGCACGCCGGCACCGAAGACCTGGTGGGCAAGAAGCTCATCTTCGTCAACTGCACGCATGAGAGCCTCTCGGGCGGCCACCTGGAGCTGGTCGATCCGGCCAAGGTGGTGCTGGAGATCCCGCCGCTGGGCCATGCCGCCTCCGAAGAGGTGAACATGCGCCAGCCCATCCTGGCCGAGCTGCGCCAGCGGGGCTTCCATCTGGCGTTCAACCACACGGTGCTCGAATCGACCTACGCGCCCTGGCTGCCGCTGGCCGACTACATCAAGCTGGACCTCTCGGTGCTGGCCTACGACCAGCTGGCGGTACTCATCAACTACGCGGGCCGGCAGTCCAACGCCGAGCTGATCGCCGAGAAGGTGGAAACCGCGCAGCAGTACGACATGGTCTCCAGCAAGGGCATCCAGCTGTTCCAGGGCTACTGGTTCTCGCGCCCCTCGCTGGTCGAGGCCAAGCTGCTCAGCCCCTCGCAGCACAGCATCATCCAGCTCATCAACCTGGTGCGGAACCAGGCCAGCACCGACGAGATCGAGGAAGTGCTCAAGAAGGACGCGGGCCTGGCCTTCAACCTCATGCGCCTCATCAACTCCACCGGCTTCGGCATGACGCGCGAGATCACCTCGTTCCGCCAGGCCGTCATGCTGATGGGGCTCAAGAAGCTCTTCCGCTGGGCGGCCCTGCTGCTGACCGCCTCCCGCACCGGCACCATGCCGCCCGCCGTCGGCCAGACGGCCGTGGTGCGCGGCCGCCTGATGGAGCTGCTGGCGCTGGAGATCCTCACCCCCGAAGAGGCCGACCAGGCCTTCGTGGTGGGCGTTTTCTCGCTGCTGGACGTCATGCTGTCCATGCCCCTCGCTTCGGCCGTGGGCCTGCTGCACGTGCCTGCGGCCGTGGCCGACGCGCTGCTGGAGCGCACCGGCACGCTGGGCCAGCTGCTCACGCTGGCGGAGGCCTGCGAGAACAACGACGACACGGCCTTCGACCAGGCCTCCCAGAGCCTGGGCCTGACCAGCCAGCAGATCAACTGGGCCCACCTGCAGGCCCTCGCCTGGGCCGACCACGTCGCCGACGGCAGCTGACCGCCGGGCAGGCGCGCGAAGCGCCTGCTGCCGGGCGGCCTGCCCGGGCCCGGGCTGCTTTTAGAATGGGCCATTCCCTACCCAGCCAGCGCCCATGCCGAGCCCATCCGCCCCCCTTTCGCCAGACTTCGAGCCCACCGAATCGCAAGCCCTGGAAGATGCCGCCCCGGCAGAGTCCGGCGAGCACATCATCATCGCGCGGCAGGCCATCCTCGACGAAAAGCGCACGGTGTACGGCTACGAGCTGTTCGACCGATCGACCCGCGCCGACGAGCACACGGCGGCCAGCGATGCGGCCCTGCTGTTCAACGCCCTCTCCTATGCCGGCACCGAGGCCCTGGTCGGGCGCAAGACGGTGTTCATCAACTGCACGCATGAAAGCCTGGCCGGCGGCCATCTGGAGCTGATCCACCCCGAGAAGGTGGTGCTGGAAGTCCCCATCCTGCCCGAAGGCGCGCCCCCTGAAGAGATCCAGGGCCGCGTGCCGCTGCTGGAAGGCCTGCGCGCGCGCGGCTTCCGGCTCGCCTTCAGCCAGGACGTGCTGCGCAAGGCCTACGCCTCCTGGCTGCCGCTGGCGGCCTTCATCAAGCTGGACATGCAGGCCTTCCAGCCGCAACTGTCCGAACCGCTGGTGAAGTACGCCCGCGCCCACAGCCCGGCCCAGCTGGTGGCCGAAAAGGTGGAGACGGCCGAGCAGCACGAACGCATGGCGGCGCTGGGCGTCAAGCTCTTCCAGGGCTTCTGGTTCGCGCGGCCGTCGCTGGTCAAGGCGCAGACCATCCGCCCCTCGCAGGCCACCATCATCCAGCTCATCAACCTGGTGCGCCGCCAGGCTTCCACGGCCGAGATCGAGGATCTGCTCAAGAAGGACCCCACCCTCTCCTTCAACCTGCTGCGGTTCATCAATTCGTCCGGCTTCGGCCTGTCGTGCGAGATCACCTCGTTCGGCCATGCGGTGATGATCCTCGGCCTGAAGAAGCTCTTCCGCTGGGCCGCGCTCCTGATGACCACCTCGCGCGCCGACAGCACGCCGCCCGCCGTCGGCCAGACGGCCGTGGTGCGCGGCCGCCTGATGGAGCTGCTGGCCGCCGAGCTGCTGCCGCCCGAGGAATGCGACAACGCCTTCGTCGTGGGCGTGTTCTCGCTGCTCGACACCATGCTGGGCGTGCCGCTGGACAAGGCCCTCGAATCCGTGGCGCTGCCGCAGCCGGTGGTCGATGCGCTCTTGCACAACACCGGCGTCTTCGCGCCTTTCCTGGAACTCACCAAGGCCTGCGAAAGCGGCGACGACGCGGCCTTCGCACGTGCGGCGGAAGAACTGCACCTGTCCAACCGCCAGGTCAACTGGGCCCACCTGCAGGCCCTGACCTGGGCCGAGAGCCTCAACGAGTGAACGCCCGCTGCGCCCCGGCCGGCGCAGCCTTCTTCGCGTTCACTGCGCCTGGATGTGCGCGGCGCGGATCACCTTCAGGTTGCTGGCGGATTCGGCCGCGATCTCCCGGGCGAAATCCGCCGCCGAGCCGCCCGTGGGCACGTTGTCCGACGCGGTCAGCCGCGCCCGCACATCGGACTGCGCCAGCGCGCGGTTGATCTCCGCGTTCAGGCGCTCGATCACCGGCGCGGGCGTCTTGCCCGGCGCGAAGATGCCGAAGACCGAGGTCATGTTGGCGGCCGGAAAGCCCAGCTCGGCCAGCGTGGGCACGTCGGGCAGGGTCTCTAGCCGCTTCGGCGCGCCCACGGCCAGCGCATGCAGCCGGCCGGCCTTCATCTGCTGCATGACGGCCGGCGCGGCGTTGGTGGACAGCACTTCGAACTGGCCGCTGAGCGCATCGTTGAGCTGCTGGCCGCCGCCCTTGTAGGGCACGTGCGTGATCTGCGCCTGGCTGCCCAGCATGATCTGCTCGAGCATGATGTGGCCGAGCGACGCCAGCCCCGACGTGGCCCAGCGCACCTCGCCCGGCCGCGCCTTCGCCTGCGCCAGCAGCTGCCGGAAATCGCGCGCGCCCAGGGCGGACGTGCCCACCAGCAGCACCGGCGAATACATCACGCTGGCCACCGGCGCGATATCGCGCACCGGATCGAACGGCGGCTTGCCCAGGTGCGGATTCAGCACCAGCGGGCTGATCGAGGAAAAGCCCAGCGTGTAGCCATCGGGCGCGGCCTTGGCGACCGCATCCATGCCGATGCTGCCGCCCGCGCCGGCCTTGTTGTCCACCACCACGGGCACGTTCAGCCGCGCCGAGAGCTTGTCGCCCAGCGCGCGGGCGACCACGTCGCTCACCCCGCCGGCCGGATAGGCCACGACGATGCGGATGGGGCGCGCAGGCCAGGCGGGCTGCTCGGCCAGCGCCGGCATGGAGAGGCCGGCCAGCAGGCCGGAGGCGAGCAGCGCCAGATGGCGGCGGCGGTGAAGTCGTTGCATGAAGGATCCAGACAGGAGAGACAGTCGAAAAAGAAAGCGTCCCGACCTAGCCACGCGGATGGTGCTGCGCGTGCAGGTGCTTGAGCCGCTCGCGCGCCACATGGGTATAGATGGTGGTGGTGGAAATATCGGCATGGCCCAGCAGCAGCTGCACCACGCGCAGGTCGGCCCCGTGGTTGAGCAGATGGGTGGCGAAGGCATGGCGCAGCGTGTGCGGCGACAGCGGCGTGGTGATGCCGGCCAGCATGGCCGACTTCTTCACGATCACCCAGAACATGGCCCGCGTCATGCCCGAGCCGCGCTGGGTGACGAACAGGTCATCGCTCTGCTGCCCGCCCAGGATGGCCGCGCGCGACTCGGCCAGGTAGCGCTCCAGCCAGCGGCCGGCCTCTTCGCCGAAGGGCACGAGCCGCTCCTTGCCGCCCTTGCCCATCACGCGCAGCACGCCTTCCTGCAGGCCCAGGTGGAAGGTCTTGAGCGTGACCAGCTCGGTCACGCGCAGGCCGCTGGCATACATCAGCTCCAGCATGGCCCGGTCGCGCAGGCCGAGCGGCTGGGCCGTATCGGGCGCGTGCAGCAGCGCCTCCACCTGCGCCTGCGTCAGGGTCTTGGGCACGCGCATGGGCTGGCGCGCGGCCTGCAGGCGGGCGGTGGGGTCGGCGGTGATCAGCCTCTCGCGCAGCGCCCAGCGGAAATAGCGCCTGAACACGGTGAGGCGGCGATTGGCGGAGGTGGCCTTGCCTTTCTGCTGGTAACGCGCCCCCATGTAGGCATTGAGATCGGACTCATCGGTCTGGGGCAAGGCCCGGCCCCTTTCGGCCAGCCACTGCGCATAAAGCGCCAGGTCGCGCCGGTACGCAGCCAGGGTGTTGCGCGAGAGGCCATCTTCCAGCCAGAGCGCATCGATGAAGGCATCGATGGCGGGGTCTGCGACTGCGGCCTGCGATGCGGAAACCCGGTCCTTCATGGAGCCCATGCCGCGCACAAGCCCGGAGGTGTGCGGCCTTCCTTGACGGAGAGGATGTGATGGCTGTACGGACAACGGTCCGCTGCGAAATCAGAGGCGATCATGTTCGGGCGAAGAGGCCCGGCCATGATAGCGAGACAGCCTCAGCCCGGCCCTAACCGCCCTGCTTCGCAAGCTCCTGCCTGACCAGTTCGACCCAGAAGGCGGCACCGGCCGTGAGCGTGTCGTCGTTGAAGTCGTAATGCGGGTTGTGCAGAGGCGCTGAGGGGCTGGCACCGTCGGCGCCCAGCCAGATGTAGGCCCCGGGGCAGGCCGACAGCATGAAGGCGAAGTCCTCGGACGCCATGGACGGCGTGCAACCCAGCTGCACCGCGTCGTGCCCCGCGACGCGACGTGCCGCGGCGACGGCCTGATCGGCCTCACGCCCGGTGTTCACCGTGGGTGGGTAGCGGCGGACATACTCGACCGCAATCGCGGCCCGGTGGGTAACCGCGCAGCCTTCGGCAATCTGGCGCAGGGCTGCCTCGACCCGGTCCTGGACCGCGGGGTCGAAGCACCGCACGGTGCCACGGACCGACACCGAGTCCGGGATGACGTTCCAGGCATCGCCTCCATGGATCTGCGTCACGCTGACGACCGCAGCATCCATCGGGCTCAGCACGCGGCTGGGAATGGTCTGCAGCGCCATCACCAGCTGCGCCACGGCCATGAAGGGATCGATGCCGCGCTCGGGCATCGCGGCATGCGACCCCTTGCCGCCGACGCGAATCTCGAAGGTGTCGAGCGCAGCCATCATCGGCCCGTGATTGATGGCGAAGCGGCCCGCCGGCAGACCGGGCCAGTTGTGCATGCCGTACACCGCCGATACCGGGAAGCGCTCGAACAGGCCGTCCTCCACCATCGCACGCCCACCGCCTTCGTTCTCTTCTGCAGGCTGGAACACGAAGTGGACCGTGCCGCGAAAGCCATCGTCGCGCGCAAGCAGCTTCGCAGCGCCCAGCAGCATGGCGGTGTGGCCGTCATGCCCGCAGGCGTGCATGGTGCCGGGGTTGCAGGACGCATGCCCGAAGGTGTTGGCCTCGTGGACCGGCAGAGCATCCATGTCCGCACGCAGCGCGATGGCAGGCCCTACCCCTCGCACAAGCGTGCCCACCACGCCCGTGCGGCCCAGGCCGCGATGCACGGGCAGGCCCATCGCCTGCAACTCGCGAGCGACCAAGTCCGAGGTACGGTGTTCGCAGAAGGCCAGCTCAGGATGGGCGTGCAGGTCGTGCCGCCAGCGCACCATGTCGCGGGAGATGTCCAGATCGAGGGTTTGCATGGAAACGGCTTCGGCGGGCTTCGGCACCGGCCCGGCCGGCTGCGGTGCCGAAGCCGGAGCCGTTGGGGACATCGGGATCATTTCGCCATATCGAGGCTGGGTGCGTAGCCGAAGGCCTGCACCGGTTTCTCGGCGGTTTCCACCCAGACGCTCTTGACCTGGGTGTATTCATGAAGTGCCTCGATGCCCGAAGAACGACCGTATCCGCTGGCGTCATAGCCCCCGAAGGGAGCCGCGACGTTGATAACTTTGTACATGTTGACCCAGAAGGTGCCGGCGTTGACCTTCGACGCCACGCGGTAGGCGCGGCCGATGTCCGCCGTCCAGACGGCACCCGCCAGACCGAAGTCGCTGTCGTTGGCGATGGCGATGGCATCCTCCTCGGTGTCGAACGGGATCGCCACCACCACCGGCCCGAAAATTTCGGTCTGCGCCACATCCATCTTGTTGTGCACGTTCTTCAGCACCGTGGGGCGCACCCAGTAACCGGATTCAGCAGGCTGCCCGTCGCAGCCCTCGGCCACTTCGGCTCCCTCCTGGAGGCCCGTGCGAATCATGTCCAGCACATGCTGATACTGCCGGGCGTTGTGGATCGGGCCGATGTCGGTCGTGGCGGAGGCCGGGTCGCCGACCTTGATCTGCGCTGCGCCGTCGGCCACCATCTTCACGAAGCGGTCATAGATGCTGCGCTGCACCAGCAGGCGCGAGCCCGCGACGCAGCTCTGGCCTGCGTTGCCGAAGATGGCCGCCTGGGCGCCAATGGCGGCGCGCTCCAGGTTGGCGTCTTCGAACACGATATTGGCCGATTTGCCGCCCAGCTCCAGCACGCAGGGAATGCCGCGCTGCGCCGCAGCCGCGGCGATCTTCCCCCCGGTCGCTGGCGAGCCGACGAACACCACCTTCTTCACCGCGCGGTTCATCAGCGCCTGCTGCCCGGTGGTGTGGCCGTAGCCGGCCAGCACCGACAGCACGCCTCGGGGAACCCCCGCCTTCTCGATCAGCGACGCGAAGGCGAGCGAGCTGAGCGGTGTGAGCTCTGATGGCTTGAGGATCACAGCATTGCCCATGCAGATGGCGGGCGCCACGTTCCAGCCACAGGTGAAGAGCGGCGCATTCCAGGGTGTGATCTCCAGCAGCACACCGCAGGGCTCGCGGCGGGTGAAGCTCAGGTGGCCGCTGGGCACCGGAATCACGTTGCCATAGACCTTGTCGGCCCAGCCGGCGTAGTACTCGAACATTTCGGCCACGCGCAGCGCCTCGCCGCGACAGTCGCGGATCGGCTTGCCGGCGGAGATGGATTCCAGCTGGGCCAGCGGCTCGATGTTCTCGCGCAGCAGCCGGCCCGCCGCATGCATGATGCGGCCGCGCTCGGCATGGCTCAGGGCGGCCCAGGTCCGCTGCCCTTCCAGCGCAGACCGTGCGGCAGCGGCCACCACGCGCTCGCCCGCGTCTTGGTAGGACAGGAAGGCCTGGCCCGTGGCCGGGTTGATCAGCGCGATATCGGCGCCCTCACCCGGCAGGATGGCGCCATCGACATAGGAGCCGATCTGCGCGCCAGGGAAGAAAGCGGCATAGGCCGCCAGCAGTTGCTCGATGGGATTGATGTTCATGGAAAGGGCTCCTTGCAATGTCAGTCAGGCCGCTGCCAGGGCTTCGCGAGTGCCCAGTTCGACGATGCGGTTGAAGTCTTCGGCGTCGCCGATGGAGTCGGCGCTCTGCGCCCACAGCTCGGCCACGCGCTGCGTCAGCGGCAGGTCCAGCCCGACGCCCGCGGTGAGCTCCTGGGCCAGCCGCACGTCCTTGCGCATGAGCTTCATGGTGAAGCCGGAGTCGAACCGGCCGCTCGTCACCCAGGTCGGAAAGTTGTGCTCGGTGACGAAGCTGCGGCCCGAGCCTGCATTGACGCCCTGCAGCACCCGTTCCACCGGCACCCCGGCCGCAGCGGCCAGGCGGGTGACCTCGCCCGCGACCAGCAAATGCGCAGCGGCGAACAGGTTGTTGGCGATCTTGGCGACATGCCCGGCGCCCACGGCACCGACATGCACGCGCTTGGCGCTCATCGCCTGCAGCACAGGCTCCGCCTCGGCGAAGTCTTTGTCGGAAGCGCCGATCACCATGGTCATGGTGGCATTGAGCGCACCCTTGGGGCCGCCGCTGACGGGTGCATCGATGATGCGCATGCCAGCCGCCTGCAGCCTGGCCGCCAGGGCGCGGGTGGTATCGGGGTGGGAGGTCGAGGTGTCCACGACGATCAGCCCAGGCTTGGCATGCTCGATGATGCCGCCCGCCCCGGCCACCACTTCTGAAACGATCGCGGCCGTGGGCAGCGAGAGAACGACCAACTCCGCCGCTGCAACCACCTCGCGGATGGAGTCGACCACGCGGATGCCGTCGGCCGCCAGCAGGGCGCGAATGGCCCCGGAAGCATCCGTGCCCACCACGTCGTAGCCGCCGCGCTGCAGCGACAGCGCCATGCCGCGCCCCATGTTGCCCAGTCCAATGATGCCAATGGTTTTCATGCTCTATCTCTCTCGGTGAATGGCGTTGTGTGCCGGTAGGAAGAATGTTCGCGCCAGCGCTTCCAGCCATCAATGTCAACGCCAGTAGAATTTCGTTGACTCCAAAGCAACGAACATCCCATGACCACGATGGCTGATCTGGCGGCGGGCTTCATCGACGACCGCCGTGTGCGCTACCTGTACGAGGCTTCGGTCTCTGGCTCTGTCCGGGCCGCGGCCGACAAGATGGACATGAACCCGTCGGTGGTCAGCCGGCAGATCGCGCAGCTCGAAAGCGAACTGGCCGTGACGCTGATCGAGCGCATGGGCCGCGGCGTGCGCCCCACCGAGGCCGGGCAGATGGTGTGCGACTACTACCGCCAGCACCGTGCGCACCAGGACGACCTGATCGTCAAGCTGCAGGAACTGCGCGGACTCGCGCGGGGCCACATCGATCTGGTGCTGGGGGAAGGCTTCGTCAGTGACCTCATGGATGAGCCGCTGCAGGACTTCTGGCGGCGCCATCCGCGCCTGACGGTCAACCTGAGCCTGGCCGGCACCAACGACGTCCTGCGCCGCGTCAGCGAAGATGCGGCGCATATCGGGCTGGTCTACAACCCGCCGCCCACGCCGGGCATCCGGTCCCGCGCGGCGGTGCGCCAACCGATGTGCGCCATCGTGGCGCCAGACCATCCGCTGACCCGCCTGCAGCGCCAACCGATGTTCAAACACCTGGCAGAGCATCCGCTGGCCCTGATGCACGGCTCCTACGGAACGCGGCAGATCGTGGCGCTGGCAGAACAGATGGAAAAGCTGAGGCTGTCGCCGAAACTCACCACCGACTCCATCTCGGTGGTCAAGCATTTCTGCAAGGCGCGGCTGGGGGTGGGGCTGCTGCCGGCCTTTGCCGTGTCGCAGGAAACGCAGGCGGGCGATCTGGTGGCCATTCCGATCGACCAGGCGGTGCTGGCGAGCGCCGAGGCCCATATCGTCACGCGGCTGGGGCGCAGCCTGCCTGCCGCCGCCAATCAGCTGCTGCTGCAGCTCATCGCCACCATGCGGGCTTTCCGCAAGACCAAAGGCTGAGCGCCGACCAGGCGGCGCTTCGGGAAAAAGAGCGGTCGGGAACGGTTCATGCCCCGCCCAGGGCCGCGGCGGTATTCAACCGCCGAAGTACTGCGCGATGGCGGCGCCCGCCAGGAACGCGCCCGCCGTGGCGATCAGCGAAGTGACGATGATGCGCCAGCCCAGGGCTCTGAGCACCGGCAGGTCCTTGGCCAGCGAGAGACCGGCATAGGCCAGCACCGGCGTGACCACGGTCAGCAGGTTGACCTTGTCCACCATCGGATTGATCACGGGGGCCAAGGGCGACATCGGCACGCTGACCAGCACGCCCATGATCGACACCCAGATGATGGCCGGGATGCGCAGCCGGGCCGCCAACCGCGACACCACCAGGCCAGCCAGCGCGCAGGCAGCGAGCGCCAGCATGCCAGGCAAGGCGAGCGCCATGGACTTGCCGCCAGTGAACTGGTTGCCCACCAGGGCGATGGCTGCCGTGCCGACCACGGCAGCCAGGATGCCGCCGAACGGAAGGCGCGCCTGCTGGTGCATCTCGCCCATGGCTTCGCGCATCGCGGTGTCGTGCTCGACGATGATGGCCTTGCGATTCTTGCCCAGGATGGGTTCCAGGCGCGCGTAGAGCCAGTTGGCCATGGGCAGCGAGAAAACGACCAGGATGTAGGTGCCAACGACCGTGGTGATCAGATTGCTCGCGGCGGCCAGAGCGGCGATGGTGTCCTTCTCGGCCGGGTACTGGACCGAGATCGCGCCGACGGCCGCGGCCGTCATGCTGCCCGAGCCGATGCCCGCCGCCATGCCCAGCGCCTCGGGGCTGAAGATGCCCATGTGCGCCACCATGCTGGCGAAGAAGGCCATGAAGGCCGCGCCGATGACCGAACCCGTCACATATTCGGCCAGGACGCCACGCCCTTCGGGCGAGTTCATTCCGTAGCGCTCGGCGATCAGCGCGACACCGGGTTCGCGCCCCACCGAGAAGGTGGCACCGATGGCCTCGCGCTTGATGCCCAGCAGCAGCGCCACGGGCAGCGCGAGCACGATGGTGCCGAGAAAGTTGCCGGCCTCCTGCAGCAGCAGGATCGGGCCGGCAGCGATCACCTTCTGCAGGTTGATGCCCACGGTGAACCCCAGCTTGGCGATGAACAGCATGATGCCGATCTGCACGAAGTCCGACGCGATGGTCTGGGTGCGGATGTATTCGCGCCCCGACGTATCCGTCCTCTTCATGACGACGCTGCACAGCACGCAGGCGAGCAGCGCCCAGAGAAACGGAAACAGCGTCACCTTGGTGAAGCCTATCGAGAACGTGGCGGTGCCGAACCACTCCGATGCGATGGTCAGCACGCCAGCGATCGCCAGCACCAGGACGATCTGATTGACTTTGATGGAGCGCACCGGGCTGGCCGCAGCCGCCGCCGGAAGGGAAGAAGTGGAGATGGTTGACATAGGGCCTCTGGCTTGGGGGTTGACGACGTCCGGCGCTCCTTCTTGGCTCAGCCGGCGAGTTCGTGCCCACAAGATTCTTTGAATTGACACAGTGTTGCAATGTCAACCCCGGTAGAGATTCGTTGACTGTCAGGCAACGGTTCAAGAGTGCAGGATCTGCCGTGCATGCACGGTTTTGGCGCATCGTGCAGGGCATTGCAGAAGGAAAGCGCGGCGATGCGGCCGCGCCTCAAAGGCCCGGGGCACGGGAAGATCTGCCCCTCCAGCTCCACTCCGCAGCCGCCTAGGTATTTGCCCTGAAATGCACCGCCAATGGGCAACCGGCGCCCCATCGGAATGCGCGGCAGGCCAGCAGCGACAGGTTCTTTTCGGATCTGCCGGAGGAATATTTCAGGGTCTTTCGCCCTGACCCCGCGCGGCGCGTGGCCAGTTGCCGGGCGCCAAAGAAAAAGCCGCCCGAAGGCGGCTGGGGGGAAGCGGTGTCGGGTCGCTGCGCAGCGGCAAGCGGCACGGATCCGAAGCCGGGCCTCAATCCAGCGTCAGCTTCTGCTTTTGCACCACCTGCTTGTAGACCGCGTACTCGGCCTTGATCTGGTCGGCGAACTGCTCGGGCGTGTTGCCCACGATGATGGAGCCGGTGTCTTCGATGCGCTTGCGCACGGCCGGGTCTTCCAGCACCTTGCGCACGCCGGCGTTGATCTTGTCCACCACCTCCTTGGGCAGGTTCTTCGGGCCCAGGATGCCGTAGTAGGCCATGCGGTTCACGGGCTCCAGGCCCACTTCCTTGAAGGTGGGCACGTTGGGCAGGGCCGCCACGCGCTGGGGCGCGGCGACCACGATGGGCACCAGCCGGCCTTCCTTGATGAAGGCCAGGGCCGAGGGCAGGTTGTCGAAGATCATCGGCACCTGGCCGGCCACCGTGTCGTTCAGGGCCGGGCCCGCGCCGCGGTAGGGGATGTGGGTGACGAAGGTGTCGGTCAGGCTCTTGTAGAGCTCCATCTGCAGGTGGCCGATGCCGCCCGTGCCCGAAGACGAATACGAATACTTGCCCGGCACCTTCTTGATCTCGGCGACGAAGCTCTTGTAGTCCTTGGCCGGGAAGCTCGGGTTCACGGCGATGATGTTGGGCGTGGCCGCGATGTTGATGATCGGCGTGAAGTCGGTCAGCGGGTTGTACGGCACCTTGGGATTGATGGCCGGGTTGGCCGCCGTGGTGGACACGGTGGCGATGCCCAGCGCATAGCCGTCGGGCGTGGCGCGGGCGGTTTCCGAGGCGCCGACGATGCCGCCGCCGCCAGCCTTGTTCTCGACCACCACGGGCTGGCCCAGCACGCGGCCCAGCGGGTCGGCGATCACGCGGGCGATGATGTCGGTCGTGCCGCCGGGAGCGAAGGGCACCACCAGGCGCACGGGCTTGTTGGGGTAGGTCTGGGCAAACGAGCTGCCGGCGGCCAGGGCAAGGGCCAGTGCGAACCAGTTTCGGCGGTGCATAGTCGGTCTCCTGAAGGGCATGTGCGTCATGGGCACGGTGATACGCGTTGATACGGGATGGGCGCATCCTAAAGGCGGCCCCCGCCGAAATCGGTCGCGCAGGGGCTCTCATCCATGAGGGATTTCCCGGGAAAAGCCCGCCTGCCGCGCCTTCGAGTGACGCATCCGTGCATCGCGGCGCGCACTGACGCAGCCAGCCGCGCCGGGTATGCTGGCCGGGTGAACTACGCCCAGCTCCTGCTCCCGGATTTCTCCCTCATCGCGATCGGCTACCTGCTCTGCCGCTACACCCCGCTGGGCCGGCCCATCTGGCAGCCGGTGGAGACGCTGGTGTACTACCTGCTCTTTCCGGTGCTGCTGTTCCAGTCCATCGTCAAGAGCCCCATCCGGGTGGGCGAGGCCTCGGGCCTGATCGCCGCGGGCGTGCTGATGGGGCTGGCGGGCATCGGCCTGGCCTATGCCCTGCCCCGGCTGCCGGGCCTGCGCGGCCGGATCGATGCACGCGACCATGCGGCGAGCGCCCAGGTGGCCTTCCGCTTCAATTCCTTCATCGGGCTGGCGCTGGCCGATCGGCTGGCCGGGCCCCAGGGCCTGCTGCTGATCGCGGTGCTGATCGGCGTGTGCGTGCCGCTCTTCAACGTGGCCGCCGTCTGGCCCATGGCGCGGGCCGGGCAGACCGGCTTCGTGCGCGAGCTGGTGCGCAACCCGCTCATCCTGGCCACGGCCACGGGCCTCGTCGCCAACCTGCTGGGCTTTCGCATTCCGGGCTGGATCGAGCCCACGGTCAGCCGCATCAGCGCCTCATCGCTGGCGCTGGGGCTGATGGCCGCCGGCGCCGGCATGCAGTTCGGCAGCCTGGTGCGCGGCAAGACGCTGGCGGTGGCCGTGCTGCTGATCCGCCACCTGCTGCTGCCGCTGCTGGCTTGGTGCCTGGCGCGGCTCTTCGGACTGGACGCGGTGCAGACCACCGTGCTGCTGGCGTTCTCGGCCCTGCCCACCGCCTCCACCTGCTACGTGCTGGCCGCGCGCATGGGCTACAACGGGCCGTACGTGGCCGGGCTGGTCACGCTATCGACCATGCTGGGGGTGCTCAGCCTGCCTTTCGCGCTGGGCGTGCTGCGCTAGATTGCTATATTTTTAATAGCATAAAGCGCTTATACATCAAGCGCTACAGGCCATTTTCATTACGAATCGGGGCGCTGCGCCAGGGCCCAGGCCACGTGCTCGCGCACCAGCGGGCTCGGGTCGTCGGCGCGGGCTGCGAGGGCGGCGCGCAGGGCCTCGTCGCCCGTGGCGCGCAGCGCGTTGCCCAGGGCCACGGCCACGTTGCGCAGCCAGCGTTCGTGGCCGATGCGGCGGATCGGGCCGCCCTCGGTCAGGCGCAGGAAGGTGGGCTCGTCCCAGCCGAACAGATGCACCAGCTGCTGGCCGGCCAGCCCCGGGCGGGCGTCGAAGTCGGGCAGCACGCTCGCCTGCGCGAACTTGTTCCAGGGACAGGCCAGCTGGCAGTCGTCGCAGCCGTAGATGCGGTTGCCCATCAGCGGGCGCAGCGGCTCGGGGATGGGGCCGGCATGCTCGATGGTGAGGTAGGAGATGCAGCGCCGCGCATCCACGCGATGCGGGGCGACGATGGCCTGCGTGGGGCAGACGTCGATGCAGGCGCTGCAGCTGCCGCAGTGCGCGGTGACGGGCGCGCTGGCGGGCAAGGCCATGTCCACGTAGATCTCGCCCAGAAAGAACATGGAGCCCGCCTCGCGGTTGAGCACCAGCGTGTGCTTGCCGCGCCAGCCCTGGCCGCTGCGGCTGGCGAGCTCCGCCTCCAGCACGGGCGCAGAATCGGTGAACACGCGGTGGCCGATCGGCCCCACCGCCTGGGCGATGCGGTCGGCCAGCTTCTGCAGGCGGCTGCGCAGCACCTTGTGATAGTCGCGCCCCCGGGCATAGACCGAGACGATGCCCTCGGCCGGGCGCTCCAGCCGCGCGAATTCGATGGCCTGCCAGCCAGACGCGCCGCCGGCTGCCGGGAACGTGGCGGCGGGCAGATAGTCCATGCGGGCGGTGATGACGCTCACCGTGCCGGGCACCAGTTCGGCCGGCCGCGCGCGCTTGAGCCCATGGGATTGCATGTAATGCATATCGCCATGGAACCCTTGGCCCAGCCACTGCATCAATCCAGCTTCGGCCGAGGACAAATCCACGCCCGCCACGCCGATTTGGGAGAATCCCAGTTCGCGCGCCCAGCCTTGCATTTGAGGAACGAGTTGACTGCTGCACACCATCACGGCCCGATTGTAGAAAGCCCCCCGGCCGATGCCCCCGAAGCGGCGGCATCGCCGCAGCTCGCCAGCACCGAAATGCGCTGGCACGGCGAGGACGACACCGCCCGCTTCGCCGCCCGGCTGGCCGCGCTGCCGGGCCTGGCCAACGCCTTCGTTACCCTGCACGGCGACCTGGGCGCGGGCAAGACCACGCTGGTGCGCCACCTGCTGCGCGCGCTGGGCGTACAGGGCCGCATCAAGAGCCCGACCTATGCCGTGGTCGAGCCGCACGAGGCACCCGGCCTCGCCATCTGGCATTTCGACTTCTACCGCTTCAGCGACCCGCGCGAATGGGAAGACGCGGGCTTTCGAGACATCTTCGCCAGCCCCGGCCTGAAGCTGGCCGAATGGCCCGAACAGGCCGCGGGCCTGTTGCCGCCGGCCGACCTGGCCCTCCATATCGAAGCCCTGGACGACACCGAACGCCGCGCCACCCTGCGAGCCGGCACCGCCCACGGCCACACCCTGCTGCAAGGACTGAACGCATGAGCGACCACCCCCACGGCGCGGACGAAAGCACGGCCGCCCCCAGGCCGGCGCGCGACGCCGCCACGCCCTCCCGCCGCAAGCTGCTGATGCAGGCCGGCTCCCTGGTGCTGCTGCTGGGTGCCCAGCAGATCGCCCGCGGCGCCGGCATCGTCGCCGTGCGCGTATGGCCCGCGCAGGACTATTCCCGCGTCACCATCGAATCCGACCAGAAGCTCTCCGCCAAGCAGTTCTTCGTGGCCACGCCGCCCCGGCTGGCGGTGGACATCGAAGGCATCGACCTCAACCCCGAGCTGCGCGAGCTGGTGGCCAAGGTCAAGGCCGACGACCCCAACATCGCCGGCATCCGCGTGGGCCAGAACGCGCCCGGCGTGGTGCGCCTGGTCATCGACCTCAAGCGCGCCGCGCTGCCGCAGGTCTTCTCGCTCGCGCCGGTGGCGGCCTACCAGCACCGGCTGGTGTTCGACCTCTACCCCGCCGTGCCCGAAGACCCGCTCGAAGCGCTGATCTCCGAACGCCTGCGCGAAGCGCCCGCCCAGGCGCCGCTGCCGCACATCGCCGCCAAGCCCGGCACGCCGACCGATCCGCTGGGCGAGCTCATCGCCCAGCACGGCGAGCGGCCGAATGCGCCCGCCCCCGGCATCGCGCCCCCGCCTGCGCCGCTGATCGCCGCCGCCCCGGTGCGGCCGCCGGCGCCTCCCCCACGGGCGCTGCAGCCGCCCACGCAGCAGCAACAACAGCAGCAGGTGCAGCCGCCCGCCGCACCGGCCATCGCCCGGGCCACGGACCGCCTCATCATCGTGGCGCTGGACCCCGGCCACGGCGGCGAAGACCCCGGCGCCATCGGCCCGGCGGGCACGCGCGAGAAGGACGTGGTGCTGAAGGTCGCCCACCTGCTGCGCGACCGCATCAACGCCACCACCGTCGGCGGCAATCCCATGCGCGCCTTCATGACCCGCGACGCCGACTTCTTCGTGCCCCTGGGCACCCGGGTGGACAAGGCCCGGCGCGTGCAGGCCGACCTCTTCGTCTCCATCCATGCCGACGCCTTCACCACCCCGGCGGCGAGCGGCGCCAGCGTGTTCGCGCTGAGCCAGGGCGGCGCCTCCAGCTCGGCGGCGCGCTGGCTGGCCAACAAGGAGAACCAGGCCGACCTGGTGGGCGGCCTGAACGTGCGCACGCAGGACCAGCACGTGCAGCGCGCCCTGCTCGACATGAGCACCACCGCGCAGATCAACGACAGCCTCAAGCTCGGCAGCGTGCTGCTGGGCGAGATCGGCAGCATGGCCAAGCTGCACAAGGCGCGCGTGGAGCAGGCCGGTTTCGCGGTGCTCAAGGCGCCCGACATTCCCAGCGTGCTGGTGGAGACCGCCTTCATCAGCAACCCCGAGGAAGAGGCCCGCCTGCGCACCGCCCTCTACCAGCAGCAGCTGGCCGATGCGCTGATGCGCGGCATCACGCGCTACTTCGCCCGCAACCCGCCGCTGGCGCGCAGCCGCACGGTGTAGCGCAGGCCCCACACCGGGTGTGACCATCTGTTCGGCCCCCGCCGGGCGCGGCCCTGCCGCCGCACTCGGGCGGCCCGGTCACCGTCCTACAGTTCGCGGTTTCTTCTGCTGACAAGGCGCGGGAGGCGACGGGGCAATACTGCGGGCATGCGACGGATGAAGGCATGCCCGGCAGGCTTTCATTGCGCACCGGACGTTTCGAATCCTGTCTTCAAGACAACCATCAAGGAGCACACCATGAACTACCGCCACCTTCTTTCCGCAGCTGCCTGCGTTGCCGCACTCGGCATGGCCGGCTGCTCGACCAACCCCTCCAATGCCCAGATCGGCACCGGCGTAGGCGCCGTGGCTGGCGGCGTGCTGGGTAGCGCGGTGGGCGGCACGGCCGCCACCGTCGGCGGCGCCGCTGCCGGCGCCCTGATCGGCAACGAACTGGGCAAGGACCGCGACCGCCGCCGTTGATCGCGCCGGCTCACGAGCCGCCGCTTCAACGCAACAGAAAAAGGGCACCGCAAGGTGCCCTTTTTCTTGGTGGGTGGTAGCCCCGGCTCTACTTCGGCAAGGCCTCGGCTGGCGCCTTGCGGCCGGCGCGCCAGGCGCCGAAGATGGCGATCAGGCCCGGGATGAGGATCATCGCCCAGATGATCTTGTCGAGGTTCTTCTGCACCCACGGGAAGTTGCCGAAGAAGTAGCCCGCCGTGCAGATGCCCAGCACCCAGAGCAGCGCCCCGCCCACGTTGAAGGCCGTGAACTTGGCCCGGCCCATGGCCGCCACGCCGGCCACGAAGGGCGCGAAGGTGCGGATGAAGGGCATGAAGCGGGCGATCACGATGGTGATGCCGCCGTAGCGCTCGTAGAAGTCGTGCGCCTGGTTGAAGGCCCGGCGGTTGAACCAGCGCGAATCCTCCCACTGGAACACCTTGGGCCCGATGGTGCGCCCGATGGTGTAGTTGCACTGGTCGCCTAGGATGGCGGCGGCCAGCAGCACGGCGCAGGCGATGGGAAAGCTCATCAGCCCGGCGCCGCAGAGCGCGCCCACGATGAAGAGCAGCGAATCGCCCGGCAGGAAGGGCATGACCACCACGCCCGTTTCCACGAACACGATGGCGAACAGCAGGGCATAGACCCAGGGGCCGTAGCTGGCCACGAAGGCCGCGATGTGCTTGTCGACATGCAGGATGAAGTCGATCAGAAAGCTCACGAATTCCAAGCCGGTTCCTTTGAAAAAAATGCAGCGCGCCACTGTAGCGCAGCGGCTGCGAATCCCCGGCCCCGGGCTTGGCTTTGCCGCCCGGAATGCCTCACTTCGTCATCACGGCGCCACCCTCGAACCAGCGCTTGACCAGCCCGCGCTCGTCGTCGGTGATGCCGGTGGCGTTGTTCATGGGCATGAGCTTTTGCACCACCACCTGCTGGTAGATGGCCTGGGCATGCTGCTGGACGGATTCGGGCGAATCCAGCCGCAGGTTCTTCATCTGCACCTGCGCGCCATGGCAGAGATAGCAGCGCTGGGCCAGCACGGGCTGCAGCTGGGCGTAGTCCACCGGGGCGGCGGCAGCTGCCGTGGCCGATGCGGGCGCGCCGGCACCGGCAGCGCCCGGGGCGATGGACGGCTGCAGGCCGACGATGGCGCCCACGATGACCGCGCAGCCCACCAGGGCGTAGGGCAGCGGATGGGCGTTGCGGCCCAGCTTCCAGCCGTGGCGCATCACGAAGAACTGGCGGATGGCCGCGCCCGCGAACATCATCAGGATGAGGATCAGCCAGTTCTGCGGGTGGCTCCAGGTGAAGCTGTAGTGGTTGGACAGCATGCAGAACAGCACCGGCAGCGTGAAGTAGGTGTTGTGCACGCTGCGCTGCTTGCCGCGCTTGCCGTGGATCGGGTCCACCGGCTGGCCGGCCTTCATCTGCGCGATGACCTTGCGCTGGCCGGGAATGATCCAGAAGAACACGTTGGCGCTCATGGAGGTGGCGATCATCGCGCCCACCAGCAGGAAGGCCGCGCGCCCCGCGAACCAGTGGCAGGCCAGCCAGGCGGCCACGCACACCAGCACGAAGACCAGCGCGCCGACGATGGCGTCGCCCTTCTTCTTCTGGCCGAAGACGCGGCAGATGCCGTCGTAGAGCAGCCAGAAAACGACCAGGAAGGCCAGCGCCACGGCGATGGCGGTGGCCGGCGCCCAGTCCATGCGCGACTTGTCGATCAGGTAGGTGCTGGCGCTCCAGAGATACGACACGGTGAAGAGCGCGAAGCCGCTGATCCAGGTGCTGTAGCTCTCCCAGAAGAACCAGTGCAGGTGCTTGGGTAGTTGCGGCGGCGCGCCCGCGAACTTGACCGGGTGGTAGAAGCCGCCGCCGTGGACGGCCCAGAGCTCGCCGCTCACGCCCTGCTTCTTGAGGTCGTCATCGACCGGCGGGGTGAGGCTGGAGTCGAGGAAGACGAAGTAGAACGACGAGCCGATCCAGGCGATGGCGGTGATGACGTGGACCCAGCGCAGCAGCAGGTTGGCCCAGTCGAGGAGATAGCTTTCCATGGGTTCTTCTCTCAACGTGGGGCGGCGCGTGGGGCGCCGCCTCGTGCAACCTGCTCACCACTGCGGGCGCTCTGAGCAGTCGAATGGGGCCGCGCACCTTGGCGAATCTCAGCCTTTCATCGAAAAGCCGATCCGCCGGGGCACCGCTGCGACCTGTTTTTGTTCTGTCGCAAAGTGTATGCAGGAATTGTTCCCACGGCCAGCCACCGCGGCAGGCGAATCGTGAAGACTCAGCCCCCAGCGGCCGACCCGGCCACCTGCTGCAGCAGCTGCGCGGCCACGGCCACGGCGATCACCTCCGGCGCCTTGCCGACGATGCCGGGCACGCCGATGGGGCAGGTCACGCCGGCCAGTTCGGCCTCGGTGAAGCCGCGCTCGGCCAGGCGCCGGCGGAAGGTGGCCCACTTGGTGCGGCTGCCGATCATGCCGATGAAGGGCAGATCGCCCCGTGCGCGGCGGCGCTGCAGGCAGGCGGCGACGACGTCCAGGTCTTCGGCATGGCTGAAGCTCATCACCAGCACCAGCGAGCCCGCGGCCAGCGTGGGCACGGCGCCCTGCACGGGCTCGGAATGCTCGCAGACGGTGCCGGGCGCCGCCTGGGGCGGGAAGATGCCGTCGCGGCTGTCGATCCAGTGCAGCGCGAAGGGCAGCGGCGCCAGCACCCGGGCCAGCGCATGGCCGACGTGGCCGCCGCCGAAGAGCGCCACGGGCGTGAGGCGCGGAGCCAGCCGCTCGCGCAAGGCCGGCGCCTGGGCCGCCGTGATGCGTTCGAGCCGCACCTGCACCACGCCGCCGCAGCACTGCCCCAGGCTGGGGCCCAGCGCATGGCGCACCAGCCGGGTATCGGGCGCGCCGCCTGCGGGTGCGGCGGCCAGCCATTCGCGCGCATCGGCGATGGACTGCCATTCCAGATGCCCGCCGCCGATGGTGCCGATGACGGGCCCCTGGGCTGCGCCGAACACGGCCATCCAGGCGCCGGGCTCGCGCGGCGCCGAGCCTTGGATAGACTCCACCGTCACCAGGCATGCCGGCGCCGATGCCAGCCCGTCCAGCAGGCGCTGCAACGCCGTCATGTCGCCACCATCACCCATCCGCATGCTTCCTTTTTCGTGAACCCTGCCGCCGCGCCAGCCGGCGCACCAGGGTTCGAGCATAGCGAGGCGCCGTGCCAGCGCCGGCCCCGCTCCCACCTATTTCCGCATCGCACCGCCATGACCCAGCCCCCCCAAGCACCGCAGCCGCCCCGCCGCAAGCGCCCCTTCTGGCTGCCCGCCGGCCTGATGGCCGCCGTGGCCACGCTGATGAGCGCCTGCCGCCCGCCCGCCGTGCCGCCCGCGCAGCCACAAAGCCCCGCCGATGCCGGCCAGCCGCCCACGGTGGTGAATCCGGCACCGGCCGTGCGCGGGCCGGCCAGCCCTTCCGCCGCCACCACGCCCCGCGCCTACCGCAAGGACGCGGCCGCGCATCTCTACGGCCTGAACGCCGACCGCATCTACAAGGGCCAGCTGCAGCCGCTGCTCTACGCCATCGGCGTGCTGGAAGTGGACATCGACCGGGCGGGCCGCGTGACCGCCGTGCGCTGGATGCGCGCGCCGCGCCATGCGCCGGAGGTGATGAAGGAGATCGAGCGCACGGTGCGCGCCGCGGCGCCCTTCCCCGCGCCCACGCGCATGGGCAAGGTCACCTACACCGACACCTGGCTGTGGGACAAGTCGGGGCGCTTCCAGCTCGATACACTGACCGAAGGCCAGCTATGAAAAGAAGAGCACCCTGCGCGCATCTGGAGCGCGCTGCAGGGTTTTTCGGCCACACAGCGGCCGCGTGTCAGGAACCCCGGTAGGTGGAATAGCTCCAGGGGCTCACCAGCAGCGGCACGTGGTAGTGCTGGTCGGCATGGGCCACGCCGAAGTCCAGATGCACCACGTTCAGGAAGTTGGGTTCGGGCAGCTCCACGCCCCGGGCGCGGAAATACGCCGCCACATCGAAGCTCAGGCGATAGGTGCCGGGGCGCAGGCTGGCGTTGTCGAAGAGCGGCGCGTCGGTGCGGCCGTCGTGGTTGAGCACCAGCTGCTTGACCAGGGTGGCCGCGCCGCCGTCGGTGGCATACAGCGCCACTGCCATGCCCGCAGCGGGGCAGCCGTGCATGGTGTCGAGAACGTGGGTGCTCAGGCCCATAGGGAATCTCCTGTGATGACGGCCCACGGGATGCAGCGCCGTGTGGACCAAAAGTGTATACACTTTTGAGCAACTGCCCTCATCGCCCATGGAACCCTCCTCCACCAGCGCCATCGTCCAGTCGCTCACGCGCGCCATCGCCACGCAGCGCCTGCAGCCCGGCACCAAGCTGGCCGAGCAGAAGCTGGCCGATCACTTCGGCGTCTCGCGCACGCTGGTGCGCCAGGCGCTCTTCCAGCTCGCGCAGAACCGGCTGATCACGCTGGAGCCCGCGCGCGGCGCCTTCGTCTCCACCCCGTCGGAAGACGAGGCGCGCCAGGTCTTCGCCGTGCGCCGCATGCTGGAAGTGGAGATGACCCGCGCCTTCGTGCGGACCCGCACGCAGGGCAAGATCGCCGCGCTGCGCGAGCATGTGCTGCGCGAGCAGGCCGCCGTGGAAGGCACCGACGCCAGCAGCCGCACCGAGCTGCTGGGCGACTTCCACGTCCGCATGGCCGAGCTGATGGACAACGAAGTGCTGGCGCAGCTGCTGGGCGACCTGATCTCGCGCTGCGCCCTCATCACCCTGATGTACCAGTCCGCCAGCGCCGCCGCGCATTCGCATGAAGAGCACGGCGCCATCGTCGATGCGCTGGCCGCCGGCAACGAGGAACAGGCCGTGCAGCTGATGCAGGCCCATTTGCTGCATGTGGAGCAAAGCCTCGCCTTCGGCCAGCAGCGCCCGCTCAACGACCTGTCCGCGGCGCTGTCGCCGCTGCCTCTCTGACCCGACACCTCAACGCCATGACGCTCTACGACTCCACCCTGCCCTATCCGCGCGACCTGATCGGCTACGGCCGCAACCCGCCGCACGCCCGCTGGCCCGGCGGCGCGCGCGTCGCCGTGCAGTTCGTGCTGAACTACGAGGAAGGCGGCGAGAACAGCGTGCTGCACGGCGACGCGGGCAGCGAGCAGTTCCTCTCGGAAATGTTCAACCCCGCCGCCTACCCCGAGCGCCACATCAGCATGGAAGGCATCTACGAATACGGCTCGCGCGCCGGCGTGTGGCGCCTGCTGCGCGAATTCGAGCGCCGCGGCCTGCCGCTCACCGTATTCGGCGTGGCCACCGCGCTGCAGCGCCACCCCGATGTGGCAGCCGCCTTCGGCGAGCTGGGCTACGACATCGCCTGCCACGGCCTGAAGTGGATCCACTACCAGAACATTCCCGAAGACGTGGAGCGCGCCCACATGGCCGAGGCCATGGACATCCTCCGCAAGCTCACCGGCAACCGCCCGCTGGGCTGGTACACCGGCCGCGACAGCCCGCGCACGCGCCGCCTGGTGGCCGACTACGGCGGCTTCGCCTACGACAGCGACTACTATGGCGACGACCTGCCCTTCTGGATGAAGGTGCAGAAGACCGACGGCAGCACGGTGCCCCAGCTCATCGTGCCCTACACGCTGGACTGCAACGACATGCGCTTCGCGCTGCCGCAGGGCTATTCGCATGCCGACCCGTTCTTCCAGTACATGAAGGACACCTTCGACGCGCTCTATGCCGAGGGCGACCCGGCCGGCGACGACCGTCCCAAGATGATGAGCATAGGCATGCACTGCCGCCTGCTGGGCCGGCCCGGGCGCATCACCGCGCTGCAGCGCTTCCTGGACCACATCCAGCGCCACGACAAGGTGTGGGTCTGCCGCCGGCTCGACCTGGCGCAGCACTGGGCCGAGCAGCACCCGGCCCCCGGCCTCTGATCGACGGACATACAAACCCAATCGGCCTCTGGCGCTTATCCCACCTGCGCCAATAGCTCATATTTCAGGAGCACGACACCCATGCCACTGACGCTGGAACAACTCAACGCCGCGCCGGCCGACCAGGCCCTGGCGCTGCTGGAAGGGCTCTACGAGCATTCGCCCTGGATCGCCCAAGGCGCGCTGGCCGAGCGGCCCTTCCGCTCGCTCGCGCAATTGAAGTACGCCATGGTGCGCGTGCTGGCGCAGGCGCCGCACGAGGCCAAGCTCGCGCTGATCCGCGCCCACCCCGAGCTGGCCGGCAAGGCCATGGTGGCCCAGGCGCTCACGGCCGAATCGGCGAACGAGCAGAGCAAGGCCGGCCTCACGCAGTGCACGCCCGAAGAATTCGCGCGCATCCAGCAGCTCAACGCCGACTACAACGCCCGCTTCGGCTTCCCGTTCATCCTGGCCGTGCGCGGGCCGCGCGGCACGGGCCTGCCCAAGCAGGAAATCATCGACACCTTCGCCCGCCGCCTGGGCAACCCGGTGGACTTTGAGATGGCCGAGGCGCTGCGCAACATCCACCGCATCGCCGAGATCCGCCTGAACGACAAGTTCGGCTACGAACCCGCGCTGGGCAACGACGTGTGGGACTGGCAGGAAAGGCTGGCCGCGCACAGCGACCCGGGCTTCGCCGAACTCGGCCAGCTCACCGTCACCTACCTCACCGACGCGCACCGCGCCTGCGCCCAGCGCATCAGCCACTGGATGCGCGACTGCGGCTTCGACGAGGTCGAGGTGGACGCGGTGGGCAACGTGGTGGGCCGCTACCACGGCGCCACGCCCGACGCGAAGATCCTCATGACCGGCAGCCACTACGACACCGTGCGCAACGGCGGCAAGTACGACGGGCGCCTGGGCATCTTCGTGCCCATGGCCTGCGTGCGCGAGCTGCACCGCGCCGGCCGCCGCCTGCCCTTCGGCATCGAGGTGGTCGGCTTCGCCGAGGAAGAAGGCCAGCGCTACAAGGCCACCTTCCTGGGCTCGGGCGCGCTCATCGGCCACTTCAACAACGCCTGGCTGGACCAGCAGGATGCCGACGGCATCACCATGCGCGAGGCCATGCAGCACGCGGGCCTGTGCATCGACGACATCCCCAAGCTGCGCCGCGACGCGGCCCGCTACCTGGGCTTCATCGAGGTCCACATCGAACAGGGCCCGGTGCTGAACGAGCTGGACATCCCCCTGGGCGTGGTCACCTCCATCAACGGCGGCGTGCGCTACGTGTGCGAGATGGCCGGCATGGCCAGCCACGCCGGCACCACGCCCATGGACCGCCGCCGCGATGCCGCCGTGGGCGTGGCCGAGCTGGCCCTCTACGTGGAAAAGCGCGCCGCGCAGGATGGCGACTCGGTCGGCACCATCGGCCAGCTGCAGGTGCCCAGCGGCTCCATCAACGTGGTGCCCGGCCGCTGCCTCTTCAGCCTGGACCTGCGCGCGCCCACCGACCCGCAGCGCGACGCGCTGGAGCGCGACGTGCTGGCAGAACTCGCCGCCATCGCCCAGCGCCGGGGCCTGTCCTACACCTGCGAGCAGGCCATGAAGGCCGCCGCCGCGCCCAGCGCACCGGCCTGGCAGCAGCGCTGGGAACGCGCCGTGGATGCCCTGGGCGTGCCCGTCTTCCGCATGCCCAGCGGCGCCGGCCACGACGCCATGAAGCTGCACGAAATCATGCCCCAGGCCATGCTGTTCACGCGCGGCCTCAACAGCGGCATCAGCCACAACCCGCTGGAAAGCACCACGGCCGACGACATGCAACTGGCCGTCGATGCCTTCACCCACGTCTTGAACCAACTCGCCACGGAAAACCCATGAGCAACTACCAGCAACTCGACGCCTGGATCGACCAGCATTTCGACGAGGAAGTGCGCTTCCTGCAAGCCCTCGTGCAGGTGCCCACCGACACGCCCCCGGGCAACAACGCGCCGCACGCCGAGCGCACGGCCGAGCTGCTCCAGGGCTTCGGCTTCGAGGCCGAAAAGCACGCCGTGCCCGAGGCCGAGGTGCGCGACTACGGCATGCAGTCGATCACCAACCTGATCGTGCGCCGCCCCTACGGCCAGGCCGGCGACGGCGGCCGCACCATCGCCCTCAACGCCCACGGCGACGTGGTGCCGCCCGGCGAAGGCTGGACGCACGACCCCTACGGCGCAGAAATCGTGGACGGCAAGATGTACGGCCGCGCCACGGCCGTGAGCAAGAGCGACTTCGCCTCCTTCACCTTCGCCGTGCGCGCGCTGGAAGCCGTCGCCAGGCCCGCCAAGGGCGCGGTGGAACTGCACTTCACCTACGACGAGGAATTCGGCGGCGAACTCGGCCCCGGCTGGCTGCTGAAGAAGGGCCTGACCAAGCCCGACCTGATGATCGCCGCCGGCTTCAGCTACGAAGTCGTCACCGCCCACAACGGCTGCCTGCAGATGGAAGTCACCGTGAACGGCAAGATGGCCCACGCCGCCGTGCCCGACACCGGCGTGGACGCGCTGCAGGGCGCCGTGCAGATCCTGAAGGCGCTCTACGCGCAGAACACGGCCTACAAGCAGATCACGTCCAAGGTCGCGGGCATCAAGCACCCCTACCTGAACGTGGGCCGCATCGAAGGCGGCACCAACACCAACGTCGTGCCCGGCAAGGTGGTGTTCAAGCTCGACCGCCGCATGATCCCCGAGGAGAACCCGGCCACCGTGGAAGCCGACATCCGCCGCGTGATCGCCGAGGCCGCCGCCGGCCAGCCGGGCATCACCGTGGAGATCAAACGCCTGCTGCTGGCCAACTCCATGAAGCCGCTGGCGGGCAATGCGCCGCTGGTGAGCGCCATCCAGCGCCACGGCGAAGCCCTCTTCGGCCAGCCCGTGCCCGCCATGGGCACGCCGCTCTATACCGACGTGCGCCTCTACGGCGAAGCCGGCATCCCCGGCGTGATCTACGGCGCCGGCCCGCGCACGGTGCTGGAATCGCACGCCAAGCGCGCCGACGAGCGCCTGGACCTCGAAGACCTGCGCCGCGCCACCAAGGTCATCGCGCGGGCGCTGAGCGACCTGCTGGCCTAACCACACCGCACACGAAAAAGCCGGCCCGGGCAGCGCTGCCCGGGCCGGCTTTTTTATGGCTCCATGCGGGCCGCGCTGGGTGCGAGCCAGCAGCGGCCCAGGGGCGCCGCTCAACCCGGCACGCGGGCCTCGGAGAGCGGCGCGGGGGACTGGCGCAGCGCATCGTCGTACGGCATCTGGCTGCACCCCAGCTGCGCGGCAACGGCCGGGCGCCCGGTTTCGAGGCGCCACAACGTCATCGCGTTGCGGCTGTAGGCGCTGGCGGCCTCCGCCAGATACGGGTAGCGCTCCACCGCCCTGGAAGGCCCCAGCACCCACACGACGCCGGAACGGCACAGCAGGCGCGGCAGGGAGGCCGGCAGCAGCAGGCGCACGGACGCGGCGGCCCGATCGAACTGGCCGGCATCGGCGATTTCCTTGCGCTGGTCGTCTCGCTGCTGGATCGCCGGGTCGTCCCAGTTCTCGATCACCGCCACCGGGGTGCGCAGGCCCGCATAGAACGGCAGGTCGAAATAGTAGGTGTCGAGCATCACGACGGGCTCTGCCGCCTGGCGGCTTTCGCTCAGCGCCTGCGCGAAGGCGCGCATGGAGTTCTGCGGATGCACGGTCAGCCACGTCAGCGCCCCCAGCGCGAGCGCCGTGCCCGTGCCCGCCGCCAGGAACCACAGGCCCGACTGCAGGCGGGAGACGCGCTCCCGCGACAGATAGCCCTGCGCCGCCAGGGCGGCCAGAGGCACCACCGCAGGCATGACATAGCCCAGCAGCTTGGACTTGGGCAGCGAGAAGAAGCCCACGATGACGGCCGCCCAGATCCACAGCAGCAGCCGAACCGAACGGTGCTCAGGCGACGCGCCGCTGCCGAGCGGCCTGCAGGCGCGGGCCATCCACGGCAGCCACGGCAGGAAGAAGAGCGCCAGCGCGGCCGGATAGAACCAGATGGGCATCACGTTGTTGAACCCGGCCTCAGCGAAGCGCTTGAAATGCTGCACCACGAAGAAGTAGTACAGGAAGTCCGGAAAGCGCTGCTGCATGGCGAAGAACCACGGCGCCGTCAGGCACAGGAACAGCAGCGGCCCGGCCCACCAGAAGAGGCCGCCCAGGCGCCGCCAGCGCCGCTGCGCGACGAGCCACAGGAACACCACCAGCGCCGGCAGCACGAAGCCGATCAGGCCCTTGGCCAGCACGCCGAGCGCGGCCATGCCCCAGGCGGCGAGCAGCACCCGGCGATGCGGCAGCGCATGCTCGGCCAGCATCACGGCGTGCGCGAGCAGGCAGATGGTGGCGACGATGCAGCCGGCGACCAGCGTGTCCAGGTTGGCGAATTGCGCGCCCATGATCCAGAGCGGCTGCGCCATGAGCACCAGCAGGCCCATCCGCCCCGCCCGCTCGCTCCACCAGCGGCGCAGGAAGGCGTAGGAAGCCCACGAACCGGCCAGGGCGCCGAGCATGGGCGCCACGCGCGCCGCGCCTTCGTGGTTGCCGAACAGCCAGAGCGAGCTGGCCGTGATCCAGTAAAAGAGCGGCGGCTTGTGGAAGTACGGCAGGCCGTTGATGGTGGGCGTGAGCCAGTCGCCCGAGCGCAGCATTTCCCACGCGATGCCCACGTAGCGGCCCTCGTCGGGCAGCATCAGCGGACGCAGGCAGGCCGTGGCGGCCCACCAGGCCAGCACCAGCAGGGCGACCGCCACCATTCCCGGCTGCGCCGGGTTCTTGTTGTTCACCGTCATCAATCCGCCCTCTTCAGACCCTGGCCCAGTTCACGCTTGATGACGTAGAGGGGCCGTGCCTTGACCTCTTCCGCAATCCGCCCCACGTATTCGCCCACGATGCCCAGCGACAGCAGCTGCACCCCGGAAAAGCCCATCAGGCCGACCACGATGGTCGTCCAGCCGCTGATCGCATGCCCGTAGAGCAGGTAGGCGATGGTCAGGTAGGCCCCGTAGAGCAGCGCCAGCACCGCCAGCACCAGGCCCATGGCGCTCACGGCCCGCAGGGGCCAGGCGGTGAAGCCGGTCAGCCCGTCGAGCGAAAGCCGGATCAGCGCCAAAGGGCTGAAGCTGGTGCGGCCGTGCAGCCGGGCGCTGGGCATGTAGGGGACGGCGGTGGCATCGAAGCCGACCCACGCATAGAGGCCTTTCATGAAGCGGTTGCGCTCGGGCAGGGACAGCAGGGCATCGACCACGCTGCGGTCCATGAGCCGGAAGTCCCCGGCCCCGGCGGGCACCTGGAATCGCCCGCCCATGTTCACGATGGCATAGAACCAGCCCGCGCCCCAGCGCTTGAAGACGCCTTCGTCGTGCCGATCCTGGCGCTGGGCATAGACCATGTCCGAGCCCTCGCTCCAGTGCTGGAGGAAGACGGGAATGAGGGACGGGGGATGCTGCAGGTCGCCATCCATCGTCACCACGGCGTCGCCCTGCGCCGCCTCCAGGCCCGCCATGAGGGCCGCCTCCTTGCCGAAGTTCCGCGACAGCAGCAGCGCACGGAAGCCCGGCCGCTGCGCCCAGTGGGCAAGCACCATGCTGGTCGCATCCGAGCTGCCGTCGTCCACCAGGATGATCTCCCAGCTTTCGACGCAGGCGGCCAGCGCCTCCTGGAGCTGCGGCAGCAGCTTTTCCAGATTGGCCGCCTCGTTGTGGCAGGGCACGACGCAGGAAAGGGACGCGAGTTGCCGAGGCTTGGCTTGCACGGCCATCAGAGCCCCTTCCTGGCGGCCGCGGCCAGGCCAGGCCCCGGCGAGCGCATCGCTATCGACTGCGGCGGCTGATCCGGCGCGCAAGGCGCGAACGCCCCCGGCCGCTGGGGCACCGAAGCCCGGCCGTTGAAAGAGAGGAAGAGAACATGATCCAGCGGCATGGCAATCGACGGAAACCCAATAGGACACTGTGCGGCCCGATATTGGTACGACTGCCTTAACGCAACCTTAGAACGTGTTCACGATCTCGCAGGGGATCGCGTTGGAACGCAATCGGGATGAGTGGATGCCTCGGATGCGCCGCATGGGCTGGTGTCCATGCAAGCAGCCGGGGCGTTCAATCGCCCGATTTCGCTCCAACCCGAAGGGCTGCTACGTCGGCGGGCGGTCTGCGGCGTTGCGGCGCTTGTGGATAGCCGTGCTATCCACTGCGCACCGCGCCTTGCATCCCATCCCGCCGACGTAGCTGCGCGACCCCTGGGAGATCGTAAACACGTTCTTAGAACGTGTTCCCGATCTCGCAGGGGATCGTCAATGAGACCTCACAGAGGCGTGCGGAACCCCTCGTCGTGAAGCCCCCCGCCCGCTGCACTCAATAGCGAGCGCGGGGCATCAGGCCGGATCGTCGCTCCGGCCGCCCGTGCCGAACAGCACGTCGCGCGCAGCCAGCAGCTTCTGCACCTTCGAGCCCATCCGCATCAGCTGGGCGAGGGATTCGGGCGACAGCCGCTGCAGATCGTCGAACCAGGTGTTGGCCAGGTCCACCAGCCCATGCATCTGGCGCATGCGTTCCTGGGCGAAGGCGTCTTCGGGCGAGGTGGCGTCGGCCAGCAGCGATTCGCGCAGCACCGACAGCGTGGGCGCCACCTCGCGCCGGCGCCGCTCGGCGGCCACCACGCGGAAGATCTCCCACACATCGCCCAGCGACGAGAAGTACTCGCGCCGGTCGCCCGGCACGCGGCTTTGCCGCACCAGCCCCCAGGACTGCAGCTCCTTGAGCCCGATGCTCACGTTGGAGCGCGAGATGCCCAGCTTCTCGCCGATGTCGTCGGCATGCAGCTGCCGCTCGGTGACGAAGAGCAGCGCATAGATCTGCCCCACCGTGCGGTTGATGCCCCAGCGACTGCCCATCTCGCCGAAGTGGCTGACGAAGGTTTGAACGAGAGGTGTCACCGCTTGATTCTTTCAAAAAATTCTGAAAATTAGACAAGCAAATTATCCCACGCACCTTTGACTCACATCAAAAACACGCCCAGCACACCGTCCAAGATGCGCAACAAAGTGATGCAACGCATCGGCAAAGATTTAAACTTTCAGAAATTACTGAAATTTAAGAAGCATCATGGCACGGCACACGGCGTTGAATGGCAGCGAGTCTCCACTTGCGCTGCAAGCACCCGTGCCCTGCCCGGCCGTGCAGGCCGTGCCGCAGTCGCGCCTGGCCAATGCCGTGCTGGCCCTGGCCGCCCTGCTCTGGGTGGGCCAGGCCGCATCGCTGGCGGTGGCCGTGCAGCGGCTGGCCGATGGCCAGGGCTGGGCCGCCGTGACGGGGCCGGCGCTGGCCTATGCGCTGCTGGGCGTGGTGCGCGCCACGGGCGAGGCCTGGGCCGGCCGGCGCATCTTCGCCGCGGCGCGGCGATACGTGAGCGCGGCACGGGCCGAAGCCTGCGCGGCGCTGGCCCGCCGCTCCCCGATGGATGGCGCCCGAGCGGCCTCCGGCCAGGCGGCCAGCGCCATGGCCGAACAGGCCGAAGCCCTGCTGCCCTGGCTGCTGCGCTACCAGCCCGCCCGCTGGCGGACCCTGGCGGTGCCGCCGGTGCTGGCGCTGGCCGTGGCCAGCCAGTCGTGGCTGGCGGCGCTGATCCTCGTTGCCGCCGCGCCGCTGATTCCGCTGGCGATGGCCCTGGTCGGCTGGCAGGCCCGGGCGGCCAGCGAATCGCAGCTGCAGGCGCTGGGCGGCATGAACGGCTTCCTGCTCGACCGCCTGCGCGGGCTGGCGACTTTGCGCGCACTGGGCGCCGTCGATGCCACGGCGCGCCGGCTGCGCGCCTCGGCCGAAACCCTGCGCCAGCGCACCATGCGCGTGCTGCGCATCGCCTTCCTTTCTTCCGCATCGCTGGAGCTGTTCTCGGCGCTGGCCGTGGCCCTGGTGGCCGTCTATGTGGGCTTTCATCTGCTGGGCCAGTTCAGCGCCGGCAGCTGGGGCCAGCGCCTCTCGCTGGGCCAGGGCCTCTTCGTGCTGCTGCTGGCGCCGGCCTTCTTCGAGCCGCTGCGCGATCTGGCCGCCGCCTGGCATGACAAGGCCGCCGGCCAGGCCGCGCTGCAGGCGCTGCAGCAGCTGCAGGCCGGCGACGCACTGCCGCTGCCGGGCGCGCTGGACGAGCCCACTCCCCGGCCCGATGCGCCTTGCGCCGCCAGCGTGGAACTGCGCGCCGTGGGCTTGCAGCACGCAGGCGAGGCGCCGGTTCTTGCAGGCGTGGATCTCTTCGTGGGCGCGGGCGAGCATGTGGCGCTGGTGGGCGCGAGCGGCGCGGGCAAGACCACGCTGCTCTCGCTCATCGCCGGCCTGCTGCCCGCCTCCAGCGGCGAGGTGCTGATCGACGGCACGCGGCTCGAAGAAGCCAGCGCCGCCGCCCTGCGCAGCCGCATGGCCTGGATCGGCCAGAAGCCGCACATCTTCTCGGGCACCGCGCTGGACAACGTGAGCCTGGACCGCCCCGGCGTGCTGCACCGCCACGCTGCCGCGGCGCTGCGCCACGCGGGCCTGGGCGATGCCGGCCGCATCGTGCCGGGCAGCGCGCTGGGCGAAGGCGGCACGGGCCTCTCGGGCGGCGAAGCCGTGCGGCTGGCCCTGGCGCGCGCCACCGCGGCCGGCCCGGCCGACCTGTGGCTGCTGGACGAGCCCACGGCCCACCTGGACAGCGCCACCGCCCACGCCGTGGTCGATGCGCTGCTGCGCATGGCCCGGGGCCGCACCCTGATCGTCGCCACGCACGACCTGGCGCTGGCCGCGCGCATCGGGCGCGTGGTGCACATCGGGCAGTTGGGCGACGCCGCCCCACGGAGAGCCGCATGAACACGCACCCGCATCGCCGCGCTGCGCACCGCCCCGGCCTGGGCGCCGTGCTGCGCCTCTTCATCGCCACCAGCGGCCGGCGCCTGCTGCTGGGCATGCTGCTGGCCGCCATCACCGTGCTGGCGGGCATGGCGCTGCTGGGCTTCTCGGGCTGGTTCATCACCGGCACGGCGCTCGCCGGCCTCTCGGCCGCAGCGGCCTTCACCTTCAACGTGTTCATGCCCAGCGCCAGCATCCGCCTGCTGGCGCTGGGCCGCACGGCCGGGCGCTATGCGGAGCGCATGGTGACGCACGACGCCAGCTTCGCTGTGCTGGCCGCGCTGCGCGAGCGGCTCTTTCGCGGCTGGGCGCAGCCCCAGGGCCTGCGCGCCCTGCAGCAGCGGCCCGCGCGCCTGCTGTTCCGCCTGACGCACGACATCGATGCGCTCGAATCGCTCTACCTGCGCGTGGCCGTGCCCGCAGGCGCCGCCCTGGGCGCCGCGCTGCTGGCCGGCGGCGTGCTGGGCGCGCTGGACTGGCGCCTGGGCCTGGCCACCTTCGCCTGGCTGCTGCTGTGCGGCGGCGGCGTGGCGCTCTTGGCGGCACGCCGCGCCCGCAGCGCCGCCCTGCGCCGCGCACGCGGCCTGGAACGGCTACGCGAACAGGCCATCGACCTGGTGGCCGGCCAGACCGAGCTGGCCATGGCCGGCCGGCTGCCCGCGCAATGCCAGCGGCTCGCCCGCACCGATGCCCGCCTGGCCGGTGCCGAAGACGCGCTGCACCGCCTGGAAACCCGCACCGGCTGGACCTACGCCGTGGCCGGGCATGCCACCGTCGCCGCCGTGCTGCTGGCGATGGGTGCGCTGGCGCAGGCCGGCGCCGTGACCGCGCCGCTGGCCGCGCTGGCCCTGCTGCTGGCGCTCTCCGCGCTGGAACCCTTCGCCGCGCTGCGCCGGGGCGCGCTGGAAGCCGGCCGCAGCGCACTGGCCGCCCGCCGCCTGGCGCCGCGCCTGGCCGCGCCCGCTGCCGACGCAGGCGCCCTGCCCCCGCCCGCCGCCAACGATGCGGCGCTGCGCATGGACGCGGTGCGCGCCGGTTATGCCCACGGCGGCGACATCCTGCACGGCATCGACCTGGCCATCGCCCGGGGCGAACGGGTGGCCGTGGTGGGCGCGAGCGGCGCAGGCAAATCCACCCTGCTGGCCCTGGCCGCGGGCGAGCTACGCCCCGCCGCCGGCAGCGTGCAGGCCGAGGCCGGCACCTGGCTCACGCAGCGCACCGAACTCTTCCAGGACAGCCTGCGCGACAACCTGCTCCTGGCCGACCCGGCCGCGAGCGACGAGCAGCTCTGGTCCGCCCTGCAGGCCAGCGGCCTCGCGGCCGACGTGCAGCGCCTGGCGCGCGGGCTGGACACGCCCTTGGGCGAAGGCGGCCTGGGCCTCTCGGGCGGGCAGGCGCGCCGGCTGGCGCTGGCGCGGCTGCTGCTGCACCCGGCCGGCTTCTGGCTGCTGGACGAGCCCACCGAGAGCCTGGACGGCCCCACCGCCGCCGACGTGCTGGAGCGCCTGGCCCGCCACGCCGGCCGCCGCACCGTGCTGATCGCCACCCACCTGCGCCGCGAGGCCCTGCTGGCCGACCGGCTCATCGTGCTCGCGCAGGGCCGCATCGCGGCCGAGCACCTGCGCGGCACCCCGCCATTCGATGCCGTGCTGGCCACGCTGCGCCAGCACTGAACACGCACGCATTTCCCCACCTTCCTCGCTCATTCCCTCCAGAAAGGATCTCCACCATGGACCTCGACGTCGTCGGCTTATCGCGGCTGCAGTTCGCGATGACCGCGCTCTACCACTTTCTCTTCGTGCCGCTCACGATCGGGCTGGCCGTGCTGCTGGCCATCATGGAAACGGTCTATGTGATGACCGGCCGCACCGTCTGGCGCCAGATGACCAAGTTCTGGGGCGTGCTGTTCGGCATCAACTTCGCGCTGGGCGTCTCCACCGGCATCGTGATGGAGTTCCAGTTCGGCATGAACTGGAGCTACTACAGCCACTACGTGGGCGACATCTTCGGCGCGCCGCTGGCCATCGAAGGGCTGATGGCCTTCTTCCTGGAGGCCACCTTCGTCGGCATGTTCTTCTTCGGCTGGGAACGCATGTCCAAGGTGGCGCACTGCGTGGTGACCTGGCTGGTGGCCCTGGGCACCAACTTCTCGGCGCTGTGGATCCTGATCGCCAACGGCTGGATGCAGAACCCCGTGGGCGCCAAGCTCAACCCGCAGACCCTGCGCATGGAAGTGGACAGCTTCTACGACGTGCTGTTCAACCCGGTGGCGCAGGCCAAGTTCGTGCACACGGTGTCGGCCGGCTACACCATCGCCGCGCTCTTCGTGCTGGGCGTTTCGGCCTGGTATCTGCTCAAGGGCCGGCATGTCGAGCTGGCCAAGCGCTCGATGACGGTGGCCGCCTCCTTCGGCCTGGCCGCCGCGCTGTCGGTGGTGGTGCTGGGCGACGAGAGCGGCTATGCCACCAGCGCGCACCAGAAGATGAAGCTCGCGGCCATCGAAGCCATGTGGGACACCGAGCCCGCCCCAGCCTCGTTCACCGCCATCGGCTGGCCCGACCAGCAAGCCCGCGCCACGCACTACGCCGTGCACATTCCCTGGGTCATGGGCCTGATCGGCACGCGCTCGCTGGATACGCAGATCCCGGGCATCAACGACCTGGTCAAGCAGTCCGAAGGCTATATCCGCGACGGTATCCAGGCCTACGATGCGCTGCAGCAGATCCGCGCCGCCGGCTCCGACGCGGCCATCCCCAACCATGCGCGCATGGTGTTCGAGCTGCACGGCAACCGGCTGGGCTACGCGCTGCTGCTCAAGCGCTACGTGGATGACCCGCGCCAGGCCACCGAGGCGCAGATCGCCCAGGCCGCCTGGGACACGGTGCCGCAGGTCGCGCCGCTCTACTGGTCGTTCCGCGTGATGGTGGGCCTGGGCCTCTTCTTCATCGCGCTCAACGCCGTCTTCTTCTGGCTCTCGGCCCGCCGCCGGCTCGATGCCTATCCCTGGCTGCTGAAGCTGGCCGTGTGGTCCATCCCCCTGCCCTGGATCGCCGCCGAATGCGGCTGGATCGTGGCCGAGCTGGGCCGCCAGCCCTGGGCGGTGGAAGGCGTGCTGCCCACGGCCGTGGCCGTCTCCGAGCTGGGCGCAGGCACCGTGCTGTTCACGCTGCTGGGCTTCGCCGCCATCTACACCGTGCTGATCGTGGTGGAGATGAAGCTCATGCTCAAGGCCATCCGCAAGGGGCCCGACCCTGAGACGCCGCTCTCGCACGGGGCCGCCGCGCCGCTGATCGGCGCCGTGCGCCCGGGCACCTCGCAACCCACCACCTTCGAACCCGCCGGAGACGCAGCATGATTCTTCATACCCTTCTCGACTACGACACGCTGCGCGTCATCTGGTGGCTGCTGCTGGGCGTGCTGCTGGTGGGCTTCGCCGTCACCGACGGGTTCGACCTGGGCGTGGGCACGCTGTTGCCCTTCGTGGCCCGCACCGACGTGGAGCGGCGCGTGGTCATCAACACCGTGGGCCCCATCTGGGAGGGCAACCAGGTCTGGCTGATCCTGGGCGGCGGCGCCATCTTCGCCGCCTGGCCGCACATCTACGCAATGTCGTTCTCGGGCTTCTACCTGGCGATGTTCGCCATCCTGTTCGCGCTGATCCTGCGGCCCGTGGGCTTCAAGTACCGCAGCAAGCGCGAGAGCGCCGCATGGCGCAGCACCTGGGACTGGGCGCTCTTCATCGGCGGCTTCGTGCCCGCGCTGATCTTCGGCGTGGCGCTGGGCAACGTGCTGCAGGGCGTGCCCTTCCGCTTCACGAACGACATGCGCATGGTCTATGAAGGCAGCTTCCTCGGCCTGCTGAACCCGTTCGCGCTGCTGGCCGGGCTGGTCTCCGTGGCCATGCTGGCCATGCACGGCGGCGCCTGGCTGGCGCTCAAGACCGAAGGCGCCGTGGCCGAACGCTCGCGCAGCTTCGCCACCGTCGCCGCGCTCGCCACCATCGCGCTCTACGCCCTCGCCGGCGTGGCGCTCTGGAAGCTGGTGGGCGGCTACGAGCTGACCAGCGCCCATGTAGCCAACGGCCCGTCCAACCCGCTCGCCAAGACCGTGGCCTCGGGCGTGGCCGGCGGCTGGTTCACCAACTACCGGAACCACCCCTGGACGATGCTGGCGCCGGTGCTCGGCTTCGCCGGCGCGCTGCTGGCGCTCCTCGGCCTGCGCGCCCGCTGGGAAGGCATCACGGTGATCTTCAGCGGCCTTTCGGTGGCGGGCATCGTGCTGAGCGTGGGGGCTTCGATGTTCCCGTTCATCGTGCCTTCGTCCATCGACCTGCGCTCGGCGCTCATGGTGTGGGACGCCTCCTCCAGCCACCTGACGCTCTTCATCATGCTGGTCTGCGCCCTGGTCTTCGTGCCGCTGATCCTGGCCTACACCACCTGGGTGTACCGCGTGATGTGGGGCAAGGTCCGCGCCCACGACATCACCCATGGCGACCACGCCTACTGAACACGGCATTCCGCCCCACTACACCGATCGAAAGGAAACAACCATGTGGTACTTCGCCTGGATTCTCGGCCTCCCGCTGGCGGCAGCCTTCGCCGTGCTGAACGCAATGTGGTACGAACTGATGGACGACGAGGCGCGCAAGCGCCAGCCCGCCCCGCGCCGCTGAGGGCTTCGCCGATGGGTGGGGCCTGCCCCGGCGCCTGAAGGCAGCGCAGCGGACCAGCCCAGCCAGGACGCGCCGCGCGCGAGGGGCGGGTCCGGCATTGCCTACACTCTTCTCGGGACTGCCCACCATAGACACAGAGAGGAGATCCACCCATGCAACTTCGCCACACGCTGCTGGCCACCAGCCTTGCGCTGGCCCTGGCCAGCCTGACCGCCTGCGGTACGCCGCAGCGCGATGCCGCCGCGCCACCCGCGGCCTCCGTCGCCGCACCGAAGCATTCCGCCATGCCCGTGGCGGAGCCGCCCGCCGCAGCGCCCGCCCCGGCCGCGCAGCAGACCGCTGCCGCCCAGGCGGCCAGCGCGGCCTATGACTTCGACATGGACATCTTCCACCCGGTCGTCGCCCGCAACGGCATGGTGGCGACCGAGCAGGAACTGGCCTCGCAGATCGGCCTGGACATCCTCAAGTCCGGCGGCAACGCGGTGGACGCGGCCGTGGGCATCGGCTTCGCGCTGGCCGTGGCGCTGCCCAATGCAGGCAACCTGGGCGGCGGCGGCTTCATGGTCGTGCACGACGCCAAGACCGGCAAGAACATCGCCCTCGACTTCCGCGAGGTGGCGCCCGCAGGCGCCTCGCGCGACATGTACCTGGACGCGAACGGCAAGGTGGTGGACGGCAAGTCGCTCTACACGCACTACGCCATCGGCGTGCCCGGCACGGTGGCCGGCATGGAGCATGCGCTCAAGAGCTGGGGCACCCTGCCGCTGGCCAAGGTGGTGGCGCCCGCCGCCGCGCTCGCGGCCAAGGGCTTTCCGGTCAGCGAGACGCTGGCCAAGATCCTGCAGCAGGAAAAGAAGAACATGGGCCAGTGGCCCGCCACGCGCGCCATCTTCTGGAAGAACGGCGAGCCGCTCAAGGCCGGCGACACGCTGGTGCAGAAAGACCTGGCCGCCTCCATCCGCCTGATCGGCCAGCAGGGCGCACGCGCCTTCTACCAGGGCGCGATCGCGCAGAAGATCGCCGCCGAGACCGCGCCGCACGCCGGCGCCGTCACGCTGGCCGACCTGCGCAGCTACAAGGTGGTCGAGCGCGCCCCCACCACCGGCACCTACCGCGGCTACGAGATCGTCACCATGCCGCCGCCCTCTTCCGGCGGGCCGCACCTGGTGCAGATCCTGAACATGCTCGAACCCCTGCCGCTCGCCCAGTGGGGCTCCAACAGCGCGCAGACCATCCACTACCTGGCCGAGAGCATGAAGCTGGCCTATGCCGACCGCTCCGAATACCTGGGCGATCCGGACTTCGTGAAGATCCCGCTCAAGGGCCTGACCTCCAAGGCCTACGCCGCGCAATTGCTCAAGACCATCGACCCGAACGCCGCGCGCTCGGCCAAGAGCATCAAGCCGGGCCAGCCCCAGCCGTATGAGAGCGACCAGACCACGCACTACTCGGTGGTGGACAAGGCCGGCAATGCGGTGGCCGTGACCTACACGCTCAACACCAACTTCGGCAGCGGCATCGTCGCGCGGGGCACGGGCATCATGCTCAACAACGAGATGGACGACTTCTCGGCCAAGCCCGGCGTGGCCAACGCCTACGGCCTGGTGGGCGGCGACGCCAACGCGGTCGCCCCCGCCAAGCGCCCGCTGTCGTCCATGACGCCCACCATGGTGCTGAAAGACGGCCAGCCCGTGCTGGTGACGGGCAGCCCCGGCGGCGCACGCATCATCACCGCCGTGCTGCAGACCGTGGTGAACGTGATCGACTTCGGCATGAACCCGGCCGAGGCCGCGAGCGTGCCGCGCGTGCACCACCAGTGGACGCCGGACGAGCTGCGCGTGGAAAAGGGCCTCTCGCCCGACACCATCGCGCTGCTCAAGGCCCGTGGCCACAACGTGGTGGTCAAGCCCACCATGGGCCGCACGCAGACCATCCAGCTGCGCGGCGGCGCGCTGTACGGCTATTCGGACCCGCGCAACCCCGACGGCAAGACGCTGGGCTACTGAAAACCGCGCGCGAAACCGCACCAAGCCGGGTCACGCAAGCCGCCTTCGGGCGGCTTTTTCGTGCCCAGCCGCACCGTGATAGTGCGAATCGGCAACGACGATGCGCCAAAGTGGTTCAGAAAATTGACACAAGTTTGAGCAAAAATGCGGCGAAACCCCAATCCCCATCGGGGTCACCAGCTATTGAATCGATAGCACCACGGGTTTCCCCGCAAACCATGGGCATAACAATTGCCTACAGTTCTTGCATACAACCCTTGTAGGCGTTTGGAGCTATCCATGTCCCGTCTTTTCCGATCCCTCTTCGGCCAGGTCGTCCTGGCACTCATTGCCGGCGTGGTGCTGGGCCTGCTCTGGCCCGACAAGGCCGTCGCGCTCAAGCCGCTGGGCGACGGCTTCATCAAGCTCATCAAGATGCTCATCCCGCTGATCGTCTTCTGCGTGGTGGTGCACGGCATCGCCGGCACGGGCGATCTGCGGCGGGTGGGCCGGGTGGGCGTCAAGGCCCTGATCTATTTCGAGGTCGTCACCACCATCGCGCTGGCGCTGGGCCTGGGCCTGGCCTTCCTCTTCGAGCCCGGCGTGGGCATGAACGTGGACCCGAGCCTGCTGGATGGCTCCGCGCTGAACGCCTATGCCTCCAACGCCGACAAGCTGGCGAGCGGCGGCTTCAGCGACTTCATCCTCAAGCTCATCCCGACCACCGCCATCAGCGCCTTCTCCTCGGGCGACGTGCTGCAGGTGCTGCTCTTCTCCATCGTCTTCGGCGTGGCGCTGTCGCTGCTGGGCGAGCGGGGCGCGCGCGTGGCGGGGCTGATCGAAGAGCTCTCGCTGGTGCTGTTCAAGATCATGGGCCTGCTCATCCGCCTGGCGCCGCTGGGCGTGCTGGGCGCCATCGCGTTCACGGTGGGCAAGTACGGCATCGGCTCGCTCAAGCAGCTGGGCATGCTGGTGGCGCTCTTCTACCTGGCCGTGTTCCTGTTCGTGGCCGTGGTGCTGGGCCTGATCATGCGGGTGTCGGGCTTCAGCCTGTTCAAGCTGCTGCGCTACCTGCGCGAAGAGCTGGCCGTGGTGTTCGCCACCACCTCGTCCGACAGCGTGCTGCCCCAGGTGATGGCCAAGCTCAAGAACATGGGCATCCGCGATTCGACCGTGGGCCTGGTGATTCCCACCGGCTATTCGTTCAACCTGGACGCCTTCTCCATCTACATCACGCTGGCGGCCGTGTTCATCGCCCAGGCCACCAACACGCCCATCGGCATGGCCGACCTGCTGACCATCCTGGCGATCTCGCTGGTCACTTCCAAGGGCGCGCACGGCGTGCCGGGCTCGGCCATCGTGGTGCTGGCCGCCACGCTGCACGCGGTGCCGGCGATTCCTGCCATCGGCCTGGTGCTGGTGCTGTCGGTGGACTGGTTCATGGGCATCGCCCGCGCCCTGGGCAACCTGATCGGCAACTGCGTGGCCACGGTGGCCATTGCCGCCTGGGAGGGCGACATCGACCGTGAACGCGCCCGCGCCGTGCTGAACAACGAGAACGTTCCGCCCCTTGCCTGAAGGCAACAGGTCACAGGCCACAGGCAACAGGCAAGTCGGCGCTCCGCTGCACGGCGGGCGCCACGGCCGACCAGGCCAGGAACTCCCTGGCACGATCCAGAGCTGGACACAATTGGTAACTTCCTGATAAAAAAGATACCTATTGACACATGACTCCCCTGTAATAGGCGAAGTCGCCTGTCGGCCTTCAAAGGTATTCCATGCTGCACACACTGCGTTCCCGCATCCTCTTCATCACCACCGCCACGGTGGTCTGCGCGCTGGCCATCACGGGCGCAGCCACCTACCACATCACCCGCACCAATACGTTCGAGACCATCGAGCAGGACCTGAACGCCGTGGCCGCGGGCAACGCCATGGCCGTGGACAAGTGGGTGGAAGCCAAGGGCGATGCCGTGAAGGCCACGGCCGCCACGGTGCAGTACGGTGACCCGCAAGGCTTCGTCGCGCTGATGGGCAAGGCCAACGGCTTTCCCGTCACCACCATAGGCTGGAAGGACAAGACCTTCCTGTCCTCCACCTCCGCCGCGCCGGGCTACGACCCCACCGCGCGCCCCTGGTACAAGACCGGCGCCGAGGCCGGCAAGCTCACCGTCACCAAGCCCTACGGCGATTCGACCACCGGCATTCCCTACGTGGCGTTCGTGGCGCCCATGCTGCGCAACGGCCAGCTCGAAGGCGTGCTGAGCGGCGCCGTGCCGCTGGACGGCGTGCGCGAGGTGGTCTCGGCCATCCGGCCCACGCCCAAGAGCTTCGGCTTCGTGGTCAACGCCGCCGGCCAGATCCTGGCCCATGCCAACACCAAGCTGGTGCTCAAGCCGGCCACCGACATCTCCCCGCTGCTCACGCCCGCCACCCTGGCCTCGCTGACCCAGTCGAGCCAGCCGCTCGAGATCGACATGGACGGCGCCGCCAAGCTGCTCAAGGGGCAAGCCATCACAGGCACCGACTGGACCCTGGTGGTGGCGCTGGACAGGGCCGAAGCCACGGCCGGCCTGGGCAACGTGCTGCACACCCTGATCATCGCCATCGTGCTGCTGGCCATCGCCGCCGCCGGCATCGGGGCGGCGCTCTCCTCGGCCTCGTTCCGCCGCCTGTCGGAAGTGCGCGACGCCATGGACGAAGTCGGCTCGGGCAGCGGCGACCTGACCTACCGCCTGCCGGTGCATGGCCGCGACGAGGTGGCGCAGATCTCCGCCTCGTTCAACACCTTCGTGGACAAGATCGGCGCCGTGCTGCACGACGTGCGCCGGGGCGTCGATTCCATCAAGACCGCCACCGACGAGATCCGTGCCGGCAACCAGGACCTGTCCAACCGCACCGAAGGCTCGGCCAGCGCGCTGGAAGAGACCTCCGCCTCGCTCTCCGAGCTGACCGGCACGGTGCAGCAGTCGGCCGACGCGGCCGCGCAGGCCACGCGCCTAGCCCAGTCGGCCAGCGTCACGGCCGCACGCGGCGGCGAAGTGGTGGCCAGCGCCGTGGCGACCATGGACGAGATCACCGCGGCCTCGGCCAAGATCGGGGAGATCATCGGCGTGATCGACTCCATCGCCTTCCAGACCAACATCCTGGCACTGAACGCCGCCGTCGAAGCCGCACGTGCGGGCGAGAACGGCCGCGGCTTCGCCGTGGTGGCCAGCGAAGTGCGCAGCCTGGCGCACCGCAGCGCCACCGCCGCCAAGGAGATCAAGACGCTGATCGATGCCTCCGGCGCCAGCGTCTCCACCGGCACGCAGCGCGTGCAGGCCGCCGGCAAGACCATGGGCGAGATCGTGCGCGACATCCAGCAGGTCACGCAGATCATCGGCGAGATCAACGCCACCATGAACGAGCAGAGCAGCGGCATCGGCCAGATCAACCAGGCCGTCGCCGAGATGGACCGCGCCACGCAGCAGAACGCCGCGCTGGTGGAGGAATCCACCGCCGCCTCGGCCGTGCTCAACGACCAGGCCCACAACCTGGCGCGCATCGTGAGCACCTTCAAGCTCGACGAGGACCGCACGGGGTCGCAACTGCCGGCACTGCCGCGCTGAGCAAGCGCAGGCCGCGGCCCCACAATCGCCCCATGCCCATCAGCCCGCTGCAGATCGCCCGCCAAGTCGTCGAATCCATCCTGGCCCAGAAGCTGGCGCCCGGCGAACGGCTGGGCGAGCAGGATCTGGCCGATCTCTTCAAGGTCAGCCGCACCCTGGTGCGCGAGGCGCTGATGCAGCTGCAGGCGCGCGGCTTCGTCGAGGTGCGGCCCCGGCGCGGCTGGTACGTGGTGGAGCCGTCGGTGGACGACGCGCGGGACGCCTTCTCGGCGCGCCGCATCATCGAGTCGGGCATCCTCGCCGACGCCGGCCTGCCGCTGCAGCAGGCCGTGGTCAAGCGCCTGCGCGCGCACATCGACGAGGAGCGCCAGGCCATCGAGGGCGCCGACGCCGCCACCCGCGCCTTCCTGCTGGCGGACTTCCATGTCTGCCTGGCCGAGGCCATGGGCCACCGCAGCCTCTGCGGCATCCTGCGCGACCTCACGGCCCGCACCACGCTGGCCGCATCGCTCTACCAGTCGCAGCACGACGCCAGCGAATCCTGCGCCGACCATGCCGCCATCGTCGAAGCCCTGGAATCCGGCGACAAGGCCCTGGCGCGCGAACGCATGCTGGCCCACATCGGGCAGGTGGAAGACGCCCTGAACCCCGCGCAGCCGCTGGTGCGCGACCGGCTGCGCGAATCGCTCGCGCCGCTGCCGGCCGCAGCGCGCGAGAGCTGACGCAAGGCCTGGCCGAGCCGGGCAGCCTCCGCACCTTCTCCATCGCGCCGCACCGGGGCGCGCCAACTCCGCCAGTCTCGTCACCCCCGCCATGGCTGGCATAGCCGGCCCGCCGGGCGCGCCCGCACCCGCCCCCGCCACCGCGCGCCAAGCCCTTGCCGAGAGGCCCTGAAGCCGCCCGGAAATTCCGCGCATGCATTTTGCTAACTCCGCCGGCAAGCGGGTAACTCCCAGGCATCGCACCAACTTGATGCCTTGGAATGCACTCTTTTTTTGTATACAAACATGGATGCATTAAACGAGTGCAAAAACACCCGCCGGCCCCCACCCATGCACCAGGAGTAGCCATGCCCACTGTCATCAATCCAGCCAGCGCCACGCACGCGCCGGCGCCCGCCGCCCCGCACAGCGCATCGCCGCACGCCGGCAATGCGCTCATCAAACCGGGCTACGACCCGCGCCTGACCAACGAAGACCTCGCCCCGCTGAAGAACCAGACCTGGGGCCAATACAACATCTTCGCGTTCTGGATGTCCGACGTTCACAGCGTGGGCGGCTACGTCACCGCCGGCAGCCTGTTCGCGCTGGGCCTCTCCAGCTGGCACGTGCTGGCGGCGCTGCTGATCGGCATCGTGATCGTGCAGTTCTTCTGCAACCTGGTGGCCAAGCCCAGCCAGGTGACCGGCGTGCCCTACCCCGTGATCTGCCGAGCCTCGTTCGGCGTGCTGGGCGCCAATATCCCGGCCATCATCCGCGGGCTGATCGCAGTGGCCTGGTACGGCATCCAGACCTATCTGGCCTCCAGCGCCTTCATGATCCTGGCGCTGCACTTCTACCCCTCGCTCGACGCCTATGCCGACGTGACGCAGCACGGCTTCGTGGGCCTCTCCACGCTGGGCTGGGTGTCGTTCATGGTCATGTGGGTGCTGCAGGCGCTGGTGTTCTGGCACGGCATGGAAGCCATCCGCCGCTTCATCGACTGGGCCGGCCCGGGCGTCTATGTGGTCATGGCCATCCTCTGCGGCTGGCTGGTCTGGAAGGCCGGCTGGAAGAACATCGACCTGAACCTGGGCGGCGTGCGCTTCCAGGGCTGGGACGCGGTGCCGGTGATGCTCTCGGCCATCGCCCTGGTAGTGAGCTACTTCAGCGGCCCGATGCTCAACTTCGGCGACTTCTCGCGCTACGGCAAGAGCTTCGACGCGGTGAAGAAGGGCAATTTCTGGGGCCTGCCGGTCAACTTCGTGTTCTTCTCGCTGCTGACCGTGATCACCACGGCCGCCACGCTGCCCGTCTTCGGCGAACTCATCACCGACCCGGTCCACACCGTGGGCCGCATCGACTCCACCACCGCCGTGGTGCTGGGCGCGCTCACCTTCATGATCGCCACCGTGGGCATCAACATCGTGGCCAACTTCGTCTCGCCGGCGTTCGACTTCTCCAACGTGGCGCCCCAGCACATCAGCTGGCGCACGGGCGGCATGATCGCCGCCGTGGGCTCGATCTTCATCACGCCCTGGAACCTCTACAACAACCCGGAAGTCATCCACTACACGCTGGACATCCTGGGCTCGTTCATCGGCCCGCTGTTCGGCATCCTGATCGCCGACTACTACTTCGTGCGCCGCCAGCAGGTGGTCGTCGATGACCTCTACACCATGAGCACGCAAGGCCGCTACTGGTATCAAGGCGGCTACAACCGCAGCGCCGTGATGACCATGGTGCCCGCAGCGCTCGTGCCCATCCTGTGCGTGATCGTGCCCAGCTGGCGCGGCGTGGCCAGCTATGCCTGGTTCATCGGCATGGGCCTGGGCCTGGTCATCTACCTGGCACTGAACCGCAAGAAGAACTAACCCCAGAAGGAGCGTGCAGCGCCCATGCGTATCAAGATCATCAATCCCAACACCACCTGGAGCATGACCGAGAAGATCGGGGCCTGCGCACGCGCCGTGGCGCGGCCGGGCACCGAGGTCATCGCGGTCAGCCCCGCCATGGGGCCGGCCTCCATCGAGAGCCATTACGACGAGGCGCTGGCCGTGCCCGGCCTGCTGCAGGAGATCGCCCGGGGCGAGGCCGAAGGCGTCGATGGCTACGTGATCGCCTGCTTCGGCGACCCGGGCCTGAAGGCCGCGCGGGAGCTGGCACGCGGCCCGGTGGTGGGCATCGCCGAGGCCGCCATGCATCTGGCCAGCATGGTGGGCTCGCGGTTCTCGGTGGTCACCACGCTGGGCCGCACCATGGGCCAGGCCTGGCATCTGGCCGAGATCTACGGCATGGAGCGCTTCTGCGCCAATGTGCGCGCCTGCGAGCTGCCGGTGCTGGAGCTGGAAGTGCCCGGCTCCAACGCCCGCGAGCGCATCACCGACGAATGCCGCCGCGCCCTGGCGGAGGACGGCTGCGACACCATCGTGCTGGGCTGCGCCGGCATGGCCGACCTGTGCGACCACATCAGCGGCGTGCTGGGCGTGCCGGTGATCGACGGGGTGGCGGCCGCCACGACGCTGATCGAATCGCTGGTGACGCTGCGCCTGGCCACCAGCAAGCACGGCGAGCTGGCCCGGCCATTGCCCAAGGCCATGGCCGGGGCGCTGGCCGGCTTCACGCTGGACGCGCCGCAGGGCTGAAGCGGCGGCGCGCAGGCTGGAACCACAATAATCGCGCCATGCCACGCGCCCGCCCCGCCCCTCAGCCCCCCGTCAACGCACCCGCAGCCGTCCCGGCGCCTGCGGCCTGCCGCAAGCGCGCCGCCCGCAGCGCCGCGCTGCCTGCAGAGGCCCCGCCCGCCGCCGACGGCACGGGCGAGCCGGTGCAGGCCTCCATCGAAAGCATCGCCCGCGACCTCGCCACCGCCATTGTCGAAAAGCGCCTGCCGCCCGGCACCTGGCTGCGCGAAGAGGCGCTGGGCCGGGTCTATTCGGTCAGCCGCACCAAGATCCGCGCCGCGCTGGTCATGCTCGCCAAGGACCACCTGATCGAGACCATTCCCGACAAGGGCTCGTTCGTGAGCCGCCCCAGCGTGCAGGAAGCGCGCGAGGTGTTCGCCGTGCGCCGCATCCTGGAAAGCGAGGTGGTGCGCCTCTTCGTCGCGCGCGGCAAGCGGGCCGACTACCAGCGGCTGGAGCAGCACATCAACTTCGAGCGCGCCACGCTCAAGGGCAGCACCGCCGCCGGCCACGTGCAGGAGCAGCTGCTGGGCGACTTCCACGTCGCGCTGGCCGAGATCGTCGGCAACCAGACGCTGGCCCAGCTGGTGCGCGACCTAGTGGCGCGCTGCTCGCTCATCGCCATGCTCTACCACTCGTCCAACGACGCGCACTGCGCATCGGACGAGCACGCCGACTTCCTGCGCATCTGCAAGAGCGGCGACGCAGAGGCGGCGGTCCATTGCATGGTGGAGCACCTGGAGCGCATCGAGTCCAGCCTGGACCTCGACTCCGGGCGGGCCGACCGGCAGCTCGACCTGGTCAAGGCGCTGCTGGCCTGAGCGTTTCACGAGCGGCGGCCCCGACGCCGCCAGCGCTCTTGCGCCCGGGTTTCCACCGTGGCTTTGGCACTCATTTTGCATACACTTTTTACATACACCGCTGTGTGCATTGCCTTGCCCGAAGGAATCGCCCCATGTCCGCCAGCACGCCCGAAAGCGCCTCCGCCGTCCACCCCGTGGACGAGCATCTGCCCACGCCCCAGCTCGCCGCGCTGGGCCTGCAGCATGTGCTGGTCATGTATGCCGGCGCTGTCGCCGTGCCGCTCATCATCGGCCGTGCGCTCAACCTCACGCCCGACCAAGTGGCCAAGCTCATCTCGGCCGACCTCTTCTGCTGCGGCCTGGTCACGCTGATCCAGGCGCTGGGCGCCACGCGCTGGTTCGGCGTGCAGCTGCCGGTGATGATGGGCGTGACCTTCGCGTCCGTGGCGCCCATGGTGTCCATGGCGCAGTCCACCGCCGGGCCGGCCGGCGCGGGGCTGATCTTCGGCTCGGTGATCGGCGCGGGCGTGGTCTCGATCCTCATCGCGCCGCTCATCAGCCGCATGCTGCGCTTCTTCCCGCCGGTGGTCACCGGCACCATCATCGCGGTCATCGGCATCAGCCTGATGCGCGTGGGCATCAACTGGATCTTCGGCAACCCGGTGGGCCCCACGGCGCCCACGGTGGTGAACCCCGACCACGTCAAGTGGCTGGCCGAGGCGCAGGCCGCGGCCGGCGCGCCGGGCTCGTCGCTGCCGCCCGTGCCCAAGGGCTTCGCGGTGGTGCCCACCGTGCCCAACCCGCGCTACGGCGACCTGACCGGCGTGGGCATCTCGGCGCTGGTGCTGCTTTCCATCCTGCTGATCGCCAAGTTCGCACGGGGCTTTCTCGCCAACATCTCGGTGCTGCTGGGCATCTGCATCGGCGGCGTGGCCGCCACCGCCATGGGGCTGATGGGCTTCGAGAAGGTCGCCAAGGCGCAGTGGTTCGACCTGGTGCTGCCTTTCGAGATCGCCCTGCCGATCTTCGACCCGGTGCTGATCCTCACCATGACGCTGGTCATGGTGGTGGTGATGATCGAATCCACCGGCATGTTCCTGGCCCTGGGCGAGATGACCGGCCGCAAGGTGGACCAGGCCGCCCTCACGCGCGGGCTGCGCACCGACGGGCTGGGCACGCTCATCGGCGGCATCTTCAACACCTTCCCCTACACCAGCTTCTCGCAAAACGTGGGGCTGGTGGCCGTCACGGGCGTCAAGAGCCGCTTCGTCTGCGTGGCCGGCGGGCTGATCCTGATCCTGCTGGGCCTGCTGCCCAAGATGGCGGCGCTGGTCGAATCGCTGCCCACCGTGGTGCTGGGCGGCGCCGGGCTGGTGATGTTCGGCATGGTGGCCGCCACCGGCATCCGCATCCTGGGCGCGGTGGATTTCAAGGCCAACCGCTTCAACGCGATGATCGTGGCCGTCTCCATCGGCGTGGGCATGGTGCCGCTGGTGGCGCCCAACTTCCGCCAGTGGATGCCCCACGCCATCCACCCCCTGATCGAATCCGGTATTCTGCTGGCCTCGATCACCGCCGTGCTCCTGAATGTCTTCTTCAATGGCGCCAGCCGCGACACCTCCGCGGCCGTGGACGCTGCCCGGCAGGCCGACGCGCACTGACGCCGGCCCGCACCTGAAGCGAGCCCCCGCACCGGGGGCCCGCTGCCCGATGGCGCCCGCCGCCCGCTGCGGCGGCAGGTCATGCACAAAACGCATGCGACATCGCCGGCACCGCGCCGGCACGGCGTTAAGCTCGACAGGCAAAGCCTTTCCGCACCTCGCTTTTTCTCGGTACACCGTATGACAAAACAACTCTCCGCCGCCGAAGCGGCCCTGCGCGAAGCCGCGCTCGAATATCACCGCAGCCCCGTGCGCGGCAAGATCGCCGTCACGCCCACCAAGCCGCTGTCCAACCAGCGCGACCTGTCGCTGGCCTATTCGCCCGGCGTGGCCTACCCCTGCCTGGACATCCAGGCCGACCCGTCGCTCGCCTTCGACTACACCTCGCGCGGCAATCTGGTGGGCGTGATCACCAACGGCACGGCCGTGCTGGGCCTGGGCGACATCGGCCCGCTGGCCGGCAAGCCGGTGATGGAAGGCAAGGGCTGCCTGTTCAAGAAGTTCGCCGGCGTCGATGTGTTCGACATCGAGCTGGCCGAGCGCGACCCGGACAAGATCATCGACATCGTGGCCGCGCTGGAACCCACGCTGGGCGGCATCAACCTCGAAGACATCAAGGCGCCCGAGTGCTTCTACATCGAGCGCGAACTCTCCAAGCGCATGAACATCCCGGTGTTCCATGACGACCAGCACGGCACGGCCATCATCTCCAGCGCCGCGCTGCTCAACGGCCTGGAACTGGTGGGCAAGGACATCGGCGCCGTGAAGGTGGCCGTCTCCGGCGCCGGCGCCGCCGCCATCGCCTGCCTGGACGTGATGGTGGGCCTGGGCGTCAAGCGCGAGAACATCTACGTGGTGGACTCCAAGGGCGTGATCTACGAAGGCCGCGGCCCGCTCGACGAATCCAAGGCCCGCTACGCGCAGAAGACCGAGGCCCGCACCCTGGCCGACGTGGTGAACGGCGCCGACGTGTTCCTGGGCTGCTCCGCCCCCGGCGTGCTGACGGCCGACATGGTCAAGACCATGGCCGACAAGCCCATCATCCTGGCGCTGGCCAACCCCGAGCCCGAGATCCGCCCCGAACTCGCCAAGGCCATCCGCCCCGACTGCATCATCGCCACCGGCCGTTCGGACTACCCGAACCAGGTGAACAACGTGCTGTGCTTCCCCTACATCTTCCGCGGCGCGCTCGATTGCGGCGCCACGAAGATCACCGAAGCCATGAAGCTCGCCTGCGTGCGCGAGATCGCCGACCTGGCCAAGGCCGAGATGAGCGACGAAGTGGCCGCCGCCTACGCCGGCCAGGAACTCTCGTTCGGCCCCGACTACCTGATCCCCACGCCCTTCGATGCGCGCCTGATCCTGCGCATCGCGCCGGCCGTCGCCAAGGCGGCGCAGGAATCGGGCGTGGCCACGCGCCCCATCGAAGACTACGCCGCCTACCGCGAGAGCCTGACCCGCTTCGTCTATCAGACCAGCATGTTCATGCGCCCCGTGTTCGCCGCCGCCAAGGCCGCGCCCCAGCGCGTGGCCTATGCCGAAGGCGAGGACGACCGCGTGCTGCGCGCCGCACAGGTGGCCGTCGATGACGGCCTGGCCAAGCCCATCCTGATCGGCCGCCCCGCCGTGATCGAGATGCGCATCAAGAAGGCCGGCCTGCGCATCCAGCCGGGCCGCGACGTGGAGATCTGCGACCCCGAGGACGATCCGCGCTTCCGCCAGTACTGGGAGGCCTACCACCGCCTGATGGGCCGCGACGGCGTGACGCCCGAGACCGCCAAGGCCGCCGTGCGCCGCTCCAACACGCTGATCGGCGCGCTGATGGTGCACCTGGGCGATGCCGACGCGCTGCTGTGCGGCCTGGTCGGCCGCTTCGACAGCCACCTGGACCACATCCGCCAGGTCATCGGCCTGAAGGAAGGCGTGCCCGGCTTCGCCACCGTGAACGCGCTCATGCTCGACCAGCACACGCTGTTCATCGCCGACACCTACATCAACGAAGAGCCCGACGCCGAGCTGCTGGCCGGCATCGCCCAGATGGCGGCCGACGAGGTGCAGCGCTTCGGCCTGCCGCCCAAGGTGGCCTTCCTCTCGCACTCCAACTACGGCTCGTCCACGCGCCCCTCGGCACGCAAGATGCGCGCCGCGCGCGACCTGTTCGCGCAGGCCGCGCCGCACATCGAATGCGACGGCGAGATGCACGGCGACACGGCGCTCTCGGAAAGCGTGCGCAAGAACGCGCTGCTCGAATCCACGCTGACCGGCTCGGCCAACGTGCTGATCTGCCCCAACCTGGACGCCGCGAACATCCTGTTCAACGTGCTCAAGACCACGGGCAGCCACGGCACGACCATCGGCCCCATCCTGCTGGGCGCCAAGGCCTCGGCCCATGTGCTGACGCCTTCTTCCACCGTGCGCCGCGTGGTCAACATGACGGCGCTGGCCGCGGCCAACGCGGCAGCCGCCAAGGCCTGACAGGCAAGCGGCCCTGCCCACTGACGAAGCCCGGCACCCGCCGGGCTTTTTTCATGGGGCGCGCACCAGGCTGGGGCACACCCGCGCCAGCGCGCGCAAAATCGTATACAAAAGCAGGCACCGTTTTTGCTGATCTCCGTGCAGCCGCCCGTGGCCGCGCCCCGGCGCGCCGCGGCCCTCGCGCCCTGTCCCTTCCGCACCGGAGACCCCATGAAGAAACGTTCCCTGCTGCAAGCCGCGCTGGCCCTGGCCACGGCCGGCGCCTTCGCGCTGCCCGCCTCCGCCCAGACGCTGACGCCCATCAAGTTCCAGCTCGACTGGCGCTTCGAAGGCCCCTCGGCCCTCTTCCTGCTGCCTGCCGCCAAGGGCTACTTCAAGGATGCCGGCCTGAACGTCTCGGTGGATGCCGGCAACGGCTCCGGCAGCGCCGTGCAGCGCGTGGCCTCGGGCAGCTACGACATCGGCTTCGCCGACATGGCCGCGCTGATGGAATTCCATGCCAACAACCCCGACGCCAAGAACGGCCCCATCGCGGTGATGGTGGTCTACAACAACACGCCCGCCGCCGTCATGGCGCTCAAGAAGAGCGGCATCGCCAAGCCCGCCGACCTCACGGGCAAGAAGCTGGGCGCGCCGGTGTTCGACGCGGGCCGCCGGGCCTTCCCGATCTTCGCCAAGGCCAACGGCGTGGGCGCCGTGCAGTGGACGGCCATGGACCCGCCGCTGCGCGAGACCATGCTGATGCGCGGCGACGTCGATGCCATCACCGGCTTCACCTTCACCTCGCTGCTGAGCCTGGAAGCGCGCGGCGCCAAGGCCAGCGACGTGGTGGTCATGCCCTATGCCGACTTCGGCGTGAAGCTCTACGGCAACGTCATCATCGTCAACCCCAAGCTGGTCAAGGAGAACCCCGAGGCCATCAAGGCCTTCCTCAAGGCCTTCACGCGCGGGGCCAAGGAAGTCATCGCCAACCCGGCCGCCGCCATCGCCTACGTGAAGGAGCGCGACGGCATCATCAACACGCAGCTCGAAACGCGCCGCCTGCAGCTGGCCATCGACACCGTGGTCAACAGCCCCGACGCCCGCGCCGAAGGCTTCGGCCAGCTCAAGCCCCAGCGCCTTTCGCTGATGGCCTCGCAGGTGTCCGACGCCTACGGCACCAAGACGCGGGTCAATCCCGAGACGGTGTGGAACGGCAGCTTCCTGCCGACGGCGGCCGAGCTGAACATCCTGCCGCGCAAGTAACGACGCCCGGGCGGCCGGCCCGGCTCCCCCGCGGAGTGCCGGCCGACCGCTCTCATTTTAATAGCTGAAGGCGCTTGATCCACGAGCGCCAGCGGCATATTTCCTACGAACCACCCCATGCAGGCCGAAGCCCCCTATTTCGTGGACTTCCGTGATGTCTGGCTCGCCTACAACGACGAGCTGCTCGCGCAGAACCACTTCGCCGTCGAAGCCATCGACCTGCAGGTACGGCAGGGCGAATTCATCGCCATCGTCGGCCCTTCGGGCTGCGGCAAGTCCACCTTCATGAAGCTGGCCACCGGCCTGCGGATGCCCTCCATCGGCAAGATCCGCATCGACGGCCAGCCCGTCACCGGGCCGCTGAAGATCTCGGGCATGGCCTTCCAGGCGCCCTCGCTGCTGCCCTGGCGCACGACGGTGGACAACGTGCTGCTGCCGCTGGAGATCGTGGAGCCCCATCGCAGCCAGTTCAAGGCCCGCCGCAAGGAATACGAGGCCCGCGCCCGCGCCCTGCTGCAGAAGGTGGGCCTGGGCGGCTACGAGGACAAGTTCCCCTGGCAGCTCTCGGGCGGCATGCAGCAGCGCGCGAGCATCTGCCGCGCCCTGATCCACGAGCCCAAGATGCTGCTGCTCGACGAGCCCTTCGGCGCGCTCGACGCCTTCACGCGCGAAGAGCTCTGGTGCATCCTGCGCGACCTGCAGGCCGAGCAGAAATTCAACGTCATCCTCGTCACGCACGACCTGCGCGAGAGCGTGTTCCTGGCCGACACCGTCTATGTGATGAGCAAGAGCCCGGGACGCTTCGTCGTCAGGCGCGACATCGACCTACCGCGCCCGCGCGAGCTGGAACTGACCTACACCAAGGAATTCACCGACATCGTGCTGGAGCTGCGCGGCCACATCGGGGCGCTGCGCAAGGCCGGCGGGGAGATCACGCAATGACGAGCATGATGAAGAACGCAGCCTATCGAAAACGCATCGAGCGCTGGTCGCCCTGGGTGCTGCTGTTCGCCGTGATCGTGCTCTGGCAGGTGATCTGCTCGGGCCTGGGCATCTCGGAATTCATCTTCCCCAGCCCCGGCGCCATCTGGAGCCAGCTGGTCGAATTCAAGTGGATCATCGCCGGCCACGCCTGGCGCACCTTCTGGGTGACCATGGCGGGCTTCGGCATCGCCATCGTGGTGGGCGTGCTGCTGGGCTTTCTGATCGGCTCCTCGCGCCTGGCCTATGCCGCCGTCTATCCGCTCATGACGGCGTTCAACGCGCTCCCCAAGGCCGCCTTCGTGCCCATCCTGGTGGTGTGGTTCGGCATCGGCGCAGGGCCGGCGATCCTCACCGCCTTTCTCATCAGCTTCTTTCCCATCATGGTCAACATCGCCACGGGCCTGGCCACGCTGGAGCCCGAGCTCGAAGACGTGCTGCGCGTGCTGGGCGCCAAGCGCTGGGACGTGCTGATGAAGGTCGGCCTGCCGCGCTCGCTGCCCTACTTCTACGGCTCGCTCAAGGTGGCGATCACGCTGGCCTTCGTGGGCACCACGGTGAGCGAGATGACCGCCGCCAACGAGGGCATCGGCTACCTGCTGATCTCCGCGGGCTCGTCGATGCAGATGGGCCTGGCCTTCGCCGGCCTGATGGTGGTGGGCGCGATGGCGATGGTGATGTACGAGCTCTTCAGCGTGCTGGAAAAGCACACCACCGGCTGGGCACGGCGCGGCTCGCAGGGCGATTGATGCCGGCGGGCGGGCACGCCGCCCGCAACCTCAGCGGCGCCCGGCTCAACCGCCGATGCGGGCCAGCTGCTGCCGGTCGGGCAGACCGTCGGAATCGCCCGGAAACTGCACCACGCGCGCGCCGATGGCATTGCCCCGCGCCGCGGCCTGCGCGAGCGTTCGGCCTTCGAGCAGCGCGCTGATCACGCCGACCGCGAAGCCATCGCCCGCGCCCACGGTATCGACGATTCGCTCCACCGGCACGCCCGGCGCCACGCCGGCCGCGCCCGCGCTATCGGCGAAATACGCGCCCTCCGCCCCGAGCTTGACCACCACCTGCCGCGCGCCGCGCTGCAGATAGAAAGCCGCGATCTCCTCGGCCGTGTGGCAGCCCGTGAGCTGCCGCCCTTCGGCCAGGCCGGGCAGCACCGTGTCGCTGAGCGCCGCCAGCGCGTTGACGCACTCCGCCATGGCCTGCGGCGAAGGCCAGAGGCGCGGACGCAGGTTCGGGTCGAACGAGATGCTGGCACCGCCCGCACGCGCCTGCCGCGCGAGGTGGAAGGCCAGCTCCAGCGTGGTGGGCGAGAGCGCCGGCGTGATGCCCGTCAGGTGCAGGTGGCGCGCCGGGAAAGTGCCTGCGGGCGCATCCGCCACCGAGAGGCGGCTGGCGGCCGAGCCCTTGCGGAAGTATTCGATCTGCGGATCGCTGCCATCGTCCGTGCGCGTCTTGAGCATGAAGCCGGTGGCCTGCGCGGCATCCACCGCCACGTAGCGGGTGTCGATGCCCTCGCGCGCCATCTCGCCCTGCAAAAAGCGCCCGAACGAATCGGTGCCCAGCCGCGTGATGTAGCCGGTGCGCAGCCCCAGCCGGGCCAGGCCGGTCGCCACATTGAGTTCGGCGCCCGCCGCCACGCGGCGGAAGTCGGCCACGGCATGCAGCTCGCCGGGGGCCGCGGCCATGAAGAGGGCCATGGGCTCGCCCACGGTCAGCACCTCCAGCGTCAACGTCGGCGTCTGCACGGTAGAAGTCGCTTGCGGCGCGGCCATCACATCACCGCGCCCAGTTGCCAGGGCAGGAACTCGTTGTCGCCCAGGCCGTTGTCCTCGCTCTTGCTGCGCTGGCCCGACGCGGTGGCGACCATGAGGCGGAACAGCGCCTCGCCGGCCTCGTCGATGCTCTGCCGCCCTTCGACGATGCCCCCGCAGTCGAAGTCCATGTCCAGCGACATGCGCTGGAACATCGGCGTGTTGGTGGCGAGCTTGAGCGAGGGCGTGGGCTTGCAGCCGTAGGTGGAGCCGCGCCCGGTCGTGAAGCAGATGAGGTTGGCGCCCCCGGCCACCTGGCCGGTGGCGGAGACGGGGTCGTAGCCGGGCGTGTCCATGAACACCAGGCCCTGGGCGCGCACGGGCTGCGCGTACTCCACCACGTCCATGAGGCCGGTGGAGCCCGCCTTGGCGACCGCGCCCAGCGACTTTTCCAGAATGGTGGTGATGCCGCCCGCCTTGTTGCCGGGCGAGGGGTTGTTGTTCATGTCGCCGCCGTGCAGCGCGACGTATTGCTCCCACCAGGCCAGCCGGCCCAGCAGCCGGGCCGCGACCTCGGGGCTGGCCGCACGGTGCGTGAGCAGATGCTCCGCGCCGTAGATCTCCGGCGTTTCCGAGAGGATGGCCGTGCCGCCGTGGCGCACCAGCCGGTCCACCGCCGCGCCCAGGGCCGGGTTGGCGCTGATGCCCGAATAGCCATCGGAGCCGCCGCACTGCAGGCCCACCACCAGGTGCGACAGCGGCACGGGCTGGCGGCGCGCCTGGCCGGCCTGCTCCAGCATGCGGCGCAGCAGTTGCTGGCCCTGCGCGATGGTCTCGCGCGTGCCGCCTTCTTCCTGGATGGTGAGCGTGGCGAACATGCCGGGCGCGCGCTGCGAGAGCGTCTCGACCAGCGGGGCGATCTGGTTCACCTCGCAGCCCAGGCCCACCACCAGCACGCCCGCGAAGTTGGGATGGTCGGCATAGCCGCGCAGCGTGCGCTGCAGCAGTTCCATGCCCTCGCCGGTGCCGCCCATGCCGCAGCCGCTGCCGTGCGTGATGGCGACCACGCCGTCCACGTTCGGATAGGCCTCCAGAGCCGCGCCGCGGAAGCTGTCGGCGATGTGGCGGCAGACGGTGGCCGAGCAGTTCACGCTGGCGATCACGCCCAGGTAGTTGCGCGTGCCCGCCCGGCCGTCGGGGCGCAGATAGCCGTCGAAGGTGAGCGCGTCGGCGGCCGGCTCCGTCGGCCGGTAGCCCGCGCCCGCCACGTGGTCGTGGCTGGAGGCGACCATGCCGATGTTGTGGACGTGGACATGCTCGCCCACGGCGATGGGCGCGGTCGCCACGCCGATGCTCTGGCCGTACTTGCGCACGACCTCCCCGGGCGCGATCGCCTGCAGCGCCAGCTTGTGGCCCGAAGGGATGGGCTCGCGCAGCACGATGTCGTGCGTGCCGACGGTCAGGCGCTCGCCGGCCGCCAGGTCCTTGCGGGCCACGGCGACGTTGTCGGCGGCCGCCAGCTGCAGCGCGGCAGGAGGGGTGGAATGGGGTGAGGTCATCGTGGCTCTGGGCAGGAAAGAGGGGGGAGAGATCAGGCGCCGGCCATGGCCGCCTTCAGGCGCGGCTGCGCCAGCTGCGGTGCGTGTTCCGCGGCCAGGGCGAGGATGGGGCCGAAGCGGCGCTGCTTCTTCTGGGCATGGTTCTGCGCGATGTCGGCGATGCGGTGGTCGAGGAACGGGTTGGCGAAGCGCTCGCGCACGTCCACCAGATAGGCCTCGGCCTGGGCGCGCGCCACCGGCCCCAGGCCGTCGAACACGGGCAGGATCTCTTCAGCCCAGAGCGCTTCCAGCTCCGGGCGGCGCACCGGGTCGGCCATGGCCTCGCGCACGGTGGCGGTGGGCACGGCGCCGCTTTGCAGCCAGCGTTCGGCCAGGAAGGTGTGGCCCGCGTTCAGCAGGAAGAGCTTGAGCCGCTCGTGGAAGGCCAGGTCGTCGGTCAGCACGATGGACGGGTGCGTGCAGGGCAGCTGCAGGCCCGGCCGCCGTTCGATGGCCCAGAGCGCATAGGGCTCGGCCACCGCGCCGACGGGCTCGATGGCCTCGGACACGATGCGGTCCACCAGCGAGCTGGCCCAGACGCAGTGCGCGTCCAGCCACGCGATGCAGTCGGCCGGCAGCTGCCACTGCTGCGCGAGCTGGAGCACCACGCCCTTGAGCACGTCGCCGTTGCGCTCGATCAGCTCGCAGGGCAGCAGGGTCAGCGGCAGTTGCGGGGCGGCACGCCAGCGCTCGTGCAGCAGCACCAGCAGCTTGGCCGGAAAGCTCCGCGGCGCGGCGCTGCCGGGCTGCAGCGCCTGCGGGCCATCGCCCTCGTGGAGCAGATAGCCGGTGTCGGCCGTGTTGGAGACGATCACCCGCACCTGCGGCATGACGGAGCTGCGCAGCTCGGCCCAGCGGGCAGAGGCCTGCCAGGCGTGCTGCACCGACGTGCAGGGCAGCGTGCGGTCCACGACCTCGCCGCCGGCCAGCCCGCGCACGCGCACCGGGTAGCCGCCGCCTTGATCCGCCGCCGCAGCCAGGGCCGCCACGCGCGCGGCGCCCTCGGGCCGCTCGGAGGTCTGCACCACGGTAATGCCGCCCAGCGCATCGCCCGCTCCGGGCGCGCCCGCGAGGGCCTCGGAGACGAAGAGATCGACGTGCGCCAGCAGGAAGCGGCTGGTGCCGAATTGAAGAATGGGATGTGCCATGGCCGGTCCGGGGAAAAGCAACGCGCGCGGAATTTCAGATTTCGACGATGGCCTTGACCACGCCCTGGGCCGGGTCCAGCAGGCGGCTGAAGTCGGCCGGCACGTCGGCCAGCGCCATGCGGTGGGTGTTGAGCGCGGCGGTGGGCACCTGGCCCGCGCGCATCGCGGCCAGCACGGTCTCGAAGTCTTCGGTGGTGGCGTTGCGGCTGCCGAGCAGCGTGGTCTCGCGCTTGTGGAATTCGGGGTCGGAGAAGGTGATGGTGTCGCGCACCACCGAGATCAGCACATAGGTGCCGCCATGCGCCACGAAGCCGAAGCCGCGCTCGATGGCCTTGGCGTTGCCCGTGGCATCGAAGACCTGGTCGAAGAATTCGCCGCCGGTGATGGCCGACAGCCGCTCGGCATCGCCCTCGCCCAGGGTCACCGTATGGGCGACCCCGAGTTCGCGCTGGCAGAAATCGACGCGGTCCTGGCGGCCGTCGATGGCCGTCACCTCGGCGCCGCGCAGCCGCGCGAAGATCATCGCCGCCATGCCGATGGGGCCGGCGCCCACCACCAGCACGCGCTGGCCGGGCTGCACGTTGCCCCGGCGCACGGCGTGCGCGCCGATGGCCAGGAACTCGATCATCGCGGCCTGGTCCAGCGAGACGCCGTCGGCCTTGTGCACGAAGGCTTCGGGCAGCGCCAGGTATTCGGTGAAGGCGCCGTCGCGGTGCACGCCCAGCACCTGGATGTTCACGCAGCAGTTCGTCTTGCCCTGCCGGCAGGCCACGCAGGTGCCGCACGAGAGGTAGGGCATGACATAGCAGACATCGCCCACGGCCAGCCGCCCTCCGGGCTCCGCCTCTTCCACCACGCCGGAGAGCTCATGCCCCATCACGCGGGGGTACTGCAGGAACGGCTGGTTGCCCGTGAAGATGTGCAGGTCCGTGCCGCACACGCCCACGCGCTTGACGCGCAGCAGCACCTCGCCCGGGCCGCGCACGGGGCGCTCACGTTGCTCGGCGCGCAAGGTGCCGGGGGTTTCGCAGATGACGGTCAGCATGGGAAGGCTCGCAGGAAAGTGGAAGGAAGGAGGAAAAAAGGAAGGAGAGAGAGGCGCGGGCCGCCGGGTGCCCCGCGCGGCGGCTCAGTTGCCGTGGTACTTCTTGTAGATCGCGGTCAGCTTGCCGTTGGCCGTGTTCCTGGTGATCCAGTCGTTCAGCCAGGCCTTGAGCTCGGGCTCGTTCTTGCGCAGGCCGATGCCCAGCGGCACGGTGGACATGACGAACTTCTGCTCCAAATCCTTGCCGGGCGCCTTGGCCAGCACCGTGTTCACGATGGCCGGCGAGGTCGCGATGATGTCGGCCTGGCCGCTGACCGCCGCGGTCACCAGCGTGGCGTCGTCGTCGAAGCGCACGATCTGCGCGTCCTTCGCGCCCGTGGTCACCACCTTGTCGTTGTTGGAGCCGCGCGTGGTGGCCACGCGCTTGCCCTTGAGGTCCTCGAAGCCCTTGATCTGCATCGCCTTGGGCGCGGCGACCACGGCCAGGATCTGCGCATAGGGCACCGAGAAGTCGATGACCTTCTCGCGCTCAGGCGTCACCGACAGCGAGGCCACGACGATGTCGGCCTTGCCGGTCTGCAGGAAGGGAATGCGGTTGGGGCTGGTGGTCTGCACGATCTCCATCGCCACGCCCAGGTCCTGCGCCAGCAGCTGCGCGGTCTCCACGTCGGAACCCACGGGCTTCATGGCGCCATCGACGAAGCCGTAGGGCGGCGAGCCCGTGTCGAGCGCGATGCGGATCTTCTTCGCGTCGCGGATGTCCTTGAGCAGATCGGCGTGGGCCACGCCGGCGCCGAAGGCCAGCAGGACGGCAACGGCGGCGGCGCTGCGCAACAGTCGGGGGCGTCGGATCATGGGATGTCTCCTTGGTATGGGAATGCGGGGGGCCAGGAAAAAAAGAGGGAAAGGCGAAGGCGCAGCGGCGGCCGGCTCAGAGGCCGTTGCCGATGAAGTCGCGCAGCTCGGTGGTCGCCGGCGCGTCGAGGATGGAGGCGGGCCCGTGCTCCCACACGCGGCCCTTGTGCATGAAGATGACCTCGTCGGCCACCTTGCGGGCGAAGGCCATCTCGTGCGTGACGAGGATCATGGTCATGCCGCCTTCGGCCAGCTTTTCCATCACGCGCAGCACCTCGCCGGTGAGCTGCGGGTCCAGCGCCGAGGTCACTTCGTCGAACAGCATCAGCTGCGGCTGCATGGCCAGCGACCGGGCGATCGCCACGCGCTGCTGCTGCCCGCCGGAGAGCTGCGCGGGGTAGCAGTCGGCCTTTTCCGCCAGCCCCACCTGCGCCAGCACGGCGAGCGCCCGCTCGCGGGCCTGCCCCTTGGCCACCTTCTGGACCAGGCGCGGCGCGAGCATGATGTTTTCGAGCACCGTCAGATGCGGGAACAGGTTGTAGCTCTGGAACACGATGCCCACGTCGCGCCGCAGCTGATGCAGGTCCAGCCCGGCCGCGGTGACCTCGTGCCCGCACACCCGGATGCGGCCCTGGTCCACGGTCTCCAGCCGGTCGATGCAGCGCAGCGCCGTGCTCTTGCCCGAGCCGCTCTGGCCGATGATGGCCACCACCGAGCCCTTCTTCACCGTGAAGGACACGCCCTCCAGCACGCGGGTGGTGCCGAAGCTCTTGCAGATGTTCTCGATCTCAACGATGGGCGACATGGAAGCTCCTCTCAAGGCGGCGGCTCAGCACCGACAGCGGATAACACAGGGCGAAATACAGCGCCGCGACGAGCATGAAGATGCCGAAGGGCTCGAAGGTGGAGTTGTTGATGATCTGGCCGGCGCGCGCCAGCTCGACGAAGCCGATGGACGAGGCCAGCGAGGTGTTCTTCACGATCTGCACCATGAAGCCCACGGTGGGCGGCGTGGCGATCTTCACGGCCTGCGGCAGGATCACGTGCCACACCCGCAGGTGCCAGGGCAGCGCCAGGCACTCGGCGGCCTCGGCCTGCGTGCGCGGCACCGATTCGATGCAGCCGCGCCAGATCTCGCCCAGGTAGGCCGACACGTAGATCGACAGCGCCAGCGCGGCTGCCGTGAGCGGCGGCACGTTCAGGCCCAGCGAAGGCAGGCCGAAATAGGCCAGCGGCAGCAGCACCAGCAGCGGCGTGCCCTGCACCAGCTTGATGTACAGCGACACCGCCAGGCGCGACCAGCCCGGCCCGTAGCAGCGGCCCAGCGCGACGGCGAAGCCCAGCAGGCCGCCACCGGCGAAGGCCAGCAGGGAGAGGCCGACGGTCCACAGCAGGCCGTCGAAAAGAAATGCGAGATGGGAAGCAGTGAGAAAGCCCATGGTGCGTCTTCCTGCCGATCAGAGCGGCGAGCCCATGCGGCGCAGCCGCGGGAAAGCGGCCATGGCCACCAGCCACAGCACGAACCGCATCACCAGCGACAGCGCCAGGTAGGCCGCGGCGACCAGCAGATAGGTCTCCACCGAACGGAAGGTGTCGGACTGGATGCGGTTGGCCACCGCGGTCAGCTCCTCGGCGGAGATCTGCGAGCAGATCGACGAGGCCAGCATCAGCAGCACGTACTGGCTGGTGAGCGCGGGATAGACGCGCTCGACCGCGGGCGGCAGCACCACATGGCGCAGCGTGTGCCAGCGCGAGAGGCCCATGCACTCGGCCGCCTCCAGCTGGCTCTTGGGAATGGACTCGATCCCGGCGCGCACGATCTCGCTGGTGTAGGCGCCCACGTTCACCACCAGCGCCACGATGGCGGCCGTGAAGGCACCCACCTGCAGGCCCATCGACGCCAGGCCGAAATAGACGATGAACACCTGCACCAGCAGGGGCGTGTTGCGGATCGCCTCGATGTACATGCCCGACAGCCGCGCCAGCCAGCGCGAGCGGCCCGTGTTGGCCAGGGCGCAGACCACGCCCAGCAGGAAGCCGAAGACCGTGGAGGTCAGTGACAGGGACAGGGTGGTTCCCGCGCCGGCCAGCAGATCGGGCCAGTAGGCCAGCGGCGCGGAGAAATCGAATGCGTAGTTCATCGGGGGCCGGTTCGGCGCAGGCGTCGCCGCCCAGGCCGTTGTTTATTGGTAAGGCCAATTTATCAATCAAAATGAATTGGCCTTACCGGGTTTACCCCGAACCTAGGGAAATCGCCTGATTTCTCGCATTGCAGACCCCAATCACTCCCTACACTGAGCGCGCCGCCTTTCTGGCCAGACCCGGTTGGCCTGACCAAAACCCACTTCCGTTGCCGCGATGACCGACACCGCCAAGACTTTCGAAACCCGCCGCCTCTACCAGCAGATCGCCGACAAGGTGCGCGCCCTGATCCAGCAAGGCGACTACCGCGAAGGCAGCCGCCTGCCGCCGGAGCGCGACCTGGCCCAGCAGCTGGGCGTGTCGCGCCCCTCGCTGCGCGAAGCGCTGATCGCACTGGAGATCGAGGGCAGCGTGGAGATCCGCATGGGCTCGGGCGTCTATGTGTGCAGCCGCGCGCTGAGGCGCTCCGGCATGCCGGTATCGATGGGCGAAAGTCCGCAGGAACTGATGCAGGCCCGTGGAGTGTTGGAAGGCGGTGTGATCGTGCTGGCATGCGTGCACGCCACACCGGAGGGTCTGGCACGCGTCCAGGCCAGCGTGGAGGCCATGCGTGCAGACATCGCTGCCGGCCGTGACGTGCTGGAGCACGACCGGGAGTTCCACGTGCGCATCGCCGAGATGACCGGCAATTCGGTGCTGGTGAGCCTCGTCGCCGCCCTGTTCGACGAGCGGCGCGGCCCGCTTGCCACCCACATGCGCAAGCGGCTGGAAGGCCAGCCCACATGGCATGAGGCCCTGGCCGAGCACGAGCAGGTCTACCGCTGCCTGGCACTGCGCGACCCGCTGCTGGCCGAATCCGCCATGCGCTCGCACATTCGCGCAGCGGCGGATCGCTGGGTCATCCCGTAGGGACGCTCTTGTCCAATCACCGCGCCGTGTGCATCTGCGGACTCAGGCGTTCTGCGGCGTTGCAAATCCTCGTGATAGCTACGGCGATCACTGGGTTTGCGCCTTGCAGCCCATCCTGATCCGCAGCGCTCATTGGCCGCTCGATTCGTGAAGCGCATCCCCAGCCGCCTGCTGTGCGGCGCGAACGCAGCCACCGCAGCCACCGCCACCGCCGTCTGACTAGGGCGCTGCGAGTCGAGCTTCCGCGACCACGCCGGCAGGGCAAGCCCGCGCGCGTCGCCAGGAGGGCGAAGAGTCCACAGGGTCATTGGTGCAGGCCCACCCACCGTGGCCCGGGTAAACCCCACGCGTTGACCCACACACCAATTTGTATGATGACCTTACTACATGACCAATAAGTGGCGCGAGACCGCCGCACCAGGAGACCTGAATGCCCCCCGTCCAGACTAAACGCACCTTGCTCCGCGCCACGGTAGCCCTCGCTTCCTGCGCCTTGTTCGCACCGCTGGCGCAGGCGCAAGCCCAGGCGGGCTGGCCCGCCCGCCCCATCCGGCTGGTGGTGCCCTTCCCACCCGGTGGCCTGATCGACAACATGGCCCGGCTGGTGGGCGCCAAGCTGGGGCAGGATCTGGGCCAGCCGGTGGTGGTGGACAACAAGCCCGGCGCCGGCGGCAACCTGGGAGCCGCCGAGGCGGCTCGCGCGCCTGCCGATGGCTACACCCTGCTGATGGCCTCGCCGGCACTCACCATCAGCCCCGCGATCTACAAGAACCTGCCGTACCAGCCGTCGCAGCTCGCCCCGGTGGCCCTGCTGGGCCGCGTACCCAACGTACTGCTGGTCAATCCGGCGTCGGGCGTCACCACGGTGTCGGACCTGGTGGCCCGGGCCAAGGCCGCACCCGGGCGCATGAATTACGCCTCCAACGGCAACGGTACCTCGCTGCACCTGAGCGCCGAACTGTTCAAGCGCCAGACCGGTGCGTTCATCACCCACGTTCCCTATCGTGGCTCGGCGGCAGCCGTTACCGCGCTGCTGTCGGGCGAGGTGGACCTGATGTTCGACAACCTGCCTTCTTCCATCGGCCAGATCAAGGCCGGCAAGCTGCGGGCGCTGGCCGTGACCACGCCGCAGCGCAGCGCGGCGCTGCCACAGGTGCCGACGCTGGCGGAATCCGGACTGGAAGGCTTCAACGTCAGCGCCTGGTTCGGCATGGCTGCACCCGCAGGCCTGCCAGCGCCGGTGGTGGCCCGACTCTCCCAGGCCCTGCAGAAGGTCGTGCAGGAGCCAGACACCGTCGCTGCCATCCAGCGCCAGGGCGCAGAGCCCGCCTTCATGGACGCGCCTGCTGCCGCCGCCGCAATGGCCAGCGACGCCGCGCAGTGGAAGCAGGTGGCGGCGTTCGCAAAGATTCAGCTCGACTGACGTCAGCCGCAATGGGGCCTGGCGCTGTTGAGGAGGCGCAGGTCACCCGTACCTTCAAGCGCCGAGCCAGGGGAGCCCTGCACGAATCAAGCGCAAAGGTCTGCGCTTCGGAGCGGGAGCGGCTGCAGTGCGTCCATCGCAGCCATGGCGCTGGTGTGCAATGCTGTATATAGCCCGAGCCCGCAGAGGCACGCGGCGCTGCGACTCTTCAAGAGCATCCCTGGGGCTTGGAGTACAGTCGTCCGGCGGGTTCTGCACTCGCACGCCTTCCCTCCCACACCCCGCGCCGTCTCTCCCTCCATGTCCTCGTCCTTTTCCGCGATCAAACCCACCATCAAGCTGGCCGACCAGGTCGCCAGCGCGCTGGAGGCGGAGATCCGGGAGGGACGCATCCAGGCCGCAGAGAAGCTCCCGACCGAGGCCGCGCTGGCCCAGCAGTTCCAGGTCAGCCGCACGGTCGTGCGCGAAGCCATCTCGCGCCTGAAGTCGCGCGGCCTGGTCGATTCGCGCCAGGGCAGCGGCGTGTACGTGCAGGCACCGGGCATCGAGCCGCTGCAGTTCGCGCTGCCGCATGCAGCCTCGCGCGAAGCGGTGATGCAGATCGTCGAAGTGCGCCGCGCGCTCGAATCCGAGGTGGCGGAACTGGCCGCACAGCGCCGCAGCGCCGATGACCTGACCGCCATCCGGCAGGCCATGCAAGCCATCCACGATGCGGTGGCCGCGGGCCGTGATGGCGTGGAGGAAGACGTGCTGTTCCACCGTGCCATCGCCCGCGCGGCAGGCAACCCGTTTCTCATCAACACGCTGGACTACCTGGCCCAGTTCCTCCAGGGCGCCACGCGCGTGACCCGGGCCAACGAGGCACGCCGCAGCGACCTATCCCAAGCCGTCACCCGGGAGCACGAACGCATCGTGCAGGCCATCGAGGCCGGTGATCCCGCAGCCGCCCGCAACGCCGCCACCGCGCACATGCACAACGCCCTGGACCGCATCGCGCAGGCCGACCCCAGCTTCTGGACCCAGTCCGGCGACAGGCTGGCCGAGCCGCTGGTGGCAGCCGTTCCGCCCGGCTTGAAGTAGACACGCCGACAAGCCGGCGCAACAGGGGCCCGGATCGTTCCGGCGTCCAAACGGCCACCCTTTTCCCGGGATGGCAGACCGCCAGCGGCCGCCCGGCAACCTCCGCCCGCCCGTCTCTCCTGCCACGGGTTTACCCGAGGCAACACATCAACTTAAATTTGTATGATGACCTGACAATACCAACAATCAAGGCCGTGGTACATGCGCGCATGCTGCACGGCCGCCTTCTGGAGATATCCCCGTCGTGTCCACCATCGCACTTCTCGGCATCGGCGCCGGCAGCATCGCGCTGCTGCTTCTGCTCATCATCCGCTGGCAGGTACACGCCTTCGTGGCCATGATGCTGGTCAGCTTCCTGGTGGCCTTCGCCACCGGCATGCCCATCGGCGACATCATCAGCACGCTGATCGCGGGCATGGGCGGAACGCTGGGCTCGGTGGCCATCCTGGTGGCACTGGGCTCCATGCTGGGGCGCATGATCGAGGTGTCCGGCGGCGCAGCCAGCCTGGCCAACCGCTTCACCCAGCTGCTGGGGCCCACGCGCGTTCCCATGGCGCTCACGGCGGCGGCGCTGGTGCTGGCCATTCCGGTGTTCTTCGACGTGGGCTTCATCATCCTGGTGCCCATCGTCTATGGCTTTTGCAAGGCAGCGGGCGTGAACCCGGTCAAGTTCGGACTGCCCGTGGCGGGCATCATGCTGGCTGCGCACGTGGTGGTGCCTCCGCACCCTGGCATCGTGGGTGGCGCGGCCATCGTCAAGGCAGACATCGGCTGGATCACCCTCATCGGCTTGGCCATCTGCATTCCGCTGGCGGCGCTGTCGCAGTACGTCGCGGGTTGGCTCAACCGCAAGGGCTATCCCATGCTGCCCGCCACGGCCGAGCAGTTCGCCGCCTTCGGCACCACGGCGGCGGACGGGGCTGCGGTCTCCGGCTCCAGCCGGCGCACCCCCGGCGTGGGCACCATCATGGCGTTGATCCTGGTCCCGCTGGCGCTCATCATGGCGGGCACCACGGGCGCCACGCTGCTGCCCAAGGGCGACGGTCTGCGCGCGGTGCTGGGCTTCATCGGCTCACCCATCTTCGCGCTGATGGTGGCCGTGGGGCTGGCGATGTTCCTGCTGGGCCGCAGCCAGGGCTGGAACCGCGAGCGCACCAACGCCATCATGGAATCGGCGCTGCCGCCCGCCGCCACCGTGATCCTGGTGACGGGCGCAGGCGGCGTGTTCGCCAAGGTGCTCACGGCCAGCGGCATCGGCGCCGCGCTGTCGCAAAGCCTCACCGCCACCAGCCTGCCCCTGATCCTGCTGGCCTTCGTGATCTCGCTGGCGCTGCGCGCGGCGCAGGGCTCGGCCACGGTGGCCATCATCACCACCTGCGGCCTGCTGGCCGACGCCATGGCCGGTGGCGGGTATTCGCCGCTGCAGGTGGCCTTGCTCACCGTGGCCATCGGCTTCGGCAGCCTGGGCCTGTCGCACGTCAACGACTCCGGCTTCTGGATCGTGACGCGCTACCTGGGCCTGAGCGTGGGCGACGGCCTGCGCACCTGGACGGTGCTGACCACCGTGCTGGGCCTGGCAGGCTTCGCGCTCACCGCGCTGATCTGGGCCCTGGTGGCCTGAACGCCCCTTCTTCCAACGCTTCTCTCTTTTCGAGGACTGACACCATGAACCTTCCCACCGTGGGCATCATCGGCCTGGGCGCCATGGGCGCCGGCATCGCCAAGACCTTGCGCGGCAACGGCTTCGCCATCCATGTCTGCGACGTGCGCCCCGGCGTGGCCGAGGCCTTCATAGCCGAAGGCGGCACGGCGCACGCCACGGCGGCGTCCCTGGCTGCGGCGAGCGACGTGGTGGTGTCGGTGGTGGTCAACGCCGCGCAGACCGAGAGCGTGCTGTTCGGCGAGGGCGGTGCCGCAGCCGCCATGCGCCCGGGCAGCACCTTCGTGATGTGCTCCACGGTGGACCCGAACTGGTCCGTGGCGCTGGAGGAGCGCCTGAACGCGCTGGACCTGCACTACGTGGATGCCCCCATCTCCGGCGGCGCGGCCAAGGCCGCATCGGGCCAGATGACGATGATGACCTCGGCCCGGCCCGAAGCCTATGCCGCGGCCGGCGCCGTGCTGGACGGCATGGCCGGCAAGGTCTACCGCCTGGGCGACCGGGCCGGCGCGGGCAGCAAGGTCAAGATCATCAACCAGCTGCTGGCGGGCGTGCATATCGCCGTGGCTGCCGAAGCCATGGCCCTGGGCCTGCGCGAAGGCGTGGACGCGGCGGCGCTGTACGAGGTCATCACCCACAGCGCAGGCAACAGCTGGATGTTCGAGAACCGCATGGCCCACGTGCTGGCGGGCGACTACACACCGCTGTCGGCCGTGGACATCTTCGTGAAGGACCTGGGCCTGGTGCTGGACACCGCGCGCGCCAGCAAATTCCCGCTGCCGCTGGCCGCCACCGCGCACCAGATGTTCATGCAGGCCTCGACCGCCGGCTTCGCCAAGGAGGACGACAGCGCCGTGATCAAGATCTTCCCGGGCATCACGCTGCCCGCCGGCCAGGAGCCGCAGGCATGACGCGCGCGCTGCTCGGCTGCATCGCCGACGACTTCACCGGCGCCACCGACCTCGCCAACAACCTGGTGCGCGCCGGCATGCGCGTGGTGCAGGTCATGGGCGTGCCCACGGCGCCCCTCGACACCGAGGCCGATGCCGTGGTGGTGGCACTCAAATCTCGCACCATCCCGAAGGACGAGGCCATCGCCCAGTCGCTGGCCGCGCTGCGGTGGCTCCAGGCGCAGGGCACACAGCAGATCTACTTCAAGTACTGCTCCACCTTCGACAGCACGTCCGAAGGCAACATCGGCCCGGTCACCGACGCGCTGATGAAGGCGCTGGGCACCGACTTCACCATTGCCACGCCCGCCTTCCCAGACAACCAGCGCACCGTGTTCAAGGGCTACCTGTTCGTGGGCGACGTGCTGCTGAACGAGAGCGGCATGCAGAACCACCCGCTCACGCCCATGGCGGACCCCAACCTGGTGCGCGTGCTGCAGGCGCAGACGGAAAGCCGCGTGGGCCTGATCGACCACGCCGTGGTCGCGCAGGGCGAGGCCGCCATCCGCGCACGCATCGGCCAGCTCAAGGCCGAGGGCGTGCGCATGGCCGTGGTCGATGCGGTCTCCAACGCCGACCTGCTGCGCCTGGGCCCGGCCTTGAAGGGCATGCCCCTGGTCACCGCCGGCTCGGGCGTGGCCATCGGCCTGCCGGGCAACTTCGGCATCGCGCCGGGCGACGAAGCCGCGCGCCTGCCCGCGCCGCAAGGGCTGCAGGCCGTCGTCTCGGGCAGCTGCTCGGTGGCGACCAACCGGCAGGTCATGGAATTCATCCAGTCCGGCCGGCCGGCCCTGGCCATCGACCCGCTGCGCATCGCCGCCGGGGTGGACGTGGCGGCCGAGGCCCTGGCCTGGGCCGACGCCCACCTGGCCGCCGGCCCGGTGCTGGTGTATTCGACGGCAGAGCCCTCGGCCGTGCGCGCGGTGCAGGGCCAGCTGGGTGCGGGCCAGGCCGGCGCGATGGTGGAAGAAACCATCGCCGCCATCGCGCGCGGCCTGGTGCAGCGCGGCGTGCGCCAGCTCATCGTGGCGGGCGGCGAAACCTCGGGCGCCTGCGTGCAGGCCCTGGGCATCGCGCAGATGCGCATCGGCGCGCAGATCGACCCCGGCGTGCCTTGGTGCCACGCTCTGGCGGCCGACGCGCCCGAAGGCCTGCACATCACGCTGAAATCGGGCAACTTCGGCAGCGCCGACTTCTTCACCAAGGCCTTCGCCACACTGCAGCCATGAGCCTGCCCACCCCCGACTTCCTGGATGAAGACACCGCCCGCGCCGAGATCTGCCGGGTCGGCCAGAGCCTCTTCGCGCGCGGCTACGTGCACGCCACCGCCGGCAACATCAGCGTGCGGCTGGCCGATGGCTACCTCATCACGCCCACCGACGCCTGCCTGGGCACGCTGCAGCCCGAACGGCTGGCGCGCCTGGATGCCGAAGGCCGGCAGCTGTCGGGCGACCGCGCCAGCAAGACCATCGCGCTGCACCGCCACATCTACGCCGCCACGGCCGAGGCCGGCGAGCCGGCGCGCTGCGTGATCCACACGCACAGCACGCAGCTGGTGGCCTGCTCGCTGGCGGCCGACAGCGCGGCCGGCGGGCGGCTGGTGGACGACGCGGAACTGCTGCCGCCCATCACGCCCTACTTCGTGATGAAGGTGGGCCGGGTGCCGCACATCGCCTACCACCGCCCGGGCGACCCGGCGGCGGCCGAGGCCGTGGCCCGCGCCATCGCGCGGCATGCCGCGCAGGGCCGGCACCTCAAGGCCGTGATGCTCGCGCGCCTGGGGCCCAACGTGTGGCACGGCAGCCCGGCCGAAGCCATGGCCGTGCTGGAGGAGCTGGAGGAAACCGCCCGCCTGCACCGCCTGCTACCCGATGCAGCGCCGCTGACCGAAGCGCAGATCGAAGAGCTGCGCCAGACCTTCGGCGCCAGTTGGTAGCTGCGCCGCACCGCTTGCTGCCATGACCTCCGCTCCCATCACGTCCCCCCACCCGGCGCCGCAGCGCGGCGAATGGGTGGTGCATGACTTCCGCTTCCATACCGGCCAGGTTCTGCCCGCGCTGAAGCTGGCCTACACCACGCTCGGCGACCCGGCTGGCGAGCCGGTGCTGGTGCTGCACGGAACCAACGGCTCGGCCGACTCCCTGCTCGGGCCCGGCTTCGCCGGCGAGCTGTTCGGCCCAGGCCAGCCGCTGGATGCGCGCAAGCACTTCATCGTGCTGCCCGACGCCATCGGCACCGGCCGGTCCAGCAAGCCGTCGGACGGCCTGCGCACCGACTTCCCGGCCTATGACTATGGCGACATGGTGGCAGCGCAACACCGGCTGCTGGCAGAGCACCTGGGCATCCGCCACCTGCGCGCCGTCCTGGGCTATTCGATGGGCGGCATGCACACTTGGCTCTGGGCGCAGCGCCATCCCGGCTTCATGGACATCGCCGTGCCCATGGCCGCGCTGCCCGCGCCCATGGCGGGCCGCAACTGGATGCTGCGGCGCCTGGTGACCGACTCCATCCGCAACGACCCGGACTGGCGAGGCGGCCACTACACGCAGCAGCCGCGCAGCCTGCAGTTCGCCTCGGTGTTCTACGGCATCGCCACCAACGGCGGGCACCTGGGTCTGCACCAGCTCGCGCCCACGCGCGCGGCCGCCGACGCACTGCTGGAGCAGCGCCTGAAGGCGGCCTTCGCGGGCGACGCCAACGACCACCTCTACCAGTGGGAGGCTTCGCACAGCTACGATCCGGCCGCCGGGCTGGAGCGCATCACCGCGCGCGTGCTGGCCATCAACTCGGCCGACGACGAGCGCAACCCGCCCGAACTCGGCCTGCTGGAAGCCGCCATCGCGCGCATCCCGCACGCCCGGCACCACATGATCCCGACGGCGGCCGACACCACCGGCCACGCCACCGCCCTGCAGGCGCGTTTCTACCGCGACCAGCTGGCCGAACTGCTGGCCACCGCGCCGCGCCTCTGAACCGTCATTTCCAAGGACACAGCCCATGCCCCGCTTCGCCGCCAACCTGTCCATGCTCTACAACGACCTGGACTTCCTCGACCGCTTCGCCGCCGCCGCCCGCGACGGCTTCGAGGCGGTCGAATATTTGTTCCCCTACGCCTGGCCTGCACCGGAACTGGCCCAGCGCCTGCGCACGCTGGGCCTGCAGCAGGTGCTGTTCAACGCCCCGCCCGGCGACTGGGACGCGGGCGAGCGCGGCATCGCCTGCCTGCCGGGGCGCGAGGCCGAATTCCGCGCCGGCATCGCCCAGGCCATCGAATACGCGCAGGCCCTGCAGTGCCCGCGCATCCACGTGATGGCCGGCCTGGTGCCGCAGGGCGCCGACGCTGCCGTCATGCGCGCCACCTACATCGCCAACCTGCGCCATGCCGCCGCGCAGGCCGCGCCGCACGGCATCCACATCCTGCTGGAGCCCATCAACGGCCGCGACATGCCGGGCTTTTTCCTGAGCCGTCAGGACCAGGCCCATGCGCTCATCGCCGAGATCGGCGCGCCCAACGTGCAGGTGCAGATGGACCTCTACCACTGCCAGATCGTCGAAGGCGACCTGGCGGCGAAGATCAGCCAGTACCTGCCCACCGGCCGCGTCGGCCACCTGCAGATCGCGGGCGTGCCCGAGCGGCACGAGCCCGATGTGGGCGAGGTGAACTACCCCTATCTGTTCCGGCTGCTCGACACGCTGGGCTATGACGGCTGGATCGGCTGCGAATACCGCCCCGCGCGCGGCACGGCGCCGCACGCCACCAGCGACGGGCTGGGCTGGCTCAAGCCGTACCTGCCTGCGGCCTGAGCCGAAAAGCTATCGAAAAGATAGCTATCAGCGCTTGATCCGCAAGCGCTGCAGGCCGATAAGGCCTTGAAAACCGACCGACTCAATAGCGGTTGGAGAAGTTGGCGCTGATGCGCTGGCGCAGGTATTCGGCCCCGGTGATCGGCGGGTGCTTCTTCGCCGGGCCTTCGATCACCGCGTCTTCATTGGCCTGCGCGAAGAAGGCCAGGCTGTAGCGCGCGCCCTGGTATTCGTGCGGCAGCGGGTTGCGCACGCGGTGGAAGTTGCTGGGCAGCTGGTCATCGCTCCAGCGCATCAGCATGTCGCCGATGTTGCAGGTGATGACGCCCTCGATCGGGTCCACCGGCGTCCAGGCGCGGCCTTCCATCTCCTTGCCCGGCAGCACCTGCAGCCCGCCCTGGCCGGCGCGCTGGAAGAGCAGCGTGAGGCAGTCGAAGTCGGTATGCGCGCCAGCGCGCCACAGGCCCAGTTCGTCCTTCAGCGCGGGATCGACAGCGAAGTAGTGCAGCATGCGCAGCGTGCTCTGGTAGGCGGGCACCGAGGGGTCGTGGGCGCGGGTGAAGAAGTCGGGCGCGAAGCCCAGCTTCCAGGCGAAGCACGAGAGCAGCTGCATCGCCACCTGCCAGCACTGCGCCTCGAAGCGCAGCGTGGCTTCCTGGAAGCCCGGCAGCTCTTCTTCGGTCGGCCAGAGGCCCGCCATGCGCGGACGCGTGACCTGGTAGGACTCCTTCTGGTCCGGCGTGCGGGTGGAGGGGCGGATCTGCGCCTTGTGCTCCCAGCCCGCATTGCGCGCCAGCGGCCACTGCGCCTTGGTCTCGGCAGGCAGCGCGAAGAAGCGCTCGGCCCGCGCGAAGGCGGCGCGGATGTCCTCCAGCGGAATGCCGTGGCCCGAGACCTGGAAGAAGCCGATCTCCACCGACGCGCTCCAGAGCGCCTCGGCGATCTCTTCCTTGCGCGCGTCGAAGTCGGAGATGTCGATGCAACGCACCTCGCGGGCGTTGGTTTCCTCGCCCAGGCCGCCCATGCGGGCTTCCTTTTCCAGCTCGGCGATCACGCCCTGGGCGTTGGCGGGTTCATAGACGGGGGTGGGGGTGGCAGCGGCAGGAGAAAGCGTGGGGGCGGTCATGGGCGCGATCCTCGGTTCGGGTGGTGGTGAGGCACAAGAACCCATGGCGCTGCGGCAGGGCCGGCAATGCAGGCAGGGCGCACGCGGCGCCACGGGCTCTTGAAGGAACGAGGCACCGGCCGGGTGCGGCCCGAACCCACGATGGGGCGCGGCACGCGCATCCGGCTGGCACCGGCTTCAAGAGCAATGACCCGCCGGCCCCGCAGGCTTGCAAGCAAGCCCGTGGCGGCCGAACTGAACGCTTCTACTCTCGCGCTACCGGCAAGCAATTCACAGGCCAATGCCTTCGCACCAGAGCGGCGCATGCCGGCCTGCCTGCATGCCCGTGCGGGCCGGCACGCTTCATGCAATGGCCTCTGCCGAGTAGAAGCGTTCAGCGCAGCCGGCCATGCAACACCCGGCGGCGCCCGGAAATTGCTCGTTCGCACCGTCCGCGGGGGTGCATGCCACCCTGCGCGCCGGCCATTCGACCGAACTGTCGTCCGAACCGAAGAGCATCCGCCATGCAACGCCGCCACTTCCTCTCCAGCAGCCTTTCCACCTCCATCGCCGCCGCCGTGGGCGCCCCGCTGGGCCTGGGCCTCGCGCCCGCCGTCCACGCGCAGCGCAGCCTCGTGCCGCTGAAGTTCACGCTCGACTTCCGCGTGACCAGCCAGACCTCGCCCTTCTTCCTGGCGCTGGCCAAGGGCTACTACAAGGACGAGGGGCTGGACGTGTCCATCGACGTGGGCTCGGGCTCGGTGGCCTCCATCACCCGCGTGGCCAGCGGCGCCTATGACCTGGGCCTGGGCGACCTCAGCGCGCTGGTCGAATTCCACGCGCAGAACCCCGAGACGCCCGTGCAGGCCGTCTATCAGTATTACAACCGCGCGCCCTTCGTCATCATCGGGCGGCGGGACCGGGGCATCACCGAAGACTTCCTCTCGCTCAAGGGCAAGCGCGTGGCGGCAGCGGCCGTCGAATCCACCCGCCGCAGCTGGCCCATGGTGGCGCGGGCGCTCAAGACCGGGCCCGACCTGTTCGAGTGGGTGACCACCGATTTCAGCGCGCGCGACAACGTCATGGTGCGCGGCGACGTCGATGCCGCCACCTACTTCCACGACTCCGCCGTCTCGCTCTTCGCCCGCATCCCGCCCAAGGACCTGGCGGTGCTCGAATACAGCCGCGCCGGCCTGCAGCTCTACGGCAACGCCCTGCTGGCCGGCAAGCTGCTGCAAGAAAAACCCGACGCCGCCCGCGCCTTCCTGCGCGCCAGCAACCGCGCCCTGCGCGAAACGCTGGCCCAGCCCGATGCGGCGCTGGCCGCCATCAAGGCCCGCGAGCCCATCCTGAACATGGATGTGGAGCGCGAGCGCTGGGGCATCACGCGCCAGTACCTGAACACGGCCGAGACGCAGGCCATCGGCCTGGGCGCCGTCGCGCCCGCCGTGCTGGCCCGCCAGGTGGATGAAGTCGCCACCGTGTTCGGCCTGGCGCGCAAGCCCGCGCCCGAGCGCGTCTTCAACCCCGCCTTCCTGCCCGCGGCGGCCGAGCGCAAGGTGGCCGCATGAGCGCGCTCGCCACCGCCCTGCCCCCGCTCCCCGCCGAAGTGCCGCTGGACGAGCGCGACGGCCGCTACCTGCGCCAGGCCATCGCCCTGGCCGACAAGGCGCGGGCGCGCGGCAACCGCCCCTTCGGCGCCGTCATCGTGGCGGCCGACGGCACGCTGCTGGCCGAGGCCTGGAACGCCAACGGCGAGACCGGCGACTGCACCGCGCATGCCGAGACGTCGGCGATCCGCGTCGCCAGCCCCGCGCACGGGCGCGACACGCTCGCCGAGGCCACGCTGTATTCGTCGGGCGAGCCCTGCGTGATGTGCGCAGGCGCCATCTTCTGGTCCAACATCGGCCGGGTGGTCTATGGCATCGACGCCGAACGCCTGCGCGCCTTCCGCGGCGAGCGGCAGGACCAGCGCGACGCCGAGCTCTCCTGCCGCGACGTGTTCGACGCCTCGCCCCACCCCATCGATTGCATCGGCCCGGCGCTGATCGACGAGGCCTCGGCCTCGCACGTCGGCGCGTGGAAGGCCTGAGCGGCACCGGCTTTTACAGCCCAGACGGGCTGCAGCGCCCGTATATCATGCGCGTTCCGCTCTTCATTCGATAGCACGCACCGCATGACCTGGCACGCCCGCCTGCAACTGGACTACCGCCGCGAACACGGCCGCACCGTCGCCCGCTTCGAGCACAGCGGGCCGCTGCGCATCCTGCAAAGCCTCTACCCCGAGGGCGACGCGGTCTGCCACAACGTGCTGGTCCACCCGCCCGGCGGGCTGGTGGGCGGCGACACGCTGGACATCGCCCTGCGCGTGGGCGAAGGCGCGCACGGCCTGGTGACCACGCCCGGCGCCACGCGCTTCTACCGCTCGCTCGGGCCGCTGGCGCTGCAGCGCACGCATGCGGTGCTGGAGCCCGGCGCGCGCCTGGAATGGCTGCCGCTCGAAGCCCTGTGCTTCGACGCCTGCAACGCCGAGAACCGCCTGACCATGGAGCTGGCGCCCGGCGCCGAGATGATCGGCCTGGACGTGGCCGCCTTCGGCCTGCCGCACGCGGGCAAGCCGTTCACGCAGGGGCGCCTGCAGCAGCACATCGAGGTGTCGGGCCTGTGGCTGGAACGCGGCCGCATCGACGCCGCCGACGCGCTGCTGATGGACGGGCCGCTGGGTCTCGCCGGGCACCGCTGCCTCGCATCGCTCTTCTTCGTGGCGGGCTCGCCGCTTTCGCGCGAGCGGCGCGAAGCCGCGCTGGACTGCGCGCGCGCCGTGATCGATGCCGATGCGCTCGCGCCCCTGGCCGGCGCCACCGCGCCCAACGACCGCGTGGTCGTGGTGCGCGCCCTGGCCCCGGTGGTGGAGCCCGCCATGGCGCTGCTGCAGCGCGTGTGGGCCGCGTGGCGCGCCGAACTCTGGCAATTGCCGGCCGAGCGGCCACGCATCTGGTCGATGTAGTTGCTTGAAGCCGCCTCAGCCAGCGGCGAGGGGCGAGGTGCGGCTCAGGTCGTGCCGCTCCACCGGCAGGAATTCGCCCGCGTCGCGCACATAGTCCCAGCGCGTCAGCCAGCGCTGGTCGCCCCGGCCCTCGGGCGCCGGCAGGCGCTCCAGCGTGATGAGGCTGTTGGGCGCGCTGGCGCGCAGCCGCACCGACACCGCCGTGCCCGCCTGGGCCGACCAGAGGCCGCTGATAGGCTCCACCAGCCCCGGCTCGTGGGCGTGGCCCGAGAGCAGCAGGTCGGCCCCGGCCGCGCTCCAGCGCGCCAGGGCGCGTTCGGCGCGGTGCGGGCGGTGGCTGCGGTCCTGCGGGTGCACGGCGACCAGCGGGTGATGGCTGGCCACGATGCGCCAGGTGCCGGGCCGGGCCGCGGCCAGGCGCTCGGCCACCGCATCGATCTGCCGCACCGACAGGCTGCCGCGCTGGTGGCGCCACCAGCGCGTGGTGTTCACGCCCACCACCGCGAAGCCGTCGGCCTCGCAGGCGGGCTCCAGGGCATCGCCCCACCAGCGCGCATAGCGGTCGTAGGCATGGCCGCCCAGGCGCTCCCACCAGGCGAAGAGCGGCACGTCGTGGTTGCCGGGCAGCACCAGGCGGTGCTCCGCCGGCAGGGCGGTGATGAAGGCGTGGGCCTGCTCGAACTGCGCCGGCAGCGCGCGCTGGGTCAGGTCGCCCGACACCACCAGCACGCGCACGCCCAGCCGCGCCGTGAGGCGGGCCACCGCGTCGCACACGGCCGGGTCGTGGGCGCCGAAATGCAGGTCGGAGATGTGCAGCAGGACGCTCATGCGCGCGGCCTCAGGCGGGGGCGAGCCCGGCGGGCGGCACGGGGGCGGGTTCCGGCTCGGCGGCCGCGGCTGCGGTTTCGGGCACCGGGTCGTCATCCTTGGCGGTGGCCGTGGGCGCCACCAGCCACAGGGGGCGCTCGCCCACGCGGAAGCGGATCGGGGGCGGCATCCATTCGCGCTCGCCGTCGAAGGCGACCTTGACGCGCTGCGGCTTCCAGCTGGCGGGCTCGGCCACCATCTCGGTGCAGGCCAGGCTGGTGACCGATTCGTCCTGCCCCAGCTTGCCCAGGATGGCGTTGCCCACCATGCGGGCCGTGGAGGCATCGCCCTCGGGCGGGCGCAGCAGCACCACGGCCAGCCGGTCGCCGCCGGCCACGTCCTGCGCCTCGGCGATGCCCACCTGCTCCAGCTGCAGCCGGTTGTTGCCCACGAAAAGCGTGGAAACCAGGTGCTCCTGCTGCTGCAGCGGCGCGCCCTCTTCGGGCTGCACCGACACGCGCCAGCGGCGCGAGGCGCTGCCGCGCAGCACGCTCCAGATCGAAGAAAGGATCGCCACCAGCCGCGTGCGCCCGAAGCGGCGCGAGGCGCGCTCCCGGTTGTCCAGCAGGCGCGGGTAGAGGCCCACGCTGGCGTTGACCAGGAACATGCGCTGGTTGACGAAGCCCACGCCCACCGGCCGCATGTCGCCGCCTTCGAGCGCGGTGAGCACGTCCTGCACGGCCTGTTGCGGCTCCAGCGAGAGCGACTGGTCGCGGGCGAAATAGTTGAAGGTGCCCATCGGCAGCACGCCCATGGGCACACCCTCGGCCCAGGCGGCGGTAGCCACGGCATTGATGGTGCCGTCGCCGCCGGCCGCAATCACCAGGCCTCCGTCGGCCTTGGCGCTGCGCGCGGCCTCCAGCGACAGCTGCACGATGTCGGCCCGCGCGCGAGGCACATGCCAGCGCACGGCGCGCTGCCGCAGGTGCGGCACGGCGTCGAGCTTGGCGCGCAGCTGGTCCAGGTCGGCGCCGGGGCGCAGCGGCACGACGATGTGCAGGGGAGCATCGGCAGCGGGCCGGGGCGGCATATAGGCGGGGGAAGAGTTGTGCGTCATGTCGTGAACACCTTGCGTGCGGGCAGCGGCCGATTGTGGAACCCGCCAGGCCCCGCGGCACTGCGGCGCGCCGCCAGCCCGTGTCAGCCAATGCCGCGAAATGCCCCCAGAGGCGCATGGGGCCAGCGGCGCCCGGCGAGCGCGTGGGGACAATGGCCGGCTGATTTCCGACACCGCATGCCGATGACTTCCTTCCGCTTTCTGCCCCAGCCCTTCACCTCGCGCCCCCTCGCCGGAGGCCGCCCATGAGCGCCACCACTGCCGCCTGGGGCGCCTGGGCCGGCACGCACCCCGTCGCCGTGTGGCTGGCCGGGCTGGCGCTGGCGCTGGGCCTGGCCTGGGCGGTGCATGCCGGCAGCACGCGCGCAGCGCCCCACTACGCCCCCTGGGCCACGCGCCTGCCCCGCCCTTCCGGCCCGGTGGCGCTGGCCGCCACCATGGCGCTAGCGGGCGTGCTGCTCTGGGCCTGCGCCCATGTGCTGGCGCTGCTGGCCGACGCCTGGGGCCAGCCCACCGCCTGGGCGGCGCTGGACGACAGCCTGGCCGCCACCCTGCGCGCCAGCGCATCGACGCTCACGCTGACGCTGTTCGCGCGCCTCACGCACCTGGGCGATACGGCCGTGCTCGCCGTGCTGGCCGTGGTGGTCGCCGTGGCCCTCTGGCTGCGCGGGCGCCGCATGCTGGCCACCGGCTGGGTGGTGGCGCTGGCCGGCAATGGCCTGCTGACGCGGGCCTTCAAGCACAGCTTCGAGCGGGTGCGGCCCGTGCACACGCACGAGATCGCGGTGGCAGAAGGCTTCAGCTTTCCGAGCGGGCACAGCAGCTCGTCGCTGGTGGCCTACGGCATGCTGGCCTTCCTCGCCTTCCGGCTGCTGCCGGCGCGCTGGCACCGGCCGGCCCTGCTGCTGGCGGCGGCCGTCGTCGTCACCGTGGGCTGGAGCCGGGTGGTGCTGCAGGTGCATTTCGCCAGCGACGTGCTGGCCGGCTGGATCACCGGCAGCGCCTGGCTGGCCTGCTGCCTGCTGGTGCTGCGCGGCGCCACGCACTGGCACCGGCTGCGCAGGCCAGCGGCCTGAGGCCGGCTCAGCGCCGCGCGGCCCGATCGGAGCGCTCGGCCGCGAGCGACCAGGCGAAGATGCCCATGCCGGCCACGCTGAGCACCACGCCCACCCAGCCGGTCGAAGTCCAGCCCAGGCCGGCCGCGATGGCCAGGCCGCCCAGCCAGGCGCCCAGGGCATTGGCCACGTTGAAGGCCGAGTGGTTGAGCGCAGCGGCCAGCGTCTGCGCCTCGCCCGCCACGTCCATCAGGCGGATCTGCAGCGCCGGGCCGATGGCGACCACGGTGCCGAGCAGGAAGGTCGCCACCGCCGCCGTGGCCACATGGTGGGCGGCGAAGACGAAGAACACCAGCACGGCGGCCGACCACACCAGCAGCTGGCCGATGGTGCGCATGAGCGCCTTGTCCGCCATGCGCGAGCCCACCAGGTTGCCCGCCACCATGCCCAGGCCGAAGAGCGCCAGCACGAAGGGCACGCCGGACAGCGGCAGGCCGGCCACCTCGATCAGCGTGGGCTTGATGTAGCTGAACACCGCGAACATGCCGCCGAAGCCGATGCCGGCGATGCCCAGCGTGAGCCAGACCTGCTTGCGCTTGAGCGCCCCCAGCTCGCGCAGCGGGCTGGCGCCCTGCGGCGCCGGAATGTGCGGCACGCCGCCGCGCACGAGCGCCACGGCCAGCACGGCGATCAGCCCCACGAAGACGAAGGCGGCGCGCCAGCCGAAGACCTGCCCCAGCGCGGCGGCGATGGGCACGCCCACCAGCGTGGCGCTGGTGAGGCCCAGCATCACCAGCCCCACGGCCCGCGCGCGCTTGCCGGGCGGCGCGAGCGAGGCAGCCACCAGCGCCGCCACGCCGAAATAGGTGCCGTGCGGCAGGCCCGTCAGCAGGCGCATCGCGGCCAGCGAGTGGTACGTGGGCGCGATGGCCGAGGCGAAGTTGCCCAGCGCATAGACGGCCATGAGCGCCATCAGCAGCGCCCGGCGGCCCCAGCCGGCGGCCAGCACGGCAAGCACGGGCGCGCCCACCACCACGCCGAGCGCATAGGCGCTGATGACGTGGCCGGCTTCGGGGATGGAGACACCGATGTCGCGCGCCACCTCGGGCAGCAGGCCCATGATGACGAATTCGCCGGTGCCGATGGAAAAGCCGCCCACGCCGAGCGCCAGTACGGCGCGCAGCAGCGTGCGGCTGTCGTGTTCGGTGGAGGCTGCGGGAGCGAGGGAGTCGGGAGGAAGAGGCGCGGAGGACATGGCAGGCGGCGCGGCGCGGGTTCGGCGTTGCGGTTCGGGGTCGGCGGTGCGACCGGACGGCCGACCTTAGCATGCCCTTCGCCCCGGGCCTGATACGCAAAAGCGGTGCAGCCCGCAAAGGCTGCACCGCTTTTCGGTGTTCACCGCCGGCGGGCGGCGCGGCGAAGGATTCAGACCGCCGGCGCCGGCACGGTGTCGTCGGTCACCAGCGGGGGCAGCGGCTGGCCGTCCAGGGCCGCGTTCAGGCGGTCGCGGTCCAGGGCGTTTTCCCAGCGGGAGACGACCACGGTGGCCACGGCGTTGCCGATGAAGTTGGTCAGCGAACGGCATTCGCTCATGAAGCGGTCCACGCCCAGGATCAGCGCCATGCCGGCCACCGGCACTTCGGGCACCACGGCCAGGGTGGCGGCCAGGGTGATGAAGCCGGCGCCGGTCACGCCGGCCGCGCCCTTGGACGACAGCATGGCGACCAGCAGCAGGGCGATCTGGTGGCCCAGCGTCAGGTGCGTGTCGGTGGCCTGGGCGATGAAGAGCGCCGCCAGCGTCATGTAGATGTTGGTGCCGTCCAGGTTGAACGAGTAGCCGGTGGGCACGACCAGGCCGACCACGGACTTGCGGCAGCCGGCGCGTTCCATCTTCTCCATGAGCGACGGCAGTGCCGATTCGGACGAGGAGGTGCCCAGCACCAGCAGCAGCTCGGCCTTCAGGTACTTGATCAGCTTGAGGACCGAGAAGCCGCATGCGCGGGCGACGGCGCCCAGCACGACCAGCACGAACAGCAGCGAGGTGATGTAGAACGTGGCCACCAGTTCGGCCAGGTTGAGCAGCGAGCCGACGCCGAACTTGCCGATGGTGAAGGCCATGGCGCCGAAGGCACCCAGGGGGGCGAACTTCATGACGATGTGGACCACCTTGAACACGGGCACCGTCAGCGATTCCAGGAAGTTCTGCACCGGGCGGCCGGCATTGCCCGACAGCGCCAGCGCCACGCCGAACAGCACGGCCACCAGCAGCACCTGCAGGATGTTGTCACCGATGAAGGGGCTGACCAGGGTCTTGGGGATGATGTCCATGACGAAGCCGGTGAGGGTCATGTCATGCGACTTGGCGACGTAGGAGGTGACTTCCTTCTGGTCCAGGTCGGCCGGGTTGATGTGCATGCCGGCGCCCGGCTGCATCACGTTGGCCACCAGCAGGCCGACCACCAGGGCCAGCGTGGAGAAGGTCAGGAAGTACGCCATGGCCTTGCCGAACACGCGGCTGACGCTGCTCAGGTGCGTCATGCCGGCGATGCCGGTGACGATGGTCAGGAAGATCACCGGCGCGATGATCATCTTGATGAGCTTGATGAAGGCGTCGCCCAGCGGCTTGAGCGCGGCGCCGTAGGCCGGCTCGAAGTGCCCGAGCAGCACGCCCAGGACGATGGCGATCACCACCTGGAAGTACAGCTGGCGGTAGAAAGGCACAGGCAGGCGCGGCTGGCTGTGGGGGTCTGCGGCGGGAATGGCATGCATGGGGCGGTCTCCTGATCTGCGATGTGCACCAGCGGGGTGCATCCAAGGTTACGATTTGTACTGCTACGGTATTCCGGGACCGATAGCCCATTGGTATTAGCTCTGCGGCCCTCCCTCTGGAGCGCCGCACCAACCTAGGGAAACCCCTAAGAAGAGCGCACCACAAAAACGCCCGTCCGGGCCGCCCGGCCCTGGCGACAGCGCCCGCCGGGGGACAATCCGGCCCGTGCGCCCGATCCATCCCAACCACCGCCGCCTGCTCTGGACCCTGGTCGCCCTCATCGGCGGCATGGCGGCCAGCATGTTCCTGGCCGGAGAACTCGCCTGGCGCCATTCGCTGCGCGACGAGAGCGACACCGTGCAGCGCCAATTGGCGCTCTACGGCCAGACCCTGGGCCAGCGCATCGACCGCTACCGCACCCTGCCCGAGGTGCTGGCGCTGGACGACCAGCTGCGCGCCGCCCTCACCCACCCGCTCTCGGCCAGCGAGACCGACCGGCTCAACCGCAAGCTGGAAGAGGCCAACGGCGCCAGCCAGTCCTCCACCCTCACGCTGCTGGACCGCCAGGGCCGCGCCGTGGCCGCCAGCAACTGGCGAGCGTCCACCAGCAACGTGGGCGTGGACTACAGCTTCCGCCCCTACGTGCAGCAGGCGCTGGAGCAGGGCAGCGGCAGCTTCTACGGCATCGGCGTGACCACCGGCGAGCCGGGCTACTTCCTTTCCCAGGCCATCGTGGACCGCCAGGGCCGCACGCTGGGCCTGGTCGCGATCAAGATCGCGCTGCACGAGCTGGAGCGCGAATGGCTGCAGACGCCGGACGTGGTGCTGGCCTCGGACGCGCACGGCGTGGTCTTCCTCGCCAGCCAGGACGCCTGGCGCTACCGGCTGCTGCACCCGCTGGACGCGCAGGAGCGCCGCGAGCTGTCCGCCACGCGCCAGTATTCCGACCAGCCGCTCAGGCCCCTCGCCTACCGCACCGAAGAGCGGCTGGACGACGGCGGCATGCTGGCGCGCATGGATGCCCCGCCGCTGCCCGGGCAGGTGCTCTGGCATTCCCAGGCCCTGCCCGGCACCGCCTGGCAGCTGCACCTGATCCACGACACGCACAGCAGCGTGGCCAACAGCCGCTGGGCCGCGGCGGCGGGCGGCGGCAGCTGGCTGGCGCTGGGCCTGCTGGTGCTCTTCGTGCGCCAGCGCCAGCGCATGGCGCGGCTGCGCCAGCACAGCCGCCAGGAGCTGGAAGCCGTGCTCAAGCAGCATGCGCAGGAGCTGCGCTCGGCCAAGGACGGCATCGTGCAGGCCGCGCAGCAGGCCGCCCGGCAGACCGACATGGGCCTGGCGCGCAGCCTGGAGCACCTGCCGCAGGGCGTGGTCATCATCGACGCGCAGCTGCGGCTGGTGGCCTGGAACTCGCGCTACGTGCAGCTCTTTCGCTACCCGGCCGACCTGATGACGGTGGGCCAGCCCATCGAGGCCCTGCTGCGCCACAACGCCCGGCGCGGCCTGCTGGGCCCGCCGCCCGCCGAAGAGGCCATCGCCCGGCGCCTGCAGCACTTGCGCAGCGGCCAGCCGCACCTGCATGAAAGCGCCAAGGGCGACGGCACGGTGCTGGAGATCCGCGGCACCCCGCTGCCCGACGGCGGCTTCGTCACCAGCTATGCCGACATCACCAGCTACAAGAACGCGGCGCGCGAGCTGCGCTCCCTGGCCGACGCGCTGGAGCAGCGGGTGCGCGAACGCACGCACGACCTGGAGGCCGCGCGCCAGGAAGCCGAGCGCGCCAACCGCTACAAGAGCCGCTTCGTCGCCGCCGCCGTGCACGACCTGCTGCAGCCGCTGAACGCGGCGCGCATGTTCACCTCGCTGCTGCGCAGCCACCTGCACGGCGATGCGGCCCAGCATGCGGCCGACAGCATCGACGGCGCCCTCGCCTCGCAGGACGCGATCCTCAATAGCCTGCTGGACATCGCCCGCATGGAGTCAGGCCAGCTGGAAGTGCGCATCCGCGACGTGGCGCTCGGGCCGCTCTTGCAGGTGCTGGGCCACAACTTCGGCGTGCTGGCCGACAGCCGGGGCCTGAAGCTGCGCTGCGTGCCCACGCGCGCCGTGGTGCGCACCGACGAGAACCTGCTGCGCCGCATCGTGCAGAACTTCGTCTCCAACGCCATCCGCTACAGCCGGCGCGGGCGCATCGTGGTCGGCTGCCGCCACGAGGCGGGCCAGGACGGGCGCGGCGGCCATGTGCGCATCGAGGTCCACGACCAGGGCCCGGGCATCCCCGAGGCGCTGCAGGGCGAGATCTTCGAGGAATTCCGCCGCCTGGACGAAGGCAACGACGAGCGCGACCGCGGCGCCGGCCTGGGCCTGGCCATCGTCGAACGGCTGGGCCGGCTGCTGGGGCACGAGGTGGGCCTGCGTTCGCAGCTGGGCCGCGGCAGCGTGTTCTGGGTGCGCGTGCCGCTGGGCGATGCCGCCGCCATGCAGCGCCAGGGCGCGCCCGCCACGTCGCGCGAGCAGGAAGGCGACGCACCCCTGCACGGCAGCAGCGCCTGGGTGATCGACGACGACGGCCAGACCTGCGCCGCCACCCAGGCCCTGCTGCAGCGCTGGGGCTGCCAGGTGCCTCTGGCCGGCGGCGCGGCGCAGGCCCTGGCAGAGGCCCGCCCCGGACAGGCGCCGCAGCTGGTGCTGCTGGACGTGCACCTGGGCACGGGCCCCCAGGGCCCCGACGTGTATGCCGAGCTGTGCCAGCGCTGGGGCCAGGCGCCCGCCGTCATCCTGGTGACGGCCGAGCGCGACGCCACGCTGCGCCGCCAGGCGGCCGAGCGCGGCTGGGGCTTTCTCGCCAAGCCGGTGCGCGCACCAGCGCTGCGGGCGCTCATGAGCCAGACGCTGCTGCGGCTGCGCGACAGCGCGCGCGAAGCGGCCACCGCGCCGGACAATCAAAATCCATAGCAGGCAGCCCAGGAAACACCTGGGCTGCGGCCGGTTTCAAGCTAAATTCAAATCGATCCGATCCGCTCCGATCCGATTCAATTCGGCGCGTCGGCGTCGGCCTCCAGGCTCTTGACCAGCACCGCCGCCTGGGTGCGGCTGTAGCACTCGAGCTTCTTGAGGATGGCCGTCACATGCACCTTGACGGTGTTCTCGGCCAGGCCCAGTTCGTGCGCGATCTGCTTGTTGAGCAGCCCGTCGGCCAGGCAGAGCAGCACGCGGAACTGCTGCGGCGTGAGCTGCGCGAGCCGGCCGGCCAGCTCGGCGTCGGCCTCGGAACGCTCGGCCTCCATCGGCGGAAACCAGCTGCCGCCGTCCAGCACGGCCGTCACCGCCTCGCCCAGCGTTTCGGCCGGCGCCGACTTGGGGATGAAGCCCGCCGCGCCGAACTGCTGCGCGCGCCGGATCACGCGCGGATGGTCGTTCGACGAGATCACCACCACCGGCAGCTGCGGATATTCGCCGCGCACATGCAGCAGCGCAGAGAAGCCCCGCGTGCCCGGCATGCTCAGGTCGAGCAGCACCAGCTCCACTTCCGGGTGCTCCTGCAGCACCGCGCCGAGCGATGCGGCGCTCACCGCCTCCAGCGTGCGGTACTGCGGCACGCGCTCGTGCAGCACGTGCAGCACGGCGGCACGGAACATGGGATGGTCGTCGGCGACCAGCAGGGCGGGCGCGGGGGTGGGCTCGGTCATGGGGCTTGAGTCTGCCATGGCGGCGCACCGGCGCAGGCAGAGCCCCTTGCGCGGCCATTCCTTCCGCTGAAGGGCGGCCTTGGCTGGCCGGCCGGCCTGCCTGCCTGATCGGGCTTGGCTTGGCTGAGCGCTTCCCGTCAGATGGCGACCAGCCGCTGGATGCCTTTTTCCTTCATCTCGCTGCCCGGCCCGCGCGCGATGACTTCGCCGCGCTCCATCACCAGGTATTCGTCGGCCAGCTCTTCGGCGAAGTCGTAGTACTGCTCGCACAGCAGCACCGCGACGGGGTGGCCGTCCAGCCCCTCGTCGGCCAGGCGGCGGATCACGCGGCCGATGTCCTTGATGATGCTGGGCTGGATGCCTTCGGTGGGCTCGTCAAGGATCAGCAGGCGCGGGCTGGGCGCCAGCGCCCGGGCGATGGCCAGCTGCTGCTGCTGCCCGCCGGACAGGTCCCCGCCGCGGCGGCCGAGCATCTGCTTGAGCACGGGAAACAGCGTGTAGAGGTGCTCCGGCACGGGCGTGGAAGCGCTCTTGTAGGCCAGGCCCATGCGCAGGTTCTCCTCCACCGTGAGCCGCCCGAAGATCTCGCGGCCCTGCGGCACGAAGCCGATGCCGGCACGGGCGCGCTCGTAGGGCGTCTTGCCCTGGATGGGCTGGCCGTCGAAGGTGATGGTGCCGCTCTTGATGGGCACCAGGCCCATCAGGCTCTTGAGCAGCGTGGTCTTGCCGACGCCGTTGCGGCCGAGCAGGACGGTGACCTTGCCGGGGGCGGCGGTGAGGCTCACGTCGCGGAGGATGTGGGAGCCGCCGTAGTACTGGTGGAGGTTTTGGACGGTGAGCATGGTTTGTGGTGTTTTGGGCTGGTAGCGCTTGTTCTCTGCGCGCTCTTTGCTATCTTTTTGATAGTTGAGTTGTTTTGCTCTTTGGGCGCTACGGGGTCGTGGCGACTTGGGCTGAGAGATTGCTTTCCGGGGCCGGGTCTCGCCCCGGCGGGCGAGGTACTTTTCTTTGCTTCGCCAAAGAAAAGTACCCCAAAGAAAGGCGCCCCTGCTGTGCGTGTCCCTCCGCTGCGCTACGGGCAACCTGCGATGCTCGGTCGGCGGGTGCTGCCGCAGAACTCACTGCGCGCACTGCGTGCGCTCCGTTCGGACAGCTGCGGCAAGTCAGAGCACGAAGTGCGTGTGTCCTTCGGCACACGCACGCACCCGCCGCCCTGCGCTTCTCGGCACGCACAGAAGGGAGTGGGGAACCAGTCGGGCCATCGCTGCGCTCGGCCCTCGCACGGAGAAAGCCCA
>NZ_FONX01000013.1:36977-173017 GCF_900113035.1 Paracidovorax wautersii | reverse complement strand
CAGCCTGTGCGCAGTAGGTAGAGCACCGCGCAGAACACCTCGTAGAGATCCAGCTCTATGGGCTTGGTACTGCGCCGAACGCTGCGCAACAAGGGCTCGATCTCGGCGAACTTCTCTCTGCTCATGTCGCTTGGGTAGGGCTTTCTTTTCACCAAGCAATTGTCGGCTCTAAAAAGATCGTAAACAGGCTCTTAGATCGTGAACACGCTCTTCGCGCCGTGTTCGGTCAGCGGCGGCCCGGCCCGGCGCTGGAGCCGCGCACCACCAGCGCGCCTTCCAGCACCACCTGCCGCGCGGGCCGCTCGGGCTCCTGCATGCGCTGCAGCAGCAGCTCGGCCGCCGTGCGGCCGATGTCGTAGGTAGGCTGGGCGATGGTGGTCACGTCCAGCGCGGGCAGGGAGGTCCAGTCGTTGTTGTCGAAGCCGGCGATGCCGATGTCGCGCGGCGGGTGCAGTCCGGCGGCCTGCACCGCCTGCAGCGCGCCCAGCAGCAGCAGGCCGTTGGTGGCCAGCAGGGCGTCGGGGCGGTCGGTGCCGGCGAGCAGGGCGGCGGTGGCGCGTTCGCCGGCCTCGCGGGTCGGGTCCATCCACAGGGGCTGGGGCGCCAGGCCGCAGGCGGCCAGGGCTTCGGCGTAGCCCGCGTGCCGCTGCTGGCCGGTGGTGCTGTGCGTGCCGGCCAGCAGGGCGATGCGGCGGTAGCCGTTGTCCAGCAGGTGTTCGGTGGCGCGGCGGGCGGCGGCCTGGTTGTCCAGCACCACGCGGTCGGCGCGGGTCGTGTCCATCGCCCGGTCCACCAGCACCAGCGGAAAGGGCCAGGCCTGCGGGCGCAGCTGCTTCAGGCCCGCCATGGTGGGCGAGAGGATCACGCCGCTAGCCTGCTCGTCGGCCATCAGCTCCAGGTAGGACTGTTCCTTGGCCGGGTCTTCGTCGCTGTTGCAGAGGATGAGCCGCAGGCCGTGGCGGTAGGCCACGTCTTCCACCGCGCGGCCCACGTCGGTGAAGAAGGCGCTGCGGATGTCCGAGACGATCAGCCCGACCAGCGAGGCGCGGCGCTGCCGCAGCCGGCGCGCCGCCAGGTTGGGGCGATAGGCCAGCTCGGCGATGGCGCGTTCCACCTGCTCGCGCAGCGGCGCGCGCACCGCCTCCGGCGTGCTGAGCACGCGCGAGACGGTGGTGGTGGACACGCCGGCGCGCTGCGCGACATCCTTGATGCTGGCCAAGCGGAAAGTCTCCTCGAATTCGTTGCGACGCCATCGTCGATGCGTTGATGCAGGGCATGGTATCGATTCCAGAATCTTTTGCAAAGCCTGCGGGGCGGCAGCGCCTGGCGGGGGCGGATAGGGTGAGCGAACGGCTGTTCTTCTCGGTGTTTTCCCTAGTATTTATGGGATGACAGGGCGGTTGCCGCTTGCGAGGCGCGAAGGCCGCGGCAGATAATCGAGTCTGGAATCGATACCAAATTTCGCAGGAGACATTGCATGTCCACCATTCCGGTCGAAGTGCGCCTGGGCGCAGCCCCGCACAACCGTGAAGACGCCGTGCGCGCCGCAGGCGCCTTGCTGGCCCAGGCCGGCCACATCCAGCACGCCTACATCGACAGCCTGCTGCAGCGCGAGAAGGTGGCCAACACCTTCCTGGGCGAGGGCCTGGCCATCCCCCACGGCATGGTGGAAGACAAGCACCTCGTGCAGCGCACGGGCCTGGCCGTGCTGCAGGTGCCGGCCGGCGTGCGCTGGGGCGACGACGCCAAGCAGGCGCACCTGGTGGTCGCCATCGCCGCTGCCACCGACGACCACATCCAGGTGCTGCGCCGCCTCACCCGCCTGATGCGCGACAGCGCCCTGATGCGGCGCCTCGCCACCACCACCGATGCCGGCGAGATCGTGCGCGCCCTCACGGCCGACGACGCCTCGGGCGCGGCTGCCGCAGCGGGCGGCGCCGCCAGCACCCCGGCGCTGGAAGACTTCCCGCTCGGCCGGGAGCTCTCGCTCAACTACCCCAACGGCCTGCATGCCCGCCCGGCCGGCGAATGGGCCCGCGTGGCCGGCCGCTTCCAGGCGCGCGTGCATGTGCGCTGCGGCGACACGGTGGCCGACGCCAAGAGCGTGGCCGCCCTGCTCGGCCTGGGCGCCGGGCGCGGCGCGCAGCTGCGCCTCTCGGCCCAGGGCAGCGATGCGGCGGCGGCGCTCTCCACCCTGAGCGCGACCATCCAGCGCCTGGGCGAGGAAGAAAGCCGCCAGGCCGAACTCTCCGCCGCCCGCCAGGCCCAGGCCCAGGGCCTGGGCAGCGAGCTGGGCGACTGGCAGCCCACCGCGCGCCACACCTTCACCGGCATCGCCGCCAGCCCCGGGCTGGTGGTGGGCACGCTGGTGCAGGCCGAAGGCACCGAGCTGGAAGTGGACGACCGCTTCAACTCCATCGCCGAAGAAGCCGCCGCGCTCGACCGCGCCCTGGCCGCGGCGCTGGCCCAGCTGCGCCAGCTGGCGGCCGACGCCAAGGCCGGTGGCCGCGCCGAGCAGGCCGCCATCTTCACCGCCCACCAGGGCCTCTTGCAGGACGCCGACCTGCTGCAGGCCGTGAGCCGCCAGGTGGTGCAGCGCCACGGCGCCGCCTGGGCCTGGCGCCATGCCATGGCCGGCCGCGTGGCCGCGCAGCGCGCCCTGGCCGACGCCACCCTGGCCGCCCGTGCGGCCGACCTGCAGGACGTGGGCGAGCGCGTGCTGCGCCACCTCCTGGGCCGGGGCCATGAATCCACCGACGTGGCCGCCTGGCCGCACGACGCCATCCTGCTGGCCGACGACCTCTCGCCCTCCGTCACCGCGCAGATCGACACCAGCCGCGTGCGGGGCTTCTGCACCGCGCGCGGCGGCCCCACGGCGCACACCGCCATCCTGGCGCGGGCCCTGGGCCTGCCCGCCGTGGTGGCGGCCGGCCCGGGCGTGCTGGCCGGCGGCAGCGGCGATGCGGCCGCGCCGGTGCTGGCCGGCGCCGTGGCCATCCTCGACGGCTACCGCGGGCGCCTCTACGTGGGCCCGAGCGAGACCGCGCTGATCGAAGCCCGCGAGCGCATGGAGCGCCTGGCGCGCCGCCAGGAAGAAGAGGCCCGCACCCGCCAGCAGCCCGCCACCACGACCGACGGCCACACGGTGGAGATCGCCGCCAACGCCAACCGCGCCGACCAGGCCGTCAAGGCCCTGGAAGCCGGCGCTGAGGGCGTGGGCCTGATGCGCACCGAATTCCTCTTCCTGGAGCGCGACACCGTGCCCGACGAGGAAGACCAATACCAGACCTACCGCGCCATGGCCGAGGCCCTGCAGGGCAAGCCGCTGGTGGTGCGCACCCTGGACATCGGTGGCGACAAGCAGGTGCCCCACCTCGATCTGCCCGTGGAGGAGAACCCCTTCCTGGGCGTGCGCGGCGCGCGCCTGGCGCTGCGGCGCGACGACCTGATGGTGCCCCAGCTGCGCGCGCTCTACCGCGCCGCGCAGCACGGCCCGCTGCAGATCATGTTCCCCATGATCAGCACGGTGGAAGAGGTGATCACGCTGCGCCAGCGCATGGAAGCCGTGCGCGCCGAGCTGAACGCCCCGGCCGTGCCGGTGGGCATCATGATCGAGGTGCCCTCGGCCGCCCTCATCGCCGACCGGCTGGCCGCGCATGTGGACTTCTTCTCCATCGGCACCAACGACCTCACGCAGTACGCGCTGGCCGTGGACCGCCAGCACCCCGAGCTGGCCGGCATGGCCGACAGCCTGCACCCCGCCGTGCTGCGCCTCATCGAACGCACCGTGGCCGGTGCGCGCCAGCACGGCCGCTGGGTGGGCGTGTGCGGGGGCCTGGCCGGCGAGCCGCTGGGCGCCGCGCTGCTGGTGGGCCTGGGCGTGGATGAGCTGAGCATGAGCACCGGCGACATCGGCACCGTCAAGGCCCTGCTGCGCCGCCACAGCCTGGCCGAGCTGCAGGCCCTGGCGCAGCGCGCCCTGCAGGTGGACACGGCCGACGAAGTGCGCGCCCTGGGCGCCGAGCTGCGGCCCGCCGCCGCCGCGCAATGACGGCCCCGGACGCCTTCCAAGGATTCGCAATGATTGCTACTGAAAACATAGCTGTAAGCCCAGGCGCATCAAGCGCTGCAGGCCTATTCGGCCTGCAAGCTGCAGGAGCCCGCCATGGCTGACGCCGCCCGCATCTTCACCATCACCCTCAACCCCGCCATCGACCACACCGTGCGCGTGGCCGCGCTGGTGCCGGGCGAGGTCCACCGCGCGCAGGGCGACCAGCGCGAGGCCGGTGGCAAGGGCGTGGGCGTGGCCGCGGTGCTGGCCGCGCTGGGCGTGCCCGTCACGGCCACCGGCTGGCTGGGCGCGGACAACGACGCCGTCTTCGCCGACGCCTTCGCCGCGCGCGGCATCGTCGACGCCATGCTGCGCCTGCCCGGCGCCACCCGCACCAACATCAAGATCGCCGACGCCTCGCGCGGCGACTCCACCGACATCAACCTGCCCGGCCTGGCGCTCGCGCCCGATGCGCTGGCCCGTGCCGAAGCCGGCCTGCTGGCCGCGCTCGCCGAACGCGTGCGCCCCGGCGACTGGTGCGAGCTGGCCGGCAGCCTGCCGCCCGGCGCCGATGCTGGCGTGTGGGAACGCATCGCCCGGGCGCTGCATGCGCAGGGCGCGCACATCGCCATCGACACCGGCGGCGCCGTGCTGCTGCAACTGCTGAAAGACCTGGCCGACCCGGCCCGGGGCGCTGCCGTGCCGGTGGCCTTCATCAAGCCCAACCGCGCCGAGCTCGAAGAGCTGGCCGGCCGCGCCCTGCCTGCGCTGGCCGACGTGGCCGCCGCCGCGCGCAGCCTCTGCCAGGAGCACGGCGTGCGCCAGCTGGCCGTGTCGCTGGGCGGCGAGGGCGCCGTCATCGCCACGGCCCAGGGCTGCTGGCATGCCGCCGCGCCGCGCGTGCCCGTCGCCACCACCGTGGGCGCGGGCGACGCGCTGGTGGCCGGCACGCTGGCCGCGCTCTCGCAAGGCCAGGCCATGCCGGGCGCCGCCACCTTCGGCATGGCCTGCGCGGCCGCGCGCATCCAGCGCATCGCGCCCGGCCTGCCGCCGCGGCCCGAGGTCGATGCCCTGGCCGCCGCCATCACGGCCCGGCCCATCTGAAAGACACAGGAGAGACAACCATGGCCCAACTCATCGCCATCGCCGCGAGCCAGGCCGGCCCGGCCCACAGTTTCATGGTGGCCGAGGCGCTGCGCGCCGCCGCCGAAAACGCCGGCCACCGGCTGGCCCTCAGCGTCCACAGCAGCCTGGGCACGCAGGGCGCGTTCAGCGACGCCGAACTGGCCTCCGCCGCAGCGGTCATCATCGCCGCCGACATGCCGGTGGACCGGCAGGACCTGCTGGGCACCATCTCTGCGCCCGTGCACGAGGCCACGCCCCAGGCCGTGCTGGACGACGCCGCCCGCGTGGTGCGCGACGCGCTGGCCCGCATGGCCGGCGCCGTGGCAGCGCCCGCCGGGGCGCCGGCCGCGGCCGCGCCCGCCGGCCCGCTGCACATCGTCGCCATCACCTCCTGCCCCACGGGCGTGGCCCACACCTTCATGGCCGCCGAGGCGCTGGAGCAGGGCGCCCGCGCCCTGGGCCACACCATCAAGGTCGAGACGCAGGGCTCGGTCGGCGCGCAGAACACGCTGACCGCCGCCGAGATCGCAGCGGCCGACCTGGTGGTGATCGCCGCCGACACCCAGGTCAACCGCGACCGCTTCGCCGGCAAGCGCCTCTACGCCACCGGCACCAAGGCCGCCATCCACGATGCGGCAGCCGTGTTCGCCCAGGCCCAGGCGCAAGCCCAGGTGTGGGGCGATGCGGCGGCGGTGGCTTCTGCTTCGGCGACCGCCGCCGGCGCGGCCTCTGCGGCTCCGGCACCGGCCAAGCGCGAATCCGCCGGTGCCTACAAGCATCTGATGACCGGCGTGTCCTTCATGCTGCCCTTCGTGGTGGCGGGCGGCCTGCTGATCGCGCTGGCCTTCGCGCTGGGCGGCATCTACGTCTATGACGACGCGCACAAGGGCACCATCGGCTGGGTGCTGTTCCAGGTGGGCGCCAAGGCGGGCTTCGCGCTCATGCTGCCGGCGCTGGCGGGCTACATCGCCTACTCCATCGCCGACCGGCCCGGCATCGCGCCCGGCATGATCGGCGGGCTGCTGGCCGGCACCGTGGGCGCGGGCTTCCTGGGCGCCATCGCGGCCGGCTTCATCGCCGGCTACTCGGTGCATTGGCTCAACCGCGCCATCCGCCTGCCGCGCGGGCTCGACGGGCTGAAGCCCGTGCTGATCCTGCCGCTGCTGGGGGCGGCCATCGTCGGCGTGCTGATGATGATGGTGATCGGCGCGCCCATGGCCGCCGTGATGAGCGCGCTGACCGAATGGCTCAAGGGCCTGCAGACCGGCAGCGCCGTGCTGCTGGGCATCATCCTGGGCGCCATGATGGCCTTCGACATGGGCGGGCCGGTGAACAAGGCGGCCTACGTCTTCTCCACGACCCTGATCGCCAGCGGCGTGGCCAACCCCATGGCCGCCACCATGGCCGCCGGCATGACGCCGCCGCTGGGCATCGCCCTGGCCTGCTGGCTGTTCAAGAGCCGCTTCACGGCCGAAGAGCGCGAAGCCTCCAAGGCCTCCGCCGTGCTGGGCCTGGCCTTCATCACCGAAGGCGCGATCCCCTTCGTGGCGCGCGATCCGCTGCGCGTGATCCCGGCCTGCATGCTGGGCTCCGCCGCGGCCGGCGGCCTGTCCATGGCCTGGAACATCGGCCTGCAGGCGCCCCACGGCGGCGTGTTCGTGCTCGCCATTCCGAACGCGGTGAACCACGTGGTGCTGTATGCCGCGGCCATCCTGGCCGGCACGGTGGTGACGGCGCTGGCGCTGGGCCTCTTCAAGAAGCGGCAGCCGGCAGCCGGCGCAGCGGCGGCCGCATGACGCTGCGCCTGACCAGGGACACGCGCCTGTGCATGTCCCTGGCCGCACGGCCCAGCAACATCGGCACGCGCTTCCATAACTTCCTCTACGAGGAACTGGGCCTGGACTACGTGTACAAGGCCTTCACCACCACCGACCTGCCGGCGGCCATCGCCGGCGTCCGCGCCCTGGGCGTGCGCGGATGCGCCATCTCCATGCCGTTCAAGGAGGCCGTGATCCCGCTGGCCGACGCGCTGGACCCGTCGGCGGCGCGGCTGCAGTCGGTGAACACGCTGGTGAACGACGGCGGCCGGCTGGTCGCCTACAACACCGACTATCTCGCCGTGCGGACCTTGCTGGAACGCCATGCGGTGCCGCCCGGCCTGCGGGTGGCGCTGCGCGGCAGCGGCGGCATGGCGCGCGCGGTGCTGGCGGCCCTGGTCGATGCGGGGTTGGTGCAGGGGATCGTCACCGCGCGCAACGAACCTGCAGGCCGCAAACTGGCCGCCGCCGGCGGCTACCGCTGGCAGGATGAAACAAGCCCCGTCGAGGCCGATGTGCTGGTCAATGCCACGCCTATCGGCATGGCGGGCGGTGCCGGCGCCGAGGCCCTGGCATTCACGCCCTCCCAGGTGGCGGCTGCTGCATGGGTCTTCGATGTGGTGGCGATGCCGGCCGAGACCCCGCTGATCGCCGAGGCGCGTCGCCAGGGCCGCCCGGTCATCACGGGCGCCGAGGTGATCGCGCTGCAGGTGGCGGAGCAGTTTGCGCTGTATACCGGGGTGCGGCTGACGGGTGAGCAGGTGGAGCGGGCTTCTGGTTTTGCCAGCCGCGGGTAGGTGCAAGCACACTTCGATGCTATTCGTGCAGACCATCCTTAGCTGTTAAAAGAACGAAACTTCGTGATTTTGTTGAATGTCGATTGCAGTCGATTTGTTTAGAAGGGCCATTTGTCACAAGAGGAAGTCCATGAGACGTCCCCTACATTGGACTCAGCACCGGCTGCGCTTAGGGTTAATTTTTTTTCTGCTCCCACACTTAGTTTCCCGGTGTTTGTAGTTGTTCTATCGTGAACTAGGTCGAGCCCTCTGACGTAGGTGTAATCAAAGAAAACCGTGCAATTAATGGCGGTATTACCATTGTTTTTTAGTGTTACTTGGTATTGATTGTAATTTCTGTTCTGCTCGTAGCCCTCCGAAACCTTGATGGCTGAGATTATTTCATTCTGCGACGGAGCGGGAGTTGGTGATGGGGGAGGTTCAATCACCGTTGGGAGGTTTCCCAGGCTAGAGGCACATGATTGTGAGTCCTGCTGAAGTTGAGTAACTGCACTTCTCCCCAGCTCGCCCCAGTTTGGAGGGTTGTGTCCGTAGTCTCTGCCATCTAGAATTATTCCCCGATAGTCTGTTGTGTTTGCACAGTAAGCGACGGCGGTTTTCAATTTTTCATTGAATTCAGCCCACCCACTATCGATTCGCTGGCAAGCTGGGCTGGGAGTATTTGTCCCAGTAATGTAGATAATATCCGGCATGGTTCTCTGGCCGTCGTTAAATTGCTCTCGATATAGACGAGCGCATGCAAGGGCCCGCTCGCTATTTTCTCCACCGCTGCTGGGCTGATCGGGGTTGCTTCCTGTGGTCGGGTTGCCGCCTGTTCCTGTTCCCGGATCTGGATTGGGAGTGCTATTCAAAATTCTGTTCAAATCGGATACGCTAAGAATTTGAGTGATTGACGCGTATTGATCTCGGCAACTTCTCCCGCTGGCTGCTTCTGTTCGATATTGGTTGTCGGTTATTTCATATTTTGTGGCTAGAATTGATGATATGCTTTTCCCTTTTGAGCTGGCCGGATCAATATATTCTATTCCGTCTACGCATGCCAAGACGAGTTTGCCGCTTTTGTTTGTTCCTTGGACTGAGAAAAATCCTGTTTTTACTTGGTTCTCTGCTGTGTCGCCTCCACCTCCGCCTCCGCACCCTGCTATGAGTGCCGCTGAAATGATCTGGCTTGTGATATTGGATTTCTTGTTCATGATGTTCTTCCTCATAAAATATAGTTATTAATATTTTGGGATTGGTTTAATTCCTCATTTGCGGAAAAATTTAACTAAATCCCAGAATTGTCTTCATGCCTGACCAGGCTGAACTATTCAACCGAGCCGAAGCGGTCTGTGCCCCAGCCACGTCGGGCTTCGCTTCCCGCGCGCGATAAATCCACTGCGACCCATCCGGCGCTTTCATTTCCGCATACAGATTGACCTGATTGGACGCAGTGGTGGCGGCATGCCCCGCGAACCGCATCACGCGCGATCCATTCACCGTGCTGATGGCGTAGGTGCCGGTCTGCGTGGCGGTGCAGTTGGATGCCACGGTAGCGGCGGCATTGAGGGCGCAGTCATAGAGCTGGACGGTGCCCGTGGTCGGACTGGTGGTGCCGGTGAAAGCGACGCGTAGGTTGTTCTGTGGCGTGGCCCCCAGGCCCAGGGTCAGTGAGCCGGCGGCGGTGGTCAGGTCCACGGCAGATGCCGGCTTGGCTGCGATCAATTGCTCCAGCGTCGTGGCTTCGGACTGTGGGCGTGCGTCGTTGAGCAGGCTGTTGATGAAGATGGGTTGGTTGAGCGTGTAGCCATTGCGCAGACGCAAGGATGCGCCCTGCGGGAACGTGGCGGAGCCGAGCGCCGCGAGCAGGGCGGCGTTGTCTCGGCGGTTGTTGATGGAGTTGGTGGCGCTGTTGGCTTGCATGTCGGCAACCACCTTCGCCATGGCTTGAGCAGCAAGGTCCGTCGTCGCCTTGACATAACCGATACCTTGCTGGCTGCCGCAATACAGACTGCGGCTGGGCACGCCATTGGTGGAGTTATGCACGGCATCGCCCTGGCACTGCCGCCAGCCGGTAGGGTTCAAATACGCCTGCGGGTACAGCTGCAGGCTGTTGAGCGGGGCGCCTGACGCCATGCCCGCGCGCAGGTCCAGGAACGGGAACCCGGCTGTGCCGGCGGGTTTGGCAGCGGTGGCGTAGTTGCGCCAGAAATAGGTGTTGGAACTCGTGTAGTTGAGCGTGACAAGATCCCCCGCCGCCGCGTCTGCTGCCGCGTTCTGATCGGCCACGCGCAGCGTTGCGCCATCTTCCAATGCCTCCGCAGTGACGACGGCCATCAGCCGCGCGTTGTCCACGATGCGCGTGGGATCGCTGGCAGGATCGTCCTGGTAGTTGTCGATCTTCGACTCGGCAATGCCCAACTGCACAGCCGCATTGCTGCGGGCCGCCGCCTCGCTCATCCCTGCGGCGGTGCCGCTGGCAACCAGCGTGGTCAGTGGGTTGATCTGCCCGGCCTTGCCCGGCACCTGCCGCAGCACATAGGCCGACGAGGCAAGGGGCTGGGTCGTATCAGCGGCATCGATGGTGGTGTCGGCTGCTGACAGGGTGCCCGGCACCATGCGTGCAATAAGCGATGCACTAGCCGCCTGCGAGGAGGTGACTTTCGCGGGGGCGTAAGTCAGCTGGTAGGCACCATCCGCACCGGTGCGACCGGATGCGGGTTCATCCGCGTCGCAGCTGCCATTGGCGTTCAGATCCAGGCAGACAATCGCGTTCTTCACCGCCTGGTTCACCATGACCGAACCGGTCAGCGTGACCGGAGGCTGCGGCGTGTCGCCCCCTCCGCCTCCCCCTCCGCAGGCGGTCAGCGCCAGCAGGAAGATGCTGGACAGGGCGAGGGGACAGGCCAGCCGTGCGGCTTGAAGCGGTGGAGTGCGATGCATGTGATACCTCCCTTGAGCAAACGATGGATTGGATGAACGTGAATCACGATATCGATGCTTGCGCGTCTTTCCTATCCCGCAAATGCGGTAGGCGCCGCGCCAAAGTGCGCTGGCCGTGCCGCTGCACCGCAGCGTTCAAGCCACTCGCAGCGCGTGCAGAATGCGGACCAGATCGATCTGGCGGTGGCAGCCGCTCTTGCGCAGCAGATTGCGGGCGTGGGTGCGCGCGGTGTGCCAGCTGCAGCCTTCCAGCAGCGCGAAATCCTTCACGCTGCGGCCCGAAGCCAGGCACAAAGCCAGGCGTGTTTCGGTGGGTGACAGGTCCAGCATTTCCGCCACTGCCTGATGACCGGCCACGGGCAGGCCGGCGCCCGTCAGCACGATGAGCGCATGGGGATGCGGCGTGCCGTTCAGTTGCAGAAGGGGTGTGTCCGCGTGCAGCGGCAGCACGCTCACGACGAGTGCTGGGCCGTTGGCCTGCGGCAGCTCGAACGTGGACGCTCGCCCCAGCGGCGCACACGCCTCGCGCGTCATCTGACGCAGCCGGGCATCTGCATCTCCCTGCACCCCAAGAAACTGTCCATTCCGTACCCGCAGCGGGCTGGGCGGCTTCAGCAGCCGTTTTGCCACTGCATTCAGGTGCTGAATGCGCAGCGCGCCATCCACGATGGCTATACCCTGGTGCACGCCGTCCAGGGCCGCAAGGCCCAGCGATGCGCGGCGTGCCAGCCCCACCATATGCGCACGCAGGCGCGCAGCGCGCACGAGGTCGGGCATCAATTGATGGGTCAAGGCACGGTCTTCTTCCGTGTAGGGGTTGGCGTCTCGGGGGCGCAGGAAGCTGAGGAAGTCGCGCGCACCTCGTGGCTGCATGCGCAAGGTCACGGCCAGCGTGTGACGAAAACCAAGTGGTAACAGCCAGTCGGTGTATACCGAGTTGCGCGTTGCTTCACGCGCGCTGATGTGTTCGTGGTCGAACATCACTTGGCCGACTGGCAGACTCATCGCGACGGCCATGCGCAAATCGTTGTGGGCGTGCACAATTTCGTATTCGCTCAGGAGACGGGTGTCCAGTCCCTGGCGCTCCAGATTCGAGGTGCTTTCTGGCACCTCCGCACCGCTGTCGTCGAGCGTGAAACTGTGGAAGATCCCGGCGCCCAGGCGCCTCCCCAACAAGTCCAGCGCGCTGTGCCAGGCCGCAGGGCGCAGCACTCCATCGTAGAGTTGGGCTCGGATAGTGTTTGTGCTGTGCTGCATATTGCTTCAGGCTTCAGGCTTCAGGCAGATGGTGCGGTGCGCGCGTCGAGCTGCTTTGATGCTGGCCGGCTGGCGTGCTGGTCTGTCCTGCATCGATGTGCCGATGGGCTTCACTCCTTGAATGGCCAAGCGGGCCATGGGAATGGCGCTGCGGCGCATGCCGACCGCGTTGCACTGGGCTGGGGCACCTGTGCTCCACCCGGTGATGGTTGGAGCACAGGTTCGCTCGCTGGTGTGGGCGATGGTTCGGTCTGCCACGGCTGCATCCTTCAGCCCAGGCGCAGCGACTGCAGCAGGCCCACGACGTCCAGTTGCCGCTGGGAGCCGGTCTTGCGCATGAGGTTCTTCAGGTGGGTGCGAGCCGTGTGCCAGCTGCAGCCCTCGGCCATGGCGAAATCCTTGATCGTCTTGCCGGTCATCAACAGCAAGGCCAGTCGGGTTTCGGTGGGCGACAGCCCCAAGATTTCGCCGATCAGGTTGGGGTCGAGGCCCGAGGGGCGTGCCGGGTCTGCCATTACCAGCAAGGCCAGGGGGGCTGGACTGCGTACAGCCGCCATCGTTTCCTTGAGCACGAGTACGTTCACGACCAGCTTGGCCCCGTCTGCGCCGAGGCAGAGTGCGCTGGCTTTTCGTTCGCCGCTCGGCCGGCAGGCAGACTGAATGCACTCCTTCAATCGGGCCTGAGATGTGGCGTCGGCACAGTACACGTATCCGTTCCGGCATTGCAGGAGCCCCCCGCCGCTCAGCAGGCGTTCGGCGGCCGGATTGCCGTAATGCATATGGCAGGAGGCATCTACGACCGCCAGGCCCTGCGGAAGCTTGTCCAGTGCGGCCAGCCCTAATGCCGCCTGACGGGCCAACTGGCCGGCATGGGCACGCAGGTGCGCGGCGCGCATCAGGTCGGGCATCAGCCGGTTCATGAGCGCTTTTTCCGCTTCTCCATACGCCGGTCTGTCGGATTCGCGCAGAAAGCCCAGGAAGTCTGCAGCCGTGCCTTCCTTGCGCACTTGCACGCCCAGCGTGTTGCGGAATCCGAACGCTCCGAGGAAGTCGGCATAGAAGGCATTGCGCGACATCTCTCGCGCACTGATGTGCTCATGGTCCAACATCAGCTGCCCGGTTGGCATGGCTGAGAGGATGGCCATGCGCAGGTCGTTGGCCACGTAATGGTCTTCGTACTCGCGTAGCTTCTTGGAGTGAAGGCCGATGTTGGCCTGGTTATCCAGGCTGTCGCTCACCCATGCATCAGGCTGATTGAGCGTGAAGTAATGGAATACAGCCGCACCGAGCGCGCAACGCAAGGCGTCCAGACCGGCGTGCCAGTCCGACGGGGACATGACTCCCTCGTACAGCAGTCCCACGATATGGCTGGTCGGGTCTCGCATGTTGTTCCCTTTGCGGCTTCTTGTCCCGAGCTTGCTTTTGTGCCTCGCGCAGTGTGGGCGCAATAGCTACTTTTTAGAGTACCTCTATGTTAACTATCGATATTTATCGAGTGATAGCTTATGGCTCAATTTGTACCTGTTTGGCCCGCCGGGTGCCATACCGCATTTGAGGGATGGACAAGCGGTCTTCGGGGGGTATGGGCTGCGCGGGATCGGCTCAGTGCAGCAGTGCAGCCGGTCAGACGCTGTGCGTTGCAGAAATGCTGCATACCGTGCTGGCGTCGCTGCCCTGTGGGCGGCCAGCTGGGCGCTTGCTTGGTTTTGAAGGAGTGAGTGCCACGGTTGCCGCTTGGACCGAAGGCCCCTGCGGCGGCAAGCCGGCCGTGCATTTCGCCGCGGGCGATGACGCCCCGTGCAGACTCGTTTCAGAGGCGGGTCGCGGCGATCGATATGGCCGCAGGCGCCCCGCGCAGCTGTCCGCGCCCGCGCTCCTTCGCGGCGTAGAGCGCGGCGTCGGCCGGGGCCATCCAGGTCGTGCGCAGCTGGGCGGTGTTGGCCGGCGCGCGGGCCAGGGCGGTCGCGGCGCCCGCGCTGTAGTCGAGCATGAAGCCCAGTGCGTGGCTGCTTTCCGTGGCCAGCCGGCTGCGCAGGCGCAGGTCGAGCTGCCGCGCCGCCTGCGCGCCCGGCGCGTGCATGAGCAGGGCCGCGAATTCCTCGCCGCCCATGCGGCCGACGATGTCGCCGGGCTTCACGGCCTCGCTCAGCAGCCGTGCGAAGAGCGCCAGGGCCTTGTCGCCCACTTCGTGCCCGCGGGTGTCGTTGATGCGCTTGAAGTGGTCCAGGTCGAACATCACGGCGGTCACTGCCTGCTCGTCGTCGATGGCGCGGGCCAGCAGCAGCGGCGCGCGCTGATCGAAGCCGCGCCGGTTGGGGATGCCGGTCAGGGCGTCGGTGCTGGCGAGGGCGCGCAGCTGGTCCTCGGTTTCGGTGCGCCAGGCGACCATCAGCGCCACCACGCCCAGCACCGCGGTGATGTTGGCCGCGATGGCCGAGCCGATGTTGACCGGGTGCGGGGTCTTGAAGGTGGGGTAGGCGTCGGTGAAGGCGCCCAGCAGGCCCCGCGCTGCGGTGAAGCCCGCCATGAGCAGCAGGCAGGCGCAGAGCAGCAGGCGCCAGCGGCTGGTGGCCGAGCGCAGGGGCGTCAGCGTGGCCCGGGCCGACAGCAGCAGCAGCGCGGCGAGCAGGCCGTTGGCCCAACCGACGCGGAAGGCGTAGTGGCCGAAGCCGATGCCGTAGCCCAGCGGCGTGGCCAGAGTGAGCCACGGCATCCAGCGTGCGCCGGGGCGCGGGCCCAGCCAGTCGCCGAGGGCCACGAAGAGCGCCCATTGTGCGCCGGCGGTGCTGGCGATGGAGGCGGTGGACAGCACCCGGTCCCACACCGTGCCGTGCACCAGGGTGGAGGCGATGATGCCCACCCAGCCCAGGGCCTGCAGCGCCACGCTGATCTGGACGCTGCGTGCGGCGCGGCTGACCCGGGCCCCCATGATGAGCGGCAGCACGGCCGCGAGCATGCACAGGTTGACCGCCGTGATCGACAGCAGCGTGACGAAATCGAGGGACATCTCCGTGGAAGGGCCGGGGCCTGCAGGCCGCCGCCCTTCCTTCCTTGGGGCGCTGAAGTGACGGGAATTACTGGAAGGCCACTTCCGCGAAGCTGCGCAGCTTGCGGCTGTGCAGGCGGCTCACGCCGCCTTCGCGCAGGATGTCGATGGCGCGCATGCCGATGCGCAGGTGCTGGTCCACCCGCTCGCGGTAGAAGTGGTTGGCCATGCCGGGCAGCTTGATCTCGCCGTGCAGCGGCTTGTCGGACACGCACAGCAGGGTGCCGTAGGGCACGCGGAAGCGGAAGCCGTTGGCGGCGATGGTGGCGCTTTCCATGTCCAGCGCCACGGCGCGGCTCTGGCTGAAGCGGCGCTGGGGCGTGTTGTCGGGCAGCAGCTCCCAGTTGCGGTTGTCGGTGCTGGCCACGGTGCCGGTGCGCATGATGCGCTTCAGGTCGGCCTCGGGCACCTGGCTCACGTCGGCCACGGCCTGCTGCAGCGCCAGCTGGATCTCGGCCAGGGCGGGGATGGGCACCCAGAGCGGCAGCTCCTCGTCGAGCACGTGGTCTTCGCGCACGTAGGCGTGGGCCAGCACGTAGTCGCCCAGCTGCTGGCTGTTGCGCAGGCCCGCGCAGTGGCCCAGCATCATCCAGGCATGCGGGCGCAGCACGGCGATGTGGTCGGTGATGGTCTTGGCGTTGGACGGGCCCACGCCGATGTTGACCATGGTGATGCCGCTCTTGTCGGCGCGCACCAGGTGGTAGGCCGGCATCTGCGGCAGGCGCGGCGGGGCCACGCCCAGCTCGTCGCCGGCATCGGCGGGCAGGCCCTTGCGGCGCGTGACCACGTTGCCGGGCTCGATGAAGGCGATGTATTCGCTGTCTTCGCGGGCCATTTCGGCATGGCCCAGGCGCACGAATTCATCGATGTAGAACTGGTAGTTCGTGAACAGCACGAAGTTCTGGAACCACTCGGGCGCCGTGCCGGTGTAGTGGCGCAGGCGGTGCAGCGAATAGTCCACGCGCGGCGCGGTGAAGAGCGAGAGCGGGTGCGCCTCGCCGGCGCGCTGCGTCCAGGTGCCGTTGGCGATGCCGTCGTCCATGGCGGCCAGGTCGGGCAGGTCGAACACGTCGCGCATCAGCATGCGGCGCTCGGGCGTGAGCGAGCCTTCGATGTGGTCGTGCTCGGCGAACGAGAAGTGGATGGGGATGGGCTGGCTGCTGATGCCGACTTCCAGCTCCACGTTGTGGCTGGCGCGCAGCAGGCGGAACTGCTCGGCGTAGTAGCGCGCGAACAGGTCGGGCCGGGTCAGCGTGGTCTCGTAGCGGCCCGGGCCTTCGACGAAGCCGTAGGCCAGCTGGGTGGCGGCACGCGCCACCGTGGTGGTCTGCACCCGCACGAAGGGGTAGAAGGCGCGTACGTGGCTGGGCGGCGTCTCGCCCGCGACGAAGCGCTGCATCGCGTCGCGCAGATGGCCGATCTGTTGCTGGTAGATGCGCTGGACCTCGGCCAGCGCGTCGGCCGGATCGGTGTGGAGCGTGGTTTCGGTGAAGTCGGGGATCTGGGCCATGGCGCTATTGTCGTGCACTGCGGCGCGCCCGCCCGCGTTGCCGGCCCCTGACCGGCGCCGATATCTGTGCGGTGTTGCGCCGGCGTCGCGCCGCTTCGCCCCGGCGCAGCGGTGCCCCGGGATAATCGGGCGATGACCACCTCTTCCGCCGACTTCAGCGCCCTGGCGCTGTCCCCCGCCACCCTGGCCAACCTGCAGCAGCTGGGCTACACGCGCATGACGGCCATCCAGGCCGCCAGCCTGCCGCCCGCGCTGCTCGGGCGCGACCTGATCGCCCAGTCCAGCACCGGCAGCGGCAAGACCGCCGCCTTCGGCCTGGCGCTGCTGGACCGGCTCAATCCGCGCCACTTCGGCGTGCAGGCGCTGGTGCTGTGCCCCACGCGCGAGCTGGCCGACCAGGTGACCACCGAGATCCGCCGCCTGGCGCGCGCACAGGAGAACATCAAGGTCGTCACCCTCTGCGGCGGCGTGCCGCTGCGCGGGCAGATCACCAGCCTGGAGCATGGCGCGCACGTCGTCGTCGGCACGCCCGGCCGGGTGATGGACCACCTGGAGCGCGGCACGCTGGAGCTGCAGGGCCTGAAGACCCTGGTGCTCGACGAGGCCGACCGCATGCTCGACATGGGCTTCTTCGACGACATCGCCCAGGTGGCGCGCCGCTGCCCGGCCGAGCGGCAGACGCTGCTCTTTTCCGCGACCTACCCGGAGGGCATCGAGCGCATCGCCCGCCAGTTCATGAAGTCGCCCGAGCAGATCACCGTGCAGGCCCAGCACGGCGCCGGCAAGATCGCCCAGCGCTGGTACGAGGTCAAGGAAAGCGAACGCCTGCATGCCGTGTCGCAGCTGCTGGCGCATTTCCGGCCCGAATCGGCCATCGCCTTCTGCAACACCAAGCAGCAGTGCCGCGACCTGGTGGACGTGCTGCGTGCCCAGGGCTTCAGCGCCCTGGCGCTCTATGGCGACCTGGAGCAGCGCGACCGCGACCAGGTGCTGGTGCAGTTCGCCAACCGCAGCGCCACCGTGCTGGTGGCCACCGACGTGGCCGCGCGCGGGCTGGACATCGCCCAGCTGCAGGCCGTCATCAACGTCGATGTGACGCCCGACCCGGAGATCCACGTCCACCGCATCGGCCGCACCGGCCGGGCCGATGCCGAGGGGCTGGCGCTCAGCCTGGCGAGCCTTCCCGAAATGGGCAGCGTCGGCAAGATCGAGCAGCTGCAGGGGCGCGAGTCCGAATGGCATCCGCTGGCCGAGCTCACGCCCGCGCCCGGTGGCCCGCTGCTGCCGCCCATGGCCACGGTGCAGATCGTGGGCGGGCGCAAGGAAAAGATCCGCGCCGGCGACGTGCTGGGCGCGCTGACCGGCGAGATGGGCTTCACCCGCGAGCAGATCGGCAAGATCAACGTGAACGAGTTCTCCACCTATGTGGCGGTGCAGCGCGACGTGGCCGCCGAGGCGGCGCGCCGCCTGTCGGCCGGCCGCGTCAAGGGCAAGCCGGTGCGCGCGCGGCTGGTGGGCGATAGCTGATCCGCTCTCACCGGCCCCCGGGTTTGTCCTGGGGCGCCCGGCAGCGCCAGCTGCCTAGACTGCAAGTCATCTAGAGGAGTAGATGAATGCAGGCTTCCGACACGCGCACCGCCGTGGCCGAGCACCCGGGACTGGCGCGCTATGCCGCCCTGGCCGCCGCGCTGCGCCAGCGCGTGGTGCGCGGCGAATGGCTGCCCGGCACCGCGCTGCCGGCCGAGCAGGCGCTGGCGGCCGAGCACGGCGTGGCGCTGGGCACCATGCGCCGGGCGCTGGAGCTGCTGGTCGAGCAGGGGCTGATCGAGCGCATCCACGGCAAGGGCACCTTCGTGCGCAGCGGCATCGCGGGGGCATCGATGCTGCGCTTCTTCCGCTTCGGCGACGGCGGGGCCGGGCAGGCGCCGGATTCACGCATCCTCGCGCGCGGCGTGCTGGCCGCGCCGGCCGATGCTGCCCGCGCCCTGGGCCTGGCGCCCGGCGAAAGCGCGCTGCGGCTGCAGCGCCTGCGCCTCATCGACGGCGAACCCTGTCTGCTGGAACACATCTGGCTGCCGCTGGACCTCTTCGGCGCGCTGGCGCCGCAGGAAGAAGGCGAGACTCCGGCCACCGGTGCCGACGCGCCCAGCGGCTGGCCCGCTTTGCTCTACCCCTTCTACGCCGCGCGCTGCGGCGTGCACGTGCAGCGCGCGGTGGACGAGATCGGCTTCGGCGTGCTGACGGCGCCGCAGGCGCGCAGCCTGGGGCTGGCGGCGGGCCACCCCTGCGCTGTGGTCACCCGCCGCGCCATGGACCTGGCCGGGCGCTGCGTCGAATGGCGCGTCACGCGCGGCGACGCCCACGCGTTCCATTACAGCGTCACCCTGATCTGAGTCGCCGCCCCCGCCCCGAAACCTTCTGGAGCCCACCATGACCCTGCCATCCCCCCATCCCAGCCGCCGCCTCGTGCTGGGCGCGGCCGGCGCCGCGCTCGCCGCGCCCTGGGTCGCCACGCGTGCGCAGCCGCAGCCGGGCATCGCGGGCGGCCGGCCCATCACCCTGGTCGTGTCGTACCCGGCCGGCGGCGGCGCCGACCTGATGGCGCGCATCATCGCGCCGCGCCTTGCCGAAGCGCTGGGCCAGAGCGTGGTGGTGGACAACAAGCCCGGCGCCAGCGGCCAGATCGCCGGCGCCCAGGTGGCCCGCGCCACGCCGGACGGCGCCACGCTGCTGCTGGATGCCTCGTCCTTCGCGGTGAATCCCTCGCTCTACCCGAAGATGGCCTACGACTCCGCCAAGGCCTTCACGCCGCTGGCGGTGCTGGCCACTTTCCCCAACGTGCTGGTGTGCTCGGCGGGCTTCGAGGCCCGCAGCGTGCAGGACGTGATCGCGCTGGCCCGTGCCAAGCCGGGCAGCGTGGCCTATGCCTCGTCGGGCAACGGCTCGGCCCAGCATCTGGCGGGAGCGCTGTTCGAGGAGCGCGCCAGCGTGCAGCTCTCGCACATCCCCTACCGGGGCGGCGGCCCGGCCATGAACGACGTGATGGCCGGCCAGGTGCCGCTCTTCTTCGCCAACGTGGCGTCGGCGCTGGGCCATATCCGCGCCGGCAAGATGCGGGCGCTGGCCGTCACCTCGTCGCTGCGCGCCCGTTCCCTGCCCGATGTGCCCACCATGGCCGAGGTGGGCGTGCGCAAGTACGAGGTGCTGGAATGGAACCCGGTGCTGGCCCCGGCCGGCCTGCCGGCGGACGTGCAGGCCCGGCTGGCCGCCGGCATCCGCCAGGCGCTGGCGGACCCCGAGGTGCTCTCGCGCATCCGCGCCCTGGGCGGCGACGTGTTCCCCGGGGCCACGCCGGCGGCGGCCGCGAAGTTCATCCAGGACCAGCGCACCCTCTGGGCCGGGGTCGTGCGCGAGCGCAAGATCTCCGTCGGCTGAGCGGATGGCGGCCGTGACCGATTCCGCAGCGCTGCCGGAGGGTGGCGGCCTCTGGGACGCCCATGTCCACGTCTTCGACGGCGATGCGCCCGCGCAGGCCGGCCACTACCGGCCCGCGCATTGCCCGCTGGAGCGCATCGAGCGGCAGGCCGCCGCCCACGGCGTGCAGCACCTGGTGCTGGTGCAGCCCAGCGTCTATGGCACCGACAACACGGTGCTGCTCGACGCGCTGGCCGCCCGGCCCGGCCGGCACCGCGGCGTGGCCGTGGTCGATGCGCAGGTGAGCGATGCCGCGCTGGACCGCATGCACGCGCTGGGCGTGCGCGGTGTGCGCTTCAACCGCGTCTCTCCGGTGGGCAACGGGCCGGCGGCCTTCCAGGCGCTGGCGCCGCGCCTGCGCGAGCGCGGCTGGCATGTGCAGTGGTATGCCGCGCCCGGGCACCTGGCGGAGATCGCGGCCCTGCATGCGGGGGCCGGCGTCGCCTGCGTGCTCGACCATCTGGCCGGCATGCACGCGGCGCTGCCCGGCGGCGACCCGGCCTGGGGCCACCTCGCCGCGCTGGCCGGGCAGGGCGCCTGGATCAAGCTCTCGGGCTGGTACCGGCTGGGCGCACAGGCGCCCTACGCGGCGCTGCACGATGCCATCCGCCGCGTGGCCGCGCTGGCGCCGGGGCGGCTGGTGTGGGGCTCCGACTGGCCGCACACCGCCTTCGCGGCCGATGCGCTGCCCGCCTATGAATCCGTCTGGCAGCCGGTGGCCGAGGCGCTCTCCCCGCACGAGGCCGCCGCCGCCCGCCGCGATGCGGCCCGGCTCTATGCCTGACCGGTCGCCTGGCGGGCCGGCCGCCTGATCCCGGGCCGCCCGGCTGCGGGGCATGGCGGCCGTGCCATGCAGGCGCCTTGTGGCGCAGGCAGAATGGCGCCCCCGCGCTGCCGTCCTGAATCGCTGCCATGTCTTCTGCCAAACCCTCTTCCGCCACCCAGCCGGCGCCCGGCATCGCCGCGCTGGCGCCGCACACCCTGCTGTGGGCCTCCGTCGGGGTGGCGCTGGTCACCATCGTGCTCAAGACGATGGCCTGGCACCTCACGGGCTCGGTGGGCCTGCTGTCCGATGCGCTGGAATCCTTCGTCAACCTGGCGGGCGCCATCTTCGCGCTGGCCATGGTCACGGTGGCGCAGCGCCCGGCCGACGACGACCACCCCTACGGCCACCACAAGGCCGAATACTTCTCCTCGGGCTTCGAGGGCATCCTCATCATGGGCGCCTCCGTGGCCATCATCTGGGCGGCGGCGCACCGGCTGACCGAACCCCAGCCGCTCGAGAAGGTGGGCTGGGGCCTGGCGCTGTCGGTGGTCAGCTCGGCGCTCAACGGGCTGCTGGCCTGGTTCATGTTCCGTTCGGCGCGGGTCTATCGCTCGGTGGCGCTGGAGGGCGATGCCCGCCATCTGGTCACCGACGTGTGGACCTCGGCGGGCGTGGTGATCGGCATCGGCGCGGCGGGCCTCACGGGCTGGCTCTGGCTGGACCCCATCGTGGCCATCGCCGTGGCGCTGAACATCCTGAAGGAAGGCATGCACCTGATCTGGCGCGCCTCGCAGGGACTGATGGATTCCGCCGTCGAGCCCGAGGCGCAGGCCGCCATCGACGCCGCGCTGCAGTCCTTCGCGCAGACCGAGCCGCTGGTGCGCTTCGACCACCTCGTCACCCGCCAGGCCGGCCAGCGCCGCTTCGCCGGACTGCACATGCATGTGCCGGCCGAATGGAGCCTGGGCCGCGCCGCCCAGCGCCGCGCCGCGGTGGAGGCCGCGCTGATGCACGCCGTGCCCGGCCTGCGCGTGACCATCGAGCTGCTGCCCCTGGGCGTGGAAGCCTTCCTAGACGAGCCCGGAGCGTCCGCATGATCGGCCTGCTGCAGCGCGTGAGCGAGGCCCGGGTGGATGTGGACGGCGCCACCATCGGCCGCATCGGGCCGGGCCTGCTGGTGCTGGTCTGCGCCGAGCGCGGCGACACCGAGGCCGAGGCCGACCGCCTGCTGGCCAAGCTGCTGAAGCTGCGCATCTTCACCGACGAGGCCGGCAAGATGAACCAGAGCGTGCAGGACGTGGGCGGCGGCCTGCTGCTGGTGAGCCAGTTCACGCTGGCCGCCGACACCCGGGGCGGCAACCGCCCCAGCTTCACCGGTGCGGCGGCGCCCGACGAGGGCCGCAGGCTCTACGACCATTTCGTCGCCCAGGCCCGCTCCCAGCACCCCGTGGTGGAAACCGGCCGCTTCGCCGCCGACATGAAGGTGCATCTGGTCAACGACGGGCCGGTGACCATTCCGCTGCGCATTCCGCCGGCCGCGGCGGCGCCGGCCTGAATATCAGATGTGATAGCGATCAGCCCAGGCTGGATAAGGGCTGGAGCGTGAAGTCTCAGTGCTGGGCCGCGAAGAACAGGCCGGCCATCACCAGCCCGGTCGTCACGATGCACCAGCGCAGCACGGCGGCCGGCAGCAGGCGCGCCACGCGCCCGCCCACGTAGCCGCCCACGGTGGCGGCCAGCGCCATGGCCAGCGCGTACGGCCACTGCACCGCGCCGCCCGCCGCGTAGATCAGCACCGCCATGCTGGTGAGCAGGGCGGAGACGCAGTTCTTGAGCCCGTTCATCGCGTTCAGATGGCTCTGGCCCAGCAGCCGGAAAAGCGCCAGCAGCAGAATGCCCAGCCCGCCGTTGAAGTAGCCGCCATAGGCGGACACCGCCAGCACGCCCAGCGTGGCCTTGATGGGGGAGGGCGCATCGCCGCGCGCCCAGCGCTGGCGCAGCCAGGGGCCGCAGGCGAAGAGCGCGGTGGCGGCCAGCAGCAGCCAGGGCACGATGCTGCGGAAGGTGGCGTCGGGCGTGGCCAGCAGCAGGGCGGCGCCGCCCGCGCCGCCGATCAGCGACAGGGCCATCAGCCGCCCGAGCGTGAGGCCCGGCGGCGCGGCCGTGTCCTCGCGCTGCGCCCAGGCGCTGGCGATGTAGCCGGGCAGCAGCGCCACGGTGCCGGTGGCATTGGCCGCCACGGGCGGCACGCCCGCGAAGACCAGCGCGGGCAGCGTCAGGAAGCTGCCGCCCCCGGCGACGGCGTTCAGCGCGCCGGCCAGAAAGGCCGCGGCCGGCAGCAGCGCGATTTCAAGCATGTCTCCGTCTCCTCCTCGTCCTCATGCCCGGTGGCCGGGTCTGGGTGTCTTCCAGGGCGGGGTGCTCAGCCGGCGTAGGGGTCGGCGAAGCCCATCTCCTGCATGATGGCCGTCTCGTAGGCCTCCATCTCGTCGGCGTCTTCGGGGCTGGTTTCATGGTCCCAGCCCTGGGCGTGCAGCGTGCCGTGGACCAGCAGGTGCGCGTAGTACTCGCGCAGCGGCTTGTTCTGCTCGCGCGCCTCGCGCTCGACCACAGGCGCGCACAGCACCAGATCGGCCACCACCACGGGCTCCTGCGCGTAGTCGAAGGTGAGCACGTTGGTGGCGTAGTCCTTCTTGCGGTACTCGCGGTTCAGGGCCTGGCCCTCTTCGGCGCCCACGATGCGCACGGTGATCTCGGCATCGCTGGAAAGCGCATGGCGGATGAAGCGCGCCGCCGCATGGCGCGGCAGCGCGGCACGGTGCTCGGCCACGCCGTCGAAGCGGGCGAACTGCAGCGACAGATTGAGTTGGTTCAGTGCCATTTTTGGCCTCCAGCGCTTGTCCAGCATGGGCTGGCAGCTATGAATTTTGTAGTTGAGCGGCAATGCGGACGTTGGGCCAGCCGGTGCCGAGTCTGGCGCGGCCCGGACCGGCAGACGCCGTGGATCTGGCTCTGCCTGCCCACCGGCGTGGTTCCCCTTCCCGGCCCGGCCAAGGCAAGGATGGGGGCGAGCCGCGTAGCGGCTCAGGGGTTTGTCCCCCTCCGTGCGTCGTAGGCGTCCACGATGCGGGCGATCAGCGGGTGGCGCACCACGTCCGCCGTGGTGAAGCGCGTGACGGCGATACCCTTGACGCGCTTGAGCACGCGCTCGGCGTCGATCAGGCCGCTCAGCGTGCCCTTGGGCAGGTCGATCTGGCTCACGTCGCCGGTCACCACCGCCTTGGCGCCGAAGCCGATGCGGGTGAGGAACATCTTCATCTGCTCGGGCGTGGTGTTCTGCGCCTCGTCCAGGATGACGAAGGCGTTGTTCAGCGTGCGCCCGCGCATGAAGGCCAGCGGCGCGATCTCCAGCGCATTGCGCTCGAAGGCCTTCTGTACCTTGTCGTAGCCCATCAGGTCGTAGAGAGCGTCGTAGAGCGGGCGCAGGTACGGGTCCACCTTCTGCGTCAGGTCGCCGGGCAGGAAGCCCAGGCGCTCGCCGGCCTCCACGGCCGGGCGCGTCAGCACGATGCGCTGCACGTTGCTGCGCTCCAGCGCATCGACGGCGCAGGCCACGGCCAGGTAGGTCTTGCCGGTGCCGGCCGGGCCGATGCCGAAGGTGATGTCGTGGCTGGCGATGTTCTCGAGATACGCGCCTTGCGTCGCGGTGCGCGCGCGCAGGTCGGCGCGGCGGGTGTTCAGCAGCGTGGGCGCGCCTTCGGGCGCCTCCAGCAGTTCGCTGTCGCCGGCCAGCATGAGCTGGATGTGCTCCTCGGCGATGGGGCGCTCGGCCATTTCGTAGAGCGCCTGCAGCAGCTCCATCGCCTGCGTGGCCTTCGCCTTGGGGCCGTCCACCTTGAACTGCTCGTGCCGGTGGGCGATGCGCACGTCCAGCGCGGTCTCGATCAGGCGCAGATGGGCATCGGCCGGGCCGCACAGATGGGTGAGCCGCAGGTTGTTGTGGGGGGTGAATGTGTGGCGCAGGATCACGCGGATAATTCCGTTCAAGAGGCCGCCAGAACGCGCGGCAAAGGACATCAATGATAGGCAAACTGACCGGCACCTTGCTGGAGAAGAATCCCCCGGAAGTGCTGCTGGACTGCCATGGCGTGGGCTACGAGGTGCAGGTGCCCATGAGCACCTTCTACAACCTGCCGGCCGTGGGCGAGCGCGTGGCCCTGCTGACCCAGTTTATCGTGCGCGAGGATGCGCAGCTGCTCTACGGCTTCGCCACTCACCCTGAGCGCCAGGCTTTCAGAGAACTCATCAAGATCGCCGGCGTCGGGCCGCGCACGGCGCTGGCCATCCTCTCGGGCCTGGGCGTCACCGACTTGGCCCAGGCCGTGACGCTGCAGGAGGCCGGCCGTCTGGTGAAGGTGCCCGGCATCGGCAAGAAGACGGCCGAGCGGCTGCTGCTGGAACTCAAGGGCAAGCTGGGCGCCGACATCGGCAGCGTGGCCCATGCCCAGAGCGATGCGCAGGCCGATATCCTGCAGGCTCTGCTGGCGCTGGGCTACAACGACAAGGAAGCCGCCACCGCCCTCAAGGCCCTGCCGGCCGACGTGGGAGTGAGCGATGGCATCAAGCTGGCGCTGAAGGCGCTGGCGAGGTGATGGCAGGATTGGCATGACCCCGTGACTGCTTGGCCGTGGGTTGGCCGCAGCGCCCGCTGATGGCGTCACATGGAATCTATATACAGCGGGTGTCTTATTTCTCTTTTGAACGGAACGTGAAGGGCTGCACATGAAAAAGAATGCATTCAAACCCTTGGCTGCGGCGGCTGCCGTGTCGCTCGTGCTGGCCGCCTGCGGCGGCGGTGGCGGAGGCGACAACTCCTCGGGCAATGGCGGCAGCGTCAACGGTGGTGGCTCCGCCGTCACGGTCCCGCCCGATGCCGCCGTGAACCGCATCGAACCCCTGGATACCAGCGCGGTGTCCGCCTCGGCCACGCCCGCAACGGCCACTACCAAGGATGCGGCCGCCGCCCAGGGCATCGCCCCCACGGTCACCGTGCGCCATGTGCAGCTGGGCGCGCTGCCCGCAGCTTCCACCGCCAAGGCTACCGCCGCCAATCCGGCGCAGGGCATCGCTCGCCAGATCGGCTCGGTGCGCAACGTGGCCGACACGGCCACCGTGGCCTCCACCCAGTCCCTGCTGCAGTGGAGCCCCACCGACCGCGGCACCCAGGTGGCGGCCATCGCCTTCGACGCTGCCGGCGCTTACGGCGTGCGCCTGGGCGTGCTGGTGCGCAGCCTGCCGGCCGGCGCCGTGCTGCGCTTCTATGGCGCCGATCCTGCTGCCGCCGTGCAGGTGTCCGCGCAGGACCTGGCCGCCATCGCCGCGCGCAACGCCCAGGGCGGTGCCGACGCCACCACCGCCCGCACCTACTGGAGCCCCGACTTCGGCGGCGCATCGACCACGCTGGAAGTGGAGATCCCGGCCGCCGCGCCCGTGTCCGCCGTGCAGATCGCCGTGCCGCGCCTGTCGCACTTCACCGTCGCCCCCGATGCGGCCGACGGCGCCTTCACCACCAAGGTGGGCGAATCCGGCTCCTGCAACGTCGATGTGATGTGCAAGCCCGAATACAGCAGCGAAAGCCGCTCCGTGGCGCGCATGATCTTCGTGCACGACGACGGCAACGCCTTCCTCTGCACCGGCACCCTGCTGAACGACATGCGCTCCTCGCGCACGCCGTATTTCCTGAGCGCCAACCACTGCATCTCCACGCAATCCGTGGCCTCCACCCTGACCACCGACTGGTTCTACCGCTCCACCGCCTGCAATTCCGGCACGGCGAACCCCGGCGCCGTGCGGCTCACGGGCGGCGCCACGATGCTCTACGCCACGGCCAACACCGACACGTCCTTCATGCGGCTCAACGCCATGCCGCCGGCCGGCGTGGTGTATGCGGGCTCCTTCTTCGGCGGGGTGCCCGTGCAGATGCCGGTGGCCGGCGTCCACCATCCCAAGGGCGACCTGCAGAAGGTCAGCGTGGGCACGGTGCAGTTCTACAGCACCTGCTCTTCCGATACCTGCCAGTCCAGCAACGCCGACAGCGGCACCTTCATCTCCACCAACTGGCAGCAGGGCACCACCGAAGGCGGCAGCAGCGGCAGCGCGCTGTTCGTGGGCATCGGCAGCCGCCGCTACGTCTCCGGCCAGTTGCTGGGCGGATCGACCAGCTGCACCAACCCCGGCGGCCTCGACCAGTACGGCCGCTTCGACCAGCCCTATCGCTCGACCCTGCGCCAGTGGCTCAACCCTTGAGCTGCATGAAATCCACTCCATGAGCATCCAGACCGACGACTTCGCCCCCGTTCCTCCACCCAAGCGGGTGGTGTCCGCAGCCCCTGTTTCCCCGCAGGAAGAAGCGCTGGAGCGCGCCCTGCGCCCCAAGCTGCTGCAGGAATACGTGGGGCAGGCCAAGGCGCGGGAGCAGCTGGAGATCTTCATCGGCGCCGCCCGCAAGCGGTCCGAGGCGCTGGACCATGTCCTGCTCTTCGGGCCGCCCGGGCTGGGCAAGACCACGCTCAGCCACATCATCGCGGCCGAGCTGGGGGTGAACCTGCGCCAGACCAGCGGCCCGGTGCTCGAAAAACCCAAGGATCTGGCCGCGCTGCTGACCAACCTGGAAAAGAACGACGTTCTCTTCATCGACGAGATCCACCGCCTCTCGCCCGTGGTCGAGGAAATCCTCTACCCCGCGCTGGAGGACTACCAGATCGACATCATGATCGGCGAGGGGCCGGCCGCGCGCAGCATCAAGCTCGACCTGCAGCCCTTCACCCTGGTGGGCGCCACCACCCGCGCCGGCATGCTCACCAACCCGCTGCGCGACCGCTTCGGCATCGTCGCGCGGCTGGAGTTCTACACGCCCGAGGAGCTGGCCCGCATCGTCATGCGCAGCGCCGGGCTGCTGAACACCCCCATCGATCCCGAAGGCGGCTTCGAGATCGCCCGCCGCTCGCGCGGCACGCCCCGCATCGCCAACCGCCTGCTGCGCCGCGTGCGCGACTATGCCGACGTGAAGGGCGACGGGCGCATCACGCTGGACATCGCCCAGCGCGCCCTGACCATGCTCGACGTGGACCCCCAGGGCTTCGACGTGATGGACCGCAAGCTGCTCGAAGCCGTCATCCACCGCTTCGACGGCGGCCCCGTGGGGCTGGACAACATCGCCGCCAGCATCGGCGAAGAGTCCGGCACCATCGAAGACGTGATCGAGCCCTATCTCATCCAGCAGGGCTACCTGCAGCGCACCCCGCGCGGACGCGTGGCGACGCTGGCGGCGTTCCGGCACCTGGGGGTGACGCCACCCAAAGGGAGCGGGACGGATCTGTTCAATCTTTGAGATTTGGCCTGTGGCGCGGCGAGCGCCTCAGCGGGTGGGCAGCAGGGCCGCAAGTACCGAGGGCGAATGCCTTCAGGAATGCAGCTCGTCCCGCGCCGCTGCCGCGGCTTCCAGGTGCCCCACATCGCCCCAGCCGACCAGCGTCAGGCCGTCGGGCGTCCAGAGCAGGCGGTTGATGGCGGCGTTGCCCAGGTGCCAGGTGCGGGGGGCCTGGATGTCCTGGCCGGTGGCCAGGCGGTAGAGCGCGTCGAGCACGCCGCCGTGGGCTACCAGCACCACCTGTTCGCCGGCGTGGCGCGAGGCCAGGCGCTCGACGGTGCCGGCGATGCGGGCGCGCACCATGGTCAGCGATTCGCCGCCTTCGGGGGCGTAGTCGGGGTCGCGCTGGCGCCAGCGGCGGGCCTGCTCGGGCAGTTCGGCTTCGATCTCGGCGAAGGTGCGGCCCTGGAAGTGGCCGAAGCTGCGCTCGCGCAGGCCCTGGTCGGTGGCGAGCGGCGCGCCCGTGGTGCGGGCCACGGCCTGGGCGGTGGTGTGGGCGCGCTGCAGGTCGCTGGCGTAGATGGCGGCGATGGGCTCGTCCGCCAGGGCCTCGCCCACGCGCGCGGCCTGCCAGAGGCCGGTGTCGTTGAGCGGGATGTCGAGGTGGCCCTGGATGCGTGTATCAACGTTCCAGGCGGTTTCGCCGTGGCGGATGGCGATGATGCGGGTGGCTTGCTGTTGCATGCGGCGGCGTCAGGGCTTGGGTTGCGGCTGGGGCTGCAGCACCTGGGGCCGTGCCTGCGGCGCCGGCTGCACCACGACGCCGGCCGCGGGGGCGGCGCTGGGTGCCACGGTGATGGTGGCGGGGGCGCCGCCGGGGCTGATGGTGGTGCGCACCTGGCGCGGGCCGGCGGGCGGCTGCGGGAAGCCGGTGAGCGCCGCGTCGAAGAGGATGCCGAAGATGGCGGGGTCGTCCGTCCACACGTCTTCATAGACGGCCGAGGTCTCATAGACGATCTTCTGCGTGGCGGCGTCGCGCAGCACCAGGCTCACCTCGCGGCGGTGCAGCGTGGGCGGGCGGTCCATCCAGCTGCCGCCGAAGCCCCAGCCCATGCGGCGGCCGTAGCCCACGCCCCAGCCCCAGCCGAACGGGCCGTAGAACGGGTCGTTGTAGTAGGGCCAGGCCGGGCGCACGTAGCTGCCCTGGGCGGAGATCTGCAGCACCAGCCGGGCGTTGGTGTCGTCACGCTGCAGGCCCACGCGGGCGAGCGACTGCTGGGCCAGCGCCTCGATGGTGTTGAACGATGCGGCATGGGCGGCCTGCGAGGGCAGGCGTTCCAGACGGTAGGTGGGGGGCTGCGGCAGCGCGGTCAGGGTGGAGTAGCTGCGCACGTCGCTGTCCACCACGTGGGTGGTGGCGCAGCCGGCGAGCACGGCGGCTGCGGCACAGAGCATCAGGGAGCAGAGCCAGCGCACGATCGTCATGGTGTTGTCCTCGGAGCAGGATGAAAAGGTGATGAGGTTGAGCGGTGCGTGCTTGCGTGCTGGCCGGCCGGCTGGGGCCGCTCTCAGGTCAGCTGCACCACCTGCAGGCCGGGCAGGCCCGGCGCCGCGGAGGGGAAGCTTTCGGGGTCGAAGGCCTTGTCGCCGTCTTCGCTCGCCACGCCCGTGGCCTTGAGATTCTTGAAATCGTGCAGCGTTCCATCGAGCAGGTGCGAAGGCACGATGTTCTGCAGCGCGTTGAACATGTTCTCGACGCGGCCGGGAAAGCGCTTGTCCCAGTCGCGCAGCATGTCGCCCACCACCTGGCGCTGCAGGTTCTCCTGGCTGCCGCAGAGGTTGCACGGGATGATGGGGAACTGCCGGTGCTGGGCCCAGCGCGCGGTGTCCTTCTCGGGCACGTAGGCCAGCGGGCGGATCACCACGTGCCGGCCGTCGTCGCTCACCAGCTTCGGGGGCATGCTTTTCAGCTTGCCGCCGAAGAACATGTTGAGCAGCATGGTCTGCAGGATGTCGTCGCGGTGGTGGCCCAGGGCGATCTTGGTGCAGCCCAGCTCGTCGGCCACGCGGTAGAGGATGCCCCGGCGCAGGCGGCTGCACAGGCCGCAGGTGGTCTTGCCCTCGGGCACCACGCGCTTGACGATGCTGTAGGTGTCCTGGTTCTCGATGTGGAAGGGCACGCCCGTGGTCGCCAGGTATTCGGGCAGCACGTGCTCGGGAAAGCCGGGCTGCTTCTGGTCGAGGTTCACCGCCACCAGGTCGAAGTGGATGGGCGCGCGCTTTTGCAGCTTGATGAGGATGTCCAGCAGGGTGTAGCTGTCCTTGCCGCCGGACATGCACACCATGACCTTGTCGCCTTCCTCGATCATGTTGAAGTCCACGATCGCGCGGCCCGTTTCGCGGCACAGGCGCTTTTCGAGCTTGTGGTTCTCGCGCTCGATGCGCACGGAGGCGGCCTGGGGCGTGGCGGTGGGGGAATCGGTGGTGGTGGTGGACGCGGCGGCGTCGGCCATCCAGTCGGTGGACGCGGCGACGGCAGGGGCGGCGGCGTGGGGCAAGGCGGTCATGGGCGGCGGCAGGGCAGGCGGGGGGACAATCGGGGCCGGACGGGGGGTGGCGCTGGGCGCGGGGCGGTCCGGATGGGCGCCCGAGAAGAGGCCATGATTTTAAGGCGGCCCCGAAAAGGCCGCCGGCCCCGCCCGCCTTCGCCATTCCGTCCGCCGCTCCCTTCGCTGCCCTCTCGACTCCTCATGGCCCTCTCGCTGCCCCACTGGCTCCATTCCTGGCTGCAACGCCTCTGGCCCGCCGCCGGCCGGCCGGGCAGCGATGCGGCGCGCCTGCGCACCAAGGTGCTGGTGCTGGCGGTGGTGCCGCTCCTGGCCACGCTGGCGGTGGTGGCGGCCGTGGTGCGCCACCAGTCGCTGGACCTGGCGCAGCGCGAGCGCACGCTGGTCGAGCGCAGCTACCTGGAGCAGCGCCGCAACGAGCTGCGCAACTACGTGCAGCTGGCCCTGGGCACCGTGCAGCCGCTCTATGACAGCGGCCGCGACGACGAGGCCACGCGGGCCGAGGCGCTGCGCCGCCTGGCCGCGCTGGACTTCGGCAGCGACGGCTATTTCTTCGTCTATGACCTGCAGGGCCGGGCGCTGATGCATTCGCGCCAGCCCGAGCTGGTGGGCCGCAATCTCTGGGAACTGCGCGATCCGCAGGGCCGGCCCACCATCCAGCAGCTGATCGCGGGCGCCCGGGCCGACGGCGGCGGCTATGTCGAATACGCCTGGCCCAAGCCGTCCAGCGCCGGGCAGGTGCTGCCCAAGCTGGGCTACGTGACCACGCTGCCGCGCTGGAACTGGATGGTGGGCACGGGCCTCTACCTGGACGACATCGACGCCACGCTGGCCGGGCTGGAGCGGCAGGTCGAATCGAACGTGGCCGTCACCATGTGGTGGATCGCCGCCGTGGCGGCGCTGGGCTTCGCGGCCATCAGCGCCACGGGGCTGCTGCTGAACCTGAGCGAGCACCGCGCCAGCGAGGCGCGGCTGCGCGTGCTGGCGCGCCGCGTGGTGCAGTCGCAGGAAGAGGAGCGCGCCCACCTGGCGCGCGAGCTGCACGACGGCACCAGCCAGACGCTGGTGTCGGCCAAGCTGCTGATCGAATCGGCCGTCGAGGAACTGGGCCCGCAGCGCCCGGTGCCGGCCACGCTGGCGACGGCGCTGGAGCGGCTCAACGATGCGCTCACCGAAGTGCGCCGCCTCTCGCACGAACTGCGCCCGGCGCTGCTCGACACCCTGGGCCTGCCCGCCGCCATCGGACACCTGGCGCGCAGCTTCGGCGAACACGGCCCGCTCGCCGTGCAGGCCCATGTGGCGCAGCCGCCCGGCCCGCTGCCGCACGATGTGGCGACGGCGCTCTTCCGCGTGGCGCAGGAGGCGCTGACCAACGTGCTCAAGCACGCCCAGGCGCGGCAGGTGCATGTCACCCTGGACTTCGTGGGCGGCGGCGTGCAGCTGGAAGTGCGCGACGACGGCCGGGGCTTCGACGCCGATGCGCTGCGGCACGACCCTCACGCCGGCATCGGCCTGCGCAACATGCACGAGCGCATGGAGGCGCTGGGCGGACGGCTGGAACTGCGCTCCGGCCCCGGCGGAACGCGCGTGGTGGCCGAGGTGCCGGATACCATCCGCCCCGCATGACCCCGAACCCATGAACACGCCCGCCCGCATCCGCCTCTTCCTCGTCGATGACCACGCCCTGGTGCGCGACGGCCTGCGCGCGCGGCTGGCGCCGCTGCCCTGGATCGACATCGTGGGCGAGGCGGGCGGCGCGGCCGAGGCCGCCGGCCCCATCGCCGCGCTGGCGCCCGACCTGGTGCTGATGGACGTGGGCATGAAGGACATGAACGGCCTGGACTTCGCCGCCCAGCTGCTGGCGCGCCAGCCCGGCCTGCGCGTGCTGATGCTCAGCATGTACGACAACCCGGAGTACGTGCAGCGCGCCCTGCAGGCCGGCGCGCGCGGCTACGTGCTGAAAGACGCGCCCGCCGCCGAGGTGGTGGCCGCGCTGGAGGCCGTGGCCGCCGGCGGCACCTTCCTGAGCCCGGCCGTGTCGCAGCGGCTCTTTCGCAACCAGGCGCCCAAGCCGCTGCTCACGCCGCGCGAATGCGAGATCCTCTCGGCCCTGGGCCGGGGCGCTTCCAGCAAGCAGATCGCGGCCGACCTGGGCCTGAGCGTGCGCACGGTGGAGGCGCACCGCCAGAACATCCGGCGCCGGCTGGAGCTGGGCAGCCTGGCCGAGCTGATCCGCTACGCGGTCGAGCATGCGGCCGATCTGGGCAGTCCGGCGGGCGGCTGAGCGGGCGTCTGAACGGGCGATTGCGCCGGCCGGCACCGGGGTGCCGGCGCGCGCTCAGGGTTAACCCTTTTCGGGTTGAACCTTAGGCAATCCCACTCGGCTGGCCTACGCGGCAAGGCGGATGCGCGGCGGGGCGCGCATCGGGATACTTGGCGGCCCAGCCGCCTGCCGAGAGAACCCGCCCGAGGGGCAGGGCGGCCCGCTCCCCATCCAACGTTTCAGGAGACAAGTCCCCATGTCCCACATCCGCCGCCATATCGTGTGGCTCGCCATCGCGCTGCTCGGCGCCTGGGCGCTCGGCACCGTCGCGCTCACGCGCGGCGAGACCATCAGCGCGCTCTGGATCGTCGTCGCGGCGGTCTGCGTCTATCTGATCGCCTACCGCTACTACAGCCTGTTCATCGCCCAGCGCGTGCTGGGGCTGGACGCCACCCGCTCCACGCCCGCCTGGCGCCACAACGACGGGCTGGACTACGTGCCCACCAACAAGCACGTGCTGTTCGGCCACCACTTCGCCGCCATCGCCGGCGCCGGGCCGCTGGTGGGGCCGGTGCTGGCCGCGCAGATGGGCTACGTGCCGGGCCTCTTGTGGCTGCTGGCCGGCGTGGTGTTCGCCGGGGCGGTGCAGGACTTCATCGTGCTCTTCATCTCCACGCGGCGCGACGGCCGCTCGCTGGGCGACCTGGTCAAGCAGGAGATGGGCACCGTGCCGGGGCTGATCGCGCTCTTCGGCACCTTCATGATCATGATCATCATCCTGGCCGTGCTGGCGCTGATCGTCGTCAAGGCGCTGGCCGAATCGCCCTGGGGCGCATTCACCGTGGCGGCGACCATCCCCGTGGCGCTCTTCATGGGCGTCTATCTGCGCTACATCCGCCCCGGCCGCATCGCCGAGGTGTCGGTGATCGGCTTCGTGCTGCTGATGGCCGCCATCTTCGGCGGCCAGGCCGTGGCGGCCGACCCCGTCTGGGGCCCGGCCTTCACCTTCGACGGCAAGACGCTGACCTGGATGCTGATCGGCTACGGCTTCATCGCCGCCTCGCTGCCCGTGTGGCTGCTGCTGGCGCCGCGCGACTACCTCTCCACCTTCCTGAAGATCGGCACCATCGTGGCGCTGGCCATCGGCATCGTGGTGGTGGCGCCCACGCTGGAGATGCCGCCCATCACGCAGTTCGCGCAGGGCAACGGCCCGGTCTGGTCGGGCAGCCTGTTCCCCTTCCTCTTCATCACCATCGCCTGCGGCGCGGTGTCGGGCTTCCATGCGCTGATCTCCTCGGGCACCACGCCCAAGATGCTGGAGAACGAGACCCACGCCCGCTACATCGGCTACGGCGGCATGCTGGCCGAATCCTTCGTCGCCGTGATGGCGCTGGTGGCCGCCTCGTGCATCAACCCCGGTATCTACTTCGCCATGAACAGCCCCGCCGCGCTGGTGGGCAGCACGCCCGACGCGGTGGCGGCCACGCTCTCGACCTGGGGCTTCGTCGTCACGCCCGAGATGCTGGTGCAGACCGCCAAGGACGTGGGCGAGCACACCATCCTGGGCCGCGCCGGCGGCGCGCCCACGCTGGCCGTGGGCATGGCCCACATCCTCCACCAGGTCGCGGGCGGCCCGGCCATGATGGCCTTCTGGTACCACTTCGCCATCCTGTTCGAGGCGCTCTTCATCCTCACCGCGGTGGACGCCGGCACGCGCGCCGGCCGCTTCATGCTGCAGGACCTGCTGGGCAGCTTCGTGCCCGCGCTCAAGCGCACCGATTCGCTGCCCGCCAACCTGATCGCCACCGCGCTCTGCGTGGGCGCCTGGGGCTACTTCCTCTACCAGGGCGTGGTCGATCCGCTGGGCGGCATCAACACGCTCTGGCCGCTGTTCGGCATCTCCAACCAGATGCTGGCCGCCGTGGCGCTGATGCTGGGCACCGTGGTGTTGTTCCGCATGAAGCGCGAGGCCTTTGCCTGGGTGACCATCGCGCCGGCCGCCTGGCTGCTGGCCTGCACGCTCACGGCCGGCTGGCAGAAGATCTTCTCGGCCGACCCGAAGATCGGCTTCCTCTCGCACGCCGCCAAGTACGCGGACGGCATCGCCCAGGGCAAGGTGATCGCGCCGGCCAAGACGGCCGAGGCCATGTCGCGCATCGTGCTCAACGACCGCATCAACGCGGGGCTGTGCGCGCTCTTCATCTTCGTGGTGCTGAGCGTGCTGTTCTACAGCGTGCGCGCCTGCCTGCAGGCCCGCGCCGCGAACCGCCCCACGGCGCACGAAACGCCGTTCGAGGCCCTGCCCGAGGCCGCGCGATGAGCGGCGACCCCGCCGGTTCCTCGCCAGCCGGCCGACCCCTGCAGGCCGCGCGCGATGCGGTGCAGGCCGTCGCCACCGGCGGGCGCTACCTGGCGCAGTCGCTGCGCCTGATGGTGGGCCTGCCCGACTACGACGCCTACCTGAGCCACCAGGAGCGCACCCACCCCGGCGAGCCGGTGATGAGCTATGCCGAGTTCTTCCGCGACAGGCAGGATGCGCGCTATGGCGGCAAGGGCCGCATCAGCCGCTGCTGCTGAGAGCGCGGCTCACACGCCCCTTCTGGCGTCGTTGCCGCATCTGGTCGTAGCGCTGCTACTGCCTGCGATGCGGCGCCTAGCCAGAACCGCTTCGCTGGACCGTGTGAACCGCTGAAGGGCTTAGAACGTGTTTACGATCTCGCAGGGGATCGCGTTGGAACGCAATCGGGATGAGTGGATGCCTCGGATGCGCCGCATGGGCTGGTGCCCATGCAAGCAGCCGGGGCGTCCAATCGCCCGATTTCGCTCCAACCCGAAGGGCTGCTACGTCGGCGGGCGGTCTGCGGCGTTGCGGCGCTTGTGGATAGCCGCGCTATCCACTGCGCACCGCGCCTTGCATCCCATCCCGCCGACGTAGCTGCGCGACCCCTGGGAGATCGTAAACACGTTCTTAGATAACGGTCCGTTCACCTGGACCCGTTGCCGTGCCCGGCCCGCCCTGCGCCAGCAGCGGCGGCAGCCGGCTCGCCAGCAGGTCGATGGCCGCGCGCGTCTTGAGCGGCAGCGCGCGCGCCTGCGGCCACACGGCCTGCAGCGCATAGCCATAGGGCACGGGTTCCTCGGACACCCGCACCAGCGTGCCCTGCCGCACCGCATCGGCCACCAGCCAGGCCGGCAGCCGCGCGAGGCCCATGCCGGCCAGCGCCGCGAGCTTGTTGGCTTCCAGGCTGTTGCCGCTGAACGTGACCCGGGCCGGTGGGTGGAAGCTCTTCACCTGCCCATCGGCGCCGTGGAACTGCCAGGGATGGGGGCCGGTGTCGCGCGAGTAGCCGACGAAGCGGTGGTCGCTGCCCGCCGTGGCGATCATGGCCTCCAGATCGCCCGGCGCCGGGTGCCGGGCCAGGTAGCCCGGCGAGGCATAGACGCCCATCCACTGCCGCCCGAGCGTCCGCGCCGCCAGCATGCTGCTGTCGGCGAGCGGCCCGCTGCGGATGGCCAGGTCGATGCGCTCGTCCACCAGATCGACCACGCTGTCGCTGAACACCATCTCCAGCGACAGCTCCGGGTGCGCGGCGGCCAGCTCCAGCAGCAGCGGCGCCACCATCTCCCGGCCGATCAGCACCGGCGCCGTCACGCGCAGGCGGCCGCGCGGCGTGCTGCGGCCGGCCTCCACGGCGGCATCGGCCGCGTCCAGTTCCGACAGCGCCCGCCGACAGCGCTCGTAGTAGGCCTGGCCGTCTTCGGTGAGGCTCTGGCTGCGGGTGCTGCGCTGGAAGAGGCGCGTGCCCAGCCGCGCCTCCAGCCGTGCCACGCTCTTGGCCACGGCCGAGCGCGTGCGCTGCAGCCGCACGGCGGCCAGCGCGAAGTTGCCGGCCTCCACGGCCGCGACGAAGGCTTCGATGCCCGCCAGGCGCTCGCTCATTGAAGAATTCCTATCTCCAGTGCGTTGATTGAGATGCTCCACTAGCGAATGTAGCGCGCCAATAGCATGGCTGCATCGTCAATTCCTTCCTCGATGGAGATCCCATGCAAGACACCACCCTGCAACGCTGGCAGCTCACCGGCTACGGCCTGGAACACCTCGTCCGCTCCACCGCGCCCCTGCCTGCGCCCGGCCCGGGCCAGATCCTGGTGCGCGTGGAAGCGGCCTCGCTCAATTACCGCGACCTGCTCGTCGCCCGCAACACCTACCGCTGGGCCGCACCGCTGCCCTTCGTGCCGGCTTCCGACATGGCGGGCACGGTGCTGGCGGTGGGCGAGGGCGTGCAGCGCTGGCAGGGTGGCGAGCGTGTCATCAGCACCTTCATCGCGGGCTGGCTGGACGGCGCCGCGCCGGCTGCCAGCTTCACGCTCGGCGTGCCGGGCCCCGGCGTGCTCGCCACCCATGTGCTGCTCGATGCCGACTGGGCCACGCCAGCGCCCGCCACGCTGGATGCCGCGCAGGCCAGCACCTTGCCCTGCGCCGCGCTCACGGCGTGGTTCGCGCTGGTCGAGCAAGGCGGCCTGCACGCCGGGCAGACGGTGCTGATCCACGGCACGGGCGGCGTGGCCCTGTTCGGGCTGCAGTTCGCGCGGCTGCATGGCGCGCAGGCGATCGTGGTGTCGGGCAGCGAGGACAAGCGCGCCCAGGCGCTGGCCCTGGGCGCTCAGGATGTGCTGGCCCGCGATGCCGACTGGCCGGCCGAGGTCATGCGCCTGACCGAAGGGCGCGGCGCCGACCATGTGCTGGAAACGGTGGGCGGCCCGAACATCGGCCGTTCGCTGAAGGCGCTGGCGCGCGGTGGGCGCATCTCGGTCATCGGCGTGCTCGAAGGCGGTGCGATGGACGACTTCACCTTCGACGCCATCGGCCGCCGGGCCACCATCCAGGGCATCAGCGTGGGCCACCGCGCGGCGCTGGAGCGTATGGTGCGGGCCATCGACGTGAACCGGCTGCAGCCGGTGGTCGCTGCTGAATACGGCTTCGGCGAGGTGCCGCAGGCCTTCGAGCATCTGGCCCGGGGTGCCTTCGGCAAGGTGGTGGTGCGGATGTGAGAACGTGTTCACGATCTCGCAGGGGATCGCGTTGGAGCGCAATCGGGATGAGTGGATGCCTCGGATGCGCCGCATGGGTTCTCAGCCCATGCAAGCAGCCGGGGCGTCAAAACTCGTTGCCATGGCCCGATTTCGCACCAACCCGCAGGGCAGCGGTGTGGGCGGGCGGTCTGCGGCGTTGCGGCGCTTGTGGATAGCCGTGCTATCCACTGCGCACCGCGCCTTGCATCCCATCCCGCCCGCGATCAGGCTGCAGGCGGTGGCATGTCCACGCCTTCGGCCTGCGTGCTTTCGTGCGCCGCCTGGATCAGCCAGTCCTGCACGGCCGCCACCGCGTCCGGCATGGCGCGGCGGCGGGAGCGGATCAGGTGGTAGGCCATGCCCGGCAGCATGGGCCCATCGGCCACGCGCAGCAGCCCCATGCGCAGTTCCCGCTCCACCAGCAGCAGGCTCAGCAAGGCCACGCCCTGGCCCGCGACGGCGGCCTGGATGGCGTGGCTTTCCTCCGAATAGCGCAGCCCTGCCTGCAGGTCGGCACGGGGAAGGCCTGACGCATGCGCCCAGGCGTTCCAGGTCAGGTCCGGCGGCAATCGATGGTGCCAGTCGAAATGGATCAAGGGCCAGTGCGGCCAGCCTTTGTCGAGCACGGTCGCCAGTGCCGGACTGGCGACCGGCGCGAAGCGGTCCTGCAGCAGCAGGTGGACGTGCATGTCGGGGTAAGCGCCGCAGCCGTACCGGATGGCGAGGTCCACGCTGCCCGCATGCAGATCGGCGGGCGTGTTGGAGGCGTGGATGTGCAGGTCGATGTCCGGACGGGCGGCCTGCAACTGTGCCACCTTCGGCACCAGCCACTGGGTGGCGAAGGCGGGGGTCGTTGACAAGGTGACCGAGGCTCGGCGGGGCTGGCGGATCTGCTCCGTCGCCAGGGCGATGGCGTCGAAGCCGGCGCGCACGCCCGCCAGCAGGGTCTGGCCTTGCGCCGTCAGCTCGACGGCGCGCACCTTGCGCACGAACAGGGGGCATGCCAGGAAGGCTTCCAGCACCCGAATGCGGTGGCTGACTGCGGTGGGCGTGACCGCCAGTTCATCGGCGGCCTGCTTGAAGCTGCGCAGGCGCGCGGCGGCCTCGAAGGCGCGCAGGGCGCTCAATGGTGGGAGCCGGGTCAGCATGAACACATGATCTCATGTCATCCGTAGGCAGAGGAAAGATCGTTTGTCGCACAGTCATGCGCGTCGGAAACTTCTTTGGGTCAATGACTGTTTTTCATCTACCTGGAGGATTTTCCATCGTGACCACGCTCCTGCACATCGACGCCAGTGCCCGCCAGGGTCTCTCCGGCGAAACGCCACATGGCTCCCATACGCGCCGGCTGACAGCGCGATTCGTCCGGCGATGGCTGGAGGCGGAGCCCACGGCCCGGGTCATTCACCGCGACGTGGGCCAGCAACCTCCGCCGCCCGTGTCGGGCCGGTGGATCCATGCCGCCTTCACGCCCTTGTCGGCGCGCGAGCCGTGGATGCACGAAACCCTTCGCACCAGCGACGAGCTGATCGACGAATTGCTGCAGGCCGACCTGATCGTCGCCGGAGTGCCCATGTACAACTTCGGGCCGCCTGCGCAGTTCAAGGCCTATATCGACAACATCGTGCGCGTGGGGAGCACCTTCGGTTTCGACCGCAGCCGCAGCGGCGATCCCTACTGGCCCCTGCTGGCCGGCAGCGGCAAGCGACTGGTCATCCTGTCGTCGCGCGGCGACCACGGCTACGGGCCGGGCGGGCGCACCGCCGGGCGCAACCATGTGGAGGCCTCGGCCAGCACCGCCTTCGCCTACATCGGCGTGACCGATGTCCACGGCGTGGCGGTCGAATACGACGAGTTCGCCGATCAGCGCTTGGCGGAGTCTCTGCTGCGGGCCGAGGCCGAGGTGGACCGGCTGGCGTCGGTACTCGCGGACAAGGCCCCCCGCTGACGGCCAACTGCCCGACGGCCGTTCACCACTCGCCCGATTCCATCCGTATCGCCACTTCGCAGTCGTCGAAGATCTCCAGCTTGGCGATCTTCACGCGCACGCCGATCACGCCGGGCAGCTGCATCAGGCGCCGCGTGAGCTTGCCGATCAGGCTCTCCAGCAGGTTGACGTGCTCGGCCGTGCACTCGTCGATGATGATCTGGCGCACCTTGCGGTAGTCCAGCACGTGGTTGATGTCGTCGTCGTGCGGCAGCAGCGGCTGGCGGCCCTGGTTGAGTTCCGCGTCCACCTGGATGGGCTGGGGCGCGGTCTTTTCGTGTTCGAGGATGCCCAGGTTCGCGTCGAAGCGCAAACCGGTGAGCGTGAGGATCTGCTGGCCGCCGTCGGGGGTCATGGGGCTTCGTTCCTGAGAATCGATTCGTTGAATCGGAAGGTCTCCACGCCCACGAATTCGCAGTCGGGATAGACGTCCGGCTTGGCCGTGCGCACGCGCACCGCCACCACGCCGGGCTGGGCCATCAGCGTGGCGAGCAGCTCGTCGCCCAGCGTTTCCTGCAGGCCGATGGGGCCGCGGGCGATGCGTTCGTGGACGGCGTCGCGCACGAAGTCGTAGTCCAGCACTTCGGCGATGGCGTCGGCCTGGGGCGTGGTGTCGGCCAGGCGCACGTAGATGTCCACGTCCAGCGTGAGGCGCTGGGGCGCGGCCTTCTCGAAGTCGTGGATGCCGATCCAGGCCTGCACCGTGAGGCCGCGCAGCATCAGGCGCCGGCAGTGGGCCTGCAGCCAGTCCATGCGGCTCATGGGCGGCCTCCTTGGGTGGCCGATGCGGCGCCTTCCAGCACCCGCTCGGCCACGAACATGATGTCGCGCTCGGTGGGCACCAGGTGCTGGCCGTTGTCCACGCACAGGCTCATGCCGGTGATGCAGGAGTTGCCGGCGAGGAAGGCCGCCGCCTGCGCCACCTGGGCCGGGTCGATGGGTTGGCGCAGCAGGTTGGCATGGCTGGCGGCTGCGAAGTTCTCGGCCGTCTGCGGGCCGCTCTGGAAGAGCAGGCCGGGTGCCACCGCGTTCACGCGCACCTGGGGCGCCAGGGCCTGCGCCTGCTGCGCGACCGAGCGCTCCAGCGCCAGCTTGGACAAGGTGTAGGAGTAGTAGTCGGGATTCAAATTGAAGACCTTCTGGTCGAGCACATGCACGACGGAGGCGGCCGGCGCGCCCGCAGGGCCGCCGGCATGCAGGCCGTGCAGCAGCCGTGCCAGCGTGACGGGCACGACGAGGTTGGTGCGCATCTGCGCCCAGAGCGTTTCCTCGGCGAAGTCGGCGGCGGTGTCGGGTTCGAACAGCGAGGCGTTGTTGACCACGCAGTCCAGCCGCCCGCCGGTCTGCGCCAGCGCGCGGGCGAAGAGTTCGCGCGCGTCGGCCTCGGAATGCAGCGGGCCGGCGACGGCCACCGCATGCCCGCCCGCCGATGCGATCTGCGCCACCACCGCCTCGGCGTCATCCGCCGACTGGTGGTAGTGGCAGGCCACCTGCCAGCCCTGGCGGGCGAAGGCCAGGCACAGCTCGCGGCCCAGGCGCTTGGCGCCGCCCGTCACCAGCACCCAGCGGGCGGCTGCGGCGGCGGAGCGGCCGCGCGCGGAACCTGGGGCGGAATCGGGCAGGCGGGCGGTATCGCTCATAAGATGGAAGGCTGGTCAGAACAAGGCAGAAGGCCCGGCGCAGCGCCGGAAGGAACGAACGAGATGACGGTGAACCCTCAGAAAGAACAGGCGAGTGTAATGACGAACGCCCTGGCCGGCCGCGTGCGCGATGCCATCGCCGAGGCCGGCGGCTGGATCGGTTTCGACCGCTTCATGGAGATGGCGCTCTACACGCCCGGCCTGGGCTACTACGCCAATGAATCGCCCAAGTTCGGCACGCTGCCGGAATCGGGCAGCGACTTCGTCACCGCGCCCGAACTCTCGCCCGTCTTCGGCCGGGCGCTGGCCGCGCAGGTGCGCGAGGCGATGGACGCCACCGGCACCGACGAGGTCTGGGAATTCGGCGCCGGCTCCGGCGCGCTGGCCGCGCAGCTCTTGCAGACGCTGGGCGACCGCGTGCGGCGCTACACCATCGTGGATCTGTCCGGCAGCCTGCGCCGGCGCCAGCAGGCGGCGCTCGCCGCCTGGGAAGGGCGTGTCGCCTGGGCCGACCGCCTGCCCGAGCGCTTCGAGGGCATCGTCGTCGGCAACGAGGTGCTGGACGCCATGCCCGTGCAGCTGCTGGCGCGCCACGGCGGCGCCGGCACCGGCGTGTGGCACGAGCGCGGCGTGTCCCTGGGCGAAGCCGGCCAGGACGCAGAGGCCACTTTCGCCTGGGCCGACCGCCCCACCGCGCTGCGCCCGCCCGTCGAGCCCGAGGGCCCGCAGGATTACCTCACCGAGATCCACGCCCAGGGCGAAGGCTTCATGCGCATGCTGGCCCAGCGCCTGGCGCGCGGCGCGGCCTTCCTCATCGACTACGGCTTTCCCGAGGCCGAGTACTACCACCCCCAGCGCCACATGGGCACGCTGGTCTGCCACCAGGCGCACCAGGTCGATTCCGATCCGCTGGCCGATGTGGGCGCCAAGGACATCACGGCCCACGTCAACTTCACCGCCATGGCCCTGGCCGCGCAGGACGCGGGCCTGCACGTGCTGGGCTACACCACCCAGGCGCATTTCCTCATCAACTGCGGTCTGCTATCGCAATTGGAGCAGCTACCCCAGGCGGAGCGCGCGCAGGCGGCCAAATTGATGATGGAACACGAGATGGGCGAGCTCTTCAAGGTGCTGGCCGTGGGCGCGGGGCCCGAGCCCTGGCAGCCGATGGGCTTCGCGCAGGGCGACCGCACGCACCGGCTGTAGGGCCGGGCCGGTGCGCGGCGAGCCTGCCGGGAATCCATAGTTGTTTTGGTAGTTAACAACTGACGAAACATTGGTTCCCTGCAGAAGGCAGGCTGCCTAGAGTGCGGGGCATGGGTGCTGGCGAGGCCGGCCCGACCACCTCCCCGCAAAGGCGCCTTCCATGTCCGCAGTCCTGTCGTCTTCCGTCGAAACCTTCCCGCATGCCTCGGCTCCGTCCCAGGGCTTCGACATCCGCCCGCTGCCGGGGCCTCTGGGCGCCGAGGTGCTGGGGCTCGACCTTTCGCGCCCCTTGGGCGAGGCCGACTTCGCCCGGCTGCACCGCGCCCACCTGGACCACCATGTGGTGGTGTTCCGCGACCAGCGCATCACGCCGGCCCAGCACGTCACGTTCAGCCGCCGTTTCGGGCCCCTGCAGATCCATGTGCTGAAGAACTTCCAGCTCGCGGACCACCCGGAGATCCTGATCGTCTCCAACGTCAAGGACGAGGCCGGCCAGCCCATCGGCCTGGGCGACGCGGGCCACTACTGGCATTCGGACCTGTCGTACAAGGAGCGCCCGAGCCTGGGTTCGCTGCTGCATGCGCAGGAGCTGCCCGGCGAAGGCGGCGACACGCTCTTCGCCGACCAGCACGCGGCCTACGACGCGCTGCCTGCGGCGCTGAAGAAGGCCATCGCCCCGCTGCAGGCCGAGCACAGCTACCTCGCCAAGTACGAGGAGCTGCGTGCCCGCAACCCCTGGCGGCCCCAACTCACGGCCGAGCAGATCGCCGAGGTGGCGCCCGCCGTGCATCCGGTGGTGCGCACCCACCCCGAGACCGGGCGCCGCGCGCTCTTCGTCAACGAGCACTTCACCACGCGCATCGTCGGCCTGCCCGAGAACGAGAGCCGCGACCTGCTGGCCGAGCTCTTCGCCGCCGCCGTCCAGCCGGCGTTCGTCTATCGCCACCAGTGGCAGCCGCACGACCTGGTGTTCTGGGACAACCGCTCGGTGCAGCACCTGGCCGCCGGCACGCCCGACAGCGAGCGCCGCAAGCTCTACCGCACCACGGTCGAAGGCGATCTGCCCTTGTGACCCCGCCGGCTGAGCGGCCCCGGCGGCCGCGCAGTCCACTCACTTTTCGATAGCTGCTGGCGCCCGTCTTCCGGGCGCCGGGGCTGTGTTGTCCTTGAATAAACGAAAAAGGTCGTCGTCCATGCGCCATCGCTCCTCCACCCCCGCCTGGCAGGGCCTCACCCGCCGCGCCGCCACCCTCGCCACGGCGGCCGGCCTGCTGGCCGCAGGCCTGATCGCTCCCGGCATGGCCCGGGCCGAAGAGGGCCGCCTGCGCATCGCCCAGCAGTTCGGCATCGTCTATCTGATGCTCAACGTGGCGCAGGAGCAGAAGCTGATCGAAAAGCACGGCAAGGCCGCGGGCCTGGACATCCAGGTCGAGTTCCTGCAGCTCTCGGGCGGCTCCGCCGTGAACGACGCGCTGCTCTCGGGCAGCATCGACATCGCAGGCGCTGGCGTGGGCCCGCTCTTCACGCTGTGGGACCGCACGCGGGGCCGCCAGAACGTCAAGGGCGTGGCGTCGCTCGGCAACTTCCCGTACTACCTCGTCAGCAACAACCCGTCCGTGAAGACCATCGCCGACTTCACCGACAAGGACCGCATCGCGCTGCCCGCGGTGGGCGTGTCGGTGCAGTCGCGCGTGCTGCAGTTCGCCTCCGCCAAGCTCTGGGGCGAGGCGGCGTTCAACCGGCTCGACAGGCTCCAGGTCGCCGTGCCGCACCCCGATGCGGCGGCGGCCATCATCAAGGGCGGCACCGAGATCTCCGCCCACTTCGGCAACCCGCCGTTCCAGGAGCAGGAACTGGCCGGCAACCCGAAGGCCCACATCGTGCTCAATTCCTACGACGTGCTGGGCGGGCCCGCATCCGCCACGGTGCTCTACGCCACCGAGAAATTCCGCAAGGAGAGCCCCAGGACCTACAAGGCCTTCGTCGATGCGCTCGACGAGGCCGCGCGCTTCATCGCCGCCCAGCCCGAGAAGGCGGCCGACATCTACCTGAAGGTGACCGGCGCCAAGACCGACCGCGCCCTGCTGCTCAAGATCATCAAGAACCCCGAGGTGCAGTTCAAGACCCGGCCCGAGAACACGCTGGGCCTGGGCCAGTTCCTGCACCGCGTGGGCGCGATCCGGAATGCGCCCCAGAACGTGCAGGACTACTTCTTCACGGAGGCGCATGGCGATGCAGGCAGCTGACGTTCACACCCTGTCCGAGGTGCCCGCCCAGCGGCAGCGCCCGTGGCATCGCGCCCTGCTGGAGCGCGTGGAAGAAGAACTGGGCGGCCCGGCCCTCTGGTCCGGCGAGCCCGCCCCGGTCGCCGCCGGGCGGCAGGCCGCGAACGGTGACGGCACCGCGCCCGCCGTGGGCCAGCCCTTGCTGCAGGTGGAGGGCGTGAGCATAGACTACCGCACGCACGAGCGCGTGGTGCGCGCCACGCACCGCGTGGGCTTCGAGGTGCATGCGGCCGACCGCTTCGTGCTGCTGGGCGCTTCGGGCTGCGGCAAGTCCACGCTGCTCAAGTCGATCGCCGGATTCATCCCGCCGAGCGAAGGGCGCATCCTGCTGGGCGGCCAGGCCGTCACCCGGCCTGGCCCCGACCGCGTGGTGGTGTTCCAGGAATTCGACCAGCTGCCGCCCTGGAAGACCGTGCGCGAGAACGTGATGTTCCCGCTGCTGGCCGCGCGCCGCGTGGGCCGCGCCGAGGCCGCCGAGCGCGCCGCGCTCTATCTGGACAAGGTGGGGCTGACCCGGTTTGCCGACGTGCATCCGCACCAGCTTTCGGGCGGCATGAAGCAGCGCGTGGCCATCGCCCGGGCGCTCGCCATGCAGCCGCGCGTGCTGCTGATGGACGAGCCCTTCGCCGCGCTCGACGCGCTCACGCGCCGGCGCATGCAGGAGGAGCTGATCGCGCTGTGGGAGGAGTTCCGCTTCACGCTGATCTTCGTCACCCACTCCATCGAAGAAGCGCTGGTGGTGGGCAACCGCATCGCCATCCTGTCGCCGCATCCGGGCCGCCTGCGCGCCGAGATCAACAGCCACCAGTTCGGCCTGCACAGCCTGGGCGGGCGCGACTTCCAGGCCACGGCCCGGCGCATCCACCAGCTGCTCTTCGACGAGCCCGCCGCCGCGCCGGGGTCGGTCGCGGCCGATGCCGCGCAGCTGTCGCAACGCCCCGCCGACGGGCCGGGCCACCTGCCTTTCCGGATCTCCGTATGAACCAGGCCCTGTCTTCCTCCGCCGCAGCCATCCCCCGCGTTCCGCCCGTGCGGCCCGAGGCCGAACATGTGCTGCCCCCGCTCACCGGCATCGCCCCGGTGCAGCCGCTGCCACTGGCCGCCCGCATCTGGCAGCAGGGCGGGGTGCGGCGCCTGGTCATCCTGGCGGTGCTGGCCGTGCTCTGGGAGGTGGCCGCGCGCTGGCAGAACAACGACCTGCTGCTGCCCACCTTCCTGCAGACCGCGCGGGCGCTGTGGGAGGGCCTGGCCAGCGGCGAGCTGGTCGCCAAGACCGCCATCTCGCTGTCGGTGCTGCTCAAGGGCTACTTCGCCGGCATCGCGGGCGCCTTCGTGCTGACCACGCTGGCCGTGTCCACGCAGTTCGGGCGCGACCTGCTCTCCACGCTCACCTCCATGTTCAATCCGCTGCCGGCCATCGCGCTGCTGCCGCTGGCGCTGCTGTGGTTCGGCCTGGGGCAGGGCAGCCTGGTGTTCGTGCTGGTGCATTCGGTGCTGTGGCCGCTGGCGCTCAACACCTACGCAGGCTTCCAGGCCGTGCCCGAGACGCTGCGCATGGCCGGGCGCAACTACGGCCTCACGGGCATCCGCTACGTGCTGCAGATCCTGGTGCCGGCCGCGCTGCCCGCCATCCTCTCGGGCCTGAAGATCGGCTGGGCCTTCGCCTGGCGCACGCTGATCGCGGCCGAACTGGTCTTCGGCGCCTCCTCGGGCCAGGGCGGGCTGGGCTGGTACATCTTCCAGAACCGCAATGAGCTCTATACCGACAAGGTCTTCGCCGGCCTGGTGCTGGTCATCCTGATCGGCCTGCTGGTGGAAAGCCTGGGCTTTCACACGCTGGAACGGCTGACGGTGCGGCGCTGGGGCGTGCAGCGCTGATCGGCCCTCGGATCCGCTACTGTCCGCCTGCCCTTACGCATGCCGGCAGCGGCCTTGGACGGCTCAGGGCTGCGCCAGCAGCCGTTGCCCCGTGTCGTGGTCCGTGATGAGCGTGCTGATCCAACCGCCGCGCACGGCCGCCCGGATCGCCTCGAACTTCCTCGGGCCGCCCGCCACGCCGATGCGGCGCCGCGTCTGCAGAATCTGCGCCGCGGAAATGCCGATGACCCGTTCGTCGAACGAGGTCCGGATCGGCTTGCCGTCTGCATCGAAGAAGCGCATGCAGACGTCGCCGACCGCACCGGCCTGCTTGAGGTCGTGGAGATCCTGCTCGCTGAACACGTTGCCGCTCTCGCGCAGCATGCGCGACGGCGGGATGGCGCCGATGCCCATCAGCACGGCGGACAGATGGTCGAAATGCTCGATCGCCTGGCGGCAGGTCGGGTCGGCCAGCAGCGCTTGCTTGGCTTCGAGGCTCTGCACCACGCCCGGCGCCAGCATGAAGACCGGGTCCGCGCGCGTGAGCTCGGCCAGATGTTCCGTGAGCCGGGTCGCGAAGCGCTGGGCGACCGGAACGCCCACGCCCCCCAGCGCCTGCACGATGTGCCGCGTGGCGCCCGGGCCCGTCGGCCGCATCGCATTGACGGCGGCCAGCAGCGTGGAGCTCCAGGAAGAAACGCCCACCGACTCCATGGCCGGCAGGGTCAGCTCCAGGTAGCTGGCTACGGTGGAGCCCAGGGCGCGCGCCATGGCGTCGTCGTTCTGCTGTGCGGATTCCTCGACGCCGACGAGAACCACCTCGTCCAGGCCGTAGCGGTCTTCTAGGCGGAGCTCGTCATCCGCATGGATGCCTTCGGGTACATGGACCGTGATCTTGACGATGCCGAGCTGCTCGGCCTGCTTGAGCAGGCGGGATACCCGGGCCTGCGAAAGCCCGAGTTGCTCGGCGATGCTGGCCTGGCCGATGCCGCGCTCGTGATACATCCGCGCGATGCGCGTTGTCAGCCGCAGGAGGCCGGGCGAAGCGGAGCGGGCGGTGACCATGGATTTCATTATCGCAGGCGCCCTGGCAGCCTCTCGCCAGGCGGAGCGTGCTGCCGCCGCGGCCCTCCTCACGGAAGCGCTGCTGCCTTCACCAGCAGACGAATCCACCGTCGACGATCAGATCGACGCCGGTGCAGAACGAGGCGGCGCGGCTCGACAGGAAGACGGCCGGGCCCACCAGCTCATCGACGGTCGCCATGCGGCCCAGGGGCGTGTCGCGCTCGAAGATCTTGACCTGCTCGGCCACTTCCGGGCGCAGGTTCATCGGCGTGGCGGTGTAGCCGGGGCTGATGCTGTTCACACGGATGCCGCGGTCCGACCATTCCATGGCGAGGCTCTTGGACAGGTGCATGACCGCCGCTTTCGAGCTGTTGTAGTGCGCCTGCAGCAGTCCGCGGTTGACGATGCTGCCGGACATCGACGCGATGTTGATGATCGCGCCCTTGCGGCGCGGCAGCATGACCCGGGCCTGGGCCTGGCAGCTCAGGAAGACGCCATCGACGTTGACCGCATGCACCTTGCGCCACTGCGCGAACTCCATGTCCTCGGCCGGTGCGGCGTTGGCGATGCCGGCGGCATTCACGCCGATGGTGAGCGCGCCCACTTCCTGCTCGGTGCGTGCGACGGCGCGGTGCAGGTCGTCCGCCTGGGTAACGTCGCCCGCCTGGGTGATCGCGCGGCGGCCCAGGGCGCGGATCTTCGCAACGGTTTCTTCCATGCCGGCTTCCTGCTGCGGCAGGTCGAAGCAGGCGATATCTGCCCCGGCCTGTGCCAGCCCAATGGCCAGGCGCTGGCCGATGCCGCTGCCGGCGCCGGTCACCAGCGCTACTTCGCCGCTCAAATCGAAAAGATCCATTCTTCGGACTCCTGTTGTGTATGTGGGTTGTGAAAGCTGTGAAAACGATGGCGCTGCCATGCGATGCCTTCCCGCCGCCTGGCCGCCTGGCCTGGTCGCGCGAGGCGACTCAGGCCACGGCGAGCTCCATCACCCGCTGGCTGCTGGCCTCGGAGCGTGGCAGCACGCCCTGCACCTTGCCCCGCGCCAGCACCACGACGCGGTGCGCCAGCCCCAGGACTTCGTCCAGGTCCGAGCTGACGACGATGACGGCCATGCCCTCGCGTGCCAGTTGGGCGATGACCTCGTAGATCTGCGCCCGGGCGCCGACGTCCACGCCGCGTGTCGGCTCGTCGAGGATGATGACGCGCGGCCCGCGCGCCACCCATTTGGCGATCACCACCTTCTGCTGGTTGCCGCCGGACAGTGCACCCGCTCTCTGCTGCGGACCGCCCTTGATGTGCAGGCGCTCGATCAGGGCCTGGGCATAGGCCATGCCCGCCTTGGGCCAGAGCCAGCCGGAGGGCGCCACGTTGTCGAAATTGCTGTAGGCGAGGTTTTCCCAGATCGAATGGTCCAGCACGACGCCCAGGGCCTTGCGATCGTCCGGCACCATGACCACGCCCTGCCGGATCATGTCCTTGGGCGCCTCGGGCCGGACTGCTTCTCCGAAGACGCGCAGCGTGCCGCTGGCGATCGGATCGACGCCGGCGATGGCGCGCATCGCCTCCGTCCGGCCTGCGCCAGCGATGCCGGCGAAGCCGAGCACCTCGCCCGCGCGCACGGCAAAGCTCAGGTCGCTGAAGCTGCCGTCCGGTGCGCTCAGGGACTCGACCGCCAGCGCCACCGGCGCGGTCTCGGGCGGAACCGGAATCTCGGGGAACAGGCGGTCCACGCTGCGGCCCACCATGTCGCGCACCAGCATCGCGGGCGGGACCTGCGCGGTCGCGTGCGAGGCCACGTGCTCGCCGTCGCGCAGCACCACGACCCGGTCGCAGATCCGAGCGATTTCCGCGAGGCGGTGGCTCACGTAGATGAAGGAGACGCCCTCGCGCTTGAGGCGGTGCACCTGCTCGAAGAGCCGGTCGGTCTCCTCGTCGCCCAGCGCCGCAGTCGGCTCGTCGAGGATCAGCAGCCGGGCTTCGAGCGTCAGCGCCTTGGCGATCTCCACCTGCTGCTGCGCCGCCACCCGCAGCGTGCCCACCTTGCGGGTGGCGGGGACGTCCAGCCCCAGCCGCTGCAGCTGCGCCTGGGCGCGCTGCACCATGGTGTCCATGTCGATGCGGCCGTTCTTCATGAGCAGGCGGCCGACGAAGATGTTCTCGGCGATGGTCAGTTCGGGCAGCAGGCGCATTTCCTGATGGATCAGGCCGATGCCGGCACGCAACGCATCGGCAGGCGATTGCGGAGCATAGGGCTTGCCCTGCCAGGTCATGCGGCCACCCGGGTCGGGGCGCAGCAGCCCCGCGATCAGCGCGGACAGGGTCGATTTGCCGGCGCCGTTCTCGCCGAGCAGCGCCACGCATTCGCCGGGGCGCACGTCCAGGTCCACGCCTTTGAGCACGGTGACCATGCCGTAGGTCTTGGCGATGCGGCGCACGCACAGTCCGCCGTGGTCCGCATGAATGTCTGTGGATTGCATGTTCGGGCTGAAAAGAAAGGTCGGATGACGCCCGGGGGCGGCAGGCCACGCCGGGTGCCGCCCCCAAGAGGGCCGGCACCCGGCGTGCCGTGGATCAGGGGTGCTGTTTGATGAACTGGTCCACGTTGGACTTCAGCGTCAGCTTCGCGTCCGTCGGCTGGTCCTTGACCACCGGCTTGCCCGCCAGGATGCTGGTCACGGCATCGACGGCCATCTTGCCCATGGTCCAGGTCTGCTGGGTGGCGGTGGCGTCCAGCGTGCCGTTCTTGACCGCGACCAGGGCGCCTGGATCGCCGTCGAAGCCGACCACCCACACGCGCTGCGGCAGCTTGGCGAGCTTGACCGCCTGCGCGGCGCCCATGGCGATGCCATCGGCCTGGCCGATGACGACGTTGATCGACGGATCGCGCTGGAGCATGTCCTGGGCGATGCGGTTGCCTTCGTCGGCCGACCAGCGCTCGGTCCACTGATGCTGGGAGATCTTCATGCCGCAGGTGGCGAGGCCGTCGGTGAAGCCCTTGGTGCGATCGACTTCGGGCGTGGTGCCGCGTTGGCCGTGGATCATTACCGCCTTGCCCTGGCCCTTGGTCTGTTCGCAGATCCACTTGCCGAGCTCGGTGGTCGCCGCCACCGACTGGCCGTAGATGAAGGCATCGCCCGGGTTGGTCGGCACGTTGCGGTCCACGTTGACGACCGGAATATTGGCGGCTCGCGCGGCCCGCACCGGAACGGCCGCTGCCGTTGCGCCGGCGGGGATGTAGATCAGCGCGTCGATCTTCTGCGCGATCAGGTCCTGGATCTGGTTGACCTGGGTGGTCGCGTCGCCCTTGGCGTCCACGGTGACCACCTTGTAGCCCTGTTCCTTGCCGTGGGCTTCGACGCCCTGCTTGATCATGTTGAAGAAGTCGGCCTGCAGGTTGGCCACGGCCAGGCCGATGGTCTTGCCCTGGCCCGGGGCCTGCGCCTGAGCGGCAGCGCTGCAGAGGGCCAGGCCGGCGGCGGCGGCGAGGGCGAGGCGGCGGATTTTGAACATGTCTGTCTCCTGGTTGGATGGTTGGGTTTGTTGGTTCTTATCGGAGCTTGCGCTTGTTGGCATCGACCATCACGGCCAGCACGATGACGACGCCGATCACGATCTGCTGGACGAACGGCGAGGTGCCCACGAGGTTCAGGCCGTTGCGCAGCACACCGATCGTCAGCACGCCCATGAGGGTGCCGAAGATGCTTCCGGCGCCGCCGGCCAGGCTGGCGCCGCCGATCACCACCGCGGCGATGGTGTCGAGTTCGTAGCCGAGGCCGCCGCTGGGCTGTGACGAATCCAGGCGGGTGGACATGACCACACCCGCGAGTCCCGCCAGCAGCCCGCACATCGCATAGACCCCCAGGGTGATCCGCTTGACCGGCAGGCCGGCGAGCCGGGCCACCTCGGGGTTGCCGCCGATGGCGTAGAGCGCGCGGCCGCCTGCGCGGTACTTCATGTAGATCTGGCCGATGACGAACAGCACCAGGAAGAGGGCCACGGTGGCGGACAGAAAGCCGAAGTAGCGCGTGATGGAGAGCCCGGAGAACCATTCCGGATAGCCCACGATCTGGCTGCCGTCGGTGATCAGATTGGCCAGGCCCCGGGCGATCGACATGGTCGCCAGCGTGGCGATGAAGGGAGGCAGGTTGCTGCGCGTGATCAGCAGGCCCGAGAACGTGCCGCACAGCGCGCCCACCACCAGTGCGGCCACGATGGCCAGCGGCATCGGCACGCCCTGCACGTTGCAGGCCCAGCCCATCACCATCATGGACACGGCGAGCACCGAGCCTACCGACAGATCGATGCCGCCGATCACGATGACGGCCGTCATGCCCAGGGCCAGGATGCCCAGCACGGTCAGCTGGTCGATCACATTGAGCAGGTTGCGCGTGCTCAGGAACACATCGGAGCTCAGCGAGAACACGATGCACAGCACGATCAGGCTGAGCGCGGGGACATGCGCCATCAGCCGGTCCGTCCACGCAGTGGCCGGCGATGCGGCCTTGGCCGGAGAAGGGGAGGTAATAGCCACGAGTGACTCCTGTATGCGAATAGATTGCGTCAGCGTGGGTCGCGCAGCCGCGCGCGTTCCACGGCATGCAGCCACCGCCGGCGCTGGCTGGCGACGTCTTCGGAGGCGGGGGGGACGTCGCTCGCCTGCTGGGCTCGGGGCAGGCTGTGCAGGTCGTCCCACGACCAGAGGCCGGTGCCCAGCCCTGCTAGGTGCGCCACGCCCAGGGCCGACAGTTCGGGGTCGGTGCAATGCACCACCGGCCGGCCGATGAAGCCCGACAGCAGCTGGCGCAGGTGGGCGTTGCGGGACGGGCCGCCATCGACCAGCAGGCGCGAGACCCGCACGCCGCTGGCATCCATCGCGGCGAGCACGTCGGCCACCTGATGGGCGATCGACTCCAGCGCTGCGGCGAAGAGCTCGTTGCGCGTGGTCTTGAGCGTGAGTCCGGCCAGCAGGCCGACGGCGTGCGCGTCCCACCAGGGCGCGCCGAGTCCGGAGAAGCCCGGTACCAGCATGATGCCGTCGCTGGAGGTGTGCGCAGCGATCTGCGCGGCCTCGTCGCTGCCGATGCCGAAGAGCTCGCCGATCCAGCGCAGGGTGGCACCCGCGGAGCGGATGTTGCCCTCAAGCGCCTGCGCGGGGCCTTGTCCCGCATCCCAGGCCACGGTCAGGCACAGGCCCTGGTGCATCGGCGCGTTGCGCGGCGCCAGCCCCATGACGGAAGAGCCCGTGCCCATGGTGGCTTTGACCTCGCCGGGCTGGAAGGCCCCGTGCGCGAACAGAGCTGCATGCGAGTCGGCCATCACGCCGGCCACCGGCACGGCAGCCAGCGACGGGTGCAGCCGCCCGGCATCTGCAAGCCGGCCGACCGAGGCGGCGATGCGGGGGAGCGCGGCGCGCGGGATGTTGAAGAGTTCGAGCAGGCCGTCGTCCCACTGGAACGTGTGCACGTCGAGCAACTGCGTGCGAGAGGCGTTGCCGACTTCGATCGCCGCCTCGGCGCCGAGGCGATGCAGCAGATAGGCGTCGATCGTGCCGGCGACCAGCTGGCCCGCGCGGCTGCGCCGGCGGTCAGGGTCGATGCCGTCGAGCAGCCAGCAGATCTTCAGCGCCGAGAACATCGGATCGAGCGGCAGGCCGGAGCGCTCGCGCACGTAGGCCTCCACTCCCGCACCGTGGCCGATGCGGTCGCTCAGGGCCACCGTGCGGCGGTCCTGCCAGCTCAGCACGGGCGTCAGGGCCTGGCCGGTACGGCGGTCCCAGATCACGGCGGATTCCCGCTGCGTACTGAGCCCGACGCCGATCACGCGCACGCCGTCATTCCGGGCCAGGCAGTCGCGCACGGCGGTCTGCACGCTGGTCCAGATCTCCTCGGCGTCCTGCTCGACCCAGCCCGGCTGCGGATAGCGTTCACCCAGCGGCACGGCCGACTTGGCGACGATGTGGCCATGGTCATCGACCAGCACGCATTTGGTCGCGCTGGTGCCTTGATCGATGGCGAGCAGGCAGTTCTTCATGGGTTGCCTGCGGTCACTGCCCGCGCGCCAGTTCGGCGGCCTGGGTGGCGATGTTGGCGGCCGTCAGGCCGAAGTGCTCCAGCAGGAAGTCGGTGTTGCCGGTGGGCGCGAAGTCGGTCAGGCCCAGGATGCGCATGCGTACCGGGTGCCGTTGCGAAACGAGCTCGGCGACGGCGGAGCCGAGACCGCCCTGCACGGTCGCTTCCTCCACGGTCACGATGCCGCGCGTTTCGCGGGCCGCGGCCAGGAGGGTCGCTTCGTCCAGCGGCTTGACCGACGCGGCGTTCACGACGCGCGCGTCGATCCCCTGCGCCTCCAGCTGCCGGGCCGCGTCCAGGGCCCGCGACACCATCGTGCCGATGGCGACGATAGTGACGTCGCGGCCGGGCCGCAGCGTGGCGGATTTGCCGGCCTCGAAGCGGGTGCCCTCGGGCATCACCGCTGGCACCTTGTGGCGGCCGATGCGCATGAAGACCGGCTGGCCGGACGCGACGGCCCAGCGCATGGCTGCGCGGGTCTCGGCCGGGTCGGCAGGCACCAGCACCGTCAGGTTGTTGATGGCGCGCGTCCAGGCCAGGTCCTCGATGGAGTGGTGCGTCGGGCCGAGCTCGCCATAGGCCACGCCGGGGCTCATGCCACACAGCACCGCCGGAAAGCCGGAGTAGGCGATGTCGGCCTTGACCTGCTCCAGCGAGCGGCCGGTCAGGAAGGGTGACGCGGCACAGACGAAGGGCAGGTAGCCGCCGTTGGCCAGGCCCGCGGCGACGCCGACCATGTTCTGTTCGGCGATGCCGACGTTGACCACCCGGCTCGGGAATTCCTTGCGGAAGGCGCCCAGGTTGCTGGAGCCGACCGAGTCGTTGCACACGGCCACGATGCGCGCATCCTGCCGTGCGAGAGTGGCCAGTTCTTCCGCGAATGCCTGCCGGCAATCGAACGTGCCTGCTGCGCTTGCTTGTTCTCGACTCATTCGGCCAGCTCCTTCAATGCGGCTTCCACCTGTTCTGCGCTCGGCACCTTGTGGTGCCACTCGACGCCGTTCTCCATGAACGACACCCCCTTGCCCTTGACCGTGTGGGCGATGACGCAGCGCGGCCGCTCGCCTGCGGGTGCCTCGAAGGCCTTCAGCAGCTGCGCATGGTCGTGCCCGTCCAGTTCAATAACTTCCCAGCCGAAGGCGCGCCACTTGTCCGCCAGCGGTTCCAGATCGTTGGTGTCTGCAGTGGTCGCTCCCTGCTGCAGCCGGTTGCGGTCGACGATGGCCGTCAGGTGGCCGAGCTTGCGGTGGGCTGCGTACATCGCGGCCTCCCAGTTGCTGCCCTCCTGCAGTTCGCCGTCGCCGAGCACCACGAAGGTCCGCCATGCCTGGTCGGCCAGCTGTGCCGCAGTGGCGCAGCCCACGCCGACCGGCAGCCCGTGCCCGAGCGGGCCGGTGTTGGTCTCGACGCCGGGGATCTTGCGGCGGTTCGGATGGCCGTTCAGCGGCGACAGCGGGCCGGCGAAATGCGACAGTCGTTCGCGCGGGAAGAAACCGCACTCCGCCAGCGTGGAGTAGAGGGCCGCCGCGCAGTGGCCCTTGCTCAGGATGAAACGGTCGCGGTCCGCGCGGCGCGGGTTGGCGGGATCGATGTCCAGCACTCCCTCGAACAGCGTGACCATGATGTCGGCCACCGAGTAGTCGCCACCGATGTGGCCAATGCCCGCGTGGTCGATGGTGCGGATCACATCGCGCCGCAGCCGGCGCGAAGCTGCCGCCAGCAGTTCCGACCGGCGTGCCGGCAGCGCCTGGGCAAATTCCTCTCGCCGGCTGCGCCAGCGCTCGATGGCGGGTTGGTCCGGCAGAAGTGCGGCATCAATCGGGGAAGAAATGTGGCTTTGCATATTTATTCATAATTGAATTAGTAGTCAAATTTAAGCCTGGATCCGCTTTTTTTCCATCGGGTTAACACTGAGCCAAGCTGCGCAGCCCATCGGGCCGGACTGTTGCCCAGGTGTGGGCACCCGAGCCTGCGCTCTGGGGCGAGGCATGGGAGAGGCTTGGGATTGAGCGCTACAGGCAGGGAGGGATCAGCCCTGGCTCATGGGGGGATTCAGGGCGGCGGCGCTGGCCGTTGTGGCGAGCGCTGTCTCGCAGTCGCCCACAGGCAAACGCCCGGAGGCAATGGGCGGCGTGGTGCGGTGTGGTGCGGTGTGGTGCGGCGTGGTGCGGTGCGCGGCCTGCGCCGCCGAGTCCTGGGGATCAGGCTGCGGCGCTGATGGAACACGGGGCGGCCCAGCGCAAGCTGGCCGCCCCGTCTTGGGGAGTATTGCGCGTGAGCCCCAGCCCGCAGGCGGCAGGCAGAGGCCGCGCTGTGGCGTGGTCTTCCGCGGCACTACACGACGAGGGCCGCGTCCAGTTGCTTCAGGCTCTGGACGGTCTGCACCGCTGCGCGTGCTGCTTCGGCACCCTTCTGGACGAAGTGGCGCCGGAAATAGTCGCGGTGCTCGGAATGCTCGTGGAAATGGTGCGGCGTGAGCACGACCGACAGCATGGGCACCTCGGTCTGGAGCTGTACATCCATCAGGGCGCTCACCACGGCCTGGGCGACGAAATCATGGCGGTAGATGCCGCCATCGACGACCAGCGCGCAGCCCGCAATGGCGGCATAGCGGCCCGAGCGTGCCAGGCGCTTGGCATGCAGCGGAATCTCGAAGGCGCCGGGCACCTTGAAAACGTCCACTTGATCGGAGGGAACCCCCAGGGTGGCCAGTTCGGCCAGAAAGCCCGCCTGGGCTTCGCCGACGATTTCGGCATGCCAGGAGGCTGCGATGAACGCGTAGCGGGTGCCCGCACCATCGCGGGGATGGCTCGCATCGCTGCTGGAGGAAAGAGCGGATAAAGGAAGGTCTTGGAGCTGACTCATGGTTGCCTATGGATGCCGCGACTGCGGCTGGTGGACCAGAATCAGGGCGCACGAGCCCGCAGCGCGCCGGCAACGCCGCAACCATCCCCGAGGGCGTGCGGACGCAATGGGCACCTGACAGGTTCGCGCTCTCTTGCATCCGGACTGTGACCGTCGGCCCCGGAATCACACCGGGTCTGCTGACCCCGCCGGCAGGTGTGCCAGCGGGCGCTCGCGGGCTCGTGCGCATGGAGGAACCCCATGCACCATCACCGCCGGTGGGGAATTTCGCCCCGCCCTGAGAACGCTTTTTTCCGGCCCCACAACGCGAAGCGATATCGCGCAGGCGGGCCGGAGCGGCAATTCTAGGCCGCAGATGGCGTTCATTGCTGGTGTGGTGTCTTATTTGCCCACACCGGCGGCCGCGGCGCTCGTGCGGGGGTGGGCATGGCCCGCGATCCTGCCTGGCCTTCGTCGGGCTTGTGTCGATCGCGGCCTCATGACGCGGCATGCGCCTGCCCGCGGCGGACCCGCGCCCCACCTACACTCCCCGCATGCTGCGCTGGTTTATCGTCGTCTTCCTCGCCCTCATGTGCATCAGCTGGCTTTCGCCGCTGCTGCGGCGCATGGGGTTCGGGCGGCTGCCGGGGGATTTCCGGTTCCGCCTGGGCGGGCGCGATTGGGATGTGCCGCTGGCGTCCACCCTGCTGCTGAGCTTCGTCGCCAGCCTGATCGCCAAGTGGGTGTGATGGGGCAGGCCCGGCATGTGCGCTCGGCGCGGCAATGGGCAGCGTGCGGTTCTTTTCTGAAAGGCTTCGGGGGCAGATGACGACGACAACGATGAAGGCTTGTATCGATGTGGGCGGCACCAAGGTGGCCGTCAGCCTGAGCGATGGCACGGGCGCACCGCCGGTGGGCCGGCGGGCCGAGTCCACGGCCACCACGGGCGACCGGGGGGCGCTGGCGCGGCAGATCCTGCGGCTGGTGGACGAGGTCTGCGCGGAGCAGGAGATCGACCCGGCCAGCGTGACGCAGGCGGGCGTGTCGTCATGCGGGCCGTTTCTCTTCGTCGATGGGCAGGCCGAGGTCAGCAACCCCAACATCTGCGGCGGCCTCGCCGGGCCGGCGCGCGGCCTGGGCAACGACTGGGTCGCCGTGCCGCTGGAGGCGCCGCTGCGCGAGCGCTTCGCCCAGGTGCGGGTGGAAAACGATGCCGTCGCCGCGCTGGAGGCCGAGCGCATCTGGGGCGCGCTCCAGGGCCTGGACCATTGCGCCTACGTGACCTGGAGCACCGGCGTGGGCGCGGGCCTGTGCGTGGATGGCCGGGTGCTGCGCGGCAAGAACGGCAATGCCGGCCATGCGGGCCACACCTATGCGTCGGACGACCCGATCGGCCTGCTGTGCGGCTGCGGCAACCGGGGCGACGTGGAGGCGCTGGTGGCGGGCAATGCGGTGCAGCGCCGCTTCGCCGAAGGCGGCTGGGCCGATGCGGCGGCGCTGATGCAGTCGGCCTCCGCGGGCGATGCCGCCGCGCTGGACGTGGTGAACGAACTCTGCCGGGTGCTCGGCCGCATGCTCTACAACCTGGTGGCGCTGATGGATCTGCAGCGCATCAGCCTGGGCGGCAGCGTGTTCTGGAACAACCAGGCCCTGCTCCTGCCGCGCCTGCAGCACGAGGTGTCGAGCCGCCTGCCCGCGCTGACCGAAGGCGTGCAGCTGGTGCCGGCCGGGCTGGGCGACAAGGTGGGCGATTACGCGGCGCTGGCGCTGGTGCATTGAAATGAGGTGAGGCCAGCATCTGGCCCCCGGCGCCACCGCCGCACGCTTCAGACGCAGCGCTCGATGGCCCGGCCCAGCAGATCCAGTCCCTGGTCGATCTCCGCATCGCTCACCGTCAGCGGCGGCGCGATGCGGAACACGCCGCCCATGCCGGGCAGCTGCACCACGTTCATCGACAGGCCCAGCTGCATGCATTCGCGGGTGATGGCCGCGCCCAGGCCGTCGGCGGGCTCCTTGGTGGCGCGGTCCTTGACGATCTCCAGGCCCAGCAGCAGGCCGCGGCCGCGCACATCGCCGATGCAGTCGTAGCGTTCCTGCAGCGCGCGCAGGCCGGCCTCCAGCCGGGTGCCCGCCACCCGGGCGCGGTCGGCCAGGCGGTCGCGCTGCACGATCTCCAGCACCTTCAGGCCGATGGCCGCAGGCAGCGGGTCGCTCACATGGGTGGTGTAGAACAGATAGCCGCGCTCGTGGGCGCGTTCCTCGATCTCGGCCGTGGTGACGATGGCCGCCAGCGGCAGGCCGGCGCCCAGGGTCTTGGAGAGGGTCAGGATGTCGGGCACCACGCCGTCGCGCTCGCACGCGAACATCGTGCCGGTGCGGCCCACGCCGGTCTGCGCCTCGTCCAGGATCAGCAGCATGCCGCGCTCCTCGCACTTCTTCTTGAGCGCGGCCAGGTAGCCCGGCGGCAGGTCGATGATGCCGCCCGAACTGAGGATGGGTTCGGCGATGAAGGCGGCCAGGCTGCCGCAGGACTGGCGGTCCACCAAGTCGAAGCCGTAGTCCAGCTCGGCCTGCCAGTCGTAGGCGCCGCTGGCATCGAAGAAGCGCGGCCGGAAGCCGAAGGGCGCGTTGATCGCCAGCGAACCAGCCGCCGCCGGGCCCACGCCGCGCCGCCCGGCGCTGTAGGTAGCGGATGCCGCGCCGCCCGTCATCCCGTGCCAGGACTGGGCGAAGCCCACGATCTCGAAGCGGCCCGTGACCAGCTTGGCCATGCGGATGGCGGCCTCGTTCGATTCCGCGCCGGTGGTGAGGAGCAGGCTGCGCTCCAGCGCGCCCGGCGCCACGCCGGCCAGCGCCGTGGCCAGGTCCACCACGGGGCGCGACAGCATGCCGCTGAAGAGGTGCTCCAGCCGGTGGGCGGAATCGGCGATCACGGCGCTGATCTCGGGATGGCAGTGGCCGAGCACGGCGCTCATCTGGCCTGAGGTGAAGTCCAGGATGGGCCGGCCGTCCGCGTCATAGACGAAGCTGCCGGCCGCGCGCTCGATCACCATGGGGGCGAAGCTGCCGCCGTAGCGCACCAGGTGCTGGCGGGCGCGGTTCCAGAAATCGGGGTCGTCGTTGCGGGACATGCGGGGCTCCTGACAGGCGAAAGAGGCAAACGGGGGGAGGGGGCGACAAGAGAAGACACAGGGGTTGCAGGCCACTCTAGGGACTTGCCAGATGTCAGTAAAACGAATAGTTTTCAAGGCTGAAATCAACGCTGCTGATACCTTGCCCTCCACTCTCGACATCGACCTGCTGCGCAGCTTCGCCGCCGTGGCCCAGACCGGCACGCTGGGCGCCGCGGCCGCGCGCGTGGGCCGCACCCAGTCCGCGCTGAGCATGCAGATGCAGCGCCTGGAGGAGTCCTGCGGCCAGCCGCTGCTGCACCGCACGGGGCGGGGCGTGCGCCTGACCAGCCAGGGCGAGCGCCTGCTGGTGCATGCGCGGCGCATCCTGCACCACCACGACGAGGCCCTGGCGGACCTCACCGGCACGGGCCTGGCCGGCGCGCTGGCCGTGGGCTGCCCGGACGACTACGCCGCCGCCTTCCTGCCCCAGCTGCTGCGCGGCTTCGCGCTGCTGCACCCGCTGGCCCGGGTGGATGTGGTGTGCGCGCCCACGCCCCGCCTGCGCGAGCGGCTGGCCACTCGCGCGCTCGACGTGGCCCTGGTCTCGCTGCCCTGGGGCGACGCGCCGCCGCCCGGCACGCTGGCGCCGCTGCGGCGCGAGCCGCTGGTCTGGGTGGCGAGCCCCGGCACGGCGGTGGCGGGCTGGGACCCGCTGCCCCTGGCCCTGTCCGACCCCGACGTGCTGGACCACCGCGCCGCGTGCGAGGGACTGCAGGCCCAGGGCCGGGCCTACCGCGTGGCCTATGCCAGCGGCAGCCTCGCCGGGCTCACGGCCGTGGTGCGGTCCGGCTCGGCCGTGGCGGTGCTCACGCGCTGCGCGGTGCCGCCCGACCTGCAGGTGCTGGCCGCCGATGCCGGCCTGCCGGAGCTGCCCTGGCTGGGCATCAGCCTGGCGTTCTCCCAGGGGCAGGCGGCGACGCCGCTGGCGCAGGCCTTCGCGGACCATGTGCGCGGCGTGCTGCCGTCGCTGTGATGGGGCAAAGGAGGGGGTGGTGCGCGCCAGGCCGTGGACATCCGGGCCTGGCGCAGAGGCGGGCGACGGGCTGAAGCCCTGGCCTCAGCTGCCGCGCGCCAGATGGCTGCGGTCGTCGTCCTCACCGGCCTGCTCCAGGGCCGAGAGGTAGCTCTTGCGCCACCAGTGCACGTCGTGCTCGCGGATGTTTTCCATCAGCCGCTGGTGGCGGCGCTGGCGTTCGGGCAGCGGCATCTGCAGCGCGGTCTGGATGGTGTCGGCCATGCCCTGCGTGTCGTAGGGGTTGACCAGCAGCGCTTCCTTCATCTGCTCGGCCGCACCCGCGAAGCGCGAGAGCACGAGCACGCCGGGGTCTTCCGGGTCCTGCGCGGCCACGTATTCCTTGGCGACGAGGTTCATGCCGTCGCGCAGCGGCGTGACCAGGCCCACGGCGGCGGCGCGGCACAGGCCCGGCACGCGCTTGCGCGCCACGGTGCGGTGGATGTAGCGCAGCGGCATCCAGTCCAGGTCGCCGAAGTCGCCGTTGATGGCGCCGCACAGGCCTTCGAGCTCGGTGCGCAGGTCGGCATAGGCGTTCACGCTGTCGCGCGAGGGCGAGGCGATCATGACGAGCGTGGCGCTGTGCTGGTTCTCGGGGTAGCGCGAGAGCAGTTCGCGGAAGGCGCGCACGCGCTGCGGGATGCCCTTGGAATAGTCCAGCCGGTCGATGCCCAGGAGCAGCCGGCGGCGGGAATACTCCTCGCGCATGGAGTGGAAGGTGTCCATGGCCTCGGGCGCGGCCGCCAGGCGCGCGAACTCGTCCACGTCGATGCCGATGGGAAAGGCCCCCACCTGCACGGTGGCGCCGAAGGCGCGCAGGCGCTGCGGGCCGACGGCCTGGGCCGAGGCTTCCTGGTCGAGGTAGCGCGTGAAATGCGCCACGTCGGCCTCGCTCTGCAGGCCCACCAGGTCGTAGGCGAAGAAGGAGCGCATCAGCCATTCGTGCTGCGGAATGGCGGCCATGATGAGCGGCGGCGGCACGGGGATGTGCAAAAAGAAGCCGATCTTCTGGCGGCAGCCCAGCGCGCGCAGTTCGGCTGCCAGCGGGATCAGGTGGTAGTCGTGCACCCAGATGACGTCGTCGTCCTTGAGCAGCGGCAAGAGCTTGCGGGCGTACATCTGGTTCACGCGCCGGTAGCCGGCGATGTAGCCGGCGTTGAAGTCGGCCAGGTCCAGCCGGTAGTGGAATACCGGCCAGAGCACGCTGTTGCTGTAGCCGTAGTAGTAGCTGTCGTGGTCCTCGCGGCACAGATCGACGGTGGCCAGCGTGACGTTGCCGGCCTGGCGCGTGTGCAGCGTGCCTTCGCCGGGCAGGCCGTCTTCGGTGACGGTGCCGCTCCAGCCGAACCACAGGCCGCCGGTCTGGTTCAGGGTCTCGCCCAGGGCCACGGCCAGGCCGCCGGCGGCGGGCTTGCGGGGGTCGGCGATGCGGTTGGAGATGACGACGAGACGGCTCATGGAAAGGTCCTTGGAAAGTGCTCGCAGGGAGTGGGCGGGCAGGCCGGCGCGGGCCGGCTCAGATCACCGAATCCCAGGGCGCGGACAGGCGCATGGCGGCATTGATGATGCCTACCATCGAATAGGTCTGCGGGAAGTTGCCCCACATCTCGCCGGTCTCGGCATGCGTGTCTTCCGACAGCAGGCCCAGCGGGTTGCGGGCGGCCAGCATGGCCTCGAAGATCTCGCGCGCCTGGCTGCGGCGGCCGATGCGCGCCAGCGCGTCGATGCGCCAGAAGGTGCAGATGTTGAAGGCGGTGTCGGGCTTGCCGAAGTCGTCCGCGGCCTCGTAGCGGCGCATGTAGGGGCCGTCGCAGAGCGAGGCTTCCATGGCGTCCACCGTGCTCACGAAGCGCGGATCGCGCGGGTCGATCAGGCCGACTTCGGCCATCAGCAGCACGCTGGCGTCCAGCTCGTGCCCGCCGAAGCTCTCGGCGAAGGCCTGGCGCTTGTCGCTCCAGGAGCGCGCGAGGATCTCGTCGCGCATGCGGCGGGAATGGTCCTGCCAGTACGCGGCGCGGTCGGCGAGCTGCAGCTTGGCGGCGATCTTGGCCAGCCGGTCGCAGGCGGCCCAGCTCATCAGCGCGGACGAGGTGTGGATGCGCGCGCGGGTGCGCAGCTCCCACATGCCGGCGTCGGGCGTGCCATAGACGCGCACGGCCAGCTCGCCGATCTGTTCCATGCGGGTGAATTCGGCCTCTCCGCCCGGGTTGAGCAGCCGCCGGTCGTGGAAGGCCTGCGCAGCGCCCAGGATGATGTTGCCGTACACGTCGTGCTGGAAATGCTCGGCCGCCTGGTTGCCCACGCGCACCGGGCCCATGCCGCGGTAGCCGGCCAGCTGGGGCACGAAGTCTTCGGGCAGCTCGCGTTCCAGGCCGATGCCGTAGAGCGGCTGGATATGGCCTTCGCTCGCCTCGGCCACCACGCTGCTGAGCCAGCGCAGGTAGTCCTCCATGGTGGCGGTTTCCGAGAGGCTGTTGAGCGCGCGCACCACGAAGAACGCGTCGCGCAGCCAGCAGTAGCGGTAGTCCCAGTTGCGGCCGCTGTGGGCCGATTCGGGGATGCTGGTGGTCATGGCCGCCACGATGGCGCCGGTGTCTTCGTAGAGCGAGAGCTTGAGCGTGATGGCCGCGCGGATCACCGCGTCCTGCCACTCCAGCGGCAGGGCCAGGCGCTGCGTCCACTGGCGCCAGTAGGCGATGGTGTCCTGCTCGTAGGAGCGGGCCGTGTCGGCGATGCCGGTGGGCAGGGCCTCGTCGGCGCCGAGCAGGAATTCGTAGCCGCGCGAGAGCACGAAGGGCTGGCCGGAGAGCACGTGCGAGAGCGGCGCATCGGTGGTCAGGCGCAGCGTCAGCTCGGGCCCGACGAAGCGGACGTGGTGGCTGCCCTGGGTGATCTCGGGCCGCTCGCTGCCCCAGCCGAAGCGCAGGTTGGCGGTGACGCGGATGCGCGGCGAGCCCTTGACCGGCCGCACGCGGCGCACCAGCAGCATGGGCCGGAAGAACCGCGCCCGGGCGTGGAAGCGCGGGGCGAAGTCGGTGATCTCGATGCTGTTGCCGGAATGGTCGGTGAGCCGCGTGCGCAGCACGGCGGTATTGGGCTCGTACCACTGGCGGCTTTCGGCCAGGTTCTCCAGCTCGATGGCGAAGCGGCTGCCGTCGTCGCCGGGCTGGATCAGGGCGTTGAACACCGGGTCGCCGTCGAAGCGCGGCATGCACGACCAGACGATGTGGCCCTGCGCATCGACCAGTGCGCTGATGGAGCAGTTGCCGATCATGCCCAGCTTGAGCGATGCATCGGCCGGCGGCGCGAAGCTCTCGGGCCGGGGCAGCAGTTCGCGCGCCACGCGGCGGCCAGCGGCCTGGGGCGGGGCGGGCGGTTGCTGGGCCGGAGCCGCCGCGGGCGCATCCGGTTGGGGCGGGGTGGGGGGCGTGGTGGTGCTCATGATGCGGGCAGGCCTTCGGGCGAGGCCATCTGGAAGATCCATTCGCGCAGCATGGTGGTGTCGTCGCAGCGGACTTGTGCCTGGGTCTCGCCCGGCCCCACCTTGATGCCGATGCCACCCAGCGCCAGCACGGCGGAGAAGCCGTGCTCGTCGGTCACGTCGTCGCCCGCGAAGACGGGGATGCGCCCTTCGAACGGCGCATGGCGCATGAAGTCGGCGATGGCGCGGCCCTTGTTGGGGCCGGCGGCCTTGATCTCCAGAACGCACTTGCCCTGCAGCAGCTCCAGGCCCGGCGTCTGGGCCATGGCGTGCTCCACGGCGGCGCGGCATTGGGCCTCCAGCTCGGGCGCCTGGCGGTAGTGCAGGGCCACGCCCGCGCTCTTGCGTTCCAGCACCAGCGCGGGGTGGCGCTCCAGCATGGGTTCGAGCACGCGCAGGGCCGGCGCCAGGTCGGGCACGGGCACGCTGCCCTCCAGGCCATTGCCCAGGCGGTACTGGGCGCCGTGTTCGGCGGCCAGGGGCAGCTTCAGGGGGGTGAGGAAGTGGTCGATGTCGGCCTGACGGCGGCCGGTGACGATGGCCAGCGCGCCGTTCAACTGCTTGTGCAGGTGCTCCAGCGCGGGAACGATGCCGGGGTGGACCTGCGTCGCATCGGGATGCGGCGCGATGTCGGCCAGCGTGCCGTCGAAGTCGAGGAAAAGCGCGTGGCGCGCTGTCAGCAACGGTAGCTTTTGCATTGCCGGTACCTTAGCAAATGGCGGTCCAGCGGGCTGTAGGCCATGGGCTATTCGTCGGCGGACGGGTCAGTGCGCTGTGGCTTCCAGGTGCTGCTCCAGGGCCTGGATGCGGGCGCGGCGGATGGCCTCGCCCACCTGCGGGCCGCCCAGGCCGGCGCGGGCGGCTTCGGCGGCGATGGGGCCGGTGGCCACAGCCCGGGCGGCGGCAAGAGCTGCGGCCAGGCGCGTGCGCTGGGGGTAGGGCGCTTCCTCGAACTTCAGCCGGCCGCGCGCATCGCACTCGCAGGCCAGCAGCACATCGGCGAAGCGCTCGGGCTTGCGCAGCGCGTCGCAGCGCTCCAGCAGGCGCAGCAGGGCGGCGGCGTTCAGCTCGCCGCTGCGGTGGATGTTGCCGTGCTCGCGGGCCACCACGTCGGCGGTCTCGCGGCAGTCCACCGGCACGCGCAGGCGCTCGGCCACGGCCTGCAGCAGCCGGGCGCTGCGCGCTTCGTGGCCGATGTGGCGGGGCAGCACGTCGGCGGGCGTGGTGCCCTTGCCCAGGTCGTGCGTGAGGCAGGCGAAGCGCACGGCGAGCGGCGCCTGCAGGCGCGCGGCCATGTCCAGCACCATCATCAGGTGGATGCCGGTGTCCACTTCGGGGTGGTATTCGGCGCGCTGCGGCACGCCCCAGAGGCGGGCCACTTCGGGCAGCAGCACGGCGAGCGCGCCGCAGTCGCGCAGCACCTCGAACATGCGCGAGGGGCGCGCTTCCATCAGGCCGCGGGCCAGTTCCTGCCAGACGCGTTCGGGCACCAGGTGGTCGGCTTCGCCCGCCGCCACCATCTCGCGCATGAGCTGCATGGTTTCGGGCGCGACGTGGAAGTCGGTGAAGCGCGCCGCGAAGCGCGCCACGCGCAGGATGCGCACCGGGTCTTCGCGGAAGGCGTCGGTGACGTGGCGCAGCACGCGCGCCTCGATGTCGCGCACGCCGCCATAGGGGTCGCAGAGCCCGGGAGCGCTTGCGCCGTGAGGGCCTTCTGCTATGGAATTGATAGTAATGTCGCGGCGCGAGAGGTCTTCTTCCAGCGTCACGTCGGGCGCGGCATGCACGGCAAAGCCCCGGTAGCCGTGGCCGCTCTTGCGCTCGGTGCGGGCGAGGGCGTATTCCTCGCGCGTCTCGGGGTGGAGGAAGACGGGGAAGTCGCGCCCCACGGGGAGGAAGCCCTCGGCTTCCATCGCCGCCGGCGTGGCGCCGACGACGACCCAGTCGCGGTCATGAACGGGGCGGCCCAGCAGCCGGTCCCGCACCGCGCCGCCCACCAAATAGATCTGCATGCGGGCAGTGTAGCCATGGCGCTCGCGTGCCTGCCGGGCGCCGGCCTGGCGTGCCTATAGTCGGCGCCTGGCCTTCGCCGGCTGTTCCACCATCATCTCCACCGCCATGACCACGCCCCCCATCATCACCATCGCCCAGATGAACCCCGACGGCAGCCTGCCGATTCCAGCGCCTGCCCCCGCCCCTGCAGCCGCGGCGCCCGATGCCGCCGAGATGCTGCAACGCATCGAGGCGCTGCAGGACCGCGCGGATTCGCTGCAGGAGGTGCTGGACAAGCCGCTCAGCGCCATCCTGGCCGAGCACGAGCGCGCCCAGGAGGCCGCTGCGGCCTGGGATGCCTTCGGCGCGATGTGGATGCTGTCGCAGCGCGCCATGCGCCGCGTGGCCATGGACCTGGCCGCGCAGCTGGGCGTGAGCGAGGAGGACGTGGTGCAGCGCGCCCTGGCCCATGCGCGCAATGTGCTGAACGTGGAGGACGAGGACCTGGGCGGCACCGTCGCCGCCGCGCAGCTGGCGCACATCGCGCGCCACAAGCCCTTCCTGCGCAAGCAGTTCCGGTAGGCAGGGCGTGTGGCGCTGCGCTCAGCCCTGCGCGGGCCGCAGCCGGTAGGGCTCCTCGAATTCGCGGAAATCGTTCTCGGCCAGCGCGCCCTGCACCCAGGCCTGCACGCCGGGCAGCGCCATCACCTGCTCCACATAGGCGGCGATGTGCGGCGGCACCGGCAGGCCGTAGGTGACGAGGCGGGCGCACACGGGCGCGAAGTAGGCGTCGGCGATGCTGAAGCCGCCGAAGAGCAGCGGGCCGCCGTGGGCTTCCAGCAACTGCGTCCAGAGGGCGACGAGGCGGGCCACGTCGGCGCGCACGCCGGGCTGGTCGCGCCAGATGAGGGCGCCGACCTCGGGCAGGCGCGCCTCGATGTTCATCGGGCAGGCGCTGCGCAGGGCGCCGAAGCCGCTGTGCATCTCGGCGCAGGCGCTGCGGGCCATGGCGCGGGCGCCTGCGTCGGCGGGCCAGAGGGCGCGGCCGGGGAACTGCTCGGCCAGGTATTCGGCGATGGCCAGCGTGTCCCACACCACCAGATCGCCGTGCACCAGGGCCGGCACCTTGCCCGTGGGCGAGACGGCGGCCAGGCGCTGCTTGAACTCGGAGCCGGCGTCGAAGCTGTCGAAGCGCACCAGCACCTCGTCGAAGGCGATGCCGGCCTGGCGCATCAGCACCCAGGGGCGCATGGACCAGGAGGAGTAGTTCTTGTTGCCGATATAGAGCTGCATCTGCTGCATGGCGGGGCCTCGTGGGATCGTGATGGGTGGTGGGACGGCCACTCTACGGCGCCTGCCGCGCGGCATGGTTGCCGTTTGGCCGCTCGATTGATGCGGCCCGCGCATCGGCGGCTAAGAGCGAGGCCTCAGCGCGGCCGGCACGAGCCAGCGAAGCGGTCCCGGCCAGGCGCTGCCAGAAGGCTTGTGCCAGCCAGCCGCGCTAGATCGGCCAGACCACGCCGTTGTCGTTCAGGATGGCATCCAGCGGCCGGTCGTGCGCCTCGGGCTCGAAGTCTTCGATGAAGCCGTGCGTGAAGCCCAGGCCCACCGTGACGGGCGCGGGCTGCAGCGTGGCCAGCGTGCGGTCGTAGAAGCCGCCGCCATAGCCCAGCCGGTAGCCGCCGATGCCGTAGCCCACGCACGGCACGAAGAGCAGGGTGGGCACGATGATCTCGGTGTCCTTGGGCTTGGGGATGCCGTAGGCGTCCTCTTCCATGGGGCAGCCCGGGTGCCAGGCGTGGAAGGTGAGGGTCTTGGTTTCCTTGTTGACCACCGGCAGGCCGATGCGGCGGCGCTGCGGCTCGTCGAGCAGCTCGCCGTCTTCCTTCCAGCGGTGCAGCGCGGGTAGCGGGTCGAACTCGCCCTTGATGGGCCAGTAGGCACCGATGACGGTGTCGGGCCGGTCCACCAGCCAGATGCGCATCACGCGCTGCAGCAGGTCGGCGCGCTGTAGGCGATCGGGCAGGTTCAGGCGTTCTTCAATCAGGGCGCGGCGCAGGGCTGCTTTGTCCATCACATAATTCCCTCATGCTGATCCACAAGATTCTGACACCGCTTCTGGCCGCCGCCGTGCTGGCCGCCACCGCGCCGCTTGCCGCAGCGCAAAACCGGGGCGACGAGGCCGTGCTGGAAATGCAGAAGGCCTACCGCAAGGGCGACCGCCAGGCGCTCACCAGCCTGCTGCCCTACGCCCGCGGCAACCCGCTGGAACCCTGGGCCGCCTACTGGGAGCTGAAGGCCCGCCTGCAGGACGCCTCGCCCGCCGAGGTGGCCGACTTCCTGCGGCGCTATGCCGGCACCTACCAGGAAGACCGCCTGCGCAACGACTGGCTGCTGCTGCTGGGCCAGCGCCGCGACTGGGGCCAGTTCGCCGACCTGCACGCCGCCTACCGCATGGGCGACGACCGCGAGGTGCGCTGCTATGCCATCACCATCGACCACATCAAGGGCACGGCCCCGGCCAGCGCGGCCGACGAGGTGCTGCGCCTCTGGTACGCCCAGCGCGACGGCGACGACGGCTGCACCAACGCCGCGTCCGAGATGTTCGCCAGCCGCAAGCTCAAGCCCCTCGACATCTGGCGCAAGGCCCGCCTGGGCGCCGACGCGAACCGCTCGCGCGTGGTGCGCGACGCCGTCGGCATCGTCGCGCCCGAGGCCCTGCCGCAGCTGCGCGACGTGCTGGACAACCCCATCAAATACCTCACCAGCCGCGCCAGCGCCAGCACCCAGGTCAGCCACGAGCTGGTCGTGCTGGCCCTGATCCGGCTGGCGCGCAGCGACGTGGCGCAGGCCGCCCGCCTGCTCGACAGCAAGTGGGGCGTGCAGCTGTCGCCCGAGGAGCGCAACTGGACCTGGGGCGCCCTCGGCCGGCAGGCCGCGGCATCGCTCTCCGACGACGCGCTGGGCTACTACGGCAACGTCACCCGCGATGCCGACCTGACCGACGACATGCTGGCCTGGAAGGTGCGCGCCGCCCTGCGCGCCGGCCAGTGGAAGGTGGCCGGCCGCGCCATCGACGCCATGAGCCCCGAGGCCCGCAACGACAGCACCTGGATCTACTGGAAGGCGCGCTCCCTCATGGCCCAGCGCCCGGGCGACGACGACCGCGCCGAGATCAAGAAGCTGCTCGAACGCATCGCCGGCCCCAGCGGCTTCTACGAGCAGCTGGCGCTGGAAGACCTGGGCCAGCGCGTGACGGTGCCGCCCGCCCCCGCGCCGCTTACCGCCGAGGAGAAGGCCGCCGCCCGCGCCAACCCCAGCCTGGCGCGCGGGCTCTACGCCATCCAGCTCGGCCTGCGCGGCGAAGGCGTGCGCGAATGGAACTACGGCACCAACCTGCACACGCCGGGGGGCCTGGCCGAGCGTGAACTGCTGGCCGCGGCCGATTTCGCCTGCTCCCAGCAGGTCTGGGACCGCTGCATCAACACCAGCGAGCGCACCAAGACCTCGTTCGACGCCAGCCAGCGCTTTCCCACGCCGTTCCGCGATGCGGTGGTGGCGCGCGCCCAGGGCATCGGCCTGGACCCGGCCTACGTCTATGGCCTGATCCGCCAGGAAAGCCGCTTCATCATGGATGCGCGCTCGGGCGTCGGCGCCTCGGGCCTGATGCAGGTCATGCCCGCCACGGCCCGCTGGACGGCGCGCAAGATCGGCATGGCCGGCTTCACGCCCGACCAGATCACCGACCGCGACACCAACATCGCCATCGGCACGGCCTACCTCAAGCTGGCGCTGGACGATTTCGACGGCTCCATGGCGCTGGCCGCCGCCGCCTACAACGCCGGCCCGGGGCGCCCCCGCAACTGGCGCAACGGCCCGGTGCTCGACGCGGCGATCTGGGCAGAGAACGTGCCCTTCCCCGAAACGCGCGACTACGTGAAGAAGGTGCTCTCCAACACCACCTTCTACGCAGCCCTGCTCACCGGCCAGCCGCAGTCCATCAAGGGCCGGCTGGGCACGGTGGGCCCGCGCGACATGAGCCGGCCGGACCCGTCCAAGGATCTGCCATGAATTGTGGGCGTGGCCTGCGTCAGGCGTTGTGCAGCCAGCCGTCCGCCCGCCGGGCGGCGCCGCTGGCCTCCAGCGCCGACAGCAGTTCGCCCGTCCAGTCGGTGAATGGCGTGCCGCCGAAATGGCGCGCGTGCAGCATCCCGAAATAGGGCGTTGCGGCGGCCCAGGCGCGCACCTGCGCCTCCGGCGCCTGCTGCCATTCCAGCAGCTTGTATTTCAGCAGCACCTTGGCGGCGTAGAGGGCGTGGCGCTCCGGGCTCTGCACGAAGCCCTGAAGCCGGCGGCGGGCGGTGGCCAGGGCGGCTGCCACGTCGGTGAAGACCGGGCCGTGGCCGGGAATGACGATGCGCGGGGCCAGCGCCTCGATGCGGTCCAGCGTGGCGGCCACGTCGGCGAAGGCCTGCTCGCCCTCCAGCTCGGGGAAGACCACGCCGAAGCCGTTCTCCCACAGCGCGTCGGCCGAGATCAGCACCCGCGATTCGGGCTCGAACAGCACGACCGAATGCGTGTCGTGCCCCGGTGCCGCGTGCACCTGCCAGGCGCGCCCGCCCAGGCGCAGCGGGCGGCTGGGCTGCAGCACGCCGTCGAAGCGAAAGCGCGGGCAGTCCTGGCCGGTGGGGGTGTAGCTCAGCGCCTCGGGGTTCCAGTCGCGCACCAGCTCGGCCTGGCCGGGCGGGATCAGCGTGCGCAGGCCGGCGAAGTGCGCCTGCAGCGCGGCGTTGCCGCCGCAGTGGTCGCTGTGCAGGTGGGTGTTGACCAGCAGGGCGAGCGTGGCGCCCGGCGGCAGCCGCGCCTGCACCAGCGCCACGGTCTGCGCCGCGTGGGTGCAGTAGCCGCTGTCCACCAGCGCGGCGGCGGCGCGCCCCTCGGGGTCGGTCAGCAGGATGTTGTTGGCCGATAGCCAGCCGCGTTCGAGCACGGCGATGCCGTCGGGCAGCAGGGATGCGGCTGAAGGAGGGGAGGCTGTGGCGTGCGGCATGGCCCTGCCAGCGTAGCGTGCGCCTGGGCCGCGGGCAGGGTGGTAAACCCCAGCAGGGCGCAAGTCCGATGCCGAAGGGGCGGTGAGCGCAGATGCGGCGGGCGCAGCCAGCTATCGTTTTTGATGCGCTCTGCCTGCCGGCGGCCGCGCCCCGGCATCACAATACGCCCCCATGAAAACCATTCGCCTGCGACCTGGCAAGGAACGTTCGCTCCTGCGCCGCCATCCCTGGATCTTCGAGTCGGCCATCGCCAAGGGCGGCGGCGACAGCGGCGAGACGGTGCGCGTGGAGTCCGCCGAGGGGCGCTTCCTGGCCTGGGCCGCGTTCAGCCCGGCCTCGCGCATCCGTGCCCGGGTCTGGAGCTTCGACGAGAAGCAGCGCATCGATGCTTCGTTTTTCATAGCGACATGCCAAGCATCCATCAAGGCGCGGAGCCGTTTTGCCATAGAAAGCGACGGCGTGCGCCTGGTGCATGGCGAATCCGACGGCCTGCCCGGCCTGATCGTGGACCGCTATGGTGACGGCGAGGGCGACGCCACCGTGCTGGTGGCCCAGTTCACCAGCGCCGGCACCGAGCGCTGGAAGAGCGTGATCGCCGACGCGCTGCTGCAGGCCACGGGCGCGCGGCACCTCTACGAGCGCTCCGACGCCAGCGTGCGCCAGCTGGAGGGCCTGCAGCCCGCCACCGGCTGGCTGCGCGGCGGCGAGCGGGACGACGGCTCGCCCGTGCCGGTGGAGCGCTCGCTGCGCGAACACGGCTGGCAGCTCACGCTCAACATCGCCGAAGGCCACAAGACCGGCTTCTACCTGGACCAGCGCGACAGCCGCCAGCGGTTCTTCGAGACCGTGCGGCGCCTGGGCTCGCAGCGCGTGCTGAACTGCTTTTGCTACACGGGCGGCTTCTCGGTGGCGGCGCTGGCCGGCGGCGCGGGGCATGTCACCTCCATCGATTCGTCGGGCCCGGCGCTGGAGCGCGCCCGGGCGCACGTGGCGCTCAACGGCTTCGACATGGCGCGCGCCGATTTCCTCGATGCCGACGTGAACGCCTCGCTGCGCCAGTTCCTGAAGGACGGCCGCACCTTCGACGCCATCGTGCTGGACCCGCCGAAGTTCGCGCCCACGGCGGTGCATGCCGAGCGGGCCGCGCGCGCCTACAAGGACATCAACCGCCTGGCGCTGCAGCTGCTGGAGCCGGGCGGCATGCTGTTCACCTTCTCGTGCTCGGGCGGCATCAGCGCCGACCTGTTCCACAAGATCGTGGCTTCGGCCGGTGCCGACGCCGGGGTGGACGGCTACATCCTGGAGCGCCTGGCCGGCGCGCCCGACCATCCGATGACGCTGGAATTTCCCGAGGGCGAATACCTCAAGGGGCTGGCCGTGATGCGCAAGGGCTGAAGCCCGCGCCGGGCGCCCCGGCCATCTCGACGCGGCCCCGGCCGGCGCGCTTGGCGGCATAGCAGGCCGCGTCCGCGTCGGCCAGCAGCGTATCGGCCGCCTCGGCCATGCCGCCGAAGAGCCGCACGCCGATGCTGGCGCCGACGCGGAAGCGCTGGCCGCTTTCCAGCACGAAGTCCTTGTCGCTCAGCGTGCCGATGATGTGCCGGCCCACCTGCTGCGCGGGCGTCTCGCCGCAGTGGGGCAGCACCAGCACGAATTCGTCGCCGCCCAGGCGCACCAGGGTGTCGCCCTGCCGCACGCACTGCGTGAGGCGCGTGGCCACGCGCCGCAGCACCTGGTCGCCCGCCGCATGGCCGGCCTGGTCGTTCACGGCCTTGAAGCCGTCCAGGTCGATGAACAGCAGGGCATGCGGGCCGGCCTGGTGGCACAGCTCATGCAGCAGCGCCTGCAGGCTGCGGCGGTTGAGCAGGCCGGTCAGCATGTCGCGCTGGGTCTCGCTGCGCAGTTGCTCGGCCAGCACGCGCAGCTGCTGCTCGCTGGCGCGCAGCTCGCTCTCGTTGCGCTTGATGCCGGTGATGTCGGTGTGCAGCGCGTAGCTCTGGCCGCCCGCGCTGCGGTTCATGGCCACGCGCAGCCAGCGTCCCCCGGGCAGGGGCAGCTCGAAGGGGGCGCCGGCGAAGAGGGCGGCATCGCGCAGGGCCGCCGCCAGGTCTTCGTGGTGCCGGGCGCGCTCCTGCGGGTCGGGGGCCGCGTCCCAGAGCCGCTGCACGATCTGCGCATAGGTGCAGCCCCGCAGCGCGGCCTTGGACGACAGGCCGTAGAGCACGAGGAACCGGTCGTTGGCGAAGAGCACATGGCCTTCGCCGTCCATGACGGTGGCGGCTTCGCCCATGTCTTCCAGCATCTGCTGGGTGTCCGAAGGCGGCAGCACGTTCGGGTCGCAGGTGGAGGCCGCCGCCTGGGCGCCCTGGCCTGGCTGCCCGTTCGCATCGGCCGCCGCCACCTGCAGCCAGATGCGCACCTGCCCGCCGCCCTGGCGCGGCGCGGCGGCCACGCGCAGCCAGCGGCCTTGGTGCAGGAAGACGAAGGGCTGGGTGTGCGATCGGAAGCGCTGCAGGCCGTCGGCGATGAAGCGGTCGATGTAGGGCAGGTCTTCCGGGGCCAGCCGGCCCGTGTAGAAGCGGCGCAGGTTCTCGACATAGGGCTCGCCCGCGTACACGTGGCCGTCGTGTTCGGGAAACAGGCGCAGGAACGAGGCATTCCAGAGCACCGTGCACTCCTGGGCATCGAAGATGCACAGCGCTATGCCGAGGGAGTCCAGCAGGTCGGCAGTCAATTGGAAATCCATGGCCGGGCGTGGGGTAAGGAGGATCAATCAGTCGCTGGACATCAATGTCGCACAACTATGTAACGGAGTGCACGGACCTGAAGGCGTTTGAAAGCACACGTCCATGTCGCTCCTGGGGCTTGACAGCTTCGCTAGACTTTTGCAATGCGTGTTCCTGCGGGAGCGCGCACCCTCCGAATTCCTCCCATCGAAAGCGTTGCCGACATGTCCCTCATTCCCGTCACCATCCTCACCGGCTTCCTCGGCTCGGGCAAGACCACGCTGCTCAAGCGCGTGCTGACCGAAGCCCACGGCCAGAAGATCGCCGTCATCGAGAACGAATTCGGGGAGGAGAACATCGACAACGACATCCTCGTGACCGACTCCAAGGAGCAGATCGTCCAGATGAGCAACGGCTGCATCTGCTGCACCATCCGCGAAGACCTGCGCGAGACGCTGCAGGACCTGGCCGCCAAGCGCCGCAAGGGCGAGCTGGCCTTCGACCGCATCGTCATCGAGACCACCGGCGTGGCCGACCCCGGACCGGTCGCGCAGACCTTCTTCATGGACGAGGAGATCGCCGAGTCCTACCTGATCGATTCCATCATCACCCTGGTGGATGCCAAGCACGCCGCGCAGCAGCTCAACGACCGCCAGGAGGCGCGCCGCCAGGTGGGCTTCGCCGACCAGATCTTCCTGTCCAAGACCGACCTGGTCACGGCCGCGGAGACCGATGCGCTGATCCACCGCCTCAAGCACATGAACCCGCGCGCCCCGATCAAGGCCGTGCATTTCGGCGAGGTGTCCATCGCCGAGGTGCTGGACCTGCGCGGCTTCAACCTGAACGCCAAGCTCGACATCGACCCGGACTTCCTCAAGGAAGAGGGCGGCCACGACCATGACCACGACCATCACGATCACGGCCATGAGCACCACGACCATGACCACGAGCACGGCGAGCATTGCGACCACCCCTCGCACCAGCACGGCGGCCACGGCCACCACCATCACCATGACGACGACGTCAAGAGCTTCGTCTATCGCGCCGAGCGGCCGTTCGACCCCGCCAAGCTGGAAGACTTCCTGGGCGCCATCGTGAACATTTATGGCCCGCGCATGCTGCGCTACAAGGGCGTGCTGGACATGAAGGGCACCGAGCGCAAGGTGATCTTCCAGGGCGTGCACCAGCTCATGGGCAGCGACCTCGGGCCGCAATGGGCCGAGGGCGAGAAGCGCATGAGCAAGATGGTGTTCATCGGCATCGACCTGCCCAAGGACATCTTCATGCAGGGCCTGGAGCAGTGCCTGGTCTGAGCGGCCGCTGACGATCTCCCGGAGGGCGAAGGCGCTGAAGGCGCCCGCTGGATGCGGCCTCGTCCCGTAGGAGAAGGTCGCATTTTTCCGCCGCATTGCGCGAAGGGGTTTCACTTCGGGCACAGGCCGATACAATCGCGCCCCGGCAAAACCCCGGACGGCCCGCTGCCTGGCTTCAGGCCCGAGCGGTCCATCCGGGCAGCGCCCCAGAGCGAAGAGACAGGAAAGCGGCAGACAAGGCGTCCGTCCGATCCCTGCACCGCAGCCTTGGTTCCATCAGGCTGCGTGGCGGTTTTTGGAATGTGGCAGGCGTCCGCTATCTGTCTGCAGCGATTGACCGTACCATCCTTGGAACCCCCGGCGGCCCCTCACGGCGCCTTAGCCAGCTCATAACTCACAATGCCTACCACCATGCAAGCCCAATCCCCCGTGGCGGCCGCCAAGAAAGATCCCAAGCTGGCCAACAACTGGAAGAACAAGGCGGTCGAAGAGCTGACCGACTCCGAAGTGCTGTCCATGCCCGAGAGCGAGTACATGAACGAAAAGCAGATGGCGTTCTTCCGCCACAAGCTGGTTCAGCTCAAGCAGGACATCCACAACAGCGCCGGCGAAACCACCGAGCACCTGCGCGAAGACACCGTCGTCGTGCCCGACCCGGCCGACCGCGCCACCATCGAGGAAGAGCACGCCCTCGAACTGCGCACCCGTGACCGCGAGCGCAAGCTGCTCAAGAAGATCGAGCAGTCCATCGCCCGCATCGATGCCGGCGACTACGGCTACTGCGACGAAACCGGCGAGCCCATCGGCGTCGGCCGCCTGCTGGCGCGCCCCACCGCCACGCTGTCGCTCGAAGCGCAACAGCGCCGCGAGCTCAAGCAGAAGATGTTCGGGGACTGACCCACGCCAGCGCGCACCGCTGCCAGGCCCTTCGCAAACCCGGCTGCTGCGCCACCCGCCCATGAGCAAGGAAGAACCCTCCCGGGGACTGCTGTCGAGAGTGGTGCGCTTCGTGCGCAACCCGACCGCACCCTGGGCGGAGGCTGAAGCGTCGCAGGACGACCGCGACAGCCAGTACAGCAAGCAGATGCTCAAGGAGATGATCGAGCGCAAGCGCCGCAACGACTTCGTGCGGCGCCGCGAGTTCGACCAGCTGCGCCGCCTGCGCCAGCGCGACGCTATGCAGGGCCAGCGCACCGAAGACGACGACGCGGCCCAGCGCCCCTCGTTCCTCGAGGTGGACAGCGGCCTGGGCGGTTCTTCCTCCGACGACCGGGCCGGCACGATCCGCAAGATCGACGAGATCGAGGCGCAGATGTCCCAGCAATGGTGGCGCAGCCGCCATGCGCCGCTGGCCGGCGCTTCGCCCTCCGCGCCGCCCCCGACGTCCACGGCCTCGCTCACGGCCACCACCATTCCTTCTTCCCTGCTGCTGGCGTCCGAGACCGACACGCGCCAGGCCCGCGCGTTCGCGCCCACCGTGCCGTTCCGCCTCTCTTCGCTGGCCCAGGAAGAGCCGGGCGACGTGTTCGCGCAGGCCTGGGCGGTGCGCCCGGCGGTCCGCGCCGATGCCGCCCCGCCTGCGGCGCCCCCGGCGGCTGCGCCGGCCGCGTTCCGGCACGATCCGGATCTGGAAGAGGCCGCCATCCGCTTCGCCCATGGCGACACCGCGGGTGCCGAGGCCGCGCTGCGCGAACTGCTGGCGCAGCGCGCCCAGGACGCGCCCGAGCGGCAGTTCGAGCTGTGGATGGCGCTGTTCGACCTCTACCGTGCCACCGGCCGGCAGGAGCCCTTCGAGGCGCTGGCGATCGAATTCGCCGCCCGCTTCGGCCGCTCCGCGCCGCTCTGGTTCTCGTTGCCCGAGCTGGCCGGCGTGCCGGCGGAAGCGCCCGCCGAGCCGACACTCGCCGTGCCCGCCAGGGAATTCCGCTGGGTCGCGCCCTCGGAGCTCGGGCCGCAGTCGGTAGCGGCGCTGCAGGCCGCCACGCAGCGCGCCGCGGCGCCCTGGGATCTCACCTGGTCGCGCCTGCAGGCCATCGACGGTGCGGCCGTGCCTGGGCTGGCCGACCTGTTCACCCAGTGGGCGGACCAGGGCGACGTGCGGCTGGTGCTCCACGGCGTGGACACCCTGCTCGAAGTGCTGCAGGTCGCCACGCCGTCGGGCGACGGCAGCGCGCCGCCGCAGGCCTGGCGCCTGCGCCTCGCGGCCCTGCGCCTGATGGGCCGGCTGGAAGAGTTCGATCTGGTTGCGATGGATTACTGCGTGACCTATGAGGTCTCGCCCCCGTCCTGGGTGCCGCCGCGCTGCGCGTGCAGCGGTGGTGGCGGCAGCACCGACTGGGCCGCGCTCGAAGAACTGGAGCGCGAGCACCCGTCCGGCTTCGGCGTGAGCCAGGATTCGTCCCGCATGCCGCTGGGGAACGAACCCCCGTCCTCGCTGGCCGGCGTGGTGGAGGGCGACGCCATGCCGCTGCTGGCGCCGCTGCAGGAGCAGGCCCCGCCCGGCGCGCCCCTGGTGGTGGCGTGCGATCGGCTGATCCGGATCGATTTCGCCGCGGCGGGCTCGGTGCTGAACTGGGCGGCGGACCTGCAGTCGCAGGGGCATGCCGTGCAGTTCGTGCATCTCTCGCGGCTGGTGGCGGTGTTCTTCAACGTGATCGGCATCAACGAGCACGCACGCGTCGTGCCGCGCGCGCACTGATGCACTGAACCGGGCGCCGCCGGCGGCGCCCATGTGGATGGCTTCGCACGCTTGCAATATCCGCCCGGGCCCCCACTTGCTGGCGCTATGGAACAGTTTCACGGCACCACCATCCTCAGCGTCCGCCGCCAGACGGCGGACGGCATTCAGGTCGCCATCGGCGGCGACGGCCAGGTCACCCTGGGCAACATCGTGGTCAAGGGCACGGCGCGCAAGGTGCGCAAGCTCTATCACGGCAAGGTGCTGGCGGGCTTCGCCGGCGCCACGGCGGATGCGTTCACCCTCTTCGAGCGCTTCGAGGCCAAGCTGGAAAAGCACCAGGGCCACCTGACGCGCGCCGCCATCGAGCTGACCAAGGACTGGCGCACCGACCGCGTGCTGCGCCGCCTGGAGGCCATGCTGGCCGTGGCCGATGCGAGCGCCTCGCTCATCATCACCGGCAACGGCGACGTGCTGGAGCCCGAGCAGGGCATCGTCGCCATCGGATCGGGCGGCGCCTACGCGCATTCGGCCGCCAAGGCGCTGCTGAACCACACCGAGCTGTCGGCCCAGGAGGTGGTGAAGAAGTCGCTGGAGATCGCCGGCGAGCTCTGCATCTACACCAACATGAACCACACCATCGAGACGCTGTGAGCGCAGCCCCCTGGCTGCCCCACCTCTCGATTCGCTATTGATTTGGTAGCTGCCTGCGCAGATAGATCGTGCGCAGGCGGCCGTTTTGGCTTTGAACTGCAAAGGCAGGCACCGCACATGTCCTCCATGACCCCCCAGGAAATCGTCTCCGAACTCGACCGCCACATCGTCGGCCAGCACGGCGCCAAGCGCGCCGTGGCCATCGCGCTGCGCAACCGCTGGCGCCGCCAGCAGGTGGACGGCGGCCTGCGCCAGGAGATCACGCCCAAGAACATCCTCATGATCGGCCCGACCGGCGTGGGCAAGACCGAGATCGCCCGGCGCCTCGCGCGGCTGGCCGATGCGCCCTTCATCAAGGTCGAGGCCACCAAGTTCACCGAGGTGGGCTATGTGGGCAAGGACGTCGATTCCATCATCCGCGACCTGGTCGAGATGGCCGTCAAGCAGACGCGCGAGGCCGACATGAAGGGCCTGCGCGCCCGCGCCGAAGACGCGGCCGAAGACCGCATCCTCGACGTGCTGGTGCCCGCTGCGCGCGGCACGGGCGATGCGCCCCCGGCCGACAACACCGCCCGCCAGGTCTTCCGCAAGAAGCTGCGCGAAGGCCAGCTGAACGACAAGGAAATCGAGATCGAGCTGGCCGACGCCCGCCCGCAGCTGGAGATCATGGGCCCGCAGGGCATGGAAGAGATGGCCGAGCAGTTGCGCGGCATGTTCAGCCAGATGGGCCAGGAGCGCCGCAAGACGCGCAAGCTCAAGATCGGCGAGGCGCTCAAGCAGCTGACCGACGAGGAAGCCGCCAAGCTCGTCAACGAGGAGGACGTGAAGACCCGCGCCCTGCAGAACGCCGAGCAGAACGGCATCGTCTTCCTGGACGAGATCGACAAGGTCGCCACCCGCCAGGAGGCGAGCGGCTCCGACGTGTCGCGCCAGGGCGTGCAGCGCGACCTGCTGCCGCTGGTGGAGGGCACCACGGTGTCCACCAAGTACGGCATGGTCAAGACCGACCACATCCTGTTCATCGCCTCGGGCGCCTTCCACCTGTCCAAGCCCAGCGACCTGATCCCCGAGCTGCAGGGGCGCTTCCCGATCCGCGTGGAGCTGGAATCGCTGTCGGTGCAGGACTTCGAGGCCATCCTCACCAGCACGCACGCCTCGCTGGTCAAGCAGTACCAGGCGCTGCTGGCCACCGAGGGCGTGACGCTGGAATTCACCCCCGAAGGCATCACCCGGCTGGCCCGCATCGCCTTCGAGGTGAACGAGCGCACCGAGAACATCGGCGCGCGGCGCCTGTCCACCGTGATGGAGCGCCTGCTGGACGAGGTGAGCTTCGATGCGGTCCGGCTATCGGGCCAGACGGTGTCCATCGACGCGGCCTATGTCGATGCGCGGCTGCAGACCCTGAGCCAGGACGAGGACCTGTCCCGATACATCTTGTGATCCTTCTGGGCCGTTCGGCCCGAGGCTTCAGGTTCCACTTGCATACCACCACCTAAGTGCTTGCGCGATAAGGATTTTCAGCGGATTCCCGCTTTGGGATTCGCTTCTAAGTCCTTGATTTCATTGCAAAGTTTTGTGTAACCCCCCTTGAAAGGTGTGCTTTTCCTGCTACAGTGGGAAAAAGTGCAATTAAGTGGTGAGAAGTGCCTTTTTGCTCCATTCCGGGGTCGAAAAGGTCGCCACCAACCTGGGGTTCCATTCGTGTTTCAAGGGGCGTCATCGCTGAGTCTCGATGCCAAGGGGCGGCTGTCTGTGCCGACCCGGCATCGCGACGTCCTCTCGGCGACGGCGGCAGGCCAGCTCACCATCACCAAGCATCCGCATGGCTGCCTGATGGTGTTCCCGCGCCCCGAATGGGAAAAATTCCGCGAACGCATCGCCGAGCTGCCCATGTCCGCCCAATGGTGGAAGCGCATCTTCCTGGGCAATGCGCAGGACGTCGAGATGGACGGCACGGGCCGCGTGCTGGTGTCGCCCGAGCTGCGCCAGGCCGCCGGCATCACCCGCGACACCATGCTGCTGGGCATGGGCAACCACTTCGAGCTGTGGGACAAGGCCACGTACGAAGCCAAGGAAGCCGAAGCCATGCAAGCCGCCATGCCCGAAGTCTTCCAGGACTTTTCTTTCTAGGTCCTACGGTGCAATCCACCCTGCAACACACCACCGTACTGCTCGACGAAGCGGTCGACGCCCTGCTGGGCGCGGCCGGAGAGTCGCCGTCCGGCACATTCATCGATGGCACCTTCGGGCGAGGGGGGCATTCGCGCCGCATCCTGCTGCGGCTCGGACCTGAGGGGCGCCTCGTGGCGTTCGACAAGGACCCCGAAGCCATCGCAGAGGCAACGCGCATCACCGATGCGCGTTTTTCCATTCGGCACGAGGGCTTTCGCAATCTCGGCGAGATGCCCGCAGGCAGCGCCGCAGGCGTGCTGCTGGACCTGGGCGTCAGCTCGCCCCAGATCGACAGCCCCGGACGGGGTTTCAGTTTCCGGTTCGACGGCCCCCTGGACATGCGCATGGACACCACGCGCGGCCAGAGCGTGGCCGAATGGCTCGCCGATGCCGAGGTCGGACAGATTGCGGAGGTGATACGTGAATACGGCGAAGAGCGGTTTGCTGGCCCCATTGCAAAGGCGATTGTTGCTCGCCGGCAGGAGCGCGGCCCGATCGGCACCACTGCCGAGCTGGCCGAACTCGTGGCTGGTGCGGTCCGCACCCGCGAACAGGGCCAGAACCCTGCCACACGCACCTTCCAGGCTCTTCGGATTTTCATCAATGCCGAACTGGAAGAGCTGCAGCAGGCGCTAGAGGCCAGCCTGCGCGTGCTGGCGCCCGGCGGGCGGCTGGTGGTCATCAGCTTCCATTCGCTCGAAGACCGTATCGTCAAGCAGTTCATCGCCCAGCATTCCAAGGAGGTCTATGACCGCCGTGCGCCGTTCGCGGCGCCGCAGCCCATGCGGCTGAACGCGCTGGACCGCATCAAGCCCAGCGCTGGCGAAGTGGCAGCCAACCCGCGGGCACGCAGCGCGGTCATGCGCGTGGCCGAACGCACGGAAGTCCCGGCATGACGCGGCTCAACCTGGTGCTGCTGGTGGCCGTGATGGTCAGCGCGATGTTCGTGGTGCGCACGCAGTACGAATCGCGCCTGCTCTTCACCGAACTCGACCGCGCCGTGGCCGAGTCGCGCCGGCTCGAAACCGAACACCAGCGCCTGCAGGTCGAAAAGCGGGCCCAGGCCACGCCGCTGCGCATCGAGAAGCTCGCGCGCGACCGCCTGCAGATGCGCACCACGACCCCGGCGATCACCCAGTACGTGACCGACGGCGGCGCCATCGTGCCGCCCGTGGCCGAGCCGGCCCCGGCCACCGGCACGGCGGCCGCGGCACAGCGCCCCAGCGGGAGGCGGCCATGAGAAACAGCCGCAGCGTCAACTACACCTCCAGCCCGTTGCTGGCGTCGCGCACGCCGCTCTGGCGCAGCAAGTTCATCGTCGCCCTGGTGGCGCTGGGTTTCGTGGCCCTGGCCGCCCGGGCCGCCTACGTGCAGGTGTTCGACAACGCCTTCTTCCGGCGCCAGGGCGAGGTGCGCTTCGCCCGCACGCTGGAGCTGCCGGCCAACCGCGGCCGCATCCTCGACCGCAACGGCCTGATCCTCGCCTCCAGCGTGCCGGCCGCCAGCATCTGGGCCATTCCCGAAGACGTGGAGCAGGACGACCCCGAGGTCAAGGCCAAGCTGCGCCAGCTGGCCAAGCTGCTGGACATGCCGCTGCCCGCGCTGCAGGCCAAGCTGGCCGACGAGGACAAGACCTTCGTCTGGATCAAGCGCCAGCTCGACTGGGAAGTGGGCCAGCAGATCGCCGCGCTGAACATCAAGGGCATCTACCAGCGCAAGGAATACAAGCGCCAGTACCCCGAAGGCGAGGCCGCAGCGCACGTCGTGGGCTTCACCAACGTGGAAGACCAGGGCCAGGAAGGCATCGAGCTGGCCTTCAACAAGGAGCTGGGCGGCAAGCCCGGCTCGCGCCGCGTCATCAAGGACCGGCTGGGCCGCGTGGTCGAAGGCGTGGGCGCCGACATTCCGCCCGTGGACGGCCAGGACGTGCAGCTGTCCATCGACAGCAAGGTGCAGTTCTTCGCCTACCAGAAGCTGCGCGACCAGGTGGCGCTGCACAAGGCCAAGGCCGGCAGCGTGGTGGTGATCGACGCGCACACGGGCGAGCTGCTGGCGCTGGCCAACTACCCGAGCTACGTGCCCGACAAGCGCCAGAACCTGACCGGCGAGCAGCTGCGCAACCGCGCCATCACCGACGTGTTCGAGCCCGGCTCGACCATGAAGCCCTTCACCATCGGCCTGGCGCTGGAGACCGGCCGCGTGCGGCCCGACACCATCATCGACACCAACCCGGGCCGCGTCACCGTCACCGGCTCCACCATCTCCGACACCAGCAACCACGGCGTGCTGACCGTGGAAGGCGTGATCCAGAAGTCCAGCAACGTGGGCACGACCAAGATCGCGATGACGCTGCCCGCCAAGGAGATGTGGGAGACCTTCACGGCTGCGGGCTTCGGCCAGAAGCCGCAGATCCACTTCCCCGGCGTGGTGACGGGGCGCCTGCGCCCCTACAAGACCTGGCGGCCGATCGAGCAGGCCACCATGTCCTACGGCTACGGCCTCTCGGCCAGCCTGCTGCAGATGGCGCGCTCCTATACCGTGTTCGCCAACGACGGCAAGATCATTCCCGCCACCATCCTCAAGACCAACGAGCCCGCGGTGGGCGTGCCCGTGTTCTCCGAACGCACGGCCGCACAGATCCGCAAGATGCTGCAGATGGCCGCCGGCCCGGGCGGCACCGGCCAGCAGGCGCAGACCGTGGGCTACTCGGTGGGCGGCAAGTCCGGCACGGCCCGCAAGCAGGTGGGCAAGCACTACGCGGCCGGCAAGTACCGCGGCTGGTTCACGGGCCTGGCGCCCATCGACAAGCCCCGCATCATCGTCGCCGTGATGATCGACGAGCCCAGCGACGGCGTCTTCTACGGCGGCGCCGTGGCCGCGCCGGTGTTCAGCGTGGTGGTGCAGCAGACCCTGCGCATGATGGGCGTGCAGCCCGACATGGCGGTCAAGCCGCAGATCGTGGCCGATACGGTGAAGGAGCCGCTATGACCCAGGTCATGTCCCTCACCTCCGTGCAGGCCGCTGTGCAGTGGCTGCGCGAGCGCGTCACCGGCACGCTGCAGACCGACAGCCGCCTCGTCGCGCCCGGCGACGGCTTCATCGCCTGGCCCGGCGCCGCCACCGACGGCCGCGCCCATGTGGGCGAGGCGCTGGCGCGCGGCGCCACGGCCTGCCTGGTGGAGCAGGAGGGCATCGAGCTCTACGGCTTCGTGATCCCGCAGGTCGCCGCGCTGCGCGGCCTGAAGGCGGCGCTGGGCCTGATCGCCGCCGAATGGTTCGGCCTGCCCACCCACCGGCTCGACGTGCTGGCCGTGACCGGCACCAACGGCAAGACCAGCACCGCCTGGTGGCTGGCCGACGCGCTCAACGTGCTCGCCCGCGAAGGGCTGGCCGCGCCCGGCGGCTGCGCCGTGGTGGGCACCCTGGGCGTGGGCGTGCCGCCCGCGCTGGAGGCCACCGGCATGACCACGCCCGATCCGGTGCGGCTGCAGCGCGTGTTCCAGCGCTTCGCCGACGCGGGCCAGACGGCCTGCGCCATCGAGGCTTCGTCCATCGGCATGGCGGAGCACCGCCTCGCGGGCACCCGCGTGCGCGTGGCGCTCTTCACCAATTTCACCCAGGACCACCTGGACTACCACCCCACCATGGCCGCCTACTGGCAGGCCAAGGCCATGCTGTTCGATGCGCCCGGCCTGCAGTCGGCGGTGATCAACATCGACGATCCGCGCGGCGCCGAACTGCATGCCACGCTGGCCGAGCGGCCGCTGGATGTCTGGAGCGTTTCCCTGCGCGAGCCGGCCCGTCTGCAGGCGCGCGACATCGTGCACGGCGACGAGGGCCTCGTCTTCACCGTGGCCGAAGGCGCGCAGTCGCATGTGCTGCAGACGCGGCTGATCGGCCTCTACAACGTCTCCAACCTGCTGGGCGTGATCGCCGCGCTGCGCGCCATCGGCGTGCCGCTGGAGCATGCCCTCTACGCCTGCGCGCAGCTCACGCCCGTGCCCGGCCGCATGGAGCAGATCGCCGCCCCCGGCCAGCCGCTGGTGGCCGTGGACTATGCCCACACGCCCGACGCGCTCGACCAGGCGCTGCAGGCGCTCAAGCCCGTCGCCCAGGCGCGGGGCGGGCGCCTCTGGTGCGTGTTCGGCTGCGGCGGCAACCGCGATGCGGCCAAGCGCCCGCTGATGGGCGCCGCCGCGCAGCAGCGGGCCGACCGCGTGGTCGTGACCAGCGACAACCCGCGCGGCGAAGAGCCGGCCGAGATCATCCGCCAGATCCTGCAGGGCACCATCGCCGGCCTGACTGTGCAGGCCGAGCCCGACCGCGCCGCGGCCATCGCCCTGGCGCTGCGCGAGGCCGCCGCCGAAGACGTGGTGCTCCTGGCCGGCAAGGGCCATGAGGACTATCAGGAAACGGCCGGCGAGCGCCGCCCGTTCTCCGACATGGAGCACGCCCGCGCCGCACTGGCCCGCCGAGCAGGGAGCGCCGCATGACGACTGCGCACACCCCGTCTTCCGCCCCCATGCTGACCCTGCGGCAGGCCCATGCGCTGCTGGCCGCGCGCGTGTCCGGCGCACGCCTGGTCGGCGACGGTGCCACGCCGCTGCTGCGCGTGCATACCGACACGCGCACGCTGCAAGCGGGCGACCTGTTCGTGGCGCTCAAGGGCGAGCGCTTCGACGCCAACGCCTTCCTGGCCGATGCCCGCGCCTCTGGCGCCGCCGCCGCGCTGGCGCATGGCGGGCTCGAAGCCGCAGGCCTCGCCGGCATCGAGGTGCCCGACACGCTCCAGGCCCTGGGCGCGCTCGCGGCCGGCTGGCGCGCGCAGTTCTCGCTGCCGCTGATCGGCGTGACGGGCAGCAACGGCAAGACCACCGTCACCCAGATGTGCGCCGCCGTGCTGCGCGCCTGGCAGGGCCCGGACGAGGAACGCGCCTTCGCCACGCAGGGCAACTTCAACAACGACATCGGCGTGCCGCTGATGCTGCTGCGCCTCACCGCCGCGCACCGCGCCGCCGTGATCGAGATGGGCATGAACCATCCGGGCGAGATCGCCTGCCTGGCGGATATGGCCCGGCCCACGGTGGCGTTGGTCAACAACGCCCAGCGCGAGCACCTCGAATTCATGCACACCGTGCAGGCCGTGGCGCGCGAGAACGGCTCGGTGCTGTCCGCGCTGCCGCCGGACGGCACGGCCGTGTTCCCCGCGGGCGACGCCTATACGCCGCTCTGGCGCGAACTGGCGGCCGGCCGCGCCTGCCTCACCTTCGGCCGCGAAGACAGCGGCGCCGACGTGTACTGCCCCGCCGCCCGCTGGCAGGGCGGCGCCTGGCAGGTGCGCATCGCCACCCCGCAGGGCAGCTTCGACGCGGCCCTGCACATCGCCGGCCGCCACAACGTGGACAACGCCCTGGCCGTGGCGGCCTGCGCCGTGGCCGCCGGCGTGCCGCTCGCAGCCATCGCCCAGGGCCTCTCGGCCTTCGTGCCGGTCAAGGGCCGCTCGCGCGCCTTCGCGCTGGCCCACGGCGGGCGCAGCCTGGCCGTGGTGGACGACACCTACAACGCCAACCCCGACTCCGTGCAGGCCGCCATCGACGTGCTGGCCGAACTACCCGGCCCGCGCCTGCTGGTGCTGGGCGATATGGGCGAAGTAGGGAACGAAGGGCCCCGTTTCCATTCGGAGGCTGGGGAGCACGCGCGGCGCAGCGGCATCGACCTGCTGTTCGCCCTCGGTGCCCAAAGCACGCACGCCGCCGAAGCCTTCGGGCCGGCGGCGACGCATTTCGACGATATGGCATCGCTGCAGGCAGCGGTGCGCAAGGCGCTGCCCGCGGTGGGCAGCGTGCTGGTGAAGGGATCCCGGTTCATGAAGATGGAGCAAGTGGTGCAGGCGCTGGAAGCCGGCACAGAGGAACAGACAGGCGCGGGCTACGGCCCCGCACGGGAGGTGTCCGCATGCTGATGCTGCTCGCGCAATGGCTGCAGGAAACCGGCAATCCCGAGCTCAGCTCGTTCCGGGTGTTCCAGTACCTCACGTTCCGTGCCGTGATGGCCGCGGTGACGGCCCTGCTCATCGGGCTGGTCGCCGGGCCGAAGGTGATCCGCATGCTCACGGCGCTGAAGATCGGCCAGCCCATCCGCGGCTATGCCATGCAATCGCACCTGGCCAAGAGCGGCACGCCCACCATGGGCGGCGTGCTCATCCTGGGCGCCATCACGCTGTCCACGCTGCTCTGGGCCGACCTCTCCAACCGCTTCGTGTGGATCGTGCTGGCCGTGATGCTGGGCTTCGGCGCGATCGGCTGGGTGGACGACTGGCGCAAGGTGGTCAACAAGGACCCGGAAGGCATGCGCTCGCGCGAGAAGTATTTCTGGCAGTCCGTCATCGGGCTGGTCGCGGCGCTCTACCTGGTGTTCAGCATTTCCGAGAATTCCAATGCCCGCGTGTTCGAGCTGTTCCTGGCCTGGGTGCAGTCCGGCTTCTCGCTCAGCCTGCCGCCCAAGGCCGGGCTGCTGGTGCCGTTCTTCAAGGAAGTGACCTATCCGCTCGGCGTGCTGGGCTTCGTCATCCTGACCTATCTGGTCATCGTCGGCGCGAGCAACGCCGTCAACCTGACCGACGGCCTGGACGGCCTGGCGATCATGCCGGTGGTGCTGGTGGGCGCCACGCTGGGCCTCTTCGCCTACGTGGCGGGCAACGTGGTGTTCTCCAAGTACCTGCTGTTCCCGCACATCGCGGGCGCGGGCGAGTTGCTGGTGTTCTGCTCGGCCATGTCCGGCGCGGGGCTGGCCTTCCTCTGGTTCAACGCCAATCCGGCGCAGGTCTTCATGGGCGACGTGGGCGCGCTGGCGCTGGGCGCTGCGCTGGGCACGGTCGCGGTGATCGTGCGCCAGGAAATCGTGCTGGCCGTGATGGGCGGCATCTTCGTGGTGGAGGCCCTGTCGGTGATGCTGCAGGTCTCCTGGTTCAAGTTCACCAAGCGCCGCTACGGCACCGGGCGCCGCCTGCTCAAGATGGCGCCGCTGCACCACCACTTCGAGAAGAGCGGCTGGACCGAGACGCAGGTGGTCGTGCGCTTCTGGATCATCACGCTGCTGCTGTGCCTGCTCAGCCTGTCCACGCTGAAACTGCGATGAACCCGCACGATCCGCAACCCCGCCCCGACGACCAGGAACTGCCTGGCGAAGACGCCGGCCACAGCGCCGGCGCTGCCGCATCCGTGCCTGAGCCGGATTCCGTGCCCGTGGCTGCTCCCGCGCCTGCAGCGGCCGACGAGGCCTACCAGCCCGGCTCCGCCGCGCAGGCCGCGGCCGAGTTCGTCGCCCGCATCTTCGCCGACGTGGCCGCGCCCGAAGCCGGCGCCCCCGCATCCGCACCGGCTGCCGCTGGCGATGCGCAGGCCGATGCCTCCAGCGAAGCCGCCGCGCCCCAGGCCCCCGTGCCCGAAGGCCGCCCTGGCGAGCATCTGGCCGGCCTCCAAGGCCGCCGCGTGCTGATCTTGGGCCTGGGTGCCTCGGGCCTCGCCATGGCGCGCTGGTGCGTGCGCTGCGGCGCCGACGTCACCGTGGCCGACACGCGCGAGGCACCGCCCCAGCGCGCCGTGCTGGAGGCGGAATTGCCGCAGGTGCGCTTCATCGCCGGCGCGTTCGACGAGCGCCTGGTGCAAGGCCGCGGCCTGCATGCCATCTACCGATCGCCGGGCCTGAGTCCTGCCACGCTTGCTCCTGTTTTCGTAGCAGCCGGCGCGGAAGGCGTGCGCGTCACGGGCGAATTGAGCCTCTACGCACAGGCGCTGGCCGAAATGCGCGCCTCGCACGGCTACGCGCCCGCCGTGCTGGCCATCACCGGCACCAACGGCAAGACCACCGTCACCTCGCTCACCGGCCTGCTGGCGGACTGCGCCGGCCGCAGCGTGGCCGTGGCCGGCAACATCGGTCCCACGCTGATGGACACGCTGGCCCAGCACATCGACGCCGGCACGCTGCCCGAGACCTGGGTGCTGGAACTCTCCAGCTTCCAGCTCGACGACGCCGTGGGCTTCGAGCCCACCGCCGCCACCGTGCTCAACATCAGCCAGGACCATCTGGACTGGCACGGCGACCTGCCTGCCTACGCCCGCGCCAAGTCGCGCATCTTCGGCCAGACCGGCCTGATGGTGCTCAACCGCGACGATGCCGAGGTGATGGCCATGCTCACGCCGGCCGCACCCGCTGCGCCCGCCACGCCTGCGGGCGAGGCCGCCCCCGCGAAAAAGCCCGCCGCATCGCGCGCCAAGGCCGCCAAGCCGGTGCTGCGCAACCACGTCACCTTCGGCGGCGACATGCCCCGGCGGCCCGGCGACTTCGGCATCGAGGTCGTGTCCGGCATGGCCTGGCTGGTGCGCGCGCAGGAAGCCGACGAGACGGCGCGCCGCCCGCGCGCCGCTGCGGCAGCGGCCGAAGACCTGCACATCCAGCGGCTGATGCCCGCCGATGCGCTGCGCATCCGCGGCCGGCACAACGCCATCAACGCGCTGGCCGCGCTGGCGCTGGCCCATGCGGCCGGCTGCTCGCTCGCGCCCATGCTCTACGGGCTGCGCGAATACCGGGGCGAGCCGCACCGGGTGGAGCCTATCGGCATGGTGGGCGAGATCGAATACTTCGACGACAGCAAGGGCACCAACGTGGGCGCCACCGTGGCCGCGCTGACGGGCCTGGGCGCCGACCGGCGCGTGGTCGTCATCCTGGGCGGCGACGGCAAGGGGCAGGACTTCTCCCCGCTGGCCGACCCCGTGGCCCGCCATGCCCGCGCCGTGGTGCTGATCGGCCGCGACGGCCCGCAGATCGGCGCCGCGCTGCAGGGTGCGGGCGTGCCGGTCGAATCCGCCGCGACGCTGCCGGAGGCCGTGCAGGCCGCCACCCGCCTGGCCCGTCCGGGCGATGCGGTGCTGATGTCGCCGGCCTGCGCCAGCTTCGACATGTTCAGCGGCTACGAGCACCGCGCCCGCGTCTTCTGCGACGCGGTGCGCACGCTGGCGCACGACGCCGGCCAGGAACTGGAGGGCAGCCTGTGAACGGCTACGCGACCTCGTCTTCCGGCCAGCCCGGCCTGCTGCAGCGCCTGCGCGCCTGGGCCGGCGGCAAGCCCCCGGCCAGCGCCGACGTGCTGCCCGTGCGCGTGGGCGGCACCGAATACCGCCAGACCACCACCACCCCCGCGAGCGTGCTGGGCTTCGACCAGGCGCTGGTCTGGGTCGTCATCGCGCTGCTGGCCTGGGGCCTGGTCATGGTGTATTCGGCCTCCATCGCCATGCCGGACAACCCGCGCTTCGGCAAGATCGCGCAGTCGCACTTTCTGGTGCGCCACATCATGGCGCTGGTGATCGGCTTCGTCGCGGCGCTGCTGGCCTTCCAGATCTCCATGTCCACCTGGGAGCGCGTGGCGCCCTGGCTCTTCGTGTGCTCCATCGGCCTCCTGATCGCGGTGCTCATCCCGCACGTGGGCTCGGTGGTCAACGGCGCGCGGCGCTGGCTGTCGCTGGGCATCATGAACTTCCAGCCATCCGAGCTGGCCAAGTTCGCGGTGGTCATCTACGCATCGGACTACATGGTGCGCAAGATGGAGGTGAAGGAGCGCTTCTTCCGCGCCGTGCTGCCCATGGGTGTGGCCGTGGCGCTGGTGGGCGCGCTGCTGCTGGCCGAGCCCGACATGGGCGCCTTCATGGTGATCGCCGTGATCGCCATGGGCATCCTGTTCCTGGGCGGCGTGAACGCGCGCATGTTCTTCCTGATCGCCGCCGTGCTGGTGGGCGCCTTCTCCGTGATGGTGATGGCCAGCCCCTGGCGGCGCGAGCGGATCTTCGCCTACCTCGACCCCTTCAGCGAAGAGCATGCGCTGGGCAAGGGCTACCAGCTCTCGCACTCGCTGATCGCCATCGGCCGCGGCGAGATCTTCGGCGTGGGCCTGGGGGGCAGCGTCGAGAAGCTGCACTGGCTGCCCGAGGCCCACACCGACTTCCTGCTGGCCGTGATCGGCGAGGAATTCGGCCTGGTCGGCGTGATGGTGCTCATCGTGCTCTTCCTCTGGCTCACCCGCCGCATCATGCACATCGGCCGCCAGGCCATCGCGCTGGACCGCGTCTTCTCCGGCCTGGTGGCGCAGGGCGTTGCCATGTGGATGGGTTTCCAGTCCTTCATCAACATGGGCGTGAATTTGGGCGCGCTGCCCACCAAGGGCCTGACGCTGCCGCTGATGAGCTTCGGCGGCTCGGCCATCCTGATGAACCTGGTGGCCATCGCGGTGGTGCTGCGGGTCGATTACGAGAACAAGCACATGATGCGCGGAGGCCGGATATGACGGGCCGCTCCAGGACCGCGCTCGTGATGGCCGGCGGCACCGGCGGCCATATCTTCCCGGGCCTCGCCGTGGCCGAGGAGCTGCGCGCGCGCGGCTGGCAGGTGCACTGGCTGGGCACGCCCGGCAGCATGGAGTCGCGCCTCGTCCCGCCTCGCGGCTTCGCCTTCGAGGCGATCGACTTTTCCGGCGTGCGCGGCAAGGGCCTGCTGACCCTGGCGCTGCTGCCGCTGCGCCTGCTGCGCGCCTTCTGGCAATCGCTTGCGGTGCTGCGCCGCGTGCGGCCCGACGTGGTGATCGGCCTGGGCGGCTACGTCACCTTCCCGGGCGGCATGATGGCCTCGCTGCTGGGCAAGCCGCTGGTGCTGCACGAGCAGAACTCCGTCGCCGGCCTGGTCAACAAGGTGCTGGCCGGCGTGGCCGACCGGGTGTTCACCGCGTTCCCGGACGTGCTGCGCAAGGGCCGGTGGGTGGGCAACCCGCTGCGCGAGCCCTTCCTGCGCCAGCCCGGCCCGGCCGAGCGCTTCGCGCAGCGCACCGGCCCGCTCAATGTGCTGGTGGTGGGCGGCAGCCTGGGCGCCAAGGCGCTCAACGAGATCGTTCCCCAGGCCGTGGGCCTGATCCCCGTGCAGTTCCGCCCGCAGGTCACGCACCAGAGCGGCGCTGCGCAGATCGACGCGCTGCGCGCCAACTACGAGGCGGCGGGCGTGCAGGCCACGCTCACGCCCTTCATCGACGACACGGCCACGGCCTTCGCCGAGGCCGATCTGGTCATCTGCCGCGCCGGGGCCAGCACGGTCACCGAGATCGCCGCCGTGGGCGCGGCCGCGCTGTTCGTGCCCTTTCCGCACGCGGTGGACGACCACCAGAGCGCCAATGCCCGCTTCCTGGTGGATGCGGGCGGCGGCTGGCTGGTGCAGCAGCGCGAGCTCACGCCCGCCTGGCTGGCCGGTATGCTACAAAATACAGAGCGCACGACGTTGATGGAGCGTGCGCTGGAAGCCAAGAAGATGCAAAAGACAGAAGCCACCCAAGCCGTGGTGCAAGCGTGTGAGGAACTGACCGCATGAAACACGCCATTCGCCATATCCATTTCGTCGGCCTGGGCGGCGCCGGCATGTGCGGCATCGCCGAGGTGCTGTTCAACCTGGACTACGAGATCTCCGGCTCCGACCTGTCCGACAGCGCCACGCTGCGCCGGCTGGCCGGCCTGGGCATCCGCACGCACGTGGGCCATGCCGCGGCCCACATCGACGGCGCCGACGCCGTCGTCACCTCCACCGCCGTGCAGGCGGACAACCCCGAGGTGCTGGCCGCGCGCGACAAGAAGATCCCCGTGGTGCCCCGCGCCCTGATGCTGGCCGAGCTGATGCGCCTCAAGCGCGGCATCGCCATCGCCGGTGCCCACGGCAAGACCACCACCACCAGCCTGGTGACCAGCGTGCTGGCCGAGGCCGGGCTGGACCCGACCTTCGTGATCGGCGGGCGCCTGAACAGCGCGGGCGCCAACGCCAAGCTGGGGCAGGGCGACTACATCGTGGTCGAGGCCGACGAGTCCGACGCCTCGTTCCTCAACCTGCTGCCCGTGATGTCGGTCGTGACCAACATCGACGCGGACCACATGGAAACCTACGGCCACGACTTCAACCGCCTCAAGGGCGCGTTCGTGGACTTCCTGCACCGCATGCCGTTCTACGGCACGGCCATCCTGTGCACCGACAACGCTGCCATCCGCGAGATCGTGCCGCAGGTCACCTGCCCCATAACCAGCTACGGCTTCGGCGAAGACGCCCAGGTGCGCGCGGTGGACGTGCGCGCCGTGGGCGCGCAGATGCACTTCCGCGTGCTGCGCCGCAATGGCGTGGTGCTGCCCGACCTGGACGTGGTGCTGAACCTTGCGGGCGAGCACAACGTGCTCAACGCGCTGGCGGCGGTGGCCGTGGCGGTGGAGCTGAACGTGCCCGACGAAGCCCTGCTGCGCGCGCTGGCGGGCTTCCGCGGCGTGGGCCGGCGCTTCCAGAGCCATGGCGACCTGCCGGCCAAGGACGGCGGCCGCTTCACGCTGATCGAGGACTACGGCCACCACCCCGTAGAGATGACCGCCACGCTGGCCGCCGCGCGCGGCGCCTTCCCCGGCCGCCGGCTGGTGCTGGCCTTCCAGCCGCACCGCTACAGCCGCACGCGCGACTGCTTCGAGGATTTCGTCAAGGTGATCGGCAGCGCCGACGCGGCCCTGCTGACCGAGGTCTATGCCGCCGGCGAATCGCCCATCGTGGCCGCCGACGGCCGGGCGCTGGTGCGCGCGGTGCGCGTGGCCGGCCAGGTCGAGCCGGTGTTCGTCGAGGCCGTGGCCGACCTGCCCCAGCGCATCGTGGACACCGTGCGCGCAGGCGACGTGGTGATGTGCATGGGCGCGGGCTCCATCGGCAGCGTGCCTGCCAAGGTGGTGGCGATGCTACAAAACAATGAGCAGGCAGCGCAGGAGGCGCGGGCAGCATGAGCCAGAACGAACAAGCCAAGATCGACGTGCGCGCCCTGGGCAAGGTGGCCGTGCTGATGGGCGGCAGCTCCGCCGAACGCGAGGTCTCGCTGATGTCCGGCGGCGGCGTGCTGCAGGCCCTGCGCTCCAACGGCGTCGATGCCCACGCCTTCGACCCGTCGCAGACCGACCTGTCGGAGCTCAAGAGCCACGGCTACACGCGCTGCTTCATCGCGCTGCACGGCCGCCATGGCGAAGACGGCACGGTGCAGGGCGCGCTGGAGCTGCTGGGCATTCCCTATACCGGCCCGGGCGTGATGGCGTCGAGCATCGCCATGGACAAGATCATGACCAAGCGCATCTGGCGCTTCGAGGGCCTGCCCACGCCGGACTGGCGGCTGGTCTCCAGCGCCGCCGAAACGGCGCAGGCGCTGAAGGAGCTGGGCACGCCGATGATCGTCAAGCCCGCCCGCGAAGGCTCCACGCTGGGGCTGACCAAGGTGAGCTCGCCCGGCCAGTGCGAACAGGCCTATCTGCTGGCCTCGCGCTACGACCCCGAGGTGCTGTGCGAGGAGTTCATCGAGGGCGAGGAAACCACCTGCCCCGTGCTGGGCCAGGGCGCGGGCGCCCGCGCCCTGCCGGTGATCCGCATCGTGGCGCCCGATGGCAACTACGACTACCAGAACAAGTACTTCACCGACAGCACGCAGTACCACTGCCCGAGCGGCCTGCCCGAGCACGAGGAGCGCGAGATCCAGCGCCTGGTGGTCGAGGCCTTCCGCACGCTGCAGTGCCGCGGCTGGGCGCGCGCCGACATCATGATCCGCGCGAGCGACCGCAAGCCCTTCCTGCTGGAGATCAACACCTCCCCGGGCATGACCGGCCACTCGCTCGTGCCCATGTCGGCACGCTCCATGGGCCTCAGCTACGAAGCCCTGTGCCTGCGCATCCTGGCCAGCGCGTCGCTGGACAGCGCCCAGGGCCAGGCCGCACAACCCAACGCCACGTGAGCCGCATGAACCCCGCGCTGCCCGCACCGCTCGACGTCAAGCTCATGAACTGGACCGCCACGGTCCTGTTCGTGGGCTGCGCCGCGTTCGTGCTGGCGGCGGGTGGCTCCTGGCTGCTGCGCCTGCCGGTGTTCTCCATCGGCCGCATCGTGGTGCAGGGCGAACTGGTCCACAACAACGCCGTCACGCTGCGCGCCGACGTGGGCCCGCGCCTGGCCGGCAACTTCTTCACGGTGGACCTGCAGGCCGTGCGCGAGGCCTTCGAGCAGGTGCCCTGGGTGCGCAGCGCCATGGTGCGCCGCGAATTCCCCAACAGCCTGGTCGTGGATCTGCAGGAGCACCAGGCCGCCGCCTACTGGGGTGCCGAAGGCAGCCCCACGCTGGTGGACAGCACGGGCGAGGTGTTCGAGGCCGGCAGCGACGGCCTGGACGGCGAAGACCTGCCCAGCCTCAAGGGCCCGGCGGGCCGCTCGCAGGAAGTGCTGCAGATGTACCGCGCCCTCGTGCCGGTCATCAAGCCGCTGGGCTCCGCCATCGACACGCTGGAGCTGAGCGGCCGCGGCGGCTGGCGCGTGGTGCTCGATGGCGGCGCCACCGTGGAGCTGGGCGGCGGCACCACCGCCGAGGTGCTGCAGCGCACCGAGCGCTTCGTGAAGACGCTGCCGCAGGTGGCCGCGCAGCAGGGCCGGCGCGTGGAGGCGCTGGAGTCTGCCGACCTGCGCCACGACGGCGGCTACGCGCTGCGCCTGCGCGGCGTGACCACGGTGACGGCCGATGTGGCCAAGCAGCGCGCCGCCGCGCGCCCGGCCGTACGGCGTGCGCGCACGGCGCCGGCCGCAAGAACAACAGGGCAGACCCGCTGAGGGAAAGACACAACTATGGCAAGAGAATACAAAGACGTGGTCGTGGGGCTGGACATCGGCACCGCCAAGGTGATGGCGGTGGTGGCCGAGGTCATGCCCAGCGGCGAGCTCAAGCTGGCCGGCCTGGGCGTGGCGCCCAGCAACGGCTTGAAGCGCGGCGTGGTGGTCAACATCGACGCCACGGTGCAGAGCATCCAGCAGGCACTGAAAGAGGCCGAGCTGATGGCCGACTGCAAGATCCAGCGCGTCTATACCGGCATCACCGGCAGCCATATCCGCGGCCTGAATTCGAGCGGCATGGTGGCGGTGAAGGACCGTGAAGTCACCCCCGCCGACGTGGCCCGCGTGGTGGAGACGGCCAAGGCCATCAACATCTCCAGCGACCAGCGCCTCTTGCTGGTGGAGCCGCAGGAATTCGTCATCGACGGGCAGGACGTGCGCGAGCCCATCGGCATGAGCGGCATCCGCCTCGAAGCCAAGATCCACATCGTGACCGGCGCGCAGAGCGCGGCCGAGAACATCATCAAGTGCGTGCGCCGCTGCGGCCTGGAAGTCGAGCAGCTCATGCTCAACCCGCTGGCTTCCAGCCAGGCCGTGCTGACCGACGACGAACGCGAGCTGGGCGTGGCGGTGGTGGACATCGGCGCCGGCACGACCGACGTGGCGATCTTCACCGGCGGCGCGATCCGCCACACGGCCGTGATCCCGATCGCCGGCGACCTCATCACCAGCGACATCGCCATGGCCCTGCGCACGCCCACCAAGGACGCGGAGGACATCAAGGTCGAGAGCGGCTACGCCAAGCAGTTGCTGGCCGACCCCGAGGCGCAGGTCGAGGTGCCCGGCCTGGGTGACCGCAGCCCGCGCATGCTCAGCAAGCAGGCGCTGGCCGGTGTGATCGAGCCGCGCGTGGAAGAGATCTTCTCGCTGGTGCAGCAGGTCGTGCGCGAGTCGGGCTACGAAGAGGTGCTCTCCTCCGGCATCGTGCTGACCGGCGGCAGTGCCGTCATGCCCGGCATGGTCGAGCTGGCTGAGGACATCTTCCTCAAGCCCGTGCGCCGCGGCATTCCCAAGTATTCCAGCGCCTTGTCCGACATGGTGGCCCAGCCTCGCGCTGCTACCGTCATGGGTTTGCTCGAGGAGGCTCGGCTGGCCCGCATGCGCGGCTTCAAGGTGGCGCAAAAAAGCGGTTCGGTGAAGACGGCGTTCGGCCGCTTCAAGGACTTCATCGTGGGGAACTTCTGACATGGCCGGCTACCCACTCTGGCTTGCCCGCGGAAGTCCGCATGCGCGTGCGCGCGAGCGATGGCGAAGCACCGGCCCGCCTCCCTCGCCAGCCTGTTGTTTCCCGAATCCGATTTCTGAACCATCCAAGAACCCCAGGTGTGGCCCGAGCCACCCGAACCATCACGTGAAAGACTAGGAGCACCACATGTCCATCGAAATGATCGAAGCCGAAGAGTTCAACCAAGGCACGCAGATCAAGGTGATCGGCGTCGGCGGCGGCGGCGGCAACGCCGTGGAACACATGATCTCGCGCAACGTGCAGGGCGTGGAGTTCGTGTGCGCCAACACGGACGCGCAGGCGCTCACCCGCAGCTCTGCCCACCGCATCATCCAGCTGGGCCACAGCGGCCTGGGCGCCGGCAGCAAGCCCGAGAAGGCACGTGAAGCCGCCGAAGGCGCGCAGGAAGACATCCGCCAGGCCATCGCCGGCGCGCACATGCTGTTCATCACCGCCGGCATGGGCGGCGGCACGGGCACGGGCGCTGCGCCCGTCATCGCCCGCGTGGCCAAGGAAATGGGCATCCTCACCGTCGGCGTGGTCACCAAGCCCTTCGACTGGGAAGGCGGCCGCCGCATGAAGAACGCCGACGACGGCCTGACCGAGCTCGAAGCCAACGTCGACTCGCTGATCGTCGTGCTCAACGAGAAGCTGCTCGAAGTGCTGGGCGACGACATCAGCCAGGACGAAGCCTTCGCCCATGCCAACGACGTGCTCAAGAACGCCGTGGGCGGCATCGCCGAGATCATCAATGAATACGGCCACGTGAACGTCGACTTCGAAGACGTGCGCACCGTGATGGGCGAGCCCGGCAAGGCCATGATGGGCACGGCCACGGCCAGCGGCCCGGACCGCGCCCGCATCGCCGCCGAGCAGGCCGTGGCCTGCCCGCTGCTCGAAGGCATCGACCTCTCGGGCGCCAAGGGCGTGCTGGTGCTGGTCACGGCCGCCAAGGGCAGCCTCAAGCTGTCCGAGTCGCGCCTGGCGATGAGCACCATCAACGCCTACGCCTCGCCCGACGCGCACGTCATCTACGGCGCCGCCTACGACGACAGCCTGGGCGACGAGATCCGCGTGACCGTGGTGGCCACGGGCCTGTCGCGCGCCAACGCCCGCCGCCAGCCCATCTCGGTGGTGCAGGGCGGCCTGCGCACCGGCACCGACAACATCGCCTACCAGATGCCGGTGGCCGGCGCTGCCGTGGGCATGGCCGGTGGCCTGGTGGGCGGCGCAGCGCCCCAGGCCGACTACGGCAACATGTCCGTGCCCAGCGTGTGGCGCACCAACCGTACCCAGGCCGCAGCCCGCGTGGACGCGCTGTCTTCGGGCGGCATGGACGATCTGGAAATCCCGGCCTTCCTGCGCAAGCAGGCTGACTGATCCGGCAGCGGCCGCCGGGGCCGCGCCGATCCCTTTGCGAAGCCGCCGCTCCCTCATCGGGGCGGCGGCTTCGTCGTTGGCGTGTGTCCCTTCGGTGAAAACGGAAACCTATCGTTGACATAGGCAGTGGCGCGCACCGCAGCGGTGCAGTGCCGCCTAAAATCGCGGGATGCTCCAGCAACGCACGATCAAGACCCTCACCCGCGCCGTCGGCGTGGGCCTGCACAGCGGACAGCGGGTCGAACTGACGCTGCGGCCGGCGCAGCCCGATACGGGCATCGTCTTCCGGCGGGTCGATCTGCCCGAGCCGGTGGACATCCCCATCACGGCCGAAGCCGTGGTGGACACGCGCATGGCCTCCACCATCGGCGTGGGCGGCGCCAAGGTGCATACGGTGGAGCATCTGATGTCCGCCTGCGCCGGGCTGGGGCTGGACAACCTCTACATCGACATCACCGCCGAAGAGGTGCCCATCCTCGACGGCTCGTCGGCTTCGTTCGTCTTCCTGCTGCAAAGCGCCGGCGTGGAGCTGCAGAACGCACCCAAGCGCTTCATCCGCGTGAAGCGTCCGGTCGAGGTGCGCCAGGGCGAGGGCGCCAACCTCAAGTGGGCGCGGCTCGACCCGTACCACGGCTTCAAGCTGCGCTTCGAGATCGACTTTTCCCACCCGGCGGTCGATTCCACCGGCCAGAGCGTGGAATTCGACCTGGGCCTGGGCAGCTACACGCGCGACATCGCCCGTGCCCGCACCTTCGGCTTCACCAAGGACGTGGAGATGATGCGCGCCAGCGGCCTGGCCCTGGGCGGCGGGCTGGACAATGCCATCGTCATGGACGACTACAAGGTGCTCAATGCCGACGGCCTGCGCTACGACGACGAGTTCGTGAAGCACAAGATCCTCGACGCCATCGGCGACCTCTACATCGTCGGCCGCCCGCTGCTGGCGGCCTACAGCGCCTTCCGCTCGGGCCATGCGATGAACAACCTGCTGCTGCGCGAGCTGCTGGCGCAGGAAGATGCCTGGGAGATCGCCACGTTCGAGAACGAGCGCCAGGCGCCCACCGGCTTCGCGCAGCCGGTGCGGGCCTGGTAAGCGGCGTCCCAGGCAGGCAGACGCCATGCTGCTCTTTCGCTGGGCCGTGTCCCTGCTGCTGCTTCTGGCGGCCGTGTCGTTCATGTTCTACATGGGCACGGGGCAGCTGCGCTACCGGCGCATCGGGCTGGTGATCGTCAAGTGGACGGTGATCGCGGCGCTGTTCTTCTTCGCGGTGCTGTTCGTGCAGCGCATTCTCTGAAGCGGGCCGCGGCCCGCGGTTCGCTTGATGGCCCGCAGCGGCCTATACTCGCGCCTGCTCCGGGGTGCACGTATGGCGTGCTGAGATGGCGGACCTGACCGCCGGAACCGCGAACTTGATCTGGTTAGTACCAGCGTAAGAAGAGCTGCAGCCGGGATTCCCGCACCTGCAAGCGAATGCCCCAGCCGGCATTCGCCTGGCCGCCACGCGCCGTCGCCCCGTTCCCGGGGCCGAGGGCCGCGCAGCGGGCGCCTCCGCAAGGGGGCCGGGGGCGGCCACACCTGGCCTCATGCGGAGCACATTTCCATCCAACCGAGGAGATTGCCCGCCATGAATGCCCCCGACAAGTTCGCCCAGCTGCTCTCGCTGACCCGCGAACCCTTTCCCGCCTCCACCAAGAACTACATCACGGGCAGCCGCCCGGACCTGCGCGTGCCGGTGCGCGACATCGCGCTCACCAACGGCGAGCAGGTCAGCGTCTATGACACCTCCGGCCCCTACACCGACCCGGCCGCGGTGATCGACGTGCGCCGGGGCCTGCCCAGCGTGCGCGGCGGCTGGATCGAGGGCCGCGGCGATACCGAGCGCTACCAGGGCCGCCCGCAGCAGGCGCTGGACGACGGCAGCAAGTCCGAAGACGCCGCCCGCCTGGCCGTGCTGCGCGCCGAGGCCGCCGCCCTGCAGCGCGCGCCCCTGCGCGCCAGGAGCGGCGCCAACGTGACGCAGATGCACTACGCCAGGAAGGGCATCGTCACGCCCGAGATGGAGTACGTGGCCCTGCGCGAGAACGGCCGCCGCGAGTGGATGGCGCAGTACCAGCAGGACGCCGCACGCGAGCAGCGCCTGGCCGGCAACCCGATGGGCGCGAGCATCCCGAAGATCATCACGCCCGAGTTCGTGCGTGACGAAGTGGCGCGCGGCCGCGCCATCATCCCGGCCAACATCAACCACCCCGAGGTCGAGCCCATGGCCATCGGGCGCAACTTCAAGGTCAAGATCAACGCCAACATCGGCAACTCGGCCGTCACCTCCAGCATTGAGGAAGAGGTGGAGAAGCTGGTCTGGGCCATCCGCTGGGGCGCGGACAACGTGATGGACCTCTCCACGGGCAAGAACATCCACACCACGCGCGACTGGATCGTGCGCAACAGCCCGGTTCCCATCGGCACCGTGCCGATCTACCAGGCGCTGGAGAAGGTGGGCGGCATCGCCGAGGACCTGACCTGGGCGATCTTCCGCGACACGCTGATCGAGCAGGCCGAGCAGGGCGTGGACTACTTCACCATCCATGCCGGCGTGCGCCTGGCCTTCATCCACCTCACGGCCGGGCGGCGCACGGGCATCGTCTCGCGCGGCGGCTCCATCATGGCCAAGTGGTGCATGGCGCACCACCGCGAGAGCTTCCTCTACGAGCATTTCGAGGACATCTGCGACATCATGAAGCAGTACGACGTCAGCTTCAGCCTGGGCGACGGCCTGCGGCCGGGCTGCGCGAGTGACGCCAACGACGAGGCCCAGTTCGCCGAACTGCACACGCTGGGCGAGCTCACGCAGATCGCCTGGAAGCACGATGTGCAGACCATGATCGAAGGCCCCGGCCACGTGCCCATGCACATGATCCAGGCCAACATGACCGAGCAGCTCAAGACCTGCCACGAGGCGCCGTTCTACACCCTGGGGCCTCTGACCATCGACATCGCTCCGGGCTACGACCACATCGCGTCGGCCATCGGCGCGGCCATGATCGGCTGGATGGGCACGGCCATGCTCTGCTACGTGACGCCCAAGGAGCATCTGGGCCTGCCCGACCGCGACGACGTGAAGCAGGGGATCATCGCGTACAAGATCGCCGCGCACGCGGCCGACGTGGCCAAGGGCCACCCGGGCGCCCGCGCGCGCGACGACGCGCTCTCCCAGGCGCGCTTCGACTTCCGCTGGCAGGACCAGTTCAACCTGGGCCTGGACCCGGAGACGGCGCAGCAGTACCACGACGAGACCCTGCCCAAGGACTCGGCCAAGGTGGCGCACTTCTGCTCGATGTGCGGGCCGAAGTTCTGCTCGATGAAGATCACGCAGGAGGTGCGCGAATTCGCCGCCCAGGGCATGCAGGAGAAGGCCGAGGAGTTCCGCGGCACGGGCGGGCAGCTCTACGTGCCGATCCAGCCGGCCGGCTGAAGCCCAGCGCGCAGCCGGGGCGCGGCCTGGGTGCGGCCGCGCATTCCACCAGGCGAGTGACGCAGGCGACGCGGCGCCGCAGCATCCGGGGCAACCCTCTGCAGCGCCGCGCCGAATTCGCATACCGTGACGCCCTGTCCGCTGGCCACGAGCCGGTGGACGCCGCCTGTGCCGTGGCTCGCTTATTGCGTGCGCACGGACATTGATTTTCAGAGGAGCGCCATGAACGCCTTGGGTCGCCTGTCCATCCGTGCCCGCCTTTACTTCGGCACGGCCTTTTCGCTGCTGCTGCTCATCGTCATCGGAGCCATGGGCTATGCCGCATTGCACCGGACGCAGGAGACCTTGCAGGAGCTCTTCTCCCAACGGGTGCAGACACTCACCGATATGGCCGAGCTGCGCACCAGCCTGGGCGAGCTGCGCCGGGCCGAGAAGGACATCATCATCAACTTCAACAACTCGGACGAGGTGTCCGCGTTGCGTGCCGGCTGGGCCAAGACGCTGGCCGGCCTGCACAAGAGCCTGGCCGAGGTGCGGCAGGCCCAGGCGGGCGATGCCGAGTTCACGCAGGCCATCGACCGCTCGTTGGCCGAGATCAAGCAGTACGAGGACGGCATCTCGCCCGTCTTCGAGCAGATCGAGCGCGCGCAGATCGACGGCGCCGCGGGCGGTGCCTACGCCGACCGGCTCAAGAGCCACATGGAAGCGACCGACCGCCTCTTCGCCAGCCTCGCCGCCACCGCCCGCCAGCGCATGGACGAGGCCCGCTCCGGCATGGAAAGCCGCATGGGCACCATGGCCACGCTGATCGGCGCCGGCCTGCTGCTGGGCCTTGCCGTGCTGATACCGCTCACCTTCTTCAGCGTGCGCTCCATCACGCGCTCGCTGGGCCAGGCGCGCGACCTGGCCGAACGCATCGCCAGCGGCGACCTCTCGCAGCCCGTGCAGGCGCTGCAGCAGGACGAGGTGGGCCAGCTGGTGACGGCCATGGGCGTCATGCAGCAATCCCTGCGCAGCCTCGTGGCGCAGCTGCAGCAGGCGGCTTCCAGCATCTCCACCGCCAGCACCGAGATCGCCAGCGGCAACCACGACCTGAGCCAGCGCACCGAGCAGACCGCCGCCAACCTGGAAGAGGCGGCATCGTCCATGGAGCTGCTCACCAGCACCGTGCAGCAAAGCGCGCAGGCCTCGCGCCAGGCCAGCCAGTTCGCGGCCTCCGCCGCCCAGGTGGCAGGGCGCGGCGGCGAGGTGGTGGCCCAGGTGGTGGACACCATGGGCGAGATCACCGAGAGCTCGCGCAAGATCGGCGACATCACCGGCGTCATCGATTCGATCGCCTTCCAGACCAATATCCTCGCGCTCAACGCGGCCGTGGAAGCGGCCCGTGCGGGCGAGCAGGGCCGCGGTTTCGCCGTGGTGGCCAGCGAGGTGCGCATGCTGGCCCAGCGCTCGGCCGAGGCCGCGCGCGAGATCAAGGCGCTGATCGCCGCGTCGGTCGAGCGGGTGGAGGGCGGCTCGCGCCTGGTGGGCCAGGCCGGCTCCACCATGACCGAGATCGTGGGCAGCGTGCGGCGCGTGCACGACATCATTGCCGAGATCACCGCCGCTTCGTCCGAGCAGAGCGACAACATCGGCCAGATCAGCCAGTCGGTCAGCCAGCTCGACCAGATGACGCAGCAGAACGCCGCGCTGGTGGAAGAGTCCGCCGCCGCCGCCGAATCGCTGCGCGAGCAGGCCCGCAACCTGACGCAGTCGGTGTCGCGCTTCCAGCTGGGCGATGGCGCTGCCGGCCGGGCCGATGTGCAGCGGCTGGCGCTGCCGGCCGGCGGTGCCCTGGCGGCCTGAGCGCGCCGCAGCTGTGGCGCCTTTTGCTATGGTTTATATAGCTAAAGGCGCTTGATCTGCAAGCGCTATAAGCCATTTTCATGGTGAAAACGATGGGCTGCAGCCACCCTGCGATGCGGCGCTGGCCGACGCGCAGGCCGGTTACAGGCGGATAAGCGGCGACCGGCCATGGGCGCCAGAATGTGGCAAGACGCTGCGGCGTCCCCTCATCGACCGCTTCAAGGAGACTTTCCATGCCCTCGACCTCATCCACGCTTCGCACGCCCCATCGCGTCCTGCACGGCCTGGCCGCCACCTGCACGGCCCTGGTGCTGGGCCTGGCCGGTGCCCCGGGCGCCGAGGCCCGGCCCGGCGACGACGACCGGCATGGCCCCGGCCCGCGCGCAGGCCACCCGCACCACGGCAAGCATGGCAAGAAGGGCCCGCCCCACCATGCCCGCGGCCCGCACCACGAGCGCGGCTGGGGCCCGCCGCCGCATGCGCCCGCGCACGGCCTGCGCCATGGCGCAGGGCCGCACCACGACTGGTACCGCGGCGGCCGCGTGCCGGCCATGTACCGCACGCCGCATTACGTGGTGAGCGACTGGCGCGGCCACCATCTCGCGGCGCCGCCGCGCGGCTACCACTGGGTGCAGTACGGCGGCGACTACCTGCTGGTGGCCATCGCCACCGGCGTCATCGCCCAGCTGGTGCTGAGCGGGCGCTGAGCCGGCGCCCGCACGCCGCCTGGCCGGGCGCTCAGTAGCTGCGCCCGCCCTTGTACATGGCGTGCTGGCGGCGCGCGAGCGTGCCGCCGGCTTCGGCCAGCCGCGCCATGGCCGCACCCGCATGCGCGTGGGTGATGGCGATGCCCAGCGCGTCGGCCGCGTCGGTGCCGGGCAGGCCCGGCAGGCGCAGCAGGCGGCGCACCATCTCCTGCACCTGCGGCTTGGCGGCGCGGCCATGGCCCACCACGGCCTTCTTCATCTGCAGCGCGGTGTATTCGGCCACCGGCAGGTTGCCCGCCACCAGCGCCGTGATGCAGGCGCCGCGCGCCTGGCCCAGCAGCAGGGTGGACTGCGGGTTGACGTTGACGAAGATGATCTCCACCGCCGCCATGTCGGGTGCATAGCGCGCCGTGACTTCGGTGATGCCGTCGAACAGCACCTTCAGCCGGCCGGGCAGGTCGCCCAACGCCAGCGCCGTGGTGCGGATGGTGCCGCTGGCCACGTAGCTCAGCGTGTGGCCATCCACGTCGATCACCCCGAAGCCGGTGGTCTGCAGGCCGGGGTCGATTCCCAGGATTCTCATGTGCTACCAATTCAATAGCTGCCGGCGCAGGCAAGTCAAGCGCCGGAAGCCGACAGGGCTATAAGCCGAAATACCAGCGCGCGGAGTGGAAGAAGACCGGCGCGGCGAAGCACAGCGCGTCCACGCGGTCCAGCAGCCCGCCCGCGCCGGTGACCGACTGGCCCTGCATGCCCCAGCTGGTGATGCCCCGGTCGCGCTTGATGGCCTTCATCACCAGGTGGCCCAGGCTGCCGGCCACGCAGGCCAGCAGCGACATGCCCAGCGCCTGCCCCAGCTTGAAGGGCGTGATGAACGACAGCAGCACGCCGGCCACGCCCCCGGCCGCGATGCCGGCCAGCCAGCTCAGCCACTGGAAGCTCTGGCTGACCTGCGGCGCCACCGGCTTGTGCGGAAAGCGCTGTCCCAGCAGGTGCTGCGCGATCACGCCGGCCTGCACCACCACGACCAGATAGAAGACGAGGAAGGCGCCCCGGCCCTCGTGGCCCGGGAAGTCCAGCAGCAGCAGGGCCGGCACATGGCTCATGCCATAGACGCAGACCATGATGCCCCACTGCAGCTTGGCGTTGCGCTCCAGAAAGCGCTGCGGGTCGTTGGCCAACGCGCTCACCGCCGGCAGCGCGAGGAAGACATAGACCGGGATGAACACCGTGAAGAGGTCGAACTTGCGCAGGCCCACGAGCAGGAACTGCAGCGGCAGCACCACGAAGAAGGCCAGCACCAGGCTGCGGTGGTCGCCGCGCCGCGTGGGCGAGAGGGTGATGAATTCGCGCAGCGCCACGAAGGCCACCAGCGCGAAGAGCAGCGTCGCCACCGTGTCGCCCAGCGCCCAGCCCACCCAGAAGATGGTGGCCATGAACCACGAGGTCTTCAGCAGGCTCCAGAAGCGGCGCCACTCCTGCTGGTGGGCTTCGTGGCGTGCCTGTTCGGCGGCGTCGTCGGTGCCGTTGCCCTCGCGCAGGGTCTGGGCGAAGGCGTAGGCAGTCACCAGCGAGAGCAGCCCGAACAACACGACGAAGAGCGCGCCGATCTGCTGCGTGGTGGAGAGGTTGCGCAGGAAGTCCATGGCGGGCGTTCGTTCAGATGTCGCGCAGCGCGATGACGGCCGCGCGGGCCCGGTCGAGGAAGGGGCGGCGCTCTTCGCCCGGCGCGAGCGCGATGGGCGCGCCGAAGGTCACCGAGCACAGGATGGGCACGGGCACCACTTCGCCCTTGGGCATGACGCGCTGCACGTTGTTGATCCAGGCCGGCACCAGCACCACCTGCGGGAACATGCGCGCCAGCATGTAGAGGCCCGACTTGAAGGGCTGCGGCTCGTCGCCGTGGCCGCGCGTGCCCTCGGGGAAGATCACGATGGAGTCGCCGCTTTCCAGCGCCTGCACCAGCGGCGCGAGCGGATCGTCGGGCCGCACGGCGGCGCGCAGCGCCTCGGGAGTGGGTTCGGGGGGCAGGGCGTCGGGCACCGGGTCGGGGCCGCCGGCGGTCGCCAGGGCCGCGTCGGCCACGGCAGCGGAGAGCGCCGAGAGGCCCGCCATCGCCCCGGTGGCCGGCGGCGCGGCAGCAGCGCCCTCATCGGCCGCCGTGGCTGCTGCTGCGGGCTGGGCCGGCGCGGTCTGGCGCGTCACATAGACGGCGTTGAACACGGCCGTGGTGATCCACTGGCGAAAAGGCGTCTTGGTCCAGTAGTCGCGCGCGGCGATGGGGCGGGTGATGCTGCGCAGCTCCTGCGGCAGCGCGGCCCAGATCATCACCAGATCCGCATGGCTCTGGTGGTTGGCGAAGTAGATGCGCTGCTCGGCCTTGGGCGGGCAGCCGTACCAGCGCGCCTGCGCCCCGGTGAGGAAACGCACCAGGGTCAGCAGGAAAAGACTCATCAGCTTGGACAGCAGCATGCGCGGGATGATACGGGCAGCCCCGGACGGGCCCGCCGAGCGGCGCGGGCCCGGCGGGCGGGCCAGGGCAATGCGTGGCGCATCACGTTACGAGTCGTTTTTTTCCGTGGCGCGGAAATGCGGATCAATCTGATGTCAAGCTGAAAGCGCCCGCCTAGACTGCGCCCCGGTATGTCCCTTCGGCACATGCCATGGTCTTCCTTGGGCGGGCGTTTCCCGCCTGCCTTTCCGATTCCTCCAACCTGCTTGCCTCGCCTGAACCCTTTCCTCATGGGGCCGTCCACCAATGCATCGCGCTGCCGCTTGCCGGCAATGCGCGTTTCGCCCTGCGCATGCGCTGCTGCGTGGGCGTGCGCGGGCTCGGCGCAGCAAGCGACCTCGCTACCCGGCCCGCGGCGGCTGCGGTGGCTGCGGTGGCGCCATGCCCCGGGCCGCCCGCCGTGTATCGGCGCGCCATGAGCGCAGGCGCATTCCTCCCTCACCTCCTGGCCCTCAAGGGCTCCCCGGCTGCCGCGAAAAGAACAGATTTCCGCCTACACCGCAATTTGCATTTGTCGCAAAAACCTTGGTCTGACATGCTCTTGGCTCCCACATTCCCTGACTCACGCAGATGCGATCCGGCCGCCGGGTATCTCCCGTGCGACATCCAGAGGACGCAGCCATGAGCACCGAAGTCCGGTCGGTGCAGCGCGCGCTGCTGATCCTGCGCGTGATGAACGAACGCACGAGCTGGAGCCTGCAGGAGCTGCACCAGCGCACGGGCCTGGCCAAGTCCACGCTGCACCGCCTGCTGAGCACGCTCGAAGCCGAGAAATACGTGCGCACCGATCCGCACGCCTACGGCCAGTACCAGATCACGCCCGTGGTGGGCAACCTCAGCAGCGGCGTGACCGACCAGTCCCGCCTGATCCAGGTGGCCGGGCCGCTGATGATCGCCACCACGCGCGACATCAAGTGGCCGCTGTCGCTGGGCGTGGTGGACCGCCACCACATCCGCGTGGTGTTCTGCACCATGCCCTACAGCCCCTACGCGATCCGCCCCTCCAGCGTGGGCCAGCGCTACGAGATGCCGGTGTCCGCGCTGGGCCAGGCCTATGTGGCGTTCTGCGAGCCGGCGGAGCGGCGCATCCTGGTCGAGTCGGTGAACCGCCGCGAGGACGGCGGCCCGCGTTTCGACGACCTGTGGGCCCTGCGCGCCCTGGTGCGCCGGGTGCGGCGCCAGGGCTATGCCATCCACTACGCGCAGGACAACTCCGAAAACACCGCCTTCGCGGTGCCGGTGTTCAGCGACGGGCAGTTGCGCGGCGCGCTGGTGTATTCGACCTTCGCCGGGCAGATGAACGAGCGCATGCTGGAGCGCTTTCTGCCGCTGGTGCGCGCCACGGCCGACCGCATCGGCCAGGCCGTGAGCACGCCGCGCGACCGGCTGACCGAGCGTTGAAGGGCGCGGCCCTCAGGGCAGCTCCGCGCTGCCCATGCGCCCCAGGATGACGCGCGAGCGCCCCATGAGGTAGGCCGACTGGGGCTGCTTCTCGAAGCGCTTGGGCTGCGGCAGCATCACCGCCAGCCGGGCCGCTTCGGGCGCCGTGAGGCGGGCGGCGCTCTTGCGGAAATAGTGCTGCGCGGCGGCTTCCGCGCCGAAGACGCCGTCGCCCCATTCCACGCTGTTGAGATAGATCTCCAGGATGCGCCGTTTGCTCAGCAGGTGCTCCAGCGCCATCGTGAGCACGAACTCCTGGCCCTTGCGCACCAGCGTGCGTTCGCCCGACAGCAGCAGGTTCTTGGCCAGCTGCTGCGTGATGGTGGAGCCGCCCACGATCTTCACCGGCCTGGCCGCTGCGGCCTGCGGGCGCTGGCTGGCGCGCTCCTCGGCACGGGCGTTCTTCTCCCAGGCCTTTTCCACTGCGTCCCAGTCCACGCCGTCATGGTTGACGAAGCCGTCGTCCTCCGAGGCGATCACCGCGCGCTTGAGCGGCTCGGCGATCTCTTCGTAGGGCACCCACTGCTGGCGCCAGAGCAGGGTGTGGCGCGTCGCCAGCTGCTCCCAGGCTTCGGAGCGCTGGAAGGCAGTGGATTCGGGGGCCACCACCGCCATGACGGCGATGCGGCCGATGAAGAAGAGCTGCAGCGCCAGTCCCGCGAGCAGGACCAGCCCGAGCCAGCGAAGCAGGGCTTTCATCAGGAGAGGCAACGGAAACGAAAACGGAAACGGAAACGGAAGACCGGAGGAAAAGGCAGGCGTGGCTCAGTGCCCGGCGGCGATGGCGGCGCGCAGCTCGGCCAGCACCTGGGCCGAGGGCGGGCGCACGCCGCGCCAGAGCGCGAAGGCTTCGGCGGCCTGCTCCACCAGCATGCCCAGGCCGTCGCGCGGCACGGCGCCGTGCTGCGCGGCCCAGTCCAGAAAGCCCTGGGCGGCGGGGCCGTACATCATGTCGTAGGCCAGGCTGCCGGGGCGCAGCACCTGGGCCGGCACCGGCAGGGCCTCGCCCGCCAGGCTGCTGGCCGTGGCGTTGATGACGATGTCGAAATCGCCCTGCAGCGCTTGCATGTCCTGGGCGATCAGCTCTGCTTTCTGTAGCAATTCGGGGGCGGCGTGGCGCTGCACCAGCTGCTCGGCGCGCGACAGCGTGCGGTTGGTGACGACGATGCGGCGCGGCCCCTCGCGCAGCAGCGGGCCCAGCACGCCGGCCGCCGCGCCGCCCGCGCCCACCAGCAGCACGTCGCGCCCGGCCAGCGGCACGCCGGCATTGCGCACGATGTCGGCCACCAGGCCCAGGCCGTCGGTGTTGTCGGCGGTGACGGCGCCGTCGGCCGCGAACACCAGGGTGTTGGCGGCGCCGCCCAGCTGCACGCGCTCGGTGCGCTCGGTGGCGCGCTCGGCCGCTTCGATCTTGAACGGCACGGTGACGTTGCAGCCGCGTCCGCCGCCGGCCGCGAAGTCGCGCAGCGCGTCGGCAAAGCCCTCCAGCGGCACCAGCCGGCGGTCGTAGGCGATGCGCTCGCCGGTCAGTTCGGCGAAGCGGGCGTGGATCCAGGGCGAGCGGCTGTGGGCGATGGGGTTGCCCATCACGCAGTAGGCGTCCGGGCTCGGGGCTGAGTTGGCGGTGGTCATCGGAGGAGGAGGATCGGTCAGGGGGCCGGGTTGGCGGGAGCGTTGCCGTCGCGCACGCTGGTCTCCAGCGTCTGCTCGCGCGTGAACTTGAAGCGCGAGACCACGGCCAGCTGGTCGGCCTTGGCGCGCATGGTGGGGCTGAAGGGCTCGAACGGGCCGGACGATCGCGCGATGGCTTCGGCGCGGCGGTCCAGCTGCGGGTTGCCCGAACTCTGCACGACCTCGGTGCCCAGCACGCGGCCATCGTGGTTCACCGTGATGATCATGGTCAGCGCGCCGTAGAGCTTCTTGCCGGCCTGCTCGGGAAAGTTCTCGGTGCCCCGGTCCTCGACCTTGCGGCGCAGCGCGTCGTAATAGACGGCATAGACCGCTTCGCGCGTGGCCGGGCTGATGTAGCGCTTCTTCGGGCGCGCGTTCTCTTCGTTGACGCGCTTTTCGATCTCGGCCAGCAGCTGCACCAGCTGGCGGCGCTTGTCTTCCTCGGCCTGCGAGTCGGTGCGGGCGCTGGGCTGGCTCAGGTCGGGCGGGGGCAGGGTGGCGAGCTGCTGGCGCAACTGGGCCAGCAGCTGGTTCTGCTGCGCCTGCATCGCGTCCATCTTGCGCTGCGCGTCCTCGAAGTCGTCGCCCGTGGCCGTGAGCGCCGAATAGGGCATGGGGCTGGTGGCGCGGCCCTGGGCCGCCTCGCCGCCGCCGGCCAGCGACGACTGGGCGATGGCGTGCGCCTTGTCGGGGCGCTCGGTGGATTTCGCGTTGACCAGGATCACTTCCAGCGGCGTGTCCTGGAACACGCGGTCGAAGCGGTCCGGGTCGATGAAGCGCACCGACAGCAGCACGGCATGCACCGCCAGCGACACGCCCAGCGCGATCTGCAGCGTGCTGAAACGGGCGAGGAAGGCGGGCATGGCGGGCAGGTCGCTCCGGGCTCGTGGCGTCTTCAGTGGCCGGCAGCGGCCGGTGCGGGCGCTTCGGCCTCGTTCACATCGACCGCGATGGCGATGGGGCCGGCCGTGGCTTCCTCGTCGTCCTCGCCCTCGGCGTCGGGCGCGGCTTCCTGCGCGGCATCGTCCAGGCGGGCCAGCAGGGTGCCGTTCACGTCCAGGGTGATGTCGTCGATCTCGCCGAGCTTGACGCGCACGCGCGCGCCGCGCGGCAGGCCCTGCGCGCCCAGCACGGGCAGCACCAGCGGCAGGGAGTCGGCACGCACCAGGAAGCTGCCGCCCGGGCCTTCCTTGAGCACGGTGGCGTCCAGCTCGGTGATGGCGTTCTGGCGCAGGTACTGCAGCGTCCAGAAGCGTTCCATGCCGGCCTGGTAGCCGTTGTAGGCGCTGTAGGCCGCATCGAAGCTGCTGATGATGGAGAAGAGGTCGGCGTCCTTGGGCTTGAAGGGCGCGGCCAGCGCGGCCGTCTTGCCGTGGCGCACGCAGGCGATGATCTGCCACTGGTTGACCAGATCGACGTAGCGGCGCAGCGGCGAGGTGGCCCAGGCGTAGCTCTTCACGCCGATGCCCGCATGCGGCAGCGCCTTGGTGCCCATGCGCACCTTCATGCCGGGCGCGAGGCTCGCCTGGCTGCGGTAGATGCCGGGCACTCCGTGGTCGGCCAGCAGGCCGCCCCAGGTGCTGTTGGCGACGATGGCGGCCTCGGCCACGATCAGGTCCAGCGGCGCGCCGCGGCGGCGGGTGCTGATGCTGACCGTTTCGCTGCCCGTGGGCTCCGCTCCGTCATTCCCGGAGAGGCGGAAGTTGTAGTCCGGCCGGTTGAAGGTTTCGGGCTTGCCGCGCACCACTTCGCGCTGGGCCTTGAGCTTTTGCGCGAGGCGATACAGGAAGGAGAGCTGCTCGCGCCGCTCCAGCAGGGCCTGGGGCGTGTTCTCGACCTCGATCGACGGGTCGGCCAGCCAGGCTTCGGTCACGATGTGGTCGAGCTGGTCGTGGCGCAGGTTCACGGCCACCGGCACGCGTTCGAGCTTGGTTTCGGTGCCGGAAATCTCCAGCGTGGCCTCGTCGATGGTCACGTAGAGCGACACGGCCGGGTTGGCGCGGCCTTCGTCGAGCGTGTAGATCTGCACCACCTCGTCGGGCAGCATGGTGATCTTGTAGCCCGGCATGTAGACCGTGGAGAGCCGGTTGCGCCCGAGCTGGTCGATGGCCGAGCCCGGCGTGATGGCCAGGCCCGGCGCGGCGATGTGGATGCCCAGCGTGACGGTGCCGGTGCCCAGGCCCTGCACGGAGAGTGCATCGTCGATCTCGGTGGTCTGCGAATCGTCGATCGAATAGGCCTGCACGGGCGCGAGCGGCAGGTCGGCCGGCGGCTGCGGCGCGGTGACCGGCGCGAAGCCCGTGCCCTTGGGGAAGTTGTCGAACAGGAAGCGCTTCCAGTGGAACTGGTAGGGCGAGTCGATGGCGCCGGCCTGCGTCAGCAGGTCGAGCGGCGCCTTGTGCGTGGCGCGGCTGGCCTCGACCACGGCCTTGTATTCGGGCGCGTTCTTGTCGGGCTTGAAGAGGATCTTGTAGAGCTGCTCGCGGATGGGCTGCGGGCATTCGCCCCGGCCCAGCTCTTCGGCCCAGGCCACGATCTGCTCCTGGATCAGGCGCTTCTTCTCGATGGCGGCCAGCGCCTGCTGCAGGATCTCGGCCGGCGCTTTCTTGAAGCGGCCCTTGCCCGCGCGGCGGAAGTAGTGCGGGGCCTCGTAGAGCGCGAACAGCGCGCCGGCCTGCTCGGCCAGCGTGGCGTTGGCGGAAAAGTAGTCGCGCGCGAGGTCGGCGAAGCCGAATTCGTCCTCCGGGGCGAATTCCCAGGCCAGCGGCAACTCGATGGTGGCGGCGACGGCCTGGCCCTCGCGCAGCAGCTCGGCCGGCGCGGGCTTCTCGAACTTCAGCAGGATGTGGGCGGCCTTGACCTTCACCCGCTTGCCGGAGTCGAGTTCGACCTGGGCGGAGCTTTCGGCCTCGGAAAGGATGCGGCCAGCCATGAACTTGCCGGCTTCTTCGAACAGTGCGTGCATGGGCCGGATTGTCCCATGCGCTGCGGCCGCCGCCGGCCCCGGCCGTCCGCGCCGGCCTATGATCGCCGGCTGCCTGGGCTTCGCCCGGGCCTGGACCTCTCCACCGCTTCCTTTCTCCCATGGCCTCTTCCCGCGCGAATCCCCCCGCCGCCGCCTGGCTCGCCGCCGTGGCCGTGGCGCTGCCCTTTCTCTTCGCCTGGACGCAGCCGCCCCTGTCGAACTTCTGGCCGCTCATGGCCTCGGCCGGCTGCGCCGGCCTGCTGGCCGCCCTGGCCTGGCTGCGCTGCAAGCCCGAAGGCGACCCCGCCGTCACGCGCAGCCAGCTGGCCGCCATCCTGGGCGCCGGGCTGGTGCTGGCCGGCGTGCTGGGCTCGGTGGTGGACCTGCTGCAGTATTTCTATGGCGACCCGGGCTGGTCGCCCTGGGTGTTCCCGGCCAGCCTGGGGCAGGCGCTGGGCAACCTGCGCCAGCGCAACCAGCAGTCCACGCTGATGGGCCTGGGCGCCTGGGCGGCGCTCTGGTGGTATGTGCGCCTGCCGCAGGGCGACTGGCGCCGGAGCGCGCTGCAGGGCGCCGTGGTGCTCATGGCCGTTTCGGCCGTGGCCACCGTTTCGCGCACCGGCGCGCTGCACTGGCTGGCGATCGCCCTGCTGGCGCTGCTCTGGCGCAAGCGGGGCACGGGCGGCATGCTGCGGGCGCTGGTGCCGGGCCTGCTGGCCTACGCCGCGGCCAGCTTCGTGCTGCCCTGGCTGCTGGAATGGAGCACGGGCACGCAGCCCGAAAGCGTCTTCGGCCGGTTCACCGGGGAGATCCCGCTGTGCATCAGCCGCCGCACGCTCTGGGCCAACGTCGCCCAGCTCATCGCGCAGCAGCCCTGGACGGGCTGGGGCTGGGGCGAGCTGAACTACGCCCACTTCGTCAACCTGTTCTCCGGCGAGCGCTTCTGCGACCTGGTGGACAACGCCCACAACCTTCCGCTGCATCTGGCCTTCACGCTGGGCGTGCCCTTCTCCCTGCTGGCCTGCGCGCTGGCGCTGGTGTGCCTCTGGCGCGGCCGGCCCTGGGCCGAGGCGGGCCCTGAGCGCCAGCTGGCCTGGGGCGTGCTGGCGCTGATCGGGCTGCACAGCATGCTCGAATTCCCGCTCTGGTACGGCCCCTTCCAGCTGGCGGCGGCGCTGGCCGTGCTGCTGCTGTGCCCCTGGCCGGCCGCGCTCTCGCGCCCGGGCGTGCGGAGCTGGCTGCGCTTCTGGGGGGCGCTGGCCTGGCTGGCGGCGCTCGGGTTCTGCGGCTGGCTGATCGCCGACTACGTGCGCGTCGCCCAGCTCTACCGGCCGGCGGCGCAGCGGCTGGCGATGTTCCAGGGCGACACGCCCATGGCCGTGGCCCGCGAGACCACCTTCTTCCGCGACGGTGCCGAATTCGCCGCCGTCACGACCACGCCCGTCACCGAAAGCAATGCCCCGCAGATCTACCCGATGGCGCGGCGCCTGCTGCACTATTCGCCCGAGCCCCGCGTGATCGAGCCCTTGATCGCCAGCGCCCGGCTGCTGGACCTGCCGCAGGAGGCGGCCTTCTACACCGAGCGCTACCGCGTGGCCTTCCCGGAGGAATTCGCGCGCTGGCAGAAGCTGCAGCCGCCCCAGCGGCAGGGCGGCGCCGCGGCCGAGCGGTCCAGCGCTCCCGTCAACTGACGGCGGCGGGGGCGGCCAGCGGCAGCCACACGCTGGCGACCGCTCCCACCCGGCCCGGCCCGGCTGCGAGGGCGAAGCGCCCGCCCATGGCGGCGGCGTGGCGCTCGACGATGGCCAGCCCCAGGCCTGCGCCCAGGCCCAGCTGCTGGCCCGCCGCGCCCTGCGTCCAGCGCTGGTGCGCGGGGCCGGCCACCAGGGCGGCGTCCAGCCCGGGGCCGTTGTCGGCCACGCGCAGCACGGCGAAGCCGCCTTCGCGCGCCAGCGAGAGGGTGATCTGCGGCGCCGGGCCGTCCCCTGCCGCAGCCTTCACGCCGTAGCGCAGCGCGTTGTCCAGCAGGTTGCCGACGATGCCTTCGATCAGGCCGGCATCGCCGCGCACGGGAAGGGGCTGGTCCAGCCCTTCGGCGCCCAGGTCCACGCCGCGCTCGTCGGCGCGCGGCAGAAAGCGCAGCAGCAGGCTGCGCGCCAGCGCATCGAGCGCCACGGTCTGCATGGGCAGCGGCAGGCCGCCTTCGGTGACCCGCGCCAGGGCCAGCAGCTGATCGACGGTGCGGCTGGCGCGCTGCTCGGCCTGGCCGATGCCTTGCAGCTCGCTGCGCCAGACGGCCGGGTCGTCCTGCGCCAGTGCGTGCTCCACCTGGGCGCGGATGCCCGCGAGCGGCGTGCGCAGCTCGTGCGCCACGGTGCCGGCGAACTCGCGCTGGTCCTGCAGGCCCTTGCGCAGCCGGCCCAGCAGGTGGTCCACCGCGTCGCCCAGGCGCTGCACGTCGCTGGTGGTGGCCTCGTGCGTGAGGGCGGGTGGCAGGGGCTGCAGGTCGGCCGCGTCGCGGTGTTCCACCGCGTCCTGCAGATCGGCCAGGGGTTTGAGGTCGCGCTCGATGTCGCGCAGCAGCCAGGAACCCAGGGCCACCAGCAGCCAGAGTTGCACCAGCCCGGAATACAGCAGCAGGCGGCGCAGCAGCTGGGTGCGGCCCGAGGTGGTCTGGGCCATGACCACCACGAAGGGCGCGGGTCCGTCGATGCGCAGGCTGACGCGGCGCAGATCGTGGTCGCCATAGGTGACGTTGGCGAAGACGTGGACATGGCCGGGCGGCGGCGCGATGAAGGGCATGTGCCGGTCGCCGGCCACGAAGCGGCCGTCCCCGCCGAACACGGCGAACCAGATGGTCTCCCGCGGGTCGAAGCGCAGCATGCCGACCTCGCGGGGCGTCAGGTCCAGGCGCAGGGCTTCGGCGGCGCCGCCCTCGGTGTCGCCGCTGCCGCGCACATGGGCGGCCAGCGCGTGGGCGTCGTCCAGCAGCGCCCGGTCGAAGGCTTCGACCACGAAATGGTTGCCCATGCTCAGCACCACCGCGCTGCCCAGCGCCCAGGTCAGCACCAGCGACAGCAGGGCATGCCGCCCGATGCGCTGGCGCAGCGCGGGGCGCGTGCCCTTGCTGCGGCGCGCGCGGGGCGGGGCCGTGGCCGTCGTGCCCGCTTCGGCGGCGGCGGTGTCAGGCGCCCGGGGCATGGTTGCTGCCGCCAGCGGCCGGCTGCGGGTCTTTTTCCTCTTCCAGCACGTAGCCCAGGCCGCGCAGCGTGCGGATGGCCGCGCCGCTGCCGGCCAGCTTGCGGCGCAGGCGCGAGACGAAGGATTCGAGCGCGTTGTCGCCCAGCGCCTCGCCGCTGTCGGAGAGGCGCTGCGAGAGGTCGCTCTTGCTCAGCACGCGGCCCGGCGGGGTCATCAGTTCCCAGAGCAGCTCGAATTCGCGCGCCGGCAGGTCGATGGCGTGGCCGTCCACGCTGCAGCGGCGCGCCACGCGGTCCAGCGCCAGGCGGCCGACGAACACCAGGTCGGCCGTGCCGCTGGTGCGGCGCACCAGGGCGCGCAGCCGGGCCTGGACCTCGGTGAGTTCGTAGGGTTTGCCCAGGTAGTCGTCGGCGCCGGCGTCCAGCCCGGCGATGCGCTCTTCGGTGCTGTCGCGGGCGCTCAGGATGAGCACGGGGGTGCGGTCGCCGCGCGCCCGGGCGGCGCGCAGGGCGGTGAGGCCGCTGCCCAGGCCGCTGCGCGCATGGGCGGCATGCGGCAGGTTCAGGTCGAGCAGCACGGCGTCGAAGGGCTGCACCGTCCACCAGTGCAGGGCGTCTTCCACCGTGCTGGCGGATTCCACCCGGTGGCCGGCGCGCTCCAGGCCCTGGGCCATGGTTCGGCTCAGGACGGGGTCATCTTCCACGAGAAGCAGGCGCATGGGAGGGGCGGGTGCGGGGATACGTGGAATTACGCATGTCCCAGGTCAGCCCGCGATCAGGTTGGCTGGCAATAGTGCAGCGGCGAGCTTAAGGCACTGCGCCCGCTGAGGCACCCAGGCAGGCCGGCCGCGACCCAGAAGGAGACAGATCCCGTGAACAACCGCAACGTCATCCGAGGCATCGTCCTCATGCTGCTGGCGCTGGGCTTCGGCCTGCCGTCCATCCACTACTCGCTGGGCTCGTTCAGCCGGGCCGGTCCGGGCATGTTCCCGTTCCTGGTGAGCTGCATGCTCTTCGTGATCGGGGCGATCACGGTGGTCCAGGCGCGGCTGGTGGCGCCCGTGCCGCTGGGTTTCCAGCTGCGCAACATCGGGATCATCCTGGGCAGCCTGTGCGGCTTCGCGCTGCTGTCGCACCTGATCAACATGACGGTGGGCATCGTGTTCCTGGTGTTCGCCTCGGGTTTCGCCGCCAACACCTATTCGGTGTCGCGCAACGTGAAGATCGCGCTGGCGCTGGTGGCGATCGCTTTCGGCTTCCAGTATCTGCTGGGCCTCAACCTGCCGCTGTACTGACATGGAAGTCCTGCACAACCTCTCCTTCGGGTTCAGCCATGCGCTGACCCTGCAGAACCTGCTGTTCTGCGCCCTCGGCTGCACGGTGGGCACGCTGGTCGGCCTGCTGCCGGGCCTGGGGCCGCTGGCCACCATCAGCCTGCTGCTGCCGCTGACCTATTCCATCCCCACCACCGGCGCGCTCATCATGCTGGCGGGCATCTACTACGGCGCGCAGTACGGCGACAGCGTGAGCGCGATCACGATGAAGATCCCGCATGCCAGCAGCATCGTGGCCTGCATCGACGGCTACGCGATGACGCTCAAGGGCAAGACCGGGCTGGCCCTCTTCACGGCCGGGGTGTCGAGCTTCATCGGTGGCTCGGTGGCCATCGTGGTGCTGGCCTTCCTCGCGCCCAGCCTGGGCGAGGTGGCCTTCCTCTTCGGCCCGACCGACTACTGCGCGCTGATGCTGGTCGGCTTCGTGTGCGTGAGCTTCGTGACCACCGGCAGCCTGCTCAACGGCATGGCGATGTGCATGGTGGGCGTGCTGCTCGGCTGCGTGGGCACCGACGTCAACAGCGGCATGACGCGCTTCACGTTCGACCTGCCCCTGCTGGCCGACGGCGTGGGCATCGTCAGCATCGCGCTGGGCTGCTTCGGCATCGCGGAGATCACCAAGAACCTCGACTCCAAGGAAGAGCGCTCGCCCTTCAACGGCAAGATCAAGCTCCTGCCGACCTGGCCCGAGTTCAAGCGCATCATCCCGAGCGCGCTGCGCGGCAGCGCCGTGGGCTCCTTCCTGGGCATCCTGCCCGGTGGCGGGCCGGTGATCGCGCAGTTCGCGGCCTACGCGCTGGACAAGAAGGTCAGCAAGTACAAGCACGAGATCGGCACCGGCTGCATCGAGGGCGTGGCCGGCCAGGCCGCCGCCGACGAGGCCGCCGCGCGCACCAGCTTCATCCCGCTGATGAGCATCGGCATTCCCGAGAACGCGGTGATGGCGCTGATGATGGCCGCCTTCATCATCAAGGGCATCCAGCCCGGGCCCGAGATGATCTCCGGCCACCCCGAGCTGTTCTGGGGCCTGGTGGCCAGCATGTGGATCGGCAACTGCTTCCTGCTGGTGCTGAACGTGCCGCTGGTGCGCTACTGGCTGTCGGTGTTCAAGGTGCCCTACAACGTGCTGTTCCCGGCGATCCTCTTCTTCTGCTGCATCGGCACCTACAGCATCAACAACAACCTGGACGACGTGTTCGTCACCTCCGCCTTCGGTGGCCTGGGCTACCTGCTGATGCGCCTGGAGCTGGATGCCTCGCCGCTGATGCTGGGCTTCATCCTCGGCCCCATGCTGGAGGAGAACTTCCGCCGCGCCATGCTGCTGAGCCGGGGCGACTTCCGCATCTTCGTCAGCCGGCCCATCAGCGGCACGCTGCTGGCGCTGATCTCGGCCTTCATCCTGTGGCAGGTTGTGGCGTTCTTCCGGGCCCGCAACCGTCCCCCGGTGGCCGCGCCGCATGCGGCCGAGGCCGAGGCCGTGCCGGCCGGCACGCCGAGCTGATCCGCCGCGCGGTTCAGGTTCAAAGGCCCAGAAAGCGGTCCACCTCGGGCAGGTGGAACGCGAAGTCGCTCAGGGCGTGGTCGCCGCCTTCCAGCAGGCGCAGTTCGGCCTGCGGGTAGCGGGCCGCCATCTCGCGCCAGTCCAGCACCTCGTCGCCCTTGGCGATGATGGCCAGCTGGGGCGCGGCCGGTGGGCGGGCGCTCACGTCCAGCGCGCGCAGCTCGGCGATGTATTCGGGGCGGAAGTAGAACGATTCGGCCGGGTCGTGCCAGGCGGTCTGCTCGCCGATGTAGCGCTCCAGGTCGCGCGCCGGGTTCACGGCCGGGTTCAGCAGCACGCTGGGGCAGCCGCACCGCTCGGCCACCCAGCTGGCATAGAAGCCGCCCAGCGACGAGCCCACCACCGCCATCCCCGCGCGCGGCCAGCCGGCCACGCCGTCAGCCACCAGCGCCATGGCCTCGCGCGGCGAGGGCGGCAGCTGCGGGCACCAGAAGTGCACGCCGGGTGCGCTGCGCCCGATGTGCTCGGCCATCAGCCGGGCCTTGGCCGACTGGGGCGAGGAGCGGAAACCGTGCAGGTAGAGCAGATGGGTGAGGGCGGTGCGGGGCATGGCGGCGGCGGGCAGGGAGTGGCGGGGTGCGTGCGCGGGATTGTGCGCCGGGCGGTGGGCCTGTTCGCTGCGCCCGATAATCGCGCCCCATGTCCGCCGTCTTCGACAAACCTTCCCTCCTGCAGCGCGTGCTGCCCCTCTTTCGCGGATTCGACTGGATTCTCATCGGCCTCCTGATGCTGCTCGCCTCGGCGGGGCTGGTCGCCATGTACTCGTCGGGCTACGACCACGGCACGCGCTTCTACGACCATGGCCGCAACATGCTGCTGGCCACCGGCATCCTGTTCCTGGTCGCGCAGATCCCGCCGCAGCGGCTGATGACGCTGGCCGTGCCGCTCTACACCGTGGGCGTGGCCCTGCTGGTGGCCGTGGCGCTCTTCGGCATCACCAAGAAGGGCGCGCAGCGCTGGATCAACGTGGGCGTGGTGATCCAGCCCAGCGAGATCCTGAAGATCGCCATGCCGCTCACGCTGGCCTGGTGGTTCCAGAAGCGCGAGGGCCAGCTGCGGCCGCTCGACTTCCTGGCCGCCGGCCTGCTGCTGGCCGTGCCCGTGGGCCTCATCATGAAGCAGCCCGACCTGGGCACCTCGCTGCTGGTGCTGGCCGCGGGCCTGTCGGTGATCTTCTTCGCCGGCCTGCCCTGGAAGCTGGTGCTGCCGCCGGTGCTGCTGGGCGCCATCGGCATCGGCCTGATCGTGTGGTTCGAGCCCCAGCTCTGCGCCGACGGCGTGCGCTGGCCGGTGCTGCACGACTACCAGCAGCAGCGCATCTGCACCCTGCTGGACCCCACGCGCGATCCGCTGGGCAAGGGCTTCCACATCATCCAGGGCATGATCGCCATCGGCTCGGGCGGCTTCTGGGGCAAGGGCTTCATGGCGGGCACGCAGACCCACCTGGAATTCATCCCCGAACGCACCACCGACTTCATCTTCGCCGCCTATTCCGAAGAGTTCGGCCTGGTCGGCAACCTGTTCCTCGTGGTCTGCTTCCTGCTGCTGGTCTGGCGGGGCCTGTCCATCGCCATGGGAGCGACCACGCTCTTCGGCCGGCTGATGGCGGGGGCGGTGTCGATGATCTTCTTCACCTACGCCTTCGTGAACATGGGCATGGTCAGCGGCATCCTGCCCGTGGTGGGCGTGCCGCTGCCCTTCGTGAGCTATGGCGGCACGGCCATGGTCACGCTGGGGCTGGCCCTGGGCGTGCTGATGTCCATCGCGCGGGCGCAGAACCAGCCGCTGGCCCAGCGCATCGTGCAGTAGCCGGGCAGGGGCCCGGCCGCCCCGGCGTCAGCCGGCGTGCAGGCCGGCTTCCACGGCGCGGCCCACCTGCAGCACCCGCGCATCGCTGCCGCTCAGGCCGGCGATCGACAGGCCCACGGGCAGCGCGCCAGGCGCGCCGCAGGGCAGGCTGAGCGCGCAGCCATCCAGAAAGTTGATGGCCGACGGGTTGCGCAGGGCGCGGGCGTTGGCGGCGAAGAAGCGCTCGTCGTCCGCTGCCACATCGGCCAGCCGGGGCGCGAGCAGGGGCACGGTGGGCATCAGCCAGGCATCCAGGCCGTGCAGGCGCTCGCGTGCGGCGGCCTGCAGCCGGGCGCGAGCGTCCAGCAGGTCGATGTAGTCGGCGGCCGAGATCGCCGCGCCGCGCCGCGTGCGCTGCGCCACGCGCGGGTCGTAGCGGGCGGCCTGCGCCGGGTCTTCCAGCCGGGCGCGGTGCAGCTGCCAGGCCTCGGCCGTCACCAGCCCGCCGGCGGCATTGATGGCGGGTAGCTCCCGCAACTCGGCGAAGCCGAAGTCCACGATCTCGGCGCCGGCGGCGGACAGCCGCGCCAGCGCCGCCTCGAACGCGGCGGCCACCTCGGCATCGAGTCCGTCCAGCACCAGATCGTGCGTCACGCCCAGGCGCAGGCCGGCCAGCGGCGGGGTGGCCTCTGCGGCCTGCAGCGGCTCGCCGCTCAGCACCGCATCGACGATGGCGCAGCAGTCCACGCTGCGCGCCAGCGGCCCGGCGGAATCCAGGCTGCGCGAGAGCGGGTAGGCGCCCGCCAGCGGCACGCGCCGCGCCGTGGGCTTGAAGCCGGTCAGCCCGCAGAAGGCCGAAGGGATGCGGATGGAGCCGCCCGTGTCGGTGCCCAGCGCCACGTCGGCCATGCTCAGCGCCACGCTCACCGCCGCGCCGGAGGACGAGCCGCCCGTGATGCGCGCCGCATCGTGCGGATGGGCCGGCGTGCCGTGGTGCGGGTTCAGCCCCAGGCCCGAGAAGGCGAATTCGCTCATGTTGGTGCGCCCCACCAGCACCGCGCCCGCCGCCCGCAGCCGGGCCACGGCGGGGGCGTCGGCCGCCGCCGGCTGCGTGCCCGGCACCGGGCCGGCCGATCCGGCCTGGGTGACCTGGCCCTGCACGTCGAACAAATCCTTGATGGAAACCGGCAGGCCGGCGAGCAGCGAGGGCACGCGGCCGGCGGCGCGCTCCGCATCCGCCGTGCGGGCGGCCTGCAGGGCGGCCGCGGCATCCACGGTGCCCACGTAGGCGTGGCCGCCGGCGGCCTGGTGCGCGGCGATGCGTTCGAGCGCGGCCTGCACCAGCCGTTCGCTGGTGGTGGCGCCGCTGGCCAGGGCCGCGGCCTGGGCGCGCAGGGTGGGGGAGGGGCTGGGGGCTGGCGTCTGGGACATGGCGTGAATATCGCACGGAGCGCGCGGGCGATGGCCGTGCTGGCAGCCTGGGTGCTGCGTGTCCGGCCCGAGGGGGCGGGCCCGGGCTTCTAGAATCCGCCCATGATCTCCCGCGAACCCACCATCGAATGCCTGTCCATCGCCCGCCAGCTGCTGCTGGAGCCCTTCGGCCTGGACGAAACCCATCTGGCGCGCGCGCTGGCCGAGATCCGCGCCCACCGCGTGGACGACGCCGACCTGTACTTCCAGTACACGCGCAGCGAGGGCTGGAGCCTGGAGGAGGGCATCGTGAAGACGGGCTCGTTCAGCATCGACCAGGGCGTGGGCGTGCGCGCGGTGAGCGGCGAGAAGACGGCCTTCGCCTACTCCGACGACATCTCCCAGGCATCGCTGCTGGACGCGGCCCGCACCGTGCGCTCGATTGCCTCGGCAGCCCAGGCGGGGCGCGTGAAGGTTGCTCCCAAGAAGATAGCAAGCAGCCGTTCGCTCTATCCGGGCATCGACCCCATCGCCTCGATGGACAGCACGGCCAAGGTGGCGCTGCTGGAAAAGGCCGAGCGGCAGGCCCGCGCCAAGGACCCGCGCGTGGCGCAGGTCATGGCGGGCCTGGCCAGCGAATACGACGTGGTGCTGGTGGCCCGTGCCGACGGCACGCTGGCGGCCGACGTGCGCCCGCTGGTGCGCCTGTCGATCACCGTCATCGCCGAGCAGAACGGCCGGCGCGAGGTGGGCTCCTCCGGCGGCGGCGGGCGCTTCGGCCTCGCGTATTTCGACGACGCGCAGATCACCCGCTATGTGGACGAGGCGGTCGATGCCGCGCTGGTCAACCTCGAATCGCGCCCCGCGCCGGCCGGCGAGATGACCGTAGTGCTCGGCCCGGGCTGGCCCGGCATCCTGCTGCACGAAGCCATCGGCCACGGCCTGGAGGGCGACTTCAACCGCAAGGGCGCCAGCGCCTTCAGCGGCCGCATCGGCCAGCGCGTGGCGGCCAAGGGCGTGACGGTGCTCGACGACGGCACCATCGCCGACCGGCGCGGCTCGCTCAACGTGGACGACGAGGGCCAGGCCAGCCAGCGCAACGTGCTGATCGAGGACGGTATCCTCAAGGGCTACATCCAGGATTCGCTCAACGCCCGCCTGATGGGCGTGGCGCCCACCGGCAACGGCCGGCGCGAGAGCTATGCGCACATCCCCATGCCGCGCATGACCAACACCTACATGCTGGGCGGCGACAAGGACCCGGCCGAGATCGTGGCCAGCATGAAGCGCGGCCTCTACGCCACCAACTTCGGCGGCGGGCAGGTGGACATCACCAGCGGCAAGTTCGTGTTCTCGGCCAGCCAGGCCTTCTGGGTGGAGGACGGCAAGATCCAGTACCCGGTCAAGGGCGCGACCATCGTCGGCAGCGGCCCCGAATCGCTCAAGAAGGTCACCCTGATCGGCAACGACATGGCGCTCGACAGCGGCGTGGGCACCTGCGGCAAGGAAGGCCAGAGCGTGCCCGTGGGCGTGGGCCAGCCCACGCTGCGCATCGACGGGCTGACCGTGGGCGGCACGGCCTGATCCGCTGCGGCTGACGGGCTGAGCCCCAAAGAAAAAAAGCCCCGGCGGGTGCACCCGCCGGGGCTTTTTTGTTGTCAGGGGTGCGGGGCCGAAGCGGCAGCGCGCCGCTTCAGGCCTTGCCGGCCCCAGCGCTCAGTGCGTGACGACCACGCCGGCCGGACGCTGGCGGCGGAAACCCAGGATGCCGGCGCCAGCGGCCACGCCCGCGCCGATCAGCAGCACCACCAGGGTGCCCCAGGAGCCGCGCGCCACGTTCTTGGCGGCTTCGGCACCGGCTTCGCGGGCCTTCTGCTCGGCCTGCTGCTTGGCTTGTTCCAGCTTGGCGCGGGCCTGGTTGTAGGTCTGCTCGTAGTTGTTGGCGATCTGCTCGGCCTCGGCGCGGCTCTTGCCGGTGCGGGCCACGATGATGTTGACCAGGGCTTCCTTGTCGGCCGCGTTCAGCACGCGCTCGCCGCGCTGGATCACATTGGCCAGCCAGCCTTTGGCGTCGGCATCGGCGGTCTGCGGCGTCTGGGCGGCGCTTTCGGCGCGGGCCTGGCCGTCATTGGCGGCGGCCTGGGCTTCGTTCTTGATGTTCTCGGGCTGCAGTTCGGGCTTGCCGGTCTGGCGCAGCAGCTTTTCGAGTTCCGACTGCAGGCTGTTCATGTCCAGCGAGATGCCGTTCTGGTCCAGCTGGCGCTGCACCGCGTCGCCCACGGCCGGAGCGGCGGCGGAAACGCCCGCACCCGCCACCGCGCCCGCGGCGCTCAGGCCGGCCTTGGCCGCGCCGCCGGCGGCGTTCAGCGCGCTGCCCGTGGCGCTCAGCAGCAGATAGACCGTGAACAGCGTGGTCAGGCCCCAGGCCAGCAGGCCGTGCAGCCCGCCCGAGCGGCGCGCCAGGTAGCCGGCCGTGAAGCCGCCGACGGCGATCGCCACCAGCGTGGTCACGCCGGCCCAGATGCTGGCACCCACGCCGAAGCCGCTGAACGGATTGCGGTCGCCCAGCGGGTCGATGGCCGACGCGCCGATGGCCGTGCCCAGCACGGAGAGCACCAGATAGACGATCAGCGAAAGGACGAGGCCCGCGAAGACGGCACCCCAGGAAACGGGTGGCAGCCAGGAGCGCTCTTCATAGGCAGTGGCGGTGGTGTGGATGGACATGGTCGGCTCTCTCTCTCTGGGTGGATCGGTGCTCGGGGCTCGCCGCAAGGGCTGCACTCCCGCGATTGACCGGACACGGGTCCGGGCGGTCCGGACCGCCGCGGGCGCGATGGCCGGATGCCTTCGTAGCCTAAGAACATCATGTAACCGGGCGCGTCTGCCGATGCAGCAAGTAACCGTAGGACAAGGGCGCCCGGGTGCCGCGGCTGCCCGGCGCAGGGGCTGTGCCTGCGGAATGCGTGCCTGTCGCTCGCCGGCAACGGTGCGGCGTGCGGCGGGAAAAGACGTGTTACATTGATCCGCATGCAAGTCCGAAGCGCGTTTTACTTTTGGTTTTGGTTCTTATCCCAGGCGGATGAGAGGTAAGCGCGCACCCCGACCGAGCTCCACTCCCAGACAACCGCCGAAGCTGAAAAGCCCGGCGGTTTTTTGTTTTCCGCGACCGTTTTTTCCCTCTCCCTTTTTCCTTTCACCCTTTCGTTCCATTTCACAGATCCACGAGGAAGCAACCATGACGGCTCCTGCCCACACCGCCAGCGATACCTGGTACCGCGACGTCGAGAAAACCAGCCAGACCGACGACGAACGTATCAAGGACATCACCGTGTTGCCCCCTCCGGACCATCTGATCCGCTTCTTCCCGATCCACGGGACGGCGGTGGAATCGCTCATCAGCGGCACGCGCCAGACCATCCACCGCATCATGGCCGGCCAGGACGACCGCCTGCTGGTGGTGATCGGCCCCTGCTCCATCCATGACCCGGCCGCCGCGCTGGACTACGCCCGCCGCCTGAAGGCCGTGCGCGAGCAGTACAAGGACACGCTGGAGATCGTGATGCGCGTCTATTTCGAGAAGCCCCGCACCACCGTGGGCTGGAAGGGCCTCATCAACGACCCCTACCTCGACGAGAGCTACCGCATCGACGAAGGCCTGCGCATCGCGCGCCAGCTGCTCATCGACATCAACCGCCTGGGCGTGCCGGCCGGCAGCGAATTCCTCGACGTGATCTCGCCCCAGTACATCGGCGACCTCATCAGCTGGGGCGCCATCGGCGCGCGCACCACCGAGAGCCAGGTCCACCGCGAGCTGGCCTCGGGCCTGTCGGCGCCCATCGGCTTCAAGAACGGCACCGACGGCAACATCCGCATCGCCACCGACGCCATCCAGTCCGCCAGCCGGGGCCACCACTTCCTGTCCGTGCACAAGAACGGCCAGGTCGCCATCGTCCACACCAGCGGCAACCAGGACTGCCACGTCATCCTGCGCGGCGGCAAGGCGCCCAACTACGACGCCGCCAGCGTGCAGGCCGCCTGCGCCGACCTGGAGAAGTCCGGCCTGCCGCCCACGCTGATGGTGGACTGCAGCCACGCCAACAGCAGCAAGCAGCACGAGAAGCAGCGCGACGTGGCGCGCGACATCGGCGCGCAGATCGCGGGCGGCTCGCGCAGCGTCTTCGGCGTGATGATCGAGAGCCACCTCACCGGCGGCGCGCAGAAGTTCACGCCCGGCAAGGACCAGCCCGGCGCACTCGAATACGGCAAGAGCATCACCGACGCCTGCCTGGGCTGGGACGATTCCCTGGAAACGCTGGCCGAGCTGTCGGCCTCCGTGGCGGCGCGGCGCGCTCGCTGAAAACCCGGGTTGCCGATGGGAAGGGGCGGTGTAACCTGCCCCTTTTCCGTTCCCCGCCCCTGAAAGAGCCACCCATGCACAGCGAAGTCCTGGTCACCCTGACGCCCCGGCAGCAGTTCCGCTGCGACCTCAAGAGCGCCGAGCCCATGGCCCACGAGGCCGCGCGCCGGTGGCTGGACGACGAATTCATCCGCCTGGAATGCGAGCCCCTGCGCGCCAGCGGCAAGGTGCTGCTGGCCGACAAGGTGCTCGTCGTGGCCCAGGCCGCCGGCCCCATGCTGCTGGGCGATCGGGAGTGGTTCACCACCTTCGCCCGCGCCGCCAGCGCTGCGCTGGCCCGGCCCATCGTGCATGTCGATCTGACCGCGATGGCCGTCAGTTTCTGAGTCGAAAGTGGCTGTAGCCCAGGTCCCGCCTGGGTATGGCGCTATTTTTTCGATAGCGATTCGAGCAGCAGCGCGTGGATGCCGCCGAAGCTGCCGTTGCTCATGCAGACCACATGGTCGCCCGGGCGCGCCGCCTGGGTGATCTGCGCGACCAGTTCGGGCACGCTGGCGGCGGTGGTGGCCCGCTCGCCCAGCGGCGCCAGCGCGGCTCGCGCGTCCCAGTCCAGGCCGGCCGTGTGGCAGAACGACAGGTCGGCCGCCTCCAGCGCCCAGGGCAGCTGCGCCTTCATGGTGCCCAGCTTCATGGTGTTGCTGCGCGGCTCGAAGGCTGCGAGGATGCGCGCGCCCGGCCCCGCGCGGCGGCGCAGGCCGTCCAGCGTGGTGCGCAGCGCGGTCGGGTGGTGGGCGAAGTCGTCATAGACGGCGACGCCGCCCGCCGTGCCGCGCAGCTCCATGCGCCGCTTGACGTTGCGAAAGCGCGCGAGGGCCGCGGCGGCATCGGCCGGCGCCACGCCCACATGCTGCGCTGCGGCGATCGCGGCCAGCGCGTTGAGCTGGTTGTGCAGGCCGCCCAGTTCCCATTCCACGCGGCCCACCGTCTGGCCGCGGTGCAGCACGTCGAAGGCATGCGGCTCGCCCTGCGCGGTGAAGTCGCTCACCGCCGCGCCGAAGCTCGCCACCTCGCTCCAGCAACCCGCGTGCAGCACGCGCGCCAGGCTCTCTTCGAGGCCGTTGACCACCACGCGGCCCGAAGGCGGCACCGTGCGCACCAGATGGTGGAACTGGCGCTCGATGGCCGCTAGGTCGTCGAAGATGTCCGCGTGGTCGAACTCGAGGTTGTTCAGCACGGCGGTGCGCGGCCGGTAGTGGACGAACTTGCTGCGCTTGTCGAAAAAGGCGGTGTCGTACTCGTCCGCCTCGATCACGAAGACGGGCGCTTCGCCCGCCGGGCCCGATCCGGCCACCGGCCGCCGGGCCGCGCCCAGCCGGGCCGAGACGCCGAAATCCAGCGGTACGCCGCCCACCAGAAAGCCCGGCTGCAGCCCGGCGCATTCCAGCACCCAGGCCAGCATCGACGTGGTGGTCGTCTTGCCGTGCGTGCCGGCCACGGCCAGCACGTGCCGGCCCTGCAGCACATGTTCGGACAGCCACTGCGGGCCGCTGGTGTAGGGGGCGCCTGCATCCAGAATGGCCTCCATCAGCGGAAACTTGGGGCTGCCGTCCGCCAGCCGGGCGCGGCTTACCACGTTGCCGATGACGTAGAGGTCAGGGCCGAGGGCCATCTGGTCGGCGCCGTAGCCCTCGATCAGCTCGATGCCCAGGGCGCGTAGCTGGTCGCTCATCGGCGGATAGACGCCCGCATCGCAGCCCGTGACCTTGTGGCCCGCCTCGCGTGCCAGCGCGGCCAGCCCGCCCATGAACGTGCCGCAGATGCCCAGTATGTGAATATGCATGGGCGCCGATTCTACGTTTGCCGCCCTGCAGGCCGCTGGCGCTTGCCTGGCAAGCGCTGGCAGCTATCGAAAGCGTAGCGAAGGCGGGCTGGCCGCTGCGCAAATCCCCCAGGTCTGTCCGGCCGTCATGCCGGCGTCAGGGCCCGGCGCGAGGCTTGGCGCGACAATCGCCTTCCACAGCTTCCCGCTTCTTCTTTCTTCTTCTTCAACCGGATGCACGCCATGGAAAACGCACTCGCCACCGAGATCGCCAGCGCCGCCGCCCGACTGGTCGTCGAAGAGGGGCTGGAATGGGGCCCCGCCAAGCGCCGCGCCGTGCGCGACCTGGGCCTGCCCACCCGCACGCCGCTGCCCGACAACGACCTGGTCGAAGACGCCGTGCGCGAATACATCGGCCTCTTCTGCGCCGACACCCAGCCCGCCGAGCTGCGCGCCCTGCGCGAGCTGGCCCTGGTCTGGATGGAGCGCATGGCGCAGTTCCGCCCCTACTTGGCGGGCGCGGTCTGGCACGGCACGGCGACGCGGCTCTCCGACATCTATCTGCAGCTCTTCTGCGATGACTGCAAATCGGCCGAGATCGCGCTGATCGACCACCATGTCGATTACGAACCGCGCACCGTCACCGGCTTCCGCGGCGAGCCCGTGGAGGCGCTGAGCCTCAGCAGCCTCGCGCCCCAGCTGGGCGAGAACGTGGGCGTGCATCTCATGGTTTATGACCTGGACGACCTGCGCGGCGCCCTCAAGCCCGACGCGCGCGGGCGCACGCCCCGGGGCGACGCCCAGGCCGTGCGTCAGCTGCTGGCGGCCTCCGCCGCCCCTTCATCCCATACGGATACCGATACCGCCGCATGAACTCTCCAACCCCATCCCCTTCGCCCGCTCCCGTTCCCTCTGCGACGACGTCGCGCCGCCGCTGGCTCGCGGCCGGCGTGGGCGCAGCGGCTGCCGTGGCCGGCGCCGGGCTGGCATGGCAGCGGCTGCAGCCGCATGCCGCGCCTGCGGCGCTCTCCGAAACCGAAACCGCCTTCTGGGCCTCGGGCTTCAATGCGCCGGCCGGCGATGCGGTCGCCATGCAGAGCTTTCGCGGCAAGCCGCTGGTGCTGAACTTCTGGGCCACCTGGTGCCCGCCCTGCGTGGAAGAGCTGCCCTTGCTCAACGGCTTCTACCGCGAACAGAAGGCTCGCGGCTGGCAAGTGGTGGGTCTGGCCATCGACCAGCCGACGGCGGTGCGGCAGTTCCTGCAGCGCCTGCCGCTCGATTTTCCGATCGCGCTGGGTGGGCTGGGCGGGACCGACATGGCCCGCTCGCTCGGCAACCTCGCCGGCGGGCTGCCTTTTACCGTGGTGTTCGGTGCAGATGGCAACATCTTGCACCGTAAAATGGGCCAGGTGACGGCGGACGACCTCAAGGCCTGGGCGCAACTGGGCTGACGCAAGTCATTTCCCAACTTCAGAAGATGACATTTGCGGAAGATTCGCGGAATTAGGCTGAAATTCGGGTAAATTCGCGCCTCTTTCGTTTTTAGCCGCTGGAGCCCTCATGGATTTGCGAAAACTCAAGACCCTGATCGACCTCGTATCCGAGTCGAACGTGTCTGAACTGGAGATCACCGAAGCCGAGGGCAAGGTCCGCATCGTCAAGAGCGGCGGCGCCGTCGTCCAGCAATACGTGGCCGCCCCCATGCAGGCCGCCGCCCCCGTGGCCGCTGCGCCCGCCGCTGCCGCGCCTGCGCCGGAAGCCGCACCCGCCCAGACCGGCCACGTGGTCAAGTCGCCCATGGTCGGCACCTTCTACCGTGCCTCCAGCCCCGGCGCCAAGGCATTCGTCGAAGTCGGCAGCCAGGTCAAGGAAGGCGAGACCATCTGCATCATCGAAGCGATGAAGATCCTCAACGAGATCGAAGCCGACAAGTCCGGCACGATCACGCGCATCCTGGGCGAGAACGGCCAGGCAGTCGAATACGGTCAGCCGCTCTTCGTCATCGAGTAAGCGCCGCATGTTCAAGAAGATTCTGGTTGCGAATCGCGGAGAGATCGCTCTGCGCATTCAGCGCGCGTGCCGTGAACTGGGCGTCAAGGCCGTCATGGTGTATTCCGAGGCCGACCGCGACGCCAAGTACGTCAAGCTGGCCGAAGAGGCCGTCTGCATCGGCCCGGCGCCCTCGCCGCTGTCCTACCTCAACATGCCGGCCATCATCTCGGCCGCCGAGGTGACCGACGCCGAAGCCATCCACCCCGGCTACGGCTTCCTGTCCGAGAACGCCGACTTCGCCGAGCGCGTGGAAAAGAGCGGCTTCCAGTTCATCGGCCCCTCGCCCGAGTCGATCCGCATCATGGGCGACAAGGTCTCGGCCAAGCAGGCCATGATCCGCGCGGGCGTGCCCTGCGTGCCCGGCTCCGAGGGCGAGCTGCCCGACGATCCGGTGCAGATCCGCCGCATCGCCAAGACCATCGGCTACCCCGTCATCATCAAGGCGGCAGGCGGTGGCGGTGGCCGCGGCATGCGCGTGGTGCATACCGAAGCGGCCCTGATCAACGCCGTGCAGATGACCAAGGCCGAGGCGGGCGCCGCGTTCGGCAATCCGGCCGTCTACATGGAGAAGTTCCTCCAGAACCCGCGCCACATCGAGATCCAGGTGCTGGCCGACAAGCACCGCAACGCCGTGTATCTGGGCGAGCGCGACTGCTCCATGCAGCGTCGCCACCAGAAGGTGATCGAAGAGGCGCCGGCTCCGGGCATTCCGCGCAAGCTGATCGAGCGCATCGGCGAACGCTGCGTCGCCGCCTGCAAGAAGATCGGCTACCGCGGTGCGGGCACGTTCGAGTTCCTGTACGAAAACGGCGAGTTCTACTTCATCGAGATGAACACCCGCGTGCAGGTGGAACACCCGGTGACCGAGTGGATCACGGGCGTGGACATCGTCAAGACGCAGATCATGGTGGCCGCCGGCGAGAAGCTGCCGTTCACCCAGCGCCAGATCGAGATCCGCGGCCATGCCATCGAATGCCGCGTGAACGCCGAAGATCCGTACAAGTTCACGCCCTCGCCGGGCCGCATCACCATGTGGCACGCGCCGGGTGGCCCGGGCGTGCGGGTGGATTCCCACGCCTACACCAACTACTACGTGCCGCCGAACTACGACTCCATGATCGGCAAGATCATCGTCCACGGCGACACGCGCGAAGAGGCGCTGGCGCGCATGCGCACGGCGCTGTCCGAGACCGTGATCGAAGGCATCAACACCAACATCCCGCTGCACCGCGAGCTGATGGTGGACGCCAAGTTCATGGCCGGCGGCACCAACATCCACTACCTGGAAGAGTGGCTGACGCATCACAAGCGCTGATGCCCGGGCGCTGATGCGCTGTTGAAGAGTCTGCATGCTGGCCTCCGGCGACGGAGGCCAGCATTGTTTTTTGTTGGGTGGGCGGCCGGTGCGCCGCGGCGCCGGAACCTGGAGAGCCGAGATGTTTGAACTGAGCCTGATGTGCCCGGAAGACCGGGTCGAAGCCTTGAGCGATGCCTTCGATGCGCTGGAGGCGCTCAGCGTCTCCGTGGAAGACGCCGACGCGCAGACCGATGCGGAGCAGGCGCTCTTCGGCGAGCCCGGCATGCCGCCCCCGAAGGACGGCTGGCAGCGCAGCCGCATGGTGGCGCTGTTCTCGACCGAAGCCCTGGCCGAAGAGGCGCGCGAACTGCTGCAGGTGCAGGACTTCTTCGACGGCTGCCGCGTGCTGGGCATCACGGCCGTGCAGGACCAGGACTGGGTGCGCCTGACGCAGTCGCAGTTCGCGCCGGTCGATATCACGCCGGATTTCTGGATCGTGCCCACCTGGCATGAGCTGCCCGCCGCCGCCGTGCGCCACATCCGGCTGGACCCGGGCCTGGCCTTCGGTACCGGCACGCACCCCACCACCCGCATGTGCCTGCGCTGGATCGCGCGGCACGGCGCGGCCGCCGAGACGGCGGGCGGCGCCGGCCTGGGCCGCGTGCTCGACTACGGCTGCGGCTCCGGCATCCTGGCCATCGGCGCGGCCAAGTTCGGCGCCGGCAGCGTCGATGCGGTGGACATCGACCAGGCCGCCGTCGATTCGACCCTGCAGAACGCCGAGGCCAACGGCGTGCAGCTGACGGCCGGCCTGCCCGACCGGGCCCAGGGCAGCTACCAGACCGTGCTGGCCAACATCCTGGCCACGCCGCTCAAGGTGCTGGCGCCGCTGCTGTGCGGCCACGTGGCCGAGGGCGGCCACCTGGTGCTGGCCGGCATCCTGGAGCGCCAGGCCGACGAGCTCAAGGCCGCCTATGCGCCGTATCTCGCGCTGGAAGTCTCCGACCAGGAAGACGGCTGGATCCTGATGACCGCACGGCGCTGACGCGCCCCGCGCCGCCGCCGTGACGCGAGCCCGGCGGCGCGCCGGCAGGGCGCACCTACAATGCCCAGCCGATGAGCCAGATCACCCGCTGCCCCGCCTGCGCAACCACCTTCAAGGTCGTGGCGGACCAGCTGCGCATTTCCGATGGCTGGGTGCGCTGCGGCCAATGCAAGGAAGTCTTCCACGCCGCCTCCAACCTGCTGGAGATGCCGGCGCCGCGCCCGGCGCCCGCGCCGGTGGCCGATGCATCGCCGGCGGCCGAAGCTGCAGGCATGGAGCCGGGCCTTGCGCAGCCTCTGGCGCCGGAGCCGCCTGTACCGGAGCCGCTCGCATCCGCTGCGGCCGATCTTGCGCCCACACCTGAACCTGCGGCCGAGCCGGCGATCGCCTCGCGCAATGTCGCGGATGTATGGAGCAGCCCGCGGCAGGCTGCGGCTGCGGCGTCAACGCTGCAGGCTCCGCCACTCCAGGACGGAGACGATGATGAGGGCGATGGGGCGCGCACCGCATCGTTCGACGACGATGCGCAGCCATCGCATTCCGCCCCCTCGGCACCGGCCGTCGCAGAGCCATACCTCGAGCGCGAACCGGCCCCGGACTCCGGCGGCTACGAACTGCCCTTCGCGGAGCTGCGCGATTCCGGCTGGCCCGACGATATCGAGGGCCTGGAAGACGACGCCCCGCCTGATGAGGGCGATGCCGGCCGCGGCGAGGCGGCGGCGCAGGATGCTGAGGATGACGATGCGGATCTCGCATCGGCCCTGGAGGGCGGCGAGGCGTCCTGGGCGGCCGATCCGCTGGATGCCATGGTCGGCCTGGAGGCACACGCCATCGCCGAAGCTGGGCCGGCGCCGGCCGTCTCCTGGTCCCCGGAGGTGCCTGGCGGCCTGCTGCGCAAGGCCGATGAGAGCAGCGAGCACGATGCTTTGCCGGAGTTTTCCGCAGGCGATCGGGGGTGGGAGGCGCAGGGCCCGGATTCCTTGCGACATGCAGAGCGCGGTGGCGAGGCGCGAACGGCTTTTTCCCGCGGCGCTTTCGCTGCGGCGGATACCGAGGAACCTGGTTTCGTGCGCGCGGCCCGGCGGCAGGCCTTCTGGCAGAGCCGCACCGTGCAGGCCGTGCTGGCGGTGGCGTCCCTGGTCCTGCTGGCCGGCCTCGTGGTGCAGGTCGCCTGGCGCGAGCGCGATCTGATCGCGGCCCAGCATCCGGCCATGCGGCCTGCGTTGCAGGCCGTGTGCCGCGCGCTCGGCTGCGAGGTGGCGCCCCTGCGGCACATCGCCGACGTGGTCATCGACGGGTCGTCTTTCGCCAAGGCGCGGGAGGGGGGCTTCCAGCTGCAATTGACGCTCAAGAACCGTGGCTCCACGGTGCTCGCCATGCCCGCCGTGGAGTTGACGCTGACCGACGCCAAGGACCAGCCCGTCGTGCGCCGCGTGCTGCGGCCTGATGAGGTCGGCGCGCCCGAGACATTGCCTTCCCAGGGCGAGTGGAGCGGCACGGTGCCGCTGAGCGTGAGCACTGGCGCGGACCGCGTCACGGGCTACCGTGTGCTGGCCTTCTATCCCTGAGCCTTGCGCCGCCCGCTTTCCTTCCCTTCCTTCCTTCTTCCTTCCTCTTCTTCTTCTTTTCTGACTGGAATTCACCCCCTATGGCTGCCCTGATCTGCGGTTCCCTGGCGTTCGACACCATCATGACTTTCGAGGGCCGCTTTGCCGAGCAGATCCTGCCGGAGCAGCTGCACATCCTGAACGTCTCTTTCCTCGTGCCCTCGCTGCGCCGCGATTTCGGCGGCTGCGCCGGCAACATCGCCTATGCGCTGCAGCTGCTGGGCGGCGAGGCCCGCCCCATGGCCATGCTGGGCACCGACGGTGCCGACTACCTGGAGCGGCTGCGCGGCCTGGGCATCGACACGCGCCATGTCGGCCAGACGGGCGACATCTACACCGCGCAGGCCCTGATCATGACCGACCGCGACAACAACCAGATCACGGCCTTCCATCCGGGCGCCATGATGCAGGCGCACGGCCAGCGCATCGAGGCCGATCCGTCCGTGAAGCTCGCCATCATCGCGCCCGACGGCCGTGACGCCATGCTGCAGCATGCCGAGCAACTGGTGCAGGCCGGCATCCCCTTCGTGTTCGATCCGGGCCAGGGCTTGCCCATGTTCAATGGCGAAGAGCTGCGTCGCTTCGTCGAGCAGGCCAGCTGGGTGGCCGTCAACGACTACGAAGGCAAGATGCTCTGCGACCGCACGGGCTGGAGCCTGGCGGAGATTTCCCGCAAGGTGCGTGGCCTGATCGTCACGCTGGGCGACCAGGGCTGCGAGGTCTGGGAGCAGGGCGAGCGCACCGCAGTGGCTCCGGTGCAGCCTGCCGCCGTCGTCGATCCCACGGGCTGCGGCGATGCATGGCGCGGCGCCCTGCTGTTCGGGCTGGAGCGCGGCTGGCCGCTGGCCCAATGCGCGGCCCTTGGCAACCGCCTGGGCGCCTTGAAGATCGCGCAGCGCGGCCCGCAGAACTACGTGCTCGATTTCAACGTGTCGGAATGGTCGCCCGCCTGATCGAGCGCTGATCGGAAGGCCGGTGCGCGCTGCAGTCGGCCTGTGTGGGGCCGTCGAGGCGCAGGCATAAAAAAACCCGGTGCAGGCACTGCACCGGGTTGGTCACCAAAGACGCGAACGTCTTGAAAGGTGGAGTTACGGCTTGCCGCCGGTGGGAAAGGGCCAGGCTGCCTGCGGGTTCAGCGTGGTGTGCGGGGTGGGCGCGGATGCGGATGCGGATGCAGCCGGTGCCTTGGCGGCCTTCTTGGCCGGAGCGGCCTTTTTCGCTGCAGGAGCGGCGGCCTTCTTCGCGGGAGCGGCTGCGGCCTTCTTGGCAGGAGCGGCCTTCTTGGCGGGCGCAGCGGCGGCCTTGGCCGGAGCGGCAGCAGCCTTCTTCACCGGAGCGGCAGCGGCCTTCTTGGTCGTTGCAGCAGCCTT
>NZ_FONX01000013.1:0-36632 GCF_900113035.1 Paracidovorax wautersii | reverse complement strand
GCCTTCTTGGTGGTGGCTGCGGCCTTGGGAGCAGCAGCGGCCTTCTTGGCGGTGGTTGCCGTGGCGGCCGTGGTCTTCTTCTCGGCCGTCACCTTCTTGGTGGTGGACGCCTTGGTGGTAGCGGCCTTCTGGGTGGCCGGTTTTTTCGCAGTTGCCATCATTTTCTCCTTGGGTCAATTGACGAAGAGCACCTCATGCCTGCATTGGGCACTCGGCGATCCATGCGCACGGGCCTGTGTCCCATGCGCACGAACGCGGGAACGCCCCAGGCGCCGCGCTCCTGCGGGGAGCGCTGACACGGGGCGTGGAAGAAGTTGCATGGCCTGGAATACCGGAATGGTGATCAGTCCCAGGACAGCGCGCCGCCGGACTGGTACTCGATGACGCGCGTCTCGAAGAAGTTGCGTTCCTTCTTCAGGTCGATCATCTCGCTCATCCAGGGGAATGGGTTCTCTTCGTTCGGGAACAGCGCTTCCAGGCCGATCTGCGTGGCACGGCGGTTGGCGATGTAGCGCAGGTAGCCCTTGAACATCGATGCGTTCATGCCCAGCACGCCGCGGGGCATGGTGTCTTCGGCGTACTGGTATTCCAGTTCGACGGCCTTCATGAACAGGGCCTTGATCTCGTCCTTGAACTCCGTCGTCCAGAGGTGCGGGTTCTCCAGCTTCAGCTGGTTGATCAGGTCGATGCCGAAATTGCAGTGCATCGATTCGTCGCGCAGGATGTACTGGTACTGCTCGGCGGCGCCGGTCATCTTGTTCTGGCGGCCCAGCGCGAGGATCTGCGTGAAGCCGACGTAGAAGAACAGGCCTTCCATCAGGCAGGCGAAGACGATCAGCGACTTCAGCAGGGTCTGGTCGGTCTCGGGCGTGCCGGTCTTGAACTCGGGGTCCATGATCGCTTCGATGAAGGGGATCAGGAACTGGTCCTTCTGGCGGATGGACTCGACCTCGTTGTAGGCGTTGAAGATCTCGCTCTCGTCCAGGCCCAGCGATTCGACGATGTACTGGTAGGCGTGCGTGTGGATCGCTTCCTCGAAGGCCTGGCGCAGCAGGAACTGGCGGCATTCGGGCGCGGTGATGTGGCGGTACGTGCCCAACACGATGTTGTTGGCGGCCAGCGAGTCGGCCGTCACGAAGAAGCCGAGGTTGCGCTTGACGATGCGGCGCTCGTCCTCGGTCAGGCCGTTCGGGTCTTTCCAGAGCGCGATGTCGCGGGTCATGTTGACCTCTTGCGGCATCCAGTGGTTGGCGCAGGTGGCCAGGTACTTTTCCCAGGCCCACTTGTACTTGAACGGAACCAGCTGGTTCACGTCGGTCTGGCCGTTGATGATGCGCTTGTCCGATGCCTTGACGCGGCGGTGCTCGGCGGCTGCGGAGGCTTCGGCCGACAGGCTCGGCTGCGTTGCGGCAGCACCCTGGAAGGCTGCCGGCGAAGGCGCTGCGGGGCGGTAGCCGGGCAGGCCACCGTCCGTTGGTTTTTGCGATGAGGGCTTGACTTCTTCGTCCCAGGACAGCATAGATTTTCCAGTGCTCTGATTATGGAAGCAGCGCTGCAAAATGAAAAGCGCTGCACGGGGTGCTGCCGTGATTTGTTGCTCTACGACACACGCGTTGCAGCACCGGTTTTTCCGGCGCCGCAACGCGTGGCGGCGATCACTGGCAGGCTTCGCAGGTAGGGTCGTCGATGGCGCAGAACTTGACGTCGGTGGCCGGCAGTGCGGCGGCCTGGGCCTGCGCTGCGGCGGCTGCGGCTTCGAGCGCGCTCGGGGCTGCTGCAGCCGGTGCCGAGCCTTCGCTGCCGGAGGCCACGGAGTTCAGCTGGCGCGTGTTCACCGTGCTCATCTCGACGTGCGTCGCGCTCTGCGTGCGCAGGTAGTACGTGGTCTTGAGGCCGCGCACCCAGGCGAGCTTGTAGGTCTCGTCGAGCTTCTTGCCCGAGGCGCCGGCCATGTAGATGTTCAGGCTCTGCGCCTGGTCGATCCACTTCTGGCGGCGCGATGCGGCTTCCACCAGCCAGGTGGGCGCCACTTCGAAGGCGGTGGAGTAGAGCGCCTTCACTTCCTGCGGCACGCGGTCGATGGAGTGCAGCGAGCCCTTGAAGTGCTTGAGGTCCATGACCATCACGTCGTCCCACAGGCCCAGGCGCTTGAGGTCGCGCACCAGGTAGCCGTTGATGACGGTGAACTCGCCCGACAGGTTGGACTTGACGGACAGGTTGCCGAACGAGGGCTCGATGGAGGCATCGACGCCGACGATGTTGGAGATCGTGGCGGTGGGCGCGATGGCCACGCAGTTGGAGTTGCGCATGCCGTCCTGGGCGATCTTCTTGCGCAGGGCATCCCAGTCGAGCGTGGACGAGCGGTCCACTTCCACGTAGCCGCCGCGCGCTTCTTCCAGCAGGTTCAGGCTGTCGATCGGCAGGATGCCGCGGTCCCACAGCGAGCCGGTGTAGCTTTCGTAGCGGCCGCGTTCCTTGGCCAGTTCGGTCGATGCCCAGTAGGCGTAGTAGCAGATGGCTTCCATCGAGCGGTCGGCGAATTCGACCGCGGCTTCGGAGGCGTAGGGCACGCGCAGTTCATACAGGCTGTCCTGGAAGGCCATCAGGCCCAGGCCCACCGGGCGGTGGCGCATGTTGGACGTGCGGGCCTTCTCGACGGCGTAGTAGTTGATGTCGATCACGTTGTCGAGCATGCGCATGGCCGTGGAGATGGTCTTGCGCAGCTTGGCGTGGTCGAGTTCCTTGCCGTTCGCGCCGTCCTTCAGATGGCGCATCAGGTTGACCGAGCCGAGGTTGCAGACCGCGGTTTCGGTGTCGCTGGTGTTGAGCGTGATCTCGGTGCAGAGGTTGGACGAGTGCACCACGCCGGCGTGCTGCTGGGGCGAGCGCACGTTGCAGGCGTCCTTGAACGTGATCCAGGGATGGCCGGTCTCGAACAGCATCGTGAGGATCTTGCGCCACAGGTCGGTCGCCTGGATGGTGCGCGAGGGCTTGATCTCGCCGCGCGCGGCCTTCTCTTCGTAGGCGACGTAGGCCTTCTCGAAGGCGGAGCCGAACAGGTCGTGCAGGTCGGGCACGGAGGAGGGCGAGAACAGCGTCCAGGTGCCCTTTTCCATCACGCGGCGCATGAACAGGTCGGGGATCCAGTTGGCCGTGTTCATGTCGTGCGTGCGGCGGCGGTCGTCGCCGGTGTTCTTGCGCAGCTCCAGAAACTCTTCGATGTCCAGATGCCAGGTTTCCAGGTAGGTGCAGACCGCGCCCTTGCGCTTGCCGCCCTGGTTCACGGCCACGGCCGTGTCGTTCACGACCTTGAGGAAGGGCACCACGCCCTGCGATTCGCCGTTCGTGCCCTTGATGTGCGAGCCCAGGGCGCGCACGCGGGTCCAGTCGTTGCCCAGGCCGCCCGCGAACTTGGAGAGCAGGGCGTTTTCCTTGATGGATTCGTAGATGCCGTCGAGGTCGTCGGGCACCGTGGTCAGGTAGCAGGACGAGAGCTGCGAACGCAGCGTGCCGCTGTTGAAGAGCGTGGGCGTGCTCGACATGAAGTCGAACGAGGACAGCACTTCATAGAACTCGATGGCGCGGGCTTCGCGGTCGGCTTCGTTGAGCGACAGGCCCATGGCCACGCGCATGAAGAAGGCCTGCGGCAGTTCGATGCGCGTCTTGCGCACGTGCAGGAAGTAGCGGTCGTACAGGGTCTGCAGGCCGAGGTAGTCGAACTGCTGGTCGCGCTGCGCGTTCAGCGCCTTGCCCAGGCGGTCCAGGTCGAACTCGAGCAGGCGCGGGTCCAGCAGTTCGTTGTCCACGCCCTTCTGGATGAATTCGGGGAAGTAGGAGGCATAGGCCGCGCTCATTTCGGCAGGCACCACGTCGCGGCCCAGCACTTCGCGCACGATGGTGTGCAGCAGCAGGCGGGCGGTGGCGTAGGTGTAGTCGGGGTCCTTCTCGATCAGCGTGCGGGCCGCGAGGATGGAAGCCTTGTAGACCTCGTCCATGGGCACGCCGTCGTACAGGTTGCGCATGGTTTCCGACACGATGGGCGCGGCGTGGATGTCGGCGCCCAGGCCCGAGCAGGCCGATTCGATCAGCTGGTGCAGGCGCAGGATGTCCAGGTCCACGCGCTGGCCGTTGTCGATCACGCGCAGAGCCGGCATGGCGGGAGCCAGCTTCTCTTGCTGGTGGACGCGCTCTTGCGCGCGGCGTTCACGGTAGAGCACGTAGGCGCGGGCGACTTCGTGGTGGCCGCCGCGCATCAGGCCGAGTTCGACCTGGTCTTGCACGTCTTCGATGTGGAAGGTGCCGCCCTGGGGACGCGAGCGGATCAGGCCGCGCACCACCGCCTGGGTCAGGGCGTCCACCGTCTCGCGCACGCTGGCCGAAGCAGCGCCCTGCGTGCCGTGCACGGCCAGGAAGGCCTTCATCAGGGCCACGGCGATCTTCTGCGGCTCGAACGGAACGACGGCGCCGTTGCGGCGGATGGTCTGGTAGTGGGACAGCGTGTTCAGGCTCGGCATGCCGCTGGAGGCGTCGGCTTCGGACGGGGCTTGCGTCCGGTTGACGTCAAGGGATGGGGTATTGAGCGCAGCTTGCATCGGGTCCTCTCAGGAGCTGTACGGGGAAGGGGCGACGCGGGCGTGGATTGCCGCATCGCACAAGAAAAAGGCAGGGGCAGCGAGTGCCGTGCCACACTATATCTGGGGTCTGGGGAGGGCGCAAGACACTACCTATGGTGTCTCGTGCCTGTAACGTGCCGTTCGCCGGAATCAGGAAACATGCCTGTGCCGAGGCCGGAAAGACGGGGCGAACCGTCCGCGGGGGCGCTATTCTCGCAGCACTTCGGCGCCTTCCGGGCGAATAAGGTTTTTTTGTCGCGTCCGCCGTGAGCGGCAGGGCTCGGGCCGGCTCAGACGGGCGGGAGCTTGTCCTCTGGCCAGCCCAGTTGGCGGGCCAGATGCCGCCAGTCGAACCCGGGGCCCGGGTCCCGCTTGCGCCCGGGGGCGATGTGTTCGTGCCCCGCGACATGGGCGATGGGGAAGCGCTCGGCCAGGTCGCGGCACAGCTGCGCCAGGCGGTCGTATTGCGCGGGTTCGAACTCCAGGCCTTCCAGTCCCTCCAGCTCGATGCCGATGGAGTCGTCGTTGCAGTTGCTGCGGCCGCGGTAGGCCGAGGGGCCGGCATGCCAGGCGCGTTGCGTGCAGTCCACGAACTGCCAGAGCGTGCCGTTGCGCTGGATCAGGAAATGTGCCGACACCTCCAGGCCCCGGATGCCCTGGTAGTAGGGGTGGGCGTCCCAGTCCAGGGTGTTGGTGAACAGCTGGTGGATGGCCCGGCCACCGTATTCGCCGGGCGGCAGGCTGATGGAGTGCACGACGATCAGGTCCAGCACGGCGCCTGCGGGCCGGGGGCCGAAGTTGGGCGAGGGCTCGCGCAGGGCGGGCTGGTACCAGCCGCCGTTCCACAAGGGCGAATCGTGGGGCTGCCCTGCGGCGGTGGAGGGGCGGGTCTCAGGCGGCATCGTCAGCGCTTTCTCCGGCCGAGGGCATGGCGATGTCCAGCCGCTCGATGCGGTAGCGGATCTGGCGCAGGCTGATGCCCAGCTTGGCTGCGGTCGCCGTGCGGTTGAAGCCCGTCTCGCGCAGGGCGCGTACCAGGATGTCCCGCTCCTGCTGATCCAGCCAGCCCTGCAGGTCGGCGGGCAGGGGGGGCGCGGCGGAGGTGCCTGCCCCGTCGGCGTGGGCGTTGTCGGTATCTGGCGACACGCCGGCGGGCATGGGCGTGTCCGTGGTGCCCGGCGATGCGGGGTTCTCCACCTGCAACTCGTCGCCCTCGCTCAGGGCCACGGCGCGATGCAGCAGGTTTTCCAGTTCGCGCACGTTGCCGCTCAAGGGGTAGCGGGCGATGCGTTCCAGCGCGGTACTGGTCAGCCGGGGCACGGGCGTGCCGGATTCCTGGGCGATGCGTTCGAGCAGGGCCGCGCACAGTGCGGGCAGGTCTTCGCGGCGTTCGCGCAGCGGCGGGATCAGGAACTCGATCACGTTCAGGCGGTAGTAGAGATCCTGCCGGAACTGCCCGGCCTGCACGTCGGCCGCCAGATCGCGGTGGGTGGCGCTGAGGATGCGCACGTCCACCGTTTCCTCCTGCGTGGAGCCCAGGGGGCGCACCGATCGTTCCTGGATGGCGCGCAGCAGCTTGGACTGCATCGCCAGCGGCAGGTCGCCGATTTCGTCCAGGAATAGGGTGCCCCCGCGTGCTGCCTGGAAGTAGCCGTCGCGGTCCTGCGTGGCGCCGGTGTAGGAGCCCTTGCGGGCGCCGAAGAATTCGGCTTCGAGCAGGTTTTCCGGAATGGCGCTGCAGTTCACCGCCACCCACGGGCCGCTGCTGCGCTGGCTGCTGGCATGCAGGGCGCGCGCGACCAGTTCCTTGCCGGTGCCGGATTCGCCCCGGATCAGCACGGGCGCCATGCTGCGGGCGACCTTGGCGATGCGCTGCTTGACGCTGCGCATGGCGGCGGATTCGCCGACCAGCCGCTGCAGCGCCACAGCCTGGGTGGGGCCATCGCTCTGGGCGGTGCCCGTGGTGCGGGGCACCGGGCCGCTGCGGCTGCCGAAGCGTGGTGCGGCCGGTGCGGCGTCCTGCACCGCGGAGGCCACCACCGAGCGGAACTGGCGCAGGTCCACCGGCTTGGTCAGGTAGTCGAAGGCGCCGCAGCGCAGGGCCTCGACGGCGTTCTCGGCCGATCCGTAGGCCGTCATGACCACGCAGCGTTCGCGGCGGTTCTGGCTGCGCAGGTCCTGCAGCAGCTCCAGGCCGAAGCCGTCGGGCAGCCGCATGTCGGTGATGACGGCGTCGAAGCGCCGGGCGTCGAGCTGGGCGCGCGCCTCGGCCACGCTGGAGGCGGTCTCTACCCGGTAGCCCTCGCGCAGCAGGGTCAGTTCGTAGAGCGTTCGCAGGTCGGGCTCGTCGTCGATGACGAGGATGGAGGCAGCAGCGGTCATGGGGCGGAGGTGCGTCAGACCATGATTGTGTCAAACAGGGTGGACGCGCCGGTAGCCGGCCGCATCGCCTGTCGGAAGGTGACCACGAAGGCGTTGCCGCCCACCATGCCGCGCCCTTGCACTTCGCGTGCCACGCGCTGGTAGCCGATGGAGGCGCCATGGCGCTGGCACAGCTCGCGGCAGATGTAGAGGCCCAGGCCGCTGGAGCGGCTCTCGGACGAGAAGAAGGGCTCGAACAGGTGCCGCTCCACCGATTTGTCCAGCGGGGCGCCGTCGCTCCAGACCTGCAGGCTGGCCGGGCCCTGCTCGGTGGCATGGGTGCTGAGCTGCAGCGAATCGGGCTGCGTGCCCATGTAGCGGACGGCGTTGTCCAGCAGGTTGACCAGCACCCGGCGCAGATGCTCGGCATCGAATTCGACCTGCGCGCCCCGGGTATCCAGGCGGACCGGCGCCGTGCGGCGGCCGGGCGCCTGGGACTGCCAGTCGGCCGCGATCTGCGCCACGGCGTCGTCCAGCACCAGCAGGGCCGTGGGGGCGTGGCTGATCTGGTGCTGCACGCGCGCGATGTCCAGCACCTCTTCGGCGATGCGCGCGAGCCGGTCGGCGTTCTGCTGCACCATGCGCGCCAGCCGTTGCTGGGCCGGGTCGGTCAGCTCTTCCTCCAGCAGCGCATTGGCCTGCACGATCGCTGCCAGCGGGTTGCGGATCTCGTGCGCCACGGCGGCCGACATGCGGCCCATGGCGGCGAGCTTTTCCGTGCGCAGGCGGGCCTGCATCTCCCGCAGGTCGTGCAGGAACATCACGCACAGCGGCTCGCCGCCGTTGCTGTTGCCGCCGCTGCCCGGCGTGTCCGAACCCTGCGGGCCGGAGGTGAGCCAGGTGCGCACCCGCAGGCCCACCGGGCGGGCGCCGGCCTGGAGGATGTCCAGATCGGCGGACTGGGGCTGCCCCTGTTCGAACGTTCGCTGCGCCATCTGGGCGAGGGAAGCCCAGTCGGCCGAGCCCGACAGCAGGAACGGCGCCGCTGCCTCGGCCTGCTGGCCGAGCAGCTGCGCGGCCGCGGGGTTGGCCATCCGCACCACGTCGCTCCGGTCCAGCACCAGCACGCCGTCGGCCAGGTTCTGGATGATGCGGGCGCTGACGGCCTCCTGGGCCCGGGCCTCCATCTGGCTCAGCTGGGCTGCCTGCTGCACGCTGGTGAGGCGGGTGGCGAGCTGATGCACCAGATAGGCCGCGATGAAATAGCCCGTGCCGGTGAGCGCGGCCTGCAGGTAGCGCTGGGTGAGGTCGGCCCCCGCCCGGTCGCCGACCCACCACACCCAGGCCAGCGACAGCAGCGTGGCGCAGGCCGTCGTGCCCAGCGCCAGGGTGAGGGTTCCCAGGATGCTGGCCATGAGAATCGGCAGGCCGAAGAGCGGCGCGAAGTTCATCGGCCCCACATGCAGGGCCTGCAGCGCCGCGACCATGACCAGGTCCACGCCGATGGTGGGCAGCCAGTGCGCCCCCGCGTGCGCCGGGGGCGGGGCCTGCCGGGCCCAGATGCGCAGCGCGATCGTCGCGCAGAGGTAGGCCAGGCAGAGCAGCAGCGGCGCGGGCTCGTTCCCCTGGTTCAGCACCATGCCCAGGCCCTGCAGGAACAGGATGGCCAGCGCGACCATGATGCGGCCGGTGAGGAAGCCGTGCCAGAGTCGCAGGAAGGGGCCGTCCGCCGGGCGTGCGCGCAAGGAGGTCAGCATGTTGCGGACCGCGTGGGGCCGTCAGGCCGGGCCGCGTTGCGCGTGGGCTGCAGAGCAGTAGCTGTGCCCGTCGCGCTGCACGGCTTCGGACTGCGGCACATGCATGCCGCAGTGCGCGCAGGGCACCATCTGCACCATGGGCAGGGCGGCGGGCGGTGGGCGGTGCGGTGCCGGCGGCGCTTCCGTCCTGCGCTGGTGGTTGCGCCAGATGCCCCAGGCCACCATCAGGATCACGGTCAGCAGCAGGTATTTCATGCGGCACGCCCCAGGATCACCTCGACCACGAAGCGCGAGCCCGCATAGGCCAGCAGCAGCAGCGCGGCACCCGCATACAGCACCCGCACCGCGCTGCGCCCGCGCCAGCCGAAACGGGCACGGCCCAGCAGCAGCACCGCGAAGGTCAGCCACGACAGCAGCGAGAAGACGGTCTTGTGGTCCCAGATCCAGGCGCGGCCGTAGAGGACCTCGCCGAACAGCCAGCCGGCGACCAGCGTGGCCGATAGCACCACGAAGCCGGCCTTGACGAAGCGGAAGGTGAGCCGCTCCAGCGCCAGCAGGGGGATGCCGCTGTGCGGGTCGGCCGCCAGCCGGATGTGGCGCTCCGCCCGGGTCATCAGCCAGGCATGTACGACGGCGGCGGCGAAGAGGCCGTACGACGCGATGCCCAGCGCCAGGTGCAGGGGCAGCCAGGGCGATGCCGTGACATGCAGGGGCTGGCCGGGGAACACCTGGCCCAGGATGACGGTGGCAGCGCCCAGGCTGGCGAGGGTCCAGCGGGCCTGCATCTGCGGAAAGAGCTGCCTCTCGACCACGTAGGCGGTGAGCACCAGCCAGGCCGTCATCGACAGCGCGGGGCCGAAGCCGAAGTGCGGCGTCTGGCCCACGAAGCCCCAGGCCAGCACTGCGCCGTGCAATGCCCAGGCCAGCAGGAGGGTCCAGCGTCCGCGGTCGGCGCCGAGCCGCTTGCCTGCGGCGGCCGGAACCGCATAGGCCGCTGCCGCAGCCAGAGCCAGCAGCCAACCGGGGAGAGACGTGCTGGGTAAAATCATGGGTTCGCAGTTTAGCCTTTCGCCCGCCTCCGGCTGGCAAGGCGGCCGACCGCACAAGCCGGTGGGCGCACATTTCCCAAAGACTTCTATGGCCTCCGCTCTTACCGAAAAACTCACGCGACTCGTCAAGGAGATGCGGGGTCAGGCCCGCATCACCGAATCCAATGTCCAGGACATGCTGCGCGAGGTGCGCATGGCCCTGCTGGAAGCCGACGTGGCGCTGCCCGTGGTGCGCGACTTCATCGCCCGCGTCAAGGAAAAGGCGCTGGGCCAGGAGGTGCTGGGCTCGCTCAAGCCGGGCCAGACCCTGGTGTCCATCGTCAACCGCGAGCTGGCCGCCACCATGGGCGAAGGCATAGCCGACATCAACCTGGCCGCCCAGCCGCCGGCCGTGATCCTGATGGCGGGCCTGCAGGGCGCGGGCAAGACCACCACCACGGCCAAGCTCGCCAAGCACCTGATCGAAAAGCGCAAGAAGAAGGTGCTCACGGTCTCGGGCGACGTGTACCGCCCGGCCGCCATCGAGCAGCTCAAGACCGTGACCCGCCAGGCCGGCGCCGAATGGTTCCCCAGCACGCCCGACCAGAAGCCGCTCGACATCGCCCATGCGGCGCTGGACTATGCCAAGAAGCACTTCTTCGACGTGCTGCTGGTCGATACGGCCGGCCGCCTGGCGATCGACGAAGTGCTGATGCGCGAGATCCAGGACCTGCACGCCGCGCTCAAGCCCGTGGAAACGCTGTTCGTGGTCGATGCCATGCAGGGCCAGGACGCGGTCAACACCGCCCGTGCCTTCAAGGAGGCGCTGCCGCTCACGGGCATCGTGCTGACCAAGCTCGATGGCGATTCGCGCGGCGGTGCGGCGCTGTCGGTGCGCCAGGTGACCGGCGCGCCCATCAAGTTCGCGGGCGTGTCCGAGAAGATCGACGGCCTCGAAGTGTTCGATGCCGAGCGCCACGCGGGCCGCATCCTGGGCATGGGCGACATCGTGGCCCTGGTCGAGCAGGTCAGCGCCGGTGTCGATATGGAGGCCGCTCAGAAGCTGGCCGCCAAGGTCAAGAGCGGCGACGGCTTCGACCTGAACGACTTCCTCTCGCAGCTGCAGCAGATGAAGCAGATGGGCGGCCTCTCCAGCCTCATGGACAAGCTGCCCGCCCAGCTCACGGCCAAGGCCGGCCAGGTCGATATGGACAAGGCCGAGAAGGACATCCGCCGCAAGGAAGGCATCATCCAGAGCATGACCCCGCTGGAGCGCCGCAAGCCCGAACTCATCAAGGCCACGCGCAAGAAGCGCATCGCCATGGGCGCCGGCGTTCACGTGCAGGAAGTGAACCGCCTGCTCAACGAGTTCGAGCAGATGCAGGGCATGATGAAGAAGATGAAGGGCGGCGGCCTGATGAAGATGATGAAGAAGATGGGCGGGCTCAAGGGCGGCCTGCCCGGCATGGGCGGCATGCCGCGCTTCTGAGGGCCATCCACCCGCGCAGGGCGGCCCGCATCGGTTGCGCGCCGCCCATGAAAAAACGCCCCGCGATGCGGGGCGTTTTCGTTGGCGGGTGCTTCCCGGGGCTCAGGCGCTCAGGCGGCCTTGAGGACCGGACGGGCCAGCCGCGTGGCATGCAGCCAGGCGCGGCGCAGCACCGGGGGCGACCACGATTCCTCGGGGATCAGCAGCAGGCGCTGGGCGCGGGCCGCTTCGCCCATGCGGATGTGGCTGGTCAGCACCGTGAGCGGGATCGACAGTGCCAGCGGCAGGCCCACGGGCAGCAGCCAGATCAGCGCGCTGCCATCGACCCAGGCCACGGCGGCGGCGAGGGCGGCGACCACCAGGCTCATGGGCGCCAGCTTGCGGGCGGCTTCGGTCCAGGGCACGGCAGCGGCTTCGCGGGGAGGCGACTTCCAGTCCAGCTTCAGGCCCGTCAGCGCCACGATCACGAACAGCGAGTGGGCCAGCATGCGGATGGGGGCCTGCAGGATGGCCAGCGTGCTTTCCAGCGCGGCGCTCTTGAAGAGGCTCAGCGTGCCGCCGTATTGCTGCTGCTCGCGGCGCATCAGGATCGCGGTCACGCCCAGCACGCGGGGCAGGAACAGCATGCACAGCGTCCAGGCCCACAGGCCCATCAGCTCGCCGGGCAGGATGTTCCAGTCGGCGACCATGCGTGCGCCGGACAGCCACAGCGCCGTGCCCAGGGTGATGAAGGCCAGCCACAGCGGGGCGGACAGGTAGGCCATCGCGCCGGTCACGAACATCGTGCGGTGGACGGTGTGGATGCCGGGCTCGGCCATCAGGCGTGCGTTCTGCAGGTTGCCCTGGCACCAGCGGCGGTCGCGTTGCAGCTCGGCCAGCAGGTCGGGCGGCTGTTGCTCGTAGCTGCCGACCAGGTCGGCCACCAGCCAGACGTGGTAGCCGGCGCGGCGCATCAGCGCGGCTTCGACGAAGTCGTGCGACATGATGCCGCCGGCCAGGCCGCCCGTGCCCTTGATGGGGGCCAGGGCGCAATGCTTCATGAAGGGCTCGACGCGGATGATGGCGTTATGGCCCCAGTAGTGCGATTCGCCCAGCTGCCAGTACTGCATGCCCAGCGTGAACAGCCGGCCTGCCACGCGCGAGGCGAACTGCTGGGCGCGGGCGTGCAGGGTGACGTGGCCGATGGCCTGCGTGGCGGTCTGGATGATGCCGGCCTGCGGGTTGGCTTCCATCAGCTTGGCCATGGAGACGATGCAATCGCCGCTCATCACGCTGTCGGCATCGAGCACGACCATGTACTTGTAGTCCTTGCCCCAGCGGCGGCAGAAGTCGGCCACGTTGCCGGCCTTGCGGTGCGTGCGGCGGGTGCGCAGGCGGTAATAGACCTCGACCTGCGGCTGCTTGGGGCTGGTGGCGAGTGCCGCGCGCAGCTCTTCCCAGGCGGCGCGCTCGGCGGCGGCGATGGCCGGGTCGTAGCTGTCGGACAGCACGAACACGTCGAAGGTCTTGCCATGGCCCGTGGCGGCCACCGATTCGCAGGTGGCGCGCAGGCCGGCGAAGACGGTGGCGACGTCTTCGTTGCAGATCGGCATGATGATCGCGGTGCGCGCGTCTTCGGCCAGCGTGTGGCTGTCCACGCTGCGTGCCGACAGCGAATGGCGGTCGCCCTTGAGCATGACCCAGAAGCCCATCAGGCCGGTCAGGAAGCCCGTGACCACCCAGGCGGACAGCAGGGCGAACAGGGCGAGCTGGCCGTATTCGAGCCAGGCGCTTTCGTATTCGGGCTGCACGCCGGCGAACAGGGCGGTGGCCAGGGCGCTGCTGATGAGGGCCAGCACCAGGAACACCGCACGGCGCTGGCTGGCTGCGGCCTGCCAGGGCTGCTGGGGTTCGTCAGCGCGGCGGGACTGGGTGCGGCCGGTCAGGCGCATCAGCGCGGCGGTGCCGATGCTGTTCCAGAAACCGCGCCACGGGCGGGCGGGCATGGAGCCGCGGTGCACCGGAGGGGCGGTCAGCGAATTGGGGTGGCGTTCTTCCCGCAGCGTGCTGCGCTGCGATTCGACGGGCGCCGCGTAGGAGGCGCCCACGGGGGCGACGTGGGCCGGAGCATGCGGAGCGACGTCCAGCATTCCAGTCCTGGAAGAGGTGTGTGTTTCCATGGGGTGCTCGAGGCTTTGGGGTTGTTCGTTGATGGACGCGCCAACGCCGCCACTCGCCACCCGCGAGGAGCGTTGTTGTGCATGCGAAGGGGAGGTGTGCGCTGGGTTCATGCCAGACATAGGGCAAACCCCGTGCCAGGCCTGAAAAGCGCTTATGGATCAACGACTTGGAAGGTTTTCGGGCTGTAAGCGTATGTGCGCCCTGCCGAAACACCCTGGAAAACCCTGTTTCTGTCGCAAAACAGCGACCGGATTACCCGCTGCTGCGGGTTTTCCTTTTTAAATCAACGGTTTATTCGTGTCGCTCATTGGCGACATCATCGGCCGCGCCCTCTTCGGCCTTGAACTGTCCCGGGGTCAGCGCGTGCTTTTGCAGCAGCCGGTAGAACTCCGTGCGGTTGCGCTGGGCCAGCCGGGCGGCATCCGCCACGTTGCCGTCCGTCATCTTCAGCAGGTCCACCAGATACTCGCGCTCGAAGCGCTGCCGCGCCTCGCTGAGGCTGAGCACCTGCACGGCCGGCGTGCGCAGCGCCCGCTGCACCAGGCCCAGCGGCACCAGCGGCGTGGTGGACAGCGCGCAGACCTGTTCCACCACGTTGTAGAGCTGGCGCACGTTGCCGGGCCAGGAGGCCGAGGTGAGGGCCTTGAGCGCCTCGGGCGAAAAGCCCGACAGCCGCTTGCCGTACTTGCGCGCCAGCAGGTCGAGGAAGTGGTTGGCCAGCAGGGGGATGTCTTCGCGCCGCTCGCCCAGCGTGGGCAGCGACAGGGTCACCACGTTCAGCCGGTAGTAGAGGTCTTCGCGGAACTGGCTGGCGGCCATGGCCGCCTCCAGGTCGCGGTGGGTGGCGGAGATGATGCGCACGTTCACCGGCAGCGACTGGCTGGAGCCCACCGGGCGCACCGCGCGCTCCTGCAGCACGCGCAGCAGCTTGACCTGCAGCGCGGGCGGCATGTCGCCGATTTCGTCGAGCAGCAGCGTGCCGCCGTCGGCTGCCTGGAAGAGCCCCTTGTGGTTGCTCACCGCATCGGTGAAGGCGCCCTTCATGTGGCCGAAGAGTTCGGATTCGAGCAGCGCCTCGGGAATGGCGCCGCAGTTCACCGCCACGAAGGGCCGTGCCGCGCGGGGGCTGGCCCGGTGGATGGCGCGGGCCAGCATCTCCTTGCCCGAGCCGCTGTCGCCCAGCAGCAGCACGCTGGCGTCCGACTGCGCGACCATGTGCGCCTCGGCCAGCACCTCGGCCATGCGGTTGGAGCGGCTGACGATCTCGGCGCGCCAGGTTTCGTTGGCGTGGCTGTGCGTGGTGGCCGGGGCGCTCAGCGCCAGCGCCTGGTGGATCTTCTCGATCAGTTCCTTGCCGTCGTAGGGCTTGGTGAGATAGGTGAAGACGCCGCGTGCCGTGGCCTCCACCGCATCGGGAATGGTGCCGTGGGCGGTGAGCAGGATCACGGGCAGCGACGGGTGGCGCGCGCGCACCTCGTCGAACAGGGCTAGCCCGTCGCGTCCGGGCAGCTGCACGTCGCTCAGCACCAGCTGCGGGCGCTGGACTTCGAGCTGCGCGAGGGCGGCTTCGGCCGAGCCGACGGCGGACACCTCGAAGCCCGCGGCCTGCAGGCGCAGCGACAGCAGGCGCAGCATGTCGGCGTCGTCATCCACCACCAGGATGCGGGGCTTGACCGGGGCGGCGGCTTTGTTGACGGCCATGGCGATGTCTTTCGTCGTCGGTCAGGGCGCGGGATGCGTCCTGCTGCCGGAGCCGGCCGGGCCGCCCGGCCGCGCATTCAGGCTGCGCTCGATGGCGCGCATGGCTTCCAGCCGCTCGTTGAGCTGATCGTTGCGGCGCTGGGCGTCGCGCAGCTGCTGCGTCTGCCGGTCGAGCTGGTCTTCGAGCCGGCGCATGTGCAGGAAGCGGGTTTCCAGCATGCGGGCGAACGACTGCAGCGTGGAGGAGTTGCCGGGCTGGGCCAGCGCGCGCTGCGCCAGCCCCAGGGCGCGTGCCGTGTCCACCGGCTGGCGGGTCTGGCCGAGCGCCAGGGCCAGTTCGAGCTGGCGCTGCACGGACTCGTCCTGCAGCGGCGTCAGGTGGGCGATCTCGGCGGACAGCTCGCTCGGGCTGAGCGAGACCACCCGGTCGGAATAGGCGAGCAGCTGCGTGACGGGGCCTGCGCGGCGCGGCTCTGCGGGCGTGGCGGCCGGCTGTGCGCTGGCGGCGTCTCCAGGCAGCGTCTCAGGCGCAGCCTGCGGCGGGGCGGCCGGGGCGCTGGGCGCGGCTGCCGGTGCGGGCGCTTCGGGGGCTTTTTCGGCCGAAGGCGGCTGAGCAGGCGCGGCGCAGCCGGCCAGCAGCAGCGCGGCTGCCGTCAGCAGGCCGGCCAGGGCGAGCCCCAGCGGCGGATGGGCCGGTCGGGCCGGGGCGTTGCCGCGGGTGCGGGCGATGGCAAGGCTAGGAGGCATGGGGCAATTCGATGCGGAAGGGAGTGCGGGGGCCGTCAACCACCAGTTCCACCCGACCGCCATGGGCGGTGATGTATTCGTGGACGATGGACAGGCCGATGCCGGTGCCGCGGGCGGCATCCTGCGGCTGGCGGACGCCACGGTAGAAGGGCTCGAAGATGCGCGAACGGTCATTCTCGTCCACGCCCGGGCCTTGATCGACGAAGTCCACCCGGATGGCGCCCGGCAGATGTGACAAAACGATGCGGATGGCGCCGCCCTGGGGCGAGAAGCGGATGGCGTTGGAGAGCAGGTTGCCCACGGCCGACGCGATCTTGTCGGCATCCAGCGGCAGGGTCACCGGTCGGCCTTCCACGGCCACGTCGAGCTTGCGCGCCTGCCACTGCAGCCGCTGCGCCTCCACCTGCGCTTCCAGCAGCGCCAGCAGGTCGGTGGGCGTGCGGCGCAGCTGCCGGGCCTCGAAGGCCGCGGCGTTGAAGCGCAGCAGCGCCTCGATCTCGCCCTGCAGCACCATGGTGTTCTGGTGCAGGATGGAGACGACCTCGCTCTGGCCGGGGGTGAGTTCGCCCGTGATGCCGTCCTGCAGCAGGGCCACGCCCTCGCGCATGGAGGCCAGCGGCGTCTTGAGTTCGTGCGATACGTGGCGCAGGAAGCGCGCCTTGTCGGCGTCCAGTTCCAGCAGGCGCACGCGCAGCCATTCCAGCTGCTGGCCCACGCGGCGGATGTCCGCCGGGCCGGCGATCTCCACCGGCCGCGCCAGTTCGTTCTCGCCCAGCAGGCGGATGGCGCTTTCGAGCCGCTTGAAGGGCCGCGCCAGCCAGATGCCCAGCGCCAGCGCCAGCACCAGTGCCAGCACGATGACGCCGACCACCTGGTGCGTCACCTCGCGCCGGCTGGCTTCGATCTTTTCCTGCAGCGCGTCGCTGCGGTGGGTGTTGATGTCCTGTACCTGCTGCGAAATGATGGCGTTGAGCGCATCGACTTCCAGGAAGGTGGCCGCGGCGGCGCGCTCGTTCTCCAGCGACTGCGCCGCGGGCGCGTCGAGCAGCCGGGACACCTCGTTCAGATGGGCCAGCCATTTGGCGGCCAGCTCCGGCGGCAGGCCGTTGAGTTCCAGGCGCTGCAGGATGTCGCGGGCATCGCGGGCGCCTTCCTCGAAGCGGCGGCGCAGCTGCGCGTCGGCCAGCACCAGGGACTGCCGCGCCGAACGCTCCAGCGTCTGGCTGCGGGCATTGAGCGCCTGCGCCGCGGCGCTGAGCTGGATCGCCTCGGAGGCGCCCTGGCGGCTTTGCACCATCAGCTGCTCCAGCGTGAAGATGGCGCGCAGCGAGCTGGCGCCCAGCAGGCCGCCGATCAGCAGAAAGGCCAGCAGCAGCAGCTGCTGGAACGACAGGCCGCTCAGCGAGGCGACCTTGCTATGCCGTGCGGACACGCTCATCGCGGTGCGGCGCCGCTCAGGCCGGCAGGGCGGAGTCGGCCGTCACGACCTCGCCGCGCAGCGTGTAGGCTTTGGCTTCGGTGATGGTGACGTCCACCATCTGCCCGATGAGCCGCGGCTGGCCCGCGAAGTTGACCACGCGGTTGCATTCCGTGCGGCCCATGAGTTCGTTGCCGTCGCGCTTGGAGGCGCCTTCCACCAGGATGCGCTGCACCGTGCCCACGCGGCTTTCGCTGATCGACTTGATGTTGGCGTTGATGACGGCCTGCAGCTCCTGCAGGCGGCGCAGCTTGACCTCGTGCGGCGTGTCGTCGTGCAGGCTGGCGGCGGGCGTGCCGGGGCGCGGGCTGAAGATGAAGCTGAAGCTGTTGTCGAAGTGGATGTCGTCGATGAGCCTCATCATCTTGCCGAAGTCTTCCTCGGTCTCGCCGGGGAAGCCCACGATGAAGTCGCTGCTCATCGCCAGGTCAGGCCGGATGGCGCGCAGCTTGCGGATGGTGCTCTTGTATTCCATGGCCGTGTAGCCGCGCTTCATCGCCATCAGGATGCGGTCGGAGCCGTGCTGCACGGGCAGGTGCAGGTGGCTGACCAGCTTGGGGATGCGCGCGTAGGCGTCGATCAGGCGCGGCGTGAATTCGTTGGGGTGGCTGGTGGTGTAGCGGATGCGCTCGATGCCGGGGATGTCGGCCACGTATTCCAGCAGCAGGGCGAAGTCGGCCACCTCGGCCGTGCCGCCCATCTTGCCCAGGTAGGCGTTCACGTTCTGGCCCAGCAGCGTGACTTCCTTCACGCCCTGGTCGGCGAGGCCCGCCACTTCCACCAGCACGTCGTCGAAGGGGCGGCTGACTTCCTCGCCCCGGGTGTAGGGCACCACGCAGTAGCTGCAGTACTTGCTGCAGCCTTCCATGATGGAGACGAAGGCGCTCGCCCCCTCGACGCGCGCGGGCGGCAGGTGGTCGAACTTCTCGATCTCGGGAAAGCTGATGTCCACCTGCGGGCGGGCCAGGGCCTCGCGCTGCGCCAGCAGCTCGGGCAGGCGGTGCAGGGTCTGCGGGCCGAAGACCACATCGACGTAGGGTGCGCGCTTGATGATCTCGTCGCCTTCCTGGCTGGCCACGCAGCCGCCCACGCCGATCTTCACGCCCCGCGCCTTCAGGTGCTTGATGCGGCCCAGGTCGCTGAAGACCTTTTCCTGCGCCTTCTCGCGCACGGAGCAGGTGTTGAAGAGGATCAGGTCGGCTTCCTCCACGTTCTGCGTGGGCTCGTAGCCCTGGGTGGCGTGGAGCACGTCCACCATCTTGTCCGAGTCGTACTCGTTCATCTGGCAGCCGAAGGTTTTGACGAAGACTTTTTTGGACATCTGGGAATCCGAAGGGGTGCGCCGCGCCGGGAAGGACGCTGGCGATGAAGGAGGGGCGGCGAGAAAGGCGCGGAGGCTGGCGCCTTGCGGGCCGGCGTGCGCGCGCGATTCAGCGCAGTGCGGGGGCGTTGCTGTCCGGCTCGGGGCCGAAGCGGAAGTTGCGCTCGAGCGTGTCGGCGTTGCCCCTGAGCGGCGTGGCGGCTTCGCCTTCGCTCAGGATCCAGGCCGTCAGCAGCATGCCGGTGCTGGCCTCGATCAGGTAGTTGACCCGCATGCGCTGGCCGATCACCGTGTGCAGGAAGATGAGGCTGTTCTGCGGGCTGAAGAGGCGCATGCCCGGCGCCATGCGGATGGGCTTGCCATCCAGCTCCGCCTCGGCCGTGCTGGTGACCATCAGCGTGCCGCGCTGGGCGGCATCGGGAAAGTTGCGCGCAACGCCCGAGGCGGGCGGAATGTAGGGCTGCAGCGGCTGCGCGGCGGCAGCCAGGGGCGCGGCAGCGCAGCAGCAAGCCAGGCCGGCCAGCAGGAGCAGGCGGGCGCGGCGCGCGGCACGGATCGGCAGACAGCGGTTCATGGTGTACATCCAGGGGCTGAAGGCGTGATTCTAGGAAGGCGGCAGGCCAATGCGGCGCCGTGGGGCAAAGGCGCCGCCCAAAGAAAAAACCCACAGTGCAGGCACTGTGGGTTTCTTGTTTGGTGGTGGTAGGTGGACTTGAACCACCGACATCAGCATTATGAATGCTGCGCTCTAACCAACTGAGCTATACCACCGAAGCCTCAAATTATAGGGCAATTTTAGCTGTGTGTGAAGTTCGCCGCGCGTTTGTTGATGAAGGCGTCCATGCCTTCCTTCTGATCCTGGGTGGCGAACAGGGCGTGGAACAGCCGGCGCTCGAACATCACGCCGTCGGAGAGCGAGCCTTCGAAGGCCCGGTTGACCGATTCCTTGGCGGCCATGACCGCGATCTGCGAGAAGCCGGCGATGACCAGGGCCGCGCCCAGGGCCTCGCTTTCCAGCTTGTCGTAGGGCACCACGCGGCTGACCAGGCCCGCGCGCTCGGCCTCGGCGGCATCCATCATGCGGCCGGTGAGGGCCATGTCCATGGCCTTGGACTTGCCCACGGCGCGCGGCAGGCGCTGCGTGCCGCCCGCGCCGGGGATGACGCCCAGCTTGATCTCGGGCTGGCCGAACCTGGCGTTGTCGGCGGCGATGATGAAGTCGCACATCATCGCCAGCTCGCAGCCGCCGCCCAGTGCGAAGCCGCTCACGGCGGCGATCACCGGCTTGCGCACGGAGCGGATGCGTTCCCAGTTGCGGGTGATGTAGTCACCCTTGTACACGTCGGTGAAGCTGTACTTGGCCATGGCGCTGATGTCCGCGCCGGCCGCGAAGGCCTTCTCGCTGCCCGTGATGATGATGCAGCCGATGCGCTCGTCCGCATCGAAGGCGGCGAGCGCATCGCCCAGCTCGTTCATCAGCTGGTCGTTCAGGGCATTGAGCTGCTTGGGCCGGTTCAGCGTGATGATGCCGACCTTGTCCGCCTCGGTGCGGACTGCGATGACTTCGTAGGCCAAGGGGTGTCTCCGTCTGTCGTGTGGTGGTGCGCAGACTATACCGAAGGCCCCCTCGGGCCGACAGTCACTGCGGCGCCAGCCAGCGGGCGGCGGCGGCCGCGTCGGTGACGGCCAGGCGCACGGTGTCCGCCGCGCGTCCGGGCTGCGGCTGCAGGTCCAGCGTCAGCCGCATCAGGCGCCGGTCGCGCGCGACGAGGGCCGTGACCTGGGTGGCGGAGCCGGCATAGAGCGGCAGGTCTTCGAGCTTCGTCAGGCGCCAGGCGCCTCCCTCGGGCGTTTCCACCCCCAGCCACTCGTCGCCCGCCATGAAGCCCGCCTTTTCGGCCAGCCCGCCGCGCAGCACGACCTTGGCCTGCAGGCCGCCCGATTCGCCCACCCGCAGGCCCAGGCGCTGCGCCCATTGCGGGGCTTCTTCGTGCAGCGTGACGCCGTGGGCGGCCAGCAGCTCGGCCAGCGGCAGGTCCTGCGTGCCGTGCGCCCAGGCCGCGATCTCGCGGGACCAGTCCCGGCCCGAGAGCGACTTGAGCACCTGCAGCAGGTCGGCCTCCTTCATGGGACCGCCGGCGCAGCGCTGCCAGAGGCCGCGCATGACCGCGTCCAGCGTGGTGCGGCCTTCGCGCCGCAGGGCCAGGTCCAGGCACAGGGCCACCAGCGAGCCCTTGGTGTAGTAGCTCACCGTGGCGTTGGGCGTGTTCTCGTCCTGGCGGTAGTACTTGATCCAGGCGTCGAAGCTCGCCTCGGCCACCGACTGCACGTGCCGGCCGGGCGTCTGCAGCACCTGGTTGGCGGCCTTGGTCAGCAGGCGCAGGTAGGCGGCATCGTCCAGCAGGCCGCAGCGGCGCAGCAGCAGGTCGTCGTAGTAGCTGGTGAAGCCCTCGAAGAACCAGAGCAGTTCGGTGTAGTTCTCCTGGCCGTAGTCGTAGCGCGCGAACTCGGAAGGGCGCAGGCGCTTGACGTTCCAGGTGTGGAAATACTCGTGGCTGATGAGGCCCAGCAGCGTGGTGTAGCCCTCGGGCGTGCGGGCCTCGCCCTGGCGGGGCAGGTCGCGCCGGCCGCAGATGAGGGCGGTGGAGTTGCGGTGCTCCAGCCCGCCGTAGCCGTCGTCCACCACGTTCAGCATGAAGACGTAGCTGCCGTGCGGCGGCTTGGGCGAGGGGCCGTGCCAGAAGCGGATCAGCTCCTCGCAGATGCGGCGCGTGTCGGCCACCAGGCGTTCGCCGTCGAAGGAGGGCGCGGCGCCGGCCACCACCAGGCGGTGCGGCACGCCGCAGGCCGTGAAGCGGGCGCTCCAGAACGGGCCCATCTCCACGGGGCAGTCCACCAGTTCGTCGTAGTCGGCGGCCCGGTAGGTGCCGAAGCCCTGGCGCGTGACCTTGGCGGGCGCAAGGCCGGTGGCGACCGACCAGCCGCTCAAGGCCGGCGTGCGGACGACTTCCAGCGTATGGGCCGCGGATTCCTGGCCGTGCACGCGCAGGCAGAGGCTGGTGCCGTTGAAGAAGCCGCGCGAGGCGTCCAGCCAGGCGGTGCGCACCGAGGTGTCATAGGCCACCACCTGATAGGTCAGCACCAGCGGCGAGCCTTTCTTGCACTGGGCCTGCCAGCGGTGCTTGTCCAACTGCTTGAGAGCGACCGGCTCGCCGTTCTGCGTGGCCCGCAGCGACTGCAGGTTCTTGGAGAACTCGCGCACCAGGTAGCTGCCGGGAATCCAGACGGGCAGGGACAGCTCCTGCCGCGCCGCGGGCGCCGCCACGGTGAGCGTCACCGCATACAGATGGGCGTGCGGGTCGGCGGCTTCGACACGGTAGTGGACCGGGCCGGCGGAAGACGGGGAGCGGGGTGCTGCGGGCATGGACGGGATGGCGGATGCGCCAATACAGGAAAGAAGGGCGCTGCCATGGTGGCGGCAGCGCCCGTGAAGAAGAGCTTGCGGCCTGGGCCGCAGGCGGTCGTCAGTTGCTGGCGGTGCCGATTTCGGCGAAGCGCTTTTCGATCGCGGCGGCGCCGATGGCGCCCGGCACGCGCGTGCCGTCGGCGAACAGCACGGTGGGCGTGCCGGTGATCTTGTGCTTCTTGCCGAAGGCCAGGTTGCGCTGCACGGCGCCGGTGTCGCAGGTGGCGGCCTCGGGCACCTTGTCGCGCACCATCAGGTCCTGCCAGGCGGCGGCGCGATCCTTGGCGCACCAGAGGTTGCGCGACTTCTCGGCCGAATCGGGGCTCAGGATGGGGTAGAGGAACAGATAGACCGTGACGTTGTCCACGTTCTGCAGGTCCTTCTCGAACCGCTTGCAGTAGCCGCAGTTCGGGTCTTCGAACACCGCCAGCTTGCGCTTGCCGTTGCCGCGCACGATGGTGAACGCGTCCTTCAGGGGCAGGGCGGAGAAGTCGATCGCCGTCAGCTTGTTGATGCGGTCTTCGGTCAGGTTGCGGCGCGCCTGCGTGTCGATCAGCTCGCCCTGGATGATGTAGTTGCCCTTGGCGTCGGTGTAGAACACGTCGGTGCCCACGCGCACTTCGTAGAGGCCCTTCATGGGCGTGGCCACCACTTCATCGATCTTGCCGAACTGCGGAATGCGCTGGCCCAGGGCCTTGCGGATCTCGGCCTCCTGCGCATGGGCGCCGAAGCTCAGGGCCAGGGTGGCGGCGGCCAGCAGGGCGGGGAGGAGTGGTTTCGCTTTCAATGTCGTGTCCTTCGTCGTCGTTCGTTCACTGAATGAAGAGGTGTTCCGGTGATTCGGCGTGCCGGATCAGCGCAGGCCCATGGCCCGGGTGGCGACCCAGTCCTTGAGCGGGCCGCTGAGCTGGAAGCCCTGCATGCCCCAGTTGCGCACGGCCTGCACGGGCGCTTCGGTGCGCGCGAACAGCTGCTGCAGCCCGTCCATCGTCAGGCCCAGCGGCAGCAGGCCCGCCTTGCGCTCGCGCTCGTAGCGCCGCAGCAGCCGCATGTCGCCGATGCCGCGCCAGTAGTCGCGTTCGCGCAGCAGACGCGCCAGCGCCTCGGCATCGGCCAGTCCCAGGTTCAGGCCCTGGCCGGCCAGCGGATGCACCGTGTGCGCCGCATCGCCCGCCAGCACCCAGGTACGCTGCGCGCCCTTGGCCGGCTGCACCGGCATGGCGCCGCACCAGCGGCGGGCGCGGGCCTGCTGCAGCGGCCAGCAGGCCCGGCCGCCGACTTGCTGCAGCGTGCCCAGGGCGTTCTGGCTCGCGTCCTGCAGGCGATGGGCGAACGTTTCGGCATCCAGGGCCATGCGCTCGGCGGCCTGTTCCTGGGGGACTGACCACACCACGGCGACGGAGTTCCCCTCGGCGCCGTCCAGCGGCAGGAAGGCGAGGATGCCGTCGGGCAGGAACCATTGGCGCGCGACCTGCCCGTGCGGGCGTTCGCAGTGCAGGCGGGTGGCGATGGCGTGCTGCGCGTAGGGCGTGACGTCGAATTCCACGCCCAGCTCCTGGCGGGTGCTGCTGGCGCGGCCTTCGCAGATGACGGTGAGCGGGGCGGGCACCGGGGCGGGCACCAGCTCCACCTGGGGCTGGAAGCGCACGGCCTCGGCCAGGCGCGCTTCGAGCGCGGGAACGTCCACGATCCAGGCCAGGGCATCCGCGCTCTGGCGGGCCGCGTCGAAGGTGACCCGGCCGCTCTGGTCGCCATGCACTTCCATCTGCCGCACGGCGGTGGCGTGGGCGGCGTCGGGCCAGCTGCGCACGGATTCGAGCAGGCTGCGGGAGGCCGCGTTCAGCGCATAGGCGCGGATGTCGGCAGCAGCGGGTGCCGCGTCGGTGGCGGGGCTGCCCACCAGGGCTACCCGCAGCCGTTCGCGGGCCAAGAGCAGTGCGAGCGTGCGGCCGACTACACCGGCCCCACGGATACAGACATCGAAAGTTTGCGCCATGCCGGATTGTAGGAGCCGGCGTTCCCCGGCACGCGCGATGCGGCGATGTCCCTGGCCGAGGGGCAAAATCCCGCTCCTGTCTTTCTCGGCCGCTTCGCTGCCCCATCCGTGCCTTCCAGGACCGCCCCGTGACCTTTCGCCCCGATCTCGACCTCTGCGGCAGCATCGCCCGCCTGTTCGTCCACCCGGTCAAGTCCTGCGCAGGCGTGGAGGTGCGCGAAGCCCTGCTGACCCCGGCCGGGCTGGCGCTGGACCGCGCCTTCATGGTGGTGGACGGCCAGGGCGCCTTCCTCACCCAGCGCGGGCATGCCCGCATGGCGCTGGTGCGGCCCGAGATCCAGACCCCTGAACGCATGGTGCTGCAGGCCCCGGGCATGCCGGCGCTGCACGTCTCCCTGCAGGCGATGGACGGCCCGCCGGCCCGCGTGAGCGTGTGGGACGACGTGGTGCCGGCCCGGGACATGGGCGAGCTCGCCGCGCAATGGTTCAGCGACTTCCTGGGGCTGGCCTGCCGGCTGGTGCGGTTCGACCCCGCCCACCGGCGCCTCTCCAGCCTGCAGTGGACGGGTGGCGCCGAGGCGCCGAACCAGTTTTCCGACGGATTCCCGCTGCTGGTCGTGAGCCAGGCCTCGGTCGATGGCCTGAACGAGCGGCTGCTGGCGGCGGGCCAGCCTGCCGTGGGCGTGGAACGCTTTCGCCCCAACATCGTGATCGACGGCGTCGAGGCGCACGACGAAGACCGCATCGATGCGCTCCACGTCGGCACGCCCGAGGGCGGAGTCCGGCTGCAGCTGGTCAAGCCCTGCGTGCGCTGCCCCATTCCCGACATCGACCCCGCCACGGCCGAAAGCACGCCCGCCGTGGGCGATGCGCTGCGCCGCTACCGGCAGGACCGGCGCCTGGACGGCGCCATCAGCTTCGCCATGAACGCCATCGTGGGCGAGGGCGCCGGCCGGTGGCTGCGCGTGGGCCAGCCCATCGCCGCCGACCTGCGCTTCGACTGAGAACGTGAACACGTCCTGAGGCGTTGGGCCGGATACGGGGCGTTCCGCATGCCTTCGGGCGGGTGCCCCGGGGCCTTCGCGTGCCGCACCCTTAAAATCGGCGGTTTGTCTTCCCGAACCCTGAAAGCCCTGCCATGAGCCTGAAATGCGGCATCGTGGGTCTGCCCAACGTGGGCAAGTCCACTCTCTTCAACGCCCTCACCAAGGCCGGCATCGCCGCCGAGAACTATCCGTTCTGCACCATCGAGCCCAATACCGGCGTGGTGGAGGTGCCCGACCCCCGCCTGCAGCAGCTGTCCCAGATCATCACGCCCGAGCGCGTGGTGCCGGCCATCGTCGAATTCGTGGACATCGCCGGCCTGGTGGCCGGTGCCAGCAAGGGCGAAGGCCTGGGCAACCAGTTCCTGGCCCACATCCGCGAGACCGACGCCATCGTCAACGTCGTGCGCTGCTTCGAAGACCCGAACGTGATCCACGTGGCCGGCCGCGTGGACCCGATCGCCGACATCGAAGTCATCCAGACCGAGCTGTGCCTGGCCGACCTCGCCACCGTCGAAAAGGCCCTGAACCGCTACAGCAAGGCCGCCAAGTCGGGCAACGACAAGGAGGCCGCCAAGCTGGTCTCGCTGCTCACGCCCATCCAGGCCGCGCTCGACCAGGGCAAGCCCGCGCGCACGGTGCCCGTCAGCAAGGAAGACGCGCCCCTGCTCAAGCCGTTCTGCCTGATCACGGCCAAGCCCGCCATGTTCGTGGGCAACGTCGCCGAAGACGGCTTCGAGAACAACCCGCTGCTCGACAAGCTCAAGGCCTATGCCGAAGCCCAGGGCGCCCCGGTGGTGGCCATCTGCGCCAAGATCGAGGCCGAAATGGCCGAGATGGAAGACGAAGACCGCGACATGTTCCTGCAGGAACTGGGCCTCGAAGAGCCCGGCCTGAACCGCCTGATCCGCGCCGGCTTCAAGCTGCTGGGCCTGCAGACCTACTTCACCGCCGGTGTGAAGGAAGTTCGCGCCTGGACCATCAAGGTGGGCGACACCGCGCCCCAGGCGGCCGGCGTGATCCACGGCGACTTCGAGCGCGGCTTCATCCGCGCGCAGACCATCGCCTTCGAAGACTTCATCGCCTTCAAGGGCGAGCAGGGCGCCAAGGACGCGGGCAAGATGCGCGCCGAAGGCAAGGAATACGTCGTCAAGGACGGCGACGTGATGAACTTCCTGTTCAACGTCTGATGCCAGCCGCCGGGCCCTACCAGGGGCCGTGGCGGCGGATATGCCAGGAAAAAGGCCCCGCGGATGCGGGGCTTTTTTCATGGCGCGGCGGCTGCCGGCAGGGGGCTTTTGGCAAGTCCGGCCCCTGGCCCGCGGGGGATGCTTCCCAGAACCATCTGTCGCCATGCGCTTACATGGCAATGCGCCTGATACGCAACACAATCACCCCCTGTTTTCTTTACGAGGGTGGTCATGAAAAAAGAAACAACAACAACATCAGGCTCATGGGCGCGTGGGGCCACGCTGGCCCTGCTGGTCGTGATGGCCGTCGCTCTCGGCGCCGGCGGCGGCTGGCTGCTGGCCCTGGGCGGCTCCGCGTATTACCTGCTGGCAGCGCTCGCGCTCGCCGCCGTGGCGCTGGCCTACTGGCGGGGTTCCACCCTCAGCCTGTGGCTGTATGCGGTCTGGCTGATCGCGACGCTGGGCTGGAGCCTCTGGGAGGCCGGGACCGACTTCTGGGCCCTCGCGCCCCGCGTGGATATCTGGTTCCTGTTCGGCCTGTGGCTGCTGCTGCCCTGGGCGTCGCGCTCTCTCGTCGGGCGCAGCGCGGCGCCCAAGGCGCTGATGGGCGCCGCCATGGTAGCCACGCTGGGCGTGCTCGGCTATGCGCTCCTGCATGATCCGCAGGAGGTGAACGGCACGATCGCGCGCAGCCAGCCCGCCGCCGCGCAGCCGGTGGCCGGCGTCGCCCCCCAGGACTGGCCTGCCTACGGCCGGACGGAAGCCGGCGTGCGCTATTCGCCGCTCGCGCAGATCAACGAGCGCAACGTCAAGGATCTGAAGGTCGCCTGGACCTATCACACCGAAGATTTCAAGACCGCCAACGATTCGGGCGAGACCACCAACGAGGTGACGCCGATCAAGGTGGGCGACAAGGTCTTCATCTGCACGACCCACCAGTTCCTCGATGCCCTGGATGCCTCCACCGGCAAGCGCCTGTGGCGCTTCGACCCCCGGCTCAAGGCCGACCGCACCTTCCAGCATCTGACCTGCCGCGGCGTGGCCTATCACGACGCGGGCAATTCCGAACGCTTCGCCAAAAGCGCCTCGCGCCAGCCGGGTTCGGCGCCGTCTGCGGTCTGCCCGCGCAAGGTGATCCTGCCGGTCAACGACGGCCGCCTGATCGCGGTCAATGCCGATAACGGCCAGCCCTGCAGCGATTTCGGCCGCGGAGGCGAGATCGATCTGCAGGCCAACATGCCCTATCCGTACCCCGGCGGCTACAACCCCACCTCGCCGCCCGTGGTGACGGCCTCCACCATCGTGATCGGTGGTTCGGTGACGGACAACCTCTCCAACCGGGAGCCGTCGGGCGTGATCCGCGGCTACGACGTGAACACCGGCGCCTTGCGCTGGGTGTTCGATACCGGCGCGCAGGACCCGAACCAGATGCCGGGCGAGAAGGGCGTGTTCGCGCACAACTCGCCGAACGCCTGGGCGCCCCTGGCCTATGACGCGGGCAGCGACACGGTGTACGTGCCGACCGGCGTCGGCACGCCCGACATCTGGGGCGGCGACCGCACCGAGCTCAAGGAGCGCTATGCGAACGCCGTGCTGGCGCTCGACGCCAGCACCGGCCGGCTGATCTGGCATTTCCAGACCACGCACCACGACCTGTGGGACATGGACGTGCCTTCGCAGCCCTCGCTGCTCGATCTGCGCCTGCCTTCGGGCCAGACCGTGCCGGCCATCTACGTGCTGACCAAGACCGGCAACGTGTTCGTGCTCAACCGCACGACGGGCGCGCCCATCCTGCCCGTGCAGGAGCGGGCGGTGCCGCAGACCGTGCAGCGCGGCCCGCAGACCCGCGGCGAGCGCTATTCGCCCACGCAGCCCTTCTCGCCGCTGAATCTGGCGCCCGCAGAGCGCCTGGACGGCGCCAAGATGTGGGGCGCGACCATGTTCGACCAGCTGGCCTGCCGCATCATCTTCCACCGCCTGAACTACGAGGGCATCTACACCCCGCCGTCGGAGAACGGCACGCTGGTGTTCCCGGGCAACCTGGGCGTGTTCGAGTGGGGCGGCATGTCCGTCAACCCGGACCGCCAGGTCGCCCTGATGAACCCGCTGGCGCTGCCTTTCGTGAGCCGGCTGATTCCCGAGAAGGCCGACCGCCCGCGCACCGAACGCGGCGCCGGCACCGAAAACGGTGTCCAGCCGATGTACGGCGTGCCTTACGGCGTGGAGATCAACCCCTTCCTCTCGCCGCTCGGACTGCCGTGCAAGCAGCCCGCATGGGGCTTCGTGACGGGCGTCGATCTGCAGTCGCACGAGGTCGTCTGGAAGAAGCGCATCGGCACCATCCGCGACAGCCTGCCGGCGCTGTTCCAGCTGCCGCCCATGAAGATCGGCGTGCCCGGCCTGGGCGGCGTCATCTCCACGGCCGGCAACGTGATGTTCGTGGCCGCGACGCAGGACAACTACCTGCGCGCCTACGACGTGAGCAACGGCGATCTGCTGTGGGAGGCGCGCCTGCCGGCGGGCGGACAGGCCACGCCCATGACGTACGAGGCCGATGGGCGCCAGTACGTACTCATCATGGCCGGCGGCCACGGCTCCTTCGGCACGAAGATGGGCGACTCGCTGATGGCCTACGCGCTGCCGCGCTGAGCGGCGAAGGCGAACGCGACGGGCGGGAGGCAGGCCACCGGGGCCTGCTGCCGCACCGGCCGCGCCCCTCGTGCCTTGCGTGTCTCTCGATCTCTCGTATCGGCACCGCCGCAGCCCAGGCGCAGGGACTGCGGCAGCAGGGGCTCACAGGTACTTGGTGAGCTCCTTCATTTCCTGAACCGCCGCGCTTGACGCGGCCTCCCCCCGTTGCGCTGCGCCTTGCAGGCTGCGGCCGATGTGGTCGTGGACCAGGCTGCGCTTGGCGTTGGCCACCGCTTTCTCCACCGCCTGCAGCTGCTGGACGATCTCCAGCGGAGCGCGTTTGTCATCCAGCATGGCCAGAATGCTCTTGAGGTGGCCCTGGGCGCGCTTGAGGCGCTTGGTGACGTCGGGGTAGGCGGTGCTGGGGTCTGTCATCGTTCTGTCATCCTATCCTCCTGGAGGGGATGCGGAATTATTGCATTGGCCCAGTTACAATTCGCCGCCTTTGGGCTAGGGGGCTTGCGGGATAGGCCAGCGGTGGTGGCGTGTTTCCGGGGGCGTCGATGATGGAAGAGCCGTCGCGGTGGCGGTGGCTCGCTGAGGCGGTATGCGCTGTCTGCGCCCGCCAGGAGTTCACATGCGTTTGAATGGTTTCATGGCGCGCCCGCTGGCGCGCTTGCAGGGCGTGGCGGTGCTGGCTGCCGCGCTCGTCCCCGTACTGGCCCAGGCACAGGCTGCCGAAACGGTGGAGACGGAGAACTGGAATGCCAAGTTCCAGTCCACCTACGTCTGGCAGCGCAAGCCGTCGTTTTCCGCCGCGTATTCCGGGCCCAACAGCCTGACGGTGGACAAGGAGCGCAGCTATTCCTTCACGGCGACGGCCTTCCTGGGCTGGCGGCCGTGGACGGGCGGGGAGCTCTACTTCAACCCCGAGGCGGCGCAGGGCGTGCCGCTGTCCAACCTCACGGGCCTGGGCGGCCTCACCAACGGCGAGATGGCGCGCACCTCCGGGCCCGAGCTCAAGTTCTACCGGGCGCGCCTCTTCCTGCGCCAGACCTGGGGCATGGGCGGCGAGCAGGAAGCGGTCGAATCCGGCCCCAACCAGCTGGCCGGCATGGTGGACAAGCGCCGCTGGGTGCTGACGGCGGGCAACCTGTCGGTGACCGACATCTTCGACGCCAACACCTATAGCCACGATCCGCGCACCCAGTTCCTGAACTGGTCGATCATGACGCACGGCTCCTACGACTTCGCGGCGGATGCGCGGGGCTACACCTGGGGCGCGGCGCTGGAGTGGTACCACGACGACTGGGCCCTGCGCGTGGGCCGCTTCATCCAGCCCAAGCTGCCCAACCAGCAGCAGCTGGACCGCGACATCTTCAGCCACTACGGCGACCAGATCGAGCTGGAGCATTCGCACACGCTCGGCGGCCAGCCGGGCACGGTGCGGCTGCTGGCCTTCCACAACCGGACGCGCATGTCGCGCTTCCAGGACGCGCTGAACCTCGCCGCACGCACGGGCACGACGCCGGACATCAACGCCGTGCGCACCGACGTGCAGGGCAAGAGCGGCTTCGGCATCAACATCGAGCAGGCCGTGAACGACGACGTGGGCCTCTTTCTGCGCGCCAGCCGCGCCGACGGCAAGACCGAGACCTATGCCTTCACCGAGATCGAGCGCTCGCTTTCGGGCGGCGTGCTGGTCAAGGGCGGCTCCTGGGGCCGTGCGGACGACACCCTGGGCGTGGCCTTCGCGCGCAACGGCCTTTCCAGCGTGCATCGCCGCTATCTGGAAGCCGGCGGCGTGGGCTTCTTCATCGGCGACGGGCGCCTGAACTACCGGCCCGAGATGATCTACGAGACCTTCTACAACATCAAGCTGGCCAAGGCAGCGTGGCTGACGTTCGACTGGCAGTACATCCGCAACCCGGCCTACAACGCCGACCGCGGGCCGGTGAACGTGGGCTCGGTGCGGCTGCACACCGAGTTCTGACCGGCACCGGGTGCCGGCGCGAAGGGGCGGCCGCCGGCAGGGCGGGCCGCCCTTTTTTATGGGAAAAAGCCGTGAAACGCTTGAGAATCAAGCGCTTATTGCTATTGATTCGATAGCATCCTGCGGAGTCCTAGGCCAGGCGATCAGTGCGCCACGGCGCCGGGCCAGAGATAGAGCAGGCCGGCCGTCATCACCAGATAGCGCGCGAACTTGCCCACCGCCATGTAGGCCAGGCAGGGCCAGAACGGCAGCTTGAGCCAGCCCGCCACGGCGCAGAGCGGGTCGCCCACCACGGGCAGCCAGCTCAGCAGGCAGGCCTTGGGGCCGAAGCGCTCCAGCCACTTCAGCGCGCGGGGCTCCTTGTGGAAGCCGCGGGCCTTGTCCACCGCCTTGTGCGCGCCCAGGCCCATCCACCAGCTGAGCGCGCCGCCCAGCGTGTTGCCGGCGGTGGCCACCAGCACGGCGGGCCAGAAGAGTTCGGGGTTGATCTTGATGAGGCCGAAGACGGCCGGCTCCGAGCCCAGCGGCAGGAGCGTGGCCGATATGAACGACACCACGAAGACGGTGCTCAGGCCGAACTGGGGCAGGGCCAGCACGTCCATGAGATGGTTCATCCAGATTTCCATAAGTGCCGCCGAGTGTAGGCGGGGGCTCTGGCCGCGCCGTGTAGCCCGGCGCGCCGTCCGGCGGTGGGCCCTGGTGCGGCGGGCTCCGGCCGGCCCCGCCATCGGCCGAAATGGCGGGCGGCTACAATCTTGCCTCCTTTTTCAGCACGCGCTGCCCTCCCCATCCCCCCGCCCCCATGCACATCGGCCATATTCCCTTGGCGAATCGTCTGTTCGTCGCGCCCATGGCGGGCGTGACGGACCGGCCTTTCCGCCAGCTGTGCAAGGCGCTGGGGGCGGGCTACGCGGTCAGCGAGATGGTGACCTCGCGCAAGGACTTGTGGAACAGCCTCAAGACCTCGCGCCGGGCCAACCACGAGGGCGAGCCCGGCCCGATCGCCGTGCAGATCGCGGGCACCGACGCGGCCATGATGGCCGAGGCCGCGCTCTACAACATCGACCGCGGCGCCGAGATCATCGACATCAACATGGGCTGCCCGGCCAAGAAGGTCTGCAACAAGTGGGCGGGTTCCGCCCTGATGCAGAACGAGGCGCTGGCCATCGAGATCGCGCAGGCGGTGGTCGATGCCTGCGCGCCGCGCAACGTGCCCGTCACGCTCAAGATGCGCACCGGCTGGTGCCAGCAGCACAAGAACGCCGTGCAGCTCGCGCGGGCGTTCGAGGGCGTGGGCATCCAGATGCTCACGGTGCACGGCCGCACGCGCGAACAGGGCTACAAGGGCCATGCCGAGTACGACACCATCGCCGCCGTGAAAGCGGCGGTGCGCGTGCCGGTGGTGGCCAACGGCGACATCACCTCGCCCGAGAAGGCGCAGGCGGTGCTCGCCGCCACGGGGGCCGACGCGATCATGGTCGGCCGCGCGGCGCAGGGCCGGCCGTGGATCTTCCGCGAGATCGGCCACTACCTCGCCACGGGCGAGCACCTGGCCCCGCCGCTGGTGGCCGAGGTGCGCCGCCTGCTGCTGGACCACCTGCAGGACCACTACGGCCTCTACGGCGAGGCGACGGGCGTGCGCAGCGCGCGCAAGCACATCGCCTGGTACGTGCGGGCGCTGCCCGGCGGCGAGGCCTTCAGACAACACATCAACACCATCGAGGACTGCGCGGCGCAGTGGCAGGCGGTGGCCGATTACTTCGACGCGCTGGGCGCCTCGATGGACCGGCTGCCCCCGGCCGACGCCGACGCCGGTGCCGACACGGAGCCGAGAGAACGGACGGATGAGCAAGCAACATATTGAGGAATGCGTGCGCGAGAGCCTGCAGGGCTACTTTCGCGACCTGGGGGGCGAAACGCCCGACGGCATGTACGACATGCTGGTGCGCCTGGTCGAAAAACCGCTGCTGGAAGTGGTGATGAGCCATGCCGACAACAACCAGTCCCGCGCCGCCGAATGGCTGGGGCTGAACCGCAACACGCTGCGCAAGAAGCTGGTGGAGCACAAGCTGCTCTGAGGCTCCGGTGAAAGCGTTTGCTCCTGAAAACATAGCTGCCTGCGCTTGATCTGCCTGCGCTGGCGACCGATTCCATTGCCATCAAGAACCGCCCCCCCTGAACCCATGAACGCACTACTTTCCGTCTCCGACAAGACCGGCATCGTCGAATTCGCGCAGGCGCTGCATGCCCTCGGCATCCGCCTGCTGTCCACCGGCGGCACCGCCAAGCTGCTGGCCGACAAGGGCCTGCCCGTCACCGAGGTGGCCGAGGTCACCCAGTTCCCCGAAATGCTCGACGGCCGCGTCAAGACGCTGCACCCCAAGGTGCATGGCGGCCTGCTGGCCCGCCGCGACCTGCCCGCGCACATGGCCGCGCTGAAGGAACACGGCATCGACACCATCGACCTGCTGGTGGTCAACCTCTACCCGTTCGAGGCGACCGTGGCCAAGCCCGGCTGCACGCTGGCCGACGCGATCGAGAACATCGACATCGGCGGCCCGGCCATGGTGCGCAGCGCCGCCAAGAACTGGCAGGACGTGGGCGTGGTCACCTCGGCCGACCAGTACGAAGCCGTGCTGGGCGAGCTCAAGGCCGCCGGCAAGCTGTCCGACAAGCTGCGCTTCGCGCTGTCGGTGGCCGCGTTCAACCGCATCGCGCAGTACGACGGCGCGATCAGCGACTACCTCTCTTCCGTCACCTTCGAGGCCGAGAAGCTGTCCGAGGCTTACGTGCCCGAGCGCAGCCAGTTCCCCGGCCAGAGCAACGGCCAGTTCGTCAAGGTGCAGGACCTGCGCTACGGCGAGAACAGCCACCAGCAGGCGGCGCTCTACCGCGACCTCCACCCCGCACCCGGCTCCATCGTCACGGGCGAGCAGCTGCAGGGCAAGGAGCTTTCGTACAACAACATCGCCGACGCCGACGCCGCCTGGGAATGCGTCAAGAGCTTCGACGTGCCGGCCTGCGTGATCGTCAAGCACGCCAACCCCTGCGGCGTGGCCGTGGGCGCCGACGTGGCCGAAGCCTACGGCAAGGCCTTCCAGACCGACCCCACCAGCGCCTTCGGCGGCATCATCGCCTTCAACCGCCCGGTGGACGCGGCTGCCGCGCAGCACGTGGTCAAGCAGTTCGTCGAAGTGCTGATGGCGCCCGCCTTCACGCCCGAGGCGCTGGAGATCTTCCGCCCCAAGGCCAATGTGCGCCTGCTCAAGATCGCGCTGCCCGAACAAGCCGGTGACTCGGCCTGGAGCCGCGGCCGCAACGCCATGGACGCCAAGCGCATCGGCTCCGGCATGCTGCTGCAGTCGGCCGACAACCATGAGCTGGCCCTGGCCGACCTGAAGGTGGTCACCAGGAAGCAGCCCACGCCCCAGGAACTGGAAGACCTGCTCTTCGCCTGGAAGGTCGCCAAGTACGTCAAGAGCAACGCCATCGTCTTCTGCAAGGGCGGCATGACCATGGGCGTGGGCGCCGGCCAGATGAGCCGCCTCGATTCCGCCCGCATCGCCAGCATCAAGGCCGAGCACGCCAAGCTCTCGCTGCAGGGCACGGCCGTGGCGAGCGATGCCTTCTTCCCGTTCCGCGACGGCCTGGACGTGGTGGTGGATGCCGGCGCGACCTGCGTGATCCAGCCCGGCGGCTCCATACGCGACCAGGAAGTGATCGACGCCGCCGACGAGCGCGGCGTGGCCATGGTGTTCAGCGGCGTGCGCCACTTCCGCCATTGAGCCTGAGGGGCCCGTCTGCCGGTGCGGCAGGCAGGCCCGGCGCGAGGCAAACTCGGCGCACACCAAAGGGTGTTATCTAGCTGATGGCCCAAGAGGTCGATGAAACTGCTCTGCGGGGCCTTTTGCTTATTTTTTGAGCATTTCTGTTCGCTTTACGGAGGTATGAAGACCTCCATGAGCAACACACATCGAACCGATACCGTCGTCCAACGGCGTCGCACTTCTCCCGGAGCCAAGTGGCTTCTCAATGAGGTGGCGGCGCTGCGTGGCGAGCTACAGCATGTCCGCGACCATCAAGCCAAATTGGTCCGGCGTGAGGCGGAGCTACAGAGGACCATTGCGGTGCTGGAACTCGTTGTTGCTCCGTTGCCAGTGCCAGCAGGTGTCGAGCCCCCAGTAACCATCAATGCTCATACCTGAATCGCCCCGGGTTTGAACTGACCCCCAGAAGTTGGATGAACTTCAAGGGGTTTCATGAAGAGGTACGAAGTGGAGTTCAAGCTGGAAGTTGTCCAGAGCTTCTTGGAAGGCGAAGGCGGCGCGAAGCTTTTGGCTCGGCGGTGGTCGGTTCCCGAGGAGAAGATCCGCACTTGGGTGAGCCATTACCGTCTCCACGGCATCGACGGCTTGAGCCCCAAGCGCAGCGCGTACAGTGCGCAGTTCAAGCTGCAGGTGCTGGCTCATCAGGATCGCGAGCAGCTTTCCAGCCGTCAGGTCGCGGCGATCTATGACATTCGCAATCCAAACCAGGTCGTGGTCTGGCGACGCAATCTCGATCAAGGCCGCTGGCAAGCGCGCGAGAGGGGGAAAGAAGAGCAGCCCAAGATGAAGCCAGAACGGCGCTCTGCAGCACCGTCGAGCACGGTCGTTGCCGATGCGGAGAGAACCTTGCGGGAAGAGAACGAACGACTGCGCGCGGAGGTCGCGTACCTAAAAAAATTGCAGGCCTTAATTCGGTCGAAGAGGTCAGCTGCGCCGACAAAGCGCGCCTGATTGCCGGGTTGAGGCATGACCATAAGTTGGCGGACCTGTTGCACATAGCGGGCCTGCCGCGCAGCACGTTCTACTACCAATGCCAGGCGACCCAGCACGCCGACCAGCAACGCGCAGTGGAAGCCAGAATCCGCACCATTTACGACGAGCACAAGGGCCGCTACGGATACCGACGCATCACTGCGGTGCTGTGCAATTCAATGGCAGAACCGGTCAACCACAAGTGCGTGCAGCGTCTGATGCAGAAGATGGGGCTGCGCGCGTTGATTCGGGCGAAGAAGAGATCTCGGCATGTTCCGGGCATGAGCGATGAGCACGTGCCCAACGTTCTGCAGCGCGACTTCTGTGCGACCGCCCCGAACCAGAAGTGGGCGACCGATGTCACCGAGTTCAATGTGAGCGGCCACAAGCTCTACCTGTCGGCCTGTATGGACCTGTACAACGGCGAGATCGTCGCGTACCGCATGGCAAGGCGTCCGGTCTTCGAGATGGTTTCCAGCATGCTTGAAGCCGCGCTCTCACGGGCCAGTTGCGTCACCAACCTGATCGTGCACTCCGACCAAGGCTGGCACTACAAGATGCAGCCCTACCGAGCAATGCTCGCGCGACGCGGAGTCAAGCAAAGCATGAGCCGCAAAGGCAACTGCCTCGACAACGCGGCAATTGAAAGCTTCTTCGGCACTCTGAAGGCCGAGTATTTCCATCTCGAAAGGCCCGACAGCGTTGATGCGCTCGAAGCGGGCGTGCATGATTACGTCAACTACTACAACCACGAGCGCATCAAGCTCGGGCTGCAGGGGCTCAGTCCGGTGGGGTACCGATTGAGAAGCTCCGCCTGATCGGCGGAATCGTGACCGTCCAACTTCTGGGGGGCAGTTCAA
>NZ_FONX01000026.1 GCF_900113035.1 Paracidovorax wautersii | reverse complement strand
AAAAGCAGGCCTGCGGCGAGCCATCCTGCAAGGACAAGCGCAACTTGTCTTTTGTAAGAAGTGTTACCAAAAGTACAAGCATAAACACAACAAAGAACGTCGCCACCGCTATGGATGCGATGACTGAAATCTTCCAACACCAGCATTCTTTTGTTGCTTCACTTGTCATGTCCACATAAGTATCACCATTTTAGCTGACGTTTTCAACTCTCTTTGTCAGTTGAGGTTCAGTCGCCTAGCCAGTTCCAACCTTGCCGGCAACTCCAACTCGCGCAGCCGGGGCGCCAGTTGGTGCTCCATCCCAAGATCCATCACCCACTCCTGGAGACAGGCGGCATCGATCTCCATCTCGCCGCTGCCATCCCAGAACACAAGCCACCTCTCGAAGCCGATCTGATCCAGGACAACGCCCTTCGTCCCGTAGTCAAAGGTGAACATGTCACTCTCGCTGGCGACCAACGAACCGATGACAAGGTCAAAACGCCCCTTCGGGGCCACCTTGGCAAGACCCACCCTGTAGAACCCAGGCCCCTCGGGTAGGCCCTTGAAGGCGTCGTTCCACAACGCGCCACGCTCCTCGTTAGCAATGCAGGCGGTCACATGGCGGCGGCTGTAGCCCCATCTATCGGCTAATGCCGACACCGTCCACCTCTTTTCGCGCAACAGCGCCATCACTTCAGACTTGTGCATGTGAGAAGTGTACTTCTCACTTTTCAAGCGAGTAGATAGCACAGGCCACCACCGAATCGCGCCACAGAGCACACCCACAACGATGCCCAAATGCAGTATGGGATGCCAAAAGAATCCTTTATGATCCTTTTTGGATCGCTGAAGACCGTTATAGATCTTCCGGCAGCGGTCGCCGGGTGGGTCGCCATACAAGATCCAATTCAAAGATCCCAAAATGATCCACAGAGACCATTTTGGATACTTTTAAGATCCATTTTGGATCTTGAGAGGCGCCTATCTACCCCTTTTAGGTCCTTCGTGGGTTGTCTGCTAGGGCGCATAGCAGGCCCAGCAACGGAACGGACCTCGGGGCGAGCCTGCAAAGAACATCAGCCGCGAAACTGAAGCTGACAAGGCGCCAAGCTGGTGCGCCAACACTGCAGCAACAATTCATGTGCAGCTTTCACTTTCCTACAGTAACGGGGGTAATAATAGGTTGCAGGAGGGCGCAGGTCAGTGGTTTGATGCGCCAGCAACATGACTTTGAACTCGAACTACCCACCCCTTGGTCGGCAGCAAGCAACCTCGGACACCTATGCGGCCCAAGGCCTCAGGCTCGCCGAGAAGTTGGCGAAGACGACAGGCTCTAGCGACCCATCGATCATTGCCGCATCTTTTTTGGCCTCGGCGAATCGCTATTCACAACGGACCTTTCGGCTCTACAAGGCTCAACTGATCGAGCACATGACACGCCACAGGGTTGCACCAGGCGTGATCAAGGTGTTGATGGACGCATCCAGCAAGAACTGCACGAAGAAAGGTGGTCCAGGAACCAGTGGCAACAAGGCAAAGAAGATCAGTCAAGTCGATCGTGAGCTGTTGTTAGCTCGCCTACGCAAAAGCGGGGCTGCAACGTCTTGCCTGGCGGCCGACTACTTCGAAGCAGGTCTACTCATCGGACCCCGGCCAGCCGAATGGGCAGGAGCAGAGCTTAGGGTCATCAGCACACCACGACCACTGGACGCGCCAGCGACTGCAACACATCTGCTGAAACTCCCTAACGCCAAGCGAGATATGAACGGCGTCCGCGGCAACGGAGACTTCCGACTGGTGTATGCCTCGTTAAGCGCTGCCGAGGCGGCACTGATTACGAGGGTCATCGCGGATGCAACGAAGAATGAGCATTCCTGGGCGGCGCACTACAACCGCTTGAGGGTGTCTCTGTTCCATGCGGGGAAGATGTTGTGGCCCAAGCGGGCCAAGATCCCTTGCTTCTACACAACACGACACCAGGCCCAGGCTGATGCAAAAGCCACAGGAATGAGGCTCAACGAGATCGCTGCCATCTACGGACACGCATCTGATAACACCGCAACAAGTCACTACGCAAGAAAAAGTTCAGGCGATAAAAATATGTGCAAGGTAGCCGCCACGGCAGTATCATTAGCCCGCGTGCGCAACCAAGAGGCGACATCCAAGCATCTTTTACGGGAGCGCAGAAACAGTTTGTGACAATTTAACGGATCTTTGCCCATGAGTTTTCGAGGTCTCGGCCTTGCTACCGCAACCGCCTCTGCAGCCATCTTCCTGGCCGGTTGCGCAACGCAGCCAGAAGTCAGCAAAACGACCGGCCCCTCCGATGAGCTATCCAAAGCATTGAAGGAAGCAGCGACCCGTGCAGTAGAGATCCGCGTGCGTCAGGTCGCCATGCAAGCAACACCGACCACGGCATCGACTGCAATGAGCGACGAACAGGCAGTCCCTGCGACCGCAAGGATCGACATCGATTACGTCGGCCCCGTCGAGAACGCCACACGCTTGCTGTCGCGCCGACTCGGCTGGGATTTCAATGTCGCAGGCAAAAAACGGAGCGAGGTGATCGTTTCGCTTCGGCATGAGCAACAAGACTCCGTGACGATTCTTCGTGACATCGGAACCCAATGCGGGCAACGGTGTGACGTGCATGTGGAAGTGGTCGAGGGCGGCAAGTCTTCGGTCGCGCTGTCTTACCGTGATTGACTGATCTGAACTTTTGGAGAGGGATAGCTGAGATGACGAACGCAGACAATGCAACGAGCCAAGCAGGGCAGGGGGCTGACGGGGAAGATGGCGTTGAACCCCGGGTGGAATACGTGAACCCCACATTGCGCTCGCTTGCCGAAGCTTTCCCCCATAGCGCGGAAGAAGGCCCCGAGTTCGCGGAAGAAGGCCCCGAGTTGGGCGGCCAGGATTCGCAAGGGCAATGACCAAAGCTCTCACGTGGTCAATAGCTGCCGCAATGCTGAGCCTGGCTGGCCTGAGCATCGATAGCTATGCTCAGGCTGCCCCAGGGAGTGACGTTCCCAAGCCAGCAACTCTCAAGACCACTGACTCCCCATCTTCCTTGCGCATAAAAATGGTTCGCGAAGCGGCCATGTCTGCAGCCATGCGCTCAGGCCTTGCCAAGCAAAGCGAGGCGATCAACAAGCTCCTTGATACGTACGGCCGTCTGCTTGACGATGCGTATGACTTTCCCTCACTGATGCTGGCCAATAATGTTGTGCCGCCAGTGATCCGGAAAATGGAGAACGTGACCGAGCAGCAGGGCGACATGCTGCGGTACAGCTCCATGCAATTTCAGATCGTCCGCCAAGCGGCGTTTGCGACGCGAGCGCCGACCTGGCGGACGTACCTGCCCCTCCCAATTTGGAACGATCTGGGCAGGACACATCCATCACTCAAACCCGCGAACGGTGAAGAAGAGGCCGCAGCAAAGGCTGGCCTTGAAATCGGCTGGAACGCCGGTGTGGAACAAGCGAACCAGATGTTCTACAAGGGCCTGACTCGACTGCAGAACGATTGGATCGGAATGAACACATACCATGCCCTCCTGAAGAGTGGCATGGTCACACAGCCCATCATCAGCCGCCACGACGTGGCGATTACCGGCGATGCATCCAAGATGATCGTTGACGAGAGCACTTACAAGATTGAAGCAAAGCCGGTCTTCAATCCCAACCTCTCGCAGTGGCTCGCGCTGATCGACCGATCCAGCACATCGAAAATATTCGATGAAATCAACAAGCCATCGACCGCAGAGGCGGATCGAATCAAGGTTACAGCGCCCACGATGGATGACCTCGTGAAGAGCTGGTCGGTGCGCTAACATCAAGGCGCTTGACGCCTTCTACGTATGCAAGTGCCAAAGATCAGGCGGCCGTTCCAAATCGGCTCATTGAGACTCAAGCTTCTCGATTGGGAATCGACAAACTCCCAACGACCGATGAGCTTCAGGACCAGTGTGGATGTCAACGAAGCGATTCGTGAGGCACTGCTGCACAAGCCCTCTAACATCCACATCACCGTTGGTCATCCAATCATTCTGGAAATCAAAGGCTCGCTTTCACGAATGACAGCAAGCCCGATAGATCAAAATGAATTCGAGCAATTCGCCCGAGTGATCCGCGGAAAGGAGGGCGCAACCAGCATCCTCTCCCAAAGTTCGGACTACGACGGCGGCTTCACCATCGATGACATCGCAGGCAACAGGCGTCGATTGCGCGTCAACATGACCGCACTCAATTCTGTCCGCCACCCTGGAGCAGCATCGTTCGTGATGCGCCCGCTTGATGACATGCCCCCGACGCTTTCGCAAGTTGGCATGCCCGAGGAGCTGATTCCATATTGCTATCCGAAGGACGGCGCTGTGTACGTGGTCGGCCCCACGTCATCAGGGAAGACATCCACCTTCGCCGCATTGTTTCGTTACGCAGCAGAGACAGGCAACGCCTATCACGGCGTGATGCGCTGCTACGAATCCCCGCCCGAGTTCGCACTGGATGATCTCTCCTCGGAACACCTGATCATCGACCAAGTGGCCGTGAACGATGCATGGGGACTCAAGACCTTCGCGGACGCGGTGCGGAATGCCATGCGCGCACACCCTTGTGCGATCATGATCGGTGAGGTTCGCGACTTGGAGACTGTTCAGGCCATCGTCGAAGCCGCGCTGACTGGACATCCCGTCTTCGGCACCGTCCATGCAACCAATCCAACGGTTGCATTTCAACGGTTGATCACGCGCTACCCAGCCGAGATCCAAAGCTCAGGGCTGTACGACCTCATCAGCACTACGCAGCTCATCATTGCTCAACGACTCGTCAAGTGCCTTGATGGAAATCTAGCTGCTTTACGTGAGTGGCTCATCTTTGATCCCTCTGTAAGGAGCAAGCTATACAGGGCAGGAAGCCCTGGAGCAGTGGCAGAACAGATGGCCGTCTTCATCAACAACAAGGACTACGGCCAGTCCTTCGCGGAGTCTGCGCGCCAACTGTTTGAAGAGGGCCGGATCGACGAAGCCACAGCGTTAGAGTATGGAGCCATTACGCGCCCATAGGTCGTCAAGATAGATTCTTCTGGAATTCCGCAGCACAATCCGACTGTTCCGGTCCATTTGGATTGACCATCAAGCTGCGGATGTGGCAAGATGCCGCCGCGTCAAGCCGGAAGAGAAGAGAACTCTGGCTTAGATCGCGACAAAGCACTAGAACTACTTAGCGGCATGACCGAAATACTTGACTCCGCGACGGTCGAAAAGCTTACCGAGGAGGGACGGAAGCTGATCGACCTGATCAGCACCGATCCCGCCGGGCGTCCAGACATGGACTTTGGTAAGGCCATTCAGGTCATCTCGATCACTCGGGGGGCGCTGAAGTACGACATCGCAGCGGAACTTCCGCGGCGACTTGACTGCTGCCAAACCTGCGGGTCAACCTCGCTCATGAAGCACGGACGATACGTCCTGCGCTTGGCCGACCTCCCTTATCAGGAGCCCAGCGGCTTCGTCATGCCTGTCGAGTACGCAATCAGCGCGCAACGATACAAATGTGGACATTGCGGAGTAGGAGATGTTGAGCCCCTACCCGAAGCGCTGACACCCGTACTCACCAGCGCCCGGATTACGCGCCGCCTTTCCAAGTGGTTGCTGTACATCATGCAGACGCAGACACCGTATGAAGTGATAGCCCGAATGACGGGCTACTCCAAGGTCTGGGCTCGAAAGTGGTATGCAGAAGCGCGGGTGGCTGCGTCGTTGCCTGGCAAGCCGGCGAACAAACCTGGCAGGCGCAAGAAAAACGAAAGCCGCTGAGACAACCTTGGCCGCCGCAAAAAAATAAGCCGCTGAGATCAATCAGCGGCTTATTTATTCACTCAGCGGGCGCCTGGCGCGGGGTGTCAAGCGTGACCCTTGGAGCCATCGCCTCAGCAACATGGACAGGCCGCCAAAGCCCAGCCCCTTTTTCCCCAACCAGATCATCAAGGCAGCCCAGCCAAACCCGCCCACAACGAACCAGGTCGGGTGCCAGAAGGGCATAACAGGGAAGGGCAGCAGCGCAGATGCAGGGATATTGGCCACCATAAGCCGGTAAGCCGTCGCATGCCAGTGATTGGAAAAGTCTGATGCCATCGCCTTGCTCTTGGTGAAAAAATACCATATTATTGCGTTTAGGCAGCATCCATAAACGCGGTATTTTTCTGGAGAGTTTACATGGCTAAAGAAGCAGCTCAAGCACGCAAGAGCGACGACAGCGCAAAGCAAACGGTGACCTTTGTGGGCTGCGACGACGGTCACGATTCGATCAAGATCGTCGCTCGTGAGTGCGAGGTGCAGCCGGACGGCTCCCTCAAACAAGTCAACGCTGTACAGCTGACGATGCCTTCCAAAGTCGTCCGTGGCAACAAAGTGCTGGCCTTGACGAACGAGAACGAAGGCGGAGGCATCTACATCACTGACGACGAGGGCGACGGAGAGCAGGCGTTCACCGTGACGGACTCCCTGTCGCAGTCGGATGTTATCGACACACGAACCATCTCTTACCCAACATCCTCGGTCAATCGTGTGCTGATCCACGATGCTCTCATTCAAGCTGGGCTCGGCGGCAAGGATGTGAGAATCGTGACGGGCCTGCCGGTAGACAATTACTATCTGCGCAACGGATCTGAGCGCAATATCGCACTCATCGAAGCAAAGAAGAAGAACCTCTTGGAAGGCAAGATCCGGCCTCTGAACAAGAACAAGAGCGCGGCCAACATCGTCACCCACAACGTCGCGTGCGAAGGCATCGCGGCTGTGTTCGACATGGCCATCAACGAAGACGGCAGCGATAACCGGGAATTCTTCGACCTGTTGTCGGAGGGGCCTGTTGGCGTGATTGACATTGGCGGCAAAACCATCGACCTGGCAGTCGCTTTCATCGAACGTGGCCAGCATCAGATCGACCGGTCACGCTCCTCTTCGATCGAGTTTGGCATGCTGAAACTGATGGGCGCGATCGGCGATGAGATCGCAAAGAGCTTCGACATCACCGACATCCCACCGCGCCTGATGCTCCGGGTGCTGAAAGAAGGCCGTCTGAAAATCAGCGGCGAGTGGACGGAAGTGCGGAGTGAAGTGGACAAAGCAGTCGCTCGCTGCATGCAGGACATCTCCGGCCGTTTGCGAGCAGCCTGGACCAAGCCGTATGACCTGGGCAAGATCATCGTTGTGGGCGGTGGGGCCTACACCCTTGCCGAACCGATCAAGACTGGTCTTTATTCGCAAGCCGAGGCCCGCTCGGAACCCGAATATGCCAACGCCCGCGGCATGCTTAAGCTGGCAATGAGCGCCTACGTGCGTTCCGCGCAGCGCGCTACGTCGGAGTAATCGATCATGGCCAAGGGACCCGGAACCTCCGGCGTCCAATCTTTGCCGGTCAAGGTGGTTATCCAGCCATCGGCTGGCACGGATGGACAGCTGTTGTTTGAAGCAGTTTCGATTACACATAACAAGTCCGGACTGATCAACCAGTTGGCCATGCGCGGTTGGCTGAACCTCCTGCATGGCACGCCCGCCGTTGAGCGATCGATCCAGTTGCGCATGATCGGCCTTCCCGACGAGGTCATCGCTCAACTGGATGCACTCGCACCCGTGCCGCATTTCCTCGCTATGGATGGCGGTCAGCGGGCAAGCGCGACGTCAACGCCACAGGCCCAGCCGGTCGTTCGGCCGCAGCCCCAGACTCATCCGCGTCAGCCGGCAATGCTCGAACCTGAAAGAGATCCGACACCTGCGACCGCTGAACCAGTTCAGCAACGCCAATTGGAAGCAGAACCGAAAGAGGTTCAGCCACCAGCAGCTCATCCCGACTCATCATCCAAAGGAGGAACTGTGTTCTCTCCCCCTCATGCCGGCTCCGGGTTTGGTCGTGACTGGGGCTTGTCCTGATGGATGCTGCGCCAGTCTCGACCTTGTCCTCCGACGCATGCGTCATCGTCGCGGCGCAGGAGCAGGGCGTACCTGCGGACTTGATGCTGGCAGTGCGCTCCGTCGAGCGAGGTACGCCGGGACAATTCACGCGCAACACGGATGGAAGTCTGGACTTCAACGAGCCGGGGCTAAACAGCAGGACAGTGCAGCAGTTGGCCCAGCAGGGCTGGGACGTCCCGAAGCTGCTGCATGACGGCTGCTATGCAATGCAGGCTTCAGCCTATTGGATGCGGCTCAAGCTCCTTGATGTACGAGGCAGGCCTATTCCGTTGCTGTCTCGCGCAGCTCGCTACAACAGTGCGACCGCGTATCACAACGTGAACTACCAACAGGTACTGCTGCCGCGACTGCGCGACTGGTCCTGCCACCTTTACCACTTCTGGAAGGTGCCTGCTGCATCCCTCTTCGCGGTAGCGAGTGAAGTAATTTCTGAGAATGAGTTGCCAACATGCAAACCACAAATGAGACTCCGCTGAATACTATTGACCGGCACCAGTTGATCAAAGCAGGCCGCGATCTCGTGAAGCTCCAGATTGCACATGCTGCACCCGCAGTGGGCATCACATCGCAGAACCTGTACGCCTGGCTCAAGGACATCAACCGCACCACTCTGGGCGAGCCAAAGCAGATTGCTGCGATGGAGATCTTCGGCTTGCTTCCCAGTGGACGCCTAACAGAACATGCTCTTCACGCGTGGCAGTTGTCCAGCTCTGCCGCATCCCAGGTTGATGTATTCCTGGAGCGCGAAACAGGCATCTCCGATGTCATCATCCGTCCAGCCTTCACGGAAATTCGCAACAAGCGTGATGGGTCAGTCACCCGGAAATTTCTCGGCGCATCTGTCGAATGGAGGGCACCAAGAACTGCCCTCAAGCGTGGCTCCGCCGACGCGAAGGATGGTTGTCGCATGGTCGGTTGCCGTTTGATCGTGACGACCGTGGACATGGAGCTACCGGCCCTCATTCAAACACTCGTCTCGGCATTCGGCGCCCGCTCCAAAAGCAAGCCAAAGGTCCTCGAAGCACTGAATGTGACGCCACGAGCAGCAGAACAGGTGTGGCGCAGCTCGATTCGCAGCCGGGTTACACCACCGCCGAACAAGGGACTTTTGCCAATCGATCAAGACATCGTCGGCATCGACCGGCCCGCGGCCGAGAGTCCTCGCGTCGTCCTGGGCGACATGAGCAAACGCTTCAAGCTCCTGATGGATCAATTATCGGCAGCGACGAATCGACCGGTTGCCGCCAAGGACCAAGCGCTTTTGCGCCGTGCCAATGAAGCACTGAGCGCGTCGGAAGGCTGACATGACTACGACCATTGAATCAGGACGAGCCGGGCTGCACGCTCGCCCGCGGAGTGATCACCGCAAGCTGGTGAAGCTGGCTCTGTTTGTTCTCGCAGTGCTGGTTCTCATGGGCATCGGGGCTCTCGCTGCCTATCTGCCATATGCGAAAGGCTCAAACGCCCTGCAGGCAGCGCTGGAGCATATTGAGAACGGCGCCGTGCCCAACGAGCCGCCCGAATACGCTCAGCTCATGGATAAAGAATCGAGGGTTCAGCCTAAGGCTGCAGTGCTAGCCGGCACTTACACGAACATCACCAAGGTCAACGGCGTCACGTACAACGCGGTGATCGCGCTGCAAACTGGCGGCAAATACGAATATGCGCTGACGGTCGGAACGCCTCGCGTTTACAAGCTCTACAAACATTCTGGTGAATGGTGGGTCTCGGGTCGCGTACTGAACATCGTCTTCAAAGAAGGCGACGAGTTCTTGGCTGCGCCAGCGAACCGGGATCACAAGACACCTGCGCGCGAGCACATCCTGGCCGTCACCCCAGATTCGATAACGCTGCAGGCCCACTATGGAAGCCCTGTCGTTTTCAATAAGGCAGCGCAATGATCATGTCAAACGATGATCACGCAAAGATCCTCTGGGGCTACGAGCACAGCAGCGCCAATTCATCTCAGCGCGTAGGGGTCTACACCGACTTCGGTCAGGTCGTGAATCCGCACATGATGATCACGGGTGACACGGGCTCTGGCAAGACCCACACGATTCGGCACGCAATCACGGAGACCGCGCAGAGCAGCCCCCGCCCCATTCGATTCCATGTGTTCGATGTGCATGGAGACATTCGCATCGCCGATGACCTGTGCTCCATGATCGAGTTCTCAGCTCAATCGCCCTATGGCTTCAACCCGTTGAAGGTTAACCCTGATCCGAAGTTCGGAGGGGTCACAAGGGCCATCCAGGACTTCATCAACACGTTAAAGCTCTCGCCCACCCAGTCACGTAACTTAGGCCCCAAACAAGCTGACGTGCTGCGCAACCTCCTGCTGGACGTCTACACGGCCGCCGGCTTCGAGCAGGGCAATCCTTCGACCTGGACGGAAAGCAACGAGCGCCCCGCAGCACCTCTACTGCCAGGTCGCATCTACGTGGACATTCCGATTGCCGAGAACAACCTGGCCAAGGCGATCGCTGAACAAGACGCCGTAGACCTTCGGTTTGATGGTGCAACGAAGTGCTGGCACGTGAACACCTATGAAGGTGGCATCACACGGTGGCCACTAAAGAAGTGGGGCAGGGTGTGCCCGACCCTCTCCACACTGGTTGCCTACGCAACGCGCCGCCGTCAGATGGCTTTTACCGGCCTTGGCGAACACGAGTCTGCTTTGCTGGAGAAGGTCCATAGCAAGGCCAGGGCTGTGTCCAAACAGCTGCAGAACCGCGCGAAGGCACGCAACAACCATGGTTCGGCCTCAGACGAGGACGACAAGGCTGCCGAAGATCTCGCAAAGGCCAAAGACGCCTTCCTGGATGGGTTCAAAAAGTACGTTGATCACATGGAGCTGGGCTCTGCGCTGGAGGACCTGCTGAAGTACGACTCGTTCGACTCGCTCAGCACGGTCAAGCAGATCATCGACACGCTCGCGAACTCGGACATCTTCAAGGATACGCCGCCTCGGTTCGACCCGTCCAAGCAGGTGTGGCGGTACAAGATCGATGCCATCAAGTTCGAGTATCAAAAGTTCATGATGGACGTCCGGCTGCGCGAGATCTTCGACCATGCCAAGCAGCTCGGCGAGACGCCGTACCTGCGCGAGGTGATCGTGATCGACGAAGGCGCAAACTTCGTCGAGAAGGACAGCGAGCACATCATCAATGTGATCGCCGTGCAGGCCCGCAAGTACGGCCTGGCGATCTGGTTTGCCTCGCAATCGCCGACCCAGTACCCCGACTCACTGCTCACATCAATGGCGACCAAGGTGATCCTGGGTGTGGACCCGAACTTTTGGCCAGCCGCTCAGCGGCAGCTGCGCATCGAACCGGAGACGATGAGTTGGATTCGCCCTCGCGAATCGCTCATCGTGAACCGCAAGTTGCAGGGGCAAAGCGTCCAGAAGTGGGTCAAGGTTATCAGCCCCTCTCGTGTGCCAGGCGCACAGCAACATTCGGCTCCAGCACCGCGGCCCGCAGCGCCCTACCAGCAGCAGCGCAGCGTAGCACCTGCGGAACATCGCGCTCCTCCGTCCGCCATGGAGGATGACGTGTTTGGCGCCGTGGCTGACCTCCCGCTTCGGCGGGCCCGATAGCGTCATAGCGAAGCGAAACCATGAGCAGCAGTACGGATCTGGGAATCATCCCCGCACAGTTCAAGTTACCGATCGGCAGGAGCGCTGTGGTCGATGGACTGGAAAAAGGTTTGGCGTTCGATGAGGAAAACGGGCTGTTCCGACTACTGAACAAGGACACCGACAAGCTCGCCGTACTCAAGGCCAAGCCTGCGGCCTGGAAGTGGTGGAGTGTCCGCTTCCTCACGGCCATCGGAGGGGTCACCGTCATCGGGTGCATCGGCTTCACAGCGATGCACCTCACCCGTCAGGTATCAACAAAACCAGCGACTGCCACCGTCGCGGTGATGCCGGCGCAAGACCTACAGCGGAGCACAGCCCCCAGGACGCAGGATGAGCGGAAAGACGAACCAGAAGCCGCTCCGAAGTCCACAGGCCAGGCGCCCGCATCTACGACACCAAAGCCGTTGACCCCCGCACCAACAGGCCCCACCTCAGGGTCAGTTGCGACAGCCTCCAAGGCTCAGTCTGTGCCGGTGCAGCGCAACCAAATGCCTCCTGCTGCAAGCCTGCCCCTTGCCCCGAGTCCAAACGCTCCTCGGCCTGTGGAGGCGCCGGCATCTGCGAAGCCAGCCATCGAGCCAACCAAGCCGGCCCTTGCTGTAGCGACCAAGGCGCCCACGCAGGAGCCGATTCAGAAAGCTTCCACTCCTAATTCAGCAGGGGCTGTGGCTGCGCCAGCGAAGGTCTGGGCAGTTCGTGTCGAGCAAAACGGAGTGACATTTTCCGCGTCCAACAAGTTGTTCCGTGTCGGGGAAATGCTTCCCAGCGGAGAACTGCTCGTGGACGTCGATGCTGCAACGGCAACCTACGTAACGGACAAGGGGCTCCGCCAAGTCAGGTCTACGGCCATCACACGATAGCCATTCATCTGCAGTTTCGACCCGGACATCCTTGCAGCTAACCGCCAATTCAAGCTCGTATCACGGCAGCTTCGGAACCGATTTTCTGATTTTTTGATGGCGATATTTATTGGTAGATGAGAGAATTGGAGGCATCTTTCACAGGAGGTCACATGAGTTTTTCGCCTACGCTCGACATCGAAACTGTCGTTCCACGTACCCCCAGTCCGGCTTCTACGGCAGCACCTGCTCCAACAACCAATCAACGCCCTGCGAGCGCCGCTGAGACACAGCCTACCGGCCGTGACCCCATGCTCGCCCCTCGGGAGGAGAAATCGGTGGCGTTCGACTCGATCCGGGATCTGATCACCAGCCAGGTGGCCGACAGCGTCTTCACGAGCGATGCGGACATGTACCTGCGCGAAGGTATCGTCCTGAAGGGCAAGCACTTCGGACTGCAACTCATCAGTACCGAAGGCGTGGTGGTCATCGACAAAGACTGCGTCCTGCTTCCCTCCAGCACCCGGCCCTGCAAGATCATCGCCAAGCGCATCGCCGTCATGGGCCAAGCCGCCCTGAGCCGTTTGCAGGCGGACGAAACCCTGCTGGTGCTCCAGGGAAGCCGGTTGCTCGTGCAACACATGATCTACGGCCGCACACTGGTCGTCTCGGATGATTCGGAAACCATCGTGACCGAAGGAACTCGCAAGCTCTTGCCGCGCGAGCGCCGCGCCGAGCAGGTCTACAACGCCACCGCACGCGAAGTACAAGGCGCGCAGTCGTTCGACGATGCGGTCCAGCAGCACAATGCCCGTATCGAAGCAGCACTCGGCGAAGACCTGATGACTCCCGAGGAAGAAGCATCCCAAGCCGAACGCCACCATGCTGGCCTGACGGTGGTGCGCTAACCTCACCCAGTACGCTATGGCTGGCCAAGTTCAACCAGGCAAGCCGAGCGTAGGTCGCAAGTCGGGAAGAATGAGGGCGTTTGAACCAACTCTGACGGTTCAAACACATCCCTCTTGGATAGCTGAAAAAGTCGCACCACCATGCTGCGAAGGCTGCAAGAAGTTGTCGAACCAGTTCTAGGCTCTACAGGTCATCAGCTCAACGCCACATGATGGTGCAAACACGATGATACGGTCAAAGATCTGCTGGCCACCATGCCTGCAGGCGCAGATCACGACTCCAGTAGGGCGGGACAGCTCTTCCAGCACAGCGGTAGCGCTGTGCTGCATATGGGTCTTCGCTGTGAACGCCCGGCAACGGGCGTTTCCAACAGCACACGTCGGCCGATGCATCTTCGACCACACGCACATCCCGCACCAGGCCAAGGCCTAGATGCCGATGCGCCCCTAAGGCCTGCAGCCCCTGCAGAAGGCCCATGATCTCTCCCTGATCCCCGATACACCAGGCGGTGGCGTGCGTCGCCTGGCGGACTGCAAAACGCTTGCGCGTCACTTTGGTGAGCCCTCGATCGAAATCGACAGACGTTGCATGATGCTCACGCGCGTCATCCAGCAGTTCGAGAGGCCTCGCGTTGCGGTGCAGAAATCGATCGGTAGCAGGCCCCACGAAGGTGATGTCGATGGCCGAGGCCATCCATACAAACTCGCCGGCCGCCCAGCGCTTGTCGCGCACCGATCGCACCGGCAGGCATCCGGGCTCAAACGGCAGTTCCTGCCGGCGGCCGACGCACGCAAGCAGCAGGGCATCGAACAGGGGAGGGTGGCGGTCAGGCACCGCCGTCAGGCCGCCCAGAACGATGTCAACGCGCAAAGGCTTCAATTCACGCTCCGAGCAGTTCCCGCAGGCGTTCGCGCTGGGCCTCCGGCGCCTTGGCCATGGCTGCCAAGGCCTTCTCGGCCGGCTTGACGAGCTGCTTGAACGCCGGGGTACCGGTGAGCGTCACGATCCCTTCGTCATCAGCTTTTTGCTCGAAGAGATCATGACGGATCTTGACTCCTTCCACATAGCGAAAACGTTGCGCCATGACTCCCCCCCATCCGAGATGAACACGGCCCCCCAGTTGCTGGGTTTCGAGCAGGTCGAGCAATGCCAGCAGGTAAAGGCCTCGCTGCTCCGGCGTGCTCTCGGGAGCGAGCTGCGTTCGGAAGTAGAGCGGCGTGCCAGGGGTGATGACCTCGTACGCAGCCGCGGCTTCGCGGCGTTGGTCGTCGTCGAGCAGATCGACGTCCACGCCGCTGTCGCGGCCCCGGCCGATGTCATCGACCTTGCGCATGACACGGTAGCTCACCAGTTGCCAGGGCTCGATTCCGCGGGAAGAAGTGGGCGACAGGTCCGCGAATTTCTCGGGCACCAGGCCTGCGTCGATCGTCTGGTCGATCACCGGCACGAGGTCGCTCTGGATATACCGTGCTGCGTTGCGCATTGACCCCCCCCCGAACATGCCGAAGAAGAGGTCGCCACGCGAGGCCTCGTACTGTTTGAGCGTGGCCACGCCACCGCTGAGCTGACCCGCAGGCGCATGACCATTCTGCATGGCGTAGTACATGGGCTGGGACATACGGCCGCCATCGGCCGTGAGCGCGGCGCGCACGCGGCGCGAGGCATGGCGGCGCAACGCGCCGACGATCCCACTGGACGGAAAGATCGGCACATCGCCGTAGTAGCGGCCGCGCACGGTGAGCGGCATGTTCACTGTGGAGACCACGGGAATGCCGTCGTTGTCCTTGCTGGACACGAAACCGTCACGCTGCAGTCGCAAACCCTTCGAGCCAGCAGAGGTATGCAGTGGGGAAGTCGTAGTCAGAACGCCGTGGATCACGATCATGATTGGGCCGAGGGAGTGTTGCGGTGGAGGATGGGAGGGCGAGCGAACTCACCCAGCTCTTGGCTTCGCTTCGGCCGCGCCAGCAGCAATGCGGAGAGCGCCCAGCGCTCGCCCAGCGAGAGGTTGTCGAACACGTCCAAGTCGTCCATCACCTGGGGCTCGGCACTCGCGCGCAGCACGCGCTCATGGGATGGAATGAGGCGGCACAGATCCGCGACATCGTCATAGATGCTGAGGTTCAGCACTGGCCACTGGTAGTTGGCGCCGAGAGCCGCGTTGCCAGCGGCTCCTAAGCGACCGAGAGCGCTGTGAGCGCTCTTCACTGCCTCGCGGTCGATGGTGAGCGTCTTGCCGCCGAGCACAACGCCGATGCTGCGTGCATCGTGGGTGACAGGCGCCTGCCACAGTACGTGGCCAGATGAGCGGGTATTGAACACCGCGACGTAGGGCGGCGGTGCATGCAGGACCATCCAGCACACGTCTTCTGCGCTCCACATGCGCAGAGCGCTGGCCGGCGTGAATACGGCGCGACTGAACCGGCTCATGAAACCCGTCGTGGTGGACGTCGCAACGACGCATGCTCCGCAGATCAGTCCATGGGCCGCGCGATCGAGGCTTTCGAACGCGCTGAACTCAGGCCCTGGCACGAAGGGTTTGGCAGGACTTTTGCCCTTGATCAGCGGTACTCCGCACAGGCCGCAGTTGCAATCGGTTGGCGAAGCGGGAAGATCCGCCGGCTTGAAGCCCATGGCACCAATGGCCAGAGCAGTGGGGCTCAAGAATTCATTCATGCACGCTCGCTTGATGGATGGCCCCGAATCCGCGGTTGATAAGCGCTCCTGCAGCCCAGTGGCCATGCAGAACAACAGGTAGCTCAAAGGCGACGGCCGCCACACGCACGAAAGCGTTGGCAGAGGTCCTGCGCAGCTTGGGAACTGCGCGCTCGCGCTCGCAACGGACCACCACAGGCTGCGCCAGATCCAGATCGCAGCCCAGCATCTCTAGCTGCCTTGCAAGACCGCGACGCACCAACTGCTGCACATGCTGCAGTTTCTGCGCCCGCGACGCTCTGGCCCACAGCTTGTGCTGCGTCGCGTCCCGGCACACGATCATCTCAGGAATCTCATAGAGCACGGGCGTCGGAGCAGAGACGATACCCACGTTGCGGTCTTCCCAGCGCGGAGCGGCGAGCACCGCGGGCAACCGCTCATTCTTCACAGCCACATTCGCCACGCGTCGCACAATTCCTGTCGCGGTCTCACCGACTGCATGTAACAAGCCCCAATTCCCATCAGTCGAGAAACGGTAGGGTGACAGCGCGTTGCGCGGGCGCCCATCCTGAGAGTGATTGAAGATTCCGTTGACTTGTTCATCGGTCAACTCAGCCACACCTTTGATCTCATCGAGCCATAAGGAGCAGGCCTCCCGGAAATCGCCGGTTGCCATTGGGCGGGGCATGTAGAACCCCAAAATTCCCTGCCTGGAATTGATGATAATTTTGTGTGGCATGCCGAAAAATATACTTGTTTATTCTTTTTTCTGCAAATACACTCCGACCCCGTGCTCACCTGCAGAATCCCCACAGAATGCCTGCCACGCCTTGCGGCGCGTGGAGTCATTGCCACACCAGAAACCCTGAACCGACTGGCGACGTACTGCGCAACGTCGGTGAAGCCCATGGCCATGCCCTGGAAGTTCGCTCCGGGGCTGATAGCGACCATTCCTGAAGGGAGCACTCCCGCAGCAGTCGAGAGGGCGCTGGCCAGTTGGGCCCTGACAGCCGCAACGGATTGGACCTGGATCGACCCTCCTTCTGCGATCGATTGGCGCCCCGAGCAGCGCATTTTGCTTGACCAGGTCGCAGAGCTGCGTCGGGATGCCATCGGCATGCTCGAAGGCGGCACCGGGATCGGCAAGACCCGGGCATTTGCCTGGCTCGCCTCAGCAGCTGATCAACGGGTCGTGATTGCTGTACCGACGTTGTCAATCGGCTCGCAGTGGATTGAGGCATGGAAGCTCTTTTGTGATGCCCCCCTGGCGCAGGCCTGGGGGCGATCCCATTACAGCGACAACGAAGCGCTGGCCATCGAGCTGCAGGACCAGGCGCTCCAGGCGGCGGGCGCTGCCCGAGCGGTGCTATGCACCCACCAGATGATCCCGAAAGTGCTTGAAGCAGCCAGCAGCCCCAGCATGCTGCTGGTCGATGAAGCCCACTTGCTCAGCGCCTCCATGGCGGGGCTGGCAGGAAAGTTTGTTCCAGCTGCCGTGCTGGGCCCCTGGATCACCCGCTGGTGCAACCAGCAGACGCTGCCAGGCGCAGACGACGAAGAGATTGAGCTGGGCGGCCGCATGCGGGAACTGGTGGTGCGCCGCTTGGTCCCCCAACCCGAGCAGCACCAGACCTGGCGCGCCAGTGTGGTCACCCGCCAGGGGGGAGAACCCCTCTTGTGGGTGCGCCACGCAGGCAGCGTGGACACCGTGCTGCAGCAGCTGTGGGCCCGGGTGAGCCAGGCTGTGCTGTTCAGCGGCACGCTCAGCTGGCAGACCTATGCCGGGGTGAGGACCCTACAGCACCAGGCGCGCCGGCTGGCGATCCCCGCAGCCCGGCTCCAGGATCTGGGCCGTGTGCGCGCGGAATGGCGCGACGAAGGCGTTACGGTGCTGCGCCCGGCGCGAGAGCAAGGCGTAGACGGCAAGGCGTGGCTTGGAGCCTACCGTGGCCGCGAAGAGATTTGGTGGCCCGAAGCCGCAGACGCGATCCTGGACTTCAAGGGAAGGGGAGGCAAGACGCTGGTGCTGGCCAACTCCTACGCCGATATCGCCGGCATCGCGGAAGCGATGGGGAAAACGACCGGCGTCGTGGTGGCCGAGAAGGGCATGCCGATGGACGAGCAAGCCAAGAAATTCGCCCGCAAAACGGCCTGGTGCTGGCTGGCCACGGGAGCAGCTTGGACGGGCATGGACACCAACGTCCCCCTGCAGCGAGTGGTGATCACCAAACTGCCTTTGCCAGATCCTCAGGCCATGCGTCTGCTGGCCCATCCCCAGGACGCCGTCTACGACGCAGTGGCCCGGCTGCGACAGGGCGTTGGTCGTCTGGTGCGTGCAGCCGGAGGCACTGGTCTTGAAATTGTCATCATGGACGGGCGGATCAACGATCTGCGCCCACGCTGGCGTACTATCTGCCAGCCGTTCATGCAGGTGCTGGGCGAAGAGTTCGAAACCCATGGGATTTTCGTCCGCAGCCCCAACAATGGGTGAACCTGATTACGCCTCGGCTCCACCACGAAATCGCTGAAATTTATTGCGATAAAATTATGTTGGAACGACCCAAAAAAAAGTCCCGTTGGCGCGGGACTTCTTGGGAATGAACAGTGTCTGACCGGTGAGTCTTCCAATGTCCTTGATTGCGAATCTGGATGTTACATCTCGCTGGTCTCTCCGTCAACGACAAGGAGTTGCCATGCTTTCGAACGATGAGACACCTCAGATGTCCATGGTTCCCCCGCCTGATACGGATGCCGAGTTGGCACTTGCTGCATCGCTGCATCGCAAACGGGGCAGCCGCCGGCAAATCAATCCTGACGCCAAGCCAGATGAGTTCCAAGCCGAATTCTCTGTCATCGGTGAAAAGCAGTTCAAAAATCCGCTGCTGTTCCCGCCCCCCAGCACCAAAGATCTGGACAAGCCCCGAAAGATCGTTTTCAGTCGCCCTGATGATTCAGTGCAGCAATCTGTCACGATCCTTGGCAACAACGTCACGGCCGGCTACACGACCGTCACGCTCAGCGTGATCGCTGTCGTCAACGACATGTGGAAGGACCTCGGCCGAGATCCTGAGGGCTGGGTTGTGGGGTCCTATGCGGAAGTGGCCAGACGTCTTCAGTTGTCCCCCGACAATCCGAGCCGCAACCGCAAGCTCGTGAAAGAGGAACTGGAACGGCTCAAGCGGTGCCAACTCGTTTTCTCAAATTTCTACACGGAAGCAGAATCCAAGAAAAATTCTGAAATCACCTACTTCCAAGAGTATTTCTACGAAGAAAGCAAGCAGAACCCGTCCCTGAACCGCTTCAAGGCCCGAATCCATCCATACATCGTCAACAACCTACAGATCGGCCACATCGCATCGTTGCCGCTACGAGCCCTTCTGCAGTTGAAGAACGACAACAGCAAGCCCGTGCTGCTTAAGGTCGATTCCGCCCTGGCCGTGCAGAGCATCAACAAGATCGAACTGTCGGCGACATCCATCCTCGAACTTCTGGTGTTGGATGGTGAGAGCCAGTGGTACCGCAAGCCCAGCACTCGTTTGAAAGTGCTCACCAACATCCAGACGGATATCGACGGCAAAGAGCTATCCAGCGGATGGAAGGTCAACGTCACGGTGGAGCCTGTCACCAGTGGCGGCGACTACAAGCTTGTGTTCACACGAGGGGCTCGGGTTGCAGCGCCCGCCGGTAGCAACCTGCCAGAGATCCTGAACACTGACCAGATGCTCGTTCAGTCGCTCGTCAACGCCATGATCGCAGTAACAGGCGAGACGGATAAAGAGAAACTCTACGCCATTTACGCACGGTCCTACCCAGAAGACCTGATCTACCGCGTCATCTCAGA
>NZ_FONX01000049.1 GCF_900113035.1 Paracidovorax wautersii | reverse complement strand
CAGCTGCTCGATGCCCGGGTTCGCCGGCCGCGCCGCCGGCAGCTCGATCTCCAACGCCCAGATCCGCCACGCCGCACATGCGCTACCTTTTTCATAGCTTCATGCGCTCGCCACACCGTTGTCTCCAGGCGGGTCAGGGCAAGGCAGGGGTCCCCCGCATCGCTCAGCTGCTCGCCCTGCAGGTCCTGGCCTTCGGCGTGCGCCCCGAGGGGCGGTTTTCAGGGGCTGTGGGGGCTGATCGAGCTGACTCACCAGGTGGCTCTGCACAACGCGCTGCGCGTGCCCGCGTTGACACACCTGGCTCTCCCTCCTGGCCCTCACCCTGTGGTGGCCACGGCCGCCGCCTCCGTCCACCGACCCGCTCCAAAGGAGGGTCGGCCCAAAGGAGGGCGATTTCACCTGACGCACCAGGCCATGCCAGGGCCATCTCTTGCACCCAAGGCTCCCTGCAGCCATCGGCCGAGAAGCTCCTGGCCCGCGCTGCGCGCCCGCCGCCGGCACCGCCATTCCCATTGATCGCTGTCTTGTCGGCGGTTTTCTCAAATAGCGCTGCCGTTTCCATCCCCCCACCTGCAGCTCCCACTCCCCCCACCTGACCTCCACCAGCAAGGGCAGGCGGTTTCACCACCCCAGGGGGGGTCAACCGACAACGCACACGCCCCCATGAAAAAACCCCGCAACCGAAGTCACGGGGCTCATGGCAATCAACGAGCTGCAATTACAGGCCTGGGCTCGGGCTTCTACATCGATGGCCCCTCTCCGCGACGACCTTCTCGGTCTAGCTCCTCAATGCACCCCTGCCAGTTGGCGACGCGGGCGGCCGAGTCGGGCATACCAGTGATAGCGGCCTCTTCACGACGGAGACGGTAGACCAGATATTGAGTCAGCCGCTCATCGAGAGCGCCAGTCCGATCGAGGTGATCGTGCACCGCGCCGATGGCTCCATACATGGGCTGCAGAATGCCGCGGCGGTTGATCTCGGCGAGCAGATCAGCATCAGCAATCGCTCGCACTACCTTCTCATCAGGTTGCAGCTCCCGGGCCCGGATTTCGTCACGAGCGGCAGCCAGCGTTTTGGTGGGCCCCTCCTCGGCCGCTTCCAGCGCCTGGCTCAACGCCAATGCGTCGAGACGAGGCGCGTGCCCATCAAGGATTTCCTGACGATGCACCGCCGCCAGGTCCCGGCTTGCAAACGGGCCTGCAATGTTCTCCTGGCGATCGACGTCGAACACGACGAACGGGGCGCGCTCGCCATCTCCTGCAAAGCACGCCGCTTCGTCCAATCCGTCCACCACTAGGTTCGTGGGCACCAGTCGGCCCAGCAGCTCGTCGGCACGGTCGCCCAGCACGAGCTGCGCAGATCCGCGGCCGTGGTGCCGCTCGATCTCCGCGGCCAGCACGTGGGCCTCCCGTCCCGCAGGAATGCGGTCGGCCAGTAGCACGGTGACGCCGGCTGCCGCATCGTGCACGGAGCGGACCTCGGCAGGGGCTGAAGGGTGCTCGGCGCTCGTGACCACCATGAGCTGGCCGATAGCGTCCTGCAGGCCTGCTGCGTCGATCTGGAGCGTCTCCACGATCACCTGGCGCAGGCGATCAGTGGTGCTCATGGGCGTGGCCATGGAAGTAGGCATAGGAGATCCTCAGGTTCGCAACAATGAAACCCCATCTTACAACCCACACAGGGCGCACCTGGGGCTCCTGAGGCTGGTGGATCTGCCGTGGGCGTGGTAATGGGGCTGGCACGCGCATGCACTAGGCCCAGCGTCACGCACCTCGTCCACCCACGCCCGCGGTTTGCACCAACCGCGCCAACCACTTGCGCGCACACTGGACAATTTCACGCCCCAACACCCTCATTTCCTGGCGCTATTCAGGCCCGCGCTGCGCGTCGATCTCCAGCACCAATGGCTCGGTTTCGGCTTCGCCCACGACCTCACCGTTCTAGCCCCCTATCAAACAAGGGGCTCCAGCACCTTCGTCTTGCGTGCCCATTGCCGGTTCAGGTTCTAGCACCCATCAAACACAGGGTCTCCAGCAC